>NZ_JBIDAN010000005.1:0-170499 GCF_043202495.1 Streptomyces sp. NPDC048185
GCGGCGGTGTCGAAGGTGCCGTGGGGCCGGTCGGCGGTGCCCTCGGAGCGGGGGAAGAACTCGTACCAGGAGCCGTACAGGGCACGTTCCCGCTCGACCAGCAGGGGCAGCGGGTCGGAGGTGGTGACCAGCTCCCGCAGCGGATGCCGGGCCAGCACCGCGTCCACCTCCGGCGTCAACGCCCCCGCCAGCCGGGTGGCCACCGGCAGCGTGTCGTCGCGCAGCACCGCCGCGGCCGCCAGCACCACGGCACGCCCGGAGTTCTTCGGGACGCCCGAGGCGGCGCGCCGGTACAGCTCGGCCCCTTCCTCCAGGACCAGACCGGTGTCGATGCCCGCCGGGATCTTGATCCGTGCCTGGTGCTTCCAGGTGGCGACCGGATCGCTCCAGGCCTCCACCCGGTAGGTCCACCGGCCCGGCGCGCCCGGGGTGACCTCGGCGCCCCAGCGGTCGCTGCCCGGGGCCAGCTCCCGCATCGGCGTCCACGGGCCGGGCCGGCCCTCGGGGTCCTTCAGCACGACGTTGGCGGCCACCGCGTCGTGTCCCTCGCGGAACACGGACGCGGTGACCTCGAACGTCTCCCCCGCCACCGCCTTCGCCGGGCGTCTGCCGCAATCCACCACCGGGTGGACGTCCCGCACCGGGATGCGTCCGATCGTCGCGGTCGCGCTCATCCGTTCTCACCTCCGCCGTGCTCGAGGCCGGGCTCGGGGCCCGGCCGGATGGGTCAAGCTGCGCCGGAGGGGGTCTTCCGCCCCGACGGGGAGAGCCGGTCCACCGCCGGCGGGCCACGCCGGGCCGGCCGGGTGGTGAGGGGCCGCTCGTTCTGCTCCTGCAAGTAGGTGACCAGGGTCGTCCGCAGGTACCGTTCGGCGGCGTCCGCCGCCTCGCGCGCGCACCGCTTCCCCATGAGCACGCAGAGGGTGTATCCGGAGTCCTCGAAGGTGGCCCGGACCCGCACGTCCGCGGGGGACGCGAGCATCATCCGTTCCCAGGCGCGGTAACGCCGCAGCTGCCGGGCGACTTCTGTCTTCGCAGGAAGCAGCATGGCCGGTCACCTTCCGTGACGGTCCGGTACGGACGATCCAATTCTTCACACATGGTGCACGGACTGTGACATCCCGTCTTGTTGGATCTTCAACTGATTTTTCCACCACAATTCGGACATCCGCCGCTCGTGTTGCACGAATGGACTACTGCTCTCACTCTGGAGTGACTCAGAAGCGACCAGTGCTCACGCTTCGTGTACGGGGAGTCCGTCCACCGAGGGACGGAGAAGCGCGAGCTTTCGCGGTGAGGAGCCACGACGATGAAGACCGCAGTGCCCTGCTACTACCACCTCGACGTGGAAGTCAGCCCGGAACGGGTCGGACAGGTCAGGCGCATCCTGGCCGCTCACCTCAGGTTCTGGGATCTGGAGAACCTCGTCGAACCCGTCTGCTCGGGCGCCGAGATGCTGCTGCTGGCGATCGACGAGCACGCGAGCGACAAGAACACGTCGATCGAGATGTGGTGGAACCGCCACCACCTCATCACGGCGGTAGGGGGCAACGACCACGCGCTCCGTCCCGACCAGGACCTGCGCACCTGTCTGCAGCACCTCGCCGCCAACAGCGACGGCTGGGGCTGCTGCGCCACCGAGACGGGCGCGAAGGTCATCTGGTTCTCGCAGCGCGCCCGTGCCGGCGAACGCGTACCGCTGGTGCCGACGGCGCCCGAGCCGATCACCCAGGAGGGGCTGGAAGTGCCGCGAGAGATCATGCCGGTGGGCCGGGTGGCCAGCCCGGTCAGTACCACCCACGGCGTCCTGGAGGGGGCCCGGTGACCCGGGCGAGGCCGAACTGGAAGGGGTCGCCCGTGTGGAGCGGGCACCCCTGTCCGCTGGGGGCGTCGTACGACGGTCAGGGCACCAACTTCGCGCTGTTCAGCGAGGTCGCCGAACGCGTCGACCTCGTCCTCGTCGACGAGGACGGCACCCACAGCAGCATCCGGATGCCGGACGTCGACGGCTTCGTCTGGCACTGCTACCTGCCCGGCGTCGGCCCGGGACAGCGCTACGGCTACCGGGTCCACGGCCCGTGGGCCCCGTCCGTCGGCCACCGCTGCAACCCGGCGAAGCTGCTCCTCGACCCGTACACGCGGGCGGTGGACGGGATGGTGGACAACCACCCCTCCCTCTTCGAACGCGCCCACGGCAGACCCGACCCGGCGGACAGCGCCGGGCACACCATGCTCGGCGTGGTCACCGACCCCTTCTTCGACTGGGGCGACGACCGCCCGCCGCGGCGCCCGTACTCGGAGACCGTGATCTACGAGGCCCACGTCCGCGGCATGAGCCGGACCCATCCCGACGTGCCGGACGAACTGCGCGGCACCTACGCCGGGTTGGCGCACCCGGCGGTCGTGGACCACCTGACCTCCCTCGGCGTGACCGCCGTCGAGCTCATGCCGGTGCACCAGTTCGTGCACGACGGCGTCCTGACCGACCGGGGCCTGTCCAACTACTGGGGCTACAACACCATCGGCTTCTTCGCGCCGCACAACGGCTACGCCGCCCTCGGCACCCGCGGGCAGCAGGTCACCGAGTTCAAGTCGATGGTCAAGACCCTGCACGCGGCCGGCCTCGAGGTCATCCTCGACGTGGTCTACAACCACACCGCCGAGGGCAACGAGAAGGGCCCCACCCTCTCCTTCCGCGGCATCGACAACGCCTCGTACTACCGGCTGGTGGACGGCGACTGGCAGCACTACTACGACACCACCGGCACCGGCAACAGCCTGCTGATGCGCCACCCCTACGTGCTCCAGCTGATCATGGACTCGCTGCGGTACTGGGTCACCGAGATGCACGTCGACGGCTTCCGCTTCGACCTCGCGGCCACGCTCGCCCGGCAGTTCCACGAGGTGGACCGGCTCTCGGCGTTCTTCGACCTCATCCAACAGGACCCGGTGATCAGCCGCGTCAAACTGATCGCCGAGCCCTGGGACCTCGGCGAGGGCGGCTACCAGGTGGGCAACTTCCCGCAGCTGTGGTCGGAGTGGAACGGCATGTACCGGGACGCGGTACGGGACTTCTGGCGCGGCGAGGAGCACACGCTCGGCGAGTTCGCGTCCCGGCTGACCGGCTCCTCCGACCTGTACCAGCACAGCCGGCGCCGCCCCCGCGCCAGCGTCAACTTCGTCACCGCGCACGACGGTTTCACCCTGCGCGACCTCGTCTCGTACAACGACAAGCACAACGAGGCCAACGGCGAGGACAACCAGGACGGCGAGAGCCACAACCGGTCCTGGAACTGCGGTGCCGAGGGGCGGACGAAGGACCCCGCCGTACGCGAGCTGCGCGGCCGCCAGCAGCGCAACTTCCTGGCCACGCTCCTGCTCTCGCAGGGCATCCCCATGCTCTGCCACGGCGACGAGCTGGGCCGCACCCAGCGGGGCAACAACAACGCCTACTGCCAGGACAACGAGATCTCCTGGATCGACTGGCGGCTGGGGAAGGAGCAGCGCGCCCTGCTGGACTTCGCCCGGCGCGTCATCGCGCTGCGCGCCGACCACCCCGTCCTGCGCCGGCGCCGCTACTTCCGCGGCGAGACGGTGACGAACGCGGACCAGCCGCTGCCCGACCTGGTGTGGCTGCTGCCGGACGCGAGGGAGATGACCGACGACGACTGGCAGCGCTCCGACGCCCACGCCGTCGCCGTCTTCCTCAACGGCGACGCCATCGCCGAACCCGACCCGTGCGGCAGGCCCGTCGTCGACGACTCCTTCCTGCTGCTGCTCAACAGCCACTGGGAGCCCGCCCGCTTCCGGCTGCCCGGCGCCGCCTACGGCGAACGCTGGGCGGCACTGATCGACACCGCCGACCCGGAAGGCGTCCCCGACGAGGCGGAGTGCAAGGCGGGCACGGCGCTGACCGTCGAGTCACGCAGTCTGGTCCTGCTCTCCCGCCCGTCCCGCACCGGCCGGTGAGCCGGAGAGTCGGTGAGTCGGTGAGTCGGTGATCAGTGTCCGAGGCGGCGCGCGGTCACCGTGAACTGCGCGCCGTCGGCGTCCCGGAGCACGGCCTCCTCGTCGCCCAGCGACAGCACGCTGCCGCCGTGCCGCTCGGCGGCGCGGGCACAGGCGGCGACGTCGCCGACCGCGAAGTGCACCTGCCAGTGCGGCCGGATCGCGGGGTCGGGGGCCGCCTCCAGAGCGCCCGACTCGATGCGCGCCACGACGTCACCCTGATTGCGCAGCACCACCTCGTCGCCCTCGTACTGGACCTCGCAGCATCCGCTGCCGGACGCCCAGTCGAAGACCTCGCCGTAGAAGATGGCGGCGTCGAACGCGTCACGCGTGTGCAACCGGATGAAGGCGGGACGCGAGGTGCGCCAGGTGTCCCAGTCCGAGAACAGCTCGCCCTCCCAGATCCCGAAGGTCGCACCGTCCCGGTCGGCGAGCAGCGCCGCCCGGCCGGGCGGCAGGGAGATCGGCCCGACCGCGGCCGTGCCGCCGCGTTCGGCCGCCCGCGACACGGCGTCGTCCGCGCTGCGCACGGCGAAGTACGGCGTCCACGCCACCGCCATCTGCCACATCCCGGCGACCGCGGCGATCCCGGCGACCGGCACCCCGTCGGCCAGGGCGATCCGGAAGGGCTCGCCGAGCTTCGCCGGCCGCCACCGCCAGCCCAGCACGGCGGAGTAGAAGTCCTCGGTGGCCTGGAGATCGCGGCTGGTCAGACTCACCCAGCACGGGGCCCCGTACACGGATCGGGTCGAGACGATGCTGTCCGTACCGGCGGGGGAGGGCATGTCGTGGTTCATGGCAGTCGCGTCCTGGTCTCGTGCACCGGCGGTCACCGGTTCCACACCAGTGTCCGACCGGAACGGCGGGGGGCGCCTGTCGAGTACCCCGGCGGCGCCGCCGAAACGGTGGCGGGTGCGCCCCGCACGGCCCAGTGGCGCGGGGTGGCACATGTGACGACGATGGAGGCGTCGGAGCGGTACCGCGCGGCACGAGCGGCGGTGACACGCCGGATCCGGAGGTGACCATGCCCACGGACGGGGGCCCGGACCAGATATCCCGGCTGCAGGAGCAGATCCGGCAGCTGAAGGAGGCGGTCGTCTCGCACGCCGTCGTCGACCAGGCCATCGGGATGGTCGTCGTGCTCGGCCGGGTGACGCCGGACGAGGGATGGGCCGTACTGAAGGAAGTTTCCCAGCATACGAACATCAAACTGCGCAGCGTGGCCGAACTGATCCTCATCTGGGGGCGCACGGGAGTGATGCCGGCGGAGATCCGGATCGCCCTGGAGGAGGCCCTGGACCGTCACGCCCCGACGCAGATCCCCGGCGCTCCGCCACAGCGGTGAGGACGCGCCGGGGCGCGTGCCGGGATCAGCGTGCCTCCGCGAGGATCTCCTCGCGGATCCGGTCGAAGCAGCCGCTGAGCAGCCGCGAGACGTGCATCTGCGAGATGCCGAGCTGCTGCGCTATGCGGCTCTGCGTCATACCGCCGAAGAAGCGCAGGTAGAGAATGGTGCGCTCGCGTTCGGGCAGCGCCTCCAGGCAGGGACGGACGGCCACCCGGTCGACGACGGTGTCGAAGGCCGGGTCGGGACCGCCCAGGGCGTCCCCGAGGGCGTACCCGTCGGTGCCCGGCATCTCCGCCTCCAGCGAGAGGGCGGAGAAGCACTCCAGTGCCTCCATGCCGGTGCGGACCTCCACCGTGGTCAGGTGCGCGTGCTCGGCGATCTCCTCGATCGTGGGGGCACGCCCCGGCGTGGTCTGCGCCAGCTCCTTCGTGGCGCGGCGCACCCGGTTGCGCAGGTCCTGGATGCGGCGCGGCACGTGCAGCGTCCACATGTGGTCGCGGAAGTGCCGCTTGATCTCACCGGTGACGGTGGGTACGGCGTAGGCCTCGAAGGCGTGACCGCGTCCGGGGTCGTAGTGGTCGACGGCCTTGACCAGTCCGAGGGCCGCCACCTGGTAGAGATCGTCCAGGCTCTCGCCCCGTCCGCGGAAGCGGACGGCGATCCGCTCGGCCATGGGCAGCCAGACCTGGATCAGTTCGTCCCGCAGCGCCTTGCGTTCCGGGCCGTCGTCGGGCAGTGCCGCGAGCCGTTCGAACGCGGCGGCCGTGTCGGGCGCGTCGTCGTGGGGGTGGGGCTTGGTTCTGCTGGCGATACGCATGCGTGCGCACCTCCCTCAGCAGGAGTGCCGGGTGGACAGAACACCGGGGTGCCGGACGCGCCGGAACCCTCGGACGTGCCTCCTGTCCGAAGCACTGACAGGGGCTTTCCCTACCGGTCCGATTCCAAAACAACTCCTCATATATAGGGACATTAAGCCTTGTGGGCGTAGAACGCTCGCCCGAACGGCCCCGTCCGCGGTCACCGGAACGGTGCCGGTGCGGAACGTGATGTGCGGCACGCTCGCTGTGATCGTCCGGCGGACGCGCGGCGGATAGTTCCTGCGCAGCGCTTGATCATCGATCAAAGAGGGCGAAGGCCCTGGCCACGGCGCATTCCGCTCATTTGACAGTGCACTGAGCACACGGATAGGAAGCAGCTTCGGGAAGTCGAGAGGTGCGCTGTGTACGAGCCGAACGTGGTCGGGGACTGGCAGGAGTACGAGGAACATGCCGGTCTGCGGGTCCGCGTCCACCGTCTGGAGGCGGCCGAGCCGCCGCGTGGCCGCGACGACGCCGCGGAGGGTCTGACGTACTTCAGCGTCCGGGTGACCGTCGAGAACCGGGGCGGCCGGCCCTTCTGCGTCCACCTGGAGGACGGTCAGATCGACGTGCGGACCGGTCCCGACGGCGAGGGCGCCTTCCTCGACTGGCGCAACTCGCAGTTCGTCGAGGGCTTCGACGTCCACCCGCTGCGCCGGGCCACCGCCGTCCTCTACGCGGCCGGTCCCGAGGCGAGCCTGTCCCAGGTGGACGTCCAGGTGCAGCTGCGGGTGGACGAGGAGTGGGCCGACCGCCGGCTGTGGACCGGCGGCCTCGGGCTGCACGAGCCGGCCACCGGGGCCCTGTCGGGCGCGGTCCGCGACGACGGCCTGGCGCACCAGGTGAGCGCCTTCCTGCGGGGCCAGGCGGAGGAGGGCACCGCCTGATCCGCCGCGCGGCGGCGCCTCAGTGTGCGATGCCGTCGATGACCTCCCGGGCGCCCTGACGCAGCAGCGCCACCGCGACCGACGTGCCGAGCGTGGCCGGGTCGAGCCGGCCCGCCCACTCGTGGGCGTTCAGCCGTACCTTGCCGTCCGGAGTGAACACGCAGGCCCGCAGGGCGAGTTCCCCGCTCCGGTCCACCCGGGCGTATCCGGCGATCGGGCTGTTGCAGTGCCCCTGGAGCACGTGCAGGAACATCCGCTCCGCCGTGACCTCCCGGTGGGTGTCCGGATCGCCGAGGCCGCTGACCGCGTCGATCAGCTCGGCGTCGTCCTCGCGGCACTGGAGGGCGAGGATGCCCGCGCCGATCGGCGGCATCATCGTCTCCGTGGACAGGACCTCGCTGATCACGTCGGTGCGGCCGATGCGCTCCAGGCCGGAGACCGCGAGCAGCAGGGCGTCCGCCTCGCCGGCGGCCAGCTTCGCCAGCCGCCGGTTGGCGTTGCCGCGGAACGGAACGCACGTCAGGTGCGGATGGGTGGCGGCCAGTTGGGCGACCCGGCGCACCGAGGAGGTGCCCACGCGGGTGCCGTCCGGAAGCTCGTCCAGGGTGAGCCCGTCCGGGTGGACGAGGGCGTCGCGGATGTCGTCCCGCTTCAGGAACGCGGCGAACACCGTGCCGGCCGGGAGGGGCCGGTCGGCGGGCACGTCCTTGACGCAGTGCACCGCGAGGTCGGCCTCGCCCGACAGCAGGGCGGCGTCGACCTCCTTGGTGAAGGCGCCCTTGCCCTCCACCTGCGACAGGTCGCCGAGCCACTTGTCGCCGGTGGTCTTCACCGGTACGACCTCGGTGCGCACGCCGGGGTGGAGGGCCGCCAACTCGGCCCGCACGCGCTCGACCTGAGCGAGGGCCATCGGGGAGTCGCGGGAGACGATGCGGATCAGTTCGGGGGCGGACATGCGGACACGATAGTGCCCCCGGGGGCGTGCGGGCCGCGCGGTTCGCCCGACTGCCCCTCGTCCCGTCAGGCGTAGGGGTCGAAGGGGAGGCCCGGGGGCTCGGCCGCCGCCAGGTGGGAGGCGAAGCTGCCGTCCTTCAGGCCGAAGTGGGCGCTGCCGAAGTCGTACGCGCTCAGCTTCTCGCGCAGCCCGGCCGGATACCCCTTCCAGCCCACCAGGGCCGGGTACTGCCAGCTGCCCCGGTGGTTCTCCGGCGGCTCGTCGCCCGCGCCGGCGAGGCGGAAGCAGTGGGTGCCGATGCCGTCCTTGTGGTAGACGATCTTCGGGTGCGCGCCGTCGAAGCGGACCGCCGACCGCGCGTGCACGCTGAACGAGCCGTGGTTCGAGGTCGACACGTACGCGACGGTGCCGTCCCGCACCCACACCACGACGTGTTCCCAGTCGTGCCGGTGCCCGCCGAGGGAACTGCCGGGCAGCGCCTGGTCCTTCTCGAAGTAGAGGCCGTACAGGTAGGCGCACCAGCCGTGGTCGCACTTGGCGCGCGAGTAGCTGTTGGTGTTCTCCAGGTCGGAGGCGTCCCGGCAGTTGCCGTCGAGGGCTCCGGTCGGATTGAGCCCGCCGTTGACCGTGCCGTCGGAGCCGATCGCCGGCGTGGGGTAGCAGCCGTCGGTGTCGTAGTCGAAGGCGGGCTGGTAGGCCCGCTCCAGGCTGTCGGCGTTGCCGGGCAGTCCCGGCGGCGGTGCGGCGAAGGCGGTGGCGGGGAAGGCGACGACGAGGGCGAGGGCGCCGAGCGGAGCGGTGAGCCATCTCCTGCGGCGGGTACGGGCGGTACGCGACGACACCGGGTCCTCCTGGGGGTCCGGGTGCAGCCCGACGGCTGTGGGGGGAAAGGGAGTTCAGAGTCCCGCCTTTTCCCTGCCGCGCCAAGGGGGCGCGTGCGTACCGCCGGTGAAGGGCGGACGAACGTCGGCCCGCGCGTCACGCCAGGTCGTCGGGGAGGTCGGCGGCCGACTCCTCGGGCGCCAGGTCCGGGCGCAGCCTCAGCCAGGACGGCTGGCGCAGCATCCCCTCCCGGGTGCGGGTGCTGTAACGGACCTCGCCGACCAGCCGCGGGACGACCCAGCGCGCCTCCGGCAGCCGCGGCACCGGGTCGAAGGGGCACACGTCCGTCGACGCGGCCCGCAGCAGCGCGGCCAGCTCGGTGCGCTCGGTCTCGCTCCAGCCGGTGCCCACCCCGCCGACGTAGCGCAGCCGGCCCGCGGCGCGCTGGCCGACCAGGACGGCACCCGGCAGGCCCGTGAGCCGCCCCCTGCCGGGCAGCCAGCCGCCCACCACGACGTCCTCACTGCGCATGTTGCGGATCTTGATCCAGGCCCGGGAGCGGACCCCCGGCTCGTACACCGAGTCGAGGCGCTTGCACACCAGGCCCTCCAGGCCGTGCTCGCGGGTGGCGCGCAGGGCCTGTTCGCCGTGGCCGACCAGCGCGGCCGGGGTCGACCAGAACGGCCCGTCGAGACCGAGCGACTCCAGGTGTCCGCGCCGGGCGGTGTAGGGCCGGCGGAGCAGGGACCGGGCCCCCAGGTGCAGGACGTCGAACAGCACCAGGTGCACGGGGACCCGCGCCGCCCGGTGCGCGGCCCGGCCCGGGGCGTGCGCGAGGCCCATGCGCGACTGGAGCAACTGGAAGTCGGCGCGTCCCTGTTCGTCCAGGGCCAGCACCTCACCGTCCAGCACGGCCGGCGTGGAGCCGAGTGCGGTGCCCAGCGGCCGCAGTTCCGGGTAGGCGGCCGTGATGTCCTGGCCGGAGCGGGCGCGCAGCAGCACGCCGCCGTCACCGGGCAGGTAGACCACCACCCGCTGGCCGTCCTGCTTGGTCTCGTAGGCCCAGCGGGCGTCCTGCGCGGCGGGCGGCAGGGCGCCGGGGGTCGCGAGCATGGGTGGGATCAACGGCAGCTCCACGGGTCAGTTCTCGACCCGCCCGTGCGCCGTCACGCCCGTTGCCCGCCAGGTTCCCCTGAACGGCGCCGAGGGCGGCCGGGAGCCGGCCGGCACGTCGGCCACGGGCGGCCGTGGCCGGCCGGCGCTCGGGTCCTTTCCTCCGGGGGCGGGCGGGACGTCTCGGCGCGCCGCCGGCCCGCCGGACACGGGCACGGCGGGACGTGCCGTGGCTCGGCGATTCGCGCGCGACCGTCATCGGGAGGGGCCCGGCCCGCGGCGCGGGCAGAGAGTCACGGTGCCTGCTGGGACGGGCCCATCCTCGGTACACCCCGGTGCCCGGCGCGACGGGCCGGCCCCCGGCGCCCGAGGCCACCGAGGGTCACGGCCCGGAACGTACCGTAGGATCGCGCGCATGGCCCTGACCACGAGTGACGTCGACCGGTTCCAGGCCGCCAGGCCCCGGCTGGAGGCCATCGCGTACCGGCTGCTCGGCTCGGCCGCCGAGGCCGAGGACGCCGTGCAGGAGACGTTCCTGCGCTGGCAGGCGGCCGACGTCGAGCGGATCGACGTGCCCGAGGCCTGGCTGACCAAGGTCCTCACCAACCTCTGCCTCAACCAGCTCACTTCGGCACGGGTCCGGCGTGAGACGTACGTGGGGAGGTGGCTCCCCGAGCCGGTGCTCGCCGGGGACCCGATGCTCGGCCCGGCCGACACGGCCGAGCAGCGCGAGTCGGTGTCGTACGCCGTCCTCGTCCTGCTGGAACGCCTCTCACCCAACGAGCGGGCGGTGTACGTGCTGCGCGAGGCCTTCGACTACCCGCACCGGGAGATCGCCGAGATCCTCGACATCACCGAGGCCGCCAGCCAGCAGATCCACCACCGGGCCAAGAAGCACGTCGGCGGCGGCAGGGCGCGCTCCGAGATCGACGAGGCCGCCGCCCGGAGGGTCGTCGAGGAGTTCCTGGCCGCGGCGACCAGCGGACGGACCGAACCCCTCGTGCGTCTGCTCACCCAGGACGCCGTCTCCGTCGGCGACGGCGGCGGGAAGGTCCCCGCCCGCGCGAAGGCCTTCGAGGGCGCGCTCGCGGTCGCCAAGTTCCTGCGCGGGCTGTTCACGCCCAGCGATGCCAAGCGGGCCTACATCGGCGGTGCGCCTGACATCTACGCCACGACCGCGAACGGCGAACCCGCCGTCGTGGCGGTCGTGGACGGCCGGGTCGTCGGGATCACCTGCCTCGAGGTGACCGCCGAGGGCATCGTCGCGCTCCGCAGCCAGGTCAATCCCGACAAGCTCGTCCGGGCGACGCGGCAGTGGGCCACCGGGGACCACGGGGACCCGCTGTACACCCTCTGAAGCATGTGACGTGCTTCACATCCAGATCCTGTCAGGAAACGCCGGGCTGTCCGGTTCAAGGGGCGGAACCGCGCAGACAGCGGTGGAAACCTCGCAGACAGGAGCAGGACCATGCAGCACCGCATCGTCGTCCTCGGAGCCGGCTACACCGGAGCCGTCACCGCCGGCCGCCTCGCCAGGCGGCTGCACCGCGAGGGCGTCACCATCACCCTCGTCAACCCCGAGCCCGACTTCGTCGAGCGCGTCCGGCTGCACCAGCTCGCGACCGGCCAGGACCTCAGGCCCCGGCCGTTCGGCGAGATGTTCGCGGACACGGGCGTGCACCTGAAGCTCGCCAGGGTCGCCGCCGTGGACGTGGACCGCAGGACGGTGACGGTCACCGCCGACGGCGGCCCCGAGCGGGAGGAACTGGCGTACGACACCCTGGTCTACGCCCTGGGCAGCGGCTGGGACGACGGGGGCGTTCCCGGCGCGGCCGAACACGCCCACGACGTCTCCAGCCGCCCCGGCGCCCTCCGCCTCCGCGACCGGCTGGCCGGCCTCGGCGCCGGCCGGCCCGTGGTCCTGGTCGGCGGAGGCCTGACCAGTCTGGAGGCCGCGACCGAGATCGCCGAGGCCCGCCCGGACCTCGACGTCGCCCTCGTCGTCCGCGGCGCCCTCGGCGACTGGCTCTCCGACAAGGGCCGCGCCCACCTGCGGAAGGTGGTGGACCGACTCGGTGTCACCGTCCACGAACACGCCACGGTGACCGCCGTGGGGGCGGACGCGGTGACGACGGCCGACGGACGGACCGTTCCCGCCGAGGTGACGGTCTGGACCACCGGCTTCGCCGTCCACCCCATGGCCCGGGCCACCACGCTCGAACTCGGCGACGACGGCCGGATCGTGGTCGACGCCACGATGCGCTCGGTCTCCCACGAGGACGTCTACGCCGTGGGCGACGCGGCCATGGCGACCGGCCCCGGCGACAAGCCCCTGCGGATGTCCTGCGCGTCCGGCGTGCCCATGGCCTGGCAGGCCGCCGACGCCATCGCCGCCCGTCTGACCGGGACCGAGGTCCCCCACGTCTCGATCCGCTACTACCAGCAGTGCATCTCCCTGGGCCGGAAGGAGGGCCTCATCCAGTTCGTCACCGCCGACGACCGAGCGGTCGGGCGTTCTCTGACGGGGCGCGGGGCCGCCCTGTACAAGGAACTGATCTGCAGGGCCGCGGCCTGGGGCGTCGCCAACCCCACCTCGGGCCTGCCGTCCCGGCGCCGGCGGATCGTACGGGCGGAGACCCGCATCCCCGCGCCGGCCGGGCGGGCGGCCTGATCCCGCCGGCACCGGCAGCCCGGCGTGCGAGCACGCCGTCCCGAGGCGGGTGGGCCGCAGGGACCACGTGCCGCACGCCGCCGGGCGGGCGCCGCCGCCGTCAGTGCGCGGAGGCGGCCTGCGCCCCGACGCCGTCGTCCGACGCCGCGCGCGCCGTCCCGGTGGCGGGACGGTGCCTCGGGATGAAGGAGGCGATGACGAAGGCGAGCACGGCCGCACCGGCGCCGATGCCCATGACCACCTTGAAGGCGTTCTCGGACGGCAGGGCGAAGCCGCCGAGGCTGACGGTCATCTGTGCCAGGATCACCCCGGCGATCGCGCTGGCGACCGACGTGCCGATGGACCGCATCAGGGTGTTGAGGCTGTTCGCGGCGGCCGTCTCGCTCGCCGGCACCGCGCCCATGATCAGGGCCGGCATGGCGCCGTAGGTGAAGCCGATGCCCGCACCGATGACGCAGGAGACCAGCACCAGGTGCCAGACCTCGGACATCAGCACGATGTTCAGCCCGTACCCGGCCGCCACGATCAGGGCGCCGATCATCAGGGTCACCTTCGGGCCCCTGGCCCTGGACACCTTGGCCGAGACCGGGGCGAACGCCATCATCACCAGGCCGGAGGGCGCCATCACCAGACCGGCGGTCAGCAGGGAGCGGCCCAGCCCGTAGCCGGTCGCCTCGGGCAACTGCAGGAGCTGCGGAAGCACCAGGGACATCGCGAACATCGAGAAGCCGACGGCTATCGACGCCAGGTTGGTGAACAGCACCTGCCGGCGGGCCGTGGTGCGCAGGTCCACCAGTGGCTGCGGGGTGCGCAGCTCCCAGCGGCCCCACACCAGCAGGATCACCACGGCGGCCGCGAAGAGGCCGAGGGTGAGGCCGCTGGTCCAGCCCCAGTCGGCACCCTTGGAGATCGCGAGCAGCAGGCACACCAGGCCGGCCGCCATGCCGATGCCGCCCGACACGTCGAAGCGGCCGCCGGTGCGCACCGCCGACTCGGGCACGAACGCCAGCACCAGGACCAGGGCGACGGCGCCGAGCGCGCCGGAGGTCCAGAACAGCATGTGCCAGTCGAGGTTGTCCGCGATCAGCGCGGCGGCGGGCAGACCGAGCGCGCCACCGACGCCCAGCGAAGCGCTCATCAGGGCGGTGGCGCCGGCGAGCCGCTCGGCGGGCAGTTCGTCGCGCATGATGCTGATGCCGAGCGGGATCACCGCGGCGGACAGGCCCTGCATGGCCCGGCCCACGACCATCGGGACCAGGGAGTCGCTGAGCCCGCAGACCACCGAACCGGCGATCAGCAGCACCAGGCTGAGCATCAGCATGCGCCGCTTGCCGGCCATGTCGCCCAGCCGGCCGACGACCGGGGTGGCCACGGCGGCGGCGAGCAGCGTGGCCGTCACCGCCCATGCCGCGTCCGACGCCGGGGCGTCCAGGAGCTTCGGCAGTTCCGGGACGATCGGGATGACGAGTGTCTGCATCAGCGAGACGACGATGCCGGCCAGGGCCAGCACCGCCACCACGGCGTTGGGCCGCGGCGCGGCGGGGGAAGAGGGCATGGAGATGCCTTTCGGGGAGAAGCGTGGATCCGGCCCACGTTTTAAGTCAGTCGCTTGAAGTATTCTAGGGGTGCCGGAAGAGGCGCGCTCGTCCGGGCCGGGCACCGCCCGGGACGCGCCGTTGCGTAGGCTTCGGGGAGAACGCGCCGTATGACGGCGGACCTGCGACGACTCGAGGGACTGGCCGTCGCGGGCCGTGAGGGAAGTCCCGGCGCGGTGGTGGTCATGGCGGGCAGGGCGGTACGGGCGGAACAGGTCAGCGCGACCCGGCAGCTGATCCTGACCACGGCCGAGCGGCTGTTCGCCGAGCACGGCGTGTACGCGGTGTCCAACCGCCAGGTCAGCGAGGCCGCGGGGCAGGGCAACAACGCCGCGGTCGGCTACCACTTCGGCACCAAGACGGATCTGGTCCGCGCCATCGCCCAGCGGCACTCCGAGCGCGTGGAGGACCTGCGGGCCCGCCAGCTCGCCGCGCTCGGCGACTCACCGGATCTGCGCGACTGGGTGGACTGCCTGGTGCGCCCGCAGTTCGACCATCTGGCGGCCCTGGGCAGCCCGACCTGGTACGCGCGGTTCTGCGCCCAGGTCATGACGGATCCCGCGCTGCGCCAGATCATGGTCGACCAGTCTCGCGGCTCCTCGTCGCTGCGCGAGATCATCGCCGGACGCAACCGGTGCATGCCGGCGCTCCCGGACGAGGTCCGGGCCGAGCGGGGCGACATGGCGCGCCACCTCATCGTGCACACGGCGGCCGAGCGGGAGCGTGCCCTCGCCGAGGGACGTCCGACTCCGCGCGCCAGCTGGCGGGACGCCGCCGACGGGCTGGCCGACGCGATCGTGGGCATGTGGCTCGCGCCCGTCACGCCCCGGCGAGGGGCGTGACGGGCGCGGTGACGACGGGTCAGCGGGCGAGGCGGATCCGGGTCACGGTGTCCTCGGCCGCTCCGGCCCCGGACTTGTCGACCACGTAGGCGGTGCCGTCGGCGACCTCCACGTGGTTGGGGTTGGCGCCGGTGGCGAAGGTCTCCTCGACCACACCCGTCTTCGGGTCGACCCGGGTGATGTCGGCGTCGGTGCGGTTGACCACCAGGACGTCGCCGGAGCGCTCGTCGGTCGCCACCGACAGGGCGCCCGCGCCGGTCGCCACGGACTTCGTGACGGTGCCCGTCTTCAGGTCGACCACGGACAGGGTGCCCGCGGTCTGGTCGGCGGTGTACGCGGTCTTGCCGTTCTTGGACAGCGACACCGAGATGGGGCCGTCGCCGACCGTGATGAAGCGCGGGGTCCCGGAGTCGCGCTTCAGCTCGATCAGCCGGTCGTTGTTGAGGTCGGCGGCGTAGAGGGTGCCGGTCTTCTCGTCGACGGTCAGACCGGTCGGGCCGGCGCCTTCGACGGTGACGCGCTCCTTCTCCTCGAGGGACTTGGTGTCGAAGGCGACCAGGGTGCCGTCACCGAAGGCGCTCGCCCAGACGGTGTCGTGCTTCTCGTCGACGACGATCTCGCGGGCGTGGTTGACGTTCGGCAGACTGGCGAGGTGCTCGCCGGTGCGCTGGCTGTAGACGGAGACCGTGTTGTTGCGGGTGTTCGTCGTCCAGACGGTGTTGTGCTCGTCGTCCACGGCGACGCCGTACACGGCCTCGACCGCGCCGGTGGCGGTGTCGGTGACCGGCGGGGTCACGTCGGCCTCGACGGCGAGGGTCTTCGGGTCGACCTTCAGCAGGTGCGACTCGGTGACCGGCGGGCGGCCGACGGCGGCGGTGACCCACAGGACGTCGTTCCGCTCGGAGTAGGCCGACTGGTACAGGCCCTTGGTGAGCTTCGCAGTGGTGACCGTCGAACCGGTGGAGTGCGCGGAGGCGGTGCCGGCCAGCGTCAGTGTGCTGCCCGCGGCGACCGCCACGGCGACGGCGGCGCTGACGGCGGTGCGTCGGCGCATGCGGGTGGCAGGGATGGACATGATGGGGAAACTCCCTCTTCTCGGGATTCAAGGGGAACAACAGAAGGGAAATGTGGCTTGGGGGCCGCCCGGAGGGGCGGCGGCTCAGCTGCTCGCAGCGGATCCGGCGGCGGTGGTGCGGCGGCGCACGGCGAACATCGTGGTGGCCGCGGCCCCGGCGGCACCGCCCGCCGCCGCGGCGGTGGCGGACCAGGCGATCGTCGCGTAGGAGACGGGAGCCTCGGCCGACGCGGCGGCCATCGTCTTGGTGACGGGGTCCGGAGCGGTGGTGGAGGACGCCGCGGAGGCGGCGTCGGTGTCGCCCGCCGCGGCGTCGGTGACCGCGAACTCCACCTTCAGCGAAGTGGCCGGGTCGGGCGCGAGAAAGCGCAGCCAGTGGGCGCCGCCGGCGTTCGCGGCCGCGGGGACCGTCACCGAGCCCGAGACGCTGCCGTCGTCGCCGATCGGGAACTGCCTCAGCAGCGTCGTGTCGTCGAGCTTGACGCTCAGTGTGCCCCCGGCCGGGAACCCGGTCACCGTGACGGGCACCTCGCCGCCCGGCTTCACGGTCGTCGTGCCCAGCGTGACCGCCGGGGAGGCCGTGTCCGCAGCCGATGCCACCGTGTCGGTGGCCTCCGTGCCGCCGGTACCGGCCATGGCCAGCGGGGCGGCACAGAGGGCGCCCAGGCCCAGGGTGGCACCGGCGGTCAGGGCGATCACGCGGCTCAGCCGGGCACCGTGGGGCGAAGCGGATCTGTCAGAGGTCATGATGGCTGCTCCTGGCAGGCGGATCGTCTCGGGGAGGACGAAGGAAGAAGAGGGCACGTCGGGGGCGGCGACAGCCGGCGCGAAAGGCGACGTGAGATCAACTAAGGTAAGGCTAACCTAACTTAGAGATCATGGACAGTCAATTGGATTCCGTACGCACGTTCGTCCCCGGGCCTCCGGAAGGAGCCCCGAACCACCCGCCCCGCCTGCCCCGGACGGACCCGGTGCCCCGCCTCGTCCGGCCCGTGTGCGCGCTGCCCGGGCCGGACGGCACCGACGGTTTCTGGGCGGACGTACGCGAGCGCGGCACGCCCCTCGTCGGCCCCGACCCGCAGGGCAGCGCGGACCACCGGGCGGTGACGTTCCTGTGGCGCGGCACCCCCGCCACCCGGGCCGTCCAGGTCTTGCCCAACAAGCTCGGCGACCCGCGCGACCCCGACGGGAACCTCATGGAGCACGCCCCCGGCACGGACGTCTGGCACTGGACGCTGCGGCTGCGCCACGACTGGCGCGGCACCTATGACCTCTACGTCGACGAGGGCGACGGCCCGGGCCCCGGAACTCCCGCCCACCGGCAGTGGCTGCGCACCCGCAGGCGCCCCGACCCGTTCAACTCCCGTACGCTGCCCCACCGCTGGGACGGCGGCCCGGTCGCGTACGCCGAACTCCCGGCCGCCCCGAGCGCCGTGGACTGGGAGCCGCGGCCGGGCACCCCGCGAGGCACCGTCACCGAGCACACCCTTGCGAGCACCCGGCTCGGCGGCTCCCGCCGCGTCCGGCTGTACGAGCCGCCCGGCACCGTCCGGGAGCCGGCGAGGCTGCCGGTGCTGGTCCTGCTCGACGGCGACCACTGGCAGTCCCGGCTCGGGCTCTCCCACCTCCTCGACAACCTGATCGTCGACGGCCGCCTCCCGCCCGTCGCCGCCGTGCTGCCGGAAGCCGTGGACGAGGCCACGCGCTGGGCGGAGCTGTCCTGCAACCCCGGGTACGTCGACTTCCTCACCGGAGAGCTGCTGCCCTGGGCGGCCGGACGCCTGCCCCTGAGCGACGATCCGGCGCTCACCGTGATCGCCGGGCAGAGCCTCGGCGGGCTCACCGCCGCCTACGCGGTGGCGGCGGCTCCGCACCGCTTCGGCAACGCCCTCGTGCAGTCGGGCTCGTTCTGGTGGCCGGTGGGGCCGGACGCGGAGTGGCTGACCCGGGCGATCGCCGGAACACCCCGGCTCCCGGTGCGCTTCCGGCTCTCCTTCGGCGAGCAGGAGTGGGTGGCCCTGCCCGCGGCCCGCAGACTGCGCGACACCCTCATGTCCCTCGGCTACCACGACTCCTCCTACCGGGAGTTCAACGGCGGTCACGACTACCTCTGTTGGCGCACGGAACTGGCCGACGGCCTGGTGGAGCTCCTCGGCCGCTGAGCCGGCCCCGCGTCGGGCACGGCACAGGCCGCGGCCCATCCGGCCGGCACCGCCACGTCCGCGACCGTCCAGCCGGGCAGCCCGGCCGGGCGGGGGCCGGTGCCCAGGTACCGGCCACGCAGAGCGGCACCGGACAGGCCCTCGCCGGTCGCCTTGAGGTACGCCTCCTTGCGGGTCCAGCAGCGGGCGAAGGCACCGGGGAGGGCACCGGGCGGCAGCCTCGCCAGTTCCGCACGCTCGTCGGGGTGCAGCGACCGGGCGGCGTCCTCGGCCAGGCGCCGTCCGGGGAGGCGCTCGATGTCCACGCCCACCGGCCGGGAGGCCAGCGCCACCAGGGCCAGCCCGCCGGAGCGGGAGAGCGAGAAGTGCACGGCCGAGCCCGCCGGACCGGCCACGCCGGGACGGCCGTGCGGCCCGCCGCAGCCCGGGCAGGGCAGCCGCGTGAGCTGCACGGACGCGGCCGGTGTCCCCAGGTGCGCGCCCAGCACCCGCCGCAGCGCGGTGTGCGCGGCGACGTACAGGGCCCGCTCGGCCGGACGCCGCAGCGTCGCCGCACGGCGCCGCTCCTCCTCGTCCAGCAGGGAGCCGTCGAGCGGGGCGCCCGGCTCCGGCGCCCGCACGAGCCGCAGCAGCGGGGCCCGTACCGGCCCCATGGCGAAGGCGGACGTCATCGCGTGCCCGCCACCACGCGGCGCACGCACCGCTCGTACGGGGCCGGGCCGAAGCGGGGCGTCCAGCCGGTGGGCACCGTGCGCCAGACGGGCCACAGCGACAGCCGGCCCGCGGCGTTCTCCACCACCAGATGCCCGTCCCGGCCGTCGTCCGGTCCGGGTTCGAAGGGGCCGGCCGGTTCGGCGGTCATGCGTCGAGCTCCTTCAGACGGGCGGCGAGGACCGCCGCGATGTCGTCGAGGTACCGGTCCCGCATCAACTGCGGGTGGGTGCAGTCCAGGTCGTGGTTGACGACGGAGCCGGTCACGTACGGGCGCCACGCCTCCCGCGTCAGCCAGTCCTCGGCGCGGGGAGCGGCGGCCGTGAAGAACAGCACGTCGCCGTCGTACTGGCGGTGCCGGTGCTCGCGCATCATGCGGGCGTGGTTCGGCACGATGTCGACGATCCGGGACAGGGTGCGGTCGGCGAGTCCGGCCAGCGGGCTGCCCGCCCGGCGCAGCGTGGCGAGCACGTCCTCGCGGGTGCGCTCGCCGGTGCGGTCGAAGCCCGCCATGCGCAGTACGGCGGTGAGCGCGTCACCCTCCTCGGGCGCGGGCCGCTCCCGCCACTGCTCGGAGGGAAACGCGTCGAGCAGCGCCAGGAGTTCCACGTCCTCGCCCGCCTCCTGGAGCAGCACGGCGACGGCGTGCGCGAGGACCCCGCCGACCGACCAGCCCACCAGGCGGTACGGGCCGTGCGGCTGGATCCCGCGCACCTGCCGGGCATAGTCCTCCGCCTCCTCCTGGAGCGTGCGCGGCAGCGCCTCCTCACCGGTCAGGCCGCGGGCCTGGAGGCCGTACACGGGCTGCTGCGGTCCGAGCCGGGCGGTCAGCCCCGCATAGCACCAGGCGAGGCCGCCCGCCGGGTGGATGCCGAACAGCGGTGTCCGGTCGCCCTCGGTGCGCAGCGGCAGGACGACGCCCAGCGCGTCCCCGGCGGCCGGCGCCGCGGCCTCCAGCCGGGCGGCGAGCGCGGCGGGCGTAGGCGCCTCGAACAGCGAGCCGATGGTCAGCTCGGCGCCGAACTCCTCCCCTATCCGCGTCATCAGTCGGACCGCCAGCAGGCTGGTGCCGCCCAGGTCGAAGAACGCGTCGTCGGGACCGATCCCCTGCGCGTCCAGCACCTCGGCGAACAGCCGGGTCAGCGCCTCCTCGCGGGCGGAGGCCGGGCCCCGCGTGCCCGCGCCGCCGGTGAAGACCGGGTCGGGCAGCTCACGGCGGTCCAGCTTGCCGTTGGGGGTGAGCGGGAAGGCGTCCAGCGCCACGACGGCCGCCGGGACCATGTGCTCGGGCAGCTCGCGTGCCAGCGCCACCCGGACCTCGGCCGGGTCGGCGGCGCCGGTCACATAGCCGACGAGGCGGTCGTCCCGGACCACGGCGCACGCGGCGTCCACCCCCGGCCCGGCCGCCAGCGCCGCCTCGATCTCGCCGAGTTCGATGCGCTGGCCGCGCAGCTTGACCTGGTGGTCGGTACGGCCGAGGTACTCGACCTCGCCCTCGACCGTCCACCGCGCCAGGTCGCCCGTGCGGTACATCCGCGTGCCGGCCGGTCCGAAGGGGTCGGCCACGAACCGGGCCGCGGTCAGCTCCGGCCGGCCCAGGTAGCCGTCGGCGAGTTGCGCGCCCGCGAGATACAGCTCGCCCGGCACCCCGGGAGGGCAGGGCTGGAGGGCCGCATCCAGCACGTACAGGCGGGTGTTCCACACCGGCCGCCCGATCGGCACCCGACCCGGGTCCGCCCGGTCGCACGCGTGGTACGAGACGTCGACGGCGGCCTCGGTCGGCCCGTACAGGTTGTGCAGCTCCACGCCCGGCAGGGCGCGGGCGAAGGCCGACGCCGTCTCGCGGGGCAGCGCCTCGCCGCTGCAGAACACCCGGCGCAGCACGTCCGCGCAGCCCGCGGCCTGCGGCGCGCCCAGGAACACCTGGAGCATCGACGGCACGAAGTGGCAGGTGGTGACGGCCTGTTCGCGGATCAACCGGGCCAGGTACACGGGATCCTTGTGGCCACCGGGTTCCGCGACGACCAGAGTCGCTCCCTCCCGCAGCGGCCAGAAGAACTCCCACACCGACACGTCGAACGACGAAGGCGTCTTCTGCAGCACCCGGTCCCCGGGCGTCAGCGCGTACTCGTGCTGCATCCAGCGCAGCCGGTTGTCGATCGCCCGGTGCGGCACGACCACGCCCTTGGGGCGGCCCGTCGACCCGGAGGTGTAGATGACGTACGCCGCATGAGCGGGGGTCAGGGCACGGGCCGGGTCCGTGCACGGGTACGACGAAACGTCGAGCCCGTCCAGCACGACCACCTGGGTGCCGGTGCCGTCCGGGAGGCGTCCGGCGCGGTCGGTGACGGCGCACACCGGGGCGGCGTCACCGAGCATGTACGCCAGCCGCCGCGCCGGGTAGTCCGGGTCCAGCGGCAGATAGGCCGCCCCCGCCTTCAGCACCGCGAGCAGGGTCACGACCAGCTCCACCGAGCGCGGCACCGACACCGCCACCACGGCGCCCGGCCCGGCGCCCAGCGACTGGAGGTGCCGGGCCAGCCGGTTGGCGCGGGCGTTCAGCTCGGCGTAGGTCAGCGCGGTCTCCCCGAAGACCAGCGCGGTGGCGTCCGGGGTGCGGGCGGCCCGCGCCTCGATCGGGCCGATGAGCGTGGTCGGGGGCAGGGCGCGGGACGTGCGGTTGAACTCGTCCAGCACCAGGACCCGTTCGGCCGGTGTCGCGACGGGGTGGGCCGCGAGGGGCAGCTGCGCGTCGGTGTCGGCCAGCCGGTCCACGAGGTGCAGGAACCGCGCCTGGTGCGCGGCGAGGTCGCCGTCCTCGTACAGCGCCGGATTGCCGTCGTGGTCGATGCGCAGGCCGCGCCCGTCCGCGCGGTCGTAGATGTTGACCGTCAGGTCGTCCACCGGGCCCGCGGACAGGTTCCGGGCCCGTGCGGGGGCGCCCGCGAAGTCCACGTCGTAGTCGAACGGCATGACGTTGACCAGAGGGCCGACCAGGGCCCGGCTCTCGCCGAGCAGTCCCAGGTCGCGGCGGATGTCCTCGTAGCGGTAGCGCTGGTGGCGGCGGACCTCGCGGATGCCGAGGACGACCTGCCGCACCAGCTCGGCGAAGGTCGCGTCGGGGGAGACCGTCAGCCTGAGCGGCAGCACGTTCATCACCATGCCGGGCACGCGCAGCGCCACCGACCCCATACGGCCCATCATCGGCAGGCCCAGCACCACGTCCGTCCGGGCGGTGGCCCGCGCGGTGTAGAGGGCCTGCGCGGCGATCAGCACGTCCGGCCAGGTGGCGCGGAGCCTGGCCGCGAGGTCCTTCAGACGCCCGGTGGTCTCCGGGGACAGTTCGGCGCTCCGGCGGCGGAAGGTGCGCGACGGCAGCGCGCCGCGTCCCGCGAGGCGGGGCACCTCCGGCCGGTCGGCGAACGCCTCCGCCCAGTGGGCGCGGTCGGCCGCGAAGGCCGGCGAGGTCCGGTACGCGGTGTCGTCCGCGACCAGGTCGGCGAGGTGGCCGAAGGTGCGCGGGGCGGGCTCCTCGCCGCGGGTGAGCGCCGAGTACACCTCGGCGGTGCGGCGCACCAGCAGGGAGTAGCCGTAGCCGTCCATGACGAGGTGGTGGATGCACTGGTACCACAGCCAGCTGTCGTCGCCGGTCCGGAACAGGGCGTGGCGGAACAGCGGGCCGGACGCCAGGTCGAACGGCTCGGCGAGGTCGGCGCGCATCCATGCCTCGGCCTCGGCCGCGTCGGCCGAGACCCGCACGGTCAGGGGTGGGTCGACGCTGTCCGCGACGTGCTGCACGGGACCGTCGGGGCCGCCCTCGACCCGGACGCGCAACGCCTCGGCCTCGGCGGCCACCCGGCGCAGGGACTCGGCGAACAACCCCGGATCGAGCGGTCCGTCGATCTCCAGGCACTCGGCGGTGTTCTGCGCGGCGCTGAGCGGGTCCAGCGCCTGCGCGAACCACATGCCCGACTGGGCGGCCGTCAGGGGCAGGGCGGTCATACCGCCCCCAGCAACGGTGCCCAGGCCTCGATGGCGGGCTGCTCGGCCAGGTCCGCGAAGTCGGCCGTCACCGCGTGGTCGCGGCGCCAGCGCTCCAGGAGCGCCATGATGCGGACCGAGTCCAGGCCGCAGTCGACGAGGTTCTCGTCGACGGGTATGTCCGCCGGGTCCTCGCCGAGGCAGTCGGCGATGTCGCTGCGGATCTGCTCCAGGGTGAGCACCATGGTTCAGACCTCCTGAAGGAGCGTGTCGGTGGTGGTCACGACCGCACAGCGGCCGGCTGCCCAGCGCAGCGCCATGTCGTGGTCGGCGCGGGAGAAGTCGGCGACGGCGTCGGCGACCACGAACGCCCGGATGTCGCGCTGCCAGGCGTCGGCGGCGGTCATCAGCACGCCGATGTGCGCGTAGACGCCGACGATGACGATCTGGTCGCGGCCCGTCCCGCGCATCAGGTCCGCCAGTCCGGTGCGCACGAAGGCGCTGTACTTCCACTTGGTCAGCACCGTGTCCCCGTCCTCGGGGGCCACGGCGTCCGGCGTGGCGAGCTTCTCGGGGTCGTCGGCGACGCCGGGGCCCCAGAAGTCGAGCTGGAGGCCACGTTCCTCGGGCGTCTGGCCGCCGCGCTGGGCGGAGTAGACGACCGGGACGCCGAGGCGTCGGTACTCCTTCAGCAGGCGCGCGGTGTTGCCGAGCATGCCGGTCAAGGGCTGCTCGCCGGGCGGGAAGGCGCCCAGGAAGTGCTGCTGGAGGTCGTGGACGAGCAGCACGGCTCGCGCCGGGTCCACGGTCCAGGGCACGCGGTTGACGGGGAGTTCGTCCGGGGCCGGGAGCGGGTAGGGGGCGATGGCGGGGAGTGCCATGGGGAAGGGCCTCTCGATACGGTCAGGACCGGCCGGCGGCGGAGCGCAGGTGCTTCTTGCTGATCTTGCCGACGCCGGTCTGCGGGAAGACGTCGACGAACTCGACGAGGTCGGGGACCTTGTAGGCGGCGACACCGCGCTCGCGCACGAACCGCTTCACCGCGACCGGCTTCAGCGGCTCCGCGTCCTTGCGGAGGATCACGTAGGCCAGGGAGCGCTCGCCGAGGTACTCGTCGGGGACCGCGACCACCGACACGTCGTGCACGGACGGGTGGGCGAGGATGATGTTCTCCACCTCCTCCGGCGCGATCTTCTCGCCGCCCCGGTTGATCTGGTCCTTGGCCCTGCCCTCCACCACGAGGTGCCCGGTGGGGGTGCGGCGCACGATGTCACCGGTGCGGTAGAAGCCGTCCTCGGTGAACGCCCGCCGGTTGTGGTCCGGCGCCCGCCAGTAGCCGCGGATGGTGTACGGGCCGCGGGTCAGCAGATGCCCGGACTCACCGTCGGGAACGTCGTTGTCCTCGTCGTCGACGACGCGGATCTCGTCGTCCGGGGAAATCGGCCGGCCCTGCGTGGTCACCACGGTCTCGGTGTCGTCGTCCAGACGCGTGTAGTTGACCAGACCCTCGGCCATGCCGAAGACCTGCATCAGCCGGCAGCCCAGCGCCGGTTCCAGGCGGCGCGCGGCCTGCTCGCTGTACTTGGCGCCGCCCACCAGGACCAACTCCAGTGCGGACAGGTCGTGTTCCGTACCGGCCGCGGCCCCGGTCCACACCAGGGCCAGCGGAGGCACCAGCCCCGTCATGGTGATCCGCTCGCTCCCGACCAGGGGGAAGGCGGTGTCCGGGTCCGGCGCCGGGCACAGCACCACCGTGCCGCCCGCGTACAGCACGCCGAGCCAGCCGGGTGAACTCATGGGGAAGTTGTGCGCGGCGGGCAGCACCACCAGGAAGCGGGTGGCGGCGTCGACGCCGCAGATCTCGTTGGAGCCCCACAGCGAGTACAGGTAGTCGTCGTGGGTGCGCGGGATCAGCTTGGACACACCCGTCGTCCCGCCGGACAGCTGGAGGAACGCCAGCTCGTGCGGCTCGGGCCCGTCGAACGGGCCGGACGGCTCGCACGGCACCTCGGACAGCGCGGTGTGCTCGCCGGGGTCGCCGGCCACGAACACGTGCTTGAGGCTCGGCGTCCGCTCCCGCATCCGCGAGGCCAGTTCCCGGTGGTCGAAACCGGCGTGGACGTCCGGGACGACGTACGCGACCGCCTCGGTGAAGGAGCAGAAGTGGGCGATCTCCGTCTCGCGGTGCGCGGGCAGCGCGTACA
The DNA here is from genome assembly GCF_043202495.1 of Streptomyces sp. NPDC048185. Classification (NCBI taxonomy): domain Bacteria; kingdom Bacillati; phylum Actinomycetota; class Actinomycetes; order Kitasatosporales; family Streptomycetaceae; genus Streptomyces; species Streptomyces sp. NPDC048185. The sequence continues at coordinate 25,232 of NZ_JBIDAN010000005.1, forward strand.
CCGGCAGCACGCCGACGCGGAACAGGGCGAAGACCACCTCGACGAACTCGCCGACGTTCGGGAGCTGGACGACGACCCGGTCGCCCTTGGCGATGCCGCGCGCCAGGAATCCGGCGGCCAGCCGGGCGGCGCGCTCGTCCAGCTCCCGGTAGGTCCAGGTACGGCGCTCGGGAGCCGGGTCGACCAGGGCGATCCGGTCGGGGTGCGCGGCGGCGCGCTCGCGCAGCATGCCGCCGAAGGTCTCGCCGCGCCAGTAGCCGGCGGCACGGTAGCGCTCGCCGAACTCGGCGGGCCAGGTCGGCGCGTCCACGCCAGGGGTGACGGTCACAGCGAGGCTCCCATCGCGTGCAGGAACGTACGGAACTTGGCGGCGGTCTCCGCCGTCTCGGCCTCCGGTGTGGAGGCGGCCACCACCCCCGCCCCGGCGAACAGCCTCAGCGCCCGTCCCTCGGCCTCGGCGCAGCGGATCGTCACGACCCACTCGCCGTCGCCGTCGGCGTCCTGCCAGCCGACCACGCCCGTGTAGGCGCCGCGGTCGAAGGGCTCCGACTCGGCGATCACCTTGCGCGCCACGTCGGTCGGTGTGCCGCACACCGCGGGGGTGGGGTGAAGTGCGCAGGCCAGGTCGAGGGCGGTGGTGGCGGGGTCGGAGAGCTCGCCGGTGACCGTGGTCGACAGGTGCCACATGGCCGCGGTGCGCACCAGGGTGGGCCGCTCGGGCACCACCAGGTAGGTGCAGAACGGTGCCAGCGACTCGCGTACGGCGGCGACGACCACGGCATGCTCATGCAGGTCCTTCTCGGACTCCAGGAGCCCGACGGCACGCCGCACGTCCTCCGCCAGGTCGGCGCTGCGGGGCGCCGAACCCGCGAGGGGATTGGCGGTCAGTCGGCCGCCCCGCCGGGCGACGAGCAGTTCGGGGCTGGCGCCGATGAGGGTACGGCCGGGGCCGCTGGGCACGGCGAAGGTGTAGCCGGCCGGGTCACGGCGGGCCAGGCGGCGCAGCATGACCGGCAGGTCGGGTTCGCGCGGGGAGGTCAGCTCCAGGGTGCGGGCGAGGACGACCTTGTCGAACTCTCCGGCCCGCATCCGCGCGACCGCCGCGGCGACGGCCTCGCCGTACTGCTCGCGTGCGGGCACCTCCCGCACCTGCCAGTCGGGCCGGTCCTCGTCGTGCGGTACCGGCAGCGCGATCAGCGGGTCCTCGCACAGCGGCGGCGCCCAGCGCACCGTCCCGGGCACCGCCAGCGCGGGCGGGGCGTCCGGGGTGAAGGGCAGCGCGCCGACGACGACCGGTGCCGGGGCGCCCGGGCGCCGCAGCCCGTCCAGCACTTCGCGCACCCGCCGGGCCACCGGGCGCGAGTCGTGGGGTATCTCGGCGGCGGTGCCACGGCCCAGGAGGGTCCGGTGGGGGGTGGCGAGGAACCGGTCGGTCGCCGGCTCGTAGGACTCCAGCAGCGCGGTCGCGGCGCCGGGGGAGACCGGCGTGGAGGTGGACTCAGGCACGGGTTCGTGGCGGTGTTCTTGCAGGGTGTCGTGCAGGGAAAGGGACATGGTTGTCTCCAGTGGGGAGGACGTGAGCCGTGCGCCCTGGGGCCGGGGTCAGGCCCGCAGGGTGGCGCCGCCGTCGACGTACAGGTCGTGCATCGTGATGTGCCGGGCGCGGTCGGAGGCGAGGAAGACCACCGCGTCGGCGATGTCCGAGGGATCGGCGATCCGGCCGAGCGGGATGCCGGTGCGGTAGGAGGGAAGGTCCCCCTCGACCACGCACCGGACGGAGTCGGCCTCTTCGCCGGCCGTCCACAGGGCGCGCTGCATGTCGGTCATGGTCGAGCCGGGGGAGACCGTGTTGCAGCGCACGCCACGCCCGGCGACCTCCAGGCCGAGACACTTGGTGAACATCACGGCGGCGGCCTTGGAGGCGGCGTACGCGGCCAGGCCCGCGCGGGGGATGCCGGCCGCGTTCGACGCGACGGTGACGATGCTGCCCCGGCCGCGGCCGGCCATCCGGCGGGCGACGGCGCGCGACACGTGGAAGACCCCGTCGGTGTTGACCGCGAAGGTGGCCGCCCAGTCCTCGTCGATGAGGTCGGTCACGTGGGAACTGCGCAGGATTCCGGCGACGTTGACCGCGATGTCCAGCGGACCGGCGGTGCGCTCGGTCTCGTCGACCAGGGTCTGCACCGCGGCGGCGTCGGTCACGTCCAGCGGACGGGCGACGACGCGGTCCCCGTGCTTGCCGGCGAGCGCTTCGACGCCGTCGGCCGTGAGGTCGGTGGCGACCACGCGGGCGCCCTCCTCGACCAGGGCCGTGACCACCGCCGCGCCGATGCCCCGGCCCGCCCCCGTCACGAGAGCGAGCCGGCCGTCGAGTGCGGCGGTCACGGGGCGAGCGCCTTCGTGAGGTCGTCGAGGACGATCCGCGCGGCCAGCGGGCCGCCGGCGCTGTTCCAGGCGGAGCCCTGGACGACTACGACGTGGCCCTCCTGCTCGGCCTTCAGCCTGCCGAAGTTGGGGACTGTCTTCGCCTCGGCGTACGCCTTCTCGCCGTCGGCCTTCTCGCCGAGGGTGCCGAAGAAGAGCCAGTCGCCGTCGATGGTGGACAGCTTCTCCAGGCTGACCGGCTCGCTGTGCCCGGTGCCGACACCCTGCTGGTCCTTGGGCCGCTGCATGCCGAGGGCGGTGAGGGTGGAGCCCACGTGGCCGACGCCGCGGCCGACCACCGACGGTGCCTTGTTCTGCCAGCGGACGACGCTGACCACCGCCCCGGCGTTGCCCCCGAGCTTCGCCTTGACGGCGGCCACGTCCGCGTCGAAGCCGGTGAGGATCTTCTCGGCCTGCGCCTTCTGGTTCAGCGCGTCGGCCGTGGCGGTGAACGCCGTCTTCCAGTCCTCGTTGAGCTTGGCGGTGACGACGGTCGGGGCTAGGGACTCCAGTTTCGAGACGTCCTTCTTCACCGCCGTGGTCTCGTCCAGCAGGATCAGGTCGGGCTGGAGCGCGGCCAGCTTCTCCATGTCGGCCTCCGCGACCGTGGCGACCACTTCGGCCTTGCCCGCCTTGTCGGCAAGGTAGGTGGACACGCCCTTCTGCCCGCGCCCGGCGGTGGCGCCGACCGGCTCGATGCCGAGCGCGAGGGCGGCGTCCAGCGTGGGCTCGCTCAGCGTGACGACCTTCTGCGGCTCGGCGGGCACGTCGACCTTGCGGCCCGTGACGTCGGTGACCTGACGGCTGCCCGAGTCCTTGCCGCCCGCGCTGTCGCTGCCGTCGTCGTCGCAGCCGGTCAGGAGCAGCGCTCCGGTCACGACGGCGACGGCGGAGGTGAGAACGGTTCTGCGGGACGCACGTGCAGAGGACATGAAGGGATCGCTCCTTGTGGCGACGGGGGTGGACATGCGGAGGGTGGATCAGGAGGCGGGGTCGCCGAGCAGACGGACCAGGCCGTCGGCCAGGGTGCCGTGCCAGCAGGCGTAGTCGTGACCGCCGTTGAACTCGTCGTAGGTGACGCGGTGGCCCGCCGTGCGCAACGCGTCGTGCAGGGCGCGGCTGTGGTCGACCATGGCGCCCTCGTGCAGCCCGACTTCCAGATGGACGCGTACGGGCCGGGAGGTGCCGGCGGCGTAGCGGCCGACGAGCCAGGGCGTGCCGTACACCGGCGGTTTGGGCCCGGACGGCGGCGGCAGCCCCGGCCGCCACCACAGGGAGGCGGACTGGGCGAGGACGTTGCCGAACCGGTCGGGCCGCAGCAGACCCGCGTACAGCGCGGTCACGCCACCGAGACTCTGTCCGGCGACGACGGTGCGCCGCGGGTCCGTGGTGAGCGGCCAGCGACCGGCAGCCCACGGCAGCAACTCGTCGGCCAGGAAGGCGACGAACGGCTCCCGGCCGCCCAGGTCGCGCCAGCGCGTCCGCCGGTCCACGGCGTCCGGCGCCACCACGGCCAGCGGCGGCAGCATCCCGTCGGCGATCAGCGCGTCCAGTGTGCCGCCGAGGCCGAGCCGCCCGAACCACATGTCGCCGTCGCAGAGCAGCGCTACCGGCAACGGGGCGTCGACGGCACGGTCGTGAGCCGGCGGCAGGTAGACCCAGGCGTCCCGGTCCCCGACGGGAGCCGCGCCCGGGACCCGGTGCCGTTCGACCCGGCCGGCCGGCACCGTGCCCCGGCGGCCGGCCCACGGCTGGGGCGGGGCGGCCGGGAGGGCGAAGACCGAGCTGTCGGAGGACTGCCAACGGGTCGAGACGGTCCGGGAGTTGAGCGGGTCGGCGGCGGCGTGCGCGGACAGCGACCGCAGTCGCTGCTGGAGGGCGACCGGGTCGGTGGGCGGCTCCTTGGGCGAGATGTCGGCGGCGAGCCGGTACGAACCGCGGTGGTCGGCACGCAGCCGCAGACCCAGGTGCCAGACATCGGTGCCGGGCACCCGTTCCAGCAGCGAACCGGCCAGACGGCCGCGGTCGGTGATGCGGTTGCCGAACAACAGCACCTGGCGGGTGGCGCGGTGGCCGCGCCACAGGAACGTGACCGCCCGGTGGCCGGGTTGGCCGTCGAGTTCCTCGACGAGCGGGGTGCCCAGCCGCTCAGCCTCGCTCCAGAAAGCGGCCGCAAGGGCCGCCCGCCGCGGGTCGTCGGCTCCGTCCGCCTCCTCCAGGAGGCGCGCGACACGCGGGCCCGTGACCCGGACCGGGCGGACGTCCGGCGCGGCGACACCGCGGGAGGTGGGGCGGGGGAGCGTGGTCATCGGCGTTCTCCGTGAACGGCTGTCGGAAGGCGGGCAGGGGTGGGGAAACTGCCGACGAAATGGTCAACAGTACTAGTTAGGTTAGCCTAAGCTAAGCACATGTCCATCGGAATGTGTGTACTGCACCCGGCCGAGCCGGCGACCGTCGTCCGCCACCGCGCGCCCCGGTCGGCGGCCTCGTGAGCGCCACGACGGCGCTCGCTCCACCGGGCCGGGCGCACGGCACGAACAGGCCCCGCCCCACAGGCTCCAGGCATGCGGCGGCCCTGCTCCTCGGTGTCGTCCTGCTGGTGGCGGCCGCCGCCCTCTCCCTGGCCGTGGGCACCAAACAGATCCCCCTCGACCAGGTCTGGACGGCCCTGTACTCCCCGTCCGGCACGGAGAACGACGCGATCGTGCGGGATCTGCGACTGCCCCGCACCCTCATCGGCGCCGCCGTCGGCGCGGCCCTCGGCCTCGGGGGCGCCGTGATGCAGACCCTGACGCGCAATCCGCTCGCCGACCCGGGCCTGCTCGGCGTCAACGCCGGCGCGTCGGCCGCCGTCGTCACCGCGATCGGCGTCCTCGGCATCACGTCCTTCACCGGGTACCTGTGGTTCGCGGTGGCCGGAGCCGCCCTCGCCGCCACCGCCGTCAACACCCTCGGAGGCGGCCGCTGGGCCACCCCGGTCCGCCTCGCCCTCGCCGGAACCGCCGTCAACGCCGCCCTGTTCGGCTACGTCAACGGCTTGTCACTGTGGCACCTGAGCACGCTGGACGAGATGCGGTACTGGTCGGTCGGCACCCTCGCCAAACGCGACACCTCCCTGCTGCTCACCGTGGCGCCGCTGCTCGCGGCCGGTGCCCTGCTCGCCTTCGCGCTGGCCCGGCCGCTCGGCGCGATCTCCCTCGGCGAGGACCACGCGCTGGCGCTGGGCACCCGGGTGCGGCGCGTGCGAATGCTGTCCGTCGTCGCCATCACCCTGCTGTGCGGTGGTGCCACCGCCGTGTGCGGGCCGATCGGCTTCATCGGCCTGATGGTCCCGCACGCCGCCCGCGCGTTCTGCGGCCCCGACCCCCGACGGCTCATGCCCTTCTGCGCGCTGTACGCGCCGGTGCTGCTCCTCGTCTCGGACGTGGTCGGACGCATCGTCGTGCCGCCGTCCGAGATCGAGGTCGGCACGGTCACCGCGTTCATCGGCGGACTGCTCTTCATCCATCTCGTACGGCAGCGGAAGGTGGCCCAGCTGTGAGCCTCGTGAAGGACGACACCGCGCGGGCCCGCGTCGGCGTGCGGCGCGGACTGCTGCGCACGGGCCGCTGGTCGCTGCGCTACGACACCCGCGCCCTGCTGGTCTGCGTCGCGCTCGCGGCGCTCACGGTGTGCGCCATGGTGTCGGCCATCGGAACCGGCACGTACGAACTTTCGCCGCCCGAGGTGCTGCGCACCCTCGCCGGGGACGGGCCGCCCGGCGCCGGGTTCGTGGTGCTCGACCTGCGGCTGCCCCGCGCCCTGGTGGCCGCGCTGGCGGGCTTCGGGCTGGGCACGGCGGGGGCGGTGTTCCAGTCACTGACCCGCAACCCGCTGGGCAGCCCCGACATCATCGGTTTCGGCAACGGCGCCTCGGCCGGTGCGCTGGTCGCGATCATCCTCTGCGACGCGGGCGCGGCGCAGACCGCCGTCGGCGCGGTGTGCGGCGGCGTGGCCACCGCCGCCGCCGTGTACCTGCTGGCCTGGAAGCGCGGCGTGCACGGCTACCGGCTGGTCCTCGTCGGCATCGGCGCCTCCTCCGTGCTCGGCGCGGCGACCAGCTTCCTGTACCTGCGCGCCGACATCGGCAAGGCGGCCCAGGCCGCCGCCTGGACGATCGGGTCGCTCAACGCCCGGGGCTGGGGCGAGGTCCGCATCGCGGCGCTGGGGCTGGTGGTGCTGATCCCCGTCGTCCTGATCCACGGGCGCCGGCTGACGATGCTCGAGATGGGCGACGACACCGCGGCCGCGCTCGGAGTGCCGCCCGAGCGGAGCCGGCTGGTGCTGATCGGTGCGGGCACGGGACTCACCGCCATGGCGGTGGCGGCGGCCGGACCCGTCCCGTTCGTGGCGATGGCGGCCCCGCAACTCGCCCGCCGGATCACGCGGGCGGCGGGCCCGAACGTGCTGTCCGCCGGATGGACGGGCGCACTCCTGGTCACCGCGGCCGACCTGGCCACCCAGCGTCTGACGGGCTCCGCCCTGCTGCCGGTCGGCGTGGTCACCGGCATCGCCGGCGGCGCCTACCTGGCATGGCTGCTGCGCGGCGAACGCAGGGCGGCACGTCTGTGACGGGCCGCCCCCGCCGAGGGTCGACGGCTCGCCGTGACACCGAGTACGGCTCTGGTCCGTTCAGCCCTGGAAGAAGGCGAGCATCTGCCGGGCGGCGTCCGGTGACGTCAGCAGTTCCTGCATCCTCACGGACATCCGGGCGGCAGCGCTGCTGCGTTCGAACATCTCGCGTTCGTATTCCTCGACGGCGGCGGGAAAGTCGTCCGGGTGCGCCGCGAGTGCGAGGCCGAGCAGTGCGCCGTCGAGCAGCGCCATGTTGGCGCCCTCTCCCACCGGCGGCATCAGGTGCGCGGCATCGCCGAGCAGCGTGACGCCCGGCGTCGACGGCCAGGTCAGGCCGGCCGGGAGAGTGAAGACCGACCGTGGCACGATCGTGTCGTCACAGGCCGCGATCAGCGCGGTGAACCGTGAGTCCCAGCCGGGGAGCAGGTCGATCAGCCGCGCCCGGGCGGCGGCCGGGTCGTCGAACGGGATCCCGCTGGTGGCGAACCAGTCCTCGCCGGTGCCGTAGAAGCTGATGCCGATGCGGACGCGGCCGTCACCGTTGCGCTGCGCCGCCAGGGACATCCCGTCGCCGAGCACCCAGTAGTTGCCGCGCCCGAGCATCGCCGCGAGGTCGGGGTGCGTGCGGTCGATGTCGGGAATGCCGACCTCGACGACGTTCTGGCCCATGTGCACCGGACGGGCGTCGGTGAGCAGCGCGCGGACCCGGGAGTGTGCGCCGTCCGCGCCGACCAGCAGGTCGTACGACGCGCTGCCGCCGTCGGCGAAGTGCAGCAGGCCCTTGTCGGTGGAGGCGGAGGTGAACGCCTGCCCCCAGCGCACCGTGTCGCCGGGGAGGGAGTCCAGCAGCAGGTTCCGCAGGTCGGCGCGGTCGACCTCGGGCCGGTCGAGCGGAGCGTCGTCGGGGGTGTCCTCCTGGAACAGCAGGGTGCCGTCCGGCTCGAGGAGGCGCATGTCCTGGCCCTCGCCACGGGCGATCGCGAAGAACCGGTCGATCAGGCCGGCCTCGCGCAGCGCCCGCTGCCCGGAGTGGATGTCGAGCATGCCGCCCTGACCGCGCGCGCCGCGTGCCGATTCCCGTTCATGGACGACGGCCTCGATGCCGTGCACATGCAGCACACGGGCCAGAGTCAGGCCGCCGAGGCCCGCTCCGACGATGGCGATGGTCATGAGTGCCTTCCCCTCCGCTACGTCGATACGCCGTACTGATCGATACAGTGTATCGAACTGTGTAGGGTGATCGGCATGTTGGTGTGGGAGAGGCCGGAACCACCGAATCGACCCGTTCCGGCCCCGTTGAGCCGGGACCGGATCGTGCGAGCGGCGATCCAGCTCGCCGACGCGGACGGCCTGGACGCGGTGTCGCTGCGCAAGGTCGCCGCCGCGCTGGGCGTCGGGCCGATGCGCCTGTACGGCTACATCACCAGCAAGGAGGAGCTGCTCGACCTGATGGTCGACGCCGTCCACGCCGAGATCCGGCCGGCCGGAGACGGCTGGCGGGAGGTGCTGCGGTCTCTGGCCGAGACCACGCGGCACGCCGTTCACGAGCACGAATGGCTCGCCGACCTCCTGGGTGGCCGACCCCAGCTCGGGCCGAACGCGCTGGCCACCGGGGAGACCGTGGTGGCCGCACTGGGCGGCATCGACGTGGACGTCGTCATGCCGGTGGTCGGCGCGGTCAACGCGTACGTGATCGGCGCGGTGCGCCGGGAAATCGCCGAGCGACGTGCCGAGCGGGCCACCGGGATGGACGAGAAGCGCTGGCAGGCCTCACTCGGGCCCTATCTGGAACGGACCTTCGCCACCGGCCGGCTCCCGGCGCTGGCCCGGGTGGTGCGCGATGCCGCCCACCTGGACGCCGACCACACCTTCCGGATGGGCCTCGACTTCCTGCTCGACGGCATCGAAGCCCGCATCGCGGGGTGACGTCCGGCTGCCGGGCCGGGACAGCACGCTCACCGCACGTCGGCGTCGTGCGGGGCGGGCTTCCCCGCGGCGGGCACCGGGAGCGGCTCGCGCAGGCCGTGCAGCAGCAGTCCGCCCAGCGCGGGCAGCACCACCAGCGGCAGCAGGGCGGCCCGCAGCGTCGTGGCGTCGGCGAGGGCGCCGAGCGCGGGAGCGGCGAGGCCGCCGACGCTCACGGTCAGCCCCAGGGTAACCCCGCTTGCCGTGCCCACGCGCCGGGGCAGGAAGTCCTGGCCCAGGGTGATGTGCAGGGAGAACGGCACGTACAGCCCGGCCGACGTCAGCGCGACGAACACGTACGCCGCGGGTCCGGGCACCAGGACGAGCCCGGCGACGGCCAGGACCGTCAGGGCGTACGACCGGCGCACCACCTTCAGCCGCCCGTACTTGTCGGCGAGCCGGCCCCCGGCCACCGTGCCCACCGCGCCGCCCAGGTAGAGCACGAACAGCGCGGCCGTCCCCGCCGCGGCACCCCCGCCGGTGCGCTCCCGGACGTAGAGCGACACGAACGTGCTCAGCCCGACGAAGACGACCGAACGGCAGACCACGGCACCGGTGAGACGGAGGAACGACGCCCAGTCGTCCGAGCCCGCCGCCGTCACCGTACGGCCCCCCGGCCCGCGGACGGCTCCGGCCGAGCGCACCGCCGCCACGCACAGGACCGCGCCGGCGACGGCCGGGACGGCGAGCAGGGGGGAGGCGCCGAGGCCGCCGGTGGCCACGACGGCCCAGACCAGCGGCGGTGCCAGCGCGAAACCGGCGTTGCCGCCCAGCGAGAACCATCCCATCGCGGTGTTGCTGCCGCGCGCGGCGTCACGTGCCGCGCGGGCCGCTTCCGGGTGGTAGGCGGCGACGCCGACGCCCCCGAGGGCGACCGCGGCGAGGGTGAGCGCGTAGGAGTCGGTGACGCCGCTCAGGGCCACCCCGGCCCCGCCGGTCAGCGTGCTCAGCGGCAGCAGCCACGGCAGCGCCCACCGGTCGGTGAGCGCCCCGAACAGCGGCTGCACCAGCGACGACAGCAGCGAGGCGGCGAGTACGACGCCGGAGGCGGCGGCGTAGGTGTAGGCGCGCTCGGCGACGAAGTACGGGACCAGGGCGGCCACCGCGCCCTGGTACAGGTCGACGCAGGCGTGCCCGAGGGCCAGCAGGACGATGGGCCGGTTGCGGTTGACGGTCACCGGTCGATCGTCCAGCCCGGCACTCCTGGCCCGCTTCCGATAATCTGCCCGTTCGTGTCGAACACCCGCCAGTCCAGGAGCCCCGCCCCCGGCACCGTGCCCCCGGCCCCCGAAGCACCGCCGCCCGCACGACGCACCCGCGAGCCCGAGAAACCCTCGCCCCGGGCCCCCGAGGCCGGGTGCACCGCGCAAGCCGCCCCGGAGGCCGGGGGCGCCGCGCACCGCGCCCCGGAGGCCGGGGGCATCGCGCAAGCCGCCCCGGAGGCCGGGGGCATCGCGCACCGCGCCCCGGAGGCCGGGGGCGCCGCGCACCGTGCCCCCGACGCCTCGCCCCCCGCCCCGTCGGCTACGCGCCGCGGACCCCGTGTGCGTCATACTCCGACCGCCCCCACCCGGGCCCAGTGCCTGGCCGCCGGGCAGCGCATCGACGCGCACCGGCACGACGACCACCAGATCGTCTACGCGGGCTCCGGAGTCGTCGCCGTCACCACCGAAGCCGGTACCTGGTTCGCGCCGGGCACCCGGGCCATCTGGATCCCGGCAGGCACCGTGCACGCCCACCGGGCCCACGGCCGGCTGGACCTGCACCTGGTGGGACTGCCCGCCGGCGACAACCCGCTCGGCCTGGACACCCCGGTCGTCCTCGCCGTCGGCCCGCTGCTGCGCGAGCTGATCGTCGCCTACACCCGCGACCCCGCCGACACCGGCCCCGAACGCCGCCGCCTCCTCGGCGTCCTGCGCGACCAGCTGCGCGCCTCCCCTCAGCAGCCGCTGCGCCTGCCCACCCCCGCCGACCCCCGGCTGGCCGCCGTCTGCGCACTCGTCCACGCCGACCCCGCCGACACCCGCACGCTGGCCGCGCTCGGCGCCGCCACCGGGGCGGGCGAACGCACCCTCAGCCGTCTCTTCCGCGGCGAGTTCGGCATGACCTTCCCCCAGTGGCGCACCCAGTCCCGCCTTTACCACGCCCTGCGGATGCTCGCCGACGACATGCCCGTGACCACCGTCGCCCACCGCTGCGGCTACTCCTCGGCCAGCGCGTTCATCGACGTCTTCCGCCGCTCGTTCGGCTACACACCGGGCACCCACAACCGCCGTGACCGAACCGGCGGCACCCCGGCCCGTACCGTCCAGTAATATCGCGCGGCAGGCCCCCAGAGGAGGAACCGTGTCCCGGTCCGAACGCTCACCGCTGCTGCTCGCCGGCCTGCTGGCCACCGCGGGCGTCGCCCACTTCGCCCGGCCCCGCCCCTTCGACGCGACGGTGCCGCGCAGCCTGCCGGGAACGCCCCGGGCATGGACGTACGCCAGCGGCGCCGCCGAACTGGCGCTCGCCGCCGGCCTCGCCGTCCCCCGCACCCGCAAGGCCGCCGCACTGGCCACCTCGGCCTTCTTCGTCGGCGTGTTCCCGGCGAACGTGAAGATGGCCGTCGACTGGCGGCACCGCCCCGCCCCGCAGAAGGCCGCCGCCTTCGGCCGGCTGCCCGTCCAGCTGCCGCTGGTGCTCTGGGCCCGCGGCGTCGCCAAGGGCTGCGAGGGCCGGTCGTGAGCCGCGTCCCGGCCGTCGGTGACACGGTCGACGACTTCACGCTGCCGGACGAGACCGGCACCGCGCGCAGCCTGTCCGCACTGCTCGCCGACGGGCCGGTCGTGCTCTTCTTCTACCCGGCCGCCCTGACCCGGGGCTGCACCGCGGAGGCCTGCCACTTCCGCGACCTCGCGGCCGAGTTCGCCGCGGCCGGTGCCCGGCCGGTGGGCATCAGCGGCGACCCCGTCGAACACCAGCAGGAGTTCGCGGGGCGCCACACCCTCGGCATGCCCCTGCTCTCCGACGCCGACGGCACGGTCCGCGAGCTGTTCGGGGTGAAACGAGGTCTGAGCCTGGCACCCACCAAGCGGGTCACCTTCGTCATCGGGCCCGACCGCACCGTGCTCGAGGTCGTCCGCAGCGAGCTGCGCATGAACACGCACGCCGACCGCGCCCTCGCCGCGCTGCGCGCTCACCGCGGATAACACACCGGACCCACCGGCCTGCGGTTGAAACCGCTTCGTGTGGGGTCAATCCTGGACGCTATGGAGCATGCCTCCGCCGTGGCGACCCTGGACGCACGCGGCACACTGACGGGGTGGAGCGAGGGCGCCCGGCGGCTGACCGGCCATCCGGCCGAGGAGGTCGTGGGGCGGCCCGCTCGGGACCTGCTCGCCCGGCAGGTGCCGCCCGGGGCGCTGTCGGAGCTGTCCGGCAGCGCGGTGCTCCGCCGCCGCGACGGCTCCACCGTGACCGTGTCCCTGCGCGGCTGCCCGCTGCTGGGGGCGGACGGCACGCCGGACGGGTACGCGGTGACCGGCGAGCCGGACGACGCCGGAGCGCTCCTGCTGACCGGGGAGACCTTCCAGCAGGCGTCCCTGTCGATGTCCGTCCACGACACCCGGCAGCGCTATCTGCGGGTCAACGACACGGCGCAGCGGATGCTGGGCGTGCCGGAGGAGGAACTGGTCGGGCGGCAGCTGCCGGAGGTCATGGAGGAGGTCGACGCCAACGGGTCGGGCTTCCTGCGGCACCTTCGGCAGGTCGTCGACACGGGCCGGTCCGCGCGCTACGAGACCCTCACACCCGCCTCCTCCCGGCTCGGCGAGCACGCCTGGACCATCGAGATGTGGCCGCTCCGGGACGGGGCCGGTGACGTGGCCGCCGTGGCCGTGGCGGGGTTCGAGACCACGGAGCAGCACCGGGCCCGGCAGCGGCTGGCCCTGCTGAACGAGGCCGCGACCGCGATCGGCACCTCCCTGGACGTGGTGCGCACCGCCGAGGAACTGATCGACATCCTCGTCCCGCGGTTCACCGAGTTCGCCAGCGTCGACCTGCTCGACTGGGTCCTCGGCGCCGAGGAACCGCTCGCGGTGCCGGCCGAGGACATCGTCCTGCGCCGCGTCGCCCACGAATCCGCCGCCCAGGGGCTTCCCAGGCCGTCCGTGCGCCTGGGCGACACCGACGTGTACCCGCCCTGGTCCGCGCCTGCGCGGGCACTCCGGGAGGGACGGCCGGTCCTCACCGGTCCGGGCGACCCGGACTTCGACCGGTGGATGCGGACGCGCAACGAGCAGTTTCCCGCCAACCGTCCGTTCCGCGACCGCGTCAGCTCCACCCTCGCGGTGCCGCTGCGGGCCCGCGGCACCACCATGGGCGTCGCGACGGCCATGCGCGTCACCCCCCGGGACCCGTTCGCCCCCGACGACATCGCGCTGGCCGAGGAACTGGCCAGCCGTGCCGCCGTCTGCGTCGACAACGCCCGCCGCTTCGCCCGCGAGCGCTCCACCGCGCTCGCCCTCCAGCACAGCCTCCTGCCCAAGGGCCTGCCCGGCCAGTCCGCCGTCGAGGTGGCCCACCGCTACCTGCCCTCCGGCTCGGCGGCCGGCATCGGCGGCGACTGGTTCGACGTGATCCCGCTCTCCGGCAGCCGGGTCGCCCTGGTCGTCGGCGACGTCGTCGGCCACGGCATCCCGTCCTCCGCGACCATGGGCCGCCTGTGCACGGCCGTACGCACCCTCGCCGACGTGGACCTGCCGCCCGAGGAACTCCTCACCCACCTCGACGACCTCGTCGCCCACCTCGCCGCGGACGGCGGCGACGACGAGGCCGCCGAACTGGGCGCCACCTGCCTCTACGCCGTCTACGACCCCGTCACCGCATGCCTCGCGCTGGCCTCCGCCGGCCACCCCGCGCCCGCCGTCGTGCTCCCCGACGGCACCACCCGCCTCCTCCCCGTCAACGCCGGGCCACCGCTCGGCGTCGGGGGGCTGCCCTTCGAGGCGACCGAGGTGGTCCTGGCCGAGGGCTCCGTCGTCGCGCTGTACACCGACGGTCTCCTCGAGGACCCCGACCACGACGTCGACCACGCCACCACGGAGCTGTGCCGCGCGCTGACCGCGCCCGCGAACTCGCTGGACGCCCTGTGCGACAGCGTGCTGAAGGCCGTGCTGCCGGCGGAACCCGGCGACGACGTGGCGCTGCTGCTGGCCCGTACCCGGGCGCTGGGCACGGACCGGGTCGCCACGTGGGACGTTCCCCCGGACCCCGCGCAGGTGGCCGGCGTCCGGCGGTCCGTCACCGAGCGGCTGTCGGCGTGGGGGCTGGACGAGGCGGCCTTCGTCACCGAACTCGTCGTCAGCGAGCTCGTCACCAACGCGATCCGGTACGGCGAGCCGCCCGTCCAGCTGCGCCTCATCCGCGACCGCACCCTGATCTGCGAGGTCTCCGACGCCAGCTCCACCTCGCCGCACCTGCGCCGGGCCCACGCCTTCGACGAGGGCGGCCGGGGACTGCTGCTGGTCGCCCAGCTCACGCAGCGCTGGGGCAGCAGGCAGACCGACGACGGCAAGACCATCTGGGCCGAACAGCCACTGCCCCCGGAGTGAGGGCCGGGGCGGACACCGGCAGGGAGAGGGCCGGTGCCGGATACCCCGTCAGAACTCCTCGTGCACCTCGGGGTCCCCGCCGATCCGCCGGTGGGGCCGGCCGGCGACGGCGTCCATCTGGGCGTCGTCCAGGGTGAAACCGAACACGTCGAGGTTCGCGCGCTGCCGCCCGGGGTCCGACGACTTCGGGATCGGCACCGCGCCGAGCTGGGTGTGCCAGCGCAGCACCGCCTGGGCCGGCGTCACCCCGTGCGCCTCGGCGACGGCGGCGACGGCCGGGTCGTCGAGCACGTCGCTGCCGCGGCCCAGCGGGCTCCAGCTCTCGGTGCGGATGCCCTTGCGCGCGTGGAAGGCGCGCAGGTCGTCCTGCGGGAACAGCGGGTGCAGCTCGATCTGGTTCACGGAGGGCAGGACACCCGTCTCCTTCTCCAGCCGCTCGATGTGCTCCGCCGTGAAGTTGGAGACGCCGATCGAGCGCACGAGACCGTCGTCGCGCAGCTTGATCATGGCCTTCCAGGAGCCGACGTACCGGTCCACCCGGGGCAGCGGCCAGTGGATCAGGTACAGGTCGACGTACTCCAGGCCGAGCCGGGCGCGGGACTCCTCGAACGAGGCGAGCGTCTCCTCGTAGCCGTGGTGCCTGCCGGGCAGCTTGGTCGTCACCACGATCTCCTCGCGGGGGACGTCGCTGCCGGCCACGCCCCGGCCGACGCCGGTCTCGTTGCGGTAGTTCGTGGCCGTGTCGATCAGGCGGTAACCCGTCGCCAGGGCGTCGCGGACGGCCCGCTCCGCCTCGTCGTCCTTCATCGGCCAGGTGCCCAGACCCAGGGCGGGGAGTGTGGTGCCGTCGTCGAGCGTGTACGCCGGGATACTGATCACTGCCGGACCTTTCCCTTGACTGTCACGACCGTGTGCCGCCCGTCCAGCGTCACGGATAGGGTGGGCAATGATCAACCGGACGGGGCGGGACGAGGGCGGCCGACGGCATGGACAGCGCGGAGCAGAAGCGCACGACGGGAACGGGTCGTCCCACGTCACGGGATGTCGCCCGGATCGCCGGCGTGTCGCACACCGCGGTCTCCTTCGTGTTCAACGGCCGGGCCGAGGGCAATCTCTCGCCCGCCACCCAGGAGCGCATCCGGCAGGCCGCCGCCCAGCTCGGCTACCGGCCCGACCCCGTCGCCCGCGGCCTGCGCCGCCGCCGTACGGCCGTGATCGGCATCGTCACCGACGAGATCGCCTCCTCGCCGTTCGCGGGCCGGCTGCTGCGCGGCGCGATGGAGACGGCCTGGGACAGCGGTCACCTGGTCCTGACGGTCGACTCGGGCGGCGACCCGGCCAAGGAGGACGCGGCCGTCGCCGAGCTCCTCGACCGGCGTGTGGACGGCATCGTCTACGCGGCCATGTCCCTGCGCCGCGTCCGCGTCCCCGAGGGCCTGCACCGCACCCACGCCGTGCTGGCCAACTGCCTGCCCGAGGACGGCTCCCTGCCCGCCGTCGTCCCCGCCGAACGCGCCGGGGGCCGCACGGCCGCCAGGCTGCTCCTGGACGCGGGGCACCGCCGGCCGGCCGTGGTCGGCGGCCTGGACGACATCGCCTCCGCCGAGCGGCTGCGCGGCTTCCGGGACGCCCTGCGGGTGGAGGGCGTCACCGTCCCCAAGGAGTGGGTCGTGCGCACGGGCGGCGAGATCTCCAGCGGCTACGAGGGCGCCCTGCGGCTGCTCGGCTCCGTCCCGGCCGGCCGGCGGCCCACGGCGGTCTTCTGCTACAACGACCGGGTCGCGGCGGGCGTCCTGCACGCCGCGACCCGGCTCGGGATCACCGTCCCCGACGAGCTGTCCGTGGTGGGCTACGACGACCAGGAGCACATGGCGGCCTTCCTCTCCCCGCCCCTCACCACGGTCGCGCTGCCGCACCGGGAGATGGGCGAGGCCGCGGCCCGGCTGCTCCTGGAGGCCATCGACACCGGACGGACCCCGCCGGCCGCCGTCCGCCGCGTCGCCGGACCGATGGTCAGCCGTGCGTCGGTGGGACCGGCACCCACCCGGTGACCTCGGCGCCGGCCCCCGTGACGACCAGTTCGCCCACGTCGTCGGGCTCCCGGTAGACACGCTCGGTGACCATGGCTCCGTCGCCGGCGAACAGCTCGTACAGCGAACCGTCGACGAGGATCCGCACGGTCAGTTCCGCCCCCGGGGGCACCCGCGCCACGACCGGCGCCGCGCCCCCGGCTCCCGTCCGCGGCCAGCCGCTCCGGTCCAGGGTCACCGTGCCCTCGGCCGGGTCCACCCGCACCGTCAGCTCCGCGCCGGACGGGGAGCGCAGGAGGCTCACCGTGGTGTTCCCGCGTGCGGTCACCGTCAGGTCGTACGCCTCCGGGAGCGGGGTCGGGGCCGGGGTGGTGACGAACGGCTCGGCTGAGCGCAGCAGGTCCAGTTCGGGGGCCGGGGCGACCCTCAGGGAGCCGTCCGCGGGGTGCACGTCGACGACCCGGGGTGCGGTGAGGACGCCCGCCCACCCGGCGCGTTCGGCCGCGTCACGGTCGCGGGCCTCCCAGGACCAGCCCCACATCAGCGCCCGGCCGCGCTCCTGGAGGACGGCGGGCGCGTAGAAGTCACGTCCGTCGTCCAGGCGTCCGGCGCGCCGCGCCGCGAGGCGCAACCCGCCCTCTCCCGATGCTTCCAGACGTCCCGTCAGATAGCCGGTGGAGCACGGGTCGCCGTCCCACAGCGACACGACCAGCACCTGCTCCCCGGTGCGGGCCGTGAACAGCTGGGGGCACTCCCAGCCGACCGCCCTGTCCCCGAACGCCTCGGCGGCGAGGGGGTCGTGGCCGTCGAGCAGGACGCCGAGGAACCGCCAGTCGGTCAGGTCGTCGCAGTCGTACAGCAGGACCGACGGCGTGCCGTCGGCGTGCCCCGCGCCGACCAGCGCGTAGCGGCGGCCGTCGTGCCGGAACACGAACGGGTCGCGGAACATCACCACGTCGAGACCGGCGGGCGGCCCGCCGACCACCGGTTCGGGCAGCGGCCGCCACGCGGTCAGCGAGGCGTCCCGCGGATCGGCCGCCCGGGCCAGGCAGATCGTGCCGAGCCCGGTGTGCGCGCGGTCGACGCCGGTGTACACCGCGGTCGGTACCCCGCCGTCGTCGACGACGCAGCCCGACCAGCAGCCCGCCTCGTCCGGGCCGCCCGGCGTCGGGGCGAGCGCGACGGGGTGGTGCTCCCAGTGGGCGAGGTCGGCGCTTGAGGCGTGGCCCCAGTGGACGTTCGCGTGCACCGGGGCATCGGGGTTGTGCTGGTAGAACAGGTGGTACCGGCCCCGCCAGCGGAACGGCCCGTTGGGGTCGTTGATCCAGTTGGCGGGCGGGCGGACCCGGAAGCGCGGGGCGTGCGGATCGTGCGGGGAAGCGGCGAGGCTCAACGGTTGACTCCTGCGGAGGTGATGCCCTCGCGAAGAGGGCGCTGGCCGACGACGAACACGGCGACGGCGGGGATCATGGACAGCACGACACCGGCGAGGACCACGGAGACCGATCCGGTGCCGAGGTTGCCCTGGAGGGACACCAGGCCCAGCGGCAGGGTGTAGTTCTGGCTGGAGGTCTCGAGGATCAGCGGCCGGAAGAACTCGTTCCAGTGGTAGTTGAAGGCCAGGACGCCGACGATCGCGAGGCCGGGCGCGGCCAGCGGGGCGTACACCGAACGGAAGGTCCGCCACGGGCCCGCGCCGTCCAGCATCGCCGCCTCGCCCAGGTCCTTGGGCATGCCCATGAAGTACTGGCGCATCAGGAAGGTGCCGAAGGCGGTCGGGAAGGCCGGGACGATCAGCCCGAGCAGCGTGTCGGTCAGGCTCATGGACTTCAGCACCAGGAACACCGGCACGATCGTGACCTGCAAGGGCACCATCATGGTCGCCAGCACCAGGGCGAACAGCGGCTTCTTGAACCGGAACTCCAGGCGTGCGAAGGCATATCCGGCCAGACCCGCCGTGACCATCTGGCCGACGGCGATCAGCGCGGTCACCAGCGTCGAGTTGAGGGCGAGCAGCCACACGTCGAGCTGGTCGAAGACCCCGCGGTAGGCCTCGGCCGACGGGTCGGCCGGGATCAGGCTGGGAGGCAGGTCGAACGCCTCGGCGGGCGTGCGCAGCGAGGTGGAGACCGTCCACAGCACCGGACCGAGGGTCAGCAGGGCGCACACGGCCAGTGCGGCGATCCGCGCCCAGGGGGCGAGGCCGTGGCGCGCACGCAGGAGGGTCGTGGTTGCTTGACTCATGGGGCTCACCGGCTCACTGGTAGTGGACGAAACGCCGGCTGAGCCGGAACTGGAGGGCGGTGACCGCCATGACCAGCACGAACAGCAGCACGCCCACCGCGGACGCCTCGCCGAACCGGAGCTGCTCGAACGCGGTCTCGTAGATCACCATCACGACGGTGCGGGTGGAGTCGCCCGGCCCGCCGGCGGTCAGGACGTACGGCTGCTCGAAGACCTGCAGCGCGTTGATGATGCCGACCACCGACGCGACCAGCAGCGTGGGGGACAGCAGCGGCAGGGTGACGGCGAGGTGCTTGCGCAGGCCGGTCGCGCCGTCCAGGGAGGCGGCCTCGTGGATCTCCTTCGGGATGTTGTTCAGGCCGCCGACGAACAGCAGGAACGAGAAGCCGAACTGCTGCCAGACGTAGACGAGGACCACGGTGGCCATCGCCGCGTTCTCGGAGGTCAGCCACGGCATCGGCGCGATCCCGACCAGCCCGAGCAGCCAGTTGACCACGCCGAAGTCCTGGTTGAAGAGGTACTTCATCACCACCGAGATCGACGCGGCGGACAGCACCAGCGGGAAGAAGAACGCCGAACGGAACACCGACCGCAGCCACACCGGCATCCGCCCGTTCACCGCGAGGGCCAGGACCAGCGCGATCAGCAGTTGCAGCGCGACGGCGAGCACCATGAACACCAGCGTGTTGCGGAAGGACACCAGCACCGTCGAGTCGCCGAACGCCTCGCGGTAGTTGGCCGCCCCGGCGAAGGACGGGGACTCGATGATGTCCCAGTGGAAGAGGCTGAGGACGACCGAACCGGCGATCGGCACGACCGTGAAGACCACGATGCCGATGATCGTCGGCGCCAGGAAGAGCGCGGCCAGCAGCCGGGTGCCGTCAGCGCGGGCCGGGCGGCGCGGCACCGCCGCGGCGGGCGCCGCGGGCCGTGGCCGCACGGCCGGGGCCTGGGTGTTCGTCATACGTCACGCTCCATGGCCTTCTCCAGGTCGCCCTGCATCCTGCGCAGCGCCGGACGCACCGCGCCCGGGGACGCCAGGGCGGCGCCGGTGTGCTTGAGCAGCACCTGCTCGACCTCGGCGACCTGCGGCGGCGCGGGGATGGGTCCGGTGTCGGGGAACCGGTCGAGGGTGTCGTAGAAGACCCGCCAGTTGGCCGGGCCGGTCGTGCGGTATCGGGCGTCGGTGAGCATCGAACGGCGGGCCGGGGTGGTCTGGTTGCCCCGGAACAGCCGGGCCAGGGTGTCCCGGCGGGCGGCGTACTTGATGAACTCCCAGGCGGCGTCCTGCTTCCTGGAGGTGCGCAGCAGCGCGTAGCCGGCCGCGCCGAACTGGTGGCGGTGGGTGCGCCACCGCGGGAAGTACTGCACGTCGTAGCCGGCCGGGTCCGTGCCCGCCAGGTGCAGGCCGCCCGACCAGAAGCCGCCGGCGGGGGTGACGCCGACGCGGCCGGTGGAGAACACGCCGACCAGGTTGCTGCCGTTGCCGCCCTCCGGTCGGGTGCACAGGCCCTCCTGGATGAGCGAGGCGAGATGGTCGTACACCTCCGTCACCCGGTCGTCGGTGGCCTGCGGGGTGGTCCAGCGGTACCCGCCGCCGCGCCCGCGCCTCAGGTCGGCCGGGTAGAAGGTGTCCCACAGCCAGGAACCGCCGGGCGCCCTGGACTCGGCGAGCAGGTTGGTGCCGTTCGCGAACAGCCACGGGACCACGCCGCCCCACAGCCGGTTCGTCCAGAAGTACGGCGTGAAGTGGGAGTCGCTCGACCGCTTCAGCCGGCGCAGCAGCGCGGTGAAGTCGTCCCGGTCCCAGTCGGCCGGCGGGAGGTCCGCGTCCGCCCGCCTCAGGACCTCCCGGTTGAGGTAGACGTCGGCCGCGTTGAACTCCACCGGCAGCTGGTGGAGGCTGCCCTCGTACATCATCGACTCCACCAGCGAGGGGTGGACATCGGCGAAGTACTCGCGCAGTTCGTGCGCGTCCCGCTTCACCCAGCGGTCCAGCGGCACCCCGAGGCGCCGCGCGAACAGCTGCACGCCCTCCGTGGCGACGTAGACCAGGTCGGGAGCGGTGCCCGCCGCGATCTGGGTGAGGATCTTGGCGAAGAAGTCCGACCAGTCCACGGCCTGGACGGCGTTCACCCGGAGCGGGATGTCGGGGTGGAGTTCCCGGAAGCCTTCGCGCAGGGCGCGGACGGCCGCCGGGTCGAAGGCGGAGCCGAGGGTGGCGACGACCAGGGAGCCGTCGTCGCGGCCGGGAATGTCGGCTCCGGTGAGCCGGTCCCAGCTCGCTGCGGTGCCGGCCAGCGCGGCGGCTCCCGTGCCGTAGGCGCCGTAGCGCAGGAGCGCCCGGCGAGTGAGGTGCGAGGTGGTCATCGAATGGGCCTAACCCGTGTTAGTCGAGGTGCGATGCCCAGATGATGAGAAGCCCGGAGCGGGCCTGTCAAGGGTCGCGCCCGCTTGACCTTTAACGAGTTAGGTCTACAGTCCTGGTTCCACGTGAGCCTGTCCCGAGCCGCTCTCGCACCACCGACGAGAGGAACGACGCAGTGATGCGTGGAATGTCCAGGAGAGCCCTGTTCGCCGGATCGGCCGTCGGCGCGGCGGCCGCGGTCCTGCCCGCGGTGCCGGCCACCGCCGCTCCCCGGCCGAAGCCCGCCGCCGGCTGCGCCCGCTACCGCGCCGCCTACCACTTCACGGTCCCCGACCAGTGGAAGAACGACCCGCAGCGTCCGGTGTGGATCGACGGCGAGTACCGCTACTTCTACCTGTACAACCCGGACTACTTCACGGGCGGCACCCAGGCGGGCACCGCCTGGCGCCTGGCCACCAGCACCGACCTGGTCGCCTTCACGGACCGCGGGACCGCGGTGCCGAAGGACACCACGCCGAACGGGGACGTGTGGTCCGGCTCGGCCGTGGTGGACACCGACGGCACGGCGGGCTTCGGCGCCGGCGCCATCGTCGTCCTGGCCACGATGTCGCCCGACGACGGCCCCGCCTCGCAGGCGCAGTACCTGTACTGGTCCGCCGACGGCGGACGCACCTTCACCCCTCACGGCACCGGGCCCGTCCTGCCCAACCCCGGCGTGCGCGACTTCCGCGACCCCAAGGTGATCCGCGACGACGAACGCGGCCGCTGGGCGATGGCGCTCGCCGAGGGCACCAGGGTGGGCTTCTACCACTCCACCGACCTCAAGCGCTGGACCCGTGCCGGGGAGTTCACCGAGGAGGGGCTCGGCGTCCTGGAGTGCCCCGACCTGTTCCGCATCACCGCCGACGACGGCACGACGAGGTGGGTGCTCGGGGTGAGCGCCAACGGCAAGGCCGCGGGGCTGCCCAACACCTACGCCTACTGGACCGGCTCCTTCGACGGCAGCGCGTTCACCGCCGACGCCACCGCCCCGCAGTGGCTCGACCACGGCTTCGACTGGTACGGCGCCGTCACCTTCGAGAAGCGCGACGCCAACGGCACGCCCGACGCCGGCGTGCGCCACGCCATCGGCTGGCTGAACAACTGGGACTACGCGAACACCACGCCCACCATCGACACCGACGGCTTCAACGGCACCGACTCGATCGTCCGCGAGGTCCGCCTGAAGCGCGACCCGGCCGGCACGCACTACCTCGCCTCGCGCCCGGTGACCTCGCTCGACGCCCACGTCTCCCGCACCGTACGGCTGGGCGACCTCACCGTCGACGGCACCCGCGTGCTCGGCTACACCGGCACCGCGTACGAGCTGACCTGCGAGATCACCTGGGACCGGCTGACCGGTGCCGGCGTGCAGCTGCGCCGCTCCGGCGACGGCGGCCGGCACATCGACGCCGGCTTCTACGGGGACTACGCCTTCGTCAACCGCCGGGGCGCGGTGAACCCCGACGCGTCCGGACGGTGGCAGGAGAGCCGCTCGCCGTTCGACCCGTCGGCCCGCACGGTGCGGCTGCGCGTCCTGGTGGACCACACGTCGGTGGAGATGTTCGTGGACGACGGACGGTACACCCACTCCACGGCGGCCTTCCCGTACCTGATCGACCGCGGGCTCGCCCTGTTCACGGTCGACGGCGGGGCGGTCTTCCGGAACACGGTGATACGGGAGTTCACCGTCCGATAGACCGCCGGGTCCGAGGGACCGCCGGGCCCTGTCGCCGCGTCGGGCGAACACCCCTCGGGGGAGCGGGCCGGGCCGCCGGTGAGCCGGCGTCCGGTCACACGAGCGGGATCGTCACCTCGTCCTCGACCGGCGGGTCCAGCTCCTGGGCCCGGTTGCCGGTGGCGGCGTAGCAGCGCAGCCGGACCGCGTCCGGGGAGACGTCCAGACGCAGGAAGCACTTGAAGAAGGGCGGGCTGTACGTCGCCGAACCCGGCGAGAACAACTGCGTGTAGATCTTGCGCACGGGCAGCCGGAACCGCTTGCGGCGGTCGGGGCGACGCCCCGTGCCCAGCAGCCCGGCGACCAGTCGGGTGCGCCGGGTGACCCGCGCGGCGGGACCCGGGGCGCGGGCCGGGCGGATGCCGAGGCGTTCGGTGATCACGGCCGTCGCCTCGGCCTCCGTCAGCGTGAAGAAGCGCCGCAGCCGCAGCCTGCGCCCGTAGAGCCCGCTGTAGAAGGCGAGGGAGTCGCCGCGCAGCGGATAGCAGCGGAAGTCGTCCTCGGTGACACCGGCCACCGAGACGCGGGGGATGGTGTGGGTGGCGTGCATGAACGCACCGCCGCCGCCCGCGACCACGTACTGGACGGTGCGGCCGTCCACGTCGACCGGGTAGCGCTGGTAGTTGTGGATGTCGCCGCCGATCGCCGCGACATAGCCGTGGGCGGGGTCGCGGACGATGTCGTCGACGGTGCCGCCGCCCTCGATGGCGCACGGGTGGTGCTCGCCGTCCACGTACAGGGGCGAGCCGGTGACGAGGATCTTCGGCCGCGGTCCGCGGGAGACCTCGCGCAGCCAGGCGCCCTGTTCGGCGTCGAGGGTGCCCAGCAGACCCGTGTCGATGCCGACGATCCGCACCGGGCCGGCGTCGATCGCCCAGTACGGGCCGGGCTGGACGGCCTGCTGGGCGGGCGCGGAGCGCAGCGTGCGGGCCTCGTCCAGGTGCCGGCCGTCGTCCGGGCGGGGCCGGTGCCACAGCAGGGACCTCAGCCAGGCCCGGCTGAGGGGCCGCGGGGCGGGCTCGGGCGGCAGCGGCGGGGCGTCGTCGCAGAAGACCCGCATGAAGCCGCCGAGGTCCTCGTACCAGTCGTGGTTGCCGGGTATCGCGTAGACGGGCGCCGGATAGTCCCGGTACGGGCGGAAGAACTTCGTGCCGTAGTCGTCGGCGCTGCCCACCGGGTAGATCACGTCGCTGGCGAGCACGGCGAACCGCGTGTCGCGGCCCTCCTTCAGCAGCCCCGGGACGACCGCGTACTGAGGGTCGTCGCCCTCCCCGGTGTCGCCGATGACCAGGAAGGAGAAGCGGTCGGGGTCGTCGCGCCGGACGATCTTGTCGGCCGGTGCCCCGGCAGCCGCCCGCTGTGCGACCCAGCGGCCGCGGGTACGGCCCGTGGGGTCGCCGAACAGCGAGGCCAGCACGCCGTTGCGGGCGGCCCACAGCGTCTTCGGGCTCATCCAGGAGAGCTGCTCGGTACGGGGTGGCATGAGGGACCGGTAGGCGCCGTGTTCGGCGCCGCCCCAGCCTGCGCCTGCGGCGGTGTCACGTGAGGAGTCGGGCACGGGGGAACGGTAACAACCGCCCGGACGTGGAGAGGACCCGGGGAGCGGCGGCAACTTCTCGTCGCTTCCCGGGCGTTGACGGCCGGCGGCCTGCCCCGCGGCCCGGCGGTCAGAGCGTCCGCCTCAACAGGCCGAGCAGCGCCTCCCAGTGCCGCTCGGTCGCCTCCGGGTCGTAGGCGGAGGTGTCGGCCTGCGTGTAGCCGTGGTGCGCCCCGGCGTAGACCTCGCAGCGGTGGCGGACGCCCGCCCCGGTCAGGGCCGCCTCCAGGCGCTCCTGCTCCTCGGGCGGCAGGCCCGGGTCCGCGTCGGCGTGCCCGAAGTACAGCTCGGCGGTGACGTCCCCGGCCACCAGGTGCGGGCTCTCGGGCCCCTCGGTCGCCAGGTGCCCGCCGTGGAAGCCGGCCGCGGCGGCGACCCGGTCCGGGAACGTGCCGGCGGTGCGCAGGGCGAGCGCGGCGCCCATGCAGTAGCCGGTCACTCCCACCGGACCGTCGGCGACGAGGGCGCTGTCGGCGAGCCACCGCAGCCAGGCGTCCGCGTCCCGCATCGCCCGGTCCGGCGTGAGCGCCTTCATGAGGGGACCGAGGTGCTGGAAGATCTGCGGCCGCGACCCGGCGTCGATGAACTCCGGCAGCTCGACGACCGGGGCCCGCCCGTGCCGGTAGAACACGTTGGGCACCAGCACGGTGTATCCCGCGCCGGCCAGCCGGTCGGCCATGGCCCTCAGTTGCGGG
This sequence comes from Streptomyces sp. NPDC048185, assembly GCF_043202495.1. NCBI lineage: Bacteria > Bacillati > Actinomycetota > Actinomycetes > Kitasatosporales > Streptomycetaceae > Streptomyces > Streptomyces sp. NPDC048185. Next base: position 50,540 of record NZ_JBIDAN010000005.1, read on the forward strand.
CGCAGGCCGAAGGCGTCCATGTAGAACAGCACCGCCGGATGCGCGTCGCCGTCAGCGGGGTGCGCGAGGTAGGCGTCGGCGGTTCCGTCGGCGGTGGGGATGTCGACGGCGTTGCCCTCTACGGCGGTCATGGCGGGGCTGCCTTTCTCGATCGGGTCTCGGCGTCCGGTCCGCCGGGCGACCGGCGGACCACGGCCATCGTGGCACGCCGGCCCCGGGGTGCGGCGCGCCCCCCGGGGCCGGCGGCCCGCCCGCTACTCGAAGCGCGTCGTGTCGCCGGCGCCCCGCCGCACGATCTCCGCCTCCCCGCCGGAGAAGTCGACGACCGTGGTCGGTTCGGTGCCGCACTCGCCGGAGTCGATCACCGCGTCCACCACGTGGTCGAGCCGGTCCTTGATCTCCCAGCCCTGCGTCATCGGCTCCTCCTCGTCGGGCAGCAGGAGGGTGCTGGACAGCAGCGGTTCACCGAGCTCGGCCAGCAGAGCCTGCGTGACGACGTGGTCGGGGATGCGCACGCCGACGGTCTTCTTCTTCGGGTGCTGGAGCATCCGCGGCACCTCCCTGGTCGCGGGGAGGATGAAGGTGTAACTGCCCGGGGTCGACGCCTTGATCGCCCGGAACACGTCGTTGTCGATCTGTACGAACTGGCCGAGCTGCGCGAAGTCCTGGCACACCAGGGTGAAGTGGTGCCGGTTGTCCAGGTGCCGGATCGACCGGATGCGGTCGGTCCCGTCGCGGCTGCCCAGCCGGCAGCCCAGTGCGTAACAGGAGTCGGTCGGGTACGCGATCAGCGCGCCCGCGCGGACGCTGTCGGCGATCTGGGCGATGCTGCGCGGCTGGGGGTTGTCGGGGTGCACGTCGAAGTACTTCGCCATTCACCGAGCTTATGCCGCCCGCGCGGCCCGCGGCTTCCGGACCGGCCCGGGTGGCGCCGGTCCCCGCCGGGGCGGCCGGGCGCCCCGGCCGTCCCGGGGCCCCGACGGCACGGCTGGGGGAGTGCATGCCGTGGCCGCGGCCCCGGACCGCCGCTCGGCGGGCGGTACGCCGTGCCGCGGGCCGGGCGCCCCGGCCGTCCCGGGGCCCGGACGGCACGGCCGGGGGAGCGCATGCCGTGGCCGCGGCCCCGGACCGCCGCTCCACGGGCGGTCCGCCGTGCCGCCGCCACGGACCCCACGTCTCCGCGCGGTGGACGGCCGGCCCGTGCCCGCGCGGCGGACGGCCGGCCCGGCGCGGGCGGCCGACGCCGACCGCCCGCCCGAAGCCCGTCGGCACCTTCCGTGCCGTCCGGGCCGCCCCCGGACGTCGCCTGCGCGCTCCGCGCCGTGGTCGCGCATGCGGTAACGTCCCTGGCCTGGGCCGACGGTGAGGCGAGGACGAGGAGAAGGCCGACGTGGCGGGCCGCGAGGACGGGACACGGCAGCGGAACGCGAGGACCGGCGGGCACGCGGGGTGGGCGGAGGAACTGCTCGACCACCTGCGGCCGGCCGGACGCGACGTGGGCAGGGTCGTGACCTGGCTCGCCGGTGCCGTCGGCGGGGCCGTGACGCTGCAGGACGGCACCGGCGGACTCCTCGCCGGGACCCGTACGACGCTGGACGAGAACCTGGTCGCCGACATCACCGCCGGCCGGATCGCCTCCGCCGCCGTCGAGGACCGGGGCCGCCACCTGCGCCTGGTCCGGGTGGAGCGGACCCGTCCGGACCGGGCCGCCGTGCTCGCGGTGGCCCGCGACGCCCCGTTCGACCGGCGGGCCGCCGACATCGTCGTCCACACCGCCCAGGTGGTCCGACTCCTGCTGGCGGAACACGCATCCGCCGCCGCGGGACAGCGGCTGCGGCGGGCGACCTCCGACCTGCGCCTGGCCATCCTGCAACTGCTCATGGTCGAGGACACCGTCTCCGCGCGCCGCGTGGCCGCCGGGCTCTGGCCCGGGCTCCTCGACACCGACACGGCGTGCGTCTACGTCATGGAGAGCGTCCCCGAGGACCGCGACCGCCTCGCCGAGGAGTGCCTGTCGGCGACCGGGGAACGGGCCCTGGTGGTGCGCTGCCCGGCCATGGACGGGCACGTCATCGTCCTGACGCCCCGTGACACGACCGGCGAGGACCTGCGGTCGCTCGTCGGCCGCAGCCCCGGCGTCTTCCTCGGCGGCAGCGCCCGGCAGAGCCTCGCCCGCACCGCCGTCGCGTACGGGCAGGCCGTGAGCGCCCTGGCCGTGGCCAGGTTCCGTCCCGGGAAGGCGGCCGTGTACGCCGAGCGGACCCGCCCCGAGCGCCTGATGGATCCGGCCGCCCTGGGGGACTGGACGGCCCGCGTGCTGCGCCCGCTCGACGGCCTGCCGCACCACACCCGTGCCGAACTGCTCGCCACCACCCGGCTCGGCCTGGAGTTCACCGCGGTCAACACGGCCAAGGTCCTCGGCGTCAGCCGCAACACGGTCCGCGCCCGCATGGACCGCGTCGAGGGCCTGCTGCGCACCGACTTCGCCGACCTGACCGTCCGCGCCGCCGTCCACCTCGCCCTGAGCGCCCAGGCCGCCCTCGGGGCGGGCTCCGGCGAGAGCACGGCCGGACCCGGCCGTGCCCGCCTCACCGACCTGCTGGCCGGCCCGGCGGTGCGCGGCTGGGCCGGTGACCTGCTCGGCCGGCTGGAGCCGGACGCGCGGAACGTGCGCCGCACCCTGCGCACCTGGATCGCCGTCGGCGGCAACGCCGAGCGGGCCGCCCGGCGGCTCGGCGTCCACGCCCAGACCGTGCGGGAGCACGTCCGCAGCGCGGAACCCGTCCTGGAGCGCCAGCTGCTCGCCGCCGGCAGCGACCTGTACGAGGTGGTACTGGCCCACCTGGCCCTCGGAGACCTCGACCAGCCGAGCCTGCTCGGGACGAAACCGGGCCATCCGGACTCACCTGTGCACGGGTGAGTCCGGACGGCCCGGCAGTGGGCACCGGGACGATTCACAACCGGCCGGCCGTCCACATAGATTGCGACGGGCCGCGGGGGCACGACCGGAACGGGGGACCGGTCGCGCCCCCTGCCGCCGTTCGCGCAGGGTCCGGCGGCGGCCGCGGGACCCCGCGGACGGTCGGACCCGGTCAGCCGTTCGGGAGGATCACCGCGCGGCCGTCGACTTGGCCCGCGTGGAGCCGCTCGTAGGCGAGCGGGGCGTCGTCCAGGGAGTACGTCTCGGTGTGCACCGACACGGCACCCGAACGGGCCAGGTCCAGCACCTCGATCAGCTCGCCGCGGCTGCCCCAGTAGGGGGCGCTGACCGACACCTCGAAGGGCAGCAGGCCGAAGCCGACGGGAAGCGACCCGCCGCCGATGCCGACCAGCGTGACGTCGGCCTCGACGGCCGCGACGGCGCCGGCGGTCGCGACGGTCGGCGCCACCCCGACGAAGTCGAACACGGCCTCGGCCCCGAGACCGCCGGTGATCTCGCGCACCGTGTCCGCCGCCTTCGCGTCGGACAGCACCGCCTCGTGCGCGCCCACCTCACGGGCGAGGCGCAGCTTGTCCTCGCTGACGTCGAGGGCGACGACCCGGGCGGACGTCAGCGCGCGCAGCAGCTGGATGGCGACGTGGCCGAGGCCGCCGGTGCCGATGACCACCGCCGTCGAGCCGGGGACCAGCTTGGGCAGCGACCGCTTGATCGCGTGGTACGGCGTCAGGCCGGCGTCCGTCAGCGGCACCGCCGCGACCGGGTCGAGGCCGTCCAGCGGGACCAGGTGCCGCGGGTCGTCGACGAGCAGGTACTCGGCCATCGAGCCGGGACGGCCGAGGCCGGGCGGGTGGATGCCGAGCGCGTCGGCACGCAGGCAGTAGTTCTCCTTGCCCTCCGCGCACTTGGCGCAGGTGCCGCAGCCCCAGGGGCCGTACACGGCGACGGCGTCGCCCTCCGCGAGGCCCGTCACCCCGGCGCCCAGCGCGGCGACCGTGCCGACGCCCTCGTGGCCGAGGGTGAGGGGGAGCTGGTACGGGAAGCCCTCGGCGGGCCAGCTCATCACCGCGATGTCGGAGTGGCACACCCCGGCGGCGGTGACCTTCAACAGCACCTGGCCGGGGCCGGGCTCGGGGTCGGGAACGGTGACCACCTCGGGCGGGGCCCCGATGGTGCGGTACTGCAGTGCCTTCATGGCCGAACTCCTTTGTTCCGTCCCCCGTCGTTGCGTCCCCCGTGATGTCCCTGTGTGCGACGCGGGATCAGACCGCGGTGTAGGCGCCGTCCACCAGGTGGTAGCTGCCGGCGACGAAGGACGCCCGGTCCGACAGCAGGAAGGCGATCAGCTCGGCGACCTCCTCGGAGCGCCCGAGGCGGCCGGCCGGGTGCAGGGCGACCAGGCCGTTGTAGGCGGCCTCGTCCATGGTCTTGAGCAGCGGGGTGTCGATGAAGCCGGGGCCGACCGCGTTGACGCGGATGCCCTTGGCCGCGTACTCGGCGGCGGCGGCCTTGGTCAGCCCGACCACGCCGTGCTTGGCGGCGACGTAGGCGGGGGAGCCGGCGAAGGCGACGGAGCCGAGGATGGAGGCGACGTTGACGATGGCGCCGCCCTTGCCGGCGGCCTGGATGGCGGGCAGTTCGTAGCGCATCGAGTAGAAGACGCCGTCCAGGTTGGTGCGCACGACGCGCTGGTACGCCTCGATGTCGTACTCGCCGGTCGGGGCGCTCGGGCCGCCGATGCCGGCGTTGTTCACGGCGAGGTCCAGGCCGCCGAAGGTGTCGACGGTGAAGCGGACGGCGGCCTCGACGGACTCCGGGCGCGTGACGTCCAGTTCGACGGCGGCGGCGCGGATGCCCTCCGCCGTCAGCTCGGCGGCGGCCTTCTCGGCGCCCTCCGCGTTGTAGTCGGCGATGACGACGTTCGCCCCGTCGGCGCCCAGGCGGCGGGCGGTGGCCAGGCCGATGCCGGACGCGGCGCCGGTGACGAGGGCGGTGCGGCCGGCGAACTCGGGGGCGGCGGGGGTGGTGCCAGTGGTGCTCATGGTGCTCTCACTCTTCGGTGGTGCTGTCGGGGACCGCGGCTGCGGCCTCCGAGGTCAGGGCGTCGTAGGCCCGCTCCACGAGGGCGGCGAGGTCTGCGGCTCCCGGGTCCTCCCCGGTGCCGCGCGCCCACAGGCGCAGGGCGGCGACGAGGACTCCGGCGGCGGCGTCGACGATCGCGGCCGGGCGCACGTCCCGGGCGTCGTCCGTGCCGAGCCGGCCGGCGACGATCCGGATCGACTCCTCCTGGGCGTCGACGCGGATGCGCTGGTAGGCGGCGAACAGGTCGGGCTCGCTGTCCACCAGGGACAGCAGCCGGCGCATCCGCGGACGCACGTGCCAGGCCGGGTCCTCCCGGTCGGCCAGCCAGTCGCGCACCGCCCTGCGGTAGGCGAGCAGGGGCGGTTCGCCGGCCGGACGCAGGCGCAGCAGTGCGTTGATGCGGTCGCCGTCGCGGCGGACGAAGTCCAGTGCGGCGTCCTCCTTGCCCGCGAAGTGCCGGCTGAACGTGCGGCGCGTGACGTCCGCCCGCTCGGCGATGGCCTCCACCGTGGTCCCCGCCGGTCCCTGTTCCAGGAGCAGGTCGCAGGCGGCGGTGGCCAGCGCGTCGCGGGTCCGCCGCGCCTTGCGCTGCCTTCGGTCCTCGGGGGCGGTGGGGGGCTTCGTCGCCGTCATGCCTCCGAGCGTACACCCGTTAATGTCCCAGTGGGACATGTGACCCAATGGGACATCATTGACTGCGTGGGACCAGCGCGGCGGCGCCGTGTGCCCCGGCGCGGCCCGGGTACCCGGCCCCGGACCCCGGACGACCACCACGCATGGGAGGCCCGCATGACCAGCGGTACGGAGACCGGCGGCGTGACCGGCACGCAGGACAAGGACTACAACCTCATCTGGTACGTCGAGTCGTGCCTGAGCAACGCGCTGCGCCTGGAGACGTACATCCAGGACGCCGAGCGCACCAAGGACACCGAGGCCGCGGAGCTGTTCCGCAAGGCACAGGCGGACAGCCGCAAGGGAGCCGAACTCGGCAAGGGGCTGCTGCGCACCCGCCTGAACGGCAACTGACCACGCACCCCGCCGTCCGGGGCCCGGACACCGCCACGGCTCGGTGACCGGGCCTCCGGCGTGCCGCGGGACGGCTGAGGGGGTCCGGGGCTCGCCCTGTCGCACCGGCCCGCACGACACCGTCACCGAAGCTGCGCAAACTGGGGTGTGACGGACACCGGCGGCCCGGGCACTCGGGCCGCCCATGTGCGCGGCCGACGGCCGCCTCGCAGCTCAGGGCCGCGCCCGACGTCGGCCACGAGTCGAAGGAGCCCACGAACATGACGGACGTATCGAGCCAGGGACCCGGCCCGGGCGACGACCGGAAGGTGCTCACCAACCGACAGGGACACCCCGTCTACGACAACCAGAACCAGCGCACGGTCGGTGCCCGCGGCCCCGCCACGCTGGAGAACTACCAGTTCCTCGAGAAGATCAGCCACTTCGACCGGGAGCGCATCCCCGAACGCGTCGTGCACGCCCGGGGCGTGACCGCGTACGGGTACTTCGAGGCGTACGGCGCCTGGGGCGACGAGCCCATCGACCGCTTCACCCGGGCCAAGCTGTTCCAGGAGCGGGGCAAGCGCACCGACGTGGCCGTCCGCTTCTCCACCGTCATCGGCGGCCGCGACTCCGCGGAGACGGCCCGCGACCCGCGCGGCTTCGCCGTGAAGTTCTACACCGAGGACGGCAACTGGGACCTCGTCGGCAACAACCTGGGCGTCTTCTTCATCCGGGACGCGATCAAGTTCCCCGACGTCATCCACGCCCTCAAGCCGGACCCGGTGACGTTCGAACAGCAGCCGCGGCGCATCTTCGACTTCATGTCGCAGACGCCGGAGAGCATGCACATGCTGGTCAACCTGTTCAGCCCGCGTGGCATCCCGGCGGACTACCGCCACCAGCAGGGTTTCGGCGTCAACACCTACAAGTGGGTCAACGCGGCGGGTGACACCAAGCTCGTCAAGTACCACTGGATGCCCAAGCAGGGCGTGCGCAGCATGACCGAGGAGGACGCCGCCAACGTCCAGGCGCACAGCCTCGGCCACGCGACCAAGGACCTCTACGACGCCGTGACCCGCGGCGACCACCCCGAGTGGGAGCTGCTCGTCCAGATGATGGACGACCACGACCACCCGGAGCTCGACTTCGACCCGCTCGACGACACCAAGACCTGGCCCGAGCAGGACTTCCCGCCCAGGCCGGTCGGCCGGATGGTGCTCGACCGGATGCCGGAGAACTACTTCGCGGAGAACGAGCAGATCTCCTTCGGCACCGGTGTCCTCGTCGACGGGCTGGACTTCTCCGACGACAAGATGCTGGTCGGCCGCACCTTCTCGTACAGCGACACCCAGCGCTACCGGGTAGGCCCCAACTACCTCCAGCTGCCCGTCAACCAGCCCAAGAACGCGCGGGTGCACACCAACCAGCGCGACGGCCAGATGGCGTACGACCAGGACGGCGGCGGGGAGAACCCCCTCGTCAACTACGAGCCGTCGATCATGGGCGGTCTCCGCGAGGCGCAGTACCCGACCCACGACGACCAGGGCCCGGAGATCAGCGGCCGCCTCACCCGCAAGCGCATCCCGCGCACCAACGACTACCTCCAGGCCGGGCAGCGCTACCTGCTGCTGGAGGACTGGGAACGCGACGACCTGGTGGCGAACTTCGTCAACCTGCTCTCCCAGTGCGACCGGCCGGTGCAGGAACGCATGGTGTGGCACTTCCTGCTGGTCGAGAACGACCTCGGCCTGCGGGTCGGCGAGGGCATCGGCATCAGCCCGCAGGACGTCCGGCACCTGGAGCCGCTGGCGAGCCAGGACCTCACCGACGAGGACCGCGAGCGCCTGGGCAACCTCGGCAAGAACCCGCCGCGGAACGTGGAGGGCCTCACGATGACCCACTGCGTGCCCGACGAACGGCACGTCGTGACCCGCTGACGCCGACGACCGTCACCGCACGGGCCGCCTCGCCTCTCACCCGGCCAGGGCGGCCCGTGCCGCGGCCACGGCCTGCTCGGCGTAGCCGCGCCCGAACAGCACGGCGTGCACCAGCAGCGGGAAGAGCTGGTGCACGCGGACGCGGCCCGTCCAGCCGTCGGCGAGCGGCGCCGCCTGCCGGTAGCCGTCCAGGACGCGCTCCAGGTGCGGGCAGCCGAACAGGCGCAGCATGGCCAGATCGGTCTCGCGGTGCCCGCCGTGCGCGGCCGGATCGATCAGCCGGACGTGCCCGTCGGCGCCCCACAGCACGTTGCCGTTCCACAGGTCGCCGTGCAGACGCGAGGGCGGCTCGGCCGGCCCGGCCAGCTCGGGCAGCCGCTCGCACACCCGCTCCACGTCGGCCGCCTCGGCGGCCCGCACGGTGCCCGCGTCGACCGCACGGCGCAGATACGGCAGCACCCGGTGCTCGGCGTACCACCGCGGCCAGGCGTCCCCCGTGACGTTGCGCATCGGGGCGAGCCCGATGTACGCCTCCACGGGCCCGCCGGGCGGCGGGGACCCGAAGGCGGGCGCCCCGGCGGCGTGCAGGACCGCCAGCTCCCGGCCGAACCCGGCCGCCGCCTCCTCGCTCGGCGGTCCCTCCACGACCCGGTCGGTGACCAGCCAGTACGCGTCGTCGCCGTGCACCGCGGGAATCCGGACGCCGCCCGCGTCGGCCAGCCAGCGCAGCCCCGCCGCCTCGGCCCGTGCCGCCCCGGCGCCCTCCCCGCGCTTGACCACCACCGTGCGTCCGTCGTCCAGGTCCGCCTCGGCGAGCGTCCCGGACAGCCGGCGCTCACCGGTGACCGGCCGGCCGGTGAACCGGGCGGCGACGGCCGACGGCGAGAGTGCGCGAGACATGGCGGTCAGACTACGGCCGGGCACCGCCGACCCGGTGAAAAACGCGCACGGCGCCGAGGGAACACCCCGGGAGCGGGGGAGCAGTGGGACTATGACCAGTTCAGCATTCCATCGCACCATCGTCCTGCCGGCTCCCGTGTGCGAACAGGCCGCACAGCATCTCGAACACGCGGTCCAGAAGGCCATCGACGGCGCCGCGACCCCCTGGCGCGCGTTCCGCGGTGCCGACGGCGACGACTTCGCGTTCTCCGTCCCGGTGGTCGAGCAGGCCGCCAGCTGTCTGCTGGTGCTGGCCGCCGAGAGCGCCCAGAGCCTGCGCCCCTCCGCCCTGCGTGCCCTGATCACCGTGGCCCTGCACCTGCGGGACGCCGCCGAGGCCGTACGGCGCCCCACCCTCACCGGCGGAGCGTGGTGAGCGCGGGTCCCGTTGACGCGGGGGCGGTCCGGTGAGGGTGCGGTCCGGTGAGCGCGGGTGTCGCCCGGTGGGTGCGTGGGTGGTCTGCGGTCGTAGCGGCGCGGTGAGTGGGTGCGGGTCTCGCGGGTCCGTGGGCGGTGCGGTGGGTGTGTCGCGGTCCGGTGGGTGTGCGGGCGGGCCGGCGGGGGCCGGTGCTGTCCGGTGGGTGCGGGGCCAGCGGGGTGTCACGGGCCGATCAGGCGCAGCATCCCCCACAGCGCCACGGTCGACACGGCCAGCGTGGTGGGGACGGTGAGCAGCCCCAGCCGGGTGAATCTGCCGAGGTCCGCCTCGATGCCGTGCCGGTGCAGGACCCGTCGCCACAGCAGGGTGGCGAGCGAGCCGACGTAGGTCAGGTTCGGGCCCAGGTTCACGCCGAGCAGCACGGCCAGGACGGGGCCCGGCCCCGCGGGCGCGGTCAGGGGGAGCAGGGCCAGGACGGCCGGCAGGTTGTTGATGAGGTTGGCCAGCACCGCGGCGACCGTGGCCACGCCCAGCAGCGCCGGCAGCGAGTGGCCCTCGGGCAGCAGGTGCCGGAGCCCGGTGGCGAGGCCGCCCGCCACCACGCCCTGCACCACGATGCCGAGGGCCAGCACGAACAGGCAGAACAACGGGGCGGCCGCCCCCACCAGCTCCCGGGGCGTGACGTGGCGCCGGGACAGCGCCCGCCCACCGAGCACCAGGACCCCGGCGAGCGCCGCCCACGCGGGCTCCAGCCCGGCCGGCGAGGCCAGGGCGAACCCGGCCAGGGTCAGGGCCAGGACGACGAGGGTGAAGCGCGGGACCGCGGGCTCCGGCACCCGCAGCCCGTCGGCCCCTGCCCCGGCTCCGGGATCGACGGCGGGCGCGGACGCGGGCGCGGACAGGTCGGCGCGGAAGAAGCGGCGGAACACGACGTACTCGACGGCGATCGCGGCCAGCCAGGGCAGTGACATCAGCGCGGCGAACCGGGTGAAGCTCAGCCCGCTGGCCGTGAACGCCAGCAGATTCGTCAGGTTCGAGACCGGCAGCAGCAGAGACGCCGAGTTCGCCAGGTGCGCGGTGGCGTACACGTGCGGGCGTGCCCGGGCGCCGGACCGGGCCGCGGTGGCGAGCACCACGGGGGTGAGCAGGACGACGGTGGCGTCCAGGCTGAGCACGGCCGTGACCGCGGCGGCCACCGCGAACACGCCCGTCAGCAGCCGCCGCGGACTGTCACCGCACCGGCGGGCCACCGCGGCGCCGACGGCCTCGAACAGGCCCTCCTTCGCGCACAGGTAGGCCAGCATCAGGACCAGGGCCAGGAAGCCGACGACCGGCAGCAGCGTGCGGGTCTGCTCCCAGGCCTCGTGCGGCGTGACGATACCCAGCACCACGGCCAGCGCGGCGGCGGGTACGGCGGCCGCGGCCTCCGGCAGCCCCCGGGGGCGCAGCACGGCGAAGGCCAGCACGGCGAGCAGCAGGGCGACCGAGAGGGCCTCGGGGACGAGGGCGGTACTCAGGGGGTTCTCCTCCACACCAGAGGCCGGGCGGGCACCCGGTGATCGGCAGGGTCCAAGGATGACACCGCTCGGCGCGGGCCGGTCTCATCCGGCCGGGGGGCCGGGGGCCGGATGTGTCCGAGGCCACGTGGTGGACGAGACCCGGGCCATGTCCCGCGCGGCGCGCCGCGGGCTACGGTGTGCGCGGGCTCCCTTCCCGGCCCGGGACCTCGTGTCCTCACGGGCCGGCGCCCCTGTCCCCACGACGAGCAGTTCGGACGGTCCGGCAGTGCATGCAGATCTCTCCCCCGTGATCGCGGCGACCACCCAGTGGCTCACGGGCGCCTATCCGGCGTCCGGCGGCGCGCTGGCCTCCGCCCTGTGCGAGGCGCAGGCGCGGCAGGCCGTGACCGTCGCGGCCCGGTTGCGCTATCCCACCCCGATCGACGCCGCACTGATGGCCGTGTCGGGCCCGGGCGGCTCCGGCCGCCTCGACTGGATCACCGGCGTGGACGGCACGCCGGCCGCCGACCTGGACGAGTACGCGTGGCGGACCTGGGTGGACGAGGTCGTGACGAGCTGGGCGGCGTGTCTGCTGACCGACCCGGAGCTGGCGGCCCTGGCCGTGGCGGCGCTCGCCGAGGCCGGTCCCGCCGCGGGGACGCCGGTCGAGTTCCGCCGCCTGCTCGAGCCCGACGAGAGCGACCGGCGGGCGGCGGCGCTGCTGCGCCACCCCGACCTGCTCGCGTCCGTCGCGGAACTGCACCTGGACCAGCTCATCGACCGCCTCGGCCCGGACCAGGCCCTGGTCGCCTGACCGGCGGCGGCGGCCCGTTCGGGGGCGGCGGGGGACCTCGCGGAACTGGGCGACGCCCCCCCCGCGCCCGCAGGTCAGGCCGCTGTTCCCAACGCCGCCGGCGCCGGCGGCACGGCGGCGCCGGCCGTCACCGGCACCGCCCGCGCGGGCCTGCGGGACTCCAGCACGTACCCCGCCCCGATCGTCGCGGCGATGATCAGGCCGCCCGCCATCAGCGCGCCCCGCGCCCCGGCGAGCTCCATCAGCAGGCCGAGCGCCGGCGGCCCGCCGAGGCTCCACACCGTGCCGATGCTGCCCCACACGCCGAGCACCCGGCCCCGCAGGTGCGGGGGCGGGTCGGTCTGCAGGACCGCCGTGCCCGCGGTGTCGGAGACGGACTCCACCACCGCCATCGGCAGCACCATCACCAGCAGGACGGCCAGGGACGGCGACAGCCCGGCCACCACCTGCAGCAGACCGCCCGCCGCCGCCAGCGCGCCCACGACCCGCACCGAGGGCCGGCGCAGCCGGGCGCCCAGGACCGCGCCGACGATGCCGCCGACCGCCAGGACGGTGGAGACCGTGCCGAACGAGCCCGCACCGCCCGCGAGCGGCCCGGTGACGAGCACGGCCAGCGTGAGCTGGTAGTTGCGCCCGAAGACGGCGCTGACACCGGTCACGCCGGCCAGCGCGAGCAGCCGGGGACGACGCGCGAAGAAGGCCAGGCCCTCCCGCACGCTCATGCCGCCGCGCGCGTCACGCCGGCCGGGTGCGGTGCGCACCGCCGGCCCGGCCGTCCGGGCGGCCCCGCGGGCGGGGCGGAGGAAGGGGATGACCGACGCCACGAACAGGAACGACAGCCCGTTCGCGGCGTAGGCGGCGGCCGTACCGAGGAAGCCGACCGTCACACCGGCGAGCGCGGCGCCCGTGAGCCGGCCCGACTGGTGCACCAGCGCGCCCACCCCGATCGCGGACGGGACGTCCTCGGGCGGTACCAGGTCGTTGCCCAGCAGGGAGCACGCCGGGCCGTCGACGGTGGCGATGACGCCGGTGACGGCGGCCAGCACCATCAGCGAGGTGATGTCGAGGCGGTCCAGCGCCACCAGGAGGGCCGTCGTGAAGGCCACCGCGCCGAGCAGTGCCTGACTGACCGCGGCCGTCAGTTTCCGCGGCCAGCGGTCCACGGCCGCGCCGCCGAACACGCTGATCAGCAGCGCGGGCGCGGCCTGCACGGACATGGACAGGCCCGTCGCCGCGGCGGAGCCGGTGATCTGCAGGACCAGCAGGTTCTGCACCGTGAGCTGCATCCACGTGCCGGCGTTCGACACGAAGTTCGCGACGGACCACCAGCGCATGCTGCGGTACCGCAGGGAACGCCACGGCGAGCGGGACGAGGAGCCGGACGGAGCCGGTGCGGGCAGCGGCGCAGGGGCCGGCGGAGCGGGGGGTGAGGAGGAAGACACAGAGCGCCACTCGAAGGCGAGTCGTGAGACCCGGAAGGGACAGGAAGACGGGAGTGAGGACGCCGGCTGCGCTGCGCGGCCACTCCGATGAGCCGGGAGACGGCGCCGACCATCGTGGCAGAAGGGGTGGCCGAGTCCGTGCCGGCCGACCGTTCGGCGCCGGTCCTGCGGGCGCCAAGACGCCGCGGGGGCGGGACAGTTGGCCGAGTGAGTGTGGTTGATCACAGGGTCCGTCCCGTGCCGGACGGCCGCCGCGGGGTCGTGAGGGCCGCCACAGCGGTGCCGTGCCGCGCGGCCCGTGGTCCGGCCCGACGACGTGTACGGGCGGGGCACGGCAGACGTCAGAGCATGAAAGCGACTCGGTGGGGCACCCGGGGCAGGCTCGTCACGCGTTCCGCCGGTGCAGCCCGGAGGAAGGACGGTTTCCTCATGATGCCGATGGCGGCGTTCACCCCGTCCGACAGGGCGCGCGCACCGTGGGGCAGGGCCCTGGTGACCGGCGGTGCCGGCTTCCTGGGCTCCCATCTCTGCACCCGTCTGCTCGATTCGGATGTCGAAGTCGACTGCCTGGACAACCTCTCCACGGGGCGGGCCGAGAAGGTGGCCCATCTGGCCGGCCGCCCCGGGTTCCGCTTCCTGGAGCGGGACATCTCCGAGCCCGGCTGCGCCCGGGTCCTCACCGGCCCGTACGACCTCGTCCTGCATCTGGCAGGCCCCGCGTGCCCCGCCGCCTGGCCGGAGCGGCCCGTCGACCTGCTCGACGCCGGCAGCCTCGGCACCCGGGCCGCCCTGGGCGTCGCGGCACGGGACGGCGCCCGGTTCCTGCTCGCCTCCTCGCCGCCGTACCCGGCGGGCCACGACACCGACCCGGTCGGCCCGCACAGCGCGGGGCCGAGGCCGTCCGGTTCGCCGAGGCCCTGGTCGCCGCGCACGCGGCCGCCCACGGCTCGAACGCCGGGATCGTGCGGCTGTTCACCGGCTACGGGCCGGGCATGCGGACCGACGACGGCGGAACGCCGGCCGCCTTCATCGAGCAGGCGCTGGCCGGGCAACCGGTCACCGTGCCCGGTGACGGCAGCCTCACGCACCCCCTGTGCTACGTCGACGACATGGTGGACGGCGTACTGCTGGTGGCGGCCGGCCGCTCGGTACGGCCCGTGGACCTCGGCGGCGACGAGGAGCCGACGGCTCTGGAGATCGCCCGGCGCGTGATCGACCTGACCGGTTCCGCATCGCCGCTCGCCTTCGTCGAGGCACCGGCCGACCGGCCCGTTCCGCCCCGCCCGGTCACCGGCTTCGCCCGGGAGATCTTCGGCTGGCTGCCGGGCGTGACCTGGCAGGAGGGCCTGGAGCGGACCGTCACCGCCCTCCGGGACCGGCCCGAACCGGTGCCGACGACGATGGCGAGGGAGCGCGCCTGAACCGAGCAACGGAGGAGGGGGACCCGCCGCCGGCGGGTCCCCCTCCTCCGTTGCTCGGTCCTTCGCGCTCGTCAGTCGCTCTTGCCCCGGCCCGTCAGCGCGTCCCGTACGCGGTCGACCATGCCCGCGCCCGGTGCGAGGAGCTTGTTCATCGGAGGCTTGTCCGGGGCGGCGGGGTGCGGCCGCGTCGGTGCCGTCTTCTTCGCCTGGCGGACCTTGTCGCCCAACTCGTCCAGGGCGTCGGCCGGACATGCCGCGCGGAGCCGGGGGAAGAGGTTGTCCTCCTCGTCGGCGACATGGGACCGGATCTCGCTCATCAGCTTGCCGATCAACCGGTCGAACTCGGCGTCGTCCGCCTCGCAGCCCTCCAGGTCCTTCATGATCTGCTCGGCCTCGGCGTGGTCCTCGAGCTCCTTGTCGGCGAGGGCGCCGCCGTCCGGCACGTGCTCGCGAACGGCCGGATAGAGGTAGGCCTCCTCCGCCACCGAGTGCCGGACCAGCTCGATCGTCACCTGATCGGCGTACGTCTTGCGGTCCTTGTGACCGGGCGGTAGCGCCTCGATCTTCCCGAAGAGCTCCTCGACCTCGCGGTGATCGGTCGTCAGCTCGTCGATGACGTTTCCACCGTGTCCCATGCTCCACCTCCAGTCGGATCGTGACGGTCGGGGGACCAACCCGCCACGGGCGTCGGGTCCCCGCGCGGGCGCCGGGCTAACGCCCGTTCAGCAGCCCAGCTTCGAGCGGACGCTGCCGGCCGCCGCCGCGGGCCGGGCCGTGGCCCGGACCGAGCGCCGCACCGTGCGGGCGTCGTGCCGCAGCCCCTTGGCGGCGTGCCGGCCCCGCCACATCAGCGAGGGCGCGCCGCCGGTGTCGTCCGCGGCGATCAGCAGGCCGCCCATCATGGACAGGTTCTTCAGGAAGTGGATGCGCTGCTGGGCGCGGTCGCCCGGGTCCTCGGCCTCCCAGAAGCGGTGCCCGGCCAGCGTGGTGGGCACCAGGGTGGCGGCGATGGCCAGGGCGGACAGCCGGGGGAACTTGCCGAGTCCGAGCATGATGCCGCCCACCACCTGTACGGCGCCGTTGAGCCGTACGAGTTGTTCGGTGCTCTCCGGCAGCGCGGCCACGCGGTCGGTCACGGGCCGGACGACGGGTTCGGCCGCCGGCGCCACGTCCTGGGGCCGGCGCAGGGAGTGCAGGCCGCCTGCGACGAACATCGAGGCGAGCATCGGCCGGCCGGCCATGCGCAGAAGACTCATGACGCTCTCTCCAGGGTTGCCAAGGGTGTGGTGTCTATCGGGATCATCAGGTGCCCCGGCGGGGCGGCGCCATTCGGCGCCGGGTGCGGCTCCGGCGTCCGTCGCCACCGGGACGTGGGCGCTTCCCGCTGGTCACAGGCTGGTGAGGAGCTGCGGCGACAGATTCTTGATCATGGTGTTGGTCCAGCGCATTTGGCGCAGCGTCTGCGGGTGGCAGGCGGAGGCCAGGTCCAGCAGACCGCCGTCCTTCGACGCCTGGGCGGCCTGGGCGAGCATCTCCCAGTGCAGTGAGTTCTCCGTGGCGCCGAGGTGCAGTTCGCGCAGGTCGCGCAGGAGGAGCAGGCCGGGTTCGGGCCGGTGCGCCACGGCCTCGCCCGCCTGCTCGCGCAGGGATGCGAACACGCCGCCCGACGCGTCGTCCGGCGGGTCGCCGAAGTCGAGGCCGTGGTGGCCGGCGGTCTCGGCCAGCCGCCGGACGTGCTCGTGCGACCAGCGGGCGAGGTCGGTCGCGACGTGGTGCACCTCGTGCTCGGCGCGGTGCCGCTCGGCGACGGCCGTCAGGTCGTGCGCCAGGCGCCGCTCGCCTCGGTGCAGGGTGCGCAGGGTCAGGGTGATGCCGTTCACCGGGCGCCCTCCTCGCGGCCGTGCGGGAACCGGGCCGGTACCCGCGTCGTGTGAGCCGCCGGCCCGCCCGCCGTGGCCGGGACGCCGGCGGCCACGGCGGGCGCCGACGCGGTGGTGGTCGGGGCCGGTGCCGGGCGGCCGTCGCCGCGTTCGACGAGGGTGAGGGCGGCGGTGGACGTCTTGAACAGCGGCTGCTTGGAGACCGGGTCCCAGTCGGTGACGGTCGTCTCGTTGGCGGCCCGGCCGGGGGTGTCCGGACCCGGCCCGGACCCGCCCTCGGTGTCCCAGTAGCCGTAGTGGAACGGCACGAAGAGCAGCCCCGGCCGGATGCCGGTCACCCGCAGCCGCCCCCGCAGCGAGCCGCGCCTGCCGGTGACCTCGACCAGGTCTCCCTCGCCGAGGCCGAGCCGGTCCGCGTCGTGGGTGGAGATCTCCACCCACACGTCCGGGGCGGCGTCGGCGAGCTGACGGGCCCGGCCGGTCTTCGTCCGGGTGTGGAAGTGGTAGATCGTCCGGCCCGTGGTGAGCTGGAACGGGTACTCCTCGTCCGGTTCCTCGTGCGGCGGCTGATAGGCGGCGGCCTTCAGGACGGCCTTCCCGTCCGGGTTGAGGGAGCGGTACTCCACCACCTCGACGGACGCCCCGGTCTCCAGGTCCTTGCCGTAGCTCTCGCACACGTCCGGGTGGGCCCAGGGGATGCCGTCGGTGTAGAGCCGGGCGGTGCCCTCCGGCGCGCTCTCGTCGCAGGGCCACTGGATGCCGCTGGTGCCGCGCAGCTTGTCGTAGGTCAGGCCGGTGTAGTCGCAGGGTCGCCCCGCGCTGCACCGCTTCCACGCCTCGAACGCCGACTCCGGGTCGTGCCAGGTGATCAGCGGGCCGCCGTCCTTGTCCCGGAAGTCCATGCGCCGCGCGTACTCCAGGAAGATGTCCAGGTCGGGCCGGGCCTCGCCGGGCGGCTCGACGGCCTTGACCGACAGGTGCACGGTGCGGTCGGCGTTGGTCAGCGCGCCGGTCTTCTCGCCCCAGGTGGCGGCCGGCAGGACCACGTCGGCCAGTTGGGCGGTCTCCGTCAGGAACAGGTCCTGCACCACCGTGAACAGCCGGTCCTGGGACAGGACCGAGCGGATCCGCGGGAGTTCGGGCAGGGAGACGGCGGGATTGGTGCCGCTGATCCACAGCATGCGGATCGAGCCCTGCTCGGCGTACCGGAACATCTGCATCGCGTGGGTCGGCGGCGCGTAGTGCGGGATGGTCTCCGGCTCCACGTTCCACACCCTGGCCAGGTCGGCGACGTGGTCGTCGTTCTGCCAGTTGCGAAAGCCCGGCAGGTCGCCGTCGGCACCGCACTCGCGGGTGTTCTGGGCGGTGGGCTGGCCGTTCATCTGGAGCAGGCCGGCGCCCGGGCGACCCAGCATGCCGCGGATCAGGTGCAGGTTGTTGACCTGCACCGCCGCGGCCGTGGCCTGGTGGGACTGGTAGACGCCCTGGAGGACGGTGGACACCAACGCGTCGGTGGTGCCCACGAGTTCGGCGGCCTCCTCGATGCGGGCGGCGGGGACGTCGCAGATGCCGGCGGCCCACTCGGGGGTGCAGTGGGCGACCCGGCCGGCCAGTTCCTCGAAGCCGACGGTGTGCGCGGCGATGAAGTCGCGGTCGATCCTGTCGTGCCGGATCGTCTCGTGCAGCAGGGCGTTGAGCAGCGCGACATTGGTGCCGACACGGGGCGCGAGGTGCACGGCGGCATGCGCGGCGACCCGGGTCGGCCGTGGGTCCACGCACAGCAGGCGCGGCGGATCGGCACCCTCCAGCCGGTCCAGCAGCCGCATCCACTGCACGGGCTGGGTCTCGGCGATGTTGTGGCCGAACAGGGCGATCACGTCGGCGTGGTCGAAGTCGTCGTAGCTGCCGGGCTGCCCGTCGCAGCCGAACGTCTCCTTCAACGCCTCCGCGGCCGTCGACGTGCACAGGCGGGTGTTGCCGTCCAGGTGCGCGGTGCCGATGCCGGCCCGGGCGAGGACCGCGAGCGTGTAGTACTCCTCCAGGAACAGCTGTCCGCTGGTGTAGAAGCCGATCGAGCCGGGGCCGCGCTGCTCGAGCAGCTCGCGCGAACGGGCCGCCACCAGGTCCAGCGCGGTGTCCCAGTCCGTCTCCACCAGCCGCCCGCCCCGCCGGACGAGCGGACGGGTCAGCCGGTCGGGAGAGGCGTTCGCCTGCCATCCGAACAGGTCCTTCGGGCCCAGCCTGCCCCGGTTGACCCGGTCCGTGTCCCGCCCGCGCACGCCCACCATCCGGCCGTCGGCCACCGCGACGTCCATCGCGTCGCCGTCGGAGTGCAGGACCGACGCGGACTGCACCCACCGCTCCACCGCGTCCGGGTCCACGCCCTGCGCGAGGAACGTGTCCACCCGGGCGGGCCAGGTCTCGTGCCGTCCGTAGGGCGACCTGCCGCCCCAGGGGTGCGCGACCCGGTCCTCCGACTCCTCCATGCAGCCCTCCGCTCACGTTCCGTACCGCTCGCGCGCCGGGTACCCGCCCACCGCCGGCCGACGCAAAACGTGTTGTGGGAGCGCTCCCAAGCGGGCAGGATGCCGTGGTGACTTCGACTGCCGCCGTACGCCCCTACCGTCCCGCCGACGCACCGGCCCTCGACGACATCTGCATCAGCACCGCCCACAACGGCCGCGACAGCCGGCCCTTCTACACCGACCCCACCGTCCTGCCCGCGATCTTCGCCGCGCCCTACGTCCGTCTCGACCCGACTCTGGCCTTCGTGCTGGACGACGGGCAGGGCCGGGCCGTGGGCTACATCCTCGGCACGGCGGACACCCCGCGCTTCGCCGAGGAGTTCCGTGCGAAGTGGCTGCCACGGGTCGCCGACCGCTACCCGGCGCCGGACGGGCCGCCCGGCACCCCGGACGAGCTCATGGCCACCCTGCTGCACGACCCCGAGCGCATGATCGTGCCCGAACTGGCCGCCTACCCCGCCCATCTTCACATCGACCTGCTGCCCGAGTGGCAGGGCCGCGGCTACGGACGGGAACTCATGCGCACCTTCTGGCGGGCGCTGCGCGAGCGCGGAGTGCCGTCCGTCCACCTGGTCATGGCGACGGCCAACGTGCCCGCCCGCGCCTTCTACGACCGTCTGGGCTTCCACGAGATCGAGACGGCCGGCCTGGACCCCGCGGACGTCACCTGTCTGGGGCGCACGACCGAGGAGCGCGTCGGCCCCCGTTCCTGAGCCGCCGGGCGGGCGGGTGCTCAGGTCCCGCCCAGTTGGTAGACGTTGAAGGCCCGGCGGATCACCGGCTGGGCCACGTTGCGCACCCGCACCCCGCCCGCCGTCATGCCGTGTTCCGAGCCCAGGTGCGCGTGACCGTGGACCGCGAGGTCGGCGCCGGCCGTGTCGATCGCCTCGGCCAGCAGGTAGCTGCCGAGGAAGGGGTGGATCTCCGGCGGCTCACCGGCCAGCGTGTCGGCCACGGGGGAGAAGTGCGTCAGGGCGACGCGCGCCGCGCAGCCCTGGTCGTCCAGCTCCTTGAGCGCGGCGTGCAGGCTGTCCGCGGAGCGGCGGGTGGTGCGCACGAACTCCTTCATGACCGGCTCGCCGAACTCACCGGCGCTGCGCCCCACGAAGCCGCCGCCGAACCCCTTGGTCCCGGCGATCCCGACGCGGTTCCCGGCGCACTCCACCACCGTCGCCCCGCCCTCCAGGACCGTCACACCGGCGTCCTGGAGGATGGCGGTGACCTTCTCGGGCTGTTCGTCGTGATGGTCGTGGTTGCCGAGGACGGCCACCACCGGCACCGGCAGACCGCGCACCTCCTGGGCCACCACCCGGGCCTCCTCCGGTGTGCCGTGCCGGGTGAGGTCCCCGGCGAGCAGCAGCAGGTCCGCGCAGTCGGGCAGGGTCTCGAAGGCGGGCCGCAGCAGTCCCTGGCTGTCGAGGCCCATGTGGATGTCTCCGACGGCGGCGACGCGGATCATCACAGCTCCTCGGCGTGGTCGGGGCGGGTGGTGTCGGCCACCACGATGTCGCTGTGCACGGTGAGCCCCGCCAGCTCCTCGCGGACGATGCGCAGCAGGGTCTCGCGGCACTGGGCGGAGGGCACCGTGCCGGTGACCGCGACGGCCCCGGCCCGGATCTCGGCCCGCACCCCGAGCTCGCCGAGCTCTTCCGCGGCGAGCCGGTCCTGCAGGTGGGCGACGCGGTACTCGACATTCCCGGCGGCGGGCACGGGGCCGCTCGCGGCGGGTCCCTGGTGTCCCACGGGGTCGCTCATCGGTGCTCCTCCTTCGCGGGGGAGGCCGGGGAGATGATCTCCAGCCGTTCGAGGATGAAGAAGAACGCGGCGGGCATCGGCGCGTCGCCGCAGTCGCGGCGCAGCCCGTCCCAGTCGATCTTCTCCCGCAGCGTGCGGGCGATGGGCAGCACCGCTCCGAAGTCGCAGTGGTGTTCCGAGAAGGCGGCCAGCAGACCGCGCAGCAGGTCGGTCGGTGACAGGACCGGCATGAGCACCGAGTCGACGGAGAGTTCCTGGGCCCGGTCGAGCAGGTCCGCCGTGACCGGCTGGTGAGCCAGTTCGAAGATGAGGTCGACCTGCTGCCCGAGGCAGTTGGCCTTCAGCAGCCAGTCCTCGGGCGGCGTGTACACCTCCAGGCCCGCTTCGCGCAGGGTGCGGGCGACGGCCTCCGCGTCGTCGGGCCGGATGCAGAAGTCGACGTCGTGCTGGAGGTTCTGGGTGCCGCCGTGCGCGTACACGGCGACGCTGCCGGCGAGGGCGAACGGATGCCCCTCCTTCTTCAGGATCGAGCCCACCTGCTTGGCGGCCTGGAGGATGGCCTGGTTGCGGTCGACCGGGAGCTCCTCGCGGAGTGCCTCGTCACGCCCGGCCGGCCGGGCGTCCCCCGCCGCCGGGCGGAGTGCGGAAACACCGGCGCGCCGATCGAGAACGTGATCGTCGGCGGGCTGCGTCATCGTTGTCCCCTCTCCGGGATGTCGCCTTCCACGGACCGGACCGGTCGTCATCGCGTTGCGGGTACCCGGCGCGGCACCACCGACACGAAGGCCCTGTCGCTCGCCTGCCCGGGAATGCCCGGCGGATCCCGGGCACCCGCACGTCATGAACGAGCAGCAGGGACGGCAGCAGGACGACGCCGACCGCCGGACCGTCGAACGGCTGGTGGCGGCATGGCTGGAGGAGACCGGGCGGCACGACCCCGCCGCCGCCCGGGAGGCCCGCGAAGGCTGGGAGCGTGGAACCCTGCCGGAGCGGGCCGCGCAGGACCTGGCCACCTGGGTCACCGCGCGGATCACCGACACCGGCTTCTCCGAGGACGAGGGGCCGTACGTCGAAGGGCCGGTACGCATCAGTCCGTCGGACAAGGAGACCGTGCGGAGCTGGCTGCGGGACCGGGGACATGCCGTGTGAGGTGACCGGCGGGGACCGGGGCGGGCGTCACTCGCCCTGGGGCCGCCACTCGAACATCAGGAGTGTGGCATCGTCCCGCAACCGGTTCTCCTGCGCGTCCAGGATCGAGTGGATCAGGTGGCGCATCGACTCCGGCGCCAGCTCACCGCCGGCCGTGGCCCGGATGACGTAGTCGGCGAACCGTTCGAGACCCATCAGTTTCGCCTCACGGGTCCGGGCCTCGATGACGCCGTCGGTGTACATCAGCACCCGGTCCCCGGGTTCCAGGGAGATCTCGTGCATCCGGCGCGGCTGCGAGGTGAGCAGGGACGGCATGCCCATGGGCGGATCGGCGTCGCGCTCCATGGCGTCCACGATCAGCCGGTGGTCGCGGATGAGGATGGGCGCCGGGTGGCCGCAGTTGGACCACCGCAGCACCCCGGTGGCCAGGTCCAGCTGCGCGATGACCGCCGTGCAGAACTTGTCCGGCAGCCAGCGACCGAGCGCCTCGTCGACGGACTGCACGAGCTCGGGCAGGTCCGCGCCGCTGCGCCGGGCGTTGCGGCAGGCCGCCAGCGAGACCGCGCTGGTGAGTCCGGAGGCGAGGTCGTGCCCCATGGCGTCCAGGACCGTGACGTGCAGCGTCGTCTCGGTGAGCGAGTGGTCGAAGGCGTCGCCGCCGATCTCGTAGGCGGGCTCCAGGACGGCCGTCGACACGACCTGGGCGTTGCCGATGGTGCGTGGTGGCAGGAAGGCGCGCAGCATCTCGGAGGGCAGCTGCATCCTCTCGGTGCGGGTGCGCCGCACGTACGAGTCCTCGTACGCCCGCTTCGAGGTGATCATCATCGCCAGCAGGGAGGCGAGCGCCCTGCCCCGGGTCAGCGTGGCCGATGTGAGCGCCGTCTGGTTCACCGCCAGCACGCCGAGGCGTTCCGCGCCGTCGAGCAGGGGGAACCAGGCGGTGACGCCGCCCGCCGCGGACTCCTCCACCCGCAGCGCCTGCGTGCGGTACGCCCAGCCCGCCAGGGAACCGTCGACGGGGAGCGCCGAGGCCACGTCGGTCTGCGGGACGAGGTGCCGCTGCTGGAGGTCGACGAGGTACACCACGGCGTGCTGCAGTCCGAGCGCCTTGGCACAGCGGGCCACGGCGGTGGCCAGGTCGAGCGTCAGGTGGGCCGGGTCGGCGAGGAAGTCCAGCAGCGCGTCGCTCGCCTCAGACGTCGACACCTCGTCTCCCCTCGTCGAGTGACCGCCGGGTCGGGCGCACTGCGCAGCAGTCTGGCACCGCGTACCGCGGCGCGCGCGCCGGGCGCACCGTCCGCGCGACGCTTCGGCCGTCGCAGACCGGGCACGCGGTCCGTCGGACGACCACGAGCGCCGAGGAGTGGTGCCCCATGACCGAGTACGAGCGTTCCCGCACCGTGCCCGCCCGGCCCGAGCAGGTCTTCGACCAGGCCGCGGACGTCGGTCGGCTGGACACCTGGCTCCCGCGGGAGCTGCACGTGGAGGCGGAGGAACCACCCGCCGTCACCGTCCACGAGGACGGCAGCGGCCAGGACACCTCCGCGCTGCTGAGCGCGCGGCCCGAGCAGATGCGGCTCGAGTGGGGCACCCGCGACCAGGGCAGTTACGCCGGCTGGCTGCAGGTCGCCGGACTCGACGCCGGGACCAGCGAGGTCACCGTGCACCTGTCGT
This sequence comes from Streptomyces sp. NPDC048185, assembly GCF_043202495.1. Taxonomy (NCBI): domain Bacteria; kingdom Bacillati; phylum Actinomycetota; class Actinomycetes; order Kitasatosporales; family Streptomycetaceae; genus Streptomyces; species Streptomyces sp. NPDC048185. The sequence continues at coordinate 73,982 of NZ_JBIDAN010000005.1, forward strand.
TCTTCGACGGCAGCCACGACCCGGGCGGACAGGCGGTGGCCGACGCCCTGGACACCAGCCTGCGGCGCCTGGAGGAACAGGTGCGGCTGCGCACGGACGACGCGGCCGGCTGACCGGGCGGCCGGCTTGTCCACCTCCACCGTCGGAGACAAGCCGTACGGACGCGTGCGGGGCGGGCCGGTGGCCCGGCCCGCCCCAGGTGTGCTCCGGCGCCCGTCAGCAGTCCGGCACGCCGGCGATCTTCTCGCCGCCGCGCAGGTACAGGTTGTTCACCCAGGCGAGGTCACTGCCCGCGAACTCCTGCACCGCGGTCCACCAGCTGTTGCCGCCGACGGCCGGGTCGTGGACGTACTGCCCCCGCGTCTGGCAGACGGCGTCCAGCCAGTAGTGCGAGCGGACCGCCAGCACGTGGGAGGCAGTGGTCGGCTGCTCGCGCAGGTTGACGTCGGTGGCCCAGACGTAGACGTCCGTGAGTGCCGGATCGCCGCCGCTCGGCGCGGCCGGCGCGGCCTCGGCCGTGGCGGTGAGCGCCCCGGCGGTGAGCGCGGCCGCCGCCAGCACGGTGGCGGAGCGGCGCAGCAGTCGCTTCATGTGTGCGTCCCCCATGATGTGTTCCCCCATGTGATCGGTCGTGCGGGCCCGGTGGGCCCGGTGGCGGGCGTGCCGGTCAGCAGGTCGCGGAGGCCGGCAGGTCCCCGTACTCGTCGCCCTTGAGGTAGACGACGCTCACGTAGCCCTCGACGAGCTTCACCCAGACGTCGTTGGTGTAGCCGTTGTCCCGGATGGTCTCGCCGTGGGTCCAGCAGTACGCGCCGCGCGGCTGGCCGGCCGCGACGGAGCCGACCTTGTCGTAGGAACGGGCGGGCCCGGAACGGACGTTGACGGTCTCGTAGGGCTCGACCGCGTACGGTGCGGCCAGGACCCGGTCGCCGCCCCGGCCGGCGTCGGAGGCCGCGAGGGCGGAGGTGGCGGTGAGCGGGCCGAGCAGTGCCAGCGCCCCGGCCCCGACGAGCGCGACCCTGGTGAACGGGCGAACGGTCATGTGTGAATCCCCCTGTCCCGAAGTGCAGCCCCGCGCCGCCCGGCTGTCCGGACGGTGTCGGCGTGCACTCGGCACTGTAGGGAGAAGCGGCGCGCAAGGGTCCCTGACAAGTCCCAGGGCCCCGGCGGTGCCCGCGTCACGTCACGACGGGGGGTCCTCCGCCCGGGCGGAAGGTCGCGTGCTGGCCGTGCCGGCAGTGCACGATCCGGTCCGCGAGCCCCCTGCGGTCGGCCTCGGCGAGGAAGGCGTCGAGCGGTGAACGGAAGACCGTGTAGTCGCCGTAGTGCACCGGCAGGATCCGGCGGGGGTTCAGGCGCCGTGCCAGCTCCGCGCCCTGGCGTCCGTCCATGGTCACCAGGAAGCCGCCCGGCAGCGTGGTGCCGCCCAGGTGCAGCACCGCCAGGTCCAGGTCGGGGAAGCTGCGGGCGATCTCGTCCAGGCCGTCGAAGAGCAGCGTGTCTCCGGACACGTAGAGCCGGTGCTGCGGCGGCCCGTCGGCCGGACCGAACTCCAGCAGGCTGCCCATCACCGGCGGCAGCAGGCGCCGCAGCGCGGGATGGCCGGCGTGGCGGCCGGGCAGCGCGGTGACGCGGGCCTGGACGTCCCCCTTCCGCACGGTCTCCTGCTGCCAGGTGCGCAGTCCCACGGCCCGGTGGAACCCGTGCAGGCCCTGGAGCCGGCGGGAGGCGTGCGGGGTGGTGACGATCGGCAGCGACCGGGACAGCCGCCGCCGGGCCACCCGGTCCCAGTGGTCGCCGTGCAGATGGGACAGCAGTACGGCGTCCAGCTCCGGCAGATCGCGGGGGTCGAGGGCGGGCTCCGTCAGGCGGCGGCTGGTGAGGCCGTGGCCGAGGTAGGCGCGTTGCCCGCGGTGGAGGAAGTTCGGATCGGTCAGCAGGTGCAGCCCCCGGTACCGGAGCAGCACGGTGGCGTTGCCGATGAAGTGGATCCGCAGACTGTCGTCGGGGGACGAGGACATCGGCGTGCTCCTGTCCGGGCGTACTCGTCGGACCCGGCCGGTCCGGATCCTCGTGGAAGCGGGGGGTACCCCTGGCTCCGGCGTTCACCCGGGCACGTATGCGCCCCTGGCGTGCCGTCACCCGTTCGCGCACCGCCGGTGCGTGCCGGGCCGCTTCCACCGGGCGGAACCGGCGCCGGCAGGGGTCGCCGTCGGACGAGCACCGCGAGGCCTGTCCGGCTGCGTCGACGTCATGTCAGACACCCACCGGTGTGGGGCCGATCGGCTGATCGTTTGTAGCCGTCCGGGTGCCTCGTAGGTCCTGAGGGGCGAACCGGGCGTCACCCGAATGGCCTCCGCACGCTACTGGTGTCCGCCGATCCGGTGTCTCCTGGAGTGTGTCAGCGGCGTCCAGGCTGGGAGGCCGGTCATGTACGAAATGTGCGTGGGCCCGGAGAAGACGGGCGGAGCTTTGGTGTGGCACGTGATGGCCAAACAGGCCGCGGCCACACTGTGCGGACAGAAGCTTCGCGAGCGTATCGAGGCATCCGACGGTGAAAGGGCGCGTCACTGCCCTGACTGCATGGCTTCGTTCGAGAGGCTGATGACAGCTGCACCGTGCTGACGTACCGTCCGCAACCTCGCCCGCCCCGCCGCATCCCGCGGCGGGGCGGGCGGCTTGTGGCCGGGTTGGGGGGTGCTCCGACGACCACGCGCATCGCGTGGTGCACGGCCCCCGGCCAGGGAAGGCGCGGGCCGTGCCGGACGCGCGGAATCCCGCGTCCGGCACGGCGGGTGTACCGGACGCGGGAGCCCCGAGCCGGCCGCGGCACACCCCTCGGCGCGGTGCCGCCTGCCGCCGCGCACCGCACCGAGGCAGTGCGGATGTGCGGCGGCCGCGATGGGTGTCGGCCACCGCGGGATGTGGGTGCCGTCCCCGATGGCCGCCCGGGGGCTGTGCGTGTGACCGTGGAACCGCGCCGCGCCCTCGGGAAGCCCGGGGCCGGTGACGCCACGGGGGAGCCCGGCCCTGCCGCCCGTTCGGGGCTGATGCCGGCTGCCCGGTCCGGGAACACCGGCCACGCCCGGCGTCGAGGCGCACGGCGCCGGCGGAGGCGTACCCCGGCGGGCGCCCGAAGCACCGGGCCGGTACCGGCCGGTGCCCCCCTCGTCGCCCCGTCCACGACCTCGCGGGTCCGGGTGCGGCGCCGCCCCACCCGGCGGCCGACGGCGTGCGAGCGCAGGACGGCCGACCGCGTCACACACGAAGGAGAATGCGCATCACTTACCGTCGACCGAAGCCCTTCCGACCCTCCACGCGGCCCGAGGCGGTGGCCCGTGGGACACGCTGACACCCTGCTCGCCATGGGCGGCGCCTTTCTGGCCGCCGCGTTCCTCGCCCGCCTCGGCGGCAGGATCGGACTTCCGACGATCCCCCTGTTCATGCTGGCCGGCATCCTGCTCGGCCCCCACACGCCCGGCTTCGTCCTGGTCGAGGACGCGCACGACTTCGAGATGCTCTCCGCGCTCGGACTGGTGCTGCTGCTCTTCTACCTGGGGCTGGAATTCCACCTCGACGACCTCAGGAGCGGCGGCCGGCGGCTGCTGACCGCGGGCGGCATCTATCTGCTCCTCAACGTCGGCGCGGGCCTCGGTTTCGGCTTCGCGCTGGGCTGGGGAGTGCGGGAAGCGCTGGTGCTCGCAGGTGTCCTCGGCATCTCCTCCTCCGCGATCGTCACCAAGATCCTCATCGACCTGGGCCGCATCGGCCGCCCCGAGACGCGTCTCGTCCTCGGCGTCATCGTGGTGGAGGACATCTTCCTCGCGCTGTACCTGGCCGCGCTCCAGCCGGTGATAGCGGGCGCCCACGGCGCCGCGGACACGGTGCTGCAGGCCGGCAAGGCGTTCGGGTTCCTGCTGGTGCTCGCGGCGGCGGCCCGCTGGGGCACCCGGCTCGTGGGACGCCTGATCGAGACCCGCGACAACGAACTGCTCGTCATCAGCTTCCTCGGCGCCGCCGTTCTCGTCGCCGGCATCTCCGAACTCCTCGGCGTCGCCGACGCCATCGGCGCCTTCATGGTGGGTCTGATCCTGGCCGGCACCCCCTCGGGACCGCGGATCCGGGAACTGGTGCATCCGCTGCGCGACGCCTTCGCGGCGATCTTCTTCTTCGCCTTCGGACTGGCCATCGACCCCGGCGATCTCGCCTCCGTCGCCGGGCCGGTCGCCGTGGCCACGGCGCTGACCCTCGTCATGAACGTCGTCGCCGGACTGTGCGTGGCCCGCGTGTACGGCTACGGCTCCGAACCGGCGGCGGAGATCGCCACCACCCTGGTGGCGCGCGGGGAGTTCGCCCTGATCCTGGCGGCCATGGCCGCCGGCGCGGGACTCGACGGACGGCTCGCCCCCTTCATCGCCGGCTACGTCCTCGTCCTCGCCGTCCTCGGCCCCGTCGTCGCGGGACGGGCGTCCGTCCTCGCCGGCGCCCTCCGCGCCGGGCGGCGGCTGCTGCCGGGCGGCCGGGCCCGGGAACGTCCGGTGCCGGGCCGGCCTGAAGGGGACGCGGCGGCCGACGACGCCGCAGCGGTTCCGGCGCACGCGGACGCCGAACGGTAGGGAGCCGGGGGCCGGCGACCGGGGGGGAGAGAGAGACCGGCTCAACTCGGTGCCCGGTGTCGTTCCTGACCGCTCGTCGCCCACCACCGCTCCGCTGCCGACGGCTCGGGCACCGGCGGCCACCACACACCGGCGCACGGTCCGGCGCACGTGACGAGGCGCGGGGAACTGGGCGACCAGCCCCCACCGGCCCCGGCCGATGGACGGCCGACAGGGGGTCCGCGTCGGTGCGCCGAGGGCCGGACCACCCCCGGCCCTCGGCTCGCCCCCTGCCCCGGTGGGACAATCTGCCCGCGGGGCGGCGTCGTGGCCGTGGCCGTCCGGGAGCGGAAGGAGCCGTGAGCATGATCGAGTGGGTCCCCCTGGGCAGCGGTGCCAGACCCGTTCCCCGGCCCGTCGCGGCCCCGCTGGTGTGGGCGGGAGCCTTCGCCGGCGCGCTCGTCCTGGTGGCACTGCTCAACGGCACCGTGGGCTCCGGGCGCCCCGGACTCGCGCTGGCCGTGCTCTCCCTCCTGGCGGCCCTGCTCGGGCTGTGCGCCCGGTTCACCGCCGCCCCGGGCACGGCGGTCCTGTGCTGGCTGTCCCTCAACGGTTTCGCGATACCGCCCGCCGGTGTGCTCACCTGGGCCGGACGCCGGGACGCGCTCTGGCTCGCCTGCCTCTTCGGCGCGGCCCTCGTCGGGACCGCCCTGGCGCGGCTGGTCCACGCCCGCGCCGCCTACCGCCGGCTCACGGCGGGGCCCGGCCCCGGGACGACGGCACCGGGCGACATGTGACGCTCGGCGTGCGGCGCGCATCCGTCCGGTGCGGGAAGGCCCCGCCGGCTGCCCGGCGGGGCGCTCGTACCGCTGTGTCCGCTCAGGCCGTGTGCAGGGTGAGCCCGTAGCGTCCGAGGATCTCGTTGACCGGCTGGAACCAGGTCTCCCCGCCGCCGGAGCAGTTGCCCCAGCCGCCGGAGGTGACGCCCTGCGCCTGGTCGCCGCTGATGAAGGAGCCGCCCGAGTCTCCGGGCTCGGCGCAGACGCTCGTCTTCGTCATCTGGTGCACGGCGCCCTGGCTGTAGTTGACCGTCTCGTTCTTGGCCAGCACGGTGCCGCAGTGCCAGTGGGAGGTGGAGCCGGAGCGGCACACCGAGGCGCCGACCGGTGCCTCGTTCGAGCCGCGCACCAGCTGGTCGGGGACCGTGCCCCAGCCCAGGACGACCGGCACCGTCCACCAGCCGCTGCCCACACTGACCCAGGCGTAGTCGTTGTCCGGGAACGAGGAGCCCTGGAACGTGCCGACGTACGACCGGTCCCAGCCGCTGACTCCGGCGCCGGCCCCGCCGCAGTGTCCGGCGGTGACGAACCCGCCGTGCACCGAGAAGCCGATGGAGCAGCGGACGTTGCCGGTGTAGTACGGGTCGCCGCCGACCGTGCCCGCCGCGAAGGTCCGCGGGGCGGACGGCACCGTCCGCACGGTCACCGGGCCGGCCGCGCGGGCCCGGGTCACGAAGCGGAGGACATCGTTGTCGGCGCGTTCACCACCGACGACGTCGACGACCACCGCGCCGGCGGCCGGGTCGACGTGCCAGCCGCTGACGCCCGCGGGGGCGTCCAGCCGGTCGACGCGCCGCTTGGTGGCGTCGAGCTGCCGCGCGCTGTACTCGACGGTGCGGACCTCGGCGCCGGTGGAGCGGACGGCGCGGACCGTGGCCGGTGAGGCGTCCGAGGTGACCGCCACGGTCAGCCGCCCGCGGCCGGCGTCGAACCACGAGCCGCCGAAGGCGTCACCGGCGGCGCGCTGTGCGGTGGGGGCGATGTCGGTGGCGTGCCGTTCCGCCGCGAGCCGGTCCTCGGCCTGGGCGCGGGTGAGGCCGAAGTCCCGCTGCATGGCCTGGAGGAGACCGGCCGAGGCGGTGGGGGAGCCGGCGGGCGAGCCGGTCGCCGCGGCCGGCAGCGTGCCCGCCGCGGTCCAGCCGCCGAGGACGAGGAGGGTGGCCAGTCCGCAGTTCCTGAGTCTGTTGCGTCTCACAGGGGTGCCCTTCGTCGTTCCAGCGAGGTGGGGGTGGAACAACCGCGGTCTGAGAGCGCTCTCAACGGGTTGTCTCGAGCTTAGCCACGTCTTCTTATCAGGTCCATGCCAATGCAGACCGTTTTCCGTGCCGCCCCCGTCGGCCCTGGTTGGCCCCTCGAGGACGGGGCACTCAGTGCTGAGTCCTGCCAAGTTTCGGACGTGGAGGCGTGCGTGGCGGTTCGGCATCGGTTGATCAAGACGACCCCGCAGGCGGTGTGGGAGGTCCTCGCGGACGGCACCCGATACGCGGACTGGGTCGTGGGCACGTCGTCCTCCGCCCCCAAGCGGGGACAGTGGCCGCAGGTCGGCGCGGCGATCACCTACGAGGTGTCCGTCGGGCCGCTCACCTTGCGCAACGAGACGGTCGTCAGACGCTGCGAGGAGAATTCCGCGCTGGAGCTCGAGGCGATCGCCGGGCCGCTCGGCACGGCACGGATCGCGATCGAGCTCCGCCCCTGGGGCGAGCAGTGCCTGGTGATCGTGGACGAACACCCCCTGCGCGGCACCGGCGGACTGCTGCACAACATGGGCGTCGAAGCGCTGATCCAGCTCAGGCACCGGGCCATGCTGGCCCGGCTGGCCAGGCTCTGCGAGGACGGAGCCGGTGAGCAGCGCCGGCCGGACCCGGCTCCGGCGCCCGAACCGGGAGCCGGCCGTGCCTGACGCCGTCGTGATCGGCGCCGGCCCCAACGGGCTGGTCGCGGCCAACCTCCTTGCGGACGAGGGCTGGACCGTGGAGGTCCTGGAGGAGCAGCCCGAACCGGGCGGTGCCGTGCGCCACGACAGCGAGGTGGCCCCCGGCTTCGTCAACGACCTGTTCAGCTCCTTCTACCCGCTCGCCGCGGCCTCCCCGGTGCTGGCCGGACTGCGGCTGGAGAAGCACGGGCTGCGCTGGGCCCACGCGCCCCACGTGCTCGCCCACCCCCTGACCGACGGCACGTGCGCGGTCCTCGACCGCGACGTCGGCACCACCGCCGCCTCCCTGGACGTCTTCGCGTCCGGAGACGGCGCCGCCTGGCACCGCCTGCACGCCGTCTGGGACCGCTACCGGGCCGACATCCTCGACGCCCTGTTCACGCCCTTCCCGCCCGTGAAGGCCGCCGCCCGGCTGGCGCTGCGGCTGCGCGGCGCGGGCGGGCTGCGACTGGCCCGCACCCTGGTGCTGCCGGTGCGCCGCCTGGGCGAGGAGGAGTTCCGCGGCGAGGGCGGCAGACTCCTCCTGGCGGGCAACGCCCTGCACGCGGACCTCGCGCCCGAGGCCGCGGGAAGCGGCGGCTTCGGCTGGCTGATGTCGATGCTCGGCCAGACCTACGGCTTCCCCGTGCCGATCGGCGGCTCCGGCGCCCTCACCGAGGCGCTCGTGCGCCGGCTGCGCTCCCTCGGCGGCACCCTGCGCTGCGGGCAGCGCGTCGACCGCGTCGTCGTCCGCGACCGGCGGGCGGTCGGCGTGCGCACCGCCGGCGGGGAGACGGTCGCCGCCCGGCGTGCCGTCCTCGCGGACGTGTCCGTGCCCGCCCTGTACGGGACCCTCGTCGACCCGGCGGACCTGCCCGGCCAGGTCCTCGCCGACCTCGAACGCTTCCAGTGGGACTTCGCCACCTTCAAGGTGGACTGGGCCCTGGACGGCCCCGTGCCCTGGCAGTGCGCCCAGGCGGCGGGGGCCGGGACCGTGCACCTGTCCGACGGTCTCGACGAACTGACCCGTTTCGCCGCCCAGATCGCCATGAGGCAGGTCCCCGACCGCCCCTTCGCGCTGTTCGGGCAGATGACGACCACCGACTCCTCCCGCTCACCGGACGGCACCGAGTCCGCGTGGGCGTACACCCACGTCCCGCAGGACATCCGGGGCGACGCCGGCGACGAGGGCATCGGCGGCAGCTGGGACGCCAAGGAGCAGGAACTCATGGCCGACCGGGTCGAGCGCCAGGTGGAGCGCTTCGCCCCCGGCTTCCGCTCCCTGATCCGGGCCCGCCGCATCCTGGCCCCGCCGACCCTGCAGTCGATGGACGCCAACCTCCACGGCGGCGCCATCAACGGCGGCACCACGGCCATGCACCAGCAGCTCTTCTTCCGGCCCGTGCCCGGCACCGGGCGGCCGGAGACCCCGGTCACCGGCCTCTACCTCGCCTCCGCCGGAGCGCATCCGGGAGGCGGCGTGCACGGCGCGCCCGGCGCCAACGCCGCCCGTGCCGCGCTGCGCCAGCACCGGCTCGCCGGCCTCAGCCGGGTCCAGCGCGTGCTGACCCGCCGCGACCGCACCGGAGACAGACGATGACCACCCCGGCGACACGGAGGAGGGGACGACCGGTGACCGGAAGCCCGCTGTTCGACCGCACCGTCGTGGTGACCGGTGCCGCACGCGGACTGGGCGCCGCGCTGGCCGGGGAGTGCGCCCGCCGGGGCGCCCGGCTCGCGCTGCTCGGCCACGAGAAGTCCCGCCTGGACGCCGTGGCGGCGGCCCTGCCGGGCCCGGCGCTCGCTCTGGAGGTCGACGTCACCGACGCGGCCGCGCTGGACACCGCGGCGCACGAGGTCCGCTCCCGGCTCGGACCGCCGTCGGTCGTGGTGGCCAACGCCGGCATCGCCGAGGGCGGGCCGTTCGCCGGCTCCGACCCGGACGAGTGGCGCCGCGTCATCGACGTGAACCTGACGGGCAGCGCCCAGACCACGCGCGCCTTCCTGCCAGACCTGTTCCGGACGTCCGGTTACCACCTCCAGATCGCCTCCACCGCTTCGCTCGGCGCCGCCCCCATGATGAGCGCCTACTGCGCGTCCAAGGCGGGCGTCGAGGCCTTCACCCATGCCCTGCGCGCCGAGGTGGCGCACCACGGGGTCGCCGTGGGCCTCGCCTACCTCAACTGGATCGACACCGACATGATCCGCGACGCCGACCGGTACGCCGTCCTGCGCGAGCTGCGCGCCCACATGCCGCCCCCGGCCCGGCGCACCTACCCCGCCGGCTTCGTCGCCGCCCGCCTGGTGCGCGCCGTGGAACGCCGGAGCACGGCCGTGTACGTACCCGCGTGGCTGCGGCTCGCGCAGCTGGCACGCCCCGCCCTGCCGGCCGCGGTCATGCGGGTGTCCCGCCGTGAACTGCCCGGGCTGGAGGCCGCGGGCGACATGAACGCCACCGGCCCGCTCGGGGCGGGCGGCCGGGCCGACCGCGCGGCGGGGGAGTCCCGGGAGTAGCGCCGTGCGGTCCGGCACGGGGGTCCGGTCCTGCCCGGCGCCGGCCCAACGACGCCGGGACCCGCGTCGCCGCGTCTGTTCCCCGGCCGAACCGGAGGAGGACCGTCATGCAGACCTTCCTGCCGCACCCCGGCTTCCGGGAGTCGGCGCTCGCCCTGGACCGCCGCCGGCTGGGCAAGCAGCGGGTCGAGGCGCTCCAGGTGCTGCGCGGCCTCACCGTGCCCGGCTACGGCTGGCGCCGGCACCCGGCGGTGCGGATGTGGACCGGCTACGAGGAGGCCCTGGTCCGCTACGGCCTGGAGATCTGCCGGGTCTGGCGGGAGCAGGGACACCAGGACAGCTGCGCCGCCCAGCTCGTCGCCGGGCTCGCCGCCTCCCACCCCGGCACCGCGGTGCGCGACCAGCCGGAGCTGGCCGCCGCCGGGGAGCTGCCGCCCTGGCTCGGCGACGACGCCTTCCACCGCAGCCACCGTTCGGCCCTGGTGCGCAAGGACCCTGACGTCTACGCCGGAGCGTTCCCGGGCGTTCCGGACGATCTGCCCTACGTGTGGCCGGCCTCGGACCGCGACCCGGAGGAGGGTGCCGGGGGAGCGTAGTCCCCGGTGCCGGCGCCGCCCCGCTCGGATTGGTCCCCGATGGCGCCCGGGAAGTGGACCTCGTGACGGACCGCCCCGCTTCCTAACGTCGAGGCCATGAACGCCACCACCACGCGCGGGGCCCTGCTCGCCGCGCTCGCCTGTGTCCTCGTCGGAGGCTCCTTCACCGCCAACAGCCTGCTCGGCGACTATCCCTACGCGGGCGGCCAGTTCCTGCGCTACGGCCTGGCCTTCCTGCTGCTCGTCCCGCTAGTCGGCCCGGGTGCCACGGCCCGGCTGCGCACGCTCGGGGCCGCCCGGTGGCTCCGGCTGGCCCTGCTCGCGGCCGTCGGCATGGTCGGTTTCAACCTGGCCGTCCTCGCCGCCGAACGCACCGCCGAACCGGCGGTCCCCGGTGTCTTCGTCGGCTGCGCGCCCGTGGTCGTGGCCGTGCTCGTCCCCCTGCTGGAGGGGCGCCGGCCGCAGCGGGGCGTGCTGTACGGGGCGTCCTTCGTGGCCGTCGGGGCGTTCACCGTCCAGGGCTGGGGGCGCACCGACGGCGCGGGCATCGCCTTCTCGGTGTGCGCCCTGGCCGGCGAGGTCGGGTTCGCCGTGCTCGCCGTGCCCGTCCTGCGTCCCCTGGGCCCGCGGCTGCTGTCCACGGTGGTGTGCGGGATCGCCGCCGTCGAGTCCGCGCTCGCCGGCGTGCTGCTCGACGGTGCCGGATGGCTGCGGCGGCCCGGCGCGGTGGAGGCGAGTGCGCTGCTGTGGCAGGCGGCGGTGGTCACCGTCGTCGGGTTCGTGTGCTGGTACATGGGCATGCAGCGCATCGGGGCCGAGCGCGCCACCCTGTTCTCCGGCCTGATCCCGGTCGCCGCCGCCTGCACGGCCCCGCTGGTCGGCACCGGTTCCTACGGTGCCGCGCAGGCCGCGGGCAGCGCCCTCGTCTTCGCCGGGGTGGCGGTGGGGTCGGGGGCCCTGGCCGCCCGGCCGGCCCGGCGCGGTCGCACCCGGCCGGATCACCGGCTCGCGGAGCGCTCCTTGGAGAAGCTGTAGAGGTCCTTGGACGTGCTGATCAGCTCCCGCCGTTCGTGCTGGGAGCCGACCATGGGCTGCGAGCCGTGCAGCGGCACCTGGGCGCTCTCCGGCAGGAACCTCACCGTCACCAGGCCGATGACGCCGGCCGCCATCAGGTAGTAGGCGGGCATGAGCTCGTCTCCGGTGATGCTCACCAGCGCCTCGGTCACCAGCGGCGTGGTGCCGCCGAAGGCGGCGACGGCGAAGTTGAAGCCGATGCCCATGGCCGCGTAGCGGACCGCGGTGGGGAACAGGGCGGGCAGGGTGGCCGCGCTGGGGGCGGCGAAGCAGGCCAGCAGCGTGGACAGGATCAGGACCCCGAGGACGGGCGCCGCAGTGCCGTCCGACTTCAGCAGCAGGAACGCCGGCACGGCGAGGACGATCATCGCGGCGGCGCCGACGGCGTAGAGCGGACGGCGCCCGACGTGGTCGCTGAGCCGGCCGAGGAAGGTGATCAGGACGACGATCCACAGCATGCCGATCAGCACCAGGACGTCGGCGAAACTGCTGGAGCGGTCCAGGGTCTCGGTCTGGTACGTCGGCAGGTAGCCGGTGACCATGTAGTTGGTGACGTTGTAGAGCAGCACGATGCCCATGCACAGCAGCAGCGGGCGCCAGTGGTCCTTCACGATGGTCTTGAACTCGCTGCCCGCCGACTCCTGGGCGAGGCTCTTCTCGTGCTCGTCGAGCTGCTGCTGGAAGGCCGGGGACTCCTCCAGCTTGAGCCGCATGTACAGGCCGATCACGCCGAGCGGACCGGCGATCAGGAACGGCAGCCGCCAGCCCCAGGAGAGCATCTGGGCGTCGCTCAGCCACAGGTTCAGGGCGGTGACCAGGGCCGACCCCAGGGCGTAGCCGACGAAGGTGCCGAAGTCGAGCCAGCTGGAGAGGAACCCGCGCCGCCGGTCGGGTGAGTACTCGGCGACGAAGGTGGTGGCCCCGCCGTACTCGCCGCCGGTGGAGAAACCCTGGACCATCCGGGCGAGCAGCAGCAGGATCGGGGCCGCGATGCCGATGGTGGCGTAACTGGGGATCAGGCCGATGGAGAAGGTGCCGGCCGCCATCATGATCATGGTGGTGGCGAGCACCTTCTGCCGTCCGACGCGGTCCCCGAGGGGACCGAAGACGAGGCCGCCGAGCGGGCGCACCACGAAGGCCGCGGCGAAGGTGGCGAACGACGAGATGACCTGGGCGGCCGGGGAGGCACCGGGGAAGAACACCTTGCCGATGGTGGCCGCCAGGTAGCTGTAGACACCGAAGTCGAACCACTCCATGCAGTTGCCCAGTGCCGACGCGCCGACCGCGCGTTTGAGCAGGGGCTTCTCGACGACCTGGACGTCCTCCTCGCGGAAGGCCCGCTTGTTGCGGCGGAGCCGGCGAGCCAGCTCCTCCCGCACCTGGTGCGGCAGTGCCGCGACCGTGCTCGGCATCTTCACCCGGCCGAGGGGGCCGGACGGGCCGTCAGGCTTGGCGTCCGTCACGCTGCTGCCTTTCTGTTGCTCCACCACGTTTCGCCTGAGCGAATTCTGCGCCGCAATGATCGTCCGGCGCATGCCAGAGCTGCTGCCCGTGTTCGCGCGGGTCACACCGGTGTGCGGGTGAGACCCGGCTCCCCGAGCACGGAAAGGCGTCCACTCCCGTTTGCGGCCTCGAACGCATGGGCGAACGCGCGCGCACCCCGGCGATCGGTCGTCCGGGGTGCGCGGGTGAGGGTGCGGGGACGCTCAGGGCTGTGCGGGCATGGTCCAGCAGTTCGAGCCGGCCGGTTTGCCGTCCAGCCGGTCGGTGAGCCACGAGATGGCCGTGCCCTGGTCGGTGAGCAGCGGCGCGGCGTGGTTCAGCAGGCCGCTGCCGACGCCCGGCAGCAGCACCGGTGCGTAGGTGACCTGGCCGCCCCTGCGGCACCAGTCGACGGCCAGCCGGCGGGCCTGCCCGTGCGGGACGAGGTCGTCGCTGACGCCCGTGGCCACCCGCACCGGACCGCTGGGCTTCGAGGTGCCGATGCGCTGCCTGTCGAGGAACGCCCGGAGCGCGGGCTCGGCCCGGACGATGTCGCCGAGCGACTGCCCGGTCTTCGTCCAGGCTGCGCTCTCGTCGCCGCCGTAGGAGAAGAGCGCGTCGCCGATGCACATGGTGGACAGGTCCTCCAGCGCCTTCTGGCCCGCCGTGTTGACGTACCGGTCGGCGATGGGCCGCAGCGACGGGTCGCTCTGGAGGAAGCCGTTGAGCGACCAGCCCAGCGCGCCCGCGAGGTCGCTGCCGTCGATCGCCTCGGTCACCTTCGCCAGGTCGGCGGGTGGTGCGCCCGCGTAGGTGCCGGCCAGCTCGACGTCCGGGGCGTAGGACGGCTGGAGTTCGGCCGCGGCGGCCGTCGCCCCGCCGCCCTGGCTGTAGCCGAACAGGCCCACGGGTGAGTCGGCGGTGACCGACGCGGAGTCCAGGGCACGCGCCGCGCGTACCGCGTCCAGCACCGCATGGGCCTCGTCCACGCGGTTGACGTAGGTGTGCAGCCGGTCGGTGGTGCCGAGGCCCGCGTAGTCCGTGACGACGACCGCGACGCCGCGCGCCAGCAGCCGGTAGACCGACAGGTCCTCGTAGCCGACCGAGACCGTCTCGCCGTTGAGTTGCAGCGGGTGTTCCAGGCCCATCGACGCGGCGCACTGGTCGCCCTGACCCATGGTGCCGGGGGCGACCACGACCAGCGGTCGCGGCCCGTCGCCGTGCCGGGCCGCCGGCTCGATGTAGGCGCCGGTGACGGCGACCGGCTCGCCGTTCGCGTCCGTGGACTTGTACATCAGGCGGGTCGCCCGTCCCGGCAGCGGTCCGCCGATGCTGGGCAGGCTCAGGGCGAGGCGGAGCGGCTCGCTGCGGATCAGGGTGCCGTCGGCGTCGGGCAGCGTGGACGGCGGGGTGTAGAAGGCAGGGATCTCGACACCGCGGGACACCACCGCGGCGGGACCGTCGGTGGCGGCGGCCGGGACGGCCTGGGCGCCGAGCGCGAGAGCCGCGGCGACGGCCGCGGCGAGCATGCGGGGGCGTGAGGGCATGGCGTACCTCCTGGGGAAGGACCGGGCCGGTCGTCCGCCGGTCCGGTGGGGCAGGGGCCGTGGTCGCGCTGCTCCTGTGGGGTGTCGGGACCGTAACCGGACGCGGGTTACCGTGGGTAGCAGTCGGCTGGTTACGGTTCAGTAACTTGACACTTCGTCTCACAACGCTCACCCGGCCGGAGAACGCCCGGGCGCCGCGGCCCGCGGTCCAGGCCGACCGCAAGCGGAGGGGCCGGCACCCGAATCCGGTGCCGGCCCCTCCACTCCCGGGTGCCGGGGATTTTCGCCACGAGCCCGCTCCGGGCGGACTCGCTCACCGTGCCCGGCGGCGGCCGTCCCTCCCGCACACCTGCGTCCCGCTCACCCGGCCCGCTACCGCCTGCTGCGCACCAGCAGGTACAGGAAGTACGGCGTTCCGATCACCGCCGTCATGAGCCCCGCCCCGAGCTGGGCCGGAGCGATCACCGTGCGGCCCAGCAGGTCGGCCGTGCACACGAGCGCGGCACCCAGCAGCATCGCCACCGGGACGACCCGCACGTGCCGCCGGCCCACCAGCGCGCGTGCCGCGTGCGGTGCCACCAGGCCCACGAAGCCGATGGTGCCGGCACAGGCCACGGCGGTGGCGCTGAGCAGCACGCTCAGCACCAGGAAGCCGAGGCGGCCCGGCCCCAGCGACAGGCCCAGCAGCCGGGGCGTGTCCTCGTCCAGGGAGAGCAGGTCCAGCTCGGTGCGCCGGGCCACGGCCACGACCGCGCCCACGGCCAGCACCAGGGCGACCGGCAGCACGTCCGGCAGGGTGCGGCCGTAGGTGGAACCCGACAGCCAGGTCAGCGCCTTGGTGGCGTTGAACGGGTCGGTGAGGACGATCAGAAGGCTGATCAGCGCCGTCGTCGCGGCGGCGACGCCGATGCCGACGAGGACCAGCCGGTTCTGCTGGAAACCGCCCCGCGCGGCGAGCCCGAAGACGACGACCGCGGTGACACCGGCCCCCGCGAACGCGGCACCGGCGACGGCCCACCCGCCGGCGACGGGCGCGGTCGTCACCAGGAGCACGGCACCCAGCGCGGCCCCGCCGGAGACGCCCAGGACGCTCGGCTCGGCCAGCGGATTGCGGGTGACTGCCTGCACCAGCGTGCCCGACAGGGCGAGCGCCCCACCCGCGCACAGCGCGGCGAGCACCCGCGGCACCCGGGTGTCCAGGACGAACGAGACGGTCCGCCCGGCGTTCCCCTGCGCCCAGTTGACGACGTCACCGAGCAGCAGCTTGCTGTCGCCCACCAGCACGGCAGCCACGACCAGACCGGCCAGGACGGCCACGAGGACGGCCACCGTGGCGAGGAACACCGCCCGGCCCGGGATGCGCAGCCGGTCCGGCGCACCGGCCCCCGCGGCGTCCCGCAGCCGAAGCGCCATCACGACCAGGAACACGGCGCCGACCAGACTCGTGACGACACCGGTGGGCACGGCCACCGACAGGTCGTCCCGCACCAGCGACCGCAGCAGCACGTCCGACCCGAGCACCAGGGCCGCGCCGGTGAGCGCGGCGGCCGGCAGGGCCGCACGGGAGCGCGCGTACCCGCGGAACCGACGGGCGAGCGGGCGCACCAGGGCGGGCGCGGCCAGGCCGACGAAGCCGATGGGGCCGGCCAGGGTGACCGCCGCGGCGGACAGCAGCGCCGCCAGGACGACGACCGTGACGCGGGTGGCGCGCACCGGGACGCCCACGCCGCGTGCGGCGTCGTCGCCGAGGGCGAGCGCGTCCACCCGTCGAGCCGTCAGCATCAGTCCGGCCAGGCCGGTCACGGCGACCGGCAGCATCTGGAGGACGCCGTCGAAGCCGTTCTGCGCGATGCTGCCCTGGTTCCACTGGTACAGGCCCTCCGTCTGTTCGGGGAACAGCAGGAGCAGCCCCTCGGTGACGGAGTTCAGGCCCAGCATCAGCGCGGTGCCGGCCAGCACGAGCCGTACGGTGCCCGTGCCGAGGCCGGACAGGCCGAGCACGACGGCCGCCGCCGCCAGGCCGCCCGCGAAGGCGACACCGGAGGAGGCGATCATCGGGAGCGAGACGCCGGTGGCGCCCACCAGGCCGAGGGACAGGTACGAACCGGCGTTCACCGCGAGGGTGTCGGGCGAGGCGAGCACATTGCGGCTGACCGCCTGGAGCACGGCGCCGGCGGCGCCGAGCACGGCGCCGACCAGGAGGCCGGCGGTCATGCGCGGCAGCCGGGACGCGACGACGACGGACGCGTCGCCGGGGTCGGCCCGCCCGGTCAGGGCCCTGAACACCTCGGCCGGTCCGACGGCGGCCGTGCCCTGGGCGATGTCCACGACCGCGAGGACGGCGACCAGGAGGACGAGCCCGGCCGTCACCGCGGCCGCGCCCGGCCGGGACGTGGGAGCCGTCGGCGGCGTCGACGGGCGGGCGGCGGGTTTCGTTGCGGTGACGGCCATGGCCTCGCTACTTCGTCAGCGCGCCGACGAGGGCGTCGATGTACCCAGACATCGAGGCCGGGCCGCCGAACATCCAGATGCCGTCGTCGAGCCGGTGCACGTCGCCGGCCTTCACGAAGGGCAGCGACTTCCACACCGCGTTCTTGGCCAGCGCGCCGGTGAACGGGGTGGCGTTCGGGTCGTCGTCGTTGCCGATGTAGGCGAACTGGACGCCCTCGGGCAGGGCGGTCAGACCCTCGACGTCGGTGGAACCGAGACCGTAGGCCTCGTCACCCTTCACCTTCCAGGCGTTGTTCAGGCCGATCGCCTCGTTGACCTCGCCGATGAGCGACGTCGCCGTGTAGGGGCGGACCGAGACCTGGTTGGAGGTGACGTAGCCGTCGGCGAAGGCGATGTCCTTGCCGGCCATCCCCGCGCCGGCCAGGGCCTTCTTGCCCTCGGCGACCTTCGCCTCGAAGTCGTCGCGGACCGTCTTCGCCTTGTCCGTGGTGCCGGTGGCCTTGGCGATGAGGTCGACGTTCTCCAGCATCTGGCCGATCTGGCCGGTGCCGTCGGCCGACGTGACCTCCAGCACCGGGGCGACCTCGCGCAGCTGCTTCACGGCGGCCGGCGGCAGGTCCGTGGTGGCGACGATCAGATCGGGGGCGAGCGAGGCGACGGTGTCCATGCTCGGCTCGCCGCGCGTGCCGATGTCCTTGGGCTCGTTCTTCAGCGGGGCGGCGGTGTCCCAGGTTTTGTAGCCCTTGACGTCCGCGACGCCGACCGGGTCGACACCGAGGGAGACGAGGCTCTCGACGACGTTCCACTCGGTGGCGACGACCTTGGTGGCCGGGCCGTCGAGCTTCACCTCGGTGCCCTTGCCGTCCGTGAGCGTGATGGCCCCGGAGGCCTTCTTCTCCGTCTTGTCGGCGGCGGGTTCGGTGGTGCCGCAGGCGGCGAGGGTCAGCGCCGCGGCGGTGGTGGCTGCCGCGGTGAGCAGGAGGCGTCTCATGAGGTGGTGCCGAGCCTTTCGGTTCGTATGTGGTGGCGGCCGATCGGGCGGGTGCGCAGCCGGCCGGTCAGGGGGTCGGTGTCGACGTCGATCCGGATGCCGTAGACGGCGGTCAGCCGTTCCGGCGTCAGGACGTCCTCGGGCAGGCCGTCGGCGACGATCCGGCCCGCTTCCAGCAGCGTGATCCGGTCGGCGACGGCCGCCGCCTGGTCGAGGTCGTGCAGAACGACGCCGACGGCGATCCCATGGTCGTCCGCCAGATCGCGGACGAGGTCGAGGAGTTCGATCTGGTAGCGCAGGTCCAGGTAGGTCGTCGGCTCGTCGAGGAGCAGCACGCCGGTCTCCTGGGCGAGGCAGCTCGCCAGCCAGACCCGCTGCAACTGCCCGCCGGACAGGTGGTCCGCGCCGCGGTCGGCGAGGCCGTCGAGCCCGGTGAGCGCGAGCGCCCGGTCGACGGCGGCCGGGCCGTCCGGATCCGGGCGGCCCCAGCGGCCCCGGTACGGGTAGCGGCCGAACTCGACGACGTCCCGTACGGTCAGCCCGCCGGGCGTCGGGCGCGCCTGTGTCAGCAGCGCCACGTACCGGGAGAACTCACGGGTCGTCAGCGCCAGGCCGTCGGTGGTGCCGTCGATGCTGAGCGTGGCACTGCGGGCGCGCTGCAGCCGGGCGATCGTCCGCAGCAGCGTCGACTTCCCGCTGCCGTTCGGGCCCACCAGGACGGTCACTTCACCGGGCCTGAGCCCGACCGCCGCGTCGTGCACGACATCGACACCGTCGTAGGCCACGGTCACGCCCGTGGCCGACAGCTCATGGCCCCGCAGGCGCGGGGTACCGGCTGCGTCTTCACCAGATCTCACGCAGTGAAGGTTAGCCTAACCTAAGAAGTGCTGGTAGCGCCGGGTGCCGAGGACTCCGCGCCCGGGACGGCCGGGTCCGGGCGCGGTCCTCGACGGCGGGGCTCAACTGCCCTTCGGCTCGCGGGGCTTCCACAACCCGGCACGGTTCAGGGAGGCCGGGCAGTGCAGGTAGATCTCGTCGATCTCCAGCAGCAGCGCCAGATCCGGGTGCCGGCCCTCCCGTGCCATGGCGTCGAAGAACGGCGCGCCGGTGAGGACGCGGGCCCGGCCGTTGATCCGCAGCACCTCCTTGCCGCCGGGAATCAGGTACAGCAGTCCGGCGTGCGGATTGTCGAGGATGTTGTGGAAGCTGTCCCCCCGCCGGTTCCCGGGCCGGTCCGGCAGGGCGATGGTCCCGGCGTCCAGGACGTGCGTGAAGCCCGGGACGTCACCGCGCGGCGAGACGTCGCAGTTGCCGTGCGCGTCGGAGGTGGCGAGCAGGCAGAAGGGGGAGCGGGCCAGCAGGTCCCGGTCGTCGTCCGTGAGCCGGTCGTGGACCTTGTCGATCACGATGGGCCAGGGCTCGCCCAGCAGCTCGCGCAGTTCGGCGCGGGAACCGACCTCGGTCCAGTCGTGGCCGGTGGCGGCGCCGGGCCGCTCTCCGGTCGTGTCGATCGTGTGCGGCAAGGCCGACTCCCACAGGTGTGCTCCGGGTGGATGGTTGCACGCAGCACATTAACCGATCTTAGGTTCGCCTTACCTAAGCTGCCGGTGGTCAGAAGGCGTACCGGATGCGCAGCCACGGGGTGTGCGCGTCGACCAGCGCACGGAGCCGGGCGACCGCGTCCGCCTTGACGGCGTTGCGGTAGCGCACGTTGAGCGCCCCGTTCTCGGATCGCTTGGCCTGCTGGAGGTCCGGCCGCCACAGCGTCTCCTCCGCCCGCGGGTGCCAGCCCAGGTTGACCTCGTGCAGCTCCCGGTTGTGCGTCAGCATGATCACCTCGGCGGCGGCCTGCCGCTTCACCCGGTCCGGCAGGACGTCGTCGAGATGCCTCAGCAGCTCCGTCCAGGCGTCCTCCCAGCCGGGGCGCACGACCACGGGGGAGAGGTTGAAGTGCACCTCGTACCCGGCGTCCAGGAAGTCGCCCGCCGCGGCGATGCGCTCGGCGACCGGGGAGGTGCGCAGGTCCAGCAGCCGGGAGTCGTCCGGCGGCATCAGCGAGAAGCGGATCCGGGTCCGGCCCCGCGGATCCAGGGCGAGCAGGTCCGGATTGACGAACTTGGTGGCGAAGGACGCCTTGGCCGTCGGCCACTGCCGGAAGGCGTGCACCAGGTCCGCGGTGTTGTCGCAGATCAGGGCGTCCACCGAGCAGTCGCCGTTCTCGCCGATGTCGTACACCCAGGCCTCGGGGTCGCACTGGTTCGGCTCGGTCTTGGGCCCCTGCCGGGCGATGTGCCGGCCGAGGTGGGCGATCATCCGGTCGATGTTGGTGAAGACGGTGACCGGGTTGGCGTACCCCTTGCGCCGGGGCACGTAGCAGTAGGCGCAGGCCATCGCGCAGCCGTTGGAGGTACCCGGCGCGATCCAGTCCGCGGAGCGGCCGTTGGGACGCGTGGTGAGCGTCTTCTTCTCGCCCAGCACCAGCGTCTCGCCCTTGACCCGCACCCAGCGCTCGACGTTGCCCTCGTTGCCGTGCAGGCCGGGGATGCGCCAGTGGGAGCCGACCTCGATCACGCGGGCCCCGGGGAACCGGGCGACGACCTGACGGCCGCGCGGGGACGCCGCGGCGGCCGGCTCGGCGTAGATCTCGCGCACGGGCAGCAGCCGGCGGGCCGCTGCGGAGTCCCGGAAGAGCGGACCGGTTGCGGGTGCGGCCGGCGGTGGGGCCGCCGGGGACACGGGCGCCAGGGCGTCGAGGCCGAACAGGGTGCCGGAGCCGTCGTCCGGTGCGGTGGACGGGTCGTGCATGAGAGCTCCGGTGTGCGAGTGCCAGGGCGGGCCGTCCCCGGCCTCGGCACGCCGCGGACGGTCCCGGTCCCTCCACTGTACGAAAGCGCGCGGCGCCTTCGGCCGTGTCACGGGTCCCGTCGGGGGCATACGCGTGACACGGCACCGGAACCGGTGCCGCCGATCCGAAGGGGTGTACACCGTGCTCGCCATCATCGCGGCGGTTCTGTTCCTCATCGCCTGGCTGATCAACGCGGCGGAGATCTCGACCAACGACGTCTTCACCTCGATCAACGTCATGCTCATCGGCCTCGCCCTGCTGGCCCTGCACGTCGCCGGCATAGGCAGCGGCTGGGCGGCGCGCGGGCGCCGCCGCTGAGCCACCGTCCCGCCTCCCGGCGTCAGGGCACGCGCGCCACGCCCGCGTAGATGCCGCTCTTCTCCGCCGCGGGCGGCTCCTGGTCGGCGCCGTACCACTCGGTGGCGGTGACCAGTCCCGGCGGCACCGGTTCCAGCCCGTCGAAGAACCGGGCCACCTCCGCCCGGGTGCGGAACCCGAGCCGGATGCCGGCCTGGGCGTACTGGGCGATCACCTGTTCCGCCAGCTCGGGGAACAGGTCGATCGCGGCGTGCGACAGGATCAGGTGGCTGCCCGGAGGGAGGGTGGCGACCAGGCCGTCGACGATGCCGTGGGCGTCCTGCTCGTCCGGAACGAAGTGCATCAGGGCGATCAGGGACAGCGCGACGGGCCGGTCGAAGTCCAGGATCTCGCGGGCGCGCCGCACGATCGCCTCCGGCTCGCGCACATCCGCGTGGATGTAGTCCGTGGCGCCCTCGGGAGTGCTGACCAGCAGTGCATCCGCGTGCCGCAGCACGATCGGGTCGTTGTCGGCGTAGACGACCCGGGCCGTCGGCACCGTGCGCTGGACGATCTGGTGGAGGTTGGGCTCCGTGGGGATGCCCGTGCCGATGTCCAGGAACTGGTCGACGCCCTGTGCGGCGAGGTGGGTCACCGCGCGGTTCATGAACGCGCGGTTCTGGCGCGCCGCGTCCCGTGCCTCGGGCGGCAGCGTCGCGCCCACCGCCTCGTCGACGGGGTAGTTGTCCTTGCCGCCCAGCAGCCAGTCGTAGACCCGCGCGGGATGGGCCCGGCCGGTGTCGAGGCGAGGGGGCTGCGAATGGTCCGTCGTCATGGCACGCTCCGTCGTCCGGGAGGTGGGGGTTCGCCGCTGTTTCCGATCAGCGTACTGCGCCTCGATCGTGACATGTCCCGTGTGTACGGGGGGAGTTGGACCCCTGTCCCTGACCGTCCCGGTCCAGGGTCCGGGGCGGACGATAGGTCCAGTCCCGGTCCGCATCGGTGATCTCGCGCAGCACCCGGGCGGGCGTCCCCGCGACGACCGTCATGGGCGGCACATGGGCCGTCACCACACTGCCCGCCCCGACCACCGATCCCCGCCCCACGGTGATCCCGGGCATGATCAGCGCCCCGGCCCCGATCCACACGTCGTCCTCGATGCGTACCGGCGCCGAGAACTGCGTGCCGCCCCGGCGCAGTTCCGGGTGGACCGGGTGGCCCGTGGTGCTGACGGTCACGTGCGGGGCGAACATCACCCGGTCGCCGACGAAGATTTCCACGTCGTCGACGAGGGTGAGACCGAAGTTGGCGTACACGTCGTCGCCCAGGTGCACGCGGTTGCCGTAGGCGACGTGCAGCGGCGGCTCGATCCACACGTCCGTGCCCACCGAGCCCAGCATCCCCTTCAGCAGTGCCCGGCGGCCTTCCTCGTCCCGGGCCGCGGTCCGGTTGTAGGCGTCGGCCAGCTCCTTGCCGCGCAGGCGCTCCGCGGCCAGCCCCTCCAGGCCCGGCGCGCCGTCCGAGTAGAGCTCCCGTGCCGCCATCCTGCGGCGTACGTCGAGCTCGCGGGGATCGATGGTCATGCCCTCTCCTCGTGTCTCGGGGGCGGGCGGCGGCCCCGTCCGCACCTTCGGCGGCACGGACGGGACCGCCGCACGCAGGTGGGATCAGCCGGCGGACACGTCCGTCACCGTCCAGCGCTGGTTGGCGCCGGAGTTGGGCGGCCACGTGGTGACGGCCGCGCCCTCGTGGGTCGCCTGGCCGCCGACCTCCAGCAGGCGCCCCGTCGCCGCGTTGACCAGCGTCCAGGTGCCGTCACCGGTGGTCGACAGGAGCCATTCGGCGGCCGCGTCGCGCCTGCCCGTGTCGGGTTCGGCCACCGGGACGTCGTCGCGCACGGCCAGCCGCGTGCCGCCCCGCGGGTTCGTGAACACGTAGCGGTCGCGGACCCCGCTGTCGGGGCGCACCGCAGTCAGCCGCCACTCCTGGCCCGGGGCGCCGGTACCGGAACCGAGGACCAGGCCCCTGCCGTCCTCCGCGACGGTGACGGCCTTGCCGCTCTGCACCCCGGTCAGCGTGTAGGTTTGGTCCTTGCGGAGCGCCGGGGCGTCCTTCGCGACACCGGACACGCCCTTGATCTCGAAGGAGGTCACGGACTGTGCGGGCACGGTGAAGGTGGCCGTGCGGTCGCTGACCCTGACCGGGGCCTGCTCCGCGAGCCTGCCGTCGGCGCTGGTCACGACCGGGGTGACGGTGGCACCGCGGCTGACCTGGCGGAACTTCGACAGGTCGATGGTGACGGTGCGGGCCTCGGTGGTGCGGTTGACGTGGACGAGCGAGGCGCCCTTGCCGTCGCGGGTGACGGCGGCGGCGCTGGAGGTGTCGTCCGTCCTGATCAGCCGGTCGCCGGGCTTGATGAAGTGGGTGAAGTTGCGTGCGGTGTCGAACTTGGTGTTCGTCCGGATCGGGCAGGTCTCGAGGGTGTCGCGGGCGGTGCAGCTGAACGGTATCTGGATGCTGCCCCAGTTGCCGCCCTTCGCCGACTCGCCGCCCGGCTTCATGTTGTCGTAGTCCTCGACGGGCTGCCAGAACACCCAGGCGCGGGGCTCCAGTTCGCGCAGGTCGTCGACGATCTGCTGGGCGAGGCCGAGGCCGGGCCGCATGTCCTCGAAGTCCTGCCCGTCGCCCCAGTCGCCGCCGACCTCGCTCATCCACAGCGGCTTGCCGGCGGCCTTGGCGAGGTCGCGCACGGTGGTGCGCTGTCCGGTGCCGTAGGTGTGGACGTTCATCTGGCCGACGAGAGCGCGGTCGGCCGGGGAGTACGCGCTCCAGTTCTTCGCGAAAGTTCCGGGGTTGGTCTCGTCCATGGCCGAGATGTCCGCCTTGACCTTCGCCTTCCTCAGCGCGGGGGCGAGGGCCCGGAGGACCTCGCGCTGGAGCTCGGGCCCGATGTGGGCCCCCTCCTGCCGGCCGCCGACGGGTTCGCCGTCGGCTCCCAACTGTGTTCCCCAGTAAGGCGTGTTGGGCTCGTTGAACGGGTCGACGGTGTCGACCTTGATGCCCTCGGCCTTCTCCAGCCGCCTGGTCGCCCCCGCCAGGTAGGCGGCGAAATCGTCGACCGAGTCGGCCTTCAGCTGGTCGGCGGACGAGTCGAAGCCGCCGGAGACGTAGCCGCTGACGGTCATGAACCAGGGCGGCGAGTTGCTGAACGTCTCCCAGTGGTCGATGTCGTCCTTGATGCGCTCGACCCACCAGCGCTGGGTGGCGTCGGCGTCCTTGTTCCAGTCGGCCGGGTCGTCGGCGCTCCACCAGCCGGTGTCCTCGCGGGTGGTGCCCGCGGGTGCCTTCCACCAGCCCTCGACGGCGCCGCCGGCGCGGAGGTAGTCCTCGACGTCCGGCGCGTTGCCGCCGCCGATGTTGTAGCGGGCGATGTTCAGCCCGAGGCCGTCGTCGTCGAAGAGGAGCCGGGCCAGCTTCTCGCGGATCTCGGGCGGGTAGTCACCGGTGGCGTTGGCGAACCAGACCAGACTGGTGCCCCAGCCCTCGAACTCCTCCTGCTGGTACGACGGGTCCGGCCGCACGGTGACGGAGGCGGCGGCCGCGGCGGGCCCGGCCTGCGCGGGGACACTGATCAGAGCGGCCCCGGTGGCCAGGGCGGTGAGCGCAGCGGCTCCGAGGAGGCGTCTGCTGCGGGTACGACGTGCCATCGTGTGCTCCCGACGGGAAGATGTGGTCGCTGCGGTGGCCCCTCCCGTCCGGTCGCGGGCAGGAGGGGGTGGCCCCGGAGCGCCGCGTGCAGCTCCGGGGAGACGGGGGGTGGTGCGGGATGTGCGCTCTCAGTCGGTGGGCGTGCGCAGGACGGCGACGCCCCTGGGCGGGAGGACGACGGCGCCCTCGTCATCGGTGCCGCCCACCAGGACCTCTCCGGTGGGCCCCGGGACGGTCACGGTCTCGTCGGTCCGGTTGACCAGGAACAGGAAGCGTCCGCCCGGGCCGCGGCGCACGGTGGTCTCGACCAGCCCGCGCACCTCGGGGGGCAGGTCGCTCGCCACGCCGGCCGGTGCCAGCAGCCGCGGCAGCAGCGCGGCGAGCCCTTCGGCGCCGAGCCGGGTGGAGACGTAGGCGGCCGAACCACTGCCCGCCGGGCGCCGGGTGACGGCGGGGCGGCCCGCGTGCGTGCCCGTGCGGTAGTGGGCGAGGACCTCGGTCTCGGGCGCGGTGACGGTGATGTGGTCGGTCCACAGGGTGCCGGTGGTCGCGTCGTCCAGCTCCACGGTCTGCCCGGCGGGCAGCGGGCCGAACTCCTCGACGCGGATGCCCAGCAGGTCCCGCAGGGCACCCGGATAACCACCGAGCCGGACGTGGTCGTTCTCGTCGACGATGCCGGAGAAGTACGTGGTGACCAGGTGCCCGCCCTGCTCCGTGTACCGGGTGAGCTCCTTGGCGAGGTCGGCGGGGACCATGTGCAGCACGGGCGCGACCAGCACGCGGTGGCGGCTGAGGTCGGCGGCGGTGGTGACCACGTCGGCGCGCACGCCCAGGGCGAGGAGCGCGGAGTACCAGTCGAGCGCCTCCCCGTGGTAGTCGAGCAGCGAGGTCGGGTGCGAGTCCTGCTCGCTCGCCCACCACGACTCCCAGTCGAAGAGGATGCCGACGTCGGCGGGTTCCCGCTCGCTGCCGGCCACCGGTGCCAGCGTCCTCAGCGTGTCGCCGAGCGCGGTCACCGCGCGGAACAGGTCGCTGTCGGCGCCGGCGTGCGGCACCATCGCGGAGTGGTACTTCTCGGCGCCGGCCGCGGACTGGCGCCACTGGAAGAAGCAGACCGCGTCGGCGCCGTGCGCCACGTGGGTCAGCGAGTCCCGGGCCAGCTCGCCCGGCCGCTTCGCCAGGTTCACCGGCTGCCAGTTCACGGCGCTGGTGGAGTGCTCCATCAGGAACCAGGGCCGGCCGCCCGCGATGCCACTGGTGAGGTTGGCGGAGAAGGACAGCTCGTCCCGGGCCTGCGGGTGGGGTACGACGTAGTGGTCGTTGGCGACGAAGTCCACCTCGGCCGCCCAGTCCGCGTAGTTCATGCCCTTGGTGCCGGGCATCACCATGAAGTTGGTGGTGACGGGAATGTCCGGTGTGAGCTCCCGCAGCACCTCCCGCTCGGCCCGCAGATGGTCCTTCAGCGCGTCCGACGAGAAGCGCTTGAAGTCCAGTTGCTGGGTCGGGTTCGGGTGGGAGGCGGCGAGCCGCGGGGGCAGGATCTGCTCCCAGTCGCTGTAGCGCTGCGACCAGAACGCCGTCCCCCAGGCGTGGTTGAGGGCGTCCAGCGTGGTGTACCGGGCGCGCAGCCAGTCCCGGAAGGCACGGGCCGCGTCGTCCGAGTAGTCGTAGACGTTGTGGCACCCGAGCTCGTTGTTGACGTGCCAGGCGACCAGGGCCGGGTGCCCGGCGTAGCGGGACGCCATCTCCCGGACCAGGCGCAGGGCGTGTTCCCGGAAGACGGGGGAGGTCGGACGCCAGTGCTGGCGTGCTCCCGGCCACAGGGTCTCCCCGCGGTCGGTGACCGGCAGGATCTCCGGGTGCGCGGTGGTCAGCCAGGGCGGCGGGGACGCGGTGGCGGTGGCCAGGTCGACGCCGACGCCGTTCTCGTGCAGCAGGTCCATGACCTCGTCCAGCCAGGCGAAGTCCCAGGTGTCCGGGCCGGGCTGGAGACGGGCCCAGGAGAAGATGCCGACGGAGACGACGTTGACCCCGGCCTCGCGCATCAGCCGCACGTCGTCCTCCCACACCTCCCGGGGCCACTGCTCGGGGTTGTAGTCGGCGCCGAAGGCGAGACGGGGGGCGGGCGCGCCGTCCGGTCCCCGCTGGAGGCGGGACAGGAGGGTGGAGATCATGGCGGTCCTTCCGGTGTGGTGCGTGCGGTGCGGGGGCGGCGCGGATGCCGCGCCGCCCCGTGCGGGCCGCCGCATCGCGTGCGGGTGCTACTGCTCGACGGTGAAGCCCTGCTCGTTGCCGTACTTGACCGAGGCGTCCTGCCACGACTTCAGGCCCTCGGCGAGCGTGGTGCCGGAGACGTAGGCCTTGCCGACGGTGTCGTTGAAGATCGAGTTCGCGTACACCTGGTAGGGCAGGTACGACCAGTCGTCGGCGACGTTCGCGGCCGCCTCGGCGAAGATCTTGTTGGCCTGCTGGCCGCCGAAGTACGGGAACTTCGTGTCCTGGAACGCGGTGGACTGCAGATCCGCGGTGGTCGCCGGGAAGGCGCCGTTCTGCAGGCGGGTCTCAACGCCCTTGCCTGCGGCTGCGTACTCGACGAAGGCGTACGCCAGCGCCTCGTTCTTGCCGAGCTCGGGCAGGGCGAGCGCGCTGCCGCCGTTCTCGGCGCCGGCCTTGTCGCCCGCCGTCCACTGCGGCAGCGGGGCGGCGCGCCAGTCACCGGAGGCGTTCTTCACGCCCGACTCCAGGTTGGCGGGCATCCAGGCGCCGGTGGCGAGGGTCGCGATGCTGCCGTCGCCGAGCCCCTTGTACCACTCGTCGCTCCAACTGGTGACGGGGGCGAGCAGCTTCTCGTCGATGAGCTTCTGCCAGACGGCGGTGAACTTCCCGGCACCCGCGTCGGAGAAGTCGACCTTCACCTCGGTGCCGTTCACCGTGTAGGGGCGCGAACCGGCCTGCCAGAGCATGCTCGTGGCGAAGCCGGCGTCACCGGTGTCGGCGGTGATGTACGCCTTCGGGTTCTTCCTGTGCAGGTCGCGGGCGGCGGTGAGGTACTCGTCCCAGGTGGTGGGGACCTTGATGCCGTAGGTGTCGAAGACCTTCTTGTTGTAGAACAGCGCCATCGGACCGGAGTCCATCGGCAGGGCGTAGACGCCGTCGCCGCCGGCCTTCACGCCGTTCCACGGACCGGGCGAGTAGCGGGTGGCGAGCTTCTCGGCGCCGAAGCCCTTGAGGTCGGTGAGCTGCTCGGTCAGGGCGAACTGGCCCATCGCGTAGTACTCGATCTGGGCGACGTCGGGCACGCCCTTCTTCGCCGATATGGCGTTCTGCAGCGCCGTGTACTGGTCGTTGTTGGTGCCGGCGTTGACCAGGTTCACCTTGACGCCGGGGTGTTCCTTCTCGAAGCCGGCGGCCACCTGCTTGAGCGTGGGCTCCCACGCCCAGACGGTGACGGTGCCGCCCTTCTTCAGGGCCGCCTGGACGTCCTCCTGGGACACCGACTTCCCGCTCGATCCGCCGTCGTCGTCGCCGCAGGCGGTCGCTCCCAGGGCGAGGGCGCAGACGAGACCTATGCCGCGCAGCAGGCGGCGCGAGTGCTTGTGCATGGGCGAGCTTCCACTTCTTCGTGGCCGGGGACCGGCTCGGTCGAGGGTCGGAGAAACGCGGGCGGAACGTGGGGGGAGAGGGAGCGGGGGGGGGAAGAGGCGTCCGGGCTATTCCTTGACGCTTCCGGCGGCCAGTCCGGACTGCCAGTACTTCTGCAGCAGCAGGAACGCGGCGATCAGCGGCAGGATCGTGATGAGGGAACCGGTGACGACCAGGTTGAAGACGGCCTCGCCGCCCGCGGTCTGGGCCTGCTGGTTCCAGCTGTTCAGGCCCAGGGTCAGCGGATACCAGTCCGGGTCCTTGAGCATGATCAGCGGAAGGAAGTAGTTGTTCCAGGTCGCCACCATGGTGAACAGCAGGACGGTGACGATGCCGGGGGCCAGCAGCGGCAGCGCGACCCGGAAGAAGGTGCGCACCTCGCCGGCGCCGTCGATGCGGGCGGCCTCCATCAGCTCGGTCGGGATGGCCTCGCTCGCGAACACCCACATCAGATACAGGCCGAACGGCGAGATCAACGACGGGACGATCACCGCCCAGGGCGTGTCGGTCAGCCCCATCTTGCTGAACATCAGGAAGGTCGGTACCGCCAGCGCCGTACCCGGCACCGCCACCGCGCCGATGACGACGGCGAAGACGCCCCGCCGGCCGGGGAAGTCGAACTTGGCGAGCGCGTAGCCGCCCAGGACGGCGAGGAAGGTGGCGCCGCCCGCGCCCAGTCCGACGTACAGCAGAGTGTTCAGCAGCCAGCGGGTGAACACGCCGTCGTCGTAGGTGAAGGTCTGGGTGATGTTGTCCCACAGGGCGAAGTCCCCGTCGAACCACAGGCCGAAGGAGTCCGACAGGCCCTCCTGCGTCTTGGTGGCGCTGATGACCAGCCAGAGCAGCGGCACCAGGCTGTAGAGCACCACCAGCCCGGTGAGCACGGTCAGCAGGACGCTGCGCCGGGGCCTGCCCGGGGAGTGCCGGCGCCGGGCGGCGCGCAGCCGGGGCGCGGCGGGACGGGTGCCGGGGGGAGCGGGCGCGGAACGGTCGGAGACGGTGACGACAGGACTGGTCATCGCTGCTTCACACTCCCTTGCGCATGCCGCGCAGCTGGACGACGTAGGCGATGACCATGGTGATCAGCCCCATGACGATGGCGACCGTCGCGGAGTAGTTGTGCTGCTGCCCGTTGAAGGACAGCGAGTACGTGTAGAAGTTCGGCGTGTAGTCGGTGGTGATGGCGTTGGGCGCCAACGGCTGCAGGATGTTCGGCTCGTTGAAGAGCTGGAAGCTGCCGATGATCGAGAAGATCGTCGCGATGACCAGCGCCCCGCGGATGGCCGGCAGCTTGATGGCGGTGATCACCCGGATCTGTCCGGCCCCGTCGATCTCGGCGGCCTCGTACAGCGAGTGCGGGACGACCCGCAGGGCCGCGTAGAAGATCAGCATGTTGTAGCCGATGAACTCCCAGGTCACGATGTTGCCGATGGAGGCCAGCACCAGGCCGGGGGAGAGCGGGTCGGGCAGGGTGACGCCCAGCGCGTCGTCGATGTCGCCCACCAGCCCGAAGCGGGTGCCGTACATGAAGCCCCACATCAGCGTGGCCACCACGGCCGGTACGGCGTACGGCAGGAAGATCGAGATGCGGAAGAAGTCCCGGCCGTAGAGGCGGCCGCTGTCCAGGGCGAGCGCGACCAGCAGGGCGATGCCGAGCATGACGGGCACCTGGACGGCCAGGAAGAGCGCGACCCGGCCGAGCGAGGCCCAGAACCGGTCGTCCTGGAGGGCCTGCGTGTAGTTGTCCAGGCCGACGAAGGTGGTCCCGCCGATGAGCCGGTCGCGGAAGAGGCTGAGATACACCGAGTAGGCGATCGGCGCGAGGAAGACGAGGGCGAACACGGCCACGAACGGACCGAGGAAACCCCACCCCGTCCAGGACCGGCGGTCCCGTCTCGTCGGTGGCGGTGCCGGCCGCGGCTCGGCGGCGGCCGGCGGTTGCAGCGTCGTCATGTCGTTCCTCGCTCGTCCACGTCCTGGAACCTCGCCGATGTTTACGTAAACATCAGGCAGCGCGAAAAGGCGCCCGGGCTGTTATGTTTACGTAAACATCTGATGGCGGCATGTCTACACTGCCCCGATGACGACGGTCAAGGGTCCTTTCGCACCGGACCTGCCAGCGACGGAGAGGCGGCTGACGGCGAGTGAGCACGGCTGAGGAAGTCCCGACGAGCGCACCCGCGCGTCCCCGGCGCGGCCGGGAGCGCACGGCCTCCATGGCGGACGTGGCCCGGCTGGCCGGGGTCTCCTCGCAGACCGTCTCCCGCGTCTCCAACGGATACGCCGGCGTGACCGAGGAGACCCGGCAGCAGGTCCTGGCGGCCATGAAGGAGCTCGGATACCGCCCCAACAGTGCCGCCCGGGCGCTCAAGCGCGGGGAGTTCCGCACCATCGGCGTCATCACCTTCTCGCTGTCCACCACCGGCAACGTGCGCACCCTGGAGGCCATCGCGACCTCCGCGGCGAGCGAGGGGTACGCGGTGACGCTGCTGCCGGTCGCCGTGCCCACGCAGGACGAGGTGCGGGGCGCGTTCTCCCGGCTGGAGGAGCTCGCCGTCGACGCGGTGATCGTCATCATGGAGGTCCACCTGCTGGACGCCGCCACCGTCACCCTGCCGCCCCACGTCCAGGTGGTGGTGGTCGACTCCGACGCCGGCGACCACTACACGGTCGTCGACACCGACCAGGCCGGCGGCACCCGCGCGGCCGTCCGGCACCTGCTCGGCCTCGGGCACGACACCGTGTGGCACCTGGCCGGGCCCGAGGACTCCTTCGCCGCCCAGCGCCGCACGGACGCCTGGCGCCGGACGCTCGCCGAGGCGGGCCGCACCCCGCCGCCCCTCACCCGGGGAGACTGGTCCGCGGAGTCCGGTTACCGGGCCGGCCTCGAACTCGCCGCCCGCGAGGAGTGCACGGCCGTCTTCGCGGCCAACGACCAGATGGCCCTCGGGCTGCTGCGCGCCCTGCACGAACGCGGCCGGCGCGTCCCCGAGGACGTCAGCGTCATCGGCTTCGACGACATCCCGGAGGCCGGCTCCTTCCTTCCGCCGCTGACCACCGTCCACCAGGACTTCGCCGAGGTGGGACGGCTCTGCGTCCAGGCCGTGCTGCGCAAGATGCGCCAGGACGGCCCGGAGCGGGGGACGACGCTCGTGCCCACCCGGCTGGTGACCCGCACGAGCACCGCACCGCCCCCGGCGCGCGGACGCTGACGGCGCGGACCTACGCGTACCCGGGCGCGCTGAGCCGCTCCGTGCGACGCCCCGGGTGACCGGGCGGGTGGGCACCGACCGGTTTACGAGCCGTCGCAGAAGGCACTCACCACACCGGACTGTTCTGCACGCGTGACCGGGAGTGCCCATGGCTCAAGTCGCCGACTACGTTCCGCAGCGCCTGCGCCGGAGGCTCACCGGGTACGCCCGGCACCTGACCGGCGGGGGCGAGAAGTGACCGGCGCCGGCCGGTTCGGGCGCGACGGGCGGCGCCGCGGGGCGGCCGAGGTGGTGGTCGTGACCGGCGCGACCGCCGGCGTCGGCCGGGCCACGGCCCGCGCCTTCGGCGCACGCGGAGCCGCCGTGGCCCTGCTCGCCCGGGGCCGGCACGCCCTGGAGCAGGCGGCCGAGGAGGTCCGGGAGGCCGGCGGACGGGCGCTGCCCCTGGTGGTGGACGTCTCCGACCCGGAGGCGGTGGACGCCGCCGCGAGCCGGGTGGAGGACGCGTTCGGCCCGATCGACGTGTGGGTGAACGCCGCCTTCACGACCGTCTTCGCCCCCGTACCGGAGGTCACGCCCGAAGAGCTGAAGCGGGCCACGGAGGTGACGTACTTCGGCTTCGTCCACGGCACGCAGGCCGCGCTGCGGCGCATGGCGCCGCGCGACCGGGGGACCATCGTGCAGGTCGGCTCTGCCCTGGCCCGGCGCAGCGTCCCGCTGCAGGCGGTGTACTGCGGGGCGAAGCACGCCATCCAGGGCTTCACCGAGTCCCTGCGCTGCGAGCTGCTGCACGACCGCAGCGGGGTGCGGGTCACCATGGTCCAGATGCCCGGGCTGAACACACCCCAGTTCAGCTGGGTCCTGAGCCGGCTCCCCCGGCACCCGCGCCCCGTGGCGCCGGTGTATCAGCCCGAGGTCGCCGCCGAGGCCGTGCTGCACGCGGCCGACCACCCCGAGCGGCGCGAGTACTGGGTCGGCGGGTCGACCGTCGCGACCCTCCTCGGGCAGAAGTTCGCCCCCGGCCTGCTCGACCGCTACCTGGCCCGTACCGGCTACGACGCCCAGCAGACGGACCAGCCCGTCGATCCGTCCCGGCCGGTCAACCTCTACGAGCCCGTGGACGACGCCGCACCCGTCGACTACGGCGCCCACGGCCTCTTCGACGACGAGTCGCATCCGCGGAGCCTGCAGTTCTGGCTCTCACGCCATCGCCGCCCGCTCGCGCTGGCCGCGGTCGCCGCCGGAGCCGTCACCGCGGCGCTGGCCGGCGGGGCGGGCGGGCGCACCCCCGCGGCCCGGAACGCGTGCGCGCAGCGCGGACTCCCGCGCGGCTGACGTCGCCCGTACGACGTACGTCCGCAGATCCGCCGCGGACGGGCACGCGGACGACCCACGGCCGGCGTCCGGGTGCTCGCCCGCGACGGCGCCGCTCGCCGCCGCGTTCCGTGGGGCCTACCGCTCTCGGTCGATGGTGCGCGTCCACCAGTGGTGCTCGCAGAACCAGTGGCCGACCATCGCGCCCCCGAAGACGACGAACCCGACCCCGATCAGCCAGGACTCCACCACCAGCACGATGCCGACCGCGCCGTAACTGATCGCGTTGTCGAGGATGAGCGGGGTGAAGACGAGGTAGGAGAAGCCGCGCAGTCCGACCAGGCCCACTATGGTGGCGAGCGCCCCCGGCAACAGGTCGCGCCAGCGGATCTGCTTGCCCAGCAGGAAGTGCTGACCCCACCAGAAGAACAGCAGGCCGGTCGCCGTGGACAGCGCGATCCGGGCCGAGCCGTGCAACGCGGTCCTGGTCTGCACCTCCTGGTAGAGGTACGCCGTCAGGGCGATCACCCAGGTGAGCTGGCGCCAGACGCGGTGCCAGGGGCCGGACGGCAGGCCCCAGATGCGTTCGTAGCCGTTCTGCACGCTTCCCGCGAAGGACACGCCGAACACGGCGAGGGCGATACCGCCCCACACGCTCGTGGTGCCGACCACTTTGGTCGGCGGGCTGATGATGTCGGTCAGCACCTTGGCCGACCGGCCGGACAGTCCCATGCCGTCGGCCAGCCAGGAGGCGAAACCGCCGCGTCCCAGGGGATCGGCGGCGGCCACCACGATCAGCAGCGGTGCCAGGGTGACCAGGGCCAGCGTGGCGAAGCCCATGGCCCGGTGCATCAGCTCCAGTTCCCGGCCGCGCCGGACCAGCGCGGACGCGGCCAGCCGGTCCCACAGGCGGAGGAAGGGGCGCCGGTACCGGTTCACGGGTGCTCCTCGGGCGGTCCTCGGACTGGCTCGCCGTTGCCGAACTGAGTGACCCGGGGGCGGCGGGGACAAACGTGGCGCCCGGGACGCGCACCCGTCCGCGCCGTCCGGAACCGCCGAACGAAGGACCCGCCGCGCGAAAGACCTCCGCGTGGGCCGGACGGAGCGGGAAACCCGGGTCACGCGACCCATCCGCCGACGACGGCAGAGGTGCCTGACGAGGAGGACGTGATGACGCTGGGGGCCGACTGCGTTGCGCAGTGCCTGCGGGAAGAGGGCGTGGAGGCCGACGTGCACGACACCGGGCGTGCCGAGGGCGTCCGCCATGAGCTCGCGGCGGTCGCCGAACGCCTCCCCGGGCGTCACTGATGCCGGCCGGCACGACGACGGGCCTGGGCGGCTGCACGGTCGACGCGGTCGACGTCCACGCCTTCGAGGTCCCGACCGACGGGCCGGGGGGCAAGGAGCAGGACGGCACGCTCGAATGGGACGCCACGACCCTGGTCCTGGTCCGTGTGCACGCCGGCGGGCGGACCGGGCTGGGGTACACCTACGGGGACACGTCGGTCGCCGCCTTCGTCCACTCGCAACTGGCGCCGGTGATCGAAGGGGGTTCCGCTGCCTCACCGCCGGCGCTGTGGCAGCGGATGGGCGAGCGGATCCGCAACGCCGGGCGTCCCGGTGTCGGGGCCATGGCCCTGTCCGCCGTCGACGTGGCCCTGTGGGACCTGAAGGCGAGGCTCCTGGACCTGCC
Source organism: Streptomyces sp. NPDC048185 (assembly GCF_043202495.1). Taxonomy (NCBI): domain Bacteria; kingdom Bacillati; phylum Actinomycetota; class Actinomycetes; order Kitasatosporales; family Streptomycetaceae; genus Streptomyces; species Streptomyces sp. NPDC048185. Next base: position 108,694 of record NZ_JBIDAN010000005.1, read on the forward strand.
GATGGTGCACCTCCTGCCGGCCTGCCACGACCGCGTGCCCGTCTACGGCAGCGGCGGCTTCACCAACTACTCCCTGGACCGCCTCACCGGCCAGCTGAGCGGCTGGGTGGAACAGGGTGTCCCGCGGGTGAAGCTGAAGACCTCGCGGGACCCGGAGGCCGACCCGCGGCGCCTGACCGCCGTGCGCGAGGCCCTGGGCTACGGGCCCGAACTGTTCACCGACGCCAACGGCGCGCTCGGCCGCAAGGAGGCCCTGTACTGGGCCCGCAGGTTCCACGACGAGTGGGACGTGCGTTGGTTCGAGGAACCCGTCACCTCCGCCGACCTGGAGGGGCTGCGGATGCTGCGCGACCGGGCACCGGATCGCCTGGAGATCGCGGCGGGGGAGTACGCCTTCACCGCGCAGGACGTCGTCAACCTCGTCGACGGCCCCGCCGTGGACTGCCTCCAGGCGGACGTGACCCGGTGCGGCGGCATCACGGGCGTGCTGGAGATCGCCGGGCTGTCCGCCGCCCGGCACCTCGACCTGTCCGCGCACTGCGCCCCGGCGCTCTCCGCCCACGCCTTCTGTGCCGTACGCAGGCTGCGGCACCTGGAGTACTTCCACGACCACGTGCGGGTCGAGCACCTGCTGTTCGACGGCACGCTGTCACCCGTCGACGGGGCCCTGCGGCCCGACACCGGCCGGCCCGGACTCGGCCTGGACGTCAAGTGGGCCGACGCCGAGCCCTATCGCGTCCACGGCACGCGGCCTTCCTGACCCGGGCGGCCGGTCAGGGGTCCATGCGCTGCCGCTGACGCATCTGCTCGTTGTGCCAGGCGATCGCGCGGCGGATCTGCGGCTCGTGCAGGCCCGTCCGGCACGCGAGCTGATCCATGGAGAGCGCGGGCGGCCCCGTGGTCAGCGCCCGGGTCAGCTTCGCCGCCCAGAGTTCCTCCTCCACGAAGGGCCGGTCCTGGTAGCCGTCCTTGACCACGTCGAAGTGGTCGTCGCAACACGCGGTGATGAGCCGTAGCCCGTCGAAGTAGGCGTTGGTGGCGTGTGCGGAGGAGGAGTCCGGCACGTATCCGCGCACGGCCCGGTCCTCCGGGAACACCCTGGCGCACAGATCGCACAGCTCCATGGGAACGGCCCGCGCGCTCCGGTGGCCCTTCCTGCGCTTACGGTTCCACATCGCGCCTCCTGGAATCACCGCCCAGCAGCGTCGACGCCGTATGCCGTGTCGGTCCGGCGCCCGGAATTCCGGAGTTACCCGATGGGAAGGGGACAAACGCCCCACCGGCCCCACAGGTCCCGCCCGGGCCGGGCGGAGGACGACGGCCCGCGACCGGGTGCGCCCGACCGGACGCCGGCCGCGGGGACATGGGGCGCCGCCACCGCGGCCACGACGTCAGCCGTCGAGCGTGGCGGAGGGCTCGCTGCCGCTCTGGGCCTGCCGGGACCGCTCGGCGAGCACCGTGGCCAGGTCGCGGACACCGTCCTCGTCGATGTCCCCCTTGTGCGCGGCGGACTCCATGATCCACAGCAGCGTCGTGCCGACCCGGGTCTGGGCCACGGCGCCGGGCTCGCCGAGGAAGCCGGAGGTGCCGAGCCGGGCGTCGCGCTCGTCACCGATCGGGCCGAGCTCCAGGGGCTTGGCCGTCTGCCCGGCCTGGTTGCCGTAGTAGCCGTCCCAGAGCACGTCGTACGCGTCCTGGGCGGCCTGTTCGCTGTCGTAGGCGATGATCTGGAAGGTGACGGAGGCGGAGGGGTCCTCGCGCCGGAAGGTCGCGGCGCCGAAGAAGCGGGAGTCCTCGCAGCCGGCGTTGCCCTTGATGGGGCAGGCCTGCGAGCGGTAGAGCGTGTTCATCTCGACGGCCGTGGGCCGCAGGGACTGCTTCCAGCCCGTCATGACCTCGCCGTCCGGCAGCGTCCGGCCGACCTGCTCCCGCGTGAGCGCCGCCGCCTCGCCGGCCGTGCTGTCGCCCTCCGGCGCTCCCGCGCAACCGGACAGCAGCAGTGCCGCCGCGGTCGCCGCGTACCACCGGTGCGTTCTCATGGTCATGCCACCCCCTCGAGTCGGTCATCATACGTACCGTCTTCGCGGGGCAGGCCGGCCCTCGGTCCCGGCCGGAAGCGGGCCGGTCGACAGTGCTGCGCCGGGAACGGAGCACGGCCGCAGCCGGCGGGTCGCTGTCCGGGCTCAGGGAAGGCCGCCGCGCTCGCAGACCCGACGGGCGACGTCGCGCAGCTTCACGTTGCGGTCCTGGGAGTGGCGGCGCAGGGCCGTGAAGGCCTCTTCCTCCGTGAGGCGTTGACTGCCCATCAGGATGCCCATGGCCTCGCCGATGGTGTGCCGGGTGTCGATGGCCTCCTGGAGCTGGGCCTGCGTGCGCGCGCTGGAGAAGGCGACCGCGGCGTGCGAGGCCAGCAGCCAGCCGGCCGTCTCGCTGGCCTCGGTGAACGCGCCGGGCCGGCGGGAGTAGAAGTTGAGCGCGCCGAGGTCCTCGTCCTCGGTGAACAGCAGGATGCCCATCATGCTGCCCAGGCCCAGTTTGCGGGCCTCGGGCACGTACGCGGGCCAGCGCCGCGCCTCGTCGGTGAAGTCGGGGATCCGGAAGTGCCGCTCTCCCTCGGACGTGCGGGCGGCGTCGAAGCAGGGCCCCTCCCCGGCGCGTTCCTGGAGCTGGTCGCTGTCGATCACCAGCTGCTCGGTGGGCGCCAGCGACTGCACCCGCCTGCCGCGCAGCAGGAGGATGCCGGCGGCTTCGCAGCCCTCCACCAGCTCGGTGGCCGAGGAGGTGATCCGCTCCAGCGTCTCCCGTACGGATTCCTGGGCCAGCAGATCCCGCGCCAGCGAGGCCATCTCCTCGGCGAACACTCGCCAGTCCATCGCGTCCTCCTGTTCCGCCGCGCCGTCGCGTCACCGCGTCGGCCGGTCCTCTAGGAGTGCCCGGTACACAGGGAGGCAAAAGCGCCGGGAGTCACGGGGGAGGCGCTCCGAACATCTTGTTTCACGCTACACCTATCTGCATAATGCGCTTATGGACATGCCCGTCACAGGTCCTGACGAGCCCGGCGCCTCCTCGGAAGACCTGGTCGTCGCCGTCGAGCAGATGGTCCGGTACGTGCGCCACAGCGCACGGGCCGGAGGGCTGAGCACCGCGGCCTCCTCGGCGCTGGCCCGACTGGGCCGCGAGGGCCCCCAGCGGCTGACCGAACTCGCCCGGGGCGAGGGCGTCTCCCAGCCGAACATGACCCAGCTCGTCACCCGGATGGAACGCGCCGGCCTGGTCCGCCGCGTCGCCGACCGCAGCGACGGCCGGGGCGTGCTGGTGGAGATCACCGCCGCCGGCCGGGAGGTCTTCGCACAGCGCCGCGCCGAACGCGCCCGAGCCCTCGGGCGGCTCATCGACGAACTGACCGAGCCGGAACAACAGGCCACCAGGACCGCGCTCCTCGCCCTGGCCCGTGTGCTCCGCGAGCGCCACGACACGACCTGACGGAGCCCTCGTCCCGTCCCTGACCGTCTCTCTTCCGTTCCCGTCCCCGTCCCCGTCCTCACGAAAGAGAACCGCACATGAGCGCACCGCACGGCAAGGCCGCAAGTCCGTTCCGGCAACCCAAGGCCGTCTGGGCCGTCGCGTTCGCCTGCGTGATCTCGTTCATGGGCATCGGGCTGGTCGACCCGATCCTGCCCGCCCTGGCCGAGAGCCTCGACGCGACACCCAGTCAGGTGTCCCTGCTGTTCAGCAGCTACCTCATCGTCACCGCCGTCGCGATGCTGATCGTCGGCTGGACATCCAGCCGTATCGGCGCCAAGCGCACCCTCGTCATCGGCCTCGCGATCATCGTCGTGTTCGCCGCCCTCGCGGGCGCCACCGGCTCCATCGACGGCATCGTCGGCTTCCGCGCGGGCTGGGGACTCGGCAACGCCCTGTTCATCGCCACCTCCCTCGCCGTCATCGTGGCCTCCGCGAGCGGCGGGTTCGGCGGCGCGATCATCCTCTACGAGACCGCCCTCGGTCTCGGTATCGCCGTCGGCCCGCTGCTCGGCGGGGAGCTGGGCGGCATCAGCTGGCGCGGCCCCTTCTTCGGCGTCGCCGCCCTGATGGCCGTGGCGCTGATCGCCACCCTCGCCTTCGTGCCCGACCTGCCCAGGCCGAAGCACCGCACGTCACCCCTCGCCCCGATCAGGGCCCTGCGCCACCGTGGCCTGCTGACCATGGGCATCATGGCCCTGCTGTACAACTGGGGCTTCTTCACCATGCTCGGCTACGCCCCGTATCCGATGGAGCTCGACGCCCACCGGCTCGGCCTCGTCTTCACCGGCTGGGGTCTGCTGGTCGCCGCCTTCAGCGTCTTTTTCGCCCCGCGCCTGCAGGCCCGCTACGGCACCGCCCCGGTCCTGTACGCCAACCTGGTCGGCCTCGGCATCGTCATGGCGGTCATCGCCGCCGGAGTCGACGACCCCACCACGGTCATCGTCGCGGTCATCGTCAGCGGCGCCTTCATCGGCATCAACAACACCCTGACCACGCAGGCCGTCATGCTCGTGTCGCCGGTCGAGCGCCCCGTGGCGTCCTCCGCCTACGGCTTCCTGCGCTTCATCGGCGGCGGCCTCGCCCCGTACGTCGCCGGAAAGCTCGCCGACGCCACCGATCTGAGCGTCCCCTTCTACCTCGGCGCCGCCACCTTCGTCCTCGCCGTCCCCGTCCTGGCCAGCGGCCACCGCCTGCTCCGCCAGGCCGAGACCGGCACGTCCGCCGGCGAGCCCGCGGCGCCGGCGTTCACCGCCGTCGGCACCCCGGTCACGATGGGCACCCCGCCCGTCGTCGTCGCCGTGGGCGCCCACGACCGGGCCGCCTCCATCGTGGACACCGCGGCACGTCTCGCCCGGGACACCGGCAGCCCCCTCGAAGTGGTCCACGTCCGGCAGACCGCCGTGGTCGAGGAACAGGCCGTCGACACCGAGACCGACGCCGAGGCCCGCAGGGCGGTCACCGCGCACCTCGAGCGGCTGACCGGCCTCGGCATCGCGGCCACCGGCCAGATCCTCACCAGCGTCGGCGACCACGCCGCGGCCGGAAGGGCCCTGGCCCAGCACGCCGCCGAGGCAGGGGCCCGCACGGTCGCGGTCGGCCGGTCCCCGCGCGGCCCCGTCGCACAGTTCGCCGACGGCAGCTTCACCAGCGCGCTCACCCACGCCGCCGGCTGCACCGTCGTCCTCGTCGACCCGGACGACGCACCCCTTCCCCTGACCGCCGCCGCGCTGCCCGGCCTGCGCACCCAGGCGGGCTGAACCGGTACGGCTCAGCGCCGGATGAGACCGAGGCCGGTGGCGGCGGCGACCGCGGCCGTGCGGGAGTCGACGTCCAGCTTGGCGTAGACGCGCGCCAGGTGGGACTTCACCGTGCCCTCGGTCAGGTGCAGCCGGCCCGCGATGTGCTGGTTGGACAGTCCCTCGGCGACCAGCGCGAGGACCTCGGTCTCCCGGCGGGTCAGCGAGGTGTGCGGCCGGCGCAGCCGGGTCATGAGCCGGTCCGCGACGGCGGGAGCGAGCGCGGTCCGCCCCGCCGCGGCGGTGCGCACGGCGGCGGCCAGCTCCTCCGGCGGCGCGTCCTTGAGGAGGTACCCGGTGGCGCCGGCCTCGATGGCGGGCAGCGTGTCGGCGTCGGTGTCGTACGTCGTGACGACCAGGACCCGCGGGGCACCCGAACGCGCGGTGATCGCGGCCGTGGCCTCGGCACCGTTCATGCCCTTGCCGAACTGGAGGTCCATCAGGACGACGTCGACGTCACCGAGTCCGGCCCGCACGACGGCCTCCTCCGCGGTCGCCGCCTCCGCGACCACGGTGATGCCCTCCTCGGTCTCCAGCACCGCGCGCAGTCCCGCACGGACGACGGGGTGGTCGTCGGCGAGCAGCAGCCGGATGGGCGTCGGGGCGGTCTCGGTCACGGCCGGTCCTCCGGGTCGTCGTCGGCGGGGGTGAGGGGGAGCCGGGCGGACAGGGCGGTGCCCCGCCCGGGGGCGGACTCGACGGTGAGCATGCCACCGACGGCGCGCACCCGGGCCCGCATGGCGGCCAGCCCGAACCCGCCGGCGCCGTCCGCCCCGGGCACCCGCACGGCGGCCGGGTCGAAGCCCACGCCGTCGTCCACGACACTCAGGACGACCGCGTCACCGAGGTGGCTCAGGGTGACCTCGGCCGTGCGGGCCCGGGCGTGCCCCACCGTGTTGGCCAGCCCCGACTGGGCGACGCGCAGCAGGACGACCTCCTGCGCCGTGGGCAGCGGGCGGGGCGGCCCGGCGAGGCGGAACCGCACGTCGAGCCGGTTCCGGTCGGCGGTGGTGGCGCACAGCCGCTCCAGCGCGCCGGCCAGGGGAGTGTCCTCCAGCGCGGGCGGGGAGAGGGCGACGACGAAGCGACGGGCCTCGGCCAGATTGTCCAGCGCGGCCTGCCGGGCCTGGCCCACGTACGTGACGGCGGGCTCCGGCCGGCCGGGCAGGGCCCGCTCGGCGGCGCGCAAGAGCAGCTGGATGCTCGACAGTCCTTGGGCGAGCGTGTCGTGGATCTTCCGGGCCAGCCGCTCGCGCCTCGAGGACGCCCGCGGCACGCTGGGCGTCGGCCAGGTCGGCACGGGTGACGGTGAGCTCCTCGATCAGCCGGCGCCGCTGCTCGCTCTCCCGGTACAGCGCCTGGTAGCCCCACACCACCGCGACGGCGACGGCGGCACCGAGGGCCGGACCGATCGCGGTGGCCGCCGTGAACGTGCCCTCGTGGACGGAGAACGCGGCGATCGCGGCGGCCGCCGTGCCGAGCACCGCGGCCGGTCCGGCACGGCGCGGGAGGAGATGGAGCTGGACGAAGTACAGGGGGAAGGCCAGCCATACCGCCTCGGCGGACAGGGCCAGCAGTACGAGCCATCCCGCGCCGACGGCCGTCAGCCACAGGGCCGCCGCGCGGCGGGAGGTGCTGACCGCCCGGAGGGCGGGGCCCACGGCGTACACCGCGCCCAGCACGACGGCGGCGGCGACGACGGCGGGCGCGTGCGGCCGGCCGTCCGCCACCGCACGCAGCGCCGCCAGGACGAGCAGGCCGGCCAAGAGCAGGTGCATGGCCCAGGCCAGGGAGCGGGGGGTGGGAGTCAGCGCGTTCACGATCGTTCCAGCGTACGGACCTCCCGCCGGGCCGGGCATCTGCCGAAAGTGAGAGGCCGGCCCGCACCCTTCGGCCCCCGAAGTGCCCGCCCGGGGCCGATGCCCGGCGGCCCCCCGGACGGCGACGGTGGGGGTGTCGCCGACCACGCGGTGACACCCCCTGCTTTCCTCCGCCGCACCGCTTCGAAAGGCCGGGCGAAGACGTGTTTGTCGCCTTGAGAGACCTGACGTTCGCCAAGGGCCGGTTCGCCCTGATGGGAACCGTCGTCGTACTGATCACCCTGCTGGTCGGGCTGCTGTCCGGACTGACCGCGGGCCTCGCCCGGGAGAACGTCTCCGCCGTCACGTCCCTGCCCGCCGACCGGATCGCCTTCGGCGCGCCGAGCGGCGGCCAGGACCTGTCGTACGCCGACTCCACCGTCACCGAGACCCAGTGGCGCCGGTGGGCCGGCGCACCCGGTGTCCGCAGCGCCGAGCCGCTCGGCATCACCACCACCCGCGCCGACGCCGGGGACCGGAGCACCGGCGTGTCCGTCTTCGGCGTCCGGCCCGGCTCCGCCCTCGCCCCCGCCGGCGACCGCCTCGACGACCGTGCGGTGGTGCTGTCCACCGCCGCCGCCCGGGAGCTCGGCGTCCGGGCGGGCGGCACCGTCACCGTCGCCGGGCGGCGTCTGACCGTGGCCGCCGTCGAGGGCGACGCCTCCTTCAGCCACACCCCGGTGGTGTGGACGAGCCTGCGGACCTGGCAGGCGATCGCCCCGCCCACCGGCACCGCGGACGTCCCCACCGCGACGGTGATCGCCCTGGACACCGGCCCGGGCGCCGACCTGGCGGCCACCGACCGGGCGGCCGGCACCGAGACGGTCACCAAGGACGGCTCGCTCTCCGCGATCGGCTCCTACCCTTCCGAGAACGGCTCCCTGCAATTGATGCGCGGCTTCCTGTTCGCCATCTCCGCCCTGGTCGTCGGAGCCTTCTTCACCGTGTGGACGATCCAGCGCAGCGGCGACATCGCCGTCCTGAAGGCTCTGGGCGCCACCACCGCGGGGCTGCTGCGCGACGCGCTCGGGCAGGTGGTCGTCCTGCTGGCCGGCGGGACGCTCGTCGGCACCGCCGCCGCCGTCGCGACCGGCGCCGCGGTCTCCCATGCGGTGCCGTTCGTCCTCGCGCCCGCCACCGTCCTCGTCCCGGCCGCCGTGATGATCCTGCTCGGCGTGCTCGGGGCGGCGCTCGCCGTGCGCCGCATCACGTCCGTCGACCCGCTGACCGCCCTGGGGAACGCCCGATGAGCTTGCGCCTGACCGACATCACCCTGACCTACCCCGACGGCGACGGCCGCCTCACCGCGCTCGACCACGTCACCCTGGACGTGCCGCGCGGCAGCCTCACCGCCGTCGTCGGCCCCTCCGGCTCCGGCAAGTCCAGCCTGCTCGCCGTCGCCGCGACCCTCGTCACCCCCGACGCGGGCACGGTCGTCGTCGACGGCGCCGACACCGGCGGGATGAGCCGCGGCGAGCTGGCCGACCTGCGCCGGCGCCGTATCGGGATCGTCTTCCAGCAGCCCAGCCTCCTGCCGTCCCTCACCGCGGCCGAGCAGCTCCAGGTCATGGCCCACATCGACGGCCGCGACCCCCGCGCCGCCCGGGGCCGGGCGCTGGAACTCCTCGGTGCCGTCGGCCTCGCGGACCAGGCCGACCGCCGGCCCCACCAGCTGTCCGGCGGCCAGCGTCAGCGCGTCAACATCGCCCGTGCCCTGATGAACGACCCCGGGGTGCTGCTGGTCGACGAGCCCACCAGCGCCCTCGACCACGAGCGGGGCGCCGCCGTCGTCGGTCTGATCACCCGGCTCACCCACGAGCGGGACACCGCCACCGTGCTGGTCACCCACGACCGGACCCATCTGGCCGCGGCCGACCGTGTCACCGAGGTGCGGGACGGACGTCTGAGCGTGCCCGCACCCGCCGGGTGACCGCGCCGCCGTTCAGGAGCCTTCGGGGCGCGGCCGTCCGGCCGCACCGGGCGGCTGGATCCGCATGCCGGGCCGGCGCCGATGGACCGTCAGGTACGTCACCCCGTCGGGTCCGGCCTGGACGGCACGCGTGGAACCGTACGGCAGCCAGGTCAGCAGCCCCGGCCGCAGCGGGCGGTCGCCGTCGGCGCAGACGAGCGTGGCCGCCCCGTCGAGGACGAGCAGCAGGACGTCGAGGTCGGGCTCGGTGTGCGTGCCGACCCGTCCGGACGCGGGAACGCGGACGACGTTGGCGTCCAGCTGGCGTCCCGGTTCCGCGAGGCGCCACAGGGCACCGGCCCCCGCCTCCCCGGTGCGGGCGAGGAGTTCTGTGGTGTCGCACAGGACCCGGGGGAGAGGGGCCTCCTCGGCCGGTGCGGGGGAGCCGTCGTCCTGCGCCGTCATCGGAAGTCACCGTCCGCCGTGTCCGACCGCGGCCGCCCGCCGCCCCGTTGAGCGGCCGTCCCGGCAGGGCCCGTCACGTGACGCGGTCCACAGGGCCACAGCCGCAGGTAAAAGGGAATCTAACATGCGTATTTGTTAGGGTCCCGGTGTGCGGCTCACGAAGTTCACCGACCTGGCGCTGCGTTCCGTGATGCGTCTGGCGGTACTGAAGGACGGCGACGACCCCCTTGCCACCCGCGAGGTCGCCGAGGTCATCGGCGTGCCGTACACGCACGCCGCGAAGGCCATCACCCGCCTCCAGCACCTCGGTGTGGTGGAGGCCCGGCGCGGCCGGGGCGGCGGACTGACACTGACCGACCTGGGGCGGCACGCCTCGGTCGGCTGGCTGGTCCGGGAGCTGGAGGGCGACGGCGAGGTCGTCGCCTGCGAGGGCGGGACGCCGTGCCCGCTGCGCGGGGCGTGCCGGTTGCGGGGGGCCCTGCGCGCCGCCCAGGAGGCGTTCTACGGCGCGCTCGACCCGCTGACCGTCGCCGACCTGGTGGCCTCGCCGACGGGTCCGGTCCTGGTCGGACTGACGGTTCGCCCGTCCGAGTGATGCGCGGGTGGGACGGCACGTGCCGACCCGCGACTCAAAACACGAAAACTGTCTACCAATTCAAGGAGTCGCTGTGCTCTCCGAGCAGTCCGTCCCCGTGGTCCGGGCCACCCTCCCGGCGGTCGGAGCGGCCATCGGTGACATCACCGAGCTGTTCTACCGGAAGCTGTTCGACGCTCACCCCGAGCTGCTGCGGGACCTGTTCAACCGGGGCAACCAGGCCGGCGGAGAGCAGCAGAAGGCACTGGCCGGGTCCATCGCGGCGTTCGCCGGCCTGCTGCTGGAGCGGCCCGAGGACCGGCCCGACGCGATGCTCTCCCGGATCGCGCACAAGCACGCCTCCCTCGGCATCACCTCCGACCAGTACAAGGTCGTGCACCGCCATCTGTTCGCGGCGATCGTCGAGGTCCTCGGCGACGCGGTCACCCCGGAGGTCGCCGCCGCCTGGGACGAGGTCTACTGGCTGATGGCCAACGCGCTCGTCGCCATCGAGGCACGCCTCTACCGGGAGGCCGAGGTCGCCGAGGGACAGGTCTGGCGCCGCATGGAGATAGTCGGGCGGCGCGAGGAGAGCCCCGACGCGGTCTCCCTCGTGCTGCGGCCCGCGGACGACCGCCCCGCGCGTCCCTTCCGCCCGGGCCAGTACGTCAGCGTCCAGTCCGAACTGCCCGACGGCTCGCGGCAGATCCGCCAGTACAGCCTGTCCGCCGCACCCGGCCGCGCCGACCGGCGGATCACCGTCAAGCGGGTCCAGGGCGCCGGACAGCCGGACGGCGAGGTCTCGTCCTGGCTCCACGCCACCGCGCGCGAGGGCGACGTCCTCACCGTCTCCGAGCCGTTCGGCGACCTCGCGCCGGCCGAGGGCGACGGTCCGCTGCTGCTGGTCTCCGCGGGAATCGGCGTCACCCCCATGCTGGCCGTGCTGGACCACCTGGCCGCCACCGGCACCGACCGCCCGGTCACCGTCGTCCACGCCGACCGCACCCCGGCCGACCACGCCCACCGGCAGGAGCAGCTCGACTTCGTGCGCGCGCTCCCGGACGCCCGGCTCCACCTGTGGTACGAGGAGCCCGGCGACCAGGCGCCGGAGGCGTCGGCCGGACTCGTCGACGTCGACAGTCTGGACCTGCCCGTGGGGCTCACGGTCTACCTGTGCGGCCCGGTGCCCTTCATGCGCGCCGTCCGCGGTGACCTGCTGCGCCGCGGGGTGCCCGCCGAAGCCGTCCACTACGAGGTCTTCGGCCCCGACCTCTGGCTCGGGCAGCAGTAGCACCACCCCGCGAACGACGCCCGCCGCGCACACGCCGGGACTGCGTTAGGCCGCTGCGGTGAAGGCCGTGGTGATGGCCGTGTCGACCCGGGCGTGCACGACCAGCCGGGGGCCGGTGGTGTCGGCGTTGTTCTCCAGCAGCCGCCGGACGGGCGCACTGTGGGTGACCACACTCATCAGGACACCGAGACGACCGCACCACTGGTGCGCCCGGAGCACGGCACTGACCGCGGCACCGCTCGAGGCCTCCTCGGACAGGACGATGACGACCGGAACCGGCTGATGGGCGTCGACGAGGTTGGTGATGTGCGTGGACAGCGCGGCCCGCCCGTCGATTCCCGGATCCTGATCCACCGTGATGACGAGGACTCCATGCTCCAGGGTGTGGGACAGCATCGTGGTGGCCTCCGATCTGACGCCTGATGGCGAAGTGCCTTCAGTGAAAGTGCCCCGGACCCGGTCCGCAATGCGCGGCGGCGGCGACGCCGCCGCCGGAGCGTCCCCGGCACGACCGCGCCGCGGCACCGGGTGCCCGAGGAGACGGGGCGAGACCGTGCCGCCGAAGGGACCTGCGGGCCCCGCCCCGCCGCCGCGTACGATCGTCCGGACCCTCCCCTGCAACCGGCAAGGAGCCGCGACCGGTGCACGCCCTCCTCCCCGCCCCGCGGAGCGGGCCCCGCCTGCTCGACCTGGAGCGACTGACCCGCGTGGAGGACGGCGAACGGCTGCACGCCCTGCTGTGGCGTCCCGGGCCGGGCTGGCGGATGGCCGGCAGCGCCGTGCTCGGGGGCGGCATCGCCGACTGTGCGTGGGTCCTCAACGCCCAGGTGACGCACGGTTATCGGCGCACCGACCCCGCCCGGCACCTCGCCGACCTGGCGCTCGCCGCCGGAGCCGAGGGGCGCGGCATGGGCCTGATGACCGCCGCCGACGTCCGCGACCCCGGCCGCGCGCGGGACGGCGGCACGGAAGCCGTCGTGACCGCGGGCGTCTCGGTACGCGGCTGGGCGGCCGCACCGCAGGAGGGCGGCACGGGGACCCCCGGACCGGGCACCATCAACATCCTCGCCGCCCTGCCGGTGCCCCTGAGCGACGCCGCCCTGGTCAACGCGGTCATCACGGCGACCGAGGCCAAGGTCCAGGCACTGCTCGAAGCGGGCCTCGACTGCTCCGGTACCCCGACCGACGCCGTGTGCGTCGCCGCCCTCGCGCCGCGTCCCGGCGCGGAGGTCCACGCCTTCGCGGGCCCCCGCTCCGAGTGGGGCGCCCGGTTGGCACGGGCCGTCCACCGCGCCGTGCTCGACGCGCTGCCCGCCACCGCTCACGGCTGAGTCCCGGCCCCAAGTCCTCCCCGCCGCGTGCCGCTCCGGCCGCCGGCCGCGCCGCCCCGAGGGACTACAGCGAGGTCCTGCGCCGTGCCGCCGCCGCGCGCAGGGCCAGCGCCACGGCCAGCAGCACCCAGGCCACGACGCAGTACGCCCAGGCCGTCGCACCCCGTGCCGCGCCGACGGCGCTCCAGACGGCCCACAGCGCGAGCACCACGCACAACGCCGTCCACGAGATGTCGGCGACACGGGTGCGCAACTGCGCGCGCTGCCGTGTGCCGGGTTCCAGATCGCCGAGACCGTCGTCGACGGGTGTCTTCCGGTCGTTCACGCAGGGCTCCTTCGCTGGAGTACGCACGAGTGGCTGTCGGGTACCCCCTCGGGGGACGCGCAAGCGGTCCCGGCACACGTGCGCGGGGACGGCCCGCTCCGGCCGTCCCCGCGACTGTCCTCACCTACCGCTCAGCGCTGTCCGCTCTTCTCCAGCGCCTTGTCCAGCGCGGCCGCGAACCCGTACGCCCACAGCTGGTTCACCCGGCTGCGCTCGGTGGAGTTGGGGTACGGGTTGGTGCACGACGGACCGGGGCCGCCGCCCGACATCAACTCGCTGCACGGGCCGGTGTAGTGGTCGGGCAGGCCGAGCACGTGCCCGGTCTCGTGGGCGGTCACGCGGGTGGAGTCGTACTGCTGGTTCTGTGCGTAGTCGAGGAAGATGTAGCCGCTGCCGTGGCCGTCCGTGGAGGCGTACGAACCGCGGGAGTCGTTGCCCTCGTAGTACGAGAAGTCGGCGCCGGAGCTGCTCTCCTGGAGGCGCACGTTGGACACCGAGCTGTTCCAGATCTGGGCGCTGCGGGATATCTGGGTACGGAAGCTGGGCGCGTTTCTCGTGCTGTAGTAGACGGTGACGGCGGCCGCCGAGGACGGGCTGGCCGCCCGCTTCTCGGCGACGGACTTGACGACGGCCTCGAAGAACTCCTGGTTGGCGCGGGCGTCTTCGGCCGAGCCGGCCGAGGGCTGGTACCCGGCCTGAGCCACGGGGGCCTGGGGCTGGGGAGCGGCGGCCGTCGCGGCCGGGCCGGTGCCGAGCACGGCGGCGGTCAGGCCGAGACCGACCGCGGTGGACAGCAGGGGCAGGGTGATGCGCATCGATGACTCCTTGCGTGGGGGAGTGGGGAGAAGTCGTCACCGGTGAGTGTGGGGCGCCCATGAGCCCGCTGTGATGATGGCAACAGGCGATAGGACCGGGCTATCACCCAGGTTCGGCCGGAGTGCAGAACTCGCCCTGTTCCGCCGCGTTTTGTTCACCTGGCGCAACCATCTGTTCCGCTCTACGCTCCCTGCATGGAGCTCGAGGTGAGGCATCTCCGCGCGCTGTGCGCCATCGCCGACGCCGGTAGCCTGCACCGGGCGGCACGCCAACTGGGTGTCGCCCAGCCCACGTTGAGCACCCAGCTGAGCCGCATCGAACAGGCCCTGGGCGGGCAGCTGTTCGTCCGGGAGCGCAGCGGCTGCCGCCCCACCCCGCTCGGCCGTACCGTCCTCGGCCGGGCCCGCCCGCTGCTGGCCGACATGCGGACCCTCGTGCGCGAGGCGCGCGCCGCCGCGGCCGGAGGCGACAGCCGGCCGCGCATCGGCTCCACCGCGAGCCGGGCCCTCGCCGGCTGGCTGCGCCGGCTCAGACGCCCCGGCCTGGAACCGACGCTCCAGATGGACGTCTCGGCCAACGCGCTGCTGCGCAGGGTCGGCGACGGCCAGCTCGACGTCGCCTTCGTGCACGAGGTGGAGGGCTGCCCGCTGCACGTCCCCGACGGCCTGCGGGTGCGGGTCCTGGTCGAGCGCGAACCGCAGTTCGTCATGCTGCCCGCCGACCACCCGGCGGCGGCCCGCCCCGTCGTCCACCTCACCGACCTCGCCGACGACCGGTGGATGGTCGACCCGACCGTCGACGGCGAATGGGACGGCGTGCACCGTATGCTGCGCGCCGTCGGCCTCGACCCGCGGGTCCTGCACGGCGACTACCACACCGCCGCGTCCCTCGTCGCGACCGGCGAAGTCGTCACCGTCTGCCAGCCCAGCTCCCAGTCCCGCCCCGACATGGCGGTGCGGCCCCTGCACGGCGACCCCCTCGGCGTGCGCCTGCTGCTCGCCGCCCGCACCCGGGCCGAACTGGACGCGGTCTTCCCCGCGCTGGAGGAGGCGTACTGGGAGGTGGCCCGCCAGTCCTGCGTCTACCGGGAGTGGCTGGAACGCCCCCGGCCGCACCCCGTGGCCCCGTGCTCACCGGCCGCCGGAGCGGGGACCGACCGGGCGGAGTTCGTCCCCGCCCGCTGAACCGGACCATCGGACCATTCGGGTGCTTTCTCTCCCGAACCGGTATGACAACAGGGCCAAACGGTTACCGACAGGGGCATGAGCTCTGCGCGACGACTACCCCCCATGCGTTCGATGGCCGTGATGTGTGCCCTGGGCAGTTCCCTGCTGCTGATGACGGCCTGCACCAGCGCCGATACGACACGCTCGAGTGTCGCCGAGGCGGCACCGACCGATTCCCCCACCGGTACCGCTTCCCCGACCGACACCACGTCCTCCCCCACCGCGTCCCCCTCCATGGACGAGGACCAGGCCGAGCGCAAGGCCCTGGTCCCGATGGCCAAGGTGACGTGGGACAAGGCCGCCGACACCGCCGTCAAGGAGGTGTCCGGCAGCAAGCTCGTCGACCTCGAGCTGAAGAAGACCTCCGCCGAGGCGACCGCGTCCCCCACGGGCTCGCCGATGCCGAGCACCCCGAACCCAGCCCCCAGCACGGGCGCCCCCGAGTGGCAGGCGAAGGTCGCCGTCTCCGACGGCACCGTGCACTGGATCGACATCGACGCGGTGAGCGGGAAGGTCTTCCGCACCCAGGTCGATCCCGACCAGGACGCCGACGACAAGAAGGAGATCGCCGACCGGCTGAGCAAGGCCACCCAGACCCCGCAGCAGGCGGTGAAGGTGGCCACCGGCAAGGCCAAGGGCACCGTCACCGGCGTCGAACTCGACGAGAACGACAACCAGCAGCTGATGTGGGCCGTCGACGTCGTGAACACCGACAACTGGTACAAGACGACCGTCGGCGTCGACGCCACGAACGGCAAGATCCTCAGCGAGAACGTCGACACCGACTGAACCTCCGTCGGCCGAGCACGTCGGGAGCAGCGGGCCACCTCGCCCGGCTGCTCCCTGTCGGCGTGCCGTCCGGTGTCAGACGGCGGCCTCGACGGCCTCCGTCCCCTCGCTCCGCATCCTGCCCGGAAGGGTCAGTACGGCCAGGAAGCCGCAGACCGCGACCGCGGCGAAGAAGTAGAACCCCCACGGGTGACCGATCCCCGAGGAGACCAGGGCGCCGGTGATCGACGGGCCGACGATCGAGCCGATCCGGCCGATGCCGGACGCCGAACCGAGCGCCGTGCCGCGCACCGAGGCCGGGTAGAAGTTCGTCACGTAGGCGTAGACGAGCACCTGCGCGGAGAAGACGAAGACACCGGTGAGGAAGACGACCGCGTTGAGCAGCAGGTCGCTCTCCATCCTGACGCTCAGACAGGCCAGCATGAGCACCGACACCGCGAACCAGCCCATCGTGGTGATCTTGATGCCCCGCCGGTCGGCGACCCACCCGCCGAGGACCAGGCCGACGACGCCGCCGACGTTGAGCACGAGGAGCTGTGTGACGGCCGTGGGGACGGGGTAGCCGGCGTCGTTCATGAGCTTCGGCAGCCACGTGTTGAGGCCGTAGACCAGCAGCAGCCCCATGAACGAGGCGACCCAGATGCCGATGCCCGCGCGCAGGTAGGCCGGCTTCAGCAGCTCGGTGAACGGCACGCGTGCGGTCCCGTCCCGCTTGGCCCGCACGAAGGCCTCCGACTCCGGCAGCTTGAACCACTGGACGGCGGCGACGACGAGGCCGACGGCACCGAGCACGTAGAAGAGGATCTCCCAGTCGTCGGTGACCTGCAGGGCCAGCAGCGAGGTGATGACGGCGCCGGTGTGGTAACCGGTCATCGTCAGCGTGCTGGCACGTGCGCGGCGGTCGGCCGGCATGTGCTCGGCCATCATGGTCAGCGAGACCGGCATGCAGGCGCCGAGGCCGAGACCGGCGGCGAGGCGCAGCGCGGCGAACAGGGCCACGGAGTTCGCCAGCGGCACCACGATGGTGAAGACCGAGAAGACCACGACCGAGCCGATGAGCAGGCGGCGGCGTCCCAGCCGGTCGGCGAGCGGGCCGACGCAGACCGCGCCGATGGCCACGCCGACGAGCGAGAGCGTCGCGACGGTGGTGGCGTCACCCGCGGTCATGCCGAGATGGTGGGTCTTGAGCAAGGTGGGGATGATGGCGCCGAGGACGACGAGGTCGTAGCCCTCGAGCAGGACGGTGATCCAGCACAGCAGCACGGTCCATCTGCTGTTTCCCGGGGCGCCGGTGCGGGCCGGCGCGTCGGACGTGGTGGCGGAAGCCATGACTTTCCCCCCAGGGGACGGGAGCGGGCGAGCGGACGGGGAGGAGCGGGTGGGACCTCAGAACGGGTAGTCGGCGATGTCCGGGCGGACCGTGACCCACTGGGTCTCGGTGAACGCCTCGACGTTGGCCGCGGCACCCCCGAACCGGGAGCCGGTGCCGGAGGCCTTGACCCCGCCGAAGGGGGCGTTGGGCTCGTCGCCCACGGTCTGCTCGTTGATGTGGATCTTGCCGGAGTCGATCCGGTCGGCGAGCTTCATCGCCGTGCCGACGTCGCCGAGGATGCCGACGGACAGCCCGTACTCGCAGTCGTTGACGATGTGCGCCGCCTCCTCGAGCGTGGAGAAGCCGATGACGGGGGCGACGGGGCCGAAGATCTCCTCGCGCCAGGCCGGCATGTCGGTGGTGAGACCGGTCAGCACGGTGGCGCGGTAGCAGGCGCCGTCGATCTCACCGCCCGCCGCGACCTTCGCGCCCGCCGCGACGCTGTCGGTGACGATGCCGTGCACCCGCTCCAGCTGACGGCGGTCGATGATCGGGCCGAGCGCCACGTCCTCGCGCGCCGGGTCTCCGACGGGAAGCGCCTCGGCCTTCGCGGCGAGCGCGGCGGTGTACTCCTCCACCAGCGACTCGTGGACGATGTGCCGGCCGGTCGTCATGCAGATCTGGCCCTGGTGCAGGTAGGAGCCGAACGCGCCCGCCGACGCGGCTTTCTGCACGTCCGCGCCCGGCAGCACGACCAGCGCGTTGTTGCCGCCCAGCTCCAGATGGGCCCGCTTCAGCAGTCGGCCGGCCTGCTCGCCGATCGCCCGGCCCACCGGGGTGGAGCCGGTGAAGGAGACGACCCGGACCTCGGGCGCCTCGACGACCGCCCGGCCGACCGAGCCGTCGCCCGGCAGCAGGTGGAGGACGCCGGCGGGGAGCCCCGCCTCCTCGAAGATCCGGGCGATGACGACACCGCCGCTGACCGCCGTGCGCGGGTCCGGCTTGAGCAGCACGGCGTTGCCGAGGGCGAGGGCGGGGGCCACCGAGCGCAGGCCGAGGATGAGCGGGAAGTTGAAGGGCGCGATCACGCTGACGACACCGGCCGGACGGCGGCGCGCGAGCGACCAGCGGGCCTCCTCGGAGGTGAGCACCTCACCCTGCGGATGTGTCGGCAGGCCCGCGCACTCGAAGCACTCACCGATCGCGAGCCCCACCTCGAAGCCCGCCTTGGTCCGCACCGAGCCGGCCTCGCGCACCAGCCAGTCCTCCACCTCGGCGGCGTGCTCGGTGAAGAGCTCGCCCGCGCGGCGCAGCACGGCGGCCCGCTGCTGCGGGGAGGTCGCCGCCCACTCGCGCTGGGCCTTCGCGGCCCGGGCGGCGGCGCGCTCCACGTCCTCGGCGGTGGCCGTACCCACCGCGCCGAGCCGGTCGCCGGTGGCCGGCTCGACGACCGGGTGTGCGGCGGGGGAGTCCTGCCAGCCGTCGCTGAAGAACTTCCCGCCCCAGACGTCGCTGTCCAGGAATGTCATCGTCTTCCCCTTCATCGGGATCTTCGGGTGCCGAGCGCCTCGGCGGCTCCGGGCGCTCGGCCGGTCGTCCGGTCCGGCGCTGTCAGGACGGCGTGGTGAGCGCCGTGTCCACCTGGATCAGCCGCGGACCGTCGGGCCGTTCGGCGAGCACGGCCCGCAGTTCCTCCGCACCGCCGACGTGCTGGGCGCGGACGCCGTAGCCCTCCGCGATGCGGGTGAAGTCCAGCCCCGGGATGTCCAGCCCGGGAGCGTCCGGCACGCCGAGCAGGCCGCCGAACCAGCGCAGCGCCCCGTACGTGCCGTTGCGCAGCAGCACGACGGTCAGCGGGACCCGGTGCTGGGCGGCCGTCCACAGGGCGGTGATGCCGTAGTTGGCTGAGCCGTCGCCGACGACGCCGGCCACCGGGCGGCCGGGCTGCCCCATCGCGACGCCCACCGCCCCGGGCAGCCCGAAGCCGAGCCCGCCGGCCGCCGGGAAGAAGTAGGAGCCGGGGCGGCGCAGGTCCATCTGCCGCCACCACGCGGCGTTGGTCGACGTCGACTCGACGACGTACGCGGTGTCCTCGGGCAGTTCGTCGCGCAGCGCGGCGAAGACCTGCTCGGGGTGCAGGCCCGGCCCCTCGGCGGTGAGAGGCTCGGGTGCCGGCAGATAGGCGCCGGCCGGCTCGGCAGGGGCCTCGAGGGTCTGCAGCAGCAGGTCGACGACCGCACCCGGGTCGGCCACCAGGGCCTCGCCCATCGGTGCCCGCGCGGCGGCCGAGGCGTCCTCGGTCACCTGGACGAGCCGGGTGCCCTCGGGCAGGTACCGGCCTGGCAGGTACTCGTGGTAGCGGAACACCGGTGCGCCCAGCACGAGCACCAGGTCGTGCCCCTCGAACGCCCGCGAGATCGGCGCGATCCCGGCCGGCAGCACGCCCCGGAACAGCGGGTGCCGGTTGGGGAAGGGCAGCCGGAACTGCGACGGCGCCGCCCACACCGGCCCGCCCAGGCGCTCCGCCAGCCGGACGGCGTCGTCGAACAGGCCCGCCGAGTCGATGTCCCCGCCCAGCACCAGCGCGGGCCGCCGGGCGGCGGTGACCCGCTCGACGAGCCAGCGGCTCTGCTCCGCGTCGGGCACGGAGGCCCGCCGTACCTGCCGGTCGAGGACGGCCAGGGCGTTGTCGCCGGCCTCGGCGCCCCAGTCGTCGTACGGCACGGACAGGTACGTCGGCCGCCGCTGGAGCCGGGCCTCGAAGACCGCCTGGGCGAGCGCCCGAGGCACGTCCTCGGCGCACGCCGGCTCCGCCGCCCAGCCGACCAGCGGCTTCATCAGGGCCGGAGCGTCGACGCTGGCCAGGTTGGCCTCGGGGCCGACGGCGGGCCGCACCTGCTGACCGGCGACGACCACGAGCGGGGTGCGCGAGGCCACGGCGTTGGTGAGGGCGCCCATCGCGTTGCCGGAGCCCGAGGCGGCGTGCAGGTTCACCAGCACCGGACGGCCGGTCGCCTGGGCGTACCCGTCGGCCATGCCGACGACGGCACCCTCGTGCAGACCGAGGACGTAGCGGAAACCCTCGGGCAGGCCGGCGAGGAAGGGCAGCTCGTTGGAGCCGGGATTGCCGAAGACGGTGGTGAGGCCCTGGCGCTCCAGGAACTCGTGGGAGACACGACGCACGGATGGCACGGACGTTCCTTTCGAAGTGACGCCCGACACGCTAAGCACCCCGCGACATGGGCACCAATAGATGTTTCGGGGGTCCGATATAGAGTCGATCGATATGGGCACCTTCGATCTCAACCTGGCCCGCGTCTTCGTCCTGCTGTACGAGACCGGCAGCGTCACCGCCACCGCGGAGACGCTCCACGTCACGCAGCCCACCGTGAGCTACAGCCTGGGCAAGCTCCGGCGGCACTTCGACGACGAGCTGTTCCGCCGCACCGGCCGCGGGCTGACGCCGACGGCGGGCGCCCGGCGGCTGTACGAGCCGTTGCAGCGTGCCCTCGCGGACATCGACGGGACGGTCCGGCAGGCCGACACGTTCGACCCGGAGACCATGTCGGGCCGCTTCACCATCGCCCTGTCCGACCTAGGTGAGGCGACCCTCCTGCCGAGGCTCCTCGCCGCGGCCCGCGAGCGTGCGCCGGGGGTGTCCTTCACCGTGCGCCCGTTCGACGTGGAGGACGCCGAGAGCCATCTGCGCCGCGGCGACCTCGACGCGTTCGTGGCCACACCGGTGCTGACGTCGCACCGGACCGTGCGCATCCCGCTCTTCCAGGAGCGCTACGTCCTCATGGTGGCCGCCGACCACCCCCGCGTCCGGGGCGACGCGGTCACCCTGCCGGAGCTCGCCGCCGAGCACCACGCGACGGTGTTCGGACCGAGCGGCCACGTCACGCCCCGCGCGCTCCTGGCCGCGCACGGGCTGCTCGACCGGGTGATCGTGGACGCCACCCGCTTCTCGATGCTGCCCTACCTGCTGGAGCAGACCGACCTGATCGCCATCGTCCCCGAGTACGTCGGCGAGGTCTTCACCGCCTCCCACCGGGTGCGCCTGGTGCGGCTCCCGTTCGAGACGGACCCGATCGAGGTCGCGCTGTACGCCCGCCACGAGTCCTCGCGCAGCCCGGCGCAGCGCTGGCTCGTGCGGTTCATGGCTCAGGTGCTGGGCGAGCAGATCAGCCCGGCCCAGCTCCCGCCGACAGCGGCCCGTTGAGCCCGGCGCCGCCTACGGCTGGATCGTCCGGCCCCGGCTGCCCCGTGACGCGGCCGGAGCGATCGCCGCATCTTCCGCCGGGCGCCCCGACAGGTACTGCGTCGACCTGGCCGCCGACGGTACCGAGGTGCCCTGTTCAGCTCTGCCTGAGCCACTCCTCGTACCGCGTCGCGGCCGTCTCCACGGTGTCGTCCCCGGTGAGGATGCCGTCCGGGACGCCCGCGAAGAGGCCCGCGTCCTCGTCGGTGACGACCGAGCGGCCGTCGGGGCGGGCCGCGAGGGTGATCGAGCCCAGCCGGTCGAGCCGGTGGACCTCGGGGCCCGCGATCTGCCGGAAGCCCTCGAGCGGACGGCTCTGCGCCGTGTCGGCCACCGCGCGCGCGACGTCGGCGGCGGCGATCGGGCGAAGCTGCGTCGACGGCAGACGCACCTCCGTTCCGTCGGTGCCCATGTCCATGACCGGACCGACGAACTCGAAGAACTGGCCGGCCCGCACGATGCTGTACGGCACACCGCCCTCGCGCAACGCCTCCTCCTGGGCGACCTTCGCCCGGTAGTAGCCGATCTCGGGCAGCCGTTCGATGCCGATGATCGACAGCGCCACATGGTGGCGGACGCCCGCCTCCTTCCCGGCGGCGACCTGGTTCCGCGTCGACCGGACGAAGAAGTCCCGGGCAACCTCCTCCTCGAAGGAGGGGGAGTTGGTCACGTCCACGACGACCTCCGCACCCCGCAGTGCCTCGCTCAGCCCTCGGCCGGTGAGCGTGTCCACACCTGTGCTGGGCGAGGCGGCCA
Source organism: Streptomyces sp. NPDC048185 (assembly GCF_043202495.1). NCBI lineage: Bacteria > Bacillati > Actinomycetota > Actinomycetes > Kitasatosporales > Streptomycetaceae > Streptomyces > Streptomyces sp. NPDC048185. Next base: position 130,929 of record NZ_JBIDAN010000005.1, read on the forward strand.
CGGCCTCGTGACCGCCGTCGTCCAGAAGGCGCACCACCTGCGCGCCGATCAGCCCCGTACCACCGATGACCACGATCCTCATCGTTCTCTCCGTCCCTCTCGGTCTCCCGTCGGGCCGACGCCGTTCGCCGGTCCCCTTGCGCCGAGGCGCCCGGCAACACGACGACGCGGCGTCCGGATCCGTGACAGCCGGGCGCGGCGCGTGTTTGCCGCCGGAGTGACAGGCAAAGCGGTGTCCATGAGCGATCCGAACAAGGACACGAACAAGAAGCCCGACACCACCCGGACGGCCGCGTCCAAGGCCCGCGGCGCCGCGGACCGGGCGACCGCTCCCGCCTCACGAGCCGCAAAGGCGGCCGGTGACAAGGCCACTGACGCGGGGTCAGCGGCCAAGGCCGGAGCCGAGCGCTCGGCCCAGGCCGCGTCCGGGGCGGTGCAGACGGCGGCCAAGGGCGTCGAGGCCGGGCGCCGGGCGGTCATCACCACGTCGGGGCACGTCGCCACCACGGCGAAGACGGCGTGGACGGTCATCGCCCAGCGCAGGCTCGTCGCCGCGGGCGTGGGCGCCGGCCTGACCGCGATCAGCGCGGCCTCGTACGCCATGGGCCGTCGCGCGGGACGTCACACGCACGGGCCCCTCACCCGCCTCACCGGCGGCCGGATCTGACGCCCGTCGCACTGCCCGCCGGGACGGCGTGCGCGCCCGTCCGGGCAGAACGGGCCACGGGAGGGCCGAGCGACCGGTCTCCCGGTCCGGAGGAACGCGCGGTGGCCGCGCCGGCCCTGGTGTCACTGCCGGCGCGGCCGGTTCCGGCCGCTGCCGCACCACCGCCTCGGACATGACGTTCGCCCCGCCCCCGGGCGGGGAAGGTCCACCCCCGTTCCCCGGACAGGGGAAGATGGGACCGCGAGCGAATGCACGACCGATGCGGAGGAGTGGGCGCATGCCACACGAACGGGCCGGGCGGCCGGCCGACCCCGAGGACCTGATCGACGTCGCCAGGCTGGTGACGTCCTACTACGCCCTGCACCCGGACCCCGCCGAGCCCGGTCAGCGCGTGGCCTTCGGCACGTCCGGGCACCGCGGATCGTCCCTGGCGGCGGCGTTCAACGAGGACCACATCGCCGCGACCAGCCAGGCGATCTGCGAGTACCGCGAGGCCCAGGGCACGACCGGCCCGCTCTTCCTCGGCGCCGACACCCACGCGCTGTCCGAGCCGGCGAGGATCACCGCGCTGGAGGTGTTCGCCGCCAACGACGTCACCGTGCTCATCGACACCGCGGACGGCTACACCCCCACCCCGGCCGTCTCCCACGCCATCCTCACCCACAACCGGGGCCGTACCTCGCACCTCGCCGACGGCGTGGTCGTGACCCCCTCGCACAACCCGCCGGCCGACGGCGGCTTCAAGTACAACCCGCCGAACGGCGGCCCCGCGGGCTCGGACGCGACCTCCTGGATCCAGGACCGGGCCAACGAGATCATCACGGCCGGCCTGAAGGACGTCCGGCGCGTCCCCTACGCCCGGGCCCTCGCCGCCCCCGGCACCGGCCGCTACGACTTCCTCGGCGCGTACGTCTCCGACCTGCCGAGCGTCCTGGACCTCGACGCCGTCCGGTCCGCCGGGGTGCGCATCGGCGCCGATCCGCTGGGCGGCGCCTCCGTCGCGTACTGGGGCCGGATCGCCGAGCAGCACCGCCTCGATCTGACCGTGGTCAATCCGCTGACCGACCCCACCTGGCGGTTCATGACGCTGGACTGGGACGGCAAGATCCGCATGGACTGTTCGTCGCCGCACGCGATGGCGTCCCTCATCGAGCAGCGCGACCGCTTCACCATCGCCACGGGCAACGACGCCGACGCCGACCGGCACGGCATCGTCACCCCCGACGCCGGCCTGATGAACCCCAACCACTATCTGGCCGCCGCCATCAACTACCTGTACGCCCACCGCACCGAGTGGCCCGCCGACGCGGGCGTGGGCAAGACGCTGGTGTCCTCCGGCATGATCGACCGGGTCGCAGCGGACCTGGGCCGACGCCTGGTCGAGGTGCCCGTCGGGTTCAAGTGGTTCGTGGACGGACTGGTCGGCGGCACGCTCGGCTTCGGCGGCGAGGAGTCCGCGGGCGCCTCCTTCCTGCGCCGGGACGGCTCCGTGTGGACCACGGACAAGGACGGCATCATCCTGGCCCTGCTCGCCTCCGAGATCACGGCCGTCACCGGCAGGACCCCGTCCGAGCACTACGCCGCCCTCACCGCCCGCTTCGGCGAGCCCGCCTACGCCCGCATCGACGCCCCCGCGACCCGCGAGGAGAAGGCCCGCCTGGCCAAGCTGTCCCCGGCCCAGGTCACCGCCGACACCCTCGCCGGCGAACCGGTCACCTCCGTGCTCACCGAGGCGCCGGGCAACGGTGCGTCGATCGGCGGCATCAAGGTGACCACGGAGAACGCCTGGTTCGCGGCCCGCCCCTCGGGCACCGAGGACGTCTACAAGATCTACGGCGAGTCGTTCCTCGGCCCGGACCACCTGCGGCAGGTGCAGGACGAGGCCAAGCTCGTCGTCCTCGGCGCCCTGGGCGGCTGACAGCCGCGCCCGTGCGCCCCCGGGCCGGTCACTCCCGGCCGGCCCGGGGGAGGGCCACGGTCAGCCCGCGGATCTCGTAGCCGCCGATCGCCTCCCGGAAGCCGACCTGCGGCCGGCGGGTCATCCGCAGGCCGTCGAGGGCGAACAGGCGGCTGAGGAACACATCCGTCTCCAGGAGGGCGATGTGCGCTCCGGGACACCGGTGCGGTCCGTCGCCGAAGGAGAGCCCCGCCCCCACCTCCGGTGCCCTGCCGGGCCGGACCAGCAGGGGGTCGTCGCCCACCGCCCGCGGGTCGGCGTTCGCGTGGTCCAGCAGGATCTCGACGTGCTCGCCCGGACACACCGTCACCGGGCCGTCGGGCGAGTCCAGTCGAAGCTCCTCGGTGGCCCGGCGGCGCAACTGCCCGACCACGGGCTCCAGTCGTAGCAACTCCCGGAGGACGGCCATGCGCCCGGCCTCGTCCGCCGAGCGGTAGTGGCCGAGCAGCGCGGCGTCCGTGAACAGGTGCCAGGCGGCCAGGCACACGAACTCGCGGGTCGTGACCATGCCGGCCGCCGCGAACGTCAGGCACTCGCCGAGGATCTCCGCGTCCGAGCAGCCCTCCGAGATCAGGTGGGAGATCAGGTCGTCGTGCTCCCGGCGGCGGTGCGCGCGAACGGCGGGGCGGACGTCGGCGAGATGGATGCGCAGCCAGTTGGTGTTCTGCCGCAGGAGCCAGTAGAGGCCCCGCACACTGGTCAGGCCCGGCTCGCCGAACTCGTCCGGGAAGAACCGTTCCAGCCTGCGGCGGATGCCGGGTCTGCCGTACCGCAGGCCGACGACCTCGCTCACCACGCCGATGGCCAGTTCGAAGGCGAGGTCGGACAGCTGGGCCTCACCGGCCGTGCGCAGGGCCGCCAGCTGCTCCTCGGTGATGCGGACCATCAGCGCGCGGTAGTGCTCGTCCACGCGGCGGGGGGTGAAGAAACGCGCGGTCTGCCGACGGTGCTCCCGGTGTTCGGGCCCGTCCCGGTAGAGCACGGGCCGGCGGATGCGGGGCGGCAGCTTCTCCACCGTCTCGATGCCGAGACCGGCCTGCACGGTTCCCCGGCCGCGCAGCAGCGCACGCGCCACGGCGTGGTCGTGCACCCGCCACGTCCCGTCGTCGGCCCGGCTGACCGGGCACGTCGGCCGGTCCCTGCCCCGGTCGGCCTTGCGCGCGGATCCCGCGTCCTCGTGCACCGTCGGACACCCCCCAGTCCGTTGCCGGGCGACCCCGCCCGGTCCGACCGTCGTGGTCACAGGATCGGGCACGCGCCGGTCCGCCGGCCAGCCCCGATCGCGCCGACAACGGCTCCCGGCGACGGGCGGAGACGGCGTCCCGGCAGTCCGGCCCCACGGCGTACCCGGCACGTTGCCGGTTCTCGACGCCATGGCCGGGAACAGCCGGCCACCTCGGTGCCGGAGGCCCGGCCGTCGCCGGCCCCTCGCGGGCGAGGTGCGGTCGCCGTCCGCCCAGGCCGTCGGGACGCCCGGTGGCCTCGCCGACCCGCGACCACGTCGGCCGCGATCCGGCCCGGCCCGTGCCGGCGGTGGGGGCCCGCGGTGAGACGAGGGACGCCCGGACGGCCCGATGACGGCCGTGCCTGATGTTTCCGGAGATTTGCGGGTAGACGGGCTGGCGTAACGGTCAAGGCTCGGGAAGAGGGCGGATCGGATGAACGGGGCTGCCCGCAATGGGGACCGGCTGCGAAGGACGCCGCTCAGTGTTTCGGCGGAGTACGAGGGCATTCCCGGTGACATCGCCCGGGGCAGGGAACTGGCCCGGGGCTTCGTGGCACGTCTGCGGGCGGCCCGGGGGATCGTGGTGTCCGACCGGGCGGCGGACCTGGTCCAGCTCGTGGTCAGCGAGCTGCTGACGAACGCCTGCAAGTACGCGCCCGGGCCGTCCACGGTCGGCCTGGAGCTGACCGAGGGCCGGGTGGAGGTCAGCGTGTGGGACAGCGACCCGGTGCTGCCGGTGCCCGCGGCCTCGGATCCCGCCCGGGTCGGCCGGCACGGGCTGGAGATCGTCATGGCCGTCTGCCAGACGTTCGAGGTCTGCAGAGAAACCGGCGGCAAGCGCACGACGGCCGCGGTGCGGCTCGCCGATGCGTGAACGACCGGCCGTGAACCAGGGCCCCGAGCGAACCGGGCGCTGAGCGAACCGGGCCCCGAGCGAACCGGGGCTCCGAGTGACCCGGGCGGGCGGCTCCCGAAGGCTTCCGTCACGCTCCGGCGGGCCGACCGCCGGGCCGCGGGAGCCGGTACAGCACGCTCCGGCGCAGGGGACCCTCGGGCACGCCCGGGTCGTCGAAGTCGTCGGCCGGATCGCGGGTCATGCCCAGCCGGAGCATCACGGCCCGCGAACGGCGATTGCCGACGGCCGTGATCGCGAGCACCTCCGCCGCAGCCAGCTCCTCGAAGGCGAAGGCCACCGCCGCGCGGGCGGCCTCGGTGGCGTAGCCGTGGCCCCAGGCCGAACGGGCCAGCCGCCAGCCGGCCTCGATCCCGGTGAACGGCATGCCGTCCTCGACCGGATCGAGCCCCGTGAACCCGATGAACTCACCGGTGGCCGCGACCTCCACCGCCCACCATCCCCAGCCCCGCCGCTCCAGATCGGCCTGGAAACCGGCCGCGGACGCCTCGCTCCGCTCCCGGGTGAGCACCCCGGGGAAGTACTCGCGGACCACCGGGTCGGCGTTCAGGCCGGCCCACGGGGCCAGGTCGGACTCCCGCCACCCGCGGAGGAGGAGACGATCGGTGCGCAGCTCGGGCATTGCGTCAACCTAGTGGGACCGCGCCCCGCCCGGCCACCGGATATCGGCTCGCCGTCGCTGCCCGGACGGCCGGCGGCGTTCGCCCCATCGGTCGCTTTCGGGCGGTTCGTCCGCGCTCTCTGAGGGAACCTGGCGGGATGGACGGCATCGGAAGGCTGTGAGGGTCGTGACGTCACGCTGGGCGGGCCACCGGGAGGGCGACGAACCGGGACACGGCGGGGCGCCTGCCGTTCCCGGGCCCGGCTTCGCCCGCGCCGTACTCCAGGACCTCGGTGCCGGCGTCCTCACCCTCGACCCGTCCGGGCGCATCACCTCGGTGAACCCGTGGGCCGAGCAGCTGCTGGGACGGCCGGCGGCGGAGATGACCGGGCGCGACGCGCACGACCTGCTGCACCGGTACGCCGACGGCAGCCCCGTCCCCCGTGAGCGTTGCGCCCTGCGCAACCCCCAGCGCGGGACACCCGCCGAGGAGGGGAGCGAGGAGTACTTCCAGCGGGCCGACGGCAGCACGGTACCGATCATCTGGGCCACCACCCCGCTGGTCGTGAACGGACGGCCGGAAGGGGTGGTGCTCGTCTTCCACGACTTCAGCCTGCACCGCAGCGCCGCCGAGGAGGCGCAGGCGCGCACCGATGCGCTGGAGACCCTCACGGCCCAGCTCCACCTGGTGGCCGAGATCTCGACGGTGCTGGTCCCCACCGAGCGCACCTACGTCTCCATCCGCCGCCTCCTGCGGCTGCTCGTGCCCGAACTGGGGCAGTGGGCCGCCGTCGACGTCCACCCGGGCGGGCAGGACGTCCTGGAGCGGCTCGCCGTCCGCAGCAGCACCCACCCGCAGCGGGCCCGGCGGCTGCGCGGACCGCTGACCTCGCTGCCGAACCCGTCCCGCGCGGCGCTGGCCCGGCTCGTCAACGGCGACCGTCCCGTCGTGCTGACCGCCGAGGAGCTGCTCCACGACCCGCCCGCCCCGCTCGCGGCCACCCACCGCCCACTCTTCGAGCAGCTCGGCGGGCACACCGCCGTCGTCGTCCCGCTCCGCACCCGGCAGCGGTCCTACGGCATCCTGACCGTGGCCCGCGCCGGGGACTCTCCCGCCCACACCGAGGCCGAGGTCGCCCTGCTCGCCGACATCGGCCGCCGCGTCGGGCTGGTCCTGGACAACGCCCGGCTCTACCACGAGCAGCAGAACGTCGCCGAGACCATGCAACGTCAGCTGCTCACCCCCCTCCCGCAGGTCGACCACGTCCGCATGGCCGCCCGCTACTGGCCCGCCGAGAGCGCCATGGAGATCGGCGGCGACTGGTACGACGCCTTCCTGCTGGCCGACGGGGTGCTGGCGCTGGTCATCGGGGACGTCGTCGGGCACGACCTGCAGGCCGCGGCCCACATGGCGGAGGTCCGCAACATGCTCCGCGCCCTGGCCTGGGACCACCAGGAACCGCCCAGCCTGATCATGCACCGCCTCGACGAGGCCGTCACCCACACCAGCGACGCCCCCATGGCCACGCTCGTCTTCGCCCGCGTCGAGGGCCCCGAGGGCGGACCCTGGCGTCTCCACTGGGTCAACGCCGGTCATCCGCCGCCCCTGCTGATCACCTCGGACGGCGGGACCCGCTACCTGGAGGGCGGCCACGGCCCGCTGATCGGCATGAGCGAGGCCCTGCGCCTCGGCCTGGAATGGCCCGACGCCCGCGAGGAGCTCCCACCGGAGAGCATCCTCCTGCTCTACACCGACGGCCTGGTGGAAAGCCGTGAGCGCCCGATCGACCTCGGCATGGCCAAGCTCCGCCACCACGCCGGCGTCCTGGCCCGGCGGCTGGGGGAGCGGACCGTCGACGACTTCTGCGACGAACTCCTGGCCCGCATCGCGCCCCGCGGCGACGACGTGGCCCTGCTCGCGCTGCGGCTGCCCGGCGCGGGCGTCGGCGCCGCCGGAGACACGGCACCGCCCCCGCCGTCCCAGTCCCGGTACAGCGAAGCCGCCCCCGAACGGGCCGCGCCCGGCTCCCGCCGCGAGCACCCGGAGGTCCTGGACCCGACCCACGAGGACCCGGAGGACCAGGGCCCGCGGTAGGCGCGGGGGCGCGACGCCGGGAGACGGGGCCACCGTCCTACGGCCGCCGCAGCAGTCCCCGTTCCATGGCCACCACCACCGCCCGGGTCCGGTCGTTCACGTCGAGCTTGGCGAACAGGCGCAGCAGGTGGGTCTTGACCGTCGCCTCCGAGATGACGAGGCGTCTGCCGATCTCCGCGTTGGTGAGGCCGTCGGCCACCGCCCCCAGCACGTCCGTCTCACGGGCGGTGAGCGGATCCTGGACCGGGCGCCGCATGCGGGCGATCAGCTTCTCGGCCACCCGCGGCGCCAGCACGGTCTCACCCCGTGCCGCCGCGCGGATCGCGTCGGCCAGCTGCTCACGGGTGGTGTCCTTGAGCAGGTAACCGATGGCACCGGCCTCCACCCCCCGCTCGATGTCCTGGTCGGTGTCGTACGTCGTCAGGATCAGTACCCGGGTCCGCGGGTACCGGGCGACGATCTCGGTGGTCGTCCCCACCCCGTCGAGCACCGGCATCCTCAGGTCGATCAGGGCCACGTCCGGGGCGTGCCGCTCCACCAGGCCGAGGGCCGCCCGGCCGTCCCCCGCCTCCCCGACGATCTCGATGCCGTCCTCTCCCGCGAGCAGCGCGACCACGCCCGCCCGCATGACGGTGTGGTCGTCCACCACGATCACCCGGATCCGTCCGCCGGTCATGACGTCGCCCCGCCTTCCGTGCCGCCGGCCTCGGCCGGCATCTCCAGAGGAATCACCGCGAGCACCCGCGTCCCGTCGCCGACCGAGCTGGTGACCGTCAGCCTGCCGCCCAGCTCCGCCAGGCGCTTGCGCATCCCGTCGAGTCCGAAGCCCGTCGACTCCTCCGGCGCGAAGCCGATGCCGTCGTCGGTGATCTCCAGCTCCACACCGTAGGGCAGGCGGGCCAGGACCACCCCGACCGTCGAGGCCCGCGCGTGCTTGCGGACGTTGGCGAGGGACTCCTGGGTGCAGCGCACCAGCGCGATCCGGGTCTGCTGGTCGCACCGGACGTCCGCCAGGTCGGCGGCCACCGAGAGCCCGGTGTCCTCCGCGAAGCGGTCCAGGACGCGGCGCAGCGTCTGCGCCACCGTGCCGGCCGGTGTGCCGCCCCGCCGCTGCGCCGAACCGACCAGCTCCCGTGCCTCGGCGAGGTTCTCGCGGGCCGTCGCCTCGATGGAGCGCAACTGCTGGGCGCTGCGCGCCGGTTCGGTGCCGAGTCCCGCCCGTGCCGCCTCCGCGAGGACCACGATCGACGCGAACCCCTGGGCGAGGGTGTCGTGGATGTCCCGCGCCATCCGCTCCCGTTCGTCCGCGGCCCCCTGACGCTGGTGCGCCTCCGACAGCTCCGCCTGGGTCCGCTCCAACTCGACGATCAGACGCGCCCGTTCGGTGCTCTGCGCGACCACCGCGTGCGCCCACAGCCCGATCAGCACACCCACGGCCACGACGATGAGGGTGGACACCGTCGTCTCGCCGAAGAACTCCAGCGACCAGCCCTGCCGCAACCAGCTCCCCGCCAGCGTCGCCGCGGTCGCCAGTCCGAGGAAACCCATGGACGCCCTCGGGGTCCGTCCGAACATCCAGTAGTGCGGCAGCGTCACCATGAACAGCGCCGCGTAACTGCCGCCCAGGTACGCGAGGCCGCCCAGCGCGCCCACCAGCACCGAGAGGTAGACCTGCGGCCGCACCACGGGGTTGTCGGGGAAACGGTCGAGGACCGCGTAGCACAGCACCACGCAGCCGAGCAGCGCGAGCGCCCGGTACCTGCTCCAGCCGGGCCCCTCCATGGTGGCCAGACCGACGGCCATGGCGGCGAACAGCACCCAGCACACGGCGTTCCAGCGGCGCAGCGAGGCGGACCAGAGGGCGTCGGCGGAGGGCCCGGTGAGAGCGGTCATGCCGGTCAACGTACGTCGACCACCGGCCGGCCGGGTACCGTGAGGTCCGGTTCGGCCGCGACCGGCAGTCCCGGGCGCGACGGCCACCAGGTCTTCTCGCCGAGCAGGAGCAGCGCCGCCGGCAGGATCATGATCCGCACCACGAAGGCGTCGAGCAGCACCGCCGCGGCGAGGACGAACCCGATCTGCTTCATCTCGATGATGTGCAGGAGGACGAAGCTCACGAAGACGGTCGTCATCACGACCGCGGCACTGGTGACCACGCTCGCCGACGTGCGGATCCCGTCGAGCACGGCCTGCCGCGTGGGCACCCCGGCGAGCGCCGCCTCCCTGATCCGGCTGACCACGAACACCTGGTAGTCCATGGAGAGGCCGAAAAGGATCACGAAGAGGAACAGCGGGACCCGTGAGCCGATCGATCCCGTGGAGTGGAAGTCCAGCAGCCCCTCGGCCCAGCTGCCCTGGAAGACGAGGACGAGCAGTCCAAGCGCCGCGGCCGCCGACAGCAGGTTGAGCACGACGCCGATCAGACCGAGCACCACGGAACGGAAGGCGTACACGGTCATCGCGAACGTCACCAGCAGCAACGCCCCGAGAACGAGAGGGAGTTTGCTGTTCTGGTGGGCCGGATAGTCCGCATAGCGGGCCACGTCCCCGCTGACGCCGTACTCCACGCCGTCGACCCGGCCGACCGTGGCCGGCAGGTAGTCGTCGCGCAGACGGGTGAGGGAGTCGCGGGCCTCCGCGGAGTCGCCGAGGTGGGGCACCGTCAGCCGCAGCACGCTGATGCGGTGGTCGGCCGACGTACTGACGGCCGAGGCGCCCGAGAACAACGGGTCCTTGCCGGCCAGCCCGGAGAGCCCGCGCAGCGCCTCGGTGACCTCCCCGCCGCGTTCCGCGTCGGCGCGCACGACGACGTCGTGGGTGACCCGCCGTTCGGGGAAGGCCTCGTTGAGGCGGTCGTACACCCGCATCGCGGGGATCTCGCGGGAATGCGTGTCCCGGCTCATCTCCGTGATCTTCAGGCCGGCCAGGGGCAGCGCGAGGGCGAGCAGGGCGAGCACCGAGACGCACAGGGTGGCGAGCGGGTGCCCCGTGGCGGGCCGCAGCAGGGCCGTCCAGGTGCGGCCGGTGCCGTCGCCGCGTACGCGCCGGACCGGTTTCCCGTGGTCCGCCCGGCGCTGCGCCCTGCGCTCCGCGCGCCTGCCGAGCACGGTCAGCAGCGCGGGCAGCGCCGTCAGGGAGCTGGCCACCGCCACCAGTACGACCACGATGGTGCCGGTCGCCAGCGAGGAGAAGATCACGTCGGAGGCCAGGTACAGCGTCGCCGTGGACGCGACGACCGCCAGGCCCGACACCACGACCGCCCGGCCCGACGTGGCCGCCGCCAGCTCCACCAGGGCCTCGCTGCTCAGCCGGCCGCCGGCCCGGGCCCGTTCCTCCCGCTCCCGTTTGAGGTGGAAGAGCGTGTAGTCGACGCCGACCGCCAGGCCGATCATCAGGATCACGTTCGTGCCGACCCCGGCGTCGGGAGAGAGGTGGGAGACCACCATCGACAGGCCGATCGCCCCCGCGATGGACGTCAGCGCGAGCAGCAGCGGCACGGCGGCCATGACCACCGACCCGAAGGCGACCAGCAGGGTGACCAGGGTGACCGGCAGCGTGATCTTCTCGGACAGCGCCAGGTCCTCGCTCCGCTGCCGGTCGACCCCCTTGCTGACGGACGGGCTCCCGGTCTCCTCCAGCAGCAGCCCGGGGTGGGCCTTCCGCACGGCGGCGGTCTGGGCGAGGAGCGCGTCCACCTTGTCCTTCGCCTCCCGCTCCTCGCCCTTCAGAGCCACCTCGACCATCAGGATCCGGCGGTCGCCCGACCACACCGGTGCGGCCACGCCCGCCACCTCGGGCAGCGCCTCCATCCGGTCCGTCAGGTCCCGCGCCGCCGCCTCGGCCGCCGGTCCGTCCGTGGCGCCCGAACGGGACGAGATCAGGATCTGCTCGGTGGACCTGCGCTCCAGGTGCCCTTCGGCCGCCATGGCCTCGGCTCGGCCGGCCTCGCCGACGCGGTAGTCGGCCGTCCTGGCGCTGTTCGTGCCGACGGCCGTGCCGGTCACCAGACACAGCACCACGAACAGGAGCCAGCCGACGGCGGCCCGCCAGGGGTGTCGTGCGCTCCAGCGCGCCATGCGCACAGTCATTGAGTTCATGCCCGAAAGCCTCGCGGGACAGGGCAGTTGACGGACAGAGGTGTCCGGCTGAACCTGCCGTCCACCGATCGGTGGACGGCGGCGGTGGGGAAGACCCCCCGAGTCCGCCGACCGCATGCCCCGGGCCGGCGGGGTTCACCCGGGTGAGCGCCTTGAGTGGTGGAAGAGGAGCGGCTGACTGACGGTAAATCACGTCAGGGCCGGGTCGGATCAGCTGACGAAGCACCAGCTGCCCGGTCGTGGCGGAAGGAATCTCAGATGCGATCTGCTCGCACTCTCCTGGCCACAGCGGCGGCCTCGGCCGTCCTCGTCCTCGGCGCTCCCGGCGCCTACGCGGCCGGTGGCGACTGGGACCACGACGACTCTTCCTACAGCAAGGAGCACGACGACGGAAGCAAGCACGACGAGCCGCGCGGCGGGATGCACACCGGTGGCGGTGCGCTGACCGCGGTGAACGAGGGTGACTGGGGCGGTTCCGGCGACAGCGGTGAGAAGTCCTGGGGCGGCGGCGAGCAGGAGAAGCCGCGCGGCGGGATGCACACCGGCGGCGGCGGGCTGGCCCAGCCGGGCGCGACCGCGGGCGGGCTCGCCGTCCTGGGCGTCGCCGCCACCGGCCTGTACGCCGCGCGTCGCAGGAAGTCGGCTCACGGAGCGGCCTGAGCCATGCCGGGCGCGATAGCAGTCGGGCCGCCACCCGCGCACCGCGTGGCGGCCCGGCTCGCCGCCCGCCCTCGCCCCGCCGCCGTGCCTAGTGAGGTGTTTCCCGATGGCAGTACCCCCCTCTTCACCCGCCGGTGACGCCCCGGCCCCCTCCGGCTCCCGGGGAGGCTGGACGGTGCTGTGCGCCGTCGCTCTGCTGCTCGTGGCGATGAGCCTGCTCGGCGGGCACGACACGTCGGCCGACTCCTCGCGTCCGCCGCTCTTCCCGGGAGCCGGGGCGTCGGCCCCGGCGGCGGTCGGCTCGGCCACCGCGGAGCCGCCCCGCGACGACCCGCCGACCGCCGACCCGTCCCCCGCGGACCGGGAGACGGATCTGCCCCGGTCGAGACCCGTGCGGCTGCTGATCCCGGAGATCTCCGTCGACGCCCCCTTCACCGACCTCGCCATCGGTGAGAACAGGCAGCTCCAGCCCCCGCCCGCGAACGACACCAACCTCGTCGGCTGGTACGCCGAGGGAGCCTCTCCCGGCGAGACCGGCACCTCGATCATCGCCGGACACGTCGACACCAAGACGTCCGCCGCCGTCTTCGCCCGCCTCGACCAACTGGAGGTGGGGGACGTCTTCCACGTCGAGCGGGCCGACGGACGCACGGCGTCCTTCGTCGTCGACGACCTGCAGACCTTCGCCAAGGACGCCTTCCCCAGCAGCCGCGTGTACGGCGACGCGGACCGGCCGGAGGTACGGCTCATCACCTGCGCGGGCGACTACGACCGCAAGGTAAAGGACTACACGGACAACCTGGTGGTCTTCGCACACCTCACCTGAGCCCCCCTGGTGCCCGTCCGCGCCGGTCACCCGGGTAGTGCATACGACTCGCGCGCTCCCGGGGGCGGGCACAGGATCGAGGCGCTGGCGTCGCATCACCGCGGCCGACGTTCAGTACCGCCCCCGCGAAGGAGATGTGCGCAGGATGACCACCATGTCCACCCCTGCTTCCGAACCGCTGACGCGACAGGTCTCGCACCGTGTCTCCCAGTCCGTGTTCGACGGCTCCCGGCTCCGCGTCGTCCTGCTGGTGGACGTCAACGACGGAGCCCAGCAGCAGTTCCTCGAAACCTACGAGCAGCTGTGCAGCCACGTCGAGTCCGTACCCGGACACGTCAGTGAGCAGCTCTGCCAGTCCATCGAGAACCCGTCCCAGTGGCTCATCACCAGCGAGTGGGAGAGCGCGCCGCCGTTCCTCGACTGGGTGAGCAGCGAAGAGCACGTGCGGATGGTGAAACCGCTGCACAGCTGCGTCCGGGACACCAGGTCGCTCCGCTTCCACGTCGTCCGCGAGACCGGCGGCCCCGCCGTGGGCGCCGAGGCGGCCAAGGGAAGTCTCCAGACGGCACCGCGGGTGGGCGACGGCGTGATCCGCCACGCGCTCACCTTCACGGTCGAGCCGGGCAGCGAGGAGTCCGTCGCGAAGCTCCTCGCCGACTACGCCGCCCCCGAACCGCAGGTCGACGCCAACACCCGGCTGCTGCGCACCTCCCTGTTCATGCACGGCAACCGCGTGGTGCGGGCCATCGAGGTACGGGGCGACCTGCTCGCGGCGCTGCGGCACGTCGCCCAGCAGCCGGAGGTGCGTGCCGTCGAGGAGGCCATCAACCCGTACCTGGAGCAGGACCGGGACCTGAGCGATCCCGAGTCGGCCCGGGTCTTCTACACCCGTGCCGCGCTGCCGGCCGTCCACCACGTGACGGCGGGGCAGGAGGAACCGGAGGCGGAACGGCACGCGCTGTCGTACCCGGCCCGCCCGGGGTGCGGCATGCGCCTGGCCCGGCTGCTGGCCCAGCGGGACGAGGCGGCGGCCGACGACCCGCGCAGCCCGGTCCTGTGCAGCACCATCTTCCAGCGGGACGACGTCGTGGTCCGGCTGATCGACCTGCGCGGCGGTCTCGACGCCTGCGACCCCGCGGTCGCCCTCGGCCTGCCCGACGCCGGCCAGGCGGCCGAGCTGACCACGCTCCTGGACGAGCCGGCCGGTGCGGAGGCCGCCGCCCGCGACGACGGCGCCGGCCTCGCCCGGGCCCTCCGGGGTGCCCGCATGGCCCCCGTCACCGACCGCCGCTCACCCGGCGCCTGAGCGACGCCGGGCACGCACCGGACGGCCGCCGGACCGCGACGTGCGCGGTCCGGCGGCCGTCGTACGGGCGCGCGCCGGCCTACTCGGCGGGCACGGTGCAGTCGAACGCGTGCAGGTAGGGGTTGACCGGGCGGATGTCGTCGATGACGAGACCCGCCTCGGTCAGCCGGCCGACCATGCTGTCGGTGGTGTGCTTGGCACCGCCGACGTTGAGGAGCAGCAGCAGGTCCATGGCGGTGCTGAACCGCATCGAGGGCGTGTCGTCGACGAGGTTCTCGATGACCACGACCCGCGCCCCGGGGCCGCCCGCCGCCATGACGTTGCGCAGGGCGCGGGCGGTGCTGTCGTCGTCCCACTCCAGGATGTTCTTGATGATGTACACATCGGCCTGGACGGGAATGGCCTCACGGCAGTCGCCCGGCACGATGCGCACGCGGTCGGCGAGCGCACCCCCCTCGCGCAGCCGCGGGTCGGCGTTCTCGACGACGCGCGGGAGATCGAGCAGGACACCCTGCATCGACGGGTACTTCTCCAGCAGGCTCGCCACCACGTGCCCCTGCCCGCCGCCGATGTCCGCCACCGACCTGCTTCCCGACAGGTCGAGAAGGGCCGCGACGTCCTCGGCGGACTGCCGGCTGGACGTCGTCATGGCGCGGTTGAAGACCTCGGCCGACTCGGGGGCGTCCTCGTTGAGGTAGGTGAAGAACTCCTTGCCGTACAGGTCCTCGACGACGTTCCGGCCGGTCCGCACGGCCTCGTCCAGGCGGGGCCACGCGTCCCAGGTCCACGGCTCGGTGCACCACAGGGTGATGTAGCGCAGGCTGTGCGGGTCGTCCTCGCGCAGCAGCAGGGACATGTCGGAGTGGGCGAACGTGCCGTCCTTGTGCTCGGTGAAGACGCCGTAGCACGTCAGGGCGCGCAGCAGCCGGCGCAGCGGCCGGGGCTCGGTCTTCACCGCGGCCGCGAGGTCGTCCACGGTCATGGGGGTCTCGCCGAGGGCGTCGGCGACGCCGAGCCGTGCGGCAGCGCGCAGGGCGGCGGCGCATGCCGCCCCGAACACGAGCTCCCTCAGCCGCATCGGCGGGGGAGGGGCGGTCTGTACGGTCGTCATGTGCCGCTTTCCTTCCTTCTTCGGTCCACGGGTGGGCTACGGGCGGGCGGTCAGCACAGCCCCGCGGGCTTGGAGGCCCGGCACGAGTTGCCGCTGAAGGTGTTGGCCGTGCCGGTCTCGGTGCTGACGAGGTCGGCCGGTGAGTTGTCGCGCAGCACGTTGCCGCTGACCTCGTTCTTCTCGCCGGCGACGCCCACGAGGCTCTTGAACAGGACGATGCCGCCCGACAGCGGGGAGGTGCCGGAGTGGCCCTCGACCGTGTTGGCCGTGACCCGGACCTTCTCGGTGCCGGTCAGGACGATGCCGGAGCCCTGCAGGGCGGGCAGCCGCTCGGTCTTCGGGCACGACTTGTTGTTGCGGGCGACGTGGTTGCCGCTCACCACGAGGTCGCCGGCCTTGGGGCTGTTCTCGTCGCCGACGACGAAGACGCCCGCGCAGTTGCCGGTGATGCGGTTGTCCGCCACGGCGAGGTTGCGCAGCCGCCGCACCGTGACGCCGATCCGGTTGCCCTCGAGCCGGTTGTCCTCGACGACCGTGCCGCGGGTGTTCGCGGCGCCCTGCTCGGCCGCGATGGTGTTGGCGAGGAAGATGCCCGCGTCGCCGTTGTCCCGGGCGGTGTTGTCCCGGAAGACGCCGCGGACCGAGCGCTCCTGGGCGATGCCCCAGACGTCGTTCTTGTCGGCCGTCACGTTGCGCACGGTCAGCCCGTCGGTGGCCATCGAGAACACACCCGCGCGCGCGAACCCGGTCACCCTCAGGGAGGCGACGGTGACGTCCTTGACCTTCTTGTTCTTCGTCCCGACCACGCAGATGCCGTTGCCCTTCTCGGCACAGGTGCCCGTGGCCTTCTTCGTGCTCGGCTTGATGACCGTGTACCGGCCCATGCCGCGCAGTGTGAGCCCGGGGGTGCTCACACTGACGCTCTCGTGGTAGGTGCCGATGCTCACGAGGACGGTGTCGCCGGACTCGGCCGCGTCCACGGCCTTCTGGATCGATTCTCCGGGGTGGACCACGTGGACCGCGGGGATGTGGGGGACGTCCGGGAAGGCGCCTGCGGGAGCCGCGCCAAGACCCGTTCCGACCATCGCAGCGGTGCACACCAGGTACACGACATGGCATTTCTTCATATTCCGCACGTTATGCCCGACCCGTTCTCGGGCGGCGGACGATGAGCCATCCGACGGCGTGTCATGTGGGCGGCGCACGGGGGGCGTTCACCGCGACTGGTCATGCCGCCCGAGGGCAGACGCAGAGGTGATCTTCACATCGGCTCCCCGAGGAGGACACCGCCCGTGACCACGCCCGAGCAACGGACACGCCGCCTGCCCGCCGGACGCCGCTTCGACCTGCGCGCGACCGCCATGTTCTTCGGACTCGCCGCCCTCGGCCTGGGCCTCGTCGGCATGGTGGTGCGCATGGCGTTCGGTGTCGCCGAGCACCGTCCCGCATGGGCCGTGCTCCTGTTGCTCGGCGTGGCGGTGGCCCTCCTCGTCGGCCGGCGCGGAAGGTCCGGCTTCTCCACCGCGAGGCTGGCCCGGCGCACCACCCACGCCCTGGAACAGGCCACGGCCACGGCGCTCGACGCGCTGGACGCGGAGCGCCCCGCCGGGCCGGTCCTGGCGACGCGGCCCGGCGCCGGGAGTCCCGCGGCGCCGGTCCCCGCCGCGGAGCTTCCCACGGTGGAGGTCCCCGCGACGGAGGTTCCCACCGTGGAGGTCCCCGCGACGGTGGTCCCCGACCCCGACGTCCTGAGCCCCGACGAGTTCGAGCAGGCGATAGCCGACCTCTGCATACGGGACGGATGCGCCGAGGTCGAGGTCGTGGGCGGGGCCGGAGACCTCGGCGCCGACGTGCTGGCGGTGGCCCCCGACGGCCGGCGCCTGGTCATCCAGTGCAAGCGTTACGGCGCGGACAACAAGGTCGGCTCCGAGGAACTGCAGCGCTTCGGCGGCACCTGCTTCACCGTCCACGAGGCCGACGTGGCGATCCTCGTCACCAGCAGCGACTTCACCGCGCCCGCCGCCGACTACGCCGAGCAGTGCGGCATAGTCTGCGTCGACGGACGGCGACTGCGCGCGTGGAGCGAGGGCGCGGGGCCCGAGCCGTGGTCCGCGCAGCCCTGGGCGGAGCAGGAGACGGATCTGCCCGACCGGGCGGCGTGGTGATGTCCCACGGCCTGCCGCCGCGCCGTCGGCCCGGCGGCATGGACCCGCCTCCCGGTGGCAACCTGGACGGCATGAGCAAGACCGCACTGATCGTCATCGACATGATCAACACCTACGACCACAAGGACGCCGACCAGCTGATCCCGTCCGTGGAGCCCGTGGTGCCGGTGGTGACCGGCCTGCTGCGCCGGGCGCGGCACAGTGACGTACCCGTCATCTACGTCAACGACAACTTCGGCGAGTGGCGCTCGCACCACGGGGAGATCCTCGACAAGGCCCTGTCCGGACCGCACGCCCGGCTCGTGGAGCCGCTCCAGCCCGACGAGTCCTCGCTCTTCGTGGTCAAGGCACGCCACTCGATCTTCTTCGAGACCCCGCTGACGTACCTGCTCCACGAGCAGGGCATCGACCGGCTCGTGCTGTGCGGGCAGGTGACCGAACAGTGCGTGCTCTACTCGGCGCTCGACGCGCACATCCGCCACCTCGACGTCGTCGTGCCGCGGGACGCGGTCGCGCACATCCACGCCGACCTCGCGGACGCCGCGCTGCGGATGATGGAACGCAACATGGGTGCCCGGATCTGCGACAGCGACGAACTGTGGGGCTGAGGAGCTGAGCAGCCGCCTTCTCCCGGGGCCCGCGGCACGCGCGCACGGCTCGGAGCCGAGGGCGGCGCCTACCGCACCGCGGCGCTCTCGGCATGTCGGTCTCACCGTGCCGACCCCGGTGGGGGCCTCCGTGTGCTCCGTCCGGCGCAATGCGGTCCCGGTCGCCACGGCAGTCCGTGGGCACGAGGTGTAACAGTCTTTGTATGATCTGTAGACGACATGCTCATACGAGCACACGAGCCGACTCGCACGGCCGCGGCATCCCGTCCGTCCTGGTGGCCCTGACCGCCGCCGCCGTCCTGGGGACGGCCACCCAGGCGGCAGCCTCGCCGGCGCTCCTCCGCGCGACGGACTGGGACGCCATCGCCGAGTGCGAGTCCGGCGGCAACTGGAAGGCGAACACCGGAAACGGCCACTACGGCGGCCTGCAGTTCAAGCAGTCGAGCTGGAAGGCAGCCGGCGGTCTCAAGTACGCGCCCCGGGCCGACCTGGCCACACGCAAGGAACAGATCAAGGTGGCCGAGCGCCTGGCCCGCATGCAGGGAATGTCGGCCTGGACCTGCGCCTGAACCGGCCGGCGGCGCCGATGCCTCCTTCCTGCGGACCCGGGCAGACTAGTCATGAGACCCGTCCGGTCCCGGCAGGCAGAGGAGGGCTCGGCAGCCATGAGACATCCCCCGGACCGTCTCGCCGACCCGCGCGCACGGCTCGGCGACATGATCTTCTCCAGAGTGGCGGGGCCCGAGGGCCGGGACAACCGCGCCCGCATCCACGGCACGCCCGGCCCCCGCTGGTTCGGCCCCGACCGGCCCGTCAGACGCGTGCACGGCGACGCCTCGATGTTCATCGGGGGCCTGTCCGCCCTGCTGCTCCAGTCGCTCCACCCGCTGGCCATGGCGGCCGTGGCGGCCCACTCCGGGTTCCGCGGGGACCCCTGGGGCCGGCTCCAGCGGACCAGCACCTTCCTGGCGGTCACCACCTTCGGCACGGCCGACAGCGCCCAGGAGGCCTGCGACCGGGTGCGGGCCGTCCACGACAGGGTGCGCGGCACCACCGCCGCCGGGGAGGCGTACTCCGCGGCCGACCCACAGCTGCTGTGCTGGGTGCACGTCGCGGAGGTCGACAGCTTCCTGCGCGCTCACCAGCGCTACGGCGCCCGGCCCCTGGACGACGAGGGCTGCGACGCCTACGTGGCCGACATGGCACGCGTCGCCACGGCGCTCGGGGTGCCCGACCCGCCCGTCGACCGCGCCGGTCTCGACGAGCGGCTGGCCGCCTACCGCGGCGAACTGCGCGCCACCGGCGAGGCACGCAGCACCGCCCGTTTCCTGCTCCTGA
This sequence comes from Streptomyces sp. NPDC048185, assembly GCF_043202495.1. Classification (NCBI taxonomy): domain Bacteria; kingdom Bacillati; phylum Actinomycetota; class Actinomycetes; order Kitasatosporales; family Streptomycetaceae; genus Streptomyces; species Streptomyces sp. NPDC048185. The sequence continues at coordinate 150,498 of NZ_JBIDAN010000005.1, forward strand.
ACCCGCCGGTCCCGCTCCTCGCCCGGCTCCCGTACGGCGTCATCGCCGCCAACGCGGTCTCCCTGCTGCCACGATGGGCCTCGCGCGCCCTGTGGCTGCCACGGGTGCCGCCGGCCGAGACGCTGTGCGTACAGCCGCTGGGCACGGCCGTGACCGCGGGGATCCGCTGGGTGATGGCCCCGCCCCGCGACGCGGCGTAGCACCTGCCCGCCGACGGCGGGGAGGTCAGTCTCCCGGCCCCGGATCAGGCCGCACCGGTGCCCGCAGGCCCGCCCGGGCCGCCTCAAGCTGGGCGGCGAACGCGATGCCGAGGAAGAGCGCCACCGCGGTCAGGTTGGCCCACAGCAGCAGCGCGATGAACGCGGTCAGCGGACCGTAGACGGCACCGAACGCGCCGCTGCGCCCGACGTACAGCGCGAGGAGCCACGTCGCGCAGACCCACAGCACCAGGTGGACCGCGGAGCCGAAGGCCAGCCAGGTGTAGCCCGGCTGGTCGCGGCGGGGCGACCAGCGCAGGATCACCGCGGAGGCGACCCAGGCCAGCAGCAGCCCCGCGGGCACCTCGAGGGCGCCCCACCAGCCGCCGCCGCCCGGGCCGCCGGCCGACTCCGCGACCGCGTCCCCGACGGCCTCACCGGCGACGAGCACCACGAACCCCAGCACCATCGGCAGTCCGGCGGTGAGCGCCAGGACCAGCGCCCTGGCGTACTTGCGGGGGAAGGGCCGGTCCCGCTCGATGCCGTAGATGCGGTTGGCGCCCCGTTCGATCTGGCCCATGGCCGACGCCAGGTTCAGCAGCGCGAACCCCAGGCCCAGCCATAGCGCGAGTGTGCTCCAGACGTCGCTGTGGGCGCTGCGCCGGGTGCCCTCGAACGCCTTCTCCACGACGTCGGCGCTGGCACCCGGAACGATCCGGCCGAGCGTGAGCTCGACGACGCGGCCCACGCCCTCCGTGTGCACCGACGTCGCGAGGCCCACCAGCACGACGGTGAACGGCACCAGACCGAGGACCACCTGGAAGGCCAGCGCCCGGGCGTTGGTGAAGCCGTCCGCGTAACGGAACCGGGCGAAGGAGTCGGTCAGCAGCCGCAGGCCGCCGTACCGTCTGAGCGCGGTCAGGGCTTCGTCGCCGGAGAGTTCGTCCCCGATCATGTCCCGCGTCTGCGGCACGTGCACGGCGGTTCCCACGGTCGGCTGCTCCTCGTGTCGGGACGGGCGGGTCTTCCACCGTCCTGATGCCCCGCGAACGCGAGGAGCTGCGCGGAGCGGACGACCGGCCTCGCCGCGCACGGGGAAGGAGGCTCTGCCGGCCGGTCCCGCAGGGGTGACGGGAGCGGTGCGAGGGCGGCCCCGGACGTATCGGCGTGACGAACGTCCGGGACCGCCGTCGGCTCCCCCCGCAACTGGTTGCCCAGGCCCCTTCGCGCGGAAACGGGGCGCGGTGGTCACCGGCGGAAGTGCACACCCAGGGGTTACTCCGGTCAACCCGGTGTGACCGCCGCGGTCCGGCCCGACTGCCGGTCCCGCCCGCCGACGGGGCCGACGGCGGCGGGCCGCGGCAGCCCGTAGTGCTCCCGCAGCGTCCTGCCCTCGTACGCGGAACGGAACAGCCCGCGCGCCCGCAGGACCGGCACCACCTGGTCGGCGAAGAGGTCGAACCCGCCGGGCAGCCAGGGCGGCATGATGTTGAAGCCGTCGGCCGCACCGTGCTCGAACCACTCCTGGATCTCGTCGGCGACCTGCTCCGGCGTACCGGCGACCACGCGGTGGCCGCGGGCACCCGCGAGACGGTGCAGGAGCTGACGGACCGTCGGCTGCTCGCGGTCGACGATGTCCAGGACGAGCCGGAAGCGGCTGCCGTTGCCGCGCTCGCCCCGGGTCTCGATGAGCCGGCGCGGTACCGGCCCGTCCAGCTGGTCCTCGCTCAGCTCCAGACCCAGCAGCCGCTGGAGCAACTGGAGCGAGTACGCGGGCTGGGTGAGTTCGTCGAACTCCTCGTGCAGGGCCCGGGCCTCCGCCTCCGTCGAGCCGATGAAGGGGCTGATGCCGGGCAGGACGATCACCTGGTCCGGGTCGCGGCCCAGCGCCGCCACCCGTGCCTTGAGGTCGGCGTAGAACTCCTGGCCGTTGCGCAGCGTCTGATGGGCGGTGAACACCGCCTCGGCGTACGCGGCGGCGAAGGCACGGCCGTCCGCGGACGAACCGGCCTGGACCTGGACCGGGCGGCCCTGCGGGGAGCGGGGGAGGTTCAGCGGACCGCGGACCTTCAGGTGGCGGCCCGTGTGGTCGATCTCGTGGATGCGGTCGGTGTCGGCGAACAGGCCGCTCTTCTGGTCGGCGACCAGGGCGTCGTCCTCCCAGCTGTCCCACAGCTTCGTCACGACCTCCACGAACTCCCGCGCGCGGTCGTACCGTTCGGCGTGGACCGGGTGCTCGTCGAGACCGAAGTTCCCGGCGGCCTGCGGGGCGCCGGTGGTGACGATGTTCCAGCCGGCCCGGCCTCCGCTGAGGTGGTCCAGCGACGAGAAGAGACGGGCCAGGTTGTAGGGCTCGAAGTAGGTGGTCGACGCGGTGGCGATCAGCCCGATGCGCTCGGTGGCCGCGGCGACGGCCGACAGCCAGGTGAACGGCTCGAGCCGGAAGCGGCTGGCGTAGCGCACGTTGTCCGCCAGGGACGGGCCGTCAGCGAAGAACACGGCGTCGAACGCGGACCGTTCGGCCCGGCGGGCGAGGTCCTGGTAGAAGCCGATGTCCAGCAGCCGCCCGGGATCGGTGCCGTGGTGACGCCAGGCGGCCTCGTGGTGGCCGCCCGGGTAGACGAACAGGTTCAGATGCAGTTTCCGGGCACTCATGCCGCGTTCTCCTCCTCGAGGACGTCCACTCCCAGCCGGGTGAGCAGCCGGCCGCGCAGGGCCGCGTACTCGGAGCTGCCGTGGCGGCGCGGTGCCGGGAGATCCACGGGCAGGTCGGCCGCGATCCGGCCGCGGTCCAGCACCACGACCCGGTCCGCGAGCGCGATGGCCTCGTCCACGTCGTGCGTGACCAGGAGCACGGCCGGCCGGTGCCGCTCGCACAGGCGCCGCAGCAGAGCGTGCATCCTGATCCGGGTCAGCGCGTCCAGGGCACCGAACGGCTCGTCCGCCAGCAGCAGGTGCGGCTCGCGTACCAGGGAGCGCGCCAGTGAGACCCGCTGCTGCTCACCGCCGGACAGCTCCACCGGCCACGCGCGTTCCCGCCCCGCGAGCCCGACCTCGGCGAGGGCGTCCCTGCCCCGCGCCTCGGCGAAGGGCCCGTCCAGGCCGAGGACGACATTGTCGAGCAGCCGCTTCCAGGGCAGCAGCCGGGCGTCCTGGAAGACGACGGAGACATGGTCGGGCCGGGTGAGGCCGCCGCTGCCCGCGACCTCGTGGTCCAGCCCGGCCAGTGCCCTCAGCAGGGTGCTCTTGCCGGAACCACTGCGACCGAGCAGCGCCACGAACTCGCCCGGCGCGATGGACAGGTCGAGCCCGTCCAGCACCCGGCGGTCACCGAAGGAACGCACCAGGTTCTCGGTGCGGACCGCCGCCCGGCCCTCGGTCCGGTTCAGCCCGCCAGAGTGCGTCGCCACGACAGGGCCCTCCTCTCCACGAGTCGTACCAGGGCATCGGAGAGCAGACCGAGCAGGCCGTACACGACGAGTCCGACGATGATCACGTCGGTCTGCCCGTACGTCCGCGCGAGCTCCATCATGTAGCCGATGCCATTGGTGGCGTTGACCTGTTCCACGACGACCAGGGCGAGCCACGCGGCGGTCACCGCGAAGCGCATGCCGAGCAGGAAGCCGGGCAGGGCGCCCGGCAGGACGACGTGGCGCACGAAGGCGAGCCGGCCCAGCCGCACGGTCTCGGCGAGCTCGGCGTAGCGGCTGTCGATGGTGCGCAGCCCGTTGTGGGTGTGGATGTAGACCGGCACGAAGACGCCGAGCGCGATCGTGACGACCTTCATCGTCTCGCCGATGCCGAACCAGAGGATCAGCAGCGGTATCAACGCCAGCGAGGGGACGGCCCGCTTGATCTGCACCGGGCCGTCGATCACGGCCTCGCCGATCCGGCTGAGTCCGGCGACGAGGGCGAGCAGCAGCCCGCCGACCACGCCGAAGAGCAGACCGAGGAGGGCCCGCTGGGCGGAGGTGGCCAGGTGGGACGGGAGCTTGCCGTTGTCGATCAGGTCGCCCGCCGTGCCCGCGACGGTCCACGGCGCGGGCAGGCTGCGGACGTCGATGACGCCGAGGCCGGTGCCCGCCGCCCAGAGCGCCAGCAGCAGCGCGGGTCCGATCGCCCATCCGCCGGGCACCGGCCGGCCGGGGCCCAGGCGCCTGCGGCGCGGCCGGCGCGGGACGGGGGCCGCGGCGACGGCCGCCGCCGGCGGCGCCTTCTTGCCGAGGGCGGTGGTGCTCATGACGGTGTCCCTTCGCCGGTGCGGGCCGCGTCGGCGACCGCGTCGGCGGCCACCCGCTCGTAGCGGCGGTCGAAGAGGAGGTCCGCATCGAAGGGCTCGCGGTCCTGCTCCTTGGCCAGCAGGTCGATGGTCTGCTGCTGCCGGCGCACGGCGTCGGTCCAGTCGGCGGGTATGTCCGGGTGGCCGGCCCGCCGCACCAGGTATTCGCCGTCCGCACGGCTCAGGCCCTGGTCCTCGACGTAGTAGCCCGCGACCCATTCCTCGGGATGGGTGTCGACCCAGATCTGGGCCCGCGCCCAGAACGTGATGAGTTCCCTGACCGCCGCCGACTTCTGCGGGTCGGCGACGGACTCGGTGAGCGCCCACAGGTGCGCGGGGTCGTCCCGGAGACCGTGCCTGACGGTCGTGGCGCCCTCCTTGCCGTAACGGGACAGATAGCGCTTGATGTTGACGTCCGCGATCGGGGCCGCGTCCACCTGACGGTTGCCGAGGGCCGTGGGATAGACGTCACCGGTACTCGCGAGTTCGACGAGTTCGACGTCCTCCCGGCCGAGGCCCGCCTTCTGCAGAATGCGCAGGACCAGCGCGCCCTGCGCCTGTCCCGGGCTGTAGGCGATCTTCTTTCCGCGCAGGTCCGCCAGTGTGCGGATACCGGCGCCGGGGGCGATGCCGAGTTCGTAGATAGGGTTCTTGACCGGATCCTCGCGGAACTTCGCCGCCACAAGTTTGGTGTCCAGGCCCGTCCAGTGGGCGTTGATCGACGGGATGTCGGCCGCCGAGCAGACGTCCAGGGCGTCGGCGCGGAACGCCTCCGAGCACTGGGGGCCGCCGCTGATGTGGGCCCACTTCACCTTGAAGGGCAGCTTGTCGATCTGCCCCGACAGTTCGAGTGCCACCTTGAGGTCCGGTGCACCGACCGTGAGGGTGGTGCCACGGGCCACCGTGGCCGGGATCGCCTCGCCCGAGACGTCCTTGCTGCTCGAGGTGGTCTGCGGCGGGGCCACGCAGGAGGCGAGGGCGAGGGAGAAGGTCAGCAGCAGCGCGGCGACGGTGGCCGGTCGCCGGATTCCGGGCAGGGGTGTGCGAGGGGTCATCGTGGCCTTCACAGAGAAGAGGAAGCGCCCTGGGGAGAGAAGGGCGGGACGCCGATGCGGTGAGGACGCGTACGGACGGAGGGCAGTGGGGCGGTGGAGCTCAGCTACACACCGCGGTGGCGACGCGCATCAGATCGATGGCCCGCCTCTTCCGGAACTGCCGGGATGTCCGCATGCGCCGGACGTTATCGACGCCCGGAAAACGGGGTCAAGGCCCACCGGCCCCAACTGCCCGCACCGCCATGACTCGTTCGTCGCCGCGCCATGTTGCGGAAACACGTCATGTTCCGGCAACGGCCAGGCCGGTTGCCGGCCCCGTGACGCCGTGCCGCCGTACGTAGGCCGGTGCTCATGTCACCGGTCAGGGAGGAGCACCCACGCGCGCTGCTCGCGGGTGCCTCGCGCCGGTGGGTGCGGCCGCTGCCGTCGGGGCGTGGCCCTCGTGCTGTCCGTGGCCCCGTCCGCATCCTGGGAGGCGGCCTGCGCGACGGTACTACCGAAACATGACGCGACCCCGCCCGTATCCCAGTGACCTCTCCGAGACGCGCCGGCTCGACTCGATCAGGACCGCCGTGGAGCAGTCGTGACCAGGACGACGCCGCGGGAGCTGCCGCCGCCGTGGCGGCCTGCGAGATCACGATGGCCACCGGTCAAGCGCTCGGGGCGAAGGGCAGGGCTTCCCGGAATCCCGGAGTCCACCCTCACCAGGGCAGCGGGCCATCCAGGCTGAAGAACCCGGCGGTCGGTCCGTCCGCGGCGAGCGTGGCCAGTTGCACGAGCACTGCCGAGCCCTGCGCGGGGGTGAGGTGCCCGGTGTGGTTGTTGCTGTCGGTGTCGACGTAGCCGGGGGCCGCGGCGTTGACCAGGATGCCGTCCGGGCGCAGTTCGTTGGCGTACTGCACTGTCAACGCGTTCAGCGCGGATTTCGACGGGTTGTAGGCGGCCGACGGCAGCAGGGAGGCGAAGGGGCCGTCGGGGTCGCTGGTGAGCGTCAGCGACGCGGCGTGACTGCTCACGTTGACGATGCGCGGGGCAGGAGAGCGGCGTAGCAGGGGCAGCATGGCGTTGGTCACCGCGATCACTCCGAAGACGTTGGTCTCGAACACCTGGCGGACCATGGCCAGGCTGACGCTGCTGGGGACCTGGTCGGTGGCTTCCGTGGGCGAGACCCCCGGGGCGGTGCCGGTGATTCCCGCGTTGTTGATCAGAACGTCGAGATGGCCGTAGTTCTCCTCGAGTTGCTTGGCAGCCGCTGCGACGGTGGTCCGGTCGGTGACGTCAAGGAGGACCGCGTGGGCGTCACCGCCGGCTGCGCGCAGTGCCGCCGCTGTCTGCTGGCCGCGGTGCTGCTCCCTGGATCCGACCACGACTGTCATGCCCAGGGCGGCGAGCTGCTCGGCGGTTGCCCGTCCGATCCCCTTGTTCGCTCCGGTGACCAGCGCGATCTTGTGCTGTTGTGCGGTCTGGTTGCTCATCGTGACGTTCCCCTTCTCGGGAGGGTCGGCTTTCTCGGGAGGGCCGGTTGCGAAGTGTTCTCGCCCTGCCGGCTCGACAAGGGCTCGAAGCTTGGTGTGCTTCGGGGCTCCGGAGACAGCGGGCGCACCGTTCCCAGTGGTCCTGGGACCCGGTACACACGCAGTCCGGCCGCCCGTTCTTCGTCACCCGCATGGGGGAGTCAGCAGCGAAACCGGAAGCGCGCTGACGTCGCGGGCCGACGGGCAGACAGGTGGGGCGAGGACCTGCAGGCGGGTGAGGTCGTTGTCGGGCGAGTGCGTTGCTCGTACGAGGAATCAGGCCCGGGCTCCGGCTAGCCCAGGTAGGCAGCCCGTCGGAATCAGCGGGGCGCGCATCGAGGTGTCGCGTCGTCCTCGCTGTCGGTCGGCGCCGGTAGGACGGCGCGCGTGAGCGGCGTTCGAAGACCCGTTCTGTTACGTCAACGGATGCACGGGAGACACCTGGTGCAGGTGGACGAGAACGTCGAACGCGTCTGGCAGGGAGGCGACGGCGAGGTGTTCGGCCGCGTCCCTGGAGGGGGTGTACACACCGCTGATGACGCGCACTTTCACCGGTCCGCCGTCCCATCCGACGTCGCGCAGGTCGACCCAGTGGGCGGGCCGGCCTGTGGCGCCGAAGCGGGCGTCGAGCCATTCGGGGGCCGGTTCCGGGACGGTGACGGTGCCGAGGTCGCCGTGGCGGAAGCCGATCGCCGCGGAGGCGTAGCGCTTGCCGTAGTGGTCCCGCAGCACACTGCCGACCGTGGGCTGGGAGCCGCGTTGGGGCGCCAGACCGAGGGTCACCGCAGCCGCCGAGGTGTGCGCTATGCCGTCCCAGTAGGCAACGCGATGGCCGGTGCGGTGCTCATGGTCGATGATCGTCTCGGCCCAGGTGCGGGCGTCGCCCGCGTAGTTGTCGCGTCCGGCGACGCTGCGCTGGTGGAAGTCCACGATGAGGCGCATCCGCTCCAGGACGTCGTCCCCGGGCAGCTCCGCGACGATCGCGAGGGCGTCGCGGGCATGCTCGGCGAAGGGCCGGCCCGGGTGCAGCCCTCTGGCCCGCTGCACGTGCTCGTCGATCTCGTGTGCCGTACGGATGGGCTCCAGGTGGGCGGCCATGTCGGCAAGCCGGTGCGGGGCGGCACGGCGCACATGCTCCATGACGGCGTCGTAGTCGGCGGGCTGTGCCTGGGCGGGCTTGATCCCGAAGATACGGACCGGGTCGTCCGGGTGGTCCTGGTTGAAGGCGCGGATCCACTCCAGCGCCGCGGCCATCTCGGTGGTGCGCCAGGGCCGCCAGGCATCGGCCAGGGTGGATCGTGCCGTGCCCGCGCCTCCGGTGACGTACGCGTCGAGGGTCGCCCCGACGGAGGTGTTGTCCTGTAAGGCCAGTGCGCGGAAGCCGTGTTCGCGGACGAGACGGCGGAAGAGCTGGTCACGCACGTCGAAGGTCTCGTGGGCGAATCTGGTGGACTCGCCGAGTCCGGCGACGGTCGTGCCGGTGGCGAGCGCGTCGGCCAGGTCGTCGAGTGCGGTCAAGGCGGTCATGCCGGTCAGGGCAGTCATGCCGGGACTCCTTCACGGATCGGTGCGAGCGCCCGCGCCCAGGCGACGACGTCGTTGAGCAGGGCGGTGAGGGCGGAGTACTGGTGCGGGCACGGAGTGAGGTCCCCCGGCTCGGTGGGCGCGGAGAAGGTGAAGTCGTGGTGCAGGGACAGCGCCACCTGGCTGCGTACGGTGGCGACCTTCAGTTCGGCGAGGACCAGCCGGAGGTGCTCGACCGCGCGGGTCGCGCCATGCAGGCCGTAGCCGACGAAGCCGGCCGCCTTGTTGTTCCACTCGGCGTAGACGAAGTCGAAAGCGTTCTTCAGCGCGCCGGGGATGGAGTGGTTGTACTCCGGTGTGACGAACACGAATCCGTCGCAACCGGCGATCGCCTCCGCCCAGAGGACGGTGTGCGCCTTGCTGTACCGGCCGGACGCCGCCGGGTGCGTCTCATCCAGCAGCGGCAGGCCGAAGTCGGCGAGGTCGATGATGTCGAAGCCGACCGCCGGCTGTTCCCGCGCGGCGGCTTCGACCACCCACTCGGCGACGGCGCGGCCTCGGCGGCCGGGGCGTGTGCTGCCGATGATGATGCCGATCCTGGTCATGGATGTCTCCTCAACAGGCGAGAGTTGCACCGATCGGTGTAGCCGTTACGCCGGCCGGTGTAGTAAGTGCAAGCATCGGTGTAATCGACTAGGGTTGTGAAGCGTGACCGAGAAGAAGAGGCCGGTCGGCCAACCGGACAAGCGCCGGGCGATCATGGCCGGGGCGCTGACGCTGTTCGCCCGCGACGGCTACACGCGCGCGGGACTGGATGCGATCGCCGTCGCAGCGGGCGTCTCCAACCGCACCATCTACAACCACTTCACCGACAAGGCCGAGCTGTTCCAGGCGGTGATGCAGGAGAGCACGCAGCGGGTCGCGGACACGATGGTCGACATCATCGACCGTCATCTGACCAAGGTGGTCGATCTCGAAAGCGACCTGATCGACTTCGGAGTTGCCTGGCTCGGCGTGCTGACCTCCGACCTGGCCCCGCATTTCGCGCTCATCCGCCAGATCAACGCCGAGACCGAGCACATCCCGCCGGACGCGCTCGCGCTCTGGCACGAGGCAGGCCCCGGCCGCACCCGGCGCGAACTGGCCGAACGTCTGAGCAGGATCGCCGAACGCGGCGACCTCGCCATCGGCGACCCCGCCCGCGCGGCCGGACACCTGATGCTGCTCATCTCCGCCGACAACCTCACCGACCGGGCGGACCTCCACCACGAGGAGGCGCTCCGTCAGATGGTCGCCGCAGGGGTCTCGACCTTTCTCTACGGCTACGCAGAACGGGCTGCGGACGGCGAACACGATGCCGAGTACCGCTCGTGACGCGGCCCCGCAGCCTCAGTGTTCACCCGCCGCCGAGCTGTGCTGGGTCCGTGTGCTGCCGACCTAGCCAGCGGCCCTGAATGAGTCGTTTCCTTCCCGGAGCAGCGAACCGCGGTGACCCGGCAACCAACCTCAGCCTCACAGAATGGACGTCCGTCCTCTGGCTGACGGAATCTGTTCGACGGATCGGGCCGGGACAGGCCATGATGCGCATTCGTGACAGCGATGAAGCAGTTCGTGATCCGGGCCGCGGCCCGCAACAACGCCGAGTGGTGCGCGTCGATGAGCCGGTCGCACGGTTTGGCGGGCGAGTTCGGGTTGCATGCTTGGGCCGTTCCGGCCCGGCCGCCGCTGTACTACCCCGACGCGGTGACGCTGCTGCCGGGGGCCTGTGCCGCCGCGCTGGTGGACCGGATCGATACCGCCGCTCCCGGCGCCTGCGTCAAGGACAGTTTCGCCGACCTCGATCTGGCGGGGGCCGGTTTCAAGGTGCTGTTCGACGCGCAGTGGATCCACCGCCCGGCGAGCGTGCCGACCACCTCATCGGATCTCGCCTGGGATGTGGTCAGCAGCCCGGACATGCTGCGGGCCTGGGCCCTTGCCTGGGACGACGGGGACGGCAAGGCGGACCTTTTCCGACCCGAATTGCTCGATGACCCGGCGACGTCCGTGCTCGTCGGACACTCCGCTGACGGCCTGGTGGCCGCTGGGGCGGTGGCGAGCCGCAGCGGCCATGTGGTGGGAATTTCCAATGTTTTCGCGGTGGAGGGCGGCGCCGACCGGGCCTGGCCGGTGGTGCTGGACGCAGTGCACCGGCTGTTCCCCACCCTGCCCGCGGTGGGCTATGAGCACGGTGCGGACCTGGATGCCGCCCTCCGTCATGGCTTCGAGGTGGTCGGTCCGCTGCGAGTCTGGCTGCATGGCTAGTGCTGTGACCGGGAAGGTTCACCGGGTTTGTTGAGCCGTGAGGGACGGGGTGAACGGTTCGCGTGGTGGGTGAGACGATCGCGCTGTGACCATTCACCTCCATGACTTCGACGGCGAGCACTCGCTGACGTTGGATGTCGGCGGCCTGGCTGCCGATGCCGCCATAGTTGCCGCCGGGCACGAGCCGAACGGGTACTTCTGGGAGGGTCTCGTGCGGTTTGCCTGGCCGGATATTGCCGAGCACGTCGATTTCGACAGCGAGGCAGGCATGTTCTGCGCGGTCGGCAGTTCGGGCGACCTCGCGCGACTGAAGATGGCCGTCGAATCCGTCATCACAAACCCCGAGGCAGTCCGCAACATCATTGCCCGTGCGGAGGCTTCGGGCGTCGAGTTCGACGACTGACGCTGTGACCTGGCCGGGTTGAGAGGGTCAGGCTGCGGCCGGCAGGGGCCTGCCGCCCCAGCGGAGACCTCGTTCGCTGCGGACTCGTGCGCGTTCGCGTCGTTGGGCCGCCAGGACGTCGGGGTGGCGGGCGTTGTTGTTGCGCCAACGCAGGTAGGCGTGCAGGGCCCGGGTCTGGACGGTGTGGTTCGGATGGTGGGAGTTGGCGAGGGTGAACTGCCGCAAGGGCCCGAAATAGGCCTCAATGGGGTTGGCCCAGGACGCGTAGGTGGGCGTGAAGCACAGCTCGACCTTGTTCCTGGCCGCCCACCTGCGGATCTTCCAGTTCAGGTGGGCGGAGAGGTTGTCCAGGATTACGTAGATCGGGCCGCCGTCCGGGCGGGCGGCGCGGATCGACCGCAGGGCAGCCCAGGTGTGGTCGATGCCCTTGCGGCGCCGGGTTGACACCCCACAGCTTGTCGTCGCCGACGGAGTAGCAGCCGTGGAAGTAGGTGATGCCGTGGGTGCGGCGGTAGGTGGCCGGCAACCGGTTGGGGCGGTTCTGTTCGGCCCAGCAGGAGCCGGCGGTGGGACGGATGCCCAATGGTCCGAACTCGTCGAAGGCGAATGTGCGGTCCGGACGCTCGTTGACCGCGTACTCGATCCGGGCCAGCTTGGCGTCGAAGGCGGGGTCCGGGGACTCCTTCCAGGTCTTCGTCCGCTGGAAGGTGACCCCCCGGCGGGCCAATAAGCACCGCAAGGCCTCGCGGCCGATCCGGACGGGCCTGGCGATATTCCGACGCAGGTGGTCGGCGAGTTTGCGGACCGACCAGTGGGTGAAGGGCTTGCCCAGCACGGTCGGGCGGGTGGTGGCCGTCTGGATGACGAAGTCCTCGTCGTTACTGCTCAGCAGGCGGGGACGGCCTCCCGCCCACTGAGGGTTGAGACATGCGAGCCCGATCTCGTTGAAGCGGTGGATCACGTCACGGACGGTGTCCTCGTCCGCCTGGACCAGACGCGCGATCACCGGGACCGGGCTGCCGCCGGCCGAGGCCAGCAGCATCATCGCCCGCCGGAACCGCACCGAGCTCGTACTGCCCCGCCTAACGATCTGCTGGAGCTTCTGCCCCTCCTGCTCCGTCAGCCTCCGGACCCTGACCGGTGGTGCCATCTCGCCTCCCCTGCTGGTTGGAAGCGACATCGCTTCCAACCAGCACAACGAGCACCCCGGTGAACCTATGCGGTCACAGCACTAGACAGGCAGCACTGGTGCGGCCTGCCCCGGGAACACCCCTGGGGCGGGCCGCGCGTGCGTTTCCCCCTCTTCGTACCCCACTCTGCCCTGTTCCGTCTCGGACCGCCCGCGTCTGCCATGCTCGGCTACCCCCAGGCGGTGCCCCACCGGCCGGGCTGGGCCGCTTACCTGCGCCGCCGACTTGGCCCCGGTTCGGCGCCCGGATGCCGCGATCCCACTCGGGGCCGTCCCCGGCGCCCGGCCCTGGGCCCCGGTCCGTTTGCCGCACCCCCGTTCTTTCTGGCCCGACGCGTGCCAGGCCCGTGGCCAGCCGGACAGCTGGTCCACTCCAACACGGCATGAGGGCTGCTTGACCGGCTTGAGCCCGCAGCACCCACGGTGCGCGTCGTCCGCCACAACCCCACACTGGAGAACCACCGTGTTCGATATACCGCCGCAGCATGCTGCCGCCGTCAAGCAGGCGGAAACCGCCCTCGTCACCCGATTCCCCCGCCACGTCCCCGACGAGCAGGACGGATGGCTCATCCTGACCCGTTCGGACCGGCCGATGGTCGTATGGGACCTGAAGGAGAAGACCGGCGCCGACACCCCCGAGCAGGAAACCAAGCGCATCGAATGCGCCGGCGTCCTGGCCGCCGTCGGCCTGGCCGTCACGCTTCCCCCGGACGCCTACATGGTGTTCTTCGCCGAGATCCCCGCCGATCGCACCAGCCCCCGCTACACCGTCGTCACCGACGACAGCGGACTCGGCGGCATGTTCGGCGGCCCGCACCTCGTCATGGACAACTGGACGGGAGTCCACGTCGCCACCGCCCACACGCCCGAGACGGCTGCACAGCGCTGCGCCGACTTCACCCGCGCACAGGACACCCTCGACGCCCAGGTGGCCTCCGGCAGTCTCCCGGCAGGCAGCTGCGCCACCCCCGACACCACCGCGTAGACCGCCCCCGCCCCTGGAGGTCTGCGAACAACGTGCCCCACTCCGGCCTCCCCGCGGGGCCGGAACCGGAGCAGTTTCCGGGGCGGTGCCGTCCGTACGGCCGACGCCGCGCGTTCGCCGGGACGCCGCGCGACGGCCGGTTCCGGATCGGGAGCACGTCATCCAGCTTCCGCGGCCCGGCCATAACGACAGGTAGAGCACCTCGGGACTCCACCAGTTGCCGGGCTTGCCCCGCGCAGGGACAGCGTGCTGCCACCCCGAGCCGCCGTCCGACGGCCGGACAGCCACGCTGAGAGGACCGACCCATGGTTTCCGACCTCACCCCGCTTCGCCACGAGCAGGCGGCGATTAACCGTCTGACCGAACGCCTCGCCGACCTGGGCGTCCCGGCCACCGCTATACAGGCCCTCGTCGACAACGCCGACCCCGGCCGGTGCGACCACTACAAAGGCTTCAGCGACTGCCAACTCGACCTCGGCCACCCGGAGGAGGACCACTTCTGCGTGCATTCGCCCCTACCGGGGGAGAAGACCCAGACCAAGTGGGCGACCAGGTGGAACTCACGCAGTAAGTGGGCACTCGACCGACGCTTCACCCTGCCCGACCCGGCGACGCCCGCCATGCGCGCGCACGCCGAACTCGTCAACGAGGCACGGGTGTTCATCTGCCAGCCGGTCACCGACACCCTGCTGTACCTGCACATCCGGCTCGGCAGGAACGACACGGGCCTGCACACCTGGCTGCACCGCATCGGCTTGAGCCGCGAGCAGGCCACACGCACCGAACACGGCGACTACCTCGCACGCGGCCACCTCAACGGCGCCCGCATCGCGTTGATCGCGCACGCTTACTCCTACCGCTGACCACCAGGACCGGGCCCCCACCAGTCCGGCCCGCCCCGCAGCCACCGGTCCCGGCACCGCGCCCGCGGTGCCGGGTCCGCCCCCCGCGTGCACCCGGATACGCCACCAGGCGAGCCAGCACTGCCCTTCGCGTACATGCGCTCACGAGGTTGGATGGCTTCATGGTGAGACGACAACGGACGAAGCAGCGGGCGCCCTTCGGCAGGCCGAAGAACATCACCCTGCTGGCGACGGCGGATGGCTGGCGCTACAGCGTCGCCACGGAAGAGGGCGGAACACTGTGCGGGCGTCTCGCCGATGTGCCGGCCAGCGCCGACCCAGCCGAGGCGCGGACAGCCGCAGAAGCCATGGTGACGGCCCTCGCACAGGACTTCCACGGCGCCAATGCCGAAGTGACGTGGGGCTCAGCTCCGGAAAGGCAGTCCTGGACAGGCGAGGTGACCCTGGCAACGCCCCCGAGAAGCTGAGCTGGTTGTTCAACGTCCGACCGCCGGGGGTGGCTCAGTCAAGCCAGATCAGCATCGCGTGCCCGGCGGATGCGCCACCTTGGAAGAACTCGGTCAGGGGAGTCAACAGGTCGCGGGCCCACTCCAGTGAGGTGGGCGAGTCCCAGATTTGAGGGTAGACGCCAGCCTCGGCAAGTTCGGAGGGATCGACCCCCTCGATGAGCTGGTCGTACGTCGTCTGCTGCAGGGCGTCTGCAGCCAGCCGGACCCGGTCTGGAGTCAGATACTGCGGCGGCCCGTAGCCCCAGTCGTCGGCAGCGAGGAGTTCCTCGCCGTGGACGATGTCGACCGGGAAGGCCGAGCGTCGCAGAAGGAAGCCGAGCAGATCCCATGTCTTATGAGTGGTGAAGTGCCGCGCCTCGTGCGGGGCTGGCTCCTGCCCCTCCTGCGCGTCCTGAATTGCCTCGGCGAGATCCAGGGCCCATTCGGGATCCTTGACGGCCTGGTCCAGTTCCGCAGGCGTGACGCGCAGGTACTCCCCATTCATACTCATGCGCCGCAGCTTACGGAGCGGGTCTGACAAGCCCGGGCTGGGCCTCAGCTGCGGGGAACTTCGTGCGTCGGGGCCCGGTGCCCTGCCCAGGCTGGGCCGGCCGTGCGTATGCCGTGCCGGTGGCGCGGACTCGCGACCTTGCTTGTGGCGTCGGTGGCAGCGCCGCCCGGCAGGTCCGTTCCGGCCGTGCCCCCCGAGATCGGCTCGCCGCGGCCTGTGTCGCCTCGACCCGGCCCCGCACCGCCAAGGCCCGCGCCAGGCATGGGCCGGTAGTTGCGGGGCTTAATCCCCGGTCAGGGCAGTCTCGGCTTGGCCGGTAGGGATGCTCCCGCCCCCAGGTGCGGTCGAGTCTCCGGCCGCCGGGCCGCCCTCACCCCCTGGGGTGGCCCCGCCCCCCTCCATGGCCCCCCGGCCACTGGCCCCGCGCGCCACCGCCGCAACCTCACCGTGCCCGAGCGCTTCGACGACTGGCCCGTGAACCGGGCGCGGCCCACGGCTCGCGCCCCGGCCCCTTCCGCACCCGTACGCCCCGCAGCAAGGGAGAACACCCGCCATGCACACCCCTGCCCGTCCCGCCGTCGTCTACGGCGCTCTCGCCGAGAACGTGACCGTCCCCCAGGTCGATGCCGCGATCCGCGTACTGACGCAGGCCTGCAAGCCCCTGGCGGCATTCCGGGGCCGCCGCTGCATCGGGAACGGTGCCTACCTCGACCCACACACGCTCACCGACCAGGTCGTCCTGACGTACCGGTCCGAAGCTGCCCCCACCTCGGCCCCGGCCCGGCCAAGCACGTCCGGGCCAAGGAACGGGCACTGAACGAACGCATCCTGACCGGCTGGGCGGACCTCTTCCAGTCCGAGGGCTGGCAAGTGGACCGGTACCTGGAGACCGACCGCTACGACGCCTACCGGCTGGTGCGTCTGCGCCTCACTCCGCCCGCCGACGCGGCACCCGGCCGCCGCGTACTCACCTCCCTTGAGCATCACGCCGCCCGGCACGCCATCGAAAGCGCCACACGCGAAGAAGGCGCCGACCCCGGCACGATCCTGAACGCCGTCCTTCACGCGCTCAACATCTCCGCACCCCCTGCGTAATAGCAGCTCACCCACGGCTGGGACGCGCCGACAGCGTCCCAGCCCTCCCGCTTCCAGCAACTTGCCCGAAGCGCTGCGCGGTCCCGGACCGGACGGCCCGGACCTCCACCGCCGCGCGCTTGCGGCCCGCGTGCCGGCGGATCCGGCCCAGGTGTGGGTCCGCAGGAGGAGCGCGTTCTCGGGCCTCGGAGGGCGACTCTCGAGCACCGTTGGTTGCGGGGCTTGCTCTCCGGCGGGTGATGGTCGGCCCACACCACACCGCACCGCACCGCCCCGGGTCACTGTCCCGGACCGGAGCCCACACCAGGGAGGCCCCTGATGAACGTCACGCGCAGCGGTTACGTCTGCACCCGCCCCGACATCCTCGCTGCCCTCCGTGAGGAAGCCGCCAGCACCCCCGCCCACCGACAGTTCACCGAGACCGCCATCACGGCGTTCGAGGAGGACGGCCCGGACGCCGAACCGCTGCTGCACGGCTGCCCGCAGGCGATAGCCCGTCTGATCTTCGACGAGGTCGCCGAAGCCTACGACCCGGCAGACCGCGCCGCGCGTGACGCGGCGAGCACCACCACGTGGGTGCGGGACTTCGCCCTCCCCTACACCAGCCACCGACGCGAGAGGGCCCGACGCGCAGGCAGGGCCCACCAGCTGCGCAACGCCCGCGGCCTGGACCGGCTCCGCATCCACCTCACGATCGGCTGACCACCCCCGGCATCCCCGCCGCCCCCGGACTCCCGCCCGCACAGCAGGAGTCCGGGAGCGTTCGCCGTTCCCGCGTCCGGGCGGGCCCGTCCACCGGCCCCGCCCCCGGCCCGGCCACCAGGTGGCCCGCATCGGGTCGGAGGGCTGTCTGCGTCTGCGAAAATGTCGCAAACCTGACAACGGGGAGGCGTGTGGTGGCAGACCTGTCCGACTTCGAGCCCACCGGGCCGAGGCGCGAGTTCATCGGCTTCATCTGGATCGATGGCCAGTGGGAGAAGGAAAAGCGGTTCCGGCTGATGGCTTCGTCGTCGACCGAAGCCCGCGCCCTGGTCATCGAGCAGTACGGCGAGGGGCACGTCATCTCGGTGTGGAACGAGGAAGACGCCAGACGCCCCAGGTAGACCTCACCACGGCCTCTTCAGAGTTCTCCCATCGGGCGACTGAACCGCCGCGGGTCACAGCAAAGACGGCGCGGCGTGCGGGCGTTGGCCGGAGCCCGCGCCGCACGTCTCGGCCCGGCGCCGTGCGGTCCCCACCTGGGGCCGCGTCGTCTCGGGGTTGCCCGCCGTGTCTCAGCGGCCGTCGCGCCGAGGCGGCCGGGCGGCTCGCCGGCAGCTTCCGGCCGCTGCGCCCGCCCGGTCGACCAACCCGAGGCTGTGCCCCGCCTCGGGCTGTTCGCCACGCCTGGTCCGCCACCGGTCACGCCGGACCGCTGCCACCGCGGCAGCGGTCCGGGCCACGGCTGGCTGTGTCCGGCCGCCGTGTCTCATCCGGTCGCCCCGCCCCGGAGATACCTGCCGCGCAGCTCGCCGCCCGCCAGGACATCCGTGCGGGTCTGGCCACGCTCGACGACGAACGCACCGGCCTGGTGCTTGAGCCCCTGCGCTGGACCCTCCAGGCCCTCGACGCGGGCCGCCCGTACCGCACCGTCCTGCTGGAGCAGGTACCCACTGTGCTGCCCGTGTGGGAAGCGATGGCCCAGATTCTGCGCAGCGAGGGATACACGGTTGTCACCGGCCGCATGCACGCCGAGGAGTACGGTGTCCCGCAGACCCGTGCCCGCGCCGTGCTGGTGGCCCGCCGCGGCGACCAGGCGGCTCTGCCCGCACCGACCCACCGCCGCTACAGCCGCACCACCACCCAGGAGGACGGCAACCAGCATCTGCTGCCCTGGGTGTCGATGGCCGAAGCACTCGGCTGGGGGATGAGCCACCGCCCCGCGCTGACCGTCGCGGTCGGCACGGCAGCCGGAGGCCCCGACCCGTCCTGCGTCGGCGGTTCCGGAAGCCGCGCCACCCTGTACGGGGAACGCGACGCGGGCCGCTGGATCACCAACACCCCGCTGACGGACGCCGATGAACTGCCCGCCTACCGCGGGGGCCGCAAGGTCATGATCCGCGTGTCCGTGGCCGACGCGGCCGCCCTCCAGACGTTCCCGCCCGGCCACCCCTTCCAAGGCACTCGGACCAAGCAGTACGAGCAGGTCGGCAACGCGATGCCGACGCGCCTGGCCGCGGCTGTCATCCGACGGGCGATGGCCCCCCAGCTCGCCGCCCGCACAGGCAACCAGGCCGCCTGACACCACAAGAACAGCACCCCCGGGCCCGAGCTCAGCGCAGGCCGGGGGGCCGCTGTCGTGCAGTGTTCCCAACGTCCTGTGCCACACCCCAACCCGTCGGCGCCGAAGCCCGGTTACGGCGTAGGTCCCGGGCGCCTCTATCGTGTGATCACCGGACTGCACTTGCCCGCGTCCGGGGCTGTCGCACGCCCTGCCGGCCACCATCGAGTTACCGGCTTTCAGGTTTCCTTCGGACGTCACAGCGTGTCAATGTCCGATGTGCCCACCTTGACGTCGAAATAGAGTTCGTATCGGCCTTCCTCCGGGTTCACACCGACGGGCAACTTGACGTTGTACGGGTTGGCTCCGAAAGTCCCCAGCGAAGGTGGACTCCGCCAATCCATGCCCGCAGGGTCGTAGTCGAACAGAATTTGACCGTTGCTGCCGATGGAATCGTCACCGAGTCCGAACACAGCGGCGACACCCTCAGGAATCCATCCGACCAAGATGTCGCGGAACCACTCCGGCACCACATGACTGTCAGTCGTAGCAGCACCGAACGAGGCCATCGCCTCCTCGAACTTTCCGACCGCCGACTCGGCGACCTTCTTGGCCTTTTCCGCGGCTTCTTCAGGGGAGCCTTCGTCGTTCTCGTTGGCGATGACGCCGAGAATCACCGGTGGAACAATCCTGTCCTCAAACCCCGCCACTCCTGACACGATGGTATGGTCCTCGCCCGCGTCAACATTCTCGACGGGGCCAATCTTCCGGGTCACAGCCTTGTTTGCGCCCACAACGCTAATGAGGAAGTACGGCTCGTCCGACGCCGACCATTCGTCGGACTCCTCGAGACAGTGAAAACCGAGGAAGCGCACCATGACGCACCACGTCTTTCCTGGACCATGCACTCCGCCGTGGTGGAGCACATGCACAGCACCGCCGGCGAAGGGTCGCAATGCGCCATCAGCGACTGGCCGCACAGCACCCATCGGCAGACCGAGAGGCCCCGTGATCCCGCCCGCAGCCTTGTAGCGCTCGTCAATGAGCCTTCGCGCTTCCGTCAGATCAATCCCGGAAGTCGCGACGATGCGCCAGGGTGGTGCGACGAGGATGTTCTGGCCGTTCTCGTCGACGAGTCCGATGCGGTTCCTGATCTTGTGGCCGTCCATGAACCAGATTTGCAGGCCGCCGTCGTCGTTCTGCCACAGGATGTCTGGCCGGCCGTCGGAGTTGAAGTCTCCGGTCGCGACGATGCGCCAGGGTGGTGCGACGAGGATGTTCTGGCCGTTCTCGTCGACGAGTCCGATGCGGTTCCTGATCTTGTGGCCGTCCATGAAC
>NZ_JBIDAN010000005.1:170597-560384 GCF_043202495.1 Streptomyces sp. NPDC048185
ACCAGATTTGCAGGCCGCCGTCGTCGTTCTGCCACAGGATGTCTGGCCGGCCGTCGGAGTCGAAGTCTCCGGTCGCGACGATGCGCCAGGGTGGTGCGACGAGGATGTTCTCGCCGTTCTCGTCAACCAGCGCGGCGCGGTTCCTGATCCCATGGCCGTCCATGAACCAGATTTGCAGGCCGCCGTCGTCGTTCTGCCACAGGATATCCGTCATCTCTTCGTGGCCCCTTCAAGCGTTACCTCGCAGGCCTCAATGCGGAATTGAAGCCCTTTATCACCACTATGGCGGCTCCTAGACGTGCTCGCCAGGTGAGCCGGTTAGCGTAGTTGACTTCAGCGACTAAATAAATCGCCCAGATGTCACCTGCCGGACCAGCCCGCTGGTAGACCCCCGCGAGCGACTGATTCTCGCCTGGGCAGACGACGGGCAGAGGGGATGGGTCGGACGTACGTAAGCGCCCGCCATTCAAGGGATCATTTTCTGGCGCCACGTCAACACGCGCTCACCAACGGGAGAACGAATTCCATACACGGAGAAGCGAACGTCCGGTGGGCGACCATCTCGACCAGATCGGTGCCCCCCCTTGACCGCCTCCTCCTGGCGAGCACGGGCCAAGTTCCGGATCAGGCTCTGCTTCGTACCTCACGCCTCCGCATGCTGCGTCCATTCCAGCGGGTACCTCGCCTCCCACTCCAGGAAGAGCAACACATAGGGCAGCCCCACGACGTCAGATCCCCGCCCAGCCCCCCGGCTGGCTCGGCCGGGGCAGGCCCTGACCCAAGTCCTGTTGCGGGGCTTGCTCTATGGCGGGTGATGGTCGGCCCACACCGCACCGCATGGTCCGGGCCACCGCCCCAGGCCGGATCCCACGACAGAGAGATCCCTTGATGAACGTCACGCCCAGCCGCACCACCCACCTCTATGCGGGGGGGCAGATCCCTTCGGCCGCCGGGCCCGCCCCCCTTCCGGGGCGGGCCCGGCCCTCCGGCACCAACAGGCCCGGCACCAACCGACACCCCACCGCGAACCCACCACCCATCCATGGGTCGTTCGCCCCTTCCCGGAAGGACCACTCCCATGCCCCTGCCGTCCTGGCACCAACCCCACCTCCCCGCCGCCACACCATCGCCGTACACGTTCGAGTCGTTCGCTGACGAGGTGGCCCGCCTGATGGGTCTGCCCCCAGCCTGCGGACAGGGGATCGCGAGCTCAGCTCCGAGACCGATCACGTCTGGCTGCGTGGAAGTCGGACGTGGGCGGGACGATCCTCGTGCTGGACCGGCCACAGCAGAAGCAGCGCGAAGCCCTCGTCATCAAATTGACGTGGTGCCTCTCCCCGGACCCGGCGGATATCGCCGCGATGGTGCGGGTGTACCAGCGGCGCAGCCGCATCCGAGCACTCCGGTCCCGACTCCGTCGCCTACTGCGCCGTGACTGAGCTGGCGGCCGCATCTGTGAGCTGGCCTGACCGATGAGCCCACGGCCACGGCCACATCACCCCACGGCCCCGCTGTGCCCGGCCCTGCCCCCTGGACACCCTGTCTCGGGCGTGGGGCCGTCCGCCATTACCGAGCCCGGGCCCACCCCGCACCGCCGCGCCGCGCCGCGCCCCGCCGTGCCCCGTCCCACCCCTCCTGCCGTCCCGCGCACCGGCGCCCCGCTTCCCGACGCCCGGCCGTCCGCCGTCGCGGGCCCGGTCGCTGCTTGCCTGGCTTGCGACCGGTCGCTGCAGTGTCCTGCTCGTCAACCGCCACCCCCTTTGATGGGAGTTCCACTGTGACGACTGCCGTGTCCCGTCCCCGCCCCGTGACCGCCCGCATCACCACCCAGCCCGACACCCCTGACACCACCGCCGCCTCCGGTACCCCTGCCGCCGCCCCCGCCGTTGGTGATGGGCTGGGTGTGTACGCCGTCACCGTCTATATGAACACCGCCCCGCACAGCTTCGGCGGCTACCAGCCCCACCACCCCCTCGCCATAGCCGCCCGCTCCGACGGCACGCCGCTGCTTCTGGTCTTCCGCGCCAGTGACCGGATCTGCAGTCACGAGGCCGCCGCCGAAGCCGCGTTCACCGTCGGCAACCGCCAGGGCCCCGACGGCACCGGCCAGACGTGGCCCGCCGACATCCGCTCGGTCTCCGTCGGCGACGTCGTCAAGGTCACCAGCCCCGACCACTGGATCATCCACCTCTGCGTCGCGAACCTCGGCTGCACCCCGGTTGCCGAACCCACCCACCTCACCCCGCTGGCCGGGTCCCGCGTCACCAGCCGCCCCTGACCACCACACCCCGCCCCCGGCCCTGTCCGGCACCCGCAGGGCGGGGCCGGTCCGCGCACCCCGCCGGGCCTGCCCCCGGCACGGCTGGGCTTGTGCCCCTAACCGGCCCCTGTCACATGCTGCGTTCAGCCGGGGGCGCCCCCGCACGAACCCCCTTCTCGTGCGCCGCGCCGCCCCCGGCACGACCGGGCCGCGCCGGGTGCAGGATTCCCCCTTTCCTGCCCCGCGCGCGGCCCGGCCCCGTCCCCAGTCGAAATCCTGAAAAGAGTGCCTTTGCCGATGATGTCTCACACTCGTCCGCCCGCGCGCCGCGTCACCCGCGTCAAGGCGGCCCTCATGCTGGCCGGGCTCTGCGCCCTGACGTGCCTGGCGCTCACCGCGTCTCTGGGCCGCCTGCCCGTCTGACCAACCGCCCCGCCCCAGACCGGCCCCCGGGCCCGCCGCCCGCCGCCGAGGGCCCGCCCCCTCCGGGCCCGCCGACCGCGCCCACGCGGCCGACCCCCCCCGCGGCCGGCGTGCTCGGGCCGGTGCGCCCGGGTCGGCGTGCCCCCTGTTCTCCCGAACGCTTGAGAGGCGACCACCCAGATGAGGACTGCCCCCGCCCCGTTCTTCCCCAACCGGTTCGCCGAGCGCCGGCATGCCTGTACCACGTGCACCCTGGCCGCGGCCTCCGCCACCGCCGTCCAGGACATAGAGCGATGCTGTCCCGAGGGCCGACGCCTGTCGGCATGGACGGACACCCGTCACATCCGCACTGCGATGGGTCCGTACCCGCCGTCGAAGCCCAACGACACCCGCACCTTCCTGTGGTCCCGCTGCACCCGCTGCGGCTGGTACGCATGCTTCCTGGAGGACCAGCAGGCCATGGAGCACACCATGGCCGTTCAGGAGCACGCCCGCGATGCCTGCGAGCCGGACGGCCAGATGCTGCTGCCCACCGACGGGTGGTGACACCGACGACGAGTACACCGCCCCCGCACGGCCGCGGCCGCCCCAACACGCGGCCGTAGCGGCGGAGTTGTGCTGCTAACCGCACGGTGCCCCATCCTTCATTCAGCCGGAGGCGCCCCGCACGAATCCCCCTCTCGTGCGTCGCGCCGCCCGGCACTACCGGACACGAGCAGCGGCCACCCCCACCTCCCTCCCGACCGCGCCGTCCGGCCCGCCGGGCCGCAGGACCCCCACCACCCCCTTCCCTGCGGCCCGGCACCCCGCCCAGCGGCGCCTGCCATGCCCCCGCCGCGCCCGTGCCGCGCTGCTCCCGGCCTTTCGCCGGGACGTCGCCGGCCGTGCTGCGCGTCGCCGACATCGGACGCAAGTGCTGGCGGACGTACGAGCCCGCCCACCGGGTGACGCCGGCCTGGCAGACGATGCAGCTCCGCCCGTCCCTCGCTATGTGCTGGGGCACGAGCTGGCCCACGCCACCCGGCCAGCCGGAGCCCCGCACGGCATCCAGCGTGGCACTGCGCCGCCTCGCCCAGGAGGGGCGCACCGCCTGGATGGGCGACATCCGCCCCCAAAGCCCCCGCCGGAGCGCAGCACCCGCGCCCCGGCCCCACACCGCAGAGAAAGGGCGCCCCAATGCCGGAAGCCGAGTACGTGACGTTGACGGTCGTCGTGAAGAGGGGCGGCGACGAAGGGGACCCCTGTGACGTCCTGCTCGAAGCACACCTTGACGTGGCCTTCGTCGGCCAGCAGGACGGAGTCACCCCGACCGCGCACTTCCTCGGCGCGGACCCCCAGAGCTGGGTCTAGGGCCTGTCCGATGGGTCTGCAGAGCGACCTTGGTCGGCTCTTAAGCTGTGGCGCTATGGATAACCAGCTCACCCATGAGGCCAGTGCCTTCATCAATTTCCGGAACTATAAGTTCCAGGATCCGAGGTCACACGGCTATAGGTGGGTCGACATCAAGCATCTGCGGATCCCGGCAGAGTCCGACGACGCCCAGGAACTGCTCGCGGCGCTCATCGGGCATGAACAGTTCCGGGACGACTACGCAGGTGGTGGAGTCCTGCTGGAGGGATCCAGGCACGGCCCGTATTGGCTGAGCCTGATCACCCCCGACGTCTACGAAACCGTCAGCCGGGAGAAGAGCACGCACATCCTGTGGGGGTGGGCGAACAAGTTCGAGGACGTGCCTGCCAGGCTGGAGGCGGATCTGCAGCAGGAGGTGTTCGACCGCTTGGCAGCGGCCGAGCGCATCTACTACCCGAGCGGGCTCGGGGATGAGGCCATTCATGACTGGGGGCGTGTGCACGAGGACTTCCACGAGTTCGTGCTCATCGACCGCTCAGCTGGACGGATCACTCTCCTCGTCGCGGCCGACGACTGAGTCGGTGGGCATGGCTGCGGTGGAAGGGCATTCGAGGAATCAGGGGCGGAGCCACAGGCGAAGTGCGGCCAGAGTCACCGTGCCGTGGAATACGTAGGCTCTTTTATCGTACCGAGTCGCTACGGCCCTGGATCCCTTGAGAGCGTTGATGCACCGCTCGACCTCGTTTCTGCGGGCATACCGGGACCGGTCGAAAGCGATGGGGCGACCGCCTCGGCTTCCGTGTCGTCGGCGGTTGGCTCGCTGGTCTCGACGTTCGGGGATCGTGTGCTGGCTCTGCCGTCGTCGCAGGTACTGGCGGTTTCGACGCGAGCTGTATGCCTAATGGGACCTGAAGGTCGGCACGCGAGTCCTGATCACGGTTGAGCAGGCTGCCCTTCAGGGCGCGGAGCGAGCCTTTGAGTATGCCCGGACCATCGAGTCCTGTTGACAAGACGAGGTCGACTCCGCGCCCGTCACGCGATATTGCGACGTTTGGAGAGCCCAGACCGGCCTCCAAGAAGGCCGGAACGGTCGTGATGGTGCAGGTCATGGACGTCTTACGTCGTCGTACCCGCTCTCCGCTCCTGATGCGGTTCGCTGGTCGCAGTCCGAGCCGGTTGTGCGGACCACCTCTCTCCACTGCCTGAGCTCCAGCTCTGATGCAGACCGAGGGCCGCACGACTCGCTGGGGTTGCGAACGGCTGGTGGGATGACGTGCCTCGAGCACTTCCATTAGGGAGCACGCGCACCCTGCACAGGCTCTGACCTGAGGCCAAGAGCCATGACACAGGAGGGCTGCATGGAGATGACCGGGTTACCGACGCCCGTGTTCTGCGGAGTGGATTGGGCCGAAGACCACCACGACATCGCGCTGGTCGACGCCGGGGGAAAGCAACTCGCCAAGCAACGGATCAACGACGATGCGGAAGGATTCGCGCAGCTCACCGCGCTGCTGAGCGAACACGGTGATCGGGCGGACGCCCCGATTCCTGTCGCGATCGAGACTTCCCGTGGTCTCCTCGTCTCCTGCCTGCGGGCCACCGGACGGCCGGTCTACGCAATCAACCCGCTGGCAGTCGCCCGCTACCGGGACCGCCACTCCGTCGCCCGGAAGAAATCCGACGCTGTCGATGCCGCTGCCCTGGCGAACATCCTTCGCACCGACATGTCCGCCCACCGGCCACTGCCAGCGGATTCCGAGCTCGTCCAGGCCGTCGCCGTGCTCGCCCGGGCCCAGCAGGACGCCGTCTGGGACCGCGGCCAGGCACTGAACAAGCTCCGCTCCCAACTGCGCGAGTTCTACCCCGCCATCCTGGAAGCGTTCGCCGCCCACAAGCACGGTCTTTATGCCCGCGAGGCACGAGCGATCCTCGCTGCGGCCCCGACCCCGACAGCTGCCACGAAACTGACACGCCGTCGCCTGCAGTCCCTGCTCAAGCAGGCTGGCCGAGTACGCGGCATCCAGGCCGAAGCCGACAGGCTGCACGCAGTCTTCCAGCAGGAGTACCTCCACCAGCCCCCACTGGTCGAAGAAGCCCTCGGCCAGCAGACATCTGCCCTACTCAGGAGACTGAACACTGCCTGTCTCAATGCCGACCAGCTTGAGGAAGCCACTGCTCAAGCTTTCGAGAAACATCCGGACGCAGCGATCATCCGCAGCTTTCCAGGTCTCGGATCCTTAACCGGTGCCCGAGTCCTCGCGGAGATCGGCGATGACCGGGCCCGGTTCACGAGCGCGAGCTCGCTCAAGGCATACGCCGGAAGTGCTCCGGTCACCCGCGCCAGTGGCAAGAGCTGCAAGGTCATGAGCCGCAAGGTCAAGAACCAGCGACTGGCCGCAGTCGGCTACGTGTGGGCATTCGTCTCCCTCACCAAATCACCGCGGGCAAGGGCCCACTACGACCGCCGCAGAAGTGCCGGCGACCGCCACGTCGCGGCGCAGCGCAACCTGCTGAACCGCTTCATGGGCATGCTCTTCCACTGCCTCCAGCACTGCCAGGTCTACGACGAGACTCAGGCCTTTCCGAACCCACTACCGGAACACCTTTCCACCGCCGCAGCTTGACGCTTATCCGCGTGGGATGTCTTGTCGGCCAGGACCACCTCCGGCCTGGTGCGGGGCCGTCCCGAAGGGCGGGGAACGCGCAGGCGGGCCATGACGTCCGTGAAGGCGGGTGCGTCTGCGGCCTGACCGGCGGTGAGGACGAACGCCAGGGGCCGGCACCGGCCGTCGGCCGCGAGGTGGATCTTCGTGGTCAGTCCGCCGCGGGACCGGCCGGTGGCGTGATCGTCCGGCTCGCCGGCCGGGGCCCCTTTTGCGGGCCCCGGCCGCGTGCTGGTGAGCGCGCACGATGGTGGAGTCCACCGATACCGCCCAGCTGACGTCTTCGTCCGCGTCGGCCTGGGCCACCAGGGCAGTGAACACCCGCTCCCACGTTCCGTCGACGGCCCACATCCGCAGCCGGTTGTAGACGCCGCGCCAGTTGCCGTACTTCTCCGGCAGGTGCACCCACTGGGTACCGGTCTGGAACTTGAAGGCGATCGCGTCGATCACCTCACGATGGTCTCGCCAGCGGCCACCCCGCTTCAGCGTCCGGTCCGGGAGCAACGGCTCGATCCGCGCCGACTGCGCATCAGTCAACGGCACACCCGGACCAACGACCGGCTGATCCAAACGAAATGGCCTAGTGCCTGATCAGTGAGGCACTCCTGCTCGGCGCGTGCGCAGACTCCTTGAAGGCCACGTATGTCTCCGGCCAGCAGGCCGGAGACACTGACCACGATCAGGCCGGGAAGAATTCGCCGAACTTCACGAGCTGGGCCAGGTCGCCGCGCGCCTGCACACAGTCGCGCTTGTACTCCTTCGCTAGGTCCGTGCAACCGGCGACGATCTGCTCCAGGAGGCCCGAATCCATCGTGAAACGGCAGGTGGGCTTCGGGGGCCTTCCTTCCTGCAGATCGCAGGTCCCATCCTTGATGACGAGGTAGTAGTCCTTCCCTTCCCCCGTCTCTTCGTCCAGCACGTCGAAGGCAAGGGTCACGTTCTGGCCGCCAGCAGCCGACGGGTTGAACTTGTTCTGCAATGCCTTCATGGTTTCGGCTAGGGCCATGGTCTGTCCTACCTCTCACGGGTCACGGCCGGTCCGTCAGAACGGTCCGGTTCTGCACAAGATGGATCTTCGGCAGGCTTCGCCCGGATCATTAACGGCAGCTGTCTCCGGGGTGGGCGCCGGTGCTATTCCCAGGTGCCGTCGATGGCCCACATCCGGTTGTAGGCACCTCGCCAGTTGCCGTACTTCTCCGGCAGGTGAACCCACTGCGTGCCGGTCCGAAACTTGTAGGCGATGGCGTCGATCACCTCACGATGATCGCGCCAGCGGCCACCCTGTTTCGGCGTCCGGTCCGGGCGTGAAGGCTCGATCCGTGCCCACTGCGCTTCAGTCAACGGCAAACCCGGACCAACGACCGACTGATCCAGACGAAATTGCCTAGCCCGCGAGGCCCTCGCTCCTGATGGCGGATAGCGGCACCTGCGCACTCGGCAAGCGGGTCGTAGGAAAAGCAGATGCCGAATCACGGGCCGTGCGGGCAGCATGCGTGCATGTCTACCGAAGTCAGCGGGATGATCGAGTGCCGGCCAGGTGCCCGCCTCTGGGGCCCCGACGACGAGGACTCCGTGTGGCCCGCCGCCATCGACCTCTTCCTACTCAGCAACGGCAACGCCTACGACGCCCTCGCCTGCCGCTTCGGCATCCGGAACCACTTCGGCTTCCGCCCTCTGGCCGAAAGCCGCGGCTTTCCGAGCGACGCATCCGAGAGGCTTCAGACCGAGTACGCCGCGTACGGCGGATCTCCTGACACCCACGGCATGACATGGATCACGTGGGCCGAGCTCGCCTCGACCGACTGGCAGGAAACAGACAGCTCCGGCACGCGAAGCCGAGAATCGGTCGCCGGAAACGAGACCCACTGGGGGCCGGTCTGGAGCGTGATGCGGACACTCAGCGAACTCCATGGAGCAGAGCATGTGCGACTCGCTACCTGGTTCCACTGACCTCGACTCCGCGGCGAAGCGAGACGAAGCGCCGCTTGCCCGATGGGAGACCGGCGTGACCGAACGCGACGTCATACTCAACGAGCTTGCCCAGGGGCTCCGCCCGATGTCACAGGGCATCGCATGGTTCGACGCACTCGCCCCAGAGGAGCAGTCCGAGGCCCTGCTGTTTCTGCGCCACCACTGTGTCCAGGCACGTGCCGTGGCCGAGGACGGGCCGGAGGGCATCCGCCGTGCCGGTCTGCGCCCGACGCACACACCGGCGGTGCTGATCACACGTGGTCGGATAGACGATCAACTGGGGAAGATCGCCTCTCTGACTCCCCGCGACGAACGCCGGAAGGCCTTCCGGCTGCTGGTCGCGGTGCTAGCAATCGCAGACGGACGACGCCGCGAGCGCTACTGCTCGAACGGTTGCAGTCACTGGTGGCACAGGCTGTCCGCCGCTGACTGAACCCTCCGTCGGCATCAGCGCCCAGTTGGGCTCCCGTATCAGGCGCGTACGTAGCCCAACGGACCGGCAGCAGCGTTGGAGTCACTACCGCGGCAGCTCGGCCAGTTCACGTGAGGGTCACGCGCATCCCGCCCTCGGTCAGAACTTCGATCACCAGGGCGACCAGGTCATATTGCTCACCCTCTGGCGCCAGGACGCGGGACAGGTACTCGCGTGCAGTCGCAGCGTCCCGCCAGACCAAGGTCGCGACAGCGGTATAGCCGAAGTTGCCGCGCAGACAGTCCACGAGGGCGTCCAAGCAGCCGCCGAAGTAGCCGCCCGGCCCGTTGACGGCCTCGCCGAGTGCCAGGTAGAGGCCCGGTTCGTCCGTGATGTGCCGGCCATCCAGCTCGTACGCGTGTCCGGCACGGTTCTGGTGCTTGAGCCGACAACCCCGCTCCCGGACGAGATCGAGCCAGGCCCCACGCTGGCGGGTCTCGAGCCCGGCCCAAGCACCAGGGGCGTCCGGCGGGCCGGCAAGCCAGCGCTCCCATACTGGCCGGGCGTATCCCGGTACGGGTGCGAGGTATCCGTCGAGTTCCAGATCAATCAGCTCCGTCCCGCGGGAGGACGGCTGCCACGTACGGACTTTGGGTCGCAGCAGCCGA
This sequence comes from Streptomyces sp. NPDC048185, assembly GCF_043202495.1. Taxonomy (NCBI): domain Bacteria; kingdom Bacillati; phylum Actinomycetota; class Actinomycetes; order Kitasatosporales; family Streptomycetaceae; genus Streptomyces; species Streptomyces sp. NPDC048185. Next base: position 180,345 of record NZ_JBIDAN010000005.1, read on the forward strand.
TCGGTGAGCGGTTCGCCCCGGTCGTCCCGTATCTCAAGCCAGACCTCCTCCAGGTCCAGCGTGTGCCGGGTGCCCGTAGCCAGTGCCCGCCGTAGCCGATCACTCGGGACAAGCCCCCGCAGGACGAGAGGAGGTTCCTCTTGCTCGGGCGGCAGGACGCGGGCGAACTCCCGGCAGGACCCCAGCCACCGGTACCCGTCGTGCAGCCGGACAGGCCCCCGGTGCCCCTCGGGCGGGCCCACGTAGTCGTCCAGACCGGTGAGCACAAGACCGTCCGTTCCCGGGTACTGCCCGAGACTCTCCGCGTCCTCCAGCAGCCAGGCATCGAGCGTTCTGTCCTCCGGTACCAGCCACACCCTGCTTCCGACCCAGCCGCGCGGGACCTCAGCTCCATCCGGAGCCCAGCCGAACAGCTCGTACGTCCCGCGCAGGGGTTCCCGGAACAATCCCTCCACCTCGGCGCAGACGCCCCAGACGTGGCCGCTTCCTGTGTCCGTCAGCGCGTACCGTCCCTGCCCGCGATGGCCCCTGTCCATATGCACGGGGGGAATCATGTCCAGACCAGGGGTAGTCCGTGAAGCTCGTTTCGAGATCAGTCACGGTGAACCGTTCCGGGTCGGATGGAGGCTGAGCGCTCGATCTGGCGGATGGCGCCATCTGAAGCGCTCAGTGCACACCCGCCCCTAGCCGCAGGGTTGCGCCGCTAACCGCACCGTGCCCCACCCTGCAATCAGCCGGGCCCCGGGCAAGAGCAGCGGCCATCCCCACCCCCCTCCCGGCCGCGCCGCCCGGCCCGCCGGGCCGCAGGACCCCACCACCCCCTCCCTGCGGCCCGGCACCCAGCCCATCCCCCTCCCGGCCCCGCGCCCGCACCCAGGGCGCGGGGCCCTCCGCGTCCACGCGCCGCCCAGGCCGCCGGGCCACGCCCAGCCCAGCCCCGCTCTTCCGGTTGCCGGTTGCCGGTCTAACCCCCGGCACCCGCAAGAAGCAGCCCATGCACCCGATCCCTCAACGCTGCGCTCACCGCCCCGTCGCAGGCCAACTGGTCGTACCGTACGTATCCCTCATCCACGGCGGCCACGCGGCATTCGGCACCCTCGACGCCGACCGAGCCCGCACCGCCTTCCTCGACCGCCTCTGCCAGATCTGCGGCCACCGGCTCGACGAACGATGCTGGCTGATCGTCCGCCCCGCCGACACCGCCCGGAGCCACTCGCCAGAACCGGCACTGCACCCCGAATGCCTGCCCTACACCGCCGCAACCTGTCCCATGCTCAACGGCCAGGCCACCCACTACCGGCAGCGTTCCGTCCTGGCCAGCCACCCGGCCGGACGGCCCTGCACCGACCCGTCCTGCCCCTGCCCCTCCCGCACGCCCGACAACGGCCACGCCGCCCGCAGCGGCCGCCTGGCCGACCGGTACGAAGCATGGATGATCGACACCCGCCACTACCAGCTCGTACCGCAGCCGGACACACCCGACGTCCCAGCGGGCATCAGCCTCAACGTGCCCATCCTGCGCAAGCGCACCCTGCGCAAGCGCACCCTGCGCGAGGCCACCCCGACAGCCGCCCGGTCCTCCTTCCTCGACCTGATGCGCTCCGCTCTGGAACTCGGCATCGCGGCCGACTGCCCAGCCTCCGCCGATAGCGACAGCTGACCGGCGGCCCCTCACGGCCCCGTGCCCGGACCCCGTCCCGGCACGGGGCCGACGTGTTTCCCTCCGCCGGGCCGTGCCGGCCGACGTATCCCCGCCCCCGCCGTGCCGTGCCCGGCCGCCCTCCGGGCACGGCCCGCCCGCCCGCCGCCGTCCGCGCGCGCCCGGCACCGGCGTACGCCCCGCCCGCCGCCCGCCGCCCGCCGTCCGCCGCCCGCCGCCCGCCGCCCGCCGCCCGCCGCCCGCCGCCCGCCGTCCGCCGCCCGTCGCCCGCGCGCGGCTGCTTACGGGTTGGTTGCGGGGCTAACCCTTCGCCCGGTCACCGTCCTGCCACCGCCCCCCTGCCGCGCCTCTCCCAGGCGTCGGGGGACGGGCCGCCACCCACCAGGACCGAAAGGCCACCCCCTGTGACCACCCACACCGGCACCCACACCGGCACCCACCCCGGCACCGGTATGGACGTATCGGGCATCGCGATCCGTCCCGTGCACGCCGACGAGCTCGACACGTTCTTCGACCTCATCCAGCTGATCGACCTGCACATGCCCGCCGACCAGCTCCCCGCCCTGAAGAACACCATCAACACCGCCCTGAACATCCACGACGGCGGACCGTTCTCCCACGGTTACAACCACTTCCTGTTCGCCACCCTCCCCGACGGCACCCCCATCGCATCGGTTCACGTCGGTCCCGCCCGCTGGATGATCAACCCCCAGATCCCCGCCCGCATCCGCCGCACCTTGATCGACCGGGCCAGCAACATCGACACCATCGCCGTCCACCCCACTTATCGCGGCCACGGCATCGGCAGCCGCCTGATCACCCACATCGAAAACGACTTCCGCAACGCCGGATACCGCGCCCTGACCCTCCGCCACGAGTACGACAACAAACGCTTCTTCACCACCCACGGCTACACCAGCCTGCCCCGCCTCGCCGTCGACCTGGCGCCCGCCGGACTCTTCACCGACCACGACCCCGCCTGGAAGTAAGCCATCAAGCCCCTCACCCCCACCGCCCACTTCACCCGCCAGCGCGGCTACACCACCCTCACCGGCCTCCTCGACTAACCCCGCCAGGCCCCGCGGCCACCGGCCTCGTCCCCTGCCACGCCACGGGGGCGGGGCCGCACTCCTACGGCGGGGCAGCCGCACGAGCCTCGCCCGGCGCCCGCCACAGCTCACGCCCCGCCGCCCCACATCACGTCCGCACCGCGCCCGCGCCGCCCGTCGGGCGGGGGCTTGCCCCGCTAACCTCCCGCCCCCGCACCGTGACCCCACCAACCGGCCCCCACCAGCCGGGCCGGACCACCACGAAAGGCACCCGCCATGGACAGCACGACGACGGTCACCGTCGAAGACATCCCCCTCACCCCCGAGACGCCGTCGGCGAGCATCACCCCCGGCCGCCGCATCCGCCTGATCCGCATCACACCGGTCTGCCTGACCAACCTCACCGGCACCACCCAGGCCCTGCCAGACGGAAGCCGCAGCAAGACCCGCTTCGACGTCCTCCTCGACGAAAGCAGCACTCAAGCCCTGCGCCAGGACCACCGCGTCGACAACACCACCAGGATCGACCGCCCCGCCCCCAACATCGAGCGGTTCCTCCTGCACGGCATCCCCACCATCTGCATGCTCCTCGCCGAAAACGACAGCTGACCCCCCCGGTCCCGCACCCGGAACTGTCCGGGGCGGGACCGCCCGCACACCCCGCGCCCGCCGTCCCGCGCCCGCCTAGTGCTCTGACCGGGAAGGTTCGCCGGGTTGGCGATTGGAGCGGTTGGATGGGCGGCGACGTCCGTTCCGACCGCTGGAGGTGTGGTGGCTGAGCCTGTGCGCGTGCGCAGACTGACCGACCAGGAAGGGCAGAAGCTGCAGCAGATCGTGCGCCGGGGAAGTACCAGCTCGATGCGTTACCGGCGGGCGATGATGCTGCTGGCCTCGGCGGGCGGGAACCGTGTTCCGGTGATCGCCCAGCTGGTCCAGGCCGACGAGGACACGGTGCGGGACGTGATCCACCGGTTCAACGAGATCGGCCTGGCCTGCCTGGACCCTCGATGGGCGGGAGGCCGTCCCGGCCTGCTCAGCACTGACGACGAAGACTTCGTCGTCCAGACGGCCACCACCCGCCCCACCAAGCTCGGCCAGCCCTTCACCCGCTGGTCGATCCGTAAACTCGCCGCTTACCTGCGGAAAGTGCACGGACGCGTCATCCGTATCGGTCGTGAAGCGTTACGGTGCCTGCTGTTACGCCGCGGCATCACCTTCCAGCGCACCAAGACCTGGAAGGAGTCGCCCGACCCCGAGCGCGACGCCAAGCTCGACCGCATCGAGCACATCCTGGAGCACTTCCCGGACCGGGTCTTCGCCTTCGACGAGTTCGGGCCCCTGGGGATCCGACCCACTGCAGGCTCCTGCTGGGCGAAGCAGAGCAAGCCCGACCGTCTGCCGGCAACCTACCGCCGCACGCACGGCGTGACCTACTTCCACGGCTACTACTCCGTCGGCGACGACCGGTTGTGGGGCGTCAACCGCCGCCGCAAAGGCACCGCCAACACGCTGGCCGCGCTGAAGTCGATCCGTGCCGCCCGGCCTGACGGCGCCCCGATCTACATCATTCTGGACAACCTCTCCGCCCACACCGGAGCGGACATCCGCCGCTGGGCGAAGAAGAACAAGGTCGAGCTGTGCTTCACCCCGACCTATGCGTCCTGGGCCAACCCGATCGAGGCGCACTTCGGCCCGCTGCGGCAGTTCACCCTGGCGAACTCGAACCACCGCAGCCATCCCGCGCAGACCCGGTCACTGCATCGCTACCTGCGCTGGCGCAACGCCAACGCCCGCCACCCCGACGTCCTCGCCGCACAACGCAAGGAACGCGCCCGCATTCGCAGCGAGAAGGGCATCCGCTGGGGCGGCAGACCAGCCCTCGCGGCGTGATCAAGAACGGTCCACGCCTTCCTCGCTAGAGGCGGCGTGCCGCAACCACCGCTGAACTGGCGGGCGTTGTGAGTACTTCAGTGGCATCCAGGGCCGGATGAGTGAGGTAGAACAGGCGGAGCTCATCCACTTCGCCGCCGAAACGAGGCGGCCAATGGGGCGATGGGGTGAAGTCGTCCAGGATGAGAAGGCCACCGGGAGCCAGCAGCTCGACGACCTGGTCGGGGTCGTCACGCTTGCCTCCGCCGTCGCAGAAGAAGACATCGAAGGGTGCGTGCTGCTCAAGCAGCCGCCAGTCCCCGGTGAGGACGCTGACGCGGTTGTCGTCCGCGAAGAGACCAGCCGCTCGACGCGCAAGCTCCTCGTCCCGTTCCACGGTGACCAGGCGGGCACCGGCGCCAAGCCCGCTGTGCAGCCAGGCGGTACCCACGCCCGAGCCGGTGCCGCTCTCCGCACTGACTCCGTGGGGTTTCGCAGCAGCGGCCAGCCTGAGCAACCTGCCCACCTCAGGGATGCAGCTCTTCTTGAAACCCGCCTCTGAGGCGACACGCTCCGCGGCCACCACGCGAGACGGAACCGCACGCTCTGCCATGATCACGAATCCCCCTTCACCGTAAACATGACGCTATCCGCCGTCAGAGGCGTCCGTACGGAGTTTCGCCTGCCCAGACCCGGCAAACCTTCCCGGTCAGAGCACTAGGTGACCCACGCCGGCCGAGCGCGTTCCCCCTGCCACCACGGCCCCCGCCGGCGACCAGCCCCAAGGGGCGAACTGAGATGTGCGCGCGGGGGAGGCACGACGCCGTGCCCCCCCCAACCCGCACTCCCGGTTCAAGGGCGGGGCGACGATGGCTCGACCCAGGTACGGGATGTGTGCGCTCCTCGGCTACGGTCAGGCATTTCACCGGGTGGTGGAAAGGGCGGGCAGGAGGTGCGTGCGCAGGAAGGCCGAGAAGACCTCGGGCCGCCGGTAGGCGGCGAAGTGGCCGGCGTCCTCGATGAGGGTGAAGTGTTTGACCGGAGCGTGGACGTCGTCGAAGTAGGCGCGGGCACGCGCGGGCGTGTTCACCAGGTCGCATGCGCCCTGGACGATGAAGAACGGGACCTCGAAGGCGGTGCCGTCGGCCCAGTCGTCGAAGCAGGCGGTGTCCGGCAGCACAGCGGCGGAGACCATGAAACTCTTGAAAAAGGTGATGATCTCCCGCAGTGAGTGCTGGGGCGAGTACCACAGTGACTTCATCACCAGTGACTTCATCGCGGCGAAGGTGTGAGGGTCGGTGGCGGAGGCGAACCGGTTGAAGTGGCTGAACTGCTCGGCGCTCCAGGCCCGCTGGTCGTGGCCCATGTCCCGGACGGCGGCCCGTTCCTTCTTCTTGCCCGCCTGCTCCAGTCGGTCCAGAGCGGCGTAGTAGTCGAAGGTGTCCCGGCCGCCGTCGAAGATCTTCTGGTCGGTCCCGATGTAGGCGCTGACGAGTTCGGGATGGCTGCGGGCGAGACGCAGGGCTATCGCGCTGCCGAAGGAGCAGCCCAGCAGGACGACACGCTGCACGCCGAGGTGGGCTCTCACATACTCCACCACTTCGAGGGCGTCCTGGAGCAGCCGGTCGAAGGTCAGCTCGCCCTGGCCTTGCGCGCCGGAGCGGCGCAGGGTCTTTCCGGTGCCGCGCATGTCCCAGCGGACCAGCGTGATGTGGCGCTCCCAGGCGCGGGAGACGCCCGTCAGGATCGAGTTGGACGAGCCGGGGCCGCCGTGCAGTTCCACGACGACGGGGTTGGCGCGGTCCTCGCCGCGGATGGAGAGCCACTGCTCGAGGCTGCCGATCTCGACGAAGCGCTGCTCGTCGATGCCGTGGCTGCTGGTGATGCGGAGTCGGTGGGCAGCGCCGGCGCGCACGATCGCGCGGTGCGCAAGGGCGCCGGCCGCGGGGACGGCGACGAGTGCGGTGACGGCGGTGGTGATGACGGTTACGAGCATGGAATTCCTCCGGAGGCTGCAGCAGAAACTGTGTATGTGCTACACGATTAACTTCTGTGTATCTTATACACAGTTGATGGGCGGGCCGCAACACCCCTGGCTTCTCCAGGGCAGCCCGTCCGCGGAGAGGAGGCCGTGCCGTGCCGGGGAACAAGGAGAGCGACCGAGACCCGGGTGCCAGCCTCGCCCTGCTGTGGGGCGAGGCCGACAACCGCCCGAGGCGGGGACCGAAGCCGAAGTTCACCCCCGTCGACGTGGCCCGTCGCGGTGTGGAGATCGCCGATGCCGAAGGGCTCGAGGCCCTGTCCATGCAGAGGGTGGCCGAGCTGCTCGGGGTCACCACGATGGCCCTGTACCGCTACGTCCCCGGCAAGCCCGACCTCATCGACCTGATGGTCGACACGGTGCTCAGCAACCCGCCCGACCTCACCTGCGTCCCGGGCGGCTGGCGCCCCCGCCTCGAAGCCTGGGCCCGCGCCTGCCGCAACGTCTACCGCGCCCACCCATGGATCCTGACCGCGACGGGCCTACGGCGACACGCCATGGGTCCGCACCAGGTGGCCTGGCTGGAAACGGTCCTGGCCGCCTTGGAGCCGACCGGTCTCACCGCCCGCCGGCGCCACGACGCCGCGATCCTCATCCTCGGCCTGGTCCGCAACCTCACCCAGGAAGCGCTCGACAGCACCGAACAGGGCGACGAGGAATGGAACCGTCTCTCCGCCCACCAGCTCACCACGCACGCCGACCGCTACCCCGCCCTCACCCGGGTCATCGCCGAGGGCGCCTTCCCCACCGACGACGACCCCCTCGCCTTCGGCCTCGCCTGTGTACTCGACGGCATCCAAGCCCTCATGGATCGCTCCGACCGCATGAGCGGTTCGGCCTGACTGCCTGTCGGCGAAGGATCGAACGAGGCCTACGGAGCGTCCTCGCGGTCGTGCCACGACAGCGGGCCGCTACCCGGACACCGCCATGCCCGTCGTCATCGGCGACCCGCTCCCGTGTACCGCCGTCGCCGTCGACATGGTCCAGCTGCGCACCGACCGCTTCGACGGCGCGAAGCCATTCTGCACACCCACCGTATCCCGATGGCGGACAGCTGCACCGCCGCCCACTGCGCCGCCGATAGGGAAGGCGGTGATCCTGTTACGGCGCGGCGCCAGGGGCCACTGCTGGTCGGTAGGCCGTGATGGTGCTCGGGCTCGGCCGACCGTGACCGGCCGAGCCGGCTGACGTCAGCGTCGGCGCTGGTCGGTGCGGAGTTCGAAGTCGCCGTAGCTGTTGTCGACCGGGTTGACGGTGACGCCCGGTGCGACGATCTCGTCGATGGCGTCGAGGATGTCGGACGACAGGGTGACGTCGGCGGCGGGCAGGAACGCCTCCAGCTGCTCCATCGTGCGCGGCCCGATGATCGCGGAGGTGACGCCCGGGTGGTTGATCACGAAGGCGACGGCCAGCTCGATCAGGGTGAGGCCGGCCTTCTCCGCCAGGACGGCAAGCTGTTCGACGGCGTCGAGCTTGCGCTGGTTGGCGGGGGTGCCCGTGTCGAACCGGGCCTGGGGACGGGCCGCGGAAGCGGGTCCTTCGGTGACGTTCTTGCGGTAACGGCCGGAGAGCCAGCCGCCGGAGAGCGGGCTGTAGGTGAGGGTGCCCATGCCGTGGCGGCGCGCGGTGGGCAGCACGTCTTCTTCGATGCCGCGGACGAGGATCGAGTAGGGCGGCTGCTCGGTGACGAAGCGCTCGAGGTTCCGCTCGCGCGAGGTCCACTGGGCCTCGACGATCTGTGAGCCGGAGTAGGAGGAGGAGCCGATGTAGCGGACCTTGCCCTGGCGGACGAGGTCGGTGAGGGCGCCGAGGGTCTCGGCGACGTCGGTGTCGGGGCTGGGGCGGTGGACCTGGTAGAGGTCGATGTGGTCGGTGCCGAGACGGCGCAGGGAGTTCTCGACCGCGCGGATGATCCAGCGCCGCGAGCCGCCGCGCCGGTTGGGGTCGTTCTGGTCCATGGGCATGAAGAACTTGGTGGCCAGGAAGACGTCCTCGCGGCGGCCCTTCAGGGCCTTGCCGACAATCTCCTCCGAGACGCCGGCGGAGTAGACGTCGGCGGTGTCGACGAAGTTGATGCCCGCGGCGAGGGCGCGGTGGATGATCCGGATCGAGTCGCTCTCGTCCTCGTTGCCCCAGGGGCCGAACATCATCGCGCCCAGGCACAGCGGGCTGACCTGGACGCCGGTACGGCCCAGCGGTCGGTACTGCATGGAGTGGTGCTCCTCTTTCGTGTGGGGGTCAGTCGTTGCCGGAGGGCACGACCGTGCCGGTGGTCGCCCAGCTCGCGAGCAGGTCCAGAGCCTGCTGTTCCGGAGAGTCGGGCTCGGGTGTGTAGAAGTTCAGGCGCAGGCCCGGGTCGGACGGCAGGTCCATCGCCTCATAGGGCAGGGCAAGGTCGCCGACGAGCGGGTGGTGGAGGTTCTTCACGCCGGAGCGGTGGAACTTGACGTCGTGCCGGGCCCAGCGGCGGGCGAAGTCACCACTGCGGGTGGTCAGTTCGCCGATCAGATCGGTCAGCGCCCTGTCGTGAGGAGCGCGGCCCGTCTCGGTGCGCAGGAAGGCGACGGCATCGTCGGCGCCCTTGTCCCAGTCGGCCCAGAAGTCCTGGCTGGCGGGGTCGAGGAACATGAAGCGGGCGCTGTTGACCGGCCCGCGCTGGGCGAACAGCGGTGAGTCGTAGACCGGCGCGTACAGGGCCCGGCCCAGTGTGTTGGTGGCCAGGATGTCGAAGCGGGCGTTGCGGACGTAGGCCGGTACGTCGACCATGGAGTCGAGCAGGCGCATGATCGTCGGCCGTACCCGCGAGGAGGTCGTCGTCGGCCGCCGGCCGGACGGGGTGGAGGCGCGGGCCAGGTCGTACAGGTGGGTGCGTTCGGCCTCGTCGAGCTGCAGGGCGTGCGCGAGTGCCTCCAGGACCGAGTCCGAGGCACCGGCGAGGTTGCCGCGCTCCAGGCGGACGTAGTAATCGACGCTCATGCCTGCCAGCAGGGCGACCTCTTCGCGGCGCAGGCCGGCGACCCGGCGGTTGCCGCCGTAGACCGGCAGCCCCGCCCGCTCGGGAGTGATCCTGGCCCGCCGGGTGCTGAGGAACTCCCGCACCTCGGCGGCCACGTCCTTCTTGCTGTGGTCGGTCATGCTCATTTCCTGATGTCTTCCGCTGTCGCGCCCTGGGCGGACAGTTCCCGGCGGGAGCGGTCACGGAGCAAGTTCGTCTCGGGCGCCGCCCGGACACCGGCTGGCGCAGCGGCCCGGGAGCGGCATCGCGTCGACCGCCGGGCCGGACCTGGGATCGAGAAGAGGGGCAGCACGGCGGACTCCTCTCGATCGGCTGACGCGGTGTGCCGGCTTTTCCACGGTAGGTCGGCCGGGGCGGGCCTGCGAGGTACTGCCAGTACCTGGAAGAGCAGTGACTCCCACTGCCCCGTCGAAGTGCCGTTACCTGGGAGAAGCCACAGATTGGCGGCCCGGGATCGGGCCGCACCACCGATCGCGACGCGAGGAAGACCGTGCGCACAGCAGCCACCCACGACACCGGCAACCCTCACGCCGGGCCGGTCGCCGAATCGAGCCGTCCGGGCGGGCCGAGCGGCGGCAGGACCTCCGCCCCACGCCGCCAGGCGCGGCGTTCCTCTGGGGGACCGGTCCATTCGACGCTGATCCTGGCGATCATCTGCATCAGCTACTTCATGGTCATCCTGGACAACTCGATCGTCTTCACCGGGCTGCCGCAGATCCGCTCGGACATGGGGTTCTCCGAGACGGGCCTGTCGTGGATCACCAACGCCTACGTCCTCGTCTTCGGCGGGCTGCTGCTCCTGGGAGCACGCGCCGGTGATCTCTTCGGCCACCGCACGGTCTTTCTGTACTCCCTGGTGGTCTTCTCGCCGGCATCGCTGCTGGTGGGCGCCGCCCAGAGCTCCTGGTGGCTGATCGCGGCCCGAGCGCTCCAGGGCGTCGGCGCCGCCGTTCTTGCCCCGTCCGCGCTCTCCCTGCTCACGCGCAGTTTCGCGGAGGGCGAGTCCCGCAACCGGGCCATGGCCGCCTACAGCGCCGTGGCCGGCCTCGGCGCGGCGTGCGGGCTGGTCGTCGGAGGTCTGGTCGCGGACCTGATCTCGTGGCGGGCCGGGTTCTTCCTGAACGTCCCCATCGGCATCGTGATGATGGTGCTGGCGGTGCGGTTCCTGCCCGAGACCGAGCGGCGCGGCGGCCGGTTCGACGTGGCCGGGGCGCTGCTGGCGACTCTGGGCTCGACCGCGCTGGTGCTGGGTATCGTCGACGCGGCCGACCACGGCTGGACGGCACCGGCCGCCCTGCTCCCGCTCGCAGCGGGCGCGGCGCTGCTGGCCTTGTTCGTCGGGGTGGAGCGACGGGCCGCGCAGCCGATCGTGCCGCTGCGGCTCTTCGCGAGCCGCGAGCGGTCCGGCGCCTACGTCACCCGGATGCTCTACATGGGCGCAATGATCGGGTTCTTCTTCTTCACCGCGCAGTTCGTGCAGAGCGTCTACCAGTGGACACCGCTGCAGGCCGGCCTGGCCTTCCTGCCGATGACGCTGGTCAACTTCGTCTTCGCGGTCCGCGTACCCCGGCTGCTGGAGAGCTTCGGCAGGCCCCGGGTACTCGCCGCGGGGGTCGTGCTGACGACCGTGGGCATGGCCTGGCTGAGCCGCTGGACCTGCACACCCCCTACCTGACGGGAGTGGCCCTGCCCATGGTGATCATCGGTGCCGGCCAGGGTCTGGCGCTGGCCCCGATGACCTCCAGCGGCGTCGACGGCGTCGCGCCTGAGGACGCGGGGGCCGGTTCGGGACTGGTCAACACCGTGCACCAGATCGGCAGCGCACTGGCCCTGAGCATCCTGACGGCCGTGGCCGCCACCGTCTCAACCGGTCACGCGGCCGCCGACATCGCGGCGCGCTCCGGCACCGCCCTGACGGGGTCAGCAGTCCTGCTCGCGCTGGCCGTCGTCGCCGTCCTCGCCCTGATCGTGCCCGCACGGGCGCCCCGCAAGCAAAGGACTACGTGATGCAGACCCTCGCCCTCAACAACGGCGTCGAGATGCCCGCCCTCGGACTGGGCGTCTTCCGGACGCCGCCCGACGAGACGCAGGCGGCCGTCAGGGCAGCGCTCGACCCTGGCCACTTCGCCGCCGAGCACAAGGTCACCGCCGACATCGAGCTGATCGGCGCACAGGACGTCAACGCCGCCTACGAGCGGATCAACGCCTCCGACGTCCGCCACCGGTTCGTCATCGACGCCTCGAACTTCACCGGGCCGACGGCATGACGCGGCCAGCCCCTTCGGACATGAACCGCGTCCTGCTCATCGGCGGCACCGGCAGTATCGGACGCCTCGTCGCCGCCCGCCTGCTCGAGCTGGGTCACCTGCCACGCGTGCTCACCCGCGACCCCGACCGCGCCCGACGGTCGCTGCCCGACGGAGTCGAGGTGGTGACAGGCGAACTTGCCGACCCGACGGCTATGTGCGCCGCCGTCGCCGGCGCCGACGCCATCGTGATGACCCACGGAGCGCCCTACGGGTCCGACGACTACTCCGCGGTCGACTACGGCGCCGTGCCCGCGGTGCTCGACGCGCTGGACGGACATCGCGTGCCCGTAGTGCTGATGAGTTCGATCGGGGTCACGGCCAGCGGCGGGCAGTCACGAGAGCTGCTGGACTGGAAGCGACGCGGTGAGCGGCTCCTACGGGGCACCGGTCTGCCGTACACCATCGTCCGGCCCGGCTGGTTCGACGCCGCCGGCGGCCCGCAGCAGCGGGTCGACCTGCGCCAGGGCGACCTGACCGAGTACGGGCCCGTCCGCCGCGACCACGTCGCCGAGACGATCGTCCAGGCCCTGCTGACCCCGTACGCGACGGGCCGGACCGTTGAGGTCTTCTCCGTCGACGGCCCGGCCCGCACCGACTTCCCGAGCGAGTTCCGAGCAGCCGAACCCGACCGCCCGGGCGACCTCGACGGCGCCCGCGACCGGCCCGGACCATGGCCGAAGACAGAACCCGAACATGTCCGCGCAGACCTACGCCGTCACGCCCACATCCCCCCGACACCCGATATCTGAGGAGACAGTCATGAAGGCAGCCATCTTCCGAGGCGAGAAGCACATCGAGCCGGGGGAGCGCCCTGAGCCCACCGTCCAGGAGGCGACCGACGCCGTCGTCCGCGTCGTCCGCAGTTGCGTGTGCGGCTCCGACCTCTGGTACTACCGCGGCATCAGCCCCCACAAGGTGGGCAGCATCGGCCACGAGTACGTCGGCGTCGTCGAGGCGGTGGGCGAGGACGTGCAGACCCTGGCGGTAGGCGACTTCGTCATCGCCCCCTTCACCTACAACGACGGCACCTGCCCCGCATGCCGGGCCGGATTCGAGTCCAACTGCGAGCACGGAGGAGCCTTCGGCGACGGCGAGAGCGACGGCGGCCAGGGCGAGAAGGTCCGCGCACCCTACGCCGACGCGACCCTCGTGAAGGTCCCCGCGCCCGCCGACGGGTTCACCGACACCCAGCTCGCCTCCTTCACCGCACTCTCCGACGTCATGTGCACCGGTTACCACGCCGCCGTGAGCGCGGGCGTCAAGCAGGGCGACACCGTCGCCGTCGTCGGTGACGGCGCAGTCGGCCTGTCCGCCGTGCTGGCCGCCAAGCTCCTCGGCGCCGGTCGGATCATCGCGCTGAGCCGTCACGCCGACCGGCAAGCGGTCGCGGGAGAGTTCGGCGCCACCGACATCGTCGCCGACCGCGGCGATGACGCCGTCATGGCCGTGCTCGGCCTCACCGACGGCGCCGGCGTCGACGCCGCGCTCGAATGCGTCGGCACTGACCAGTCCATCGAGACCGCCGCCGGCATCGTCCGCGCCGGCGGCATGATCGGCGCCGTCGGCGTCCCGCTCTACGAGAAGTTCGAGTACCAGACCCTCTTCTGGAAGAACGTCGGCATCAAGGGCGGCGTCGCCCCCGCCCGCCACTACATCCCCGAACTGCTGCAGCACGTCCTCGACGGAACGATCAATCCTGGACGCGTCTTCGACTACTCCACCGACCTCGACCACATCGCCGACGCCTACGCCGCCATGGACGAGCGCCGCGCGATCAAATCGCTCCTCACGGTCAGCCAGCCGTGAGTCCGGCACCCTGCACCGGTTCGGCCCAGGGAGAGACCAAGCCAGGCGCCCACGAGGCCGGCGACCCGGATCACCTGATGGTGGCGACGGTCCGTTGCGTTGCCCACCCGTCGTTGCAACGGGCGTAGTCGGTGGCCCGGCGCAGGCGCCAGTGGCTTCGCACCGGAGAACGACCTCTCACGATCGCACTGTCACGGATGTGTGGGAAGCCCTGGCCGGGCTGCTCAGCCGGTAAGAGGCTTCTCACACCTCACGACCAGAGTTCAAAGGCACCTACTGAGCTTCTTCATGGTCTGACTTCGTGTGACCAGTCGGTGTAGCCGGCGGATGTCCATGAGCCGTGGCAGGTTGAGGACGGTCCAGACAGCATCAGCCGGCACACTGGGGAGAACCCGACCGTGGCACCTCTGGTTGGCCGGATGGTTCGCCGGACGTGTCGGTCCTAGCGTCGTCTCATGTCGATCATGCGGAGTCGGACCAGTCGCCGGACAGTGCTCGTGCTCGCTGTCGCCGTTCTGGCGTTGCTCGTTCCGGCAGGATCCGGAGCGGCGGCCCCCGATCGCCTGTCTCAACTGCAGCGTGATGCCGACGCACTGAGGGACGACGGCACCACAGGCGTATCGGTGAGACTGGAGACGCCCCACGGAGTATGGGCCGTCCGTAGCGGGGTCAGTAATCCGAGCACCGGCCAGCCTGTGGCCACGAGCGGCTACCTGCGGATCGGCAGCACCACCAAGACGTTCGTGGCGACCGTACTGCTCCAGCTCGCCGGTGAAGGCCACCTGTCGCTGGACGACACGGTGGACACGTGGCTGCCCGGCCTGGTCCACGGCCACGGCAATGACGGGCGCCGCGTCACGCTGCGCCAGTTACTTCAACACACCAGCGGGCTCCCCGACTACATCGGCGACGTCGTCCCTGATCTCAGCGCGGCCGGGTACCGCGCGAACCGCTGGACCACCTACACCTCCCGGCAACGTGTGGCCCTCGCGATGAAGCACCGGCCGTCTTTCGCACCGGATACCGGCTGGGCGTACTCCAACACCAACTACGTGCTCCTCGGCATGGTCATCAAGGCTGTCACGGGCCATTCGTGGGAGCACGAAGTCCGGACCAGGATTATTCGTCCGCTGCAGCTCACCCGCACTCTCACACCTGGCAACTGGCCGTTCCTGCCCGGCCCTCATGCCCGCGACTACCAGCAGTTCGAGCCGGGTGGTGCCCTGACCGACACCACGGTCGCCTACCTTCCCTTCGACGCCGACGCCGACGGGTCGATGATCAGCACAGCCGCGGACACCAGCAGGTTCATCACAGCACTGGTACAGGGCAGGCTTCTGGCCCCCGCACAGCTGGCTGAGATGCAGCGGACCGTCGAAGTCCCCGCCGACCGCGGCTTCCCACCGGACACGCGCGACGGGCTCGGCCTGTTCTGGACACCGCTGCCCTGCGGCGGCGGGTATTGGGGACACAGCGGCGACGGATTCGGATACCTGGTGTGGCCTGCCACGACTCCGGACGGCGGGACCACCGTCACAGTCTCCTTGCACAGCCGGCCGGGCGATGAAAGCACCGCCACGCGGCAGATACAAGACGTTACCGCTCTCGTCGACCGAGCACTGTGCTCCGCTCGTCGCTCTGCGGCATCTACGTGAACAGCACTCGTCCAACCGCGCTGAACAGAGGCGCTGCAACAAGCACAGCGCGCCCTGTCCACTGGTCGAACCACTCAGCTGTACTTGGCACGATGCCCCGAACGTAGGCGGCATCCTGAAGCCGGCGACGGTGATGTCCGGCGAGCGGCTCGACCCGGTGGTGCTGGGCGAGGCGGCCGCCATCAGCAAGGCGTGCCAGGTGTTCATCGCCGTCGGAACCAGTCTCCAGGTGCAGCCTGCGGCAGGACTCGCCGGTGTGGCCGCCGACCACGGCGCCCGCCTGGTCGTCGTCAACGCTGAGCCGACCCCGTACGACGAGCTCGCCGAAGAAGTCGTCCGGGAGCCGATCGGGACGGCCCTGCCCGAGCTGCTGCGCGGGCTGGAAGGCGGGAGGGACGGAGAGGACGACTGAGCACGTCGACGAGGAGGTCGTGCTGTGTCGCGCATCACATCCGGCCCATGTCACGTTCCGGCTGCCTGCTCCCATCTGGTGGGCGTCAGTAAGCGAGCCGAGGAGGACGAACGATGAGCGCAGGGCAGAAGACCGGTACGGCGGCCGCGCACCGCGTGGTGATCCTGGGGGCGGGATACGCAGGCATGGCCGCGGCCGTCCAGTTCGCGGCCCGGAGCAACCGGCACGAGGGCCTGCAGGTGACCGTGGTGAACGCGCAGGAACGGTTCACCGAGCGCATGCGGCTGCACATGACGGCGACCGGCCAGCGACTCGCCGAGCTGAGCATCCCGGAGCTGCTGAAGGGCACGCGCGCGCAGTTCGTACGCGGGTGGGTCACCGCGGTGGACGCGGACGCCAGGACCGTGCGGATCGAGGACGACCGGGTCCTGCACTACGACACGCTGGTGTACGGGCTGGGCGGGGTGGCCTCCACGTCCGCGGTGCCGGGGGCCGAGGACCACGCGTACACCCTGAACAGCGCTCAGGACGCCGAGCTGCTGGCCGACCGACTGCGGCGGCTCGGCAGCGGCACCGTGGTGGTCGCCGGCAGCGGGCTGACGGGCATCGAGTCGGCCGCGGAGATGGCTGAGCGGCACCCTGAGCTGAACGTCGTGCTGCTGGGCCGGGCCGAGCCCGGTGCGACCCTGAACGCCAAGGCCAAGGCGTACGTACAGGCGGCGCTCGACCGTCTGGGCGTCCAGGTGCGTGCCGGGGTCGAGGTGGCCAAGGTGCTGCCCGACGCAGTCGAGTTGGCGGGCGGAGAGAGCATCACCGCCGACGCGGTCCTGTGGACGAGCGGCACGCACATGTCGCCGCTGGCGGCCGCCGCCGGGCTGGCCGTCGATGACCGCGGACGCATCGTCACCGACGCCGCGCTGCGGTCGGTGTCCCACCCCGAGGTGTTCGCGGTCGGTGACGCGGCCGCCGTCCGCCAAGGGTACGGCGTCATGCACGGCACCTGCCAGGGCGGCATGCCGACCGGGGTGCACGCAGCACTGACGATCGACCGCGTACTCAGGGGCAAGAAGCCCAAGCCGTTCCGCTTCGGCTACTACCACACGCCGGTGAGCCTGGGACGCGCCGATGCTGTGGTGCAGTTCACGCGGCCCGACGACAGTCCGCGCCGACTCTGCCTGACCGGACGCACGGCCGTCCGGTACAAGGAGGTGGTGACCGCTTCGCCCTGGCCGACGTACGGCCGCATGAAGAAGATGCCCGCCTCGGGCGCGTTCTGGCCCCGCGGGGGCCGCTACACCCGAATCCGGGAGGCCCGGTGACCAACCTGACCGACCACCCCGACCAGCAGGTCTTCCACGAGCACCGGCGGCTGCTGTTCTCCGTGGCCTACCGCCTCCTCGGCAGCGCGGCCGACGCCGAGGACGCGGTCCAGGACGCCTGGCTCAAGTGGTCCGCCGCGGACCGCGCGCAGGTGGCCGACCCCAAGGCGTACCTGACGCGGATCGTGTCGAATGTGGCCCTGGAACGGCTGCGTTCCACCCGGCACAAGCGCGAGACCTACGTGGGGCCGTGGCTGCCCGAGCCCATCCTCACCGGCGGGGACGCCTCCGAGGCCGTCACGGACGCCGAGTCGGTGTCGATGGCCATGCTGGTGGTGCTGGAGACGCTCAGCCCGCTGGAGCGTGCGGTGTTCGTGCTGAAGGAAGTCTTCGACTTCAGCCACGCCGAGATCGCCGAGGCGGTGGAGCGCTCGGAAGCCGCGGTGCGGCAGGCCGCGCACAGGGCCCGCGAGCACGTACGGGCCCGGCGCCCGCGCTTCGCCGCCGACCGCTCACGGCAGCGCCAGGTCACGGAGCGGTTCTTCGCCGCCGCGACGGGCGGGGACGTCAACGCCCTGATGGAACTGCTCTCCCCGGACGTCACCCTGTGGACCGACGGCGGAGGCAAGGTCCGCCAGGCCCTGCGCCCGGTGGTGGGCGCCACCACGGTGGCCACCTGGTTCGCGGCCATCGGCACCGTCGCCTACCAGGGCGTCGAGCCCGCCGACATGAAGGCCGAACTCGTCGAGATCAACGGCGGGCCGGGCATGGTGTTCAGCGGGCCGGGACGCGTGATCGCCACCCTCACCTTCGACTTCGACACCGAAGGCCGTATCACCGCGCTCCACAACGTGGCCAACCCGGACAAACTCCGGGCCGTCGCCGACGGCACCACGTACGCCATCGGCACGCAGTGAGGGTCGCCACCGCGGTGCCGCCCCCGGGGCGCGAGCAGGCGGGTGAGTCGCCGATCGCCTCGCGCTGCAGGCCATAAGGCGACCGACCGCACTCCGCGAGGGTACGTCGGCGGCGACCGGCCGCTGGTGGGCGAGCCGCCGGGAGGGGGCGTCAGCCCGGCGAAAGCCAAGATACGGCGGGGTCCCCGCCCGACAGCGTGCCAACCGTACGCAGGCGTGTGGCCTGGTCCCTCGCATGGGGCGCAGCAAGGCACTGAACGGGCTCCGTAGCCGCTTCTCCTTCCGTGGCGTCACGGGCGCCAAACGGTGCGGCGGGGCAGTCTGGGAGCGCCCTGCGCATCTCCCAGGCGACCATTGGAGGCGCCGTGGCCGAGCCTCTACTACGTGTGCGCAGAGGTGCGCTACCGGAGGGCGAAAATCTCGGCCGGGAGGGGGGCCTCTCCGGCGGCGGAGCAAGGCAGCGTCAGGCGTTGAAGAAGTCGCCCAGGCTGGTGGAGAGCGGGCCGGGGGCCTCCTCGGCCACATGGTGACCGGCGTCGATGCCGTGGCCCCGGACGTCGCCGGCCCAGTCGCGCCAGATGACGCGCGGGTCGCCGTACAGGTCTTCCAGGTCGTCCCTCAGCGACCACAGGACCAGGACGGGGCAGTCGATCCGCGTGCCCCGGGCGCGGTCCGCCTCCTCGTGCCGGCGGTCCACGGTGAGCCCGGCGCGGTAGTCCTCCAGCATGGCGCGGACGACGTCCGGATTGCGGGTGGCGCTGCGCCACTCGTCGTGGTTCTCCTGCCCCATGACTTGGGGGTCGCCGCGGTACCAGGCGTCGGGGTCGGCGTTGATGACGCGTTCGGGGATCTCCGGCTGAGCGAAGAAGAACCAGTGCCACCACGCGGTGGCGAACCGGGCATCCGCACGGGCCAGGTGCTCACTCAGGGGCAGACCGTCCACGAATGCCACCCGGGTCACCGCCGAGGGGTGGTCCAGCACCATGCGGAGTGCCACGGCAACCCCCCGGTCGTGGCCGACTAGACCGAAGCGCTCGTGCCCGAGCGTCCGCATGACCTCGATCATGTCCCTGGCCACGGCGCGCTTGGAGTGCGGAACATGATCCGCAGCCGGCGCCGGGCCGCGAGAGCGCCCGTACCCACGCAGGTCCGGGCAGACGACGCTGAAACCGCGCCGCACCAGGACGGGCGCGACCCGGTGCCAGGTCGCCGACGTGCGCGGGTGGCCGTGCAACAACAGGAGAGGCGGGCCCTCGCCCCCGTACCGAACGAAGACGGACGCCTCACTGGTGGGCACCGTCCTGGTGGCGAACTCCTCGAACACGAGACGACCCTTCTGCTCCGGGGCCAGGCCGACGCTGATCCACCGTCCCGCCTGCCCATAATGAGCCCCGGCACTCCGTCCATCGCCAACCAGCGTGCTCAGGCGCGAGATATCGCGCTCGACACGGCAGCCTGCGGGGCCTACCGGGAGCACCTCACCTGGCGTTCCATTCTCCGTTCGAGGCGGTCGACGCCGACCGCCGAGTCGGAGAGCACGAGCATCCTGCGGGTACTTGAAGAAGCCAGGACGTGCCTGGAACGCATCCGACCACGCCTTCTTCGCGAGGACCACAGCGGCCCCGGACACCGACACGGGGGGCGGTTCCAGAGCCGGGCGAGATGGCGCAGGGCCCCCGCCCGCACCACCTGAAGGGCGAGCCGGCGCGGTGACGACCGAATGCTCGTCCAGGTCGAGGGGAGCGATCAGGCGGTGCAGCAGGCGGGCGTCAGCCTCGGGTCCGGGCCGCTTGGATCCGATCGGCAGTTCCTCACGCCGCCGGAATCGCCTACCCCGATACCCGGCGCCGCCTCGTCGGCCACATGCTCCGCTCATACGCCACCCCCGGCGCACTCCTCCCCACACCGGCCGTGCCGGGCTCCGAGGTGGAGCCCGGCACGGTACGCCCGGTCCGTCGGCGCGACGTGAGTGCGGACCGGGGTGCTCAGAGGTGTCGCCGTCGAGGCGGCGTCTCAGGTGTTCAGCGCGTCGATGAGGGCTTGGGTGACGTCATCCGTGGTGGCGCCACCGCCGACGTCGCGGGTGAGAATGCCGGCACCGGTGACCGTCTCGATGGCCTTGTTCAGTCGGGCGGCCTGGTCGGGCAGGCCGAAGTGGTCGAGCATCAGGGCGGCGCTGCCGACCGCGCCGATGGGGTTGGCCAGGCCCTGTCCGGCGATGTCGGGGGCGGAGCCGTGGACGGGCTCGAACATGCTGGGGAAGCGGCGCTCGGGATTGAGGTTGGCGCTGGCCGCCAGGCCGAGGCTCCCGGCCAGAGCGCTGCCGAGGTCGGAAAGGATGTCGGCGTTGAGGTTGGAGGCCACGACGACCGACAGATCCTCGGGGTGCAGGACAAACTTCGCGGACATCGCGTCCACGAGCACGCTCTCGGTCTCCACGTCAGGGTAGTCGGCTGCGACGCGCTTGAAGACGTCGTCCCACAGGACCATGCCGTACTGCTGGGCGTTGCTCTTGGTGACGGAGGAGACCTTGCGGCGGGTGCGGGTGCGTGCCAGGTCGAAGGCGAAGCGGATGATGCGCTCGCAGCCGACCTCGGTGAACAGGGCGGACTGTACGGCGACTTCGCCGCCGGGACCGCGGCCGGAGAGGTTGCGGCCGCCGAGCCCGGCGTATTCGCCCTCACTGTTCTCGCGGACGACGACCCAGTCGAGGTGCGTGTCGTCGGCCTTGCGCAGGGGGCTGGTGATGCCTGGCAAGAAGTGCACGGGGCGGACGTTGGCCCACTGGTCGAAGCTCTGGCAGATCTTCAGGCGCAGTCCCCACAGGCTGATGTGGTCGGGCACGGTGGGCCAGCCGACGGCACCGAAGTAGATGGCGTCGAAGTCTTTGAGCTGCTCCAGGCCGTCGTCGGGCATCATCTTCCCGGTGCGGGCGTAGTAGTCGCTGCCCCAGTCGAACTCCTGCCAGGCGAAGGCGAAGGCTCCTTCGGAGGGGCCTGCGAGGGCGTCCAGGACGGCGCGTCCTGACGCGACGACCTCGGCGCCGACGCCGTCGGCTGGGATGGCCGCGATACGGAAGGTTCGGGTCTCGGGCACGGGGGCCTCCGGTTCTTGGACAGCGCCCGTGCTCAGCCGGGCAGGGCGAAGGGTGATCGAGTGCTGATCTGGTGTGCTCTCGAGTCAACCGGTCGGCAGCGCCGTGCGTCCAAGACGTGCTTTCGATACGACTCATAGGGATGGCCGATTGGTGCAGTGGCAGTGGCAGTGGCAGTGGCAGTGGCAGTGGCAGTGGCGTTCCGTCATGCCTGGGGGTCGTGCCCCCGTCGTGCGGCCAGTGCGCGGGTCAGATCGAGGAAGGCCCGCGCCCCGGGGGTGAGGTGGTCGGGCAGGCTGATCATCGCGACGTGGAGGTGGGCGGTCGGTGCGAGGGAGGCGACTACCAGTCCACAGCGGCGGGCCAATCGGGTCCAGGCAGCCGGTAGCACGGCGACGCCCACGCCTGTGAGCACCAGCGGGAGGATGGAGGTGCGGTGGTCCACGACGGCGACGATCTCCGTGCTCCCGCTGCGGGCCGTGATGTCGTCGACGATGGTCCGCATCAGGCTTCCCGGACGGGAAGCGATCAGCTTGTGCCCGGCCAGGTCCTCCGGGCTCAGGACGTCGCCTTCCTCGAAGCCCGCGTCGGCCGCGGTCACGACGACGAACGGTTGTTCCTCCACCGGCAGGACCGCGATGCCGGTCGCGGTCACCGGCCGGGCGGCTCCCAGCAGCCCCAGCTCGCAGGCCCCGTTGCGCACCAGGTCGATGGTCTCCTCCGGGGTGAAGGCCGCCTGCGTGTTGATGGTGACGGCCGGGTGCAGCTCGGCGAACCGGTGGATCAGCGTGGTCAGCGGCTCGATGCCCGGTGAGGGCATGGCGGCCACCTCGACCGTGCCGCGGCCGAGCCCCGCCAGGTCGGCCGCTCGCGCCCGCACGGCGGCCAGGTCGCGCAGGACGCGGCGGCTCGGCTCGAGGAGTTGGGCACCGGCCTCGCTCAGGACTACGCCCCGGCCCATGCGGTGGAACAGGGAGACCCCCAGATCGGCCTCCAGATTGGCCATCGCCTGGGACAACGACGGCTGCGCCACGTGGAGCGCGGCGGCGGCCTTGCTGAAACCGCCGTGCTCCACGATGGCGAGGAAGTACTGCAACTGCCGGGCGTCCACTCTGCCTCCTCTGCCTCGTGCTATAGGTTCAGCCTATCGAGCGGGGGGACGGTGACCCGGCTCGGGCAGGGAAGCCGGTTCGCCCCTCAGGCCGGCCGCGAAGGCACGGCGGGGGGCATGTCGCCGGCCGGGCTTGGTCCCGGGCTCCGCTGGCCGGCGCTCCGTTCATCCGGGCTCGCGGCGTCTCGTTCCTTCCGCAGTGACATCGCTCCGTCTTGTTCAGGCCTGTCCTGTACCGCCCCCGGTTCGGGCAGGTCCTCCACGGGCTGTCCGGCCAGCACACTGCGAGCCCGTTCGAAGTCCAGTCCGTTCTCCCAGCGCGCGACGAACAGGGTGGCGACCGCGTTGCCGCAGAAGTTGACGATGGCCCGGCACTCGGACATGAACTTGTCGATGCCGAAGACGAGCATGATGCCCGCGGCGGGGACATGGCCGACGGTGGACAGCGTCGCGGTCAGGGCGATGAACCCGCCACCGGCAACGCCGGCCGCGCCCTTGGACGTCAGCAGCATCACGGCGAGCAGGCCCAGCTGCTGGCCCACGGACAGCGGCGTGTCGGTGGCCTGGGCGATGTAGAGGGTGGCAAGGGAGAGGTAGATCGCCGCGCCGTCGAGGTTGAAGCTGTAGCCGGTCGGCACGACGAGGCCGACGGTGGGCCGGTCGACCCCCATGAACTGCAGCTTGCGCATCAACCCCGGCAGCGCCGGCTCGGCCGTCGAGGTACCCAGCACCAGCAGCAGCTCCTCCTTGAAGTACCGCAGCAGCTGGAAGATGTTGAGCTTCACGTAGGCGGCCAGCACAGCCCCGAGTACGACCACCACGAAGAGGACCGAGGTGGCGTAGAACAGCAGGATCAGCGAGCCGAGGCTCGTCAGGGTGGACAGTCCGAACTTGCCGATTGCGAAGGCCATCGCGCCGAAGGCGCCCAGCGGGGCCGCCTTCATCACGAACGCCAGAACTGTGAAGACGACCTCGGTCAGCCGGTTGACGGACGCGATGATCGGCTCGCCGGCCTTGCCCACCATCTTCAGCGCGATGCCGAAGAGCACGGCCAGGAAGATGACCTGAAGGATGTCCCCGTCGACGAATGCGCCGAAGAAGCTGTCAGGGACCAGGTTGGTCAAGAACTCCCACCAGTGCTGGTGTTCGCCTTTCTCGATGTACTGGCCGGCGTCCCCGGAAGTGTCCAACTCGCCCACGTCGGCGTGCACGCCCTTGCCGAGCGGGAAGAGGTTGATGGCCACGAGGCCCGCCGCCATCGCCACGACGGTGCCGATCTGGAAGTAGGCGAGCGCCTTGACTCCCGTGCGGCCCACCTTCTTCAGATCCGCGACCCCGGCGATACCACCGATGATGGTCAGGAACACGATCGGGCCGATGAGCATCTTCATGGCGGTGACGAACGTCGTACCGATCGGCTCCATCGAAGTGCCCAGATCCGGCCACCGCCAACCGAGCACGATACCGACGACGATGGCCGCCAGGACCTGTACGTAGAGCTGTCGGTACCAGGGTTTGGCCCTCACCACGCCGGTGCCGCCCACGGCTTCATCCGGGGTGTGCGTCATTGCAACCTCCATCCAGGCACGGCTGAACATCACCGACGCGCCACGAGCAGGTCCCATGCGGACGGCCACGACGACGATGTCTTGCGGCGCCGGGCCCGACCGACACCGCCCTAACTAACGGGTCAGTGAAGCCGGTCACATGCGGGGAGGTCCACGACGAAAAATCGATGCCCTGTATAGGCGCAACCTATGGGGCCGCCACCCGCGGTTTACCACGGTCGGCCGCTGCTGTACCTCAACGCGAAGACCACTGTTCCGCAGTCAGGACTTGTTCGGTCGGTCATGGGACGCATCCGTCCGGGTCGTTGACGTGGATACGGGGCGAGGGACTCCTCAGGCTGGCCGAGTTCGACCGCTGCACCGTGACGGGATGCCGCGCACGGTGCAGCGGACCGGGACACAGCCGCCCCCCTGTCTCACGTTCAGCCCAGTCCGCAGCGGTCGCGTGCAGCACGAACCTGGTTGAGGCCCTCCACTCTCCAGTGATTCCGGTCGGGCATCTGGTCGTCCCGGCGCCAGCGCCAGGTGGAGAACATCGCCCAGTTCAGGGCGCGGCATCGGTGGACCAAGTCGTGGTCAGCCCCCGGACAATGCTTTCCCACGTCTTCGGGCGCATGGGCGAGGTCGAACTCGATCGGCCCGCGGCAGCAGGTGGCGAGGTCCACGAAAAGCGGCCCTCTCCTCGTGTTCAGGAGGTTGCCCGGGTGAGGCTCACCGTGCAAAAGCTGGTCGCCGGCTCTTTCGGTGCTGATCGCGGCGCTCAGTCCACTGAGCGTGTCGGTGAGGAGTGCCCGGTCAGCATCGGATAGCTCGGGAGACTGCCCCCGGTCGTTCACCTCTCTCAGTGCCACGGCGACGCGATCGGAGAAGTGCGGTGCGTCCAGATCGATCTGCCGCAGGGCGGCGTGGTGCCACAAGAACGCGTCTGCGTAGTCGGCCGGCGCGATCTCTGATCCCACCGGTTCGTAGTAGGCCCAGAGGGAGACGGCGAAGGCGTCACGCACATAGACCAGGGGCTCGACCCGACGCTCGAGCTCAGCCACCGGCGCGTCAACGTCGGCGAGACGGCGAGCAACCTCTACTTCGAACTCGGAATCAGCCAGTTGCCCCAACGGCGCGACCCGAGCCAGAACATCGCAAGGGACCAGGCGCAGCGCGACGCGGTCCGAGTTGTGCATGACGATCGCATCGTCGACCTGAAGGCCCAGCTCCGAAGCAGTCGCCCGCCCTGCCTCGACTGCGCGGTGGAGTTCCCATGGCTCCATGCCGTTCTCCCTCATTGCTGAGTCACACGTCCCGGGACCGGCCACAAGCATCGCAAAGTGGGACCTGCACAGGCACTGGGGTTTGTTCGGCCGATCATGTGACTGGCCCGTGTCCGGGTCGTCGGCGCGAGGGCGTCTGGCGGATGTCGAGTGGGAACGGATGCGGCCGCTTCTGCCGGTCAGCAACGGTCATGGTGGCCGGTGGCGGATCACCGGCAGGTGAACGACGGGATCCTGCACCGGGTCCGGACCGGCGTGCAGTGGCGTGACCTGCCAGAACGCTTCGGTCCGTGGAAGACCGTCTACGAACGCCACCGGCTGTGGTCCGCAGACGGAACGTGGGAGCTTCTGCTCCAGCAAGTCCAGGCCGCCGCCGACAAGGCAGGTGAGATCGACTGGGACGCGCTCACCAACATGTGGCCGCCAGCGTACGCAAAGGCTCACGCGGCGGACGGCCACCCTGCTCCGACGAAGGCCGCGACCTGATGCAGCGCGACGGCTGCCGCGATGCCCAGCGGGTGGGCGGCCGCGGCGATCTGGGCGCGGACGTGAAGGCCACCGACCCGTTCGGACGGCGCTGGGTGATCCAGTGCAAGCACCGCCGCAACGGCGCTCAAGGCTCACCGGTGGGCACACCTGACCTGCAGGTACTCAACGGAACGGCCCGGCAGGTGCACGGCGCGGACGTCGCGGTCATCGTCACCAACGGCCGGGTGACCGGCCCGGCCGTGACCTTCGCCAAGCAGCAACGGCTCCACGTCGTCGACCGCCGGACACTCGCCGTATGGGCGTCCGGCTCACGTCCGCTCTGGGAACTGCTGCGGGCGGTTCCCCCGCCGCGCCGCGCATCGCCCACCAGTGGGGGACCGCCTACGCCTCGGTCCGCCGGCCCGACCAGGCCGACCAGCGGCCGTCGCGCCGGGCCACCGTGATGTCGCGGCCGAAGCACGTGGTCAGCAGGGGGTCGGTCAGGACCGCGTCCACCGGCCCCCGGGACAGGATCCGGCCCTCCCGCAGCAGCAGGGCGTGGCTGACCGCCGGGAACAGCTCCTCCAGATGGTGGGTGACCGTCACGGTGGCCAGGTGCGGGCGCCCCTCGGCCAGCTGGTGCATGGCCTCCACGAGGTCCTCGCGGGAGGGCAGGTCCAGCGCGTTGAACGGCTCGTCCAGGAGCAGCAGCGCCGGATCGGCCATCAGCGCCCTGGCGATCAGGATGCGCGCCCGCTGCCCGCCGGAGCAGACGCCGTACGGCCGGTCCGTCAGCTCCTTGATGCCCAGTTCCGTCAGCAGGTCGTGGGCGCGGACCCGGACCTCGTCGTCGTACGTCCGCCACAACGGCTGCACCGTGCCGCTGTGACCGGTCAGCACGACCGTGTGGGCGGTGAGGTCCTGCGGCACCCGCTGGGCCGAGGTGACGTGGCCGATGCGGGCCCTCAGCTCCCGCACGTCCACACGGCCGAGCCGGCTGCCCAGGACCTCCACGCTCCCGGTCGTGGGGTGCATCAGGGCGCCGAGCAGCCGCAGCAGCGTCGTCTTCCCGGCCCCGTTGGCACCCAGCAGGGCCCAGTGCTCTCCCGGACGGACCGTCCAGTCGATCCCGGCGAGGATCAGCTGGTCCGTGGTGAGGCGTCGTACGCTCACGTCCTCGAGGCGGAGCACGGCCGCCTCGGGACCGTTCACGTGGGTCTGTGCCGTCTGCCCGGTCATGCAGGAGCTCCTCCGCTCGCGACGCCGTCGTTCACCGAGCACGGTAAATGCATCCACCATGCTTCCGTCGTGGCGTCCGCTCCCTGGACGCCCGCCCCCGTCGGCGAGGGCGGGCGCGGAGAGGAGGGGGAGTGGTCGGAGGGGGAGTGGTCAGACGCCCGCCATGGACCGTATCCACGAGCGGTAGGCGGTGACGTTCGTGTACGCCGTCGTGGTCTGCCGGTCGCTGGTCGAGGCCACCCCGACCTGGACGCCGCCTGTCATCATCGGGCCGCCGGAGTCGCCGCCGGCGGTGATGCCGTCGACGGGACGCGCGCAGATCGCCGAACCGTAGGAGGCGTCGTAGCAGCCGTTGGTCACGCTGACGTCGGCGACCTTCAGGTACGGGGACTGGCAGTTGATCTCCGAGCCGCACCGGGAGGTGGCGCCCCAGCCGTAGACCTGCACGGTCTGACCCACCCGCACCGTGCCCGGCTGCCCGAGCCGTGCGTAGGAGGCGGAGACGGAACGGTCCAGCCGGACCAGCGCCAGGTCGGCCGAGGGGTGGGTGGTCGTCTGCACGCCGTTCGCCACCGTGCCGCCGGAGCGCTGGTCGAGGCTGCCGATGCGGAAGGCCAGTCCACCGCCGCCGACGCAGTGCTTGGCGGTCAGGATCCAGTCGGGGGAGATGATGGTCGAGGTGCAGGTCTCGGCGCCGTTGGAGAAGAGCCGGGCTGCCCAGGGGGCGTTCTGCGCGTACCCGCCGCCGATGATCGGCTGGGGTCCGCCGGTGCCGGGCCGCTGCTGTGCGGCGGAGGCTCCTGGTGCGAGGGCGAGAACGGACAGCAGGGCGGCCAGGACGGCGGGGACGATTCTGGTTGTTCGCAAGGCTCCTCGATTCCGACGACACGCACCGTGGCGCGTGGGGTGTGTGGGGGCGCCCCAGCATCCCGGTCGGCGCGTCGGCACCGCCACTACCGGCTTTCCATAACGCGCCGTTATGGCCCGGGACTTGGCGGACGAGGAGCACGGTGAGGAGGCCGCCTGAGGGCGATACCCACCCCAGGGTCCTGGCGTACCTGCGGGCGTGCGACCCGCGGGGCCGGTCAGCGCAGCAGCTGGACGAGCGCGACGGTACCGATCACCACGACGAGGGCCCGTAGCACCGCGGCGCTGAAGCGGCGGCCCACCTTGGCCCCGACGTAGCCGCCGAGCCCGGAGCCGGCCGCGATGAGCACGACGGCCGTCCAGTCGAAGTCCGCGGCGAAGAGGAAGAAGAGCGCGGCGACGGAGTTGACGACGGCCGCCAGGACGTTCTTCACGGCGTTCAGGCGCTGCAGGGGCTCGTCGAGGAGCATGCCCATCAAGGACAGGTAGATGATCCCCTGCGCGGCGGCGAAGTACCCGCCGTAGACGCTGGCCAGCGTCAGTCCGCCGAACAGCAGCGGGCCGCCGTCGCGCCGGGCGACGTCGCCCGTCCGTTCGCGGTGCCGGCGCACCAGGGTGCTGAGCCGGGGCTGGAACGCGACCAGCACGAGGGCGAGTCCCACGAGGACCGGCACGATGGTCTCGAACGCGTCGGCGGGCAGGGACAGCAGCAGCGTGGCCCCGGCGAGTCCCCCGATCAGGGCGCCGGTGCCCAGCTTCAGCACGCGCCGGCGCTGGCCGCGCAGTTCGGCGCGGTAGCCGATGGCGCCGCTGACGGAACCGGGGATGAGCCCGAGGGCGTTGGACACCGTCGCGGTGACGGGTGGCAGCCCGGCCGCCAGCAGGACGGGGAAGGTGATCAGCGTCCCCGAACCGACGACGCTGTTGACCGCCCCGGCCCCGACGCCCGCGGTGAACACCGCCGCCATGGCCTCCGGCGTCACGCCGTACCGTCCGGGACCGGCCGGTCGCCGCGCCGGAAGGTTTCCTGTGCATCAGTCACGCGGCCGACTGTACCCATCGCAGGCGACGCGATCCCCGACGATCCCCAACCGGTCCTGCACGCACAGTTCTTGACGTAAATTCACAAGATCCGGCGATGATACGATCACCGCGTTTTGCGGAGCGGGCGGATGGGTGAAAGAGGGCATCCCCGACTTCAGGGACGGCCCGGGCGGAAAGCCGGTGCGGGCGGTCCGCCGGGCCGCCCGCACGGACGGGAATTCAGCAAGCCGTCAGTCGCCTGAAGAGAGTCTTATGACGGAATACACAGGGAACCCACTGGTGTGGGTCCTGCTCGTCGCCCTCGTCGCCGCCGCCGTGCTCATCAGCCGTCAGCGCAGGGCGGCCCGAGCACTGCGGCAGGAAGTGCGGGGACTGAAGGACCACTACACGGAGCTGGAGAACGATTACGGGAAGTCCGTGCAGGCGGCCCAGGAACGGGCCGAGGACGAGACGAAGACCGTCCTGAAGTCCGCCATGCGCACCCTCCAGGGCCTGGCCGCGGAACAGCAGCTGGTCCTCACCCGGCTCCAGACCAAGTACGGCGACTCCGCCCTGCTCCAGGACCTGCTGGAGATCGACCACACCAACTCGCAGTTCGGCCGGCGCGCCCAGTCCATCGCCGTGCTGTGCGACGGATGGCTGGGCGGCCGGCGCGACACCGCCTCCGTGTACGACGTCGTCCGCAGCGCCCAGGGCCGGATCCGCCACTTCCGGCGGGTGGAGATCCTCTCCCAGGTCGACTTCGGCATCACCAGCCGCGCCGTGGAACCCGTCGCCCTGGCCCTCGCCGAACTCCTCGACAACGCCACCAGCTACTCCAGCCCGGACACCGTCGTCGAGATCAACATCCGCACCGTGCCCAAGGGCATCTGCGTCGTCGTCGACGACGCCGGTGTCGGCATGAGCGACGAGGAGCGCACCCGCGCCGAGAAGCTGCTCGCCAGCGAGCGTGCCTCGGGCGTGGCGGGGCTCGGCAACCCTCCGCAGTTCGGCTTCGCGGTCATCGGACTGCTGTGCGAGCGTTTCGGCTTCGAGGTGTCGGTGGACTCCTCCTCCCCCTACGGCGGCGTGCGCGCGGTCGTGCTGCTGCCGCACGAACTGCTCACCGCCATGCCGGAGAAGAAGCCGGCCCCGGCCGCCCAGGGAACGGCCCGGCCGGTCCTGGACGGCGGGCCGGAAGCCGCCCTCGCCCCGTCCCGGACCAGTGACGGTCTGCCCCGGCGGCGGCGCAAGCGGCCGATGGCCATCGTGCCCGGCAACACCTCGGCCCCGCGCCCCGCGGGCCGCTCCGAATCCGAGCAGGCACAGATCATGGGTGCCTTCCAGCGGGGCACGCAGTCCGGCCGGGCCGGCCGGCCGGAGGACCCGGACCGGACGAGCAGAACACCTGGTGCAAGCAGCGAAGGACATGGAGTCTCGTGAACGACGATCTGTCATGGATGCTCGACAGCGCCCTGGAGATTCCCGGGGCCCTGCACGCGGTCCTGATATCCGCCGACGGTCTGCTGATGGCCCGGACGCAGGACTTCGACAAGGACGACGCCGACCGGGTCGCCGCCGCGATGAGCGGCGTGCAGTCGCTCAGCCGGACGCTCGCCTTCTTCTGTGAGGACCCGCACCAGGCCTGGCGGCAGACCCTGGTCGAGTTCGACGGCGGCTGGGTGTTCCTGATCTCCGCCGGCGAGGGCGCCTACCTCGGTGTCTCCGCCTCTCCCGAGGTCGACATGGCGGACATCACCTTCCGCATGCAGCAACTCGTCGCCCAGCTCGGCAAGCGACTGACCACACCGCCGCGCGAGAACCTCGGCGCCCGCTCATGACCGGCCACGACGGCTGGGAGCCGGAAGCCGCGGAATTAGTCCGGCCGTACGTCATCACCAAGGGGCGCGGCCTGCCCGACGACGAGCAGCTCTCCCTCATCACCCTCGTCACCGCGTCCGCCGATCACGCGCAGCGGCCGACCCGGCTGTCACCCGAGGAACAGAACCTGCTCGACCTCTGTTCCGCCGGCTACCTCTCGGTCGCCGAGATCGCCGGGCACAGCCACCTGCCGCTGGGCGTGGTGCGGATCCTGCTGGCCTCCCTCATGGACGGCGGCTACCTCACGACCCGCCCGCCGGTGGCCCGTGCCCGCCTGGCGGACAAGGAGATCCTGGAGGAGGTGCTCAATGGTCTCCGCGCCAAGTTTGGATGAGCGCGCCTACGTGCGCGGCGGAGCGACCCAGACCGCGGTCAAGATCCTCGTCGTCGGGCACTTCGCCGTGGGCAAGACGACCCTCATCGGGTCCATCTCGGAGATCGAGCCGCTGTCCACCGAGGAGACGATGACGCAGGCCGCCGAGGCGGTCGACGACCTCAAGGGGGTCCAGGGAAAGACCACCACCACGGTCGCCATGGACTTCGGCCGCCTGACCATCAGCGACCGCGTCGTGCTCTACCTCTTCGGCACGCCCGGCCAGCAGCGCTTCGTCCAGATGTGGGAGGACATGGCCCGCGGCGCGCTCGGCGCCCTGGTGCTGGTCGACCCCGAACGGCTGGCGGACTCCTTCCCGGTGATCGACCTCATCGAGCAGTACGGACTCGAGTACGCCATCGCCGTCAACCACTTCGACGGCGCCCCGCTGCGCGACGAGGCGGCGCTGCGTGAGGCACTGGACCTGCTCGACGACACCCCCGTCGTCACCTGCGACGCCCGCGACGAGAGGTCCTCGGCCGCCGCACTGACCACTCTGGTCCGCTACTTGCTGGACCACACCCGCTAGGAACCGAGAACAACATGGACGCTCACGACACGGTCCCGGTGCCCCCGCCCGGCTGCCCTGCCCACGGCTCCGGCGGCCGGGTGCCGCTGTACGGGCCGGAGTTCGCCGCCGCCCCCCAGGCGTACTACGACTACCTGCGCCACTACGGGCCCGCCGCACCCGTCGAACTCGCCCCCGGTGTGGAGGCGACGCTGGTCACCGACTACGCGGCGGCTCTGCAACTGCTGCAGAACTCCGGGACCTTCCGCAAGGACGCGCGCCGCTGGCGGGCCTTCAACGAGGGCAAGGTCAGCCCCGACAGCCCGGTCGTGCCGCTGCTCGCCCACCGGAACAACTGCATGTTCTCCGACGGCGCCGACCACCTCCGGCTTCGGCAGGCCGTCACCGACAGCATGGCGCGCGTGGACACCCGGCGGCTGACCCGGAGCACCGAGCAGATCTCCGGCTACCTCATCTCCCAGTTCGCCGCCCGCGGTTCGGCGGACCTGCTCGGTGACTACGCCAAGCAGCTGCCGCTGTTCGTGTTCAACGAACTCTTCGGCTGCCCCGCCGGCATCGGCGACCGGGTGCTGTTCGGCATCTCCGGAATGTTCGACGGGGTCAACGCGGAGAAGGCCACCGAGGTGCTGTTCGAGGCCGCGGGCGAACTCGTCGCGCTCAAGCGCGGCAAGCCGGGCGACGACGTGACCTCCTGGCTGATGCAGCACCCGGTGGGTCTCACCGACGAGGAGATGGTCCACCAGCTGGCGCTGCTGCTGGGAGCCGGCGCGGAACCGCTGCGCAACCTCATCGGGAACACCTTGCACCGGCTGCTCACCCACGACCGGTACGCCCGGGAGGGCGGCCTGATCGACGAGGCCCTGGACGACACCCTGTGGGAGAACCCTCCCATGTCGAACTACGCACCGCACTACCCGGCCGACGACGTCGAACTCGCCGGGCACCAGCTGCAGTCGGGCGACCTGGTGCTGGTCAGCTTCGCCGCGGCCAACACCGGGCCCGCACTCCAGGCCGCCCGGCAGGCCGGCAGCAACCGCGCCCACCTGGCGTGGAGCGCGGGCCCGCACGCCTGCCCCTCCAAGGAACCGGCCCGGCACATCACCGTCACCGCCGTCGAGAACCTGTTCAACGAGCTGCCCGACCTGGAACTCGCCGTCCCCGAGGACAGCCTGACCTGGCGGCCGGGCCCGTTCAACCGCGCCCTCGCCACCCTCCCGGCCCGCTTCACCCCGGCGCAGCCGAACCGGCGCTCCTTCCCTCGGAGCGGTCCGGAAGCAGCCGCGCGGGAGGCCACGGCCGGCCCGGCACGCACACCCGAACGAGGGGGCATGTGGAGCCAGTTCCTCAACTGGCTCACACGGTGATATCCGCAACACCCGCCCAACCAGGCGTTATCGCATAAACGTTCAACGGCACGGGTAGTGAGCACGCGGTTCGAAGTTGCTCACGAGTAAAAGGAGGTGTCGTGGACCACATATCCACGAACGCCGCTTCCCCGTCGCCGATCTCCCCGATACCCGCCCGAACGGGCGGGTATCGTCTTGTGCGCCTGCGACGAAGGACAGGCCTGTGACGGGGGGGTCCACGATCGGCGGGCTGCCGGGCACCGGAACCCTCGGCGCCCTCACGAGCGGTCAGTTGCGAAGACTCGGCCTGGTCGCGGGCCTGTCCGAGACCGACATCGACACCTACGCACGCGTCCTGACGGACACTCTGGGGGCGTCGGGAGACCGGACGTTGGCCTTGCCGCCTCCCAACCGCACCTTCCTGTCCGACGACCACACCCCGGTGGAGTTCTCCCTCTCCTTCCAGCCGGGCGCGGCCCCCGCCCTGCGGGTGCTCCTGGAACCCGGCTGCGGCGCAGACAGCCTGGCTCACAACGGCCGCGTCGGACTCGAGACGGTGCGGGCGATGGCGAAACGCTGGAACTTCACGACCGGCCCGCTCGACGCGGTCCGGGACCTGTTCCTGCCGCGCGCACCGCACGGGCCGCTGGCCCTGTGGTGCGCGCTGGAGCTGCGGCCCGGCGGCGTGCCCAAGGTCAAGGTGTACCTCAACCCGGCCGCCTCCGGGCCGGAGCGCACCGTCGAGACGGTGCGCGAAGCCCTGTACCGGCTGGGGCACCGGCAGGCCTTCGCGACGCTCCCCGCCGCCGACGGGTACCCGTTCGTCGCGCTCGACCTGGGCGACTGGGAGGAGCCCCGGGTGAAGGTCTACCTGCGGCACGACAACCTGACGGCCGGGCAGGCCGGGCGGCTGTCCCGCATGGACCCGGGTCCCCACCCCGCCGGCGTCGAGGACTTCTTCCTCACGGCCGCGGGCGCCGCCACCCGGGTGGCCCGCCTCGCAGGGCGGCCCGGCCTGACGTGCCACTCCTTCACCGACACCGGCACGGCACGGCCGAGCGGCTTCACCCTGCACATCCCCGTCCGGGACTACGCCCGGCACGACGGGGAGGCCCTCGCGCGGGGCGTGAGCGTGCTGCGCCGGTACGGCGTGGACAGCCCCGTGCTCGGCCGGGCCCTGGCCGCCGTCACCGGGCGCCGGCCGGAGGACGGCGTGGGCCTGATCGCCTACCTGGCGCTGGCCCACCAGCAGGACCGCGCGCCGCGGGTGACGGCGTACCTCTCCTCGGAGGCGTACGCGGTCAGGCCACCGGCCGCCCGGGAGACCCGGGACGCCGTGGCGGTGCGCTGAGCGAAGCGCCCGTCGACGCCGAGGGCCCCGCGGTGGACGCCACCGAGGGGCCCTCGGCGCGCAGGGAACGCGTGGCCCGCGGGGCGGCTACACGTTGAGCGTCTCGCGGAACTCGCTCAGGTACGGGCCCACGTCGACCTGGATCGAGGCACCCTGGGTCCTGCCGTAGCGCTGGGCGATCCCGTCGAGGTACGCGCCGATCTCCTCGCGCATCTCGTCCGCCCCGGGCAGCGCGGCCTCGCCGTCGATGACCCGCGCCACCCAGTGCGCCTGGGCCTCCACCAGCCGGGTGATCGCGCCCACGGGCCGCACCAGGCCCACGAAGTACAGCCCGGACCGGCCGGCCGGGACGACCCGCCGGTACAGCTCCACCGAGCCGTCCGGCCCCAGCGGGCAGCCCGCGGGCAGGAAGGGGAAGGTCATGCGGAAACCGGTGCAGTAGACGACCGTGTCCGCCTCCACGGCGGTGCCGTCGGTGAAGACGACCCGGCTGCCGTCGAAGGAGTCGATCGCCGGCTTGGGGGTCACCGCGCCGTGCCGGATGCGGCTCAGGATCTCGTCCGAGAGGGTCACCGCCGAGGAGAAGACCGGATGGTCGGGCTCGGGCAGCCCGTAGTCGGCGAGCCTGCCCCGCGCCACGAGCAGGGCCTGCTCCACGAAGCGACGCTGCTCGGCGAAGGACATGGCGGACCACCAGGGCGCGTCGGCGATCTCGTCGACCGACATCCCGAAGAGCTGCTTGGGCACGATGTGCAACCCCCGGCGCACCGACAGGACGGTCTGCGCGGCGTGCCGGGAGAGGTCCGCCGCGATGTCCACCGCCGACGCGCCCAGGCCGACGACGACGGTACGCCGTCCGGCGAAGTCGCTGCCGTCGCGGTAGTCCAGGGAGTGCAGGATCGTTCCGGTGAAGGAGGCGGCGCCCGGCGGCAGGGGGTCGGGCAGCGCGGGCTCGCTGTGGTGTCCCGAGGCGACGATCACGTGCTCGAACCGCCGTGACGTCACCTCTCCGTCCGCCACCCGGCTGACGACCGTCCACAGGCCGTCCGCGTCCTGGCGCGCCGAGACCACCTCGGTGCACAGCTCGACACGGTCCAGCACCCCGGCCCACTGGGCGAACGACCGCAGATAGGCGGCGACATCGCTGTGCCGCGGGTAGAGGGGGTACGACGACGGCATCGGGAAGTCGGCGTAACAGGTCAGCTGCTTGGCCGTGTTGAGGTGCAGCGACTGATACCCCGGGCCGCGCTCACCCGCCTGCGGCTGACGCCAGATCCCCCCGACGTCGGGAGCCTTCTCCAGGCAGACGAACTCGATGCCACGGTCGTTGAGGGCACGGGCCGCGGCCAACCCCGACAGACCGGCACCGATCACACACACTCGCACGGGTTTTCCCCTCAGAACGGACACAGACCTCCCCCGATCATGCATTGATTGCCCATCCGGATCTCCCTGCACACCAGTGCGCAGGTCGAACCGCTGTGTCCGTGCTCACGTTTCGCCCGGCGCGGCCGGCGGCGCGCCGGGCCTCCGGTCACGACCGGCGGAGGTCCTTCACCCGGCGGAGCTTGCCGACGGAGCGCTCCAGCGTCTCGGGGTCGACCACGGTCACCTCGACGGTGATGCCGACACCGTCCTTCACCCCCTGGGCGATCGCCCTCGCCGCCGCCTGACGCTGCTCGGGACCGGCGTCCGGGCGCGCTTCGACCCGGACGACCATGTGGTCCATGCGCCCGCGCTCGGTGAGCTGGATCTGGAAGTGCGGGGCCACGCCGGGGGTGCGCAGCACGATCTCCTCGATCTGGGTGGGGAAGACGTTCACCCCGCGCAGGATGATCATGTCGTCGCAGCGGCCGGTGACCTTCTGCATCCGGCGGAAGGCGGGCCGCGCGGTCCCGGGCAGCAGCCGGGAGAGGTCACGCGTGCGGTAACGGACGACGGGGAGCGCCTCCTTGGTGAGCGAGGTGAAGACGACCTCTCCCTCCTCGCCCTCGCCCAGCACCGCGTCCGTGAGCGGATCGACCACCTCGGGGTAGAAGTGGTCCTCCCACACGTGCAGCCCGTCCTTGGTCTCCACGCACTCCTGCGCCACACCCGGGCCGATCACCTCGGACAGGCCGTATATGTCGACGGCGTGGATGTCCATGCGCTCCTCGATCTCGCGGCGCATCTCCTCCGTCCACGGCTCGGCGCCGAAGATGCCCACCTCGAGGGAGCTGGTGCGCGGGTCGATGCCCTGCCGCTCGAACTCGTCGAGCAGGGTGAGCATGTAGGACGGCGTCACCATGATGATCTCCGGACGGAAGTCCTGGATGATCTGCACCTGGCGGGCCGTCATGCCGCCGGAGGCGGGGATCACGGTGCATCCGGCGCGTTCGGCGCCGTAGTGCGCGCCCAGGCCGCCGGTGAACAGGCCGTAGCCGTACGAGATGTGCACCTTGTGGCCCGGCCGGCCGCCGGCGGCCCGGATGGAACGGGCGATGACGTCCGCCCACATGGACAGGTCGTTGTCCGTGTAACCCACGACGGTGGGGCGGCCGGTGGTGCCGCTGGAGGCGTGGACGCGGCGCACCTCGGACATCGGGACGGCGAACATGCCGAAGGGGTAGGTGTCCCGCAGGTCGGCCTTCGTGGTGAAGGGGAACCGGGACAGGTCCGCCAGGGTGCGGCAGTCGTCGGGCTTCACCCCGGCCGCGTCGAACTTCTTCCGGTACAGCTCCACGTTCTCGTAGGCGTGCCGCAAGGTCGCGCGCAGACGGTCGAGCTGGAGTTCGCGCAGCTGCTCGCCGGTGAGACGCTCGCCGTCGTCCCGAAGGTCCTGGGGGAGGGGTCCCCCGAGCCGGGAGGCGGGGGCCGCGGTGGCCGTCGGTCCGCCGGTCGTCGGTTCGCTGCTCATCGCGACTCCTTCGTCGTGCCCGGCGTCCCGTTCGCAGCCGGTTGTGCCGTCGTGTCCTTCGTCGAGTCCCGGACGCTGCGGCTGCGCCCGCGGAACTCCGCGATCACTTCCTCGCCGCGCCGCACGCTCACGTCGTAGACGCCGCTGCGGCCGTACCGGGTGCGTTCCTCGGCGGTCGCCACGAGCACGTCGCCCTCGTGGGCCGGGGCGACGAACACGATGTCGGCGCCGGCCGCGACGGTCACGGGTCCGTGGCTGTTGCAGGCGCAGGCGAAGGCGGTGTCCGCGAGCAGGAACAGATAGCCGCCGTGGGCGATCCGGTGGCCGTTCACCATGGCCGGGGTCACGGTCATGCGGACCACGGCGGTCCCCGTGCCGCGTTCGAGCAGCTCGATGCCGAGGCGACGGGACGCCTCGTCCGCGGCGAACATCACCTCCGCCGACGTCGTCGTCCCAACGGCCTGTGCCACGCCTTCCACCACCTTGTTTCCCGACCGAACATTCGGTTACCTTGCGGCACGGCCCAGTAATCCAGCCACATCGTGGCCTGTCAAGAGCCCGTACTCCCGTGCCGCGCCCCTGGGCCACGGAGGTGATCGGCCCCGGGTCTTGCCCGCCCCGGGGAAACGCGTCAGACTGATACCGAACGAATGGTCGGTAGGGGAAGCTGGTATCGATGACCACGACACACGCCGGTGAGGCGCCGCCCCCCGAGGGGCTGCCGGAGCACTTCGACGCGACGATCGCGCACGACCAGCGCATCGAGCCGCGCGACTGGATGCCGGACGGCTACCGCAGGACCCTGATCCGGCAGGTCGCGCAGCACGCGCACTCGGAGATCATCGGCATGCAGCCGGAAGGCGAGTGGATCACCCGCGCCCCGTCGCTGCGCCGCAAGGCGATCCTCTTCGCCAAGGTCCAGGACGAGGCCGGCCACGGGCTCTACCTGTACTCGGCGGCCGAGACGCTCGGCGCGGACCGCGCGGACCTCACCGAGCGGCTGATCGAGGGCCGCCAGAAGTACTCGTCGATCTTCAACTACCCGACCCTCAGCTTCGCCGACGTCGGCGTGATCGGCTGGTTCGTGGACGGCGCCGCGATCTGCAACCAGGTGCCGCTGTGCCGCAGCTCCTACGGGCCGTACGCCCGTGCCATGGTGCGGATCTGCAAGGAGGAGTCCTTCCACCAGCGGCAGGGCTACGAGCTGCTGATGACGATGATGCGCGGCACCGACGCCCAGCGCGAGATGGTCCAGGACGCGGTGAACCGCTGGTGGTGGCCGTCGCTGATGATGTTCGGCCCGCCCGACGACGCCTCGCCCAACTCGGCGCAGTCGATGGCCTGGAAGATCAAGCGGCACAGCAACGACGAACTGCGGCGGCGCTTCGTCGACATGACCGTCCCCCAGGCCGAGAAGCTCGGCGTCACCCTGCCCGACCCCGAGTTGCGGTGGAACGAGGAGACCGGGCACCACGACTTCGGCACGCCCGACTGGGACGAGCTGATGCGGGTCATCAAGGGCGACGGCCCGTGCAACGCACAGCGCATGGAGCGGCGGCGCACCGCCCACGAAGAGGGCGCCTGGGTCCGCGAGGCGGCCACCGCACACGCGGCCAAGCAGGCCGCCCGCACGGAGAAGGGAGCGGCGGCATGACCTCCGCGAAGCAGGACTGGCCGCTGTACGAGGTGTTCGTGCGCGGCAAGCGCGGACTGAACCACGTCCACGTCGGCTCGCTGCACGCCGCCGACGACACGATGGCGCTCACCCACGCCCGCGACCTGTACACCCGGCGCAACGAGGGCGTGAGCATCTGGGTGGTCCGCTCCGAGCACATCGCCGCATCGACCCGCGACGAGAAGGACCCCTTCTTCGCCCCCAGCGCCGACAAGGTCTACCGCCACCCCACCTTCTACGACATCCCCGACGACGTCCCCCACATCTAGGAGCAGGGCATGAGTGACGACCACGTCTACATGACCCTCGCCGAGGGACACGAGGACGACACCCGCTGGGCCTACGGCACCGGCTTCGAGGACCCGCTGCACGGCGTGGACACCACCGTGCCCGAGGGCGTCGACGCCGGTGAACTGGCCGCCCAGTGCGTGGCGCTCGCCGACGACGCCCTGGTCTCGGCCCAGCGGCTCGCCGAGTGGGTCACCCGCGCACCCGAGCTCGAGGAGGAGGTGGCGCTGGCCAACATCGGCCTCGACCTCCTCGGCCAGGCCCGCCTGCTCTACTCGCGGGCCGGCCAGACCGACGGCACCGGCCGCGACGAGGACGCGTACGCCTACTTCCGCGACGCGGACGACTTCCGCAACGTGCGCCTGGCCGAACTGCCGCGCGGGGACTTCGCGTTCGCCGTCGTCCGGCTGCTGGCGCTCTCCGCCTGGCGTCTCGCCCACTTCGAGCGCCTCGCGTCCCATCCCGACCCGGTGCTCGCGGCGGTCGCGGCCAAGGGCGTCAAGGAACTGACGTACCACCGGCAGTACGCGGCCGAGTGGGCCGTGCGCCTCGGCGACGGCACGGACGAGTCCCGCCGCAGGATGCGCACGGCACTGGAGCAGGTCGCCCCGTACCTCGAAGAACTGCACGCCGCGTACGACGCGCGCGACGAGCTCACCGACGTCCTGCGCCAGGTCACCGAGGCGGCCGGACTGACCGTGCCCGTGTCCCGGGCACTGCCCGGCTCCGGCCGCGACGGCGAGCACACCGAGCACCTCGCGCCCCTGCTCGCCGAGTTGCAGAGCGTGGCCCGCGCCCATCCGGAGGCGACATGGTGACCACCCGGCCGGACATCCGGCGCGCCCGCCGCATCGCCGAGCGCGTGCCGGACCCCGAGCTGCCGATGCTGACCCTCGCCGACCTCGGTGTCCTGCGGGACGTCGAGACGACCGAGGACGGCACGGTGGTCGCGAGCCTGACCCCCACCTACTCCGGGTGCCCCGCCATGGCCGAGATGCGGGCGGACGTCGCCGCGCGGCTGCGGGACGCGGGATACGCGAGGGTGGAGATCCGCACGGTGCTCGACCCGCCCTGGACGAGCGACTGGATCACCGAGTCCGGTCGCCGCAAGCTCACCGAGCACGGCATCGCCCCGCCCGGCGCC
Organism: Streptomyces sp. NPDC048185; assembly: GCF_043202495.1. Classification (NCBI taxonomy): domain Bacteria; kingdom Bacillati; phylum Actinomycetota; class Actinomycetes; order Kitasatosporales; family Streptomycetaceae; genus Streptomyces; species Streptomyces sp. NPDC048185. Next base: position 220,516 of record NZ_JBIDAN010000005.1, read on the forward strand.
GCGCCCCGCGGCCCGGTCCCCCTCGTGCTGTCGCCCACCCGGCGCACGGTGCCCTGCCCCCGGTGCGGTGCCGTGGACACCGAGGAGACCTCCAGGTTCGCCGCCACGTCCTGCAAGGCGCTGTGGCGCTGCCGGGCCTGCCGCGAACCGTTCGAGTACGTCAAGGAGATCTGATGGCCCCGACCGCCCCCGCCTCGGCCGTCCCGGCACGCGTCCGCCGCCGCCCGGCCTTCCACCGTCTGCGCGTCGCCGCCGTCCAGCGGCTGTGCGCGGACGCGGTGGCCGTCGGCTTCGACATCCCGGACGAGCTGGCCGGGGAGTTCGCCTTCGCGCCGGGACAGTCGCTCACGCTGCGCCGCGAGATCGAGGGCCGCGACGAGCGCCGCTCCTACTCGATCTGCTCGCCGGCCGGTACCGCGCCGCGCATCGGGGTCCGCGTGGTGCCGGGCGGTCTGTTCTCGTCGTGGCTCGTCAACGACGTGCGGCCCGGTGACACGGTCGAGGTGATGGCCCCCACCGGTCTGTTCACGCCCGACCTCACCGCCCCCGGCCACCACGTGCTCATCGCCGCGGGCTCGGGCATCACGCCCATGCTGTCCATCGCCGAGTCGGTGCTGGCCGCCGACGACCGCTCCACGGTCACTCTGTTCTACGGCAACCGCCGCACCGACACCGTGATGTTCGCCGACGAACTGGCCGACCTGAAGGACCTGCACCCCGCCCGCTTCCAGCTCGCCCACGTGCTCTCCCGCGAACCGCGGGAGGCCGAGGTGCTCTCGGGCCGGCTGGACGCCGAACGGCTCTCGGCGCTCGTCGACGCCCTGGTCGACGTCCCGAACGCCGACCACTGGTGGCTGTGCGGCCCGCAGGGCATGGTCCTCGACGCCCAGCGGGTCCTGACCGGCCTCGGCGTGCCCGCGGACCGCGTCCACCGGGAGCTGTTCTTCGCCGACGACGAGCCGGTGCGCGAGGTCCACCACGAGGAGGCCGGACCCGAGGGGCCGGTCAGCGAGGTCACCATCACCCTGGACGGACGGTCCACCACGGCCTCCCTGTCCCGGGAGCGGACCGTCCTCGACGGAGCCCAGCAGACCCGCCCCGACCTGCCGTTCGCCTGCAAGGGCGGCGTCTGCGGCACCTGCCGCGCCCTGGTCACCGACGGCAAGGCCGACATGCGGCGCAACTATGCCCTCGAACCCGCCGAGGTGGACGCCGGCTACGTCCTGACCTGCCAGTCGTACCCGGCGTCCGACACGCTCACCGTCGACTACGACAGCTGACCCGGCGTCACGGGGTCGCGCAGCCCGGTCTCCTCCAGCACCGCCCGGATCACGTGCCGGGCGGTGCGCGCCATCGCCGGGTTGCTCTCCCGGTGGTACGGCAGTGCGATCAGGGCCTGGGAGAGCGTCCGGCCCCGGCCGCGCCGCCAGGTCGCGTCGTCCACGCCGAGCGCCTCACGGAAGACCTCCCTGGCACCGGCCGGCAGCAGATTCCATGCCGGGAACAGGTCGCAGGCCGGGTCGCCCACGCCCGCGCAGCCGAAGTCGATGACGGAGGAGAGCCTGCCGTCCCCGACCAGGAGATTGCCCGGCATCAGGTCGGCGTGCAGCCACACCGGCGGCGCGTCCCAGGCAGGGGCGCGCAGGGCGTCGTCCCAGACCGCGGTCACGGCATCGCCGTCGACGCCCTCCTGCGGAATGCGCCGCAGCTCCTCGATCGCCGCCCGCGTCGACGCGTCGAGCGAGGCGAGCGGACCTCCGCGGTACGCCGGCGGCGCCCCCGGCAGGGTGATGCTCCGCATCGCCGCCACGAACCCGGCCAGATCCCCGGCCAGGCCCACCGGATCGCTCAGCGCCCCCTCCTCGGGGATCTCCCCGGGCAGCCACCGGTACACCGACCAGGGCCACGGGTATCCCTCGGCCGGTTCCCCCGCACCCAGCACCTCCGGGACGGCCACGGGCAGCAGGGGCGCGAGGCGGGGCAGCCAGTGACGCTCCGCCACCACGTCCGCCGCGCCGCCCTCCACGAGCGGCAGCCGTACGACCATCCGGTCGCCCAGCCGGAACATGGCGTTGACCGTCCCGACCGACGGGAACCGCCGCACCGGCAGACCGGCCCACCGGGGGAACCGGCCGGCGACGAGCCGCCGTACGAGAGCGCCGTCGACGGGGTGGGTGCCGGGACGTGCCTGCCCTGAACTCATGGGCGCCATCCGATCGCCGGGCGCCGAGGCGCGTCAAACCCTTTCCCGTGGCGGCGGCCCGGCGGGCCTCAGACGCCGAACTCCGCGGGAGACAGTCCCAGCGCCGTGCACGCCTCACGCACCGCCTGCTGTTCGGCCGGCTCGAAGACCCCGTCCGCGCCGGCGACGACCATGCCGGTCTGGACGACAGCCCGGGCCTCCGCGGGCTTCTTGGCGGCCTTGGCGATCACCTGCAGCGCCTCGGCCCTGCCCGCCTCGAAATGGCCCAGGAGCCGGTCCACGTGCTGGTTGAACCGCTGCCGGAGCTGGTCCGCCGGGAAGTTCTGCAGGACCTCGTTGGAGACGATGAGCTCCTCCACGCGCTGCCGCTCCGCCGGTTCGACCCGCCCGTCGGCCGCCGCCACCAGCGCGCACATGGCCATGCTCGCGTCCCGGTAGGCACCGCTCTTGAGCTCCGTCTTCACCGACGCGAGCTGGGACTTGAACATCCCGATCAGCTGGGCCCTGGAGCCGCCGGAGGACGACGAGCCCGGCCGGCCGGACGCCTGCTGTCCTTGCCCGGTCCCGTGCCCGCCCGTGCCCCGGGCGCCCTGGGACTGCTGGAGCGTCCTCGCCTGGTCCTTGATCCGGTCCCACATCGCCACTCGTGCCACCTCGGCTTCTGGTGCGTGTCCGTCCTGGTCTGCGGTCGCGTCACGCGCGGTCCATCAGGTCGAACGCTTCCGGGCCGGGAGCGGTTCCCGGATCGTAAAAGAAAAGCAAAACGGCCTGTGGGGCGGTGTCCGGCCGGGCCGCGGGCGGACACCGCGGGCGCCGGTGGAGGGCCCGGTGTGCGTCCCCGGAGCGCCTGCGTTAGAGTCTTCCCAGGTCGTCCAGCCACCACCCGGTGGATGTCCGCGCGTTGGTCGTCTAAGGCAAGACGTCCCGCTTCCTGCGGGGAAATGCAGGTGCAAGGCCTGCCCGGCGCTCCGTGCCGAACCCCCGTCCCTGGGTCCCAGGGGCGGGGGTTCTCGCGTGCTGCGCTCAGAAGGCGATCGCCGCGGCCACCGGCAGGTGATCGCTCCCGGTGGCGGGCAGGGCGCGGATGTGACGGACCGTCGCCGAACGCGCCATGACCTGGTCGATCCTGGCGATCGGGAAGCCGGCCGGGAAGCTGAAGGCGAGGCCGCGTTCCGCGGTGTTCAGGCGGGCGGTCAGCGGGTCGAGCCCGCGGTCGTCGACCGTGCCGTTGAGGTCGCCCAGCAGCAGCGTCCTCTCCCGTTCCTCGGCGCCGACGACCTCGCCCAGCAGACGGGCGCTCTCGTCGCGCCACGACGAGGCGAGCCCGGTCGCCCGGACGCGCACCGACGGCAAGTGGGCGACGTAGGCGGCGATCTCGCCGTGCGGCGTGTGGACCACCGCCCGCAGCCCGCGGTTCCAGCCCTCCGCGATCCCGCGCGGCCTGATGTCCACCGGCCGGGCCTCGGTCAGCGGATGCCTCGACCAGAGCCCGACGGTGCCCTCGACCGCGTGGTACGGGTACCGGGCGCCGAGGGTCCTCTCGTACACCGGCAGCGCCTGCGGCACCAGTTCCTCCAGCGCGATGAGGTCCGGCCCGGGGCCGGCCAGGGCGCGGGCCGTGCCGGCGGGATCGGCGTTCACGTCGCTGACGTTGTGCTGCACCACGACCAGGTCGTCACCGCCCGCCTGCCCCGCGGGCAGCAGCAGCCCGCCGAAGTGGTGCGTCCAGGCGGCGACCGGCAGCAGCACGGCCACCAGCGCGGCGGCCGAACGGCGCAGCAGCGCCAGGCCGAGCAGCACCACGACCACCGGACCGAGCCACGGCAGGAAGGTCTCCAGCAGACTGCCCACCCGCCCGACGGAGTTGGGGACCGCGCCAGGGAAGGCCAGCAGTCCCGCCGTCACCACCGCCGACGCGGCCACGGCCCGGCCCTTCGTCCAGGGCGGTGTGCCCGTCGGAGCGAGGGGTGAGCGGCGGCCGGTCGCGGAGGTCACGGCTTGCGGGCCAGGCCGCCGTGCTCACCGATGGGCTCGGGGGCGGGGGAGAGGACGTCCGGGCGCCACAGGGTCACCGGCACGACTCCGGGCTCGACGAGTTCCAGGCCGTCGAAGAACGCCGTGATCTCCTCCACGGTGCGCAGCACGTACGGTGCGGCCCCGCTCTCGTTGTAGGCGTCCTGTGCCTGCTCGAAGTCCGGGTCGACGCCCCGCGAACCGTCGTTGACGGACAGGTAGCTGCCCGGCGGCAGTGCGTCCATCAGCCGCCGGACGACGGAGCGCGCGACGGCGTGGTCGGGGACGTGGCCCAGGATGTTGCTCAGGACGAGTGCGACGGGACGGTCGAGGTCGAGCGTGCCGGCGGCCGCCGACACGATGCGGTCCGGGTCGAGCACGTCCGCGTCGATGTAGGACGTCGCGCCCTCGGGGGTGGAGGTGAGCAGCGCGCGGGCGTGCGCCAGGACCATCGGGTCGTTGTCCACGTAGACGATGCGGGTCTCCGGGGCGATCCGCTGTGCGACCTCGTGGGTGTTGTCCGCGGTGGGAAGGCCGGTACCGACGTCCAGGAACTGGCGGATGCCGGCCTCGGCGACCAGGTGGGTGATGCTGCGGCGCAGGAAGGCGCGGCTGCTGCGGGCGATGGTGACGATGCCGGGGAAGACGGCGGTGTAGGCGTCGCCGGCCTGCTCGTCGACGGGGTAGTTGTCCTTGCCGCCGAGCCAGTAGTTCCATATCCGGGCCGAATGCGGCACCGAGGCGTCGGTCCTCTGGTGCGCGGGTCCGGGCGTCGTCACAGGGTCGCTCATGAGGAAGGTCCGTCTCTCGGCCGAGGCGTGCACTGTCCCGCCTCAACCTATGTCCTGACGTGCCTTCTCCGCGCGGGAGTTCACGCATCGCACCGCGGTGGGACCGGCCGGGGGCTCCGGACGGTCTCGCCTTTCCGCCGTCCCCCGCCGCGTCGACCGTGCTCCTCACCCCCCGGCGAGGTGCCGGACGCCCGCGGGGGCGAGGTGTACGATCGTACGCATGCCGACGGACCACTTCGCCCAGGACCCCCGCACCAACCTCGAACGCATGCTGGCGGGCGACCTCTACATCGCCGACGACCCCGAGATCGCGCGCCGGCAGCAACGGGCCGTGCGGCTGGCCGCCCGCTACCAGGCCGCCTACGCCGAGGACGTCGACGCCGCCCGGACGGTCCTCGCCGAACTGCTCGGTTCCGTGGGCGAGGAGGCGCACGTCAGGCCGCCGCTGTACGTCGACTACGGAAGCAACATCACCATCGGGGCCCGTACCTTCGTCAACTACAACCTGACCGCGCTCGACGTCGCGGCGATCACCATCGGCGAGGACTGCCAGATCGGCCCCGGCGTACAACTGCTCACGCCGACCCACCCGCTGGAGCCTCAGCCCCGGCGCGACAAGCTGGAGGCCGCCCGTCCCATCACCATCGGGGACAACGTCTGGCTCGGTGGCGGCGCCGTCGTCCTGCCCGGCGTCACCATCGGTGACAACTCCGTCATCGGCGCCGGCGCGGTCGTCACCAAGGACGTCCCCGCCGGTGTCGTCGCCGTCGGCAACCCCGCGCGTCCGGTCCGCGACCTCTGAGCGCCCTCAGCCATGGCCACCGGACACCCCGACCCCCGGCGCCGCGAACGCATTCTCGACGCGGCCCTGGACCTCATCGCCGAGGAGGGCCTCGCCCAGGTCTCCCACCGGAAGATCGCCACGCGCGCCGGCGTCCCCCTGGGGTCGATGACCTACCACTTCAGCGGCATGGACCAGGTGCTCCGCGAAGCGTTCGCCCGCTTCACCGACCACATCGTCGCGGTGTTCGACGCCCACCTCGCCGTGCCGGCCGACCGCGACCAGGCCCGGCGGGCGGTGACCGACCTGGTGCACGCCCTCTCCGAGGGAAGCCCCCGCGACCTCGTGCTCACACAGGAGCTCTACACCCTCGCGGCGCGCCGGCCCGCCTACCGGGAACTCACCCAGGAATGGATGCGGCGCAGCCGCACCCACCTGGAGAAGCACTTCGACCCGGCAACGGCCCGCCAGCTCGACGCCCTGATCGAGGGCCTGACGCTCCATCGCGCCCTGGCCCGCGAACCGCACGACCGCGCCCTGACCCTCGAAGCGGTCACCCGCATCACCACCACCGGCCGGCCCGCCGACGGCGCCGCACGGCCGGACTGACCCGCGACCGGGGTGCGAAGGCGCCGGGAAGTGACCGCTTTATGGTGTTCCGATGCGAACCGTTCCCAGGTGGGTGTTGTTCACGTCGGGGTGCGCGCCCGTCCTGCTGATCGGAGGGTGGGCGATCGCGGCGCTGCTGACCGGGCCCGCCTACGACCCCTTCACCCAGACGATCAGCGTTCTGGGATCCTACGGAGCCTCGGGGTTCTGGGTGATGAACGGGGCCTTCCTCGCGCTCGGACTCTGCCATCTGCTGACCGCGTGGGGACTGCGCGCCGCCTCGGCCGCCGGAAGGGTGGCGCTCGGCGGGGGAGGACTGGCCGCGTTCGCGGTGGTGCTGCTGCCCGCGCCGAGCAGCGGGGGCTCCCTGCGCCACGGCGCGGTGGCCGTGGTCGGATTCACGCTGCTCGCCCTGTGGCCGGTCCTGGCCATCGACGGCGACGGTGGCGCCCCCTGGGCCCTCAGGCCCGCGCCGTCGTGCGCGGCGACCGTCCTGATGGCCGTCGGCGGCGCGTGGTTCCTGTTCGAGATGACGCGGCACGGCGCGGCCGGCGTCGCCGAACGGGTGGTGACGTTCGCGCAGTCCCTGTGGCCCTTCGTGGTGGTCAGGTCCTGTCTGGCGCACTCCGGGGCAGGCGGGGCCGGTCAGGTTCCGTGACCCGCCGGCGGAGCGCCTTCGCCGTCGGCCTCTCCCGTCATCCGGAACTCCACGGCGACGACGCCGTCGACACGCCGGCAGAGTTCCTCCAGGGCCGAGACGGGCACGTGCCCGGGGAGCCGGCCGCTGAGGACGACGTGCCCGTGCGTGACGTCCACCTGCACGGAGGACGGCGGCAGACGCAGGGTCTGCACCAGCGCCTCCTCGATGATCTCGGTCCGGATCGCCCGGTCCTTGCGCAGGAAGACCCGCAGCAGGTCGCTCCTGCTGACCACCCCGATCAGCCGCCCGCCCTCGTCGACCACCAGGAGCCGCTTGATGCCCTGCCGCGCCATCACGCGGGCGGCCTCGACGACGCTCCAGTCCTCGCGCGCGCAGACGGCGGGCGACGTCATCAGCCCCGCCGCGTCGGTGGCGGAGGCCTTCCCCCGGCCGGGTGCGCTCTCCGTCCCGCGCCCGGCGGAGCCGTCCGGCTCCCCGCCCCACATCTTCTGCAGGAGGTCCGCCTCCGACACCACGCCCACGGGCCGGTCCGCCGCGTCCACCACGGGCACCGCGGTGATGTCGTAGTCCTGCAGCAGGTGGGCGATCTCCTTGAACGGCGTCCCGCGCTGCACACGGACCACGGCGTCGCTCATCACATCGCCCACCCTCTGGTGCTTCATCGCACGACTTCCTCTCCGCTGCCGGGCCTCGGTCGACCGGCATCCGACCTTCTCACCACCTGAAACGTCCCGCGAGCCGCGAGCGTGCCCCTGTCCGCCGACAGCGCACCCGGGCGCCGGCCGGGCCGGTCAGTTTTCGAGAAGCGCGCAGGACCCCGCCGCCCCTACCGTCGAAGACATGACCTCCATCGATTCCGTCACCCTCGAAGTGGCCGACACCGCGGCCGCCGCCCGCTTCTACGACGCCGCCTTCGGCCTGGACCCGTCACAGGTGCGGCTGCGCGCATCCGAAGCCCCCACGACCGGCTTCCGCGGCTTCACCCTGTCGCTCGTGGTGTCCCAGCCGGGCAACGTCGACGCGCTCCTCGCCGCCGCGCGCGACGCCGGCGCCACCGTCCTCAAGCCCGCCGCGAAGTCGCTGTGGGGCTACGGCGGTGTCGTCCAGGCGCCGGACGGCACCATCTGGCAGCTCGCGACATCGGCGAAGAAGGACACCGGCCCGGTCACCCGGGACGTCGACGAGATCGTGCTCCTGCTGGGTGTCGAGGACGTGAAGGCCTGCAAGCAGTTCTACGCCGGTCAGGGCTTCGCCGTGGGCAAGAGCTTCGGAGGCAAGTACGTCGAGTTCTCCACCGGGCCGGGCACCGTGAAGCTGTCCCTTTACAAGCGCCGCGCGCTGGCCAAGGTCGCGGGCGTCCCCGCCGACGGCACGGGATCGCACCGGCTCGTGCTCTCCTGCGCCACCGGCCCGTTCACCGACCCGGACGGCTTCGTCTGGGAGGCCACCGCACCGCTGACCACCACCGGCCCGGCGGCCTCGGACGGCCCCGCGGCGGGCTGACGGCGGGCCCCGGCCGGTCCCGGGGTCACCCCTTCCCCGACGGGAGCCCCCGCCGGGCGCCGGCCCCGGCCCCCGCCCTCAGGGACGCGCCTCCGTCTGCGTGTGCCGCCGGGCCGCGCGCAGCGCCACCGCCACCAGTGCGGCGTCGTCCGGTCTGCGCACGTCGCGGCCGGTCAGTTCGTGGAAACGGGCGAAGCGGTGCTGGACCGTGTTGCGGTGGCAGAAGAGCGCCTCCGCCGTCTCCGCGACGGAGCCGCTGCCCGACAGATGCGTGCGCACCGTCTCCAGCAGGCGGTCCGCCTCCGCGCGCGAGACACCGGGACGGTCCAGCCCGCCCAGGACGTCGGTCGCCAGGTCCCCGGCGAAGTCGCCGGCCCGGTGCGCCAGGACGTCCAGCCAGCTGTCCTCCAGCAGATGCGGCGCCGCGGCGTCCCGCGGCAGCACCTGTGCCGTCGCCACCGCGAGGACCACGGCGCGCGGCACCGAGGCGAGGCCGGCCGCCGGCGGCGCGACACCGCACGGCGAGTCCCCGAGCTGGTCGAGCACGTGCCCGCGGGTGATCCGGCTGCCCAGCTGCACCACCAGGACGGCATCCTTCCCCACCGTCTGCTGCTGCACCGCCGTACCCTGCGCCCGCAGCGTCACCGCCGTCCGGCGCAGCCCGGGCACCGCGGCCGCGGACGACGCCGCGCACAGGAAGCGGCCGTCCTCCGCGAAATCCAGGGCGAGCCCCGCGTCCCGCACCACGGTCGGATTGCGGCCCTCGCTCTCCACCAGCCGCGCGAACCACATGCGCCGCTCGTCCTCCTCACGCCGGCCCATCTCCAGGACCGTGCGCTGGTACGCCGTCATGATCCCGGTGACATGACCCTCGACCGCCTCCCACACGTGGTACGCGGAGCCCACCAGCTCGGCCGTGTCCGCCGCGTCCGCCCGGCGCACGAGCGCCGACCAGACCACCCGGAAGTCCAGGCGCGCCGCGTCCAGCAGGGAGTCCAGCGGCACACCCTGCCGGGCCCGCTCCTCGCCCACCCGCTGGGAGACGCCCGCGATGTGCGGCGGCACCGGAAGCTGCGCCACCGTCCGCAGCAGCAGCTCGAACGCCTGCCACGCCGAGTCACGGAACTGGGCGTCCGGGACCCGGTCCGCGTACGTCGTGCGCACGGGACGGACCATCTCCAGCCAGTCGCCGATGAGGCCGTCGATGTTGTCCAGGCACTGCCCGGCGAGCTCGGCGATCCGGGGAGAGGGCGGCGGCAGCTCCGGGTCCAGCCCCAAGGTGGTGTGCATATGACCAATCCTGGCCGCCGTACAGGCGATATTTCAACGTTGGTTCTGTGCTCCGTGCCCCGGAAGCTGGGGCGGTCCCAGGGCGAACCGCCCGGGTCCCGCCGACCAGGAGGGCCACTCGACCGTGCACCTGACCCCTCGCGAACAGGAACGGCTCCAGCTGTTCACCGTGGCCGAACTCGCGCGCCGCCGCCGCGCCCGGGGCCGCCGCCTCAACGCCCCCGAGGCGATCGCGCTGATCTGCGACGAGATCCTGGAGGCCGCCTGGGACGGGCTGGCCCTGGACGAGGTGATCGACGCGGCGGGCCGGGTGCTCACCGCGGACGACGTCATGGACGGGGTGGCCGACATGGTCACGACCGTGCAGGTCGAGGCGCTGTTCCCGAGCGGCACGTCCCTGGTCGCGGTCGACCGGCCGATCGGCGCGGGCGGCGCGGAGCCGCCGGGGGCCGTGCGGACGGCCGACGCCCCCGTCGAGATCAACGTGGGCCGTCCCCGCACCACGCTCACCGTCCGCAACACCGGCGACCGGGTCGTCTACGTCTCCTCGCACTACCCGCTGCACGAGGTCAACCAGGCCCTGGAACTCGACCGGGAGGCCGCCCGGGGCCTGCGGCTCGACATCGCCGCCGGCACCGCCCTCGCCTTCGCGCCCGGCGACGAACGCGAGGTCGTCCTCGTTCCCGCCCGCCACCCCCGTACCTCCGAGGAGCGCGCATGACCAGCGTCGACCGCCGTACCTACCAAGCGCTGTACGGGCCCACGACCGGCGACCGCATCCGGCTCGGCGACACCTGCCTGTGGGTCGAGGTCGAGACCGACGACGGCACGCCCGGCGACGAACTCCTCGGCGGCTGCGGCAAGACCGTGCGCGACGGACTGCTCGCCTCACCGCGCTCCGACCGCGACTCGGCCCTGGACATGGTCGTCGCCGGAGTGGTGCTCATGGACCCGGTGCTCGGCGTGCGCAAGACCGACATCGGCATCAAGGACGGCCGGATCGTCGCCGTCGGCGGGGTCGGCAACCCGGACGTCATGGACGTCGAGTACGCCATCGACTCGCACACCTCCGTCGTACCGGGGGAGGGTCTCATCGCCACTCCCGGCGTCGTCGACAGCCATGTCCACCTCTCCTCGCCCGAGGTCGCGCCCGCCGCACTGTCCGCGGGCGTCACCACGCTCGTCGGCATGGGCCTCGGCGGCGTCTGGGAGATCGGCTGCAACCCGGCGCACAACCTGCACACCCTGATGAGCGCCTGGCAGGGCACGCCCCTCAACATCGCCTTCCTCGCCCGGGGTTCCTCCAGCTCACGCGCCCTCCTGGACGAGATCACCCTTGCCGGTGCCGGCGGGTTCAAGATCCACGAGGACTTCGGGGCGACGCCGCGCATCATCGACAACTGCCTCGACACCGCCGACCAGGCCGACCTGCCGGTCGCGCTGCACACCGACTCCATGAACGAGTCCGGCTACCTGCGCGACACCCTCGGCGCGACGCGCGGCCGCACCGTGCACGCCTACCACGTGGAAGGCGGCGGCGGTCACCCCGATCTCCTGGAGATCCTCTCGGAGCCCAACATCCTGCCGTCCTCGACGACGCCCACCATCCCCTACACCCCCAACACGGTCGGCGAACTCTTCCCGATGACCATGACCGTGCACCGGCAGAACCACCACTCCGAGAGCGACGTGGCCATCTCCCGCGGCCGGATCCGCGAGCACGCCATCGCCGCCGAGAACGCCCTGCACGACCTCGGCGCCATCTCCATCGTCAACTCCGACTCCATGGGTATGGGCCGCATCGCCGAGACGGTGCGCAGGACCTGGCAGCTCGCCCACCTCCAGGCACTCGCCAACGGCGGCGGGGGAGTGGCACACCCGGAGAACGCCCGGGTACTGCGCTACCTCGCGAAGATCACGCTCAACCCGGCGATCGCGCACGGCCTCGCCCACGAGGTCGGCACCGTGCGGGCCGGACGGATGGCCGACCTCGTGCTGTGGGACCCCAAGTGGTTCGGCAGCAAGCCCGAACTGGTCATCAAGGCCGGCTTCGTGGCGTGGGGCAACACCGGTTCGGGGTCCGGGTCGACGCGGCTCACCCAGCCGCGTGTCTACCGGCCCTACTTCGGCGCGCTCGGCGCGGCCCCCGCCCGGCTCGCCAAGGTCTTCGTCGCCGAGGCCGCCCTCACCGACCGTGCCGCGCGCGCCGCCCTGCCCACCGGCCTCACCTACGCCCCGATCCGCGGCAGCCGCGGTCTGACCCGCGCCGACATGCTGCACAACACGGCCACGCCGCGCGTGATCGTCCCCCGCGAACCCGCGCCGGTCCTCGTCGACGGCGTACCCACGGGCACCGCGGCCGCCACCGAAGTGCCGCTCGCGCAGCTGCACCACCTCGCCTGAGAGGCGCACCCGCCCATGCGACTGGACCTCCTCGTCCGCAACGCCCACATCCGCACGCTCGACCCCGAGCGGCCCACCGCCCGCCTGCTCGGGGTGCTGCACGGCACCGTCGTCGGTCTCGACGAGGACGTGGCGGACCTGCCCGCCCGGCGCGTCCTCGACGCCGGCGGCGCCACCGTCCTGCCCGGCTTCAACGACGCCCACTGCCACACCGCCTGGTTCGGGCTCACCCTCACCCAGCTCGACGTCTCCACGGCCCGCTCCGTGGACGAGGTGTACGCCGCCGTGGCCGCCTGTGCCGGCACGCTCGCCCCGGACGCCTGGGTGATCGGCGCCGGACTCGACCACCACCGGCTCGGCGGCCGGTACCCCCACCGCGACGCCCTCGACCGTGCCGCGGGCGGCCGGCCGGTCTGGCTCAAGCACACCTCCGGGCACGCCTGTGTCGTCAACACCCCCGTGCTGCGCGCGGCCGGCGCGCTAGACGCCGCCTTCCGCGACCCGGACGGCGGGGTCGTCTCCCGCGACGCCGACGGCCGCCCCGACGGCCTGCTGGAGGAGACCGCGCAGCGCCTCGTCCAGCGCCAGGTGCTGCCCTACCCGGTGGAGACCGTCGCCGACGCCGTCGACGCGGCCACCCGGCACTATCTGACCGAGGGCGTCACCAGCTTCACCGAGGCCGGCATCGGCGGCGGCTGGATCGGTCACACCCCGGTCGAACTCGCCGCGTACCAGCTGGCCCGCGACACCGGACGGCTGCACACCCGCGCCCAGCTCATGACCGCCTCCGACGTGCTGCACCCGCTGACCGCGCACGCCGACGACCACATCACGGTCGGCCTCGACCTCGGCATGCGCACCGGCTTCGGTGACGACCGGCTCTCCCTCGGCCCCGTCAAGATCTTCCTCGACGGGTCGCTGCTCGGGCGTACGGCCGCCGTCACCGAGCCCTTCTGCGGATGCCCCCACAACGAGGAGCGGCCCACCGGCTACTTCCAGGGCGACGCCGGCGCCATGACCGACCTGGTCGTCGCCGCCCACCGCTCCGGCTGGTCCGTGGCCGCGCACGCCATCGGCGACCGGGCCGTCGACCTGGCGCTCGACGCGTTCGCCCGTGCCCACCGGGAGCGCCCCCGTCGCGGCGTGCGCCACCGGATCGAGCACGCCGGGGTGGTCCGCCCCGACCAGCTCGCCCGGTTCGCCGAGCTGGGCGTCATACCCGTGCCGCAGCACAACTTCCTGCACACTTTCGGCGACGCCATGGCCGCCGCACTCGGCCCCGAGCGCACCGCCTGGTCCTACCGCATGCGCTCCTTCACCGACCTCGGACTGCCCGTGCCCGGAAGCTCCGACCGGCCCGTGGCACCCGGCGCACCGCTGCCCGCGATCCAGTCGATGGTCACCCGGCTGACCGAGACAGGCATGCCGTATGGTCCGGAGGAACGCGTTCCGGTCCGGGCCGCGCTGCGTGCCTGGACCGAGGGCTCGGCCCGGGCCACCGGCTCCGGCGGACGCAAGGGACGGCTCGTCCCGGGGCAGCTCGCCGACCTCACCGTCCTGGACGGCGACCCCGTCCGCACGGACGCCGACCGCATCGGCGCGATCGGCGTCCTCGCCACCGTCGTCGGCGGCGACCCCGCCCACGACCCGCACCACCTCGCCCGCACCCCCGCACGCTCCGGTCCCCCGTCCCCTCCGGCCGCCGAGGCCGCCGCTCCCCAGGAGAACGCGTGAGCACACCGCCCGAGCCCGACCTGAAGGACATCAGAAGACTGCTCACCGCCGCGTTCAGCGGTACCGCCCTGGAGTGGTACGACTACTTCCTCTACGGCACCGCCGCCGCGCTCGTCTTCAACAAGCTCTTCTTCCCCGAGCTCGACCCGACGGTCGGCACCCTGGCCTCCTTCGTCACCTTCGCCGTCGGCTTCGTCGCCCGGCCCATCGGCGCCGCCGTCTTCGGGCACATCGGCGACCGCTACGGACGCAAGGTCTCCCTGATCATCACCGTCGTGATGATGGGCGCCACCACCGGCTGCATCGGCCTGCTCCCGACCTACGACACCATCGGCGTCTGGGCACCGGCTCTGCTGTCCCTCCTCCGCTTCCTGCAGGGCATATCCGTCGGCGGCGAGTGGTCCGGGGCGATGCTGCTCACCCTGGAGCACACCCCGAAGGAGAAGCACGGCAGCTACTCGTCCATCCCGCAGCTCGGCTCACCCGTCGGCACGCTGCTCTCCAGCGGCGCCTTCGCCCTCGTGGGCCTGCTGCCCGACGACGCCTTCTACTCCTGGGGCTGGCGTCTGCCGTTCCTCGTCGCCTTCCCCCTCCTCGGCTTCGCCCTCTACCTGCGCATGCACATCGAGGAGTCCCCCGCCTTCCGCGCCATGCTGGCGGACGCCGAGCGCAACGGACCCAAGCCGGCACCGGTCGTCGAGGCGTTCCGCCGCACCTGGGGCCGCATGATCGTCGGTGTCGGCGCCGCGTTCCTCGGCGTCGGCGGCTTCTTCCTGATGAGCACCTTCATCATCTCCTACGGCACCGACGAGCTGGGCATCGACAAACAGACGATGCTCAACGCCACCGTCATCGGCTCCGTCGTCGAGATCGTCGTGCTCGTCCTCGCCGGACGCCTCGCCGACCGCATCGGCGCCTGGCGGGTCTGCACCCTCGGCGCCGCCGTCACCATGGCCGTCGCGTTCCCCGCCTTCCGGCTCGTCGACACCGGCCAGACCGGCCTGGTCCACCTCGGCGTCTCCCTCGGCATCGGGGCGCTCTCCATCCCGTACGCGCCCATCGGCGCCGTCGTCTCCGGGATGTTCCCCGAGGAGTTCCGCTACAGCGCCGTCGCCATGTCGTACAACCTCGCGGGCGTCCTGTCCGGCTTCGTGCCGCTCATGGCCACCTCCCTCACCGGCGCCGCCGACGGCGCGTCCTGGGGCGCCGCCCTGCTGCTCGTCGCCATCGCCGCCTGCACCGTCGCCGGCTCCCTCGCCGCCGGCACACTCCTGCGCCGCAACGCCGTCCTCTCCCACCCCGCCCAGAACGCCGAGGTCCCCGCATGACAGCGCACCACCCTACCCGCACCGGCGGACAGGTCCTGATCGACCAGCTCGCCGTCCACGGCACCGACACCGCGTACGGAGTGCCCGGCGAGAGCTACCTGGCCGCGCTGGACGCCCTGCACGACGCATCCGTCCGCATGGTGGTGTGCCGGCACGAGGGCGGTGCCGCCTACATGGCGGAGGCGCACGGCAAGCTGACCGGGCGCCCCGGGATCTGCTTCACGACCCGCGGGCCCGGCGCCACCAACGCACTGGTCGCCCTGCACACCGCCCACCAGGACGCCACCCCGCTGATCCTCTTCATCGGCCTGGTGCCCCGTGGCCACACCGACCGCGCCGCCTTCCAGGAGCTGGACCTGCGCGGCACCTTCGGGGCCAGCGCCAAGCTCGTCGAGACCATCGACGACGCGGCCAGGATCCCCGAGTACGTCGCCCGCGCCTACGCCGTCGCGAGCAGCGGCCGCCCCGGGCCCGTCGTCCTCGGCCTGCCCGAGGACATGCTCACCGACACCGTCCACGTCGCCGACGCCACCCCGCTGCCGATACCCGGCGGCGGCGTGGCCCCCGCCGAGCTGTCCCGGTTCCGGGACCTGCTGGCCGCCGCCGAGCGGCCCCTGGTCCTCCTCGGCGGCAGCCGCTGGACACCGCGGGCGCGCACCGCCGTACGCGCATGGGCCGAGGCCTGGTCGCTGCCCGTCGCCGTCGACTTCCGCTGCCAGGACCTGATGGACAACGAGGCGGAGAGCTACGCCGGGCACCTCGGCTATGGCCGCAACGACGCGCTGGCCGAGCGGGTCCGCACGGCGGACCTGCTGATCGGCATCGGCACGGCGCCCGGCGACGTGGCGACCGACGGCTACACCCTGCTGCCGCACGACGGCTCGGGCCCGCGCCTGGTCCAGGTGCTGCCCGAGCCCGTGCCGCCGGGCGTCCTCTACCCGGCCGCCCTGACCCTGCTCGCCGCCCCGGAGGCCTTCGGGGAGGCGGTGCGCGCCCTGCGGCCCGCCGCGCCGGTGCCGTGGGCGGTCCTCACCAAGCAGGACCGCGCCGCACACCTGGCCTTCCGCGCACCCGTCCGGGACGACGACCCCCTGGACCTCGGCGCCGTGTTCGCCGCCCTCGACGCCCGCCTGCCCGCGGACACCGTCGTCACCTTCGGCGCCGGCAACCACGCCATCTGGGCCCAGCGCTTCCTGACCCACCGCGAGGGCGGCCGCCAACTCGCCCCGCGCAACGGCTCCATGGGCTACGGCATTCCGGCGGCCGTCGCCGCCGCCATTGTGCACCCCGGCCGCCGCGTCGTCTCCGTCGCGGGCGACGGCTGCTTCCTGATGAACGGTCAGGAACTGGCCACCGCCGTCACCGAGGGCGCCGCGCCGCTGATCCTCGTGCTGAACAACTCCGTCTACGGCACCATCCGCCAGCACCAGGAGCAGACCTACCCCGGCCGGGTCAGCGGGACCGCCCTCGGCAACCCGGACTTCGCCGCGTACGCCCGCGCCTTCGGGGCGCACGGCGAGACCGTCACGGTCACCGACGAGTTCGGCCCCGCCCTGGAACGCGCCCTGGCCTGCGGCAGAGCCGCCCTGATCGAGCTGAAGGTGTCCGAGGGCCGGCTCGCCCCCGGGGTCACCGTCGACTCCCTGCGCAAGGAGAGCGCTCTCCATGTCTGACCTGACCCTCCACAACGTCGTCGACGGCCGCGGAGCCGGCACGGCGCACCGCATGGAGCTGACCGACCCGGCCACCGAGGAGGTCTACGGCACCGCACCCCGCTCGTCGGCCGCCGACGTGGACGCGGCCGTGGCCGCCGCCCGCCGCGCCCTGCCCGCCTGGCGCCGCAGCATCCCGGCCCGGCGTCAGGCGGCCCTCCTCCACCTCGCCGACCTCGTGGTCCGGCACGCCGACCGGCTGCTGGAGGCGGAGGTGCGCTCCACCGGCAAACCGCGCGGGACCACGCGCACCCTCGAAATCCTGCGCGGAGCCGACCAGTTGCGCTTCTTCGCGGGCGCGGCGCGCGTCCTCGAAGGCATCGCCGCGGGGGAGTACGCCGAAGGCCACACCTCCTACGTCCGCCGCGAGCCGGTCGGCGTCGTCGCCCAGGTCACCCCCTGGAACTATCCGTTCATGATGGCCGTGTGGAAGCTGGGCCCCGCCCTCGCCGCCGGGAACACCGTCGTCCTCAAGCCGTCGGACACCACACCGTGGTCGACGGTCCTGCTCGGCGAACTGGCCCAGGAGGCCTTCCCGCCCGGCGTCGTCAACATCGTCTGCGGCGACCGCGACACCGGCCGCGCCCTCGTCGCCCACCCGGACGTCGACATGGTCGCCATCACCGGCAGTACCCGGGCCGGTTCCGAGGTCATGGCGGAGGCCGCCCGCGCGGTGAAGAACGTCCATCTGGAACTGGGCGGCAAGGCACCGGCCCTGGTCTTTGCCGATGTCGACCCCGTCCGCACGGCCCGCGCGCTCGCCGACGCGGCGTTCTTCAACGCGGGTCAGGACTGCACCGCCGTGACCCGCGTACTGGTGCAGCGCGAGGCCCACGACCCCCTGCTGGTCGCGCTCGTGGAGGCGGCCCGGTCCACCCGGGCCGGGGCACCCGACGAGGACGGCGTCTTCCACGGCCCGCTCAACAGCGCGGCGCACGCCGAACGCGTCGCCTCCGTCATGGCGGGCCTGCCGGCACACGCCCGGATCGAGACCGGCGGCACCCGTCTCGACCGCCCCGGATACTTCTTCCCGGCCACCGTCGTCTCCGGCGTCCGGCAGGACGACGACGCCGTCCAGGGCGAGATCTTCGGGCCCGTCGTGACCGTCCAGCCCTTCGACACCGAGGACGAGGCGGTCGCGCTCGCGGGCGGCGTCGACCTCGGCCTCGCCTCCAGCGTCTGGACCGCCGACCTGGGCCGCGCCATGCGGGTGAGCGCCGCACTCGACTTCGGCTGCGTGTGGCTCAACTGCCACCAGGTCATCCCCGCGGAGACCCCGCACGGCGGCTACAAGCAGTCGGGCATCGGCCGCGACCTCAGCCGCTACGGGCTCGACGACTACACGCGGGTCAAGCACGTCATGGCCGCCCACGCCACGCCCTGACCCCGGGCCGCCGCCCGCGCCGGGACCGGCCCACCGGGGCCCCGGTCAGGGCGGCGGCAGGGTCACCTCGCACCACACCGTCTTGCCGTTGCCCCGCGACTCCACCCCCCAGGCGGCGGCCAGTTCCTCGATCAGCATCATCCCGCGGCCGGACGTCGAACCTTCGGTCGCGGCCCGGCGCCGAGGCGAGACCGGCGACGTGTCGGCGACGGCCAGCCGCACCGCGGGGCCGTGGCCGGTCACCGGCGACACCGTGAGGGTCGCGTCACCGCGGGCGTGCACCAGGGCGTTGGTGGCCAGTTCGCAGGCGAGCAGCTCCGCGGTCTCCGAGAGGGGGCCCAGCGACCAGTCGGCCAGCGCCGTGCGCAGGGCCAGCCGGGCCGCGTGCAGGGAGTCGGGGTCGAAGGACCTGATGGCGACCTCCAGCCGCTCGCTGGCCCGGGACGCCCGGCGGTCGCGGCGCATGATCAGCAGCGCCACGTCGTCGTCCTCCCCCGTGTGGGCGCCCATGGAGCTCAGCACGTGGTCGGCGAGGTCGTCCGGCTCCACGGGGCCGGCGGCGACGGCATCGAGCAGTCTGTCGCAGCCCTCGCCGATGTCGGCGGTGCGCGACTCGACCAGCCCGTCCGTGCACAGCAGGAGCGTGGAACCGGCGCCCAGCACCGTCTCGGACGCGGGGTGGCCGGGCCGCGACCCCGGGGACGTCAGACCGAGCGGCAGGCCCCCGGGGGTGTCCAGCCAGGTGCAGGAGCCGTCCGGACGCCGCAGCACGGGACCCAGATGACCGGCACGGACGATCACGGTACGTCCGGTGCGCGGATCGATCTGCACGAGGAGGCAGGTGGCGAAACGGTCGGTGTCCAGCTCGGTGAGGAACGCGGAGGCGCGCGACACGACCGTCGTCGGAGGGTGCCCCTCGGCCGCGTAGGCCCTCAGGGCGATGCGGAGTTGGCCCATCACGGCGGCGGCCGTCACGTCGTGACCCTGCACGTCGCCGACGACGGCGACGACCCGGCCGTCCGGAAGGGTGAGCGCGTCGTACCAGTCGCCCCCGATCCCGCCGCGGGCGCTCGCCGGGCGGTAACGGGTGGCGGAGACCAGGCCGGGCGTCGGCGGCATGTGGCCCGGAAGCATCGCGGTCTGCAGTCCGGCGGCCAGCTCGTGCTCCCTGTCGTACAGCAGGGCCCGCTGCAACGACTGCGCGACCACCTTGCCCAGGGCGTTCAGGACCGTCCGCTCGTCGTGCGTGAACGACCCCTTGCCGTCGAAGGTGAGGCCGAGGGCGCCGATCGGTGTGTCGTGAGCGATCAAGGGCTGGTACACGGCGGCCGTCGCCCGGGAGAACATCCTCAGGTACGGCACCAGCGCCGGGTAGCGCGCGGCCAGCTCCTCGCGGTCGGTGATGAACACGGGCTCGCGGGTGCGCACCGCCTCGGTGAGCGGCAGCTGCTGGTCGAGCCGGGACAGATGGAAGTCGCGGACGAGCTCCTGGCTCAGACCGTTCGAACCGATCAGCTCCATCCGCCCGTTGTCGACCAGCCCGAGGACGATGCTCGAGGCGCCCAGCCGTTCGAGCAGCCGGGTCGAGGTGAGAGCCTCCGCCAGGTCGTCCACGGTGACGGTCGGCATGAGCGCGTCACTGAGGTGAGCGACGATGTCGGCCTGCCTGCGCCGGTCCCGCCTGGCCTGGTGCAGCCGTTCGGTCTGGTCGATGGCCCGCAGCTCCTGGCTGGCGTCCCGCACGATGCCGATCACCTGCAGAGGGCGCCGCTGGGCGTCGCACACCACGTGCCCCTGGGTGTGCGTCCAGCGCAGCCAGCCACCGGGATGGCGGACGCGGAAGTACAGACTGAACCCGGACCGGTCCTCCAGGGCCCGGTCCACGCGCGCCCGGACCGCGGGCACTTCAGCGGGGACCATCCGCTCGCCGAGCGTGCTCAGCCGGCCGTCGAACTCGCCCGGGCGGAAGCCCATCACGTCCAGGGCGGCATCGTCGTAGTGCACGACCCCACCGGGCACGTCCCAGGTGAAACTGCCCATGCCGTTGACGGCGAGAGCCACATGCGCGGCGGCCCGTCCCTCACCTCGCGCGGAGGAGTCGCCGCGTCGGCCCCCGGAGTGCTCCATCACTGCCTCCCGGCAGGTCGCGTCGCATCGGTGCGCCCCGTCCCGAGGCGGCCGGACGCCACCGAGCCGGCATGTCCTCCTCCCATCATGCGCGCGAGCGGTCCACGGCGCGCGCCCGCGGCGGCGGCCCGCCGCACCCCCCACCGTCCGCGGAGCATCCGCGCGGGCACCGGCGTGCCCGTGCCCGCGCGGATGCTCCGACCGGCCGGATCAGGACCGGGGAAGGACGAGGGCTCCCCACGCCACGACCGGACCGATCGCGACGATTCCGCCGGTGCAGCCCATCACCTGTCGGTAGAAGCGACGGGTGTCCACACCGCGCACATTGCCGAGGACCAGCGCGCCGTTGGTGGAGAAGGGGGAGGTGTCGACGATCGTGGTGGACACCGCGAGGGCTGCGATCAGTCCGGGCGCGCTGAGGTGGCTGGAGAGCAGCAGGGGCACGGCGAGGGGGATAATCGCGGTCAGGATGGCCGTGGAGGAGGCGAAGGCCGAGGTGATCGCCACGGTGAAGCAGAGCACCAGGGCGACGACGAGCGGGGCGCCGAGATCAGCGGCGTGCTCGGAGAGCTTCTCGATGATGCCGGCCTTCTCCAGCATGGCGATGTACGTCATCATGCCCGCCACCAGCAACAGGGTGGACCGGCTGATGCCGTCCACGGCCTTCTCCTGCCGCTTCATGTCCACCAGCGCCAGCGGCGCGCCGGCCATGCTCCACCGGGCGTTTCGGACGGGGACGGGGAGTCACCCGTGCGGTCGGCAGATGTTCTCGGTTCGTGAGCGGCGCAAGGAGGAGAGCCGATGTCGAACCCGCAAGAGCCGGAGCTGCGGCGCAGTGACAAGGGAGCGGGCACACCGCAGGACAGCGAGGCCCGCAAGGCGGCACAGCCCGCCCGGGGGAGCGGTGGCCGTGCACATGGCACGGACCGCGGCGACAAGGGCGGAGGAGAAGGGGGCGGCACGCCTCCCGAGCAGCAGCCGGATCACCCGGCCTGAGCCGTCTCGTGCTCGTCGCTCGGCGGGCACACCGGGGAGGGCGACGCCGCACGGCCTCGCCCTCCGCGCCTTTCACGCAGCCGCTCCTCGAGCCACGCCACCGCGATCCGCGCCGGTGTGCAGGGCGGTCCGACCGCATCCTGAGACCACGGACCGCGCGGGAATGACAGGACGAAGAGCGTCGTTGGCACCTGTCATGCCCGACTCCACCAAGCGGCCCGCGGTGCCCCGCATGCCACTCGCCGTCTACATCCTCGGCCTCTCCGTATTCGCCCTCGGCACCAGTGAGTTCATGCTCTCCGGGTTGTTGCCGCCCATCGCCGACGACATGAACGTGTCCATCCCCCAGGCCGGACTGCTGATATCGGCGTTCGCGATCGGCATGGTGATCGGCGCCCCCCTGCTCGCCGTCGCGACGCTGCGGCTGCCGCGGAAGACCACCCTGGTCGCCCTGATCTCGGTCTTCGGCCTCGGCCAGGTCGCGGGTGCGCTGGCACCGACGTACGAGGTCCTCTTCGTCTCACGCGTCGTCAGCGCACTGGCGTGCGCGGGGTTCTGGGCCGTGGGGGCGGCCGTCGCGATCGCGATGGTGCCCCAGACGTCGCGGGCCCGGGCGATGGCGGTGATGATCGGCGGACTGTCGATCGCGAACGTCCTCGGCGTCCCGGCGGGCGCGTTCCTCGGTGAGCACCTGGGGTGGCGCTCCGCGTTCTGGGCCGTGGGCGCGGCGTCCGCGATCGCCCTCGTCGGTGTGGTGACGAAGATCCCCCGTATCCCGGTGCCCGAGCAGCGGCCGAGGCTCAAGGGCGAACTGGCCATCTATCGCGACCGTCAGGTGTGGCTCTCCATCGTGGTGACCGCCCTCGCGGCGGGCGGCGTGTTCTGCGCCTTCTCCTACCTCGCCCCGCTGCTCACCGATGTGGCCGGCCTGGCGGACGGCTGGGTGCCGACCGTGCTGGCCCTGTTCGGCATCGGCGCGCTGGTCGGCACGACGATCGGCGGACGCGTCGCCGACGCCCATCTGTTCGGCGTGCTGCTCTCCGGCATCACCGCGTCGACCGTGCTGCTGGCGGCTCTGGCACTGTTCGCCTCCAGCCCCGCCGTCGCGATCACCCTGTCGTTCCTGCTGGGCGTCTCCGCCTTCTACACCGCCCCGGCCCTCAACGCCCGCATGTTCAACGTGGCCGGTGCCGCGCCCACGCTCGCCGGCGCCACCACGACCGCCGCGTTCAACCTCGGCAACACCGGCGGCCCCTGGCTCGGCGGCACGGTGATCGACGCGGGTCTCGGCTACGCCTCCACGGCCTGGGCCGGCGCGGCGATGACGGCGGTCGCGATCGGCCTCGTCGCCGTCTCGCTGCGCCTGCACAGCCGGTCCCGCATCGTGGCGGGAGCCCTCGCGACGGAACCCGTCGGCGCGAACCACGCGCAGCGGGTGTGACAGCGGGACACCCGAGCCGACACGTCCGCCGCGCGCCGTACTCCACGGTGCGCGGCGGTCCTGTGTTCCGGGAGCGCCCCGCCGGACGGCCGGGGCACCGTCACCTTGACGGCCGGTCCGAGGGGACACATACTGACGGCCAAATCGATTTGGCCAAATCGATTTGGCTCTCCGTCCAGGGCCGGATCGCGGCTGAAATCCGAGCGTGCCCGTATGCCCGAACGGAGCCCGAACGTGTCCAGTCCCCGCCAGACCCGGCCCCCGGCCGGAGCCTCACCGACCCCCGGCCGCGAAGCGGCCGCCCAGCCGTCAGCCGGCCCCGCCGTCGCCTCCGCCGGGACGGCCGGCCACCACTCCGAGGCCGAGAAGGCCGTCCGCCCCGACCGCACGCAGGGTGAGCCCGACCGCGCCGAGGTTCCCGCCCGGCCCGCCGTGCACCCCGTGGACGAGGCGCGCCCCCTGGGCCGGATCCTGCTCTTCGGCATCCAGCACGTCCTCGTCATGGCCGCCACCCCCATCTCGGCGATCTTCCTCATGAGCGCCACCCTCCGGCTCGACGCCGGTCTCACCGTCGATCTGCTCTCCGCCGCCTTCGTGCTCTCCGGCGTGGGCTCCCTCATCCAGTCGCTCGGCGTCTGGAAGTTCGGACCGCGGCTGCCGTTCGTGATGCTGCCGGGCGGGGCACCGCTCATCCTGTTCCTCGCGATCGCCGAACAGCACGGCCTGCGCACCGCCACCGGCGCGGTGGTCCTCACGGCGGCGTTCACCTTCGTCGTCCTGCCGGTCTTCTCCCGGCTGCTCAGGTACTTCCCCGCCCTCGTGATCGGCACCATGATCGTCATCGTCGGCGTCAACCTGGTGAAGGTCGGCGCGGTCCTCGTCACCGGACAGCCCGGCTCGCCGGGCTTCGCCGACCCCGCCGACCTCGGGCTCGGCATGGCGACGATCGGGTTCACCGTCGCCTTCTACCTGTTTTTCAGCGGCGTCGTGCGCCAACTCGCCGTGATGCTCGGCCTGCTCGCCGGCACCGCGCTCGCCGCCGCGACCGGCGCGCTCGACGGGAGCGGCCTGGCAGGCGGCAGCCTGGTGAACCTGCCGCACCTGATGCCCTTCGGCTCACCCCAGTTCAACCTCGTCGCCGCACTGCCCCTGATGCTCTACAGCCTGGCCTCCATGGCCGAGGCGACCGGCCAGACCGTCATCAACGCCGAGGCCGTCGGCAAGGAGATCGACAAGCGGACCGACGTGCCGAAGACCGTCCGCGGGGACGCGCTCACCTCGCTCTTCGGCGGGTTCTTCGGCCTGCCGCTCATGGTCACCAGCGGGGAGAACATCGGGATCGTCCGCGTCACCGGAGTCCGCAGCCGGTTCGTCACCGCCGCGGCCGGCGTCGTGCTCATCGTCATCGGTTTCCTCGCCCCCGTCACCCGCGCGATCAGCGTGATCCCGACCGCCGTCGTCGGCGGCACCGCCATGATCGTCTTCGGCGTCATCACCGTGCTCGGCATCCAGATGCTCGGACGCTCCGACCTGGACCGGCACACCAGCACCTTCGTCTGCGCCGTCGCCCTCGCCCTGGGACTGCTGCCCATCCTCGTCCCCGGCGTGTACGGCGGCTTCCCGGCCAACGTCCGCATCCTCCTCGAGAGCGGCGTCGCCGTCGGCACGTTCGCCGCCGCCGTCCTCAACATCCTTTTCCACCACGTCAGGCCCGGCGTCACCGCCCGCCTGACCTCCGCACGCACAGGAAGCGACCGATGAACCCACCCGACCGTGACGCCCTCGCCCACCCCGGCCCGCTGCTCCTCCTGCCCGGCGCGGTCCTGCTGCCGGAAGGCCCCGCCGACGGCTGGGCGGTCCTGGTCGACGACGGCCGCTTCGAGGCCGTCGGACCGGCTGCCGAGCTGGAGCGCGCGTACCCGCTGCCGCGGACCGTACGGCTGCCCGGCCACCTGCTGATGCCCGGTTTCGTCGACGCCCACCACCACCTCACCCAGAGCTTCGGCTCGGCCCTCGCCTTCGGGGAGCCCTCCGAGATCTTCCGCCGGGTCTGGGTGCCGCTGGAGGGCGCGCTGGACGAGGAGTCCGCCTACACGGCGGCCAAACTGGCGGCACTCGAAGCGCTGCGCGGCGGGTTCACCACCGTCGCCGACGCCGGCACCCGCGCCGACGTCGACGTCGACGTGATCGCGTCGGCCGCACGCGACGCCGGCATCCGCTGCGTCCTCGGGCTGATCTGCAACGACGCGGACGAGCCGGACGGCACCGGCCCGGCCGTCCTCGAGAACGCCGAGAAGCACCTGGCCCGCTACACCGGTGACGCCCTGATCCACCCCTCGCTGGCCGTCTCGATCCCCGAGGCCGCCACCGAAGACACCCTGCGCGCCACCGCCCGGCTGGCCGCCGAGGCCGGGACCGTCGTGCAGATCCACGTCAACGAACACCTCGCCGGAGTGGAACGCTCCCTGGTACGGCACGGACTGCGCCCCCTCGAACACCTGCACAGCATCGGCGCGCTCGGCCCCCAGCTGCTCGCCGCCCACGCCACCCTTCTCACCCCGCACGAACTGACCCTGCTCGCCGACACGGGAACCGCCGTCAGCTACAACCCCGTGGCCAGCGCGTGGAAGGGCAACGCCGTGGCCCCCGCGACGGCCATGGCCGAACGCGGCATCCGCTTCGGGCTCGGTACCGACGGCACCCGCGGCGACGGCTTCCGGCTCGCGGACGCCGCCGAGTTCGCCCAGCGGCTGGCCTACGGGCTGGCGACCGGCGACTCGTCGTGCGGCGCCGGCTGGACGTGGCTGGACCGTGCCACCCGCGGGGGCGCGGACGCCGTCGGTCTAGGCAGGCGTACCGGCACCGTCGCGCCGGGCGTGGCGGCCGACTTCCTCCTCGTCGACGCCGACACACCGGAGACGGCGCTCTCCTGGGACCTGCCCTGGGAACTCGTCCGACGCGGCAACCGGGACCAGATCACCGCCGTCTTCGTCGCCGGCCGGCTGCGCATGTGGCACGGCAGTCCGGTCGGCTGGGACGGGCCCGCACTGGTGAGACGGGCCGCCGAACTGTCCCGCACCACCATGGCCCGGGCCGACGTCACCCGGGTGCACCCCACGTCCACGGCGTCACGGGCGCTGGGCATGTCTCAGGGGCGGAGCACGGCACAGTGAGTACGGAAGTGCTGGCGGTCCTCGGCGTGACAGTGGCCGTCGCCGCCTTCGTCCAGGGCAGCAGCGGGCTGGGCTTCGCGCTGATCGTCGCGCCCGTGGCCGGAATCGTCGACCCCGGACTGGTCCCGGTCTTCGTCCTGGCATCGATGATCCCGCTCAACCTGTACGTCGCCTGGCGCGAACGCGCGTCGCTCGACCTGCGCGGCGCCGGCTGGATCACCGGGGCGCGGCTCGCCGCCACCCCGGCCGGGCTGGCGCTGCTGTGGCTGATCCCGGAACGCAGTCTCGGTCTCTTCGTCGGCGTGGCCACCGTGCTCGCGGCCGTCGTCAGCCTGACCGCGCCCGCGTTCGCGCCCGGGCGGGTCGCGTACGTCGGCGCGGGCGCCGTCACCGGGCTCACGGAGACCGCGACCGGCGTCGGCGGTCCGCCGCTCGCGCTGGTCTACCAGCACCGGCCGCCCGCCGAGCTGCGCTCCACCGTCGCCGCGTGCTTCCTGGTGGGGGAAGTCGCCTCCCTGGTACTGCTGTTCGCGACGGGCAAGGCGCAGGCCGCGGAGCTGGGCCAGGCGACCCTGCTGCTGCCGGCGATCGCCGTGGGCGCCTGGCTGAGCCGACTGGTGCACCATCGTCTGGACGCGCGCAAGATGCGCCTGTTCGTGCTGGTCTTCGCGCTGGTCTCCGGACTGGTCCTGATGCTCGGGGTCTGACGGACCCCCACGGGCCGGCCCCCGGACGGACTCCGGACGGCTTGTACCGGGC
The DNA here is from genome assembly GCF_043202495.1 of Streptomyces sp. NPDC048185. Taxonomy (NCBI): domain Bacteria; kingdom Bacillati; phylum Actinomycetota; class Actinomycetes; order Kitasatosporales; family Streptomycetaceae; genus Streptomyces; species Streptomyces sp. NPDC048185. The sequence goes on from NZ_JBIDAN010000005.1 coordinate 247,424, forward strand.
CGGCTGTGGACGGCCCGCACTTGACCGGCTCGGGACGACCTGTGCCGGTCCGGCTCCGGCCGGCCTGTGCCGGACCGCTCCGTATGCCGCACACCGGAGCCGGCTCCGGACGGGTCTGTGCCGGGCCGGCTGTGGATGGCCGGTACCGGACCCGCTCGGAACGGCCCGTACCGGACCAGCTCGGGAGGCCTCGTACCCGGACCAGCTCGGGAGGCCTCGTATCGGACGGGCTGGGGAAGCCTCGTACCGGACCGGCTCGGGGCGGACCGTACCGGACTTCAGGTGCGGGCAGCCCGTGCCGACGAGGCCCGCTCGATCACCCGCGGCCGCGGGGACACTGTCACCGACGGGGTGGCGGTGTCCCCGCGCAGTCGTGCCAGCAGCAGCTCCACCGCGTCGGACGCCGCCCGGTCCAGGTGCAGGTCGACCGCTGTCAGGGGCGGCTCGCAGGTACGGGCCCGCAGACCGTCGTAGCGGGTGACGACCATGACGTCGTCCGGCACCCTGCGCCCGCTGTCCCGGATCGCCCGGACCGCGCCCACCGCGAAGGCGTCGACCAGCGCGCAGACGGCGTCGACGTCCGGGTGCTCGGCGAGCAGGGCGGCGCACCGCTCGTAGCCCGCCTCTTCGCCGCCCGACTCGGGCACCCTCGCCACGACCGGCGTCCAGCCGTGCCGCTCGGCGATCCGCTCGTAGGCGGCGAGCGCGTCGACGGACGAGTGCCGCGTACCGGAGCCGACGATCAGCGCCGGCCGCACGGCACCCCGCTCGTGCAGGTGCGCGAGCAGCAGTTCCGCCACCAGATCGCCGTGCAGGTCCACGTACGGGGCGTCCTCGTCCGGCGACACCGGCCTGCCGAGCGCCACATACGGCAGCCCGCGTTCGCGCAGCTGGGCGGCCGCGGCGTCGTCCACCTCGGGCTCGACCACGATGGCCCCGTCGATGTCGACGGAGTACAGCGCGGAACCGGACTGGACGGGCGGCACGAGGACGAGCGCGTAGTCGTGCAGGAGGGCGCTCTCCGCGGCCGCCGCCGCGACCTCCATGTAGAACCCGAGGCGGGACGGCCCGCCCGCCACCGCGAACGGCATGGAGGAGGCCAGTGCGATGGCCTTCGCCTGTCCGCGCCGCAGCCGCTGCGCCCGGAGGTTGGGGCGGTAGCCGAGGTCCGCCGCGGCCTTCCTGACGCGCTCCCGTGTCCGGGGGTCGACCTTGCCGAGCCCGTTCAGGGCGTGCGACACGGTCGTGCGCGACACACCGGCGACGCGTGCGACGTCGGCGATGGTCGGCGGCTTCGGGCCGGGGGCGGAAGTAGCCATCTGCGCGAAGACTCCTCGCTGGCGTGGACGGTTGACGCTGACCATCTTCGCCGACGCGCCGTCCGGCCGGACGGGGTCCCCGGGCCGGGGTTCGGGTCAGCCCGTCCCGGCGGGCCGCGCGGGGAGCGAGGACGGGTCCGCGAACGGCGTGAAATGGGCGGGCGGGTGATCGATGGGAGGCAGGTCGGTGCGCCAGGAGGTCAGGATCTGGGCACTGCACTCGAACAGCCCTTGCGGCAGCGCGTCCAGCGGCCACCAGCGCCACTCGCCCACGCTCTCGCCCGGCTGGTCGCGGGGATCGCCCTGCCAGGCCGCGACGACGGCGCCCACGGTGACGCGCACCACGTCACCGACGTGGTCGACGAGCGTGCCCAGCAGCGTCACGTTCTCGGGGCGGGCGAGCAGTCCGGTCTCCTCGGCCAGCTCCCGCACGACCGTCTCCCGCAGGTCCTCCCCGGCCTCGACGGTGCCGCCGGGCAGCTCCCATGTGCCGTGCCGGTGCCGGCCCAGCAGAAGGCCGCGCGGTCCGAGCACGAGGGCGCCGACGCCGATCGCGGCGTGGGGCGCGGGCGGCCGGTCGGTCCGCGGCCGGCTGGACAGGGTGGTGCCGGGGACCTTGCGGTGACGCCGGGCCCGGATCAGCTGCAGAGCGACGGGGTTGTCCCGGTCCGGGGCGCGGAGGAGTTCGCACCCCTCCACCTCGAAGCCGTGATCGCCCAGCAGTTCCTCCCACAGCCGGGGCGTGAGCACCCACATCATGGTGGGGATGGGCGCCTCCTGCCGCAGCCGGATGAGCTCCCGGCGGGACACCACCTCGTCGGAGGGGCCCAGTCCGTCGGAATCGGTGTGCAGCGCCGAGAAGACGAGGGGTGCGCCGTCGACCAGTCCGTCCCGCAGCGCCGGCAGCAGGTGACGGGGGTCGATGCAGGCGAACGTGCGCAGCCCGTACGCGGCGTCGTACGGCCGTTCCCGCCGCAGGTGCTCGGCGACGTCCGCGCACACGAAGCGGACACCGGGCTCCGAGCCGTGGTCGTCGAGCGCGCGCCGGTGCTGGGTGGGGGACAGGTCGACGCCGTCCACGAGGGCGCCGTACGCGCGGGCCAGGTGGACGGCGTGGTGGCCGGGCCCCGACCCCACGTCGAGGACCCGCTTGCCCCGGATGTCGCCGAGCACCTCCGCTCCCGGGCCCACGCCGGGCCAGAAGCCCCAGTCGATGCGGTCGGGCACGGGAGGCGACCATCCGTGGTCCAGCTGCCGCTGACCGTAGACGGTCCAGCACTGTTCGTGGGCGGGGTCCGTCGTCACGGGCGGCTCTCCTTCATCGGGGGTGGGGCACGGCGCGGTCAGGGCCGCAGGGCGTAGCAGCGGAAGGACGGATCGAGTTCGCTGACACGCACCCTCGACCACCGGGCGGTGAGAAGTTCCACGTCGGCCGCACAGGCGTCCCAGGCCCTGGGCGGCCCCTGCCCGGCGGCGTGCACGGAGGTGACCACCCAGAACACACCGCCGGGCGCGAGGAGCCGGCGCACTCGGGACAGGAAGGCGGGTTTGTCGGCGGCCCAGCGGTAGACGAGCCGGCAGGCGACGACGGCGAAGGCGGAGTGAGGCGGCAGGGCGGGGCCGGCGACGTCGAAGTCCATGACGCGCAGGTCGAGTCCCGGGTTCCGTGCGTGGGCGGCGGCCACGGCGGTGGGGGAGCAGTCGATGCCGGTGGCCCGGTAGCCGAGCCGGTCCAGGTGCGCCGTGAGCTCTCCGTCGCCGCAGCCGATGTCGAGGGCCGGCCGGCCGCGGCCGGCACCGAGATGCCGGCGCATCGCCTCGGCCTCCGCGGCTCGACCGGCCGGTAACGCCGGCCCCGCTGCCAGACGGGCTCCCAGTAGGAGGCGGCGTCGCACGCCGGGTACGGCGTGTCGGTGGACGTCATGACGTCCGGCCCCTCCGCGGCCGGCCGGCGCACGTGCGGATGTGACGGCGGCGGTGGGGCGGTCGCGCGCCCGGTGAGGAACACATCGCCCTGAACCGTCCCCACTTCGGGGCACCGGCACACGTCGCGAGGCCGACGGTCCACGAGTGGCTCCGAGCGGGGCCGGCGACGCGTGACGCGGTCAGCCCGCCGTGGCGGCGAAGGGAGCGCCGTGCCCGAACGCGATCCGCGCGAAGTTCTCGCCGATGCGGCGGTGCCCGGCGGGGTCGGGGTGGACCTCGTCGGGCAGCGGGAACTCGGCGTAGTCCTTCTCGCCGTACAGCTCACGGCCGTCGAGGTAGTGCAGTTGCGGGTCGTCGGACCGCTGCTCGACGATCCGGGCGAGGGTGTCGCGGACGACGTTGAGCGTCAGGCGTCCCGCGGCGCGTTCGGCGGGATCGCCCGTGGCCTTGAACCGCACCGTCCCGCCTTCGAAGTCGGGGGCGAGGGGGCCGGGGGTGTCCTCGTGGACCGGGCACAGGATGGGCGACACGACCAGCAGCGGCGTGGCCGGATGCCCCTCGCGGACGGTGTCCAGGAAGCCGTGCACCGCGGGGACGAAGGCGCGCAGGCGCATCGCGTCGGCGTTGACGATGTTGATCCCGACCTTGAGGCTGATCAGGTCCGCTGGGGTGTCCCGCATGGCGCGGGCGGTGAACGGGTCCAGCAGCGCGCCGCCGCCGAACCCCAGGTTGACCAGCTCCACTTCGCCCCGGCTCGCGGCCAGCGCCGGCCAAGTGGCGGTGGGGTGGGCGGCGTTGGAGCCGTGGCTGATGGAACTGCCGTGGTGCAGCCACACCCGGCGACCGCGGTCCGGCGCCGCCTCGACCGGGGCGTCGGTGCGCAGCGAGATCAGCTCGGTGACCTCCGTGTGCGGGAGCCAGATCTCGACGTCCTTGTCCCGTGCGGGCAGACCGGTGAACCGGGCGGCTCCGGGCGGTCCTTCGCGCAGTTCGGCGCGCTGGGTGGCCATGTCGACGACCGTGCGGACGTTGCCGCCGGCGACGGTGGCCCGGGCGGCGAGGCGGCCGTCGACCAGCAGGTCGTAGACGCCGTCCGCCGGGGCGGGAAGGCCCTGGTAGGCACGCTTGGTGGGCAGGGTGAGCAGTTCGACGACGGTCGCCCGGGTACGGAAGACCAGCCGCACCCCGGAAGGCTGGGCCTCCGCCACGGCCAGTTGGTCGTCGGGGATCTGCCGGCGGGCACTGGCGGGCAGCCGGTGCGGCAGCAGACCTCGCGCGGTCCGTTCGACGTCGAGGTGACCGCGCAGCAGGCCGGCGGTCACGGGTGTGGTGACCCAGTCGTGGTCGGTGTCGGTGGCGCGGTCAGTGCTCATCGCTCATTGCCTTGGCTCCGTAGTAGGGCGTCGAGTGAGTCCAGCATCCAGGCCCAGGACTCCTGCGGGTCGACGGCGGTGTGGCTGAAGCCTCCGGCCGCCTCCAGACTGACGTAGCCGTGGAAGACGCTGCCCAGCATCCGGACCGCGTGCGTCTGGCCCGGTTCCGTCAGGTCGTAGCCGCGCAGGATGGCCCGGGTCATCTGCGCGTGCCGGACGCCGGCGCTGGCGGCCGCCGTCTCGGGGTCGAGCCGGAGCCGGGCGGCGGCGTAGCGGCCGGGGTGTTCCCGGGCGTAGTCGCGGTAGGCGTCCGCGAAGGCCGTCAGGGCGTCCCTGCCGGCCCGCCCGGCCAGCGCGGCGGCGACCCGGTCGGCGAGTTCCTCCAGGGCGAACAGGGCGATCCTCGTCTTGAGCTCGTGAGAGCTCTTCAGGTGCGAATAGAGACTCGCGACCTTCACGTCGAAGCGTCGGGCGAGCGCCGAGACGGTGACCTGGTCGAAGCCGACCTCGTCGGCCAGTTCCGCTCCCGCCCGGGTCAGTCGTTCCGGCGTCAGTCCTGCTCGAACCATGGCGTGCCTTCCCCTCAGCCGAAGGCCATTATGCATCTACCTAATCCTTTTAGGCAATTGCCTGCGACCTTAGGTAGGTGTTGTCCTGGCTGTCGGGGGGACGGCGTCGGAAGGGCCGGCCGCGGCGGTGATAGCTTCTAACGGAACTTTCAGCGTGTACGCAGCTCGACGGGAAGGGCGCGAGCCATGGAGAAGCCGCGGGCGAAGACTCCGCGCGAGCGCTACCGCGCCGAGGTGCGGGCGGAGATCAAGGAACGCGCCTGGGAGCAGATCGCCACGGCGGGAGCGTCCGCACTGTCCCTCAACGCCATCGCCAAGCAGATCGGCATGAGCGGACCCGCGCTCTACCGCTACTACGCGGGACGCGACGACCTGATCACCGAGCTCGTCAAGGACGCGTACCGTGGCCTCGCCGACGCCCTGGGCGAGGCGTCCCGCGCCGGTGCCGGCCCGGAGGGTCTGGCGCACGCCCTGCGCGGCTGGGCCCTCAAGCACCCCCAGCGCTACTTCCTCATCTACGGCACCCCCGTCCCCGGTTATCACGCGCCCGAGGAGACGGTCGCCGTCGCCTCGGAGATGATGGCGATGCTGCTCGACGCCTTCGCGGCTCTGCCGGGGGACAGCCCGTCGAGACCGTTCGACACCCACCTGGCGGACCACCGTTCCTGGGACGGCGGCCATCCCGCCGGTGCCGCGGTCCTCCACGAGGCCCTGGCCTTCTGGACCCGTCTGCACGGGGTGCTCTCCCTGGAACTCGCGGGCCACTTCGACGCCATGGGCTTCGACCCCGCCCGGCTCTTCCAGGCGGAACTGGACGACCTGCTGGCCCGCCGGGCCTGACGTCGTCCGCGGCGCGAAAGCCGCGGACCGCGGCGATGATTCCGGCGTGCGGAACCGGTCCATACGGGGGAGAGGAAAGGAGTTCCGCCATGCCGACACGAACCCACCCCGAGCGGCCCACGACCGAGCTCGACGCCCGTTACAGCTCGGCGCTCCATCCCCGCCCGGGTGCCACGGACGTCACCGCGACCGAGTGGGCTGAGGCCCAGCGGCACCTGGAGGCCGCCGAGATCTTCTGGGTGTCCACGGTGCGGCCCGACGGGCGGCTGCACGTCACCCCCGTGATCGCCGCCTGGCACCGGGGAGTGCTGTACTTCTCCACCGGCGCGGGGGAACAGAAGGCGAGGAACCTCGCCCATGACGGCCACTGCGCGCTGACCACCGGGGGGAACTCGCTCACCCGGGGGCTCGACCTCGTCGTCGAGGGCAGAGCGGAACCGGTTGCCGACCCGGCGGTGCTCGAGGAAGTGATCGCGGCGTACGAGGCGAAGTACGGGCGGCACATCACCTCACCCGAGGGCACCTTCCACGGGATCGGGGACGCGTGCCGCAGGGGGGACGTGACGGTGTTCGCGGTGGCGCCGGACACGGCGTACGGCTTCGGGCGGGACGACGGGGTGTACAGCCACACGCGGTGGGCGTTCTGAGGGCTGCCGCCGCCTTTGGGGGAGTCATCGACGGCCGGCGCGGACGCGGCGGTAGCTCCAGACGAGGAGGGTGAAAAGGACGAGGCCCGAGAGGATCAGGCTCGCGCCCGTGCCCCATCCGGCGAACGGAACCTCGGGGACCAGGCCCCACACCAGGCCCGCGCCGATGAGGCACAGTCCCGCCAGGACGGAGCCGGCGATACGCCACGGCGAGGAGACGCTCTCCTCGACCGCGCGCATCGCCTGCTCGCGGACGGGGGCGACGAACCGGTCCAGCGCCGGTACGGCACGGGACAGCAGCACCACTCCGGCGAACACGAGCAGCAGTCCGGGCCCGGGCAGCACCAGCAGGGCCACACCGACCACCACCAGCACCGCACCGAGAACACCCAGCGCCACTCGCCGGACCGATTCGACGCTTCGCGCCATGTCGTCCCACTCTCCTGAGCTAGCACGGAGGGCCGCACACGGGGGACACGCGTCCCCGCGCGGGCGATGCCACCGCGCCTCTGTTCCCGGTACGGCGGTAAACCATGCCCCTCCGCCGCCGACAGCCGGGTCTGCCGTCGGCCCCGCACGGTGTCCGGCGCGGCCGGCTCGACGCCGCCTGCAGCCCCACCCGGAGACCCCGGCGTGCGACGACCCGTGGCTGCCGGTCACCCGATCGCCACGAAAGCCACCCGCACCGCGGAGCGACATCCGGGCGACGGGTGCCGCGGTGACCGGCCGAGACGCCCCTGCCGCCCGCCGCACGGAGCAGGCCGGCCGCAGGAAGCCGCTCCTCGTCCCGGCTCAGGCGTGGGACAGGGCGAAGGAGACGAGGAAGCCGCTCACCGTGACCAGCCCGATGGCCAGGTGGGCGTCCTCGAAGGCCTCCGGGATCATCGTGTCGGCGACCATGGCGAGGATCGCCCCGGCCGCCACCGCGGTGACGGCGGCGATCACCGCCGGGGAGAAGGTTCCGACGACGGTGTAACCGAGGACGGCGGACACGGTACTGGCGGCGGCGATCGCGCCCCACACCCCGAAGACGTACCCCTTGCTCCGGCCGGACTTCCTCATCCCCGCGGAACTCGACAGGCCTTCCGGCACATTGCTGATGAACACGGCCGCCACGGTCACCAGACTGACCGTGCCGCCGTCCAGCAGGCTCACCCCGATCACGGCCGACTCCGGGACTCCGTCCAGGAGTGCCCCGAGCGCCAGGGCGAGCCCCGAGCCGCCCTGCTGGGCTTCGGACGGCTGCGTGTGCGCCGTGTGGTGGCCGGAGCGCTTGCGGTGCCGGGCGCCGCGGCGGGCGAGCCACAGGTTGCCGGCGGTGTAGGCCACCGCGCCGAGGATGGTCCCGATCGCGGCCGGAGCCAGCCCGGCCTGGTCGTAGGCCTCACCGATGAGCTCGAAGGAGACCGCTGAGATCAGCACGCCCGCACCGAACGCCATCACCGTGGCGATCACCTTCTGCGGCACCCGCACCCCGAAGCCGACCGCCGCCCCCAGCAGCAGTGCCGAGCCGGCCAGCAAACCCCACAGTCCCGCCTCAACAACCTCGATCATTCCCTGCCGGTACCCGGCCGCGCCGCGACGACTCCGTCGCCCCGATGAAACCGAGTGCGCCGCGGGGGACGTGCGTCAGGGAGCCGGGGCCGGGGCGCGGCGGATGGGCATCATCGTCTGGACCGGGTCCTGCGTCAGATGGTCGAGGATCAGCCGGTTGACGAGTGCGGGCTTCTCCAGCGGGACCAGGTGGGAGGCCCCGGGGACGACGGCCAGCTGCGACTCGGGGACCGCGCGGTAGAGGGCGGTGGTGTGCTCCAGCGTCATCATGTCGTCGTCGCCGACGAGGACGAGCGTGGGTGCCTGGACGCGGGCCAGGTCCTCGGTGGTGAGCGCCGGCTGGGTGCGCCACATGTCGGTCAGCTTCCCGGCGACCGCCGGCCAGTGCTCCGCGCCGTCCGGTGAGACGGCCACGTACAGCTCACGGAAGAACGCGAGCTCGGCGCTGTCCGGCGTCATCGCGTCGAGCATCCCCGGCTCGGCGAAACACTCGGGGCCGGGACGGAAGTTGGCCCCGATCAGCACGACCTTGCGCACCAGGTCGGGCCGTGCGGCGGCGACGAGCAGGGCGACGACGCCCCCGTCGCTCCAGCCGACCAGATGGGCAGCACCCCGCACGACCGCCTCGAGGAAGTCCACCGTGTCGTCGGCCATGTCCTGGTAGGTGAGCGGTCCCTCGACGTCGGGGGTGTGCCCGTGCGCCCGCCGCTCGGGAAGGAAGAGGCGGTACGCGGCGGCCAGGTCGGCGCGCTGCGCTCCCCACGTGTCGTTGGTGCAGAAGCCGCCGTGCAGCAGGACCAGCGGATCGCCGGTCCCCTCGGTCTCGTACCACGTCCTGACCCCAGGAAGGTCCGCGTAGTCGCCCATCGTGTCCCGGCCCTCTCCGGCTGCTGTCCTCGCGGATCCAGTCTCAGCCGCGGCCCGGACGCCCGCAACAGCGTGCCCGGGGCCGGGCCGCCTACTGCGCCTGCGTCACGATCTGGATCAGGTTCCCGCAGGTGTCGTCGAAGACGGCGGTGGTGACCGGGCCCATCTCCAGCGGCTCCTGGGTGAAGCGGACGCCGAGGCCGCGCAGGCGCTCGTACTCGGCCCGTACGTCGGCGACGGCGAACTGGGCGAGCGGAATGCCGTCCCGGACGAGCGCGTCGCGGTAGGGCGCGACGGCGGGGTGGCCGGCGGGCTCCAGGAGCAGTTCGGTGCCCTCCGGCTCGTCGGGCGAGACCACGGTCAGCCACCGGTCCTGCTCGCCGACCGGTACGTCGTGCCTCTTCACGAAGCCGAGGATCTCCGTGTAGAAACGCAGGGCCTTCGTCTGGTCGTCGACGAAAACACTGGTCAGGCGGATCTTCATGGGGTGCTTCCCTCCGGTTCGGATGTGTCGGGCACGGCCGCCGCTCGGTGACCCGCCGCGGCGGCGCCGTGTCCGGGCCTGGCCCCTTTCCGCCCTGCCCAGGCGGGCCCGAAGGCCACGGCGAGCATCATGCCCGTCCGGACCCGTCAGCCCAAGGTGACGACACGCGCCCAGGGCGGAGGTGCGTCCGGGACGTAGCCGGGATCGTCCTCGTCGAGGCCGTCGGCCGGTCGGGGGAACAGACCCACCACCGTGCGGCAGGGAGGCTGCGCGGACGGCCATGGCGTCTGGCCGTCCGTCAGCGCGACGATCACGTCCGGGCGGGGCCGGGACCGCAGCGCCCGCGCGAAACCGGAACGCAGGTCCGTTCCGCCGCCGCCGAGCAGCTCGATGTTCTCGGCGCGGCAGAGCGGAACGGCGACGCCCGCAGCGGCGTCGCAGGAGATCACCGAGACCAGGTCGCGCCGCCCGCCCACCGCCTGTGCGATCGCCGCCACTTCCAGCAGCGCGCTGCCCAGCTCCGCGTCGCTCACCGACCCGGAGGTGTCGATCACGACGCAGACCCGCGGCGGCGTCCGGCGAAGGCTCGGCAGCAGCACCCCGGGCAGGCTCGCCGAGCGCCGGGACGGACGCCGGTAACTGTGATTCTCACCCACCCCCGGTCCGCCGGCCGCCGAACGGACCGCCGACCCGAGCAACTCCCGCCACGGCTGCGGCGGATGGAACGCCTCGTCCGCCCAGCGGCGCCACCCCTCCGGCGCGTCACCGGGACGTCCCTTGATCCCTTCGGCGACCCGGAAGCGGACGGCGTCCCGCTGCTGCCTGCTCAGCCCGTGTGCGCCGTCGGGTCCCAGCTCCCAGGGCCGCTCCTGCCCGTCGGCGCCGCCGCCGCAGTCCAGCCAGGCCAGGTCCGAGGCGAGCCCGGACATCGACGCGGTCCGCAGGTACTCCTCCATCAGCAGGCCGGAGGGCAGCCGCAGCAGCGACGGCAGCACCGCGCCCCGGGGCCTGGGCAGGCCGTCTCCGTAGATGTCGTCGTTGATCTCGAAGTCGGCGGCGATGTTCCGCCGCAGCCGCTCGCCCGGCCCGTGCTCCTCGTGCCGGCGCGCGTACCGCTCGCCCCGCCCGTGGTGGTCCCGGAGCAGGTGGGAGACCTCGTGGACCCAGACGCCCGCCAGTTCCGCCACGGGCATGCGGGCCACGAAGGCCGGCGAGACGTAGCAGCGCCAGTGCGCGTCCACCGCCATCGTCGGCACCGACGGGTCCTCCACCACGTGCAGCGCGAAGAGCGCGTCGGCCAGGTAGGGGCGGACCTTCACCGCGTGCAGGCGGGCGGCCAGCAGCTTCTCCGTGTCCAGCCGGAGTCCCGGCCGGCCGGTCGCCTCCCCGGTACCGGTCCGGGGCCAGGACTCCGGCAGCGTGGCCCGGACCGGACGCGGTGGCGCGATCGGTGGCATCGGGTACGGAACCGGCCGGTTCCGCCGGGCCGCCGGACGGGGCAGCGGCCGCCGCACCGGCCCGGTCATCGCCGAGCCCCCGCCGCCCGTGCGGTGCCGGCCGCCTCCGCGGCCCGCTGCACCGACCGGTCCGCCCGTCGGGCCAGGCCGACCACCCCGGCCAGCCGTTCTACCGCGTCCGGCACCTCCCAGTCGTCGCGCCGCAGCGCGGCCAGCGCCGTCGCCGGGGCGACGAGCAGATCCGGTGCGCCGGTCTCCAGCGCCCGCACGAGCACCGCCCAGCCGGCCTCCCACCGCTCCCGCTGCGGCCGCGCCCCGACGGCGGCGACCACCGCCTCCAGCGTGGCCTGGCGAAGGTCGCCCCGTTCCGGCAGCTCGGCGGCGGCCGGGTCGGCGAGCAGCGACTCCGGATCGGGCAGGTCCATCCGGTCAAGATGCGCGAGGAGTTCCAGGCCCGGTCCGTCACCCACCGCGCCCCGCACGAGGAGCGCCAGCACGTCCCGCGAGACGGCTGCCGCCGTGCCGAAGGCGAGCAGTGTCAACGCGGCCTCCCAGCTGCGGGGCGAGGGCCAGGCGCCGCCGCGTCGTGCTTCGCTGCCGGGCAGCCGATGGATCAGTGTCGGACGGGCCTTCAGGAAGCCGCAGACCGCCCGCCGGGCGAACGCCACCGCGTCCGGCAACCGCTCCGCCTCCAGCCGGGGCAGCTCCGCCCGGGGCCAGACCCCACCCAGTCCGCGCACCACCACCTCACGGTCGTGCGCCCAGTACAGGTGCACGAACCGGTTGGCGAGCGGCGGGCTCAGCTCCCATCCGTCCGCCGCGGAGGCCCGTGGATTGGCGGCGGCCACGATCCGCACCCCCGGCGGCAGTTGCAGCGAGCCGACCCTCCGCTCCAGGACGACCCGGAGCAGTGCGGCCTGGACGGCCGGGGTGGCGGTGGAAAGCTCGTCCAGGAAGAGGAGTCCGCGACCGGCCCGCACCAGTTCCACGGCCCACTGCGGCGGAGCCATCGGCACGCCCTGCGCGGCCGGATCGTCACCCACGATGGGCAGCCCGGAGAAGTCGGACGGCTCGTGGACACTGGCGATCACGGTGGTCAGCGGCAGGTCGAGGGAGTCGGCGAGCTGGGTCAGTGCAGCGGTCTTGCCGATGCCCGGCTCGCCCCAGAGCAGGACGGGCAGGTCGGCGGCGACGGCCAGGGTGAGCGCCTCGAGGTTCTCGTCGGGACGCGGCTCCGTGGTGGTCGTGCGCAGCAGGGACAGCAGAGCCTCGGCAACGACGAGTTCGGAGCCGGTGGTCGCGGCGGACCCGGGCAGGAAGGTGCTGGAAGTCATGGGCATCACCTGGGTGTGTGAGTGGGAAGGAAGGGAGCCCCTGCCCGAGGTCGTTCGCGGGGACACGCGGCACGGGCTGCGGCACGGCGCGGGAGACGGGCTCGAGGGCGGCGGCCGGTCAGGAGGTGAGGGCGGTACGGGGCCGGACCCGGCTGCCCTGCTTGCGGCGCATGGCGAGCGGCATGTTCCGGTCGACTCGGGGACGGCGTGCGGCTGTCGCGTGCGCCGCACCGGCAGCCGGGTGCACGGCGACCAGCCCCGAGCGGAAGATCCCGTGGTCGATGCGGCGGGCCGCGGCCGACTCCAGTGCGTCCCGGAGCGGCCCGTCGCGCAGGATCGCCCCCGGGCCGAGCAGCGCCTCGACCACGGCCAGCGCCCCGGCGACGTCACCGTGAGCGAGCCGTTCCCGGACCGCGGGCAGGGCCTCGGGACTGCGGTGCACCGCGTCAATGGCGCGCAGACACGGCAGCGGTGGTCCACCGAGCGCCACCAGCAGGCTCTCCCGGCGCAGCTGCCCGGCGTCGTGGTCGACCGCTGTCAGCACCCCGTCCCGCAGGGCGATCCGGTGGATCTCGCCCCGGCATTCCACGCGGTGCGGGTCACCGGACGCGCGTACGAGACCGGCCCTCGTACCGGCCGGAGCTACGGACGGTGTGCCGTGCCCGGTCAGTGCCACGGCGACGAGCGGGTGGAGCTGTCCGGTGGTGACGAGGCCCGCCCGCAGCAGTTCCAGATCCGGCAGGATCCGGGCCGCCGCCTCCGGCAGCACCGGAAGCGCCGCGGCATCCCGCTGCGGCCTCGCCCCGGACAGGGGGCGCAACGTCGGGGCATGACCGTCGTCGGGGGCGACGAGCCGGAACACCGCGTGGTTGCGCGGCCCGAGCCGTACGGTGAAGGCGCCACGCGGGCGCCCCTCCGCCCGCAACAAGTGCTCCCCTTCGGCGGCCCAACGACTCACTTCCCAGGGGCCGTCGGGGAGATCACGGAGGATACGGTCCCCAGGCTCACATGGCTCTCCGAACGCGCCGCACCGCCGGGCCAGTTCGCCGCTCCGTCCGGTGTCCCAGAGGTGCCGGTGCAGGTCGAGCCGGAAACGCCGGTCGGGGTGCGGGTGCGGATGGTGCCCGGGGGTGCCACCGCCGGGCCCGTCCCACAGGGACAGGGACATGCGCTGTCCGGCGTCCGCCCGGGCGGGCGGCGTCCGCACCACGAGATGCGGCGCCCCGCTCCCGGCGTCGCCGTAACGGGCGAGGGAGAGGGTGAGCCCGGGACGCAGGCGCCCGTCGGGGGCGATCCGGGGCATGTGCCAGCGCAGCAGATCCGGCGCCAGCCGGCGCAGGTCCGCCCGAAGGCAGTGGGCGAGGTCGGTGCCGTGCCGGTCGCGCACGGCGCGCAGATCGAGGTCGACGTCGATCCGGGCGGCGGCACAGGCCCCCGCCCAGTCACCGGCCGCACGCCGTGCGGTCGAGGTCTCGATCATGGACGGTGGCACGGCGTACTCGCGCACGCGCTGCCACATCAACAGGTGGGCCGGAATGTCGTTCGCGAGGTGATGTGCCATCAGCACTCACCCGAGGCGAACGATTCCCCCAATCCGTACGAGGAGAAGTTCATCATCGCGGGCATGCTAACCGCCTCGGTGATGACCTGTCACCCGCCTTTCTCCGGTGCCGGTCCTCAGACGTGCTGCGGGTACCAGCGCAGTTCCACGGTGTTGCCGTCGGGGTCCTCGACGTAGAGCGAGACGGCGGTGCCCCGGGCCCCGAAGCGCTCGCCGGGACCGTCGAGCACCGTGAACACGCCGGAGTCGACGACCTGCTGCCAGTCCAGGGGCTCGACCACCAGACAGATGTGGTCGACGTTCGAGCCCCGCGCGCCGCCGGCGGACGCCTTGACGAGGTCGATGATGGTGGTGGGGCTCACCCGCACGGAGGGGAAGGGCGCCTTGCCGGCCCGCCACTCCTCGACCCGTACGGGCTCCAGGCCCAGGGGACCGGTGTAGAAGGTGAGCGAACGCTCGACGTCGGCGACGTTCAGGACGAGGTGGTCGAAGGCGATCACGCGCATGGGTGTCTCCACAGGTGAAGGCGCCGGGGCGCCGAGGGCCAGGAGGGACCGGGCCGCTGTCGTCCGGCCCGGCTCTCAGCATGGCCGGGCCGGCGTCCAGCGGTCCAACGCATGTTTGTCATCCCATCCATCGTGCTTCACGATCCACGCATGGATCTCCAGCAGATGCGCTACGTCCTCGCGGTCGCGGAGACCGCCAGCTTCACCCGTGCCGCCGAACGGTGTCACATCGTCCAGTCCGCGCTCAGCCACCAGGTCGCCCGGCTGGAGAAGGAACTGGGCGCGCGACTGTTCGAGCGGACCAGCCGCCGGGTGCGGCTGACCGCCGCCGGAGAGGCGTTCCTGCCGGCCGCCCGCCAGGCCCTGGAAGCGGCGGAGCGGGCCAGGGCGGAGGTGGCGGCGGCCACCGGCGAGATACGGGGCGGACTCACCGTCGGATCGATCCCCACGGTCGCCGCCGTCGATCTCCCCGCGGTGCTCCGCGACTACCGCCGCCGCCACCCCCAGGTGAGGATCAGTCTCCGCACGGGCGCCAGCGAGCGCCTCGTCGAGCAGGTGCGCGACGGCACGCTCGACGCGGCCTTCCTCGGCGTGCGGCCGGGCTTCCGGCTGGAGGGCGTCCACGACGAGGAACTCGCCCACGACCGGCACGTGGCCGTGGTCGCCCCGGACCACCCGCTGGCCGCGCGGGACGAGGTGGACCTTCGTCTGCTCGCCGGCGAGGTGTTCGTGGACTTCGCCGAGGGCAGCGCCGCGCGCGCCCAGTCGGACCAGGCGTTCGCGGCGGCCGGCCTGCGCCGCGAGGTCACCTTCGAGGTGTCCGGGGTCGAGCTGATGGTCCGGATGGTCCGCCACGGCCTGGGCGTCGCCCTGCTGCCCGCGGCGTTCACCACCGAACTGCACGGGCTGCGCCGCGTTGCCGTCGCCGACGGGCCGGTACGGGTGGAACGCCTCGTCTGGGGACGGGCCACCCCGTCACCCGCGGCCTCCGCGTTCCTCTCCCTGCTCGGCGTGCGCCCCGGCCACCAGCCGTCGTAGCGGGCCGCGGCTGGGCCCGCGACCGTCAGGAGCGCCCGCCGAACTGCCAGTCGTGCACCTCGATGCCGGCGTACCGGTCCGCGGACAGGACGGCGCGCGCCGTCTCCGGGTCCGGCGCGCGGAGCAGCACCGCCGTGCCCAGCCATGTGCCCCCGTCGTCGGACAGCAGCGGCCCGTAGGCGATCAGCTCGTCCCGTCCGGGCGGCACCTCGAGGTCGGCGGCCTGTCCCGTGCCGAGGCCGAGCACCAACCAGCGGTTTCCCCCGGTCCGGCCGCCGGGGAAGTCCCACATGGTGCGCCCCAGTGTGTTGCGCCACAGGCGCAGCAGCACGTCCCGGTAGACGCCGGCCTGGTAGTTCGGCTCGTCGAAGGCGAACGCGCGGGCGGCGGCCGGGTCGGGCAGGTCGACGATGTGCAGGCTTCCCGTAGGGGTGTCGCCGTCGCCGGCGAAGGTCGGGCCCCGGGCGATCATCTCCTTCGCGTACCGGTCCATGGAGGACCAGTGCTCTTCCGTCAACTCGTCGCGCAGCGCCGCCGAGCCGGGCCGGTCGCGGTGGTAGCAGAGGAACTCCATGCCCGAATTCTCCTGGAGAAGGTGACCGGGTCGAGCCGGTTTCACCGTGAGGGCCGGCGGGCGGCCGTCTCAGTAGTCGCCGTCCGCGTCGGGCAGTCCCAGGGCGACGGTGCGGGAGCCCGGTGCGAAACCGGCCAGGGAGAGCTCCCAGTCCTCACCGGGCCAGTAGTACGTCACGCGGCCCTCGGCAGGACGGTAGTGGGCCGTGTACACGGTGCCCAGCCACTCGTCGTACGCGTGCTGGTACAGCGGCGGTCGCAGCATCGCCGCGACGTCGACTCCCGCCGCCTTGACGGCGGCCAGCCGTTCCTGTGTCCGGCTGAACCGCTCCTGCTCGTCCGGCACCGGCAGGTGCTGATGGTTGGCGGCGCACGGGTCCGGTGTGCCGGTGAGCGGGATGTCGGGCCCCACGTGGACCGTCACCGTGCGGTCCGGATCGACGAGCGTGACGTTCTGCGGGATCGCTACGGGTATGACGCGCAGTCTCTCCACCGCATCGTCGACGGTGCGGCACGTCTCCAACAGGTAGCGCAGCACGATGGGAAGGGCGAATCCGGGCCCGTGGACGAACCGGCCGCCGAAGGTGAGTGACACCGCGAGCCCGGCGTCGTTCATGCCGTCCAGCAGCCCCCAGCCCGCTTCCTGCATGCCCAGCACCGGACGCAGGAAGCCGGAGCGGACGATGGTGCCCTCGCAGGCGTCGGGGGCGAAGTCGTAGTTCCTGAGCAGAGTGCCCCCGCCCGCGATCTGGGTGCAGCCGGAGAAGAACGGCCGCACCGCCGCGAGGGTGAGGAACGCCCTGGCCCGGGGAAAGTCGAGCTGGCCCGCGAGCCGGTCGAGTGCCGGGACCAGCTCGGGCATGTGTGTCTCGAACAGCCGCTGGGCGCGGGCGGCACCCTCCGGGGTACGGCCCTCCTCGGTCAGCCAGTCCTCCGCGGCGGCCATGGCCGGCCGGACGTGCCCGGCCCAGGTCCCGTCACTGCCGTCGCCGATGTCGACGGCGCGGAACGTCTTCACGTGGTCACTCATGACGTCGGACTCAAGCCTCTTCCGAGCCGTCATGTCAACAAACGCAGGCGACTTGGACGCCGTCACCTACCGCGGACGCGCCGCCGTCGTGACCGCCGGTCAGGACGACGCGTCCGACTGGCGGTCGACCGCCGACGTGCCAGCGCCCTGCGGGCAGGCCGCGTCGTGCAGGTCGCCGAGCGAGGTCCACCAGCGCTCGCAGCAGTCGTGGACGGCAAAGCGGGGGACCGGCGCGGACCGGGCGCACTCCGGCCCGTGCGCGAACGCGCCCGGCGTCCGCCAGAACGCGCAGCACGGGGACGGCGCGGTGAGCGGTCCTCCCGGGCGGGGCCGGGCGAGCCGCTCGTCCCGCTGTGCCCGGGCGGTCCGCCGCTGGTGCTCCGCACGGGCATCGGCGGCACAGCACACGAAGAGGGCCACGCCCAACAGGCCCGGCAGGGACATCAACGGGTGGTAGGTCGCCGCGTAACCGGCGCACCCGAGAAGCAGGACGGCGACTGCGCTGCACGCGCGGGCGGTGTGCAGGGCCGGCGACACGAGGCCTCCCACTGGTCGGTGACGTTCTGGGCTCGGGATCCCGTGTGCCCCGTGGTCACCGCCGTACGTCTCCGAGTTGCCGCGAGAGCGGACGAGCGCGGGAGCCGTGGTCGTGCTTCCGCGCCGTCCGGCCTGCTGTCAGCCGGGTGCCCGGGTCACCCCGCCGGGGCCGCGGCCCGGCGCCGGGCCACGTGCTGCAGGAAGCTGTCCCGCTGCACGGGGTCGGTGGCCAGATCCACTCCGACCCGGGCCAGGGCGGTCGCGCCGTCCAGTACGGCGTGGTCGGCGCCCGCGCCGGTCCCGTAGCGGGCGAAGTCCTCGGTGTGCTGGAGGGCGCCCCCGGTGTCGTAGCCGATGCAGGGGTGGATCGACGGCACGAGGTGGGACACGTTGCCCATGTCGGTGGAGGCCATGGGCTCACCGTGGCGGGCCACCGGGTTCCGGCCGAGCGCCCGGGCCGCCTCCACGTACGCCGAGGTGAGGAACGGATCCTGTCGCAGGTCGGCGAAGTCGTGGCCGTGCGGCACGAGCTCCAGCTCCGCTCCGGTGGCCAGCGCGCCCGCTTCCAGGCAGGCCCGCACACGGCGCCGGGCGTCCGCGAGCTCCCCGGTGGTGCGCGCCCTCACCTCGTAACGCGCGCGGGCGAGCTCCGGGATGACGTTGACCGTGTGCCCGGCCTCCAGGACCACGTCGTGGACCAGCGTCCCCGGCGGCAGCTGCTGGCGCAGCATGCCGACCGCCGTGTGGGCCAGCGTGACCGCGTCGAGGGCGTTCACACCCTGCCAGGGCGCGACGGCGGCGTGGGCCGGCGCCCCGCGGTAGGTGACGTCCCACGCGCCGACGGCGAGAGACGACGCACCGACCGAGTCCTCCGGGGCGGCGTGCACCATCATCGCCGCGGCGGCGTCGTCGAACACGCCTGCCTCCAGCAGCGTCACCTTCCCGCCGATGTCCTCCTCGGCCGGCGTGCCCACCAGCTTGACCGTGATCCCGACGCGGTCGGCGACCGCCGCCAGACCGAGGGCGGCTCCCACGGCCGCGGCACCGTTGACGTTGTGCCCGCAGGCGTGCCCGATGCCCGGCAGCGCGTCGTACTCGGCGCACAGGCACACCACGAGGTCGCCGGTGCCGTAGGTGGCGACGAGGGCGGTCGGCAGCCCGGCCGCTCCCCGCGCCACCCGGAAGCCCGCGTCCGTGAGGAGGTCCGCGATCTTGGCGGCCGACCTGTGCTCCCGCAGTGCCGTTTCGGGCTCCGCGTGCAGACTGTGGCTCAGCCCCACCAGGGCCTCGCCCCAGGAGCGGACGGCGTCCGTGGCCGCCGAGAGGGCGCTCTCGCGTGCGGCCGTCCGGGACCGTTCCGATCGAGCGTGCGTCATGCCGTCTCCTCCTTGTGCGTGAGGCGCGGGACCCGGGGGAGTGCGGAGGGCGCGGACCCGCCGCGGAACAGCAGGCCGAGCAGCGCGCCACCCAGGGCGACCGCCGCGCACGTCCCCCAGGCCCAGAGGTATCCCGCCCCCGCGACACCGCCGCCGGACGCGGGATGCCCGGCGAACAGCGCTCCGATGAGCGCGGCCCCGATCGCCGCGCCCAGGGAGAGCGCCAGCTCGTTGATGCCGACGGACAGGGCCGTCTCGGACTCGTCGACGACCTCGACCGACAGGGTGCGCGTGACGGCCTCGAACATCCCCGTCGCCACGCCCACCAGAAGCGCCCCGACGAGGTACTGCGGCAAGGAGCCGTGGAACAGCAGCAGGCAGACGAAGCCCGCCGCGCCCGTCCCGCCCCCGGCGACGAGGGTCGCCCGGTCGCCGACGAGCCGGGCCAGCCGGGGAGACGCCGTGGAGCCGACGAAGCCCGCGACGACCATCGCCAGGGACACCAGCGAGATGGCCCGCGACCCCAGCCCCATCCCGTAGCCGTCGTCCGGTTCCGAGCCCAGGAAGACCGCGTTGGCGCCGAGGAAGCCGATGGCGCCGAACGCGGCGCAGAACGTGAGGGCGCTGACCACGGCCAGTCGCGGGTTGCGCAGCAGCGCCAGGTCGACCAGCGGATGGTCCGTCGTGTGCTCGACGCGGATCCACAGTGCCAGGAGGACCACGGCGGCGGCCCCGGTGAGCAGCGAGGACGCCGACGCCCACCCCCAGGAACCGCCCTCCGTCAGCACCAGGACCAGGGTGCCAAGGCCGAGGGTCAGCAGCACCGCGGCCGGGGCGTTGAACCGGCCGGCGCGCGGAGCGGTGCCGGCGGGCAGGACGAACGCCGCGACCAGCGCCATGGCCCCGAACGGCACGGCGGTCCACAGGCCCGCCACCGCGTGCTCCTCGCTCAGCGAGCCGGCGACGAAGCCGCCGGTGCCGATGGACAGCAGCAGCGCGCCGACGAGCACGGACATCCCGGAACGGCCGTGCTCCGGGGCCCGTGAGCGCAGGATCCCGGCCAGCAGCGGGAAGAAGCCGACGACGGCGCTCTGCAACGTCATGCCGAGCGCGAGCGTGGCGGTCGTCGGCCTCAGGGCGATCAGCAGGGAACCCGCGGCCACCATGACGACGGCGATCCGCAGCAGCCGTCGGTGGCCCCAGATGTCGCCCCAGCGCGACAGCAGCGGCGTCAGCACCGCGAACGCGAGCTGCGACAGCAGATAGAGGTTGCTCTGCCCCACGCCGCCCAGCCCGACGTGGCGGCCCACGACGGGCAGCAGAGGCGTCAAGTAGCCCTGGACGACGCCGCTGCAGACCACGATCACCGTCATGGTCGCGAGCAGGCCCCGGTTGCGACCGATGGCACCCGGCACTGTGTCACCCTCTTTCCTTGGCTGGAACACGACATGGTGACTACAGTGCGAGCGCTGAAGGAATCGGCCGCCGATCGGCGGAAAGCGTGCGGGAGGCCCGGCCGGGATGAAGGAAACGGGCACAGCCACCGAACTGGACCTCACACTCGTGCACGCGCTCCAGATCCGCCCCCGTGCCACATGGGCCGATCTCGCACCCTCGCTGGGCGTCGCGGCGGTGACGCTGGCCCGTCGCTGGGAGCGGCTCGCCGAGCGGGGGCTCGCCTGGCTGTCCGCCGTGCCCGGCCCGGCCTTCTCCCGAACCCGGTGCACGGCGTTCGTCCTCGTCGGCTGCCGCCCCGCGGCACGGGAGCGGCTGGCCGACCGGATCGCCGGGCTGAGCGAGGCGGTGACCGTCGAACTCACCACGCCGGGCGGTGCCGACCTGCTGCTGGACGTGCTGGCCCCGGACCTGGCCGGCCTGCACCGCTTCGTGGACGAGCGGCTGGCCCGGCTGCCCGGGGTGACCGGCGTGGAGTGCCTGTTCGCCACGTCGCTCTACACGGAGGGCAGCAGGTGGCGGCTCGGCTCACTGGACTCCGCCCAGCTCTCCGAGCTCGGCCGGCCGGTGGCCGCGGAACGGGGCGCCGTGCCGCCCGTCGCCGCGCTCGACGACATCGACCGCGAACTGCTCGGTCTCCTGGCCTTCGACGGGCGCCTGGCGCTGGCCGAGCTGGCCCAGCGCGTCGGAACGAGCGCCGCGACCGTCCGGCGGCGGATCGGCCGGCTCACCCGGTCCGGGGTGGCCGCCTTCCGCTGCGACGTGGCTCCGCCCCTCGTCGGGCTGCCGGTCCCGGTGACCTTCCGCTGCCGGGCACCGGCCAAGGACGTCACCGCACTGCACCGCACCCTGGCCACCCTCCCCGGATGCCGGCTCGTCGCCGCCGTCACCGGGACCACCAACGTCCTGGCCACCTACTGGCTGCCGGACATCGGGGCCGTCCAGCAGCGCGAGACCGCGATGTGCGAACGCCTGCCCTCCCTGGAGATCACCGATCGGATCATCGGTGTCCGTACCGTCAAACGCATGGGGCACCTGCTGGACGCCGACGGCCGCCGCACGGGAACACGGCCGATCCAGGTCTGGTAGGCCCCTGGACGGACACGCCGGTGCCTTGCCCGGGGCGGGGCGGGGCAGTGGAAACGGGTGCCGCGACTACCTCCGGTGCCTGCCGTGCCGCAACCCGTCCGGCGGGGTCCGGCCGCCACCTCCCGTGCGAGTCGCCGGGCCGGCACCAGCAACGCCGAACGCACCAAGCTCGGTTCCACCTGGTTACACCGCACCGTCCTCGGCCTCGCCGCTCCGGCACCGTCCGGTCCGCCCCCGAGTCACCGGTACTCGCATCCGACCGGAAGGCTCACGGACCGACGTCCTCCAGCGCGGCCGCCTGTCGGACGCGTGCCGTCTGGAGCTCGGCAAGATCGGCGTAGGGCACGGTCTGCGGAAGATCCTCGCTCGTGACCCGAACCAGCGTGGCGCCGAGGCGGGTGACGATCATTGTCTTCGGGCCCGTGAACGCATCGGTCTCGTCCGTGTCCAGGTGTACGTCCAAGGGACGGGCCCGGCTGCCGGCCTTGCTGCGCTCCCCGGCCGCCAGGCCCTTCATCGCCGCCTCGGCGTCACCCGGCGTGCCGAAGGCGTAGATGCGGAAGACGACTTGGCCGCCTGAGACCGTTTGGCGGATGAAAGACGATCCCAGTGCGACGAATCCGTCGCACTGGGTGCCCGTGTCCTCCCGGCAGGTCCTGAGGGACTCGTCCGGTACGTCGATCTCGGCGCCGAATCCTTCCCACCCGTCCGGGGCGCTCTCCGTGTCGACCAGCGCTCTGCGCACCTGGTCCTGGGTCAGGACGACCGGTGCCTGCGCTTCCCGGTCTCCACCGGGGGCTCGCTCGTCCGTCCGGCCCGCGTCAGCGGACGCCGTGCTGTCACCGCGAGCCGCGGATTCCCCGCCACCACCGCAAGCGGTGAGCCCCGCCAGCATCACCGCACCGACCGCGAACGTCCGAACCGTCCGAAACATCTGCAACTCCCCCTGTCGAGTCCCACCCGCGCCCACCGGCCGTCCCGCACCTTTGGGTACCGGCTGCGGCTGCGAAAACCCTACTGAAGGGACGGCCGGGCAGCCGACCGGCCCCGGGTCCGCCGGGGTGGCCGGTCTCGTCAACAGAGAAAGGGCTTGTCGCCAGGTCCATGATTCGGAGACCGAACGCAAGCCGTCGGCCGAGGTCGCGACCTGGCGTGCGGCCCAGAATGTCTCGGGGCCTGCGGCACCCAGCGCGCAGCCGACACCGCGGGTTCGGACGTCACGCCGACGGTACGCTGGGATGACGCGGCGCCGATCCGCGTCACCGCCGCACGTCTGGCCGAGGACGGGCGCACGCTGAGTGTCGATGCCGACGTGCCGGACGGCCCGCGCCCGTGCGTACGCGGTCTTGGCGCGAGGGTCACTGATACCTCGTCCAGCACGGTGTGGGTGCAGGTCACCTACAAGTCCCCGGCTCAGGACCGCAGTTACGGCTGCACTCGCACGGCTCTGGTCACCGCGAAGGTACGGTTGGCGCAGCCGCTCGGCCGGCGCGATGTCAGCGTCAACAGCTTCACCGCCTTCACCCGACGGCGCGACAGCCCCTGCCACGCCACCCCGGCAGGCTGGGATCCGATCGCCCGCAGCACCGGGGCCGGCTGCACCGGCGTGCACCGTACCGAGCCCGCCTTCCCCACCGCTCTGTGCGCCGACCTGCCGGCCCTGACATGACCCGGGCTGTGCCGCCCTGTGCGGCAGCGGTGGGCCCATCATTGCTGCCGCAGCTGCGGATACGCGTGCCCCACCAGGTCACCGGCCCGCTGCGTCCTTGCCTGGGCGCGGCGCACTCCCACCACCTTCACGGTTGCCGGTACGGCCCGGCTGGTCGCATGGCGCTGTCGTACACGGTGCGGTAGTCCGGGATGACGACCCGCGTCGCGGGGGCGGCTCTGGTCACCGCAGCCTGAAAGGCGTCCAGGTCCATGGCCGGGTCGGGCACGGGTGTACCGGTGAGGGGCCGTTCGAAGTCGTCCCAGTGCACGGGCACGACGATGCCGGGGGAGTCAAGGGCGTTGATGACCCGGGGTACGTAGGCCCGGGTGGCGGTGGACGAGGGTACGGCGATCATGGCGAGGTCGGGGTGCAGGCCCTGTACAGCCCGCTCGTCGAAGTCGCTGGCTCCCGTGAAGAACGTTGACGGGTCGCCGCGACTGGTGGTGACCTGAAAGGCGAGGGTGTCCCCTTCCGGGAGGTCGGCGATCGTGTGCGGGGCCTTGCGCGGTGGGGCGTGCAGGGTGCCGGGGGCGAAGTAGGAGTGGTTCTTGTCGCGGCTGTGCAAGGCGGGCACGACTTCGACGATGATCCCGTCGAAGTCCAGGACCTCGCCTCCCTTGACCACGCTGATCTGCTTCGGCGCGACACCGAGGGCGACGAGCAGGTGATACGTCGTCTCGGTCCCGACGACCCGCGCGCCGGTGGTCTTGGCGACGTGGGGCACATCGTTGAGGTGGTCCCAGTGAGAGTGGGTGACCAGGACGAGCTCGGGGCGGCCGATGTGCCCGTCCACGACCTCCGGGCGGGTGCGCAGCCGGGTGCGGGGATCGAAGCGGCCCCGGTAGAGACCGGTGGGGAAGCGGGTGAGGTAGGGGTCGACGAGGACGGTGCGTTGGCCTGCGTCGATGCGCCAGCCCGCGGCGCCGAGCCAGCGCAACAGCGTGCTGTTTCCGGGTAAGCCGCTGCGTGCGTGCCGGTCAGCTGCGGTGGCGGTCGGTGCGGCCGGGATCAGTGGCGCGGCCGCACCGAGTGCGGCACCGCGCAGGACCGTTCGCCGGGCCGGTCGGCGCCCGGAGGAGTCGGCCGCTTGCCGTCCGGCAGGTGTTTCAGGCGTCATGGCGTCAGAAGAACATCATGCCGACTCCCGTGTCCAAGACGGGAGTTCGCCGCCGACGATACGGGAATCAGTATGGTCCCTGGTCGACTGCTCGTCGGTCGTCGACGAGATCGAGCTGGGCGGCAGAGGCGTCCCACGGCTCGCCGAGATGACCGCCACCGTCCCGGCCCCCCCGGGATCGGCATCGAAGGCGCGCGGTACGGCCTCGGCCTCGCCGAACTTCCGCTCCCCGGCGGCGGCAGCTTCCACTCCCACTTCGGCGAACTGCTCGGCTATCACGCCTGGGCCGGCGTCACGGCGGGCGGCTCGCGGACGGCGGTCACGTACGTCACCGGGGATGTCACCGGGGCGACCATGGGCGCGATGTCCGTGCTGATCGAGGGGGCGGCGTCGGCGGCACACGCTGAGCCGGACACGGCCTGAGGCGGGTGCGGCGGCTGCTCGGGCAGCGCGGTCACCGGTGTAGTGGTCCATTCGGCAGGCCGGCAAGTGGACCATTCCATCTCCTCGAGCTCACTTATGGTGATCTTGACGTCACGCGATGCCTGGAGACGGATGGCCATGTCCAGCAGCCGAACAGCGCCCGTTCACGGGCCCCGCCCCCACCCAGCGTTTCCCACATGGGCACCCCGCCTGCGCCGACGCCGGCTGACCGGCTGGGACCCGGAGGACACAGTCGCCTGGGAGGCCGACGGGAAACGGGTGGCACGCCGCAACCTCGTCGTGTCTGTCCTGTGCGAGCACGTGAGCTTCTCCCTGTGGAGCATGTGGTCGGTCCTGGTCCTGTTCATGTCCCCGCGGATCGGCCATGACTTCGATGCCGGCGAGAAGTTCCTGCTCGTGGTCGTCCCGACGCTGGTCGGTGCTGTGCTGCGGCTGCCGTACAGCCATGCCGTGACCCGGTTCGGAGGTCGTGACTGGACCGTATTCGCCACGGCCGTGCTACTGGTGCCCACGACCCTGGCCCTGTACTTCGTGCATCGCCCTGGTACCCCCCTGTGGGTGTTCCTGCTGATCGGCGCGACCGCGGGCGTCGGAGGAGGGAACTTCGCCTCCTCCATGACCAACATCACCGCCTTCTACCCGCAACGCCACCAGGGCTGGGCGCTCGGGCTCAACGCCGGCGGCGGCAACCTCGGCGTCGCAGTGATCCAGCTCGTCGGCCTGCTCATCATCTCCACCGCAGGCGATACCCACCCCTCGTACGTGGCCGCCGCGTACCTGCCGCTGATCATCCTGTGCACCGTGCTGTCCGCGCTGTTCATGGACAACATCGACGCCGTACCGACCCATCCCGGCGCACTGCGGGAGGCCGCCCGGGACCGCGACACCTGGTGGATGTCCCTCCTCTACATCGGCACCTTCGGCTCGTTCATCGGCTACGGCTTCGCCTTCGGCATCGTCCTGCAGAGCCAGTTCGGCGCCACCCCGTTGGAAGCGGCACAACTCACCTTCCTCGGACCGCTCCTCGGCTCACTGAGCCGGCCTCTCGGCGGATGGCTGGCCGACCGATGGGGCGGTGCGCGGGTCACCCTTGCCAGTTACCTCGGCCTTGCCGCGGGCACGGCCCTGCTGCTCGTCGCCTCCGCGCGCCACTCCCTCGGGCTGTTCCTGGCCTGCTTCACCGTCTTGTTCGTCCTCAGCGGACTCGGGAACGGCTCCACATACAAGATGATCCCCGCCGTCTTCGCCCGGAAGGCGGAACGGGACGTCACCCAGGGAGCCGACGCGGCACAGGCGTTCGCCCAAGCCCGTCGGCTTTCCGGCGCCGCCATCGCCGTCACCGGCGCGATCGGCGCCCTCGGTGGCGCCGGCATCAACATGACCCTCCGGTATTCGTACCTGACCTTCGGAACCGGAGACGCCGCCTTCTGGACCTTCCTCGGCTTCTACGCGCTGTGCGTCGGAGTCGTCCAGACCGCCTATCTGCGCTCCGATCGCACCGGCAGGGAGGTGACCCCGTCATGACCGCGCACCAGGTCAACACGCACTGCCCGTACTGCGCCCTGCAGTGCGGCACCCGCCTCAGCCAGCGGGACGGCGCTGTGCGCGTCGAGCCGTCCGACTTCCCGGTCAACCGCGGCGGACTGTGCCTCAAGGGCTGGACGGCACCCGCCGTTCTCGACACCGCGGACCGGCTGCGCCGCCCGCTCGTCCGAGACCGTACCGGAGAGCACACCCCGGTCGCCTGGGACATCGCCCTCGACCTGGCGGCGGACCGGCTCCGCCGGCTCCGGGAGGCGCACGGCCCCGACGCGGTCGGCGTGTTCGGCGCTGGCGGACTGACCAACGAAAAAGCTTACCTTCTTGGCAAGTTCGCCCGGCTCGCGCTCGGCACCAGCCAGATCGACTACAACGGACGCTTCTGCATGTCGTCGGCAGCCGTCGCGGCGAACCACGCCTTCGGCATGGACCGGGGCCTGCCCTTTCCGGTCACCGACCTGGCGCAGGCGGACACCGTGCTGCTCGCCGGCGCCAACGTCGCCGAGACGATGCCCCCGCTGCTGCGCCACCTGGAGCGGGCCTGCCTGATCGTCATCGACCCACGCCGGACCAGAACCGCAGAGCTGGCAGCACTGCATCTGCAGCCGGCCCCCGGCACCGACCTCGCGCTCGCTCAAGGACTGCTGCACATCGCCGTCACCGAGGGCTGGTGCGACCGGCGCTACCTGGCCGAGCGCACCAGCGGCTTCGACGACGCGTGGCAGCGGGCCCTGACCTGGTGGCCGGAGCGGGTCGAACGAGTCACCGGCGTCCCCGCCGAGGACCAGCGGGCGGCCGTCCGCATGCTCGCCGAGGCACGCGGCGCCTACCTCCTCACCGGCCGCGGAGTCGAGCAGCACAGCAGGGGCACCGACACCGCCGCCGCGTTCATCAACCTCGCCCTCGCCCTGGGCCTGCCCGGCCTTGCCGGCAGCGGCTACGGCTGTCTCACCGGCCAGGGCAACGGGCAGGGCGGCCGTGAACACGGGCAGAAGGCCGACCAGTTGCCCGGCTACCGGTCCATCACCGACCCCGCCGCGCGCGAGGACGTCGCCCGCGTCTGGGGAGTGGCACCTGAAGACCTCCCCGGCCCGGGACGCAGCGCCTACCGGCTGCTCGATGCGCTCGGTCGCCCCGGCGGGCCCAAGGCCCTGCTGGTCTTCGGCTCCAACCCCGTCGTCTCCGCCCCCGACGCGGGCCGGATCCGGGAGCGCCTGGCCGCACTCGACCTGCTGCTGGTCGCCGACTTCGTGCCGTCCGAGACCGCCCGGCTCGCCGATGTGGTCCTGCCGGTGACCCAGTGGGCGGAGGAGGAGGGCACCCTCACCAATCTGGAAGGCCGGATAGTGCGCCGCCGGCGCCTGCTGGACCCGCCCGCCGGAGTCCGCTCGGACCTGGAGGTCATCCAGGGTCTGGCGACCCGACTCGGACAGCCCGCCGAGCGGTTCCCGGCCGCGCCGCGCAAGGTGTTCGACGAACTGCGGCACGCCTCCCGGGGGGGTCGTGCCGACTACTCCGGTATCAGCTACGACCGGCTGGACGCGGGCGAGGCCCTGTACTGGCCGTGCCCCCAACGCCCCGCCGACCAGGAGCCGCACCCCGGCACCGAGCGCATGTTCCTGGACCGCTTCGCCCACCCCGACGGACGCGCCAGATTCGCCGCCGTGGACCACCGGGACGTCGCGGAGGCGACCTGCGCGCAGTACCCGCTGACCGCCACCACCGGGCGCGTCCTCGCCCACTACCAGTCCGGGGCCCAGACACGGCGGGTGGCCGAACTCAACGCGGCGGAAGCGGAGATGTACGTCGAGATGCATCCGGACACAGCCGCCGCCGCGGGGCTGACGGACGGGACGGCCGCCGCCGTGGACTCGCGGCGCGGCCGGGTGATCGCCCGGGTCAGAGTGGTGCCCACCATGCGCACGGACACGGTGTTCCTTCCGTTCCACTTTCCCGGCACCGGCCGGGCCAACCTGATCACCAACCCCGCTCTGGACCCCCGCAGCGAGATGCCGGAATTCAAGGTCTGCGCGGTCCGGATCGGACCCGCGGACCCGGAGGGGTGAGCATGGACATCGTCATCGTGGGCCACGGGTCGGCCGCGCACCGGCTGGTCTCGGAGCTGCGCCGGCACGGACACACCGGCCGCCTCACCGTGCTGGGCGCCGAGCGGCACCCCGCCTACCACCGCCCTCTGCTGGGCTCGGTCCTCGCGCTCCGGCTGCCGCCCGAGGCCCTCACGCTGCCCGCCGTGGACGCCGAAGTCCACACCGGGGTCAGCGTCACCGCGATCGACCGCCAACGCCGGCTGGTGCACACCGACGACGGCACGACGTACCCCTACGACGCCCTGGTGCTGGCCACCGGCGCCCGGCCCCGCCGGCCGGCGTGGAGCGGCCCGTCGGCCGGCGGGGCACCGGGCGGCGTCTGCGCGCTGCGCACGCTGGACGACTGCCGGGAACTCCTCGCGGTACTCAGCGCACCCGCCGCGCCCCCACGCTCTGTCGCCGTGGTCGGCGCCGGACCGCTCGGCGTCGAGACCACCGTCGCCCTGCGCGAGAGCGGACACCATGTCACCCTGGTGGACCCGGCGCCGTACCCGCTCGCGCCGCGCGTGGACGAGACCGCCGGGACACTGCTCACCGAGCGGCTGGAACGGCTCGGTGTCCGCCTGCTGCCCGGCCGGACCGCGACCGGACACGAACCGGGCCTGCTGCTGCTCGACGACGACGAGCGGGTGCCCGTGGACCACGTGATTCTTTGCGCCGGCGTGGTCCCCGGCACCGGGCTTGCCCGGCGGGCCGGGCTCACCGTCCGCACCGGCGTCGTCGTGGACGAGCGGCTGCGCACCAGCGACCCGCGCATCCATGCGATCGGGGACTGCGCGGAGCAGGAAGGAGTGCTGCCTGGCACCGTGACGACGGCATGGGAGCAGGCCGGCACCCTGGCCAGGCTGCTCACCGGCTTACGCCCGGGCGCCCCCGCGCGGCCGGCCCGTACGGTCCTGCGGCTGCGCACCCGCGCCGTCGAACTGGCGGTCTTCGGGCCTCCGGAGGAAACCGCCGGCGGCGGCCGGGACACCGGGACCGTGACCTTCCACGACCCCTCCGGCGGACGGTACGCGCGGCTCGTACTGGACGACGCGGAACGCGTGTGCTCGGCCGTCCTGCTGGGGCTGCCGCGGGCCGCCGCCGCCGTGGCCCAGTTTTACGAGCGGGACGCCCCGCTGCCCAGCGACCGGCTCTCGTTTCTGCTCGGTGCCCCGCCCGTGACCGGCGACATCGCCGCCCTGCCGGACGACGCCCCGGTCTGTGACTGCAACAACGTCAGCCGGGCCGCGCTGCGCAAGGCGTGGCAGAACGGGGCCCGCGACCTGTACGCGCTGGTGGCGGCCACCCGGGCCACCACGGGCTGCGGTGGCTGCGCCGACGACGTCCGGGCCTGGTGCGTCCAGGCCGGCGCCGCGTCCCCGCCCCGGCCAGGGCCGACGGAATTGTGCGCGTCCGCCGTTCGACTCAGCTCTGGAGGAGCCACGTGAACCGCACTCTCGTCGTCGTAGGACACGGCATGGTCGCCCATCGGCTGGTGGAACGGCTGCTGGCCGGTGACACGCACCGCCGGTGGCGGGTCGTCGTCTTCGGAGAGGAACCGTGGCCCGCGTACGACCGGATCCGGCTGTCCGGCTGCCTGGAGGGCACCGGCGCCGCCGAACTCCTGCTGACGACCCCCGCCCTGCTCGCCGACAGCCGCGTGGAGATGTGGACCGGCACACGCGTGGCGGAAGTGGACCGCGAGCACCGCATGGTGCGGACCGAGCACGGCGAACGACACCTGTACGACGCCCTGGTCCTGGCCACCGGCTCGCGGGCGTTCGTCCCCCCGGTACCCGGCGGCGACGCGCCGGGCTGTTTCACCTACCGCACGCTCGATGACGTCGAGACCATCCGGGCCTCCGCCACGCCCGGCGACGGCGCGGTCGTCGTCGGCGGTGGCCTGCTCGGACTGGAGGCCGCCAACGGACTGCGCACGCTGGGTCTGCGCACCCACGTGGTGGAGCTGGCCCCGCGGCTGATGCCCGTTCAGCTCGACGGGCCCGGGGGGTCCCTGCTGGCCGACATCGTCCGCGGGCGCGGCATGGACGTGCGGTGCGGGGTGGCTCTGGAGCGGGTCGACAGGGGGGCGGACGGACGGGTCGTCTCGGTGACGCTGACGGACGGTACGGTGCTGGACGCGTCCATGGTCGTGTTCGCCGCCGGTGTCCGGCCCCGTGACGAACTCGCGGCCGGCGCGGGCCTCCCGGTCGGCCCGCGCGGCGGATTCCTGGTGGACGAACTGTGCCGCACCACCGACCCGCGCGTCTGGGCCGTCGGCGAGTGCGCGGCCGTTGCCGGACGGTGCCACGGGCTGGTCGCGCCGGGATACCGCATGGCCGAGTCCGTGGCCGCGCAACTGCTGCGCGAGACCCCGGCACCGTTTCGCGACCCGGACCTGTCGACACGGCTGAAGCTGCTCGGCGTCCAGGTGGCCAGCTTCGGCGACGCGCAGGCGGACACCGAGGGGGCGCTGGAGTATGCCGTCGAGGAACCGCCCGCCGGACGCTACGCCAAGCTGGTGCTGAGCGGCGACGGACGCGTCCTGCTGGGCGGCGTGCTGGTGGGCGACACCGAGCCGTTCCCGCGCCTGCGGGCCTTGGTCGGCCACCGGCTGCCCGCGTCCGCCGACGCCCTGCTGCGCCGCGGCTGAACAACCGCGGCGGGACGCCCACACCGGGCGTGCCGCGGCCGGCCGGGCGGCCGTCACACCGCCATGATCCGGACGCCCCGCGGCCCCGCGGCCAGTCGCCGTTCCAGGGCAGGCCACTCCCAGGCCAGGATGCTGTGACAGACGGTGTCGCGGCGGCGGCCGTCCGGCATCGGTTCGAAGCTGCGGAGCACCCCCTCCTCCCTGGCACCGATGTTCCGCAGGGCACGACGGGCCCGCCGGTTCAGGGCGTCCGTCCTGAACTCGACGCGCTGGGCCCGCAAACGCGTGAACACATGCTCCAGCAGGAGGTACACGGACCAGTGGTCGATCCCGGTGCCACGTAAGTCGGCGCCGAGCCAGGACCAGCCGATCTCGACCCGCCCGTCGGCCTCCGCCAGACCGCCGAGGCTGATGCTGCCGGCGGTGCGGCCGGAGACCTTGTCGGTGATGTGGAACACCACGCGCCGTCCGGCCCGCTGATCGGCGAGCGTCGCCGCGAAGAACCTGTCGAAGTCCTCCGCCGTCTCCATCACCACTCCCCAGTACCGCCAGATGTCCGGATCGGAGGCGATCCGGCGCAGGCTCTCCCGGTCACCGTCAGTGAGAGGCCGCAGACGTACCCGGTCGTTCTCCAGCACGGCCGGGGCGAGGACCGCCCAGTTCACGGCCGGACCGCCTTCCCGGAGTGCGGTTCGAGGGAGGTCTCGACGCGCAGTTCGGCCAGGGCCTCGCGGGCGCGGGCGTGGGCCTGCCGGCCGGTGGGCCCGACGGCGATGGCGTGGGCGTGCCGGGCGGTGTTGTTGAGCTGCGGCCGGCTGTGGTCGCCCGCGTTCACATACAGGCTGACGTCGGTGACGCCCTCGACCAGGCGGGCGCGGTCGGCACCGCGGACGGCCCGGACCTCCCCGGGACCGGCCGGCAGAAAGGCGATCGCGGCGGCCGACCGGGTGGTGATCGCGGGCGGAGTCCACGGTTCGACATGCATGCGGACGAGTTCCTCGCAGAGATTCACCCCCGTGGCCAGGGCGACGAGATACGTGATGCGGTCTCCCGCGGGACGGCAGTTGATCTCGATAAGCCGTGGGCCGTCGGTGGCCAGCCGCAGTTCGACATGTGCCACGCCCATGTCGAATCCCACGGCGCGCAGCGAGTCGGTGGCCACGCGGGCACAGCGCTCGGCCGACTCGGGGTCCAGGTCGGCCGGCACATGATGACCCGTCTCGAAGAAATAGGGCGGGCTGGACAGTTCCTTCCAGGTCAGCGCCACGACGGTGGGCGTGCCGTCGTACACCAGGATCTCGACGCTCACCTCGGGACCGTCGATGTACTCCTCCACCAGGGCGGCGGGGATCTTGCGCTGGCCGCGCTCGTTGTGAGTGTCGGCGAGGATCGTGCGCACGTGCGCCGCCGACTCCTCGTGTGTCGCGCACAGGCGCACGCCGTTGCTGCCTGCGTCGTCGAGGGGCTTGACGACGCAGGGGTGGGGCAAGCCCGTCCGGTGCGCCTCCTGCGGGGTCGTGACGCGGACGAAGCGGGGGACCGGCACGCCGGCCTCGGCGCACAGCTGCCGGGTGCGGGACTTGTCGCGGGCCGCCCGCACCCCGTCCGGGGAGGGCCCGGGCAGGCCCAGGGCCCGACCGGCCTCGGCGGCGCAGATCATGTGCCATTCACCGACGGCCAGCAGGGCGTCGGCCGGCCGGTCGAGGTTCTTGACCGTGGCGACGACGCTGTCGGGGTCATTGGTGTCGCAGGTCACGACGTTGTCCAGCCAGGCCGGGTCGAGCTTCTCGTGGCCCGGTGCCGTGTAGAGGCCCACGTCCCGCGTGAGAAAGGTGACATGGTGACCTGCGGCGCGGGCTGCGGCCATCGCCTCGTACCCGCTGCCGGTCAGGTTGCTCTCCAGGAAGACGATGTGCTTCTGCATTTCTTCGTGCTCAGCCTGTCGGTCGGAAGGTCGGTGAAGCGTGGGAGTGTGTGGGGTCAGCCGAAGGTCCAGCCGAACTCCACGGGCGGCCGTGGGTCCTGCGTCGCCCTCCGGGCCTGGTGACGCGCTCCGGAGGCGAACGCCGCGCGCACCTCGGCGAGAGCGAACGCGTCGGCCTCCC
This sequence comes from Streptomyces sp. NPDC048185, assembly GCF_043202495.1. Lineage (NCBI taxonomy): Bacteria > Bacillati > Actinomycetota > Actinomycetes > Kitasatosporales > Streptomycetaceae > Streptomyces > Streptomyces sp. NPDC048185. Next base: position 280,618 of record NZ_JBIDAN010000005.1, read on the forward strand.
ACAGCGCCGCGTGCAGGGACCGGACGAGGGTTTCGAGGACCGGGCGGAGGCCGGCGGCCGGTTCCAGGTCGAGCGGACGGTCCCAGGCGGAGCTGCCCTGCCGGAGCCGGCCGATGACGAGCAGGGCGGCGGCCGTGTCGGCGGCGTGCTGGCAGGGAAGCCCGGCGTAGGGGGTCAGTTCCTCGACAGCCTCACGCAGCGGCTCGGACGTCCCGGTGGACACGTGCGCCGCGAGTGAGGGGAGCAGCACGGCGTAGGCCTCCTCGAAGGCGAGACGCTCGAAGCTCTTGAGGCCGGGGGCGGGCTCCCCGTCGCCCGGTACGGATGCCCGGCGCCAGTGATGTGCGGCGACATGGCCGACGGAACGCCGCAGCGACCGGCCGAGGAGGGCCTCGACGGTGCCGGAGGGATGCTCGGTTGCCCCGGCGAGGACCTGGCGCACCCGGTGACGCCGTACGTTGACGAAGACGGCCGTCGGGTAGGGCGACGCCAGAGGCGTCAGGTCCCAGTGGCCGGAAAGTGTTGTCCCGCCGGCCAGCAGCAGGTCGGCGGCGGCGATGCCGGGCCGTCCGCTCTCCGGAGCGAGGGCGACGACCTCGTCGCCCAGGACGCTTTCCGCCGCTCGCCTCAGATCGTCCAGGCGGGCGGTGGCGTCGTCGGCCTCGGCCTGGAGTTCGGCATGGGGAGCGGCGACGATCAGGCACAGCGGGATGCGCGCGTGCCGTCCGGAGAGGCCGGCGTCCTCCATGCCTGCGGCGGCGGGGCCGGGACCGGCGTAGACCCAGGGCCGGCCGGTGTCGAGGCCGGGCGGTGGGGTCACCGGCTGCCACTGGCCGGAACTTGCGTACGCCGCCAGCCAGGCGGCGGCCAGGTGCGCGGAGGGGGCGTCCTCCTCGTCCGCGCAGTGGGCCAGTTCTTGCGCGGCGGCGCGCAGCAGCGGGGCGATGTGGTCGATGTGCTGCCCGTCCGGGACCAGGGTGGCCGGCAGATCGAGCACGGTCGTGGCGTCCAGCAGCGCCTGGACGCGGATCAGACGCTGCCAGGCCTTCGGGAAACGGCTCCGCAGCAGGGCGTGCGCGGGGTCGAGCCGGGTGAGACGGAGCTGGGATTCGTCGTGCTGCCAGACCAGGAGCTGCCGGTGGGCCCGCCGGACGGGTGACTCCTTGCCGATGTCGTGGGCTCGGGCGACAGGGGACATGGCTGAGTTCATGGGTTCAACCTCCGGTGCGGGCGGGGGCGGGCCGGCTCGGCCGACCGAAAGCGGCCTTGAGCGCGGCGGCCTGGTCGGCGAGGGCGTGCCGGGTGAGGGCCGCCTGCGGGACGGCCAGGTCGAACCCGTGGAAGGCCTTGGCGAAGCAGTGCAGTTCGACCGGAACGCCGTCGCGCATCATCCGGCAGGCGTAGTCGATTCCCTCGTCGCGCAGCGCGTCCACCTCGGCGACGAGCACATACGCGGGGGCGACGCCGTGGAAGTCGTCACAGCGGGCCGGGGCCGCGTAAACGGGTGCCGCCGGCGTGTCTCCGAGGTAGTGGCGCCACATCAGCGGGCTGTCCTCGACGTCCCAGCCGGAGGCCCGGGGAAAGCGCCGGAAGGACTCCGAGGTCAGCCGGTCGTCCAGGGCGGGGTAGAGCAGGAGTTGCAGAGCGATCCGCGGGCCCGAGCGGTCGCGGGCCATGAGGGCCAGCCCAGCGGCGAGATTGCCTCCCGCACTGCTGCCGCCGACAGCGATGCGCCTGCCGTCCCAGCCGCGGCTTTCGGCCACCTCGGCCACCCGGCACAGCACCGAGTAGCAATCCTCCAGAGGGGCCGGAAAGGGATGCTCCGGAGGGCGTCGGTAGTCAATGGAAACCACCGCACAACCAGCATCCCTGCAGAAGCGGAGACAGCGGTCGTGCTCGGTGTCGAGGTCGCCCGCCACAAACGCGCCGCCGTGCATGTAGAGAAGAACGGGAAGTGGCTGCTTCTCTTGTGTGCCGAGTGGTGCCGTGGCAACCGGTGTGTAGATTCGTACGGATATTTTTCGGCCATCTCCGGGGGCAGTGAATTCCGTATCCTCGACCTTGGTGTTTCCTTCGCCGGGGCTCGGCCCGCGGAGGGCCCGGGAGAGCGAGACCGCCCTCCTGAAGTTGCGGCGCGCCCTCAGCGGATCGGTGAAGGAGACGAAGGGCTGGCGTCGCTCGGCCTCGACCAGCTCTTGGTCAAGGTGCCGTGAAACATCGTGTGTTGAGGTCACGCCGCGGACTGTACACATGACCTCGGCGAACGCCGCAAGGGTTTCCCGGAGGGCGCGCCGCCACCTTGGGACTTGCGGCACTGTGTCCCATTTCTCGGCTTTCATGGTGCATGTGTGGCATTGTGGGTCCATCGACAGGACCAATTCGCATTCTCTTTACCGTAAACCGTTGACTGGCTGATCAGGCACGCATTAGCTTCTGCCTCGGCGAGCTCCTCCGGGCTGAGCCGTATGTGAATACACTCTGTAACAGCGCACAGTTTTCGCCACAGGCGAGCTGTGCGTTTACTGTGCCGCCCGCTTCATCGTCGCAGCCGGGCGTTGACCCCAGGTAATTCTCAGGGAGTGGATGTTCCGTGCAATCATCCGGAAAGCTACTCGTCGATGCGCTTCTCGTCGTGGGATTCGGAGTGCAGCACTCCGGTCTCGCGACGCTCCGTGTCAAGCGAGTGGTCAAGGCGAAGACCGGCATGGAGGCCCTGGCCTGGCGTTCGGTCGAGTCGCTGGCCAACGTCGTATACATTCTCGTCGCCGCCGCGCTCTGGCAGCACACCGACGACGTCGTGTGGGAGCTCTCGGGCGCAGCCATGGTCTCCATGTATGCGCTTGGCGTGGCCTCGTGGCTCTGGTACTGGCAGCTGCACCTGTTCGAGTACGACTGCGGCCTCGCCTTCGGCTCCACCACACTGGTCGCTCAGGCGGCCTCGGCCCAGGGACCCAAGCTCATCAACTGGAAGGTCGGCAGCCGGCGCTGGATCCGCTTCCCGGTGCACACGGCCTTCTTCGGCATGTTCTTCTGCCTGCCCACCATGACCACCGACCTGCTGGTCCTGGCCGTGGTCGTGAACATCTACAACGTCATCGGCAGCATCCTCTACGACAAGCGGCTCATCACCCTCGCCGGTGACGCCTACCGTCCCTACCTCGACCTGACCGGTCTGATCTTCCCGCCCGTCTACCGCAACCCCAAGGGCGCCCGCGACCTGGAGATGGCCGCTCCGCAGCATTGGCGCAAGCCGTCCATGCACCTGCCCGGTCTCGTGGTGGGCACGGGTCTCGGCGTGCTGTACTACTTCCTCGTCGGGCCCCACGCCGTCACCCCGCTGGACATGCTGCAGGCCGGCGGCGCGGGCCTCCTGGGAGCCGTTCTCACCGGACTGCTGCTCGGTTCGATCCTCAAGCCGAAGGCCGAGGACTGGGGCCAGCAGCAGACGGACCTGTCGACCACGGTCGCCCTCAACGCGGCCACCGGCGTGGTCACCTGGGCGACCATCGGCTGGGTCGACACCGGCCAGGCCCCGTCCTTCGCGGCTTTCCTGCCGTTGTGGTTCACCGTCCAGTACCTCGGACACGTCTTCGCCTTCCTCGCCAACCGCAAGAAGTGGTCCGTCTCGCTCGTCCCGGTGCAGGGCACCGCGGAGTCCCAGAAGTCCGCGCAGCCGGCAGGCCGTCCCACTCCACCGGTGACCACGGCGGCCATGGGACAGGCGAGCGTGAACTGAAGACGACCACCCGCACACAAGGAGACCCGCACGTGCCCAGCGCCAGCCTCGGCATTCCACTCCGCGAGACCATTCACCACTTCCCGTTCTGGCATCGAGAAGAGCCCGTACTCGCCACCATTCGCATCGACCCCGAATTCGCCGGACTGCGCGCGCAGTTCCCGCAGACCTGGAAACACCTCGTACGGGCCAAACTGGTCCTCGACAGCATCACGACCCTGGACGTGCCCGCCGTGAACGGCGACGACAAGGAGCACGCGGAACGTGTCTCCGGACTGCTCACCGCGGCGGCGGCGGCGTTGACACGTTTCGCCGACGAGGAGCAGGCGCCCACCACCCGCACGGTCGTCGAGCACGCGCGGCAGGCCGCCGAGCGGCTCGTGGTGTACGCCGACAGCCGTGAGTGGAAGCAGGTGACGCTGCTGGAGCCGAACGGGGACGAGCCCTGGCTGTACTGCGGGCCCATCGGCACGTGGGCGATGCGGGATGTCGACGCCCCCATCAGCCTGCTCGTCACCGTCCCCTGCCCGCAGCTGCAGACCGAGGTGGACGCGGTCGACGAGCGGATCGGGGACATCCAGGAGGCGGCGGCCCGGGCCCTGGGCGAGAAAGTGAAGTCCGTGCAGGACATCCACCCCACCATGTACATCATGGAACTGCTGCTCGCCGGCGGGGAGTCGGTTACGGGGCACAAGAACTTCGCCCACTTCTTCCCGCTCGAAGCGGCCGAATCCACCGTGCTGGGACCCGAGTTCACCGTGGTCTTCGCCAACGTGCACCGGGAGCGGATGCGCCGCTGCTCGCTGCCGCTGCTCCAGGGCGTGCAGGGCGGCCAGGATGGGGTCCTGCTCGACGAGGCGCTGCGCATGTCGCTGCGCTGGTTCCGCTGCCACGACCTCGGCCACTTCTGGCGCCGTGCCTCCGTGGAAGGCGCGGGCGAAGCCCCGGCCGAGATCAGCTACTTCGAACGCATGGCACTGGAAGAGGCCTACGCCGACGTCCTCGGCCTGCTGACGGCGGGCGCCGTCGGCCCTGACGACAGGCTGGGTACGGCGTTCACCGCCGAACTCGTCCGCTATCTCTCCCGCCGCTACCATCACTTCGCGGACAGCGCCGCCGCCATGCTCACCCTGGGCTGGATCCAGGAACACGCAACGGAGGTGGACTTCCCGCTGACCGACGATTTCATCGGAGCTTCACGCGAAGCTCTCACGGATCTGGCGAAGGCACTGCACAGCGTGCTGTGGGATGCCGACACCACCGAGATTGCCCGCCTGCGTGGCGCGCTGGACAGGGGCCGCACCTACCGCGACTCACTCGCACGGCACTTCGACCGCCTGCCGACCGACCTCACCTACAACTTCGGTTAAGGAACCATGAACGCTCGCACAGTTGTCATCTCCGGCGCCTCCTCCGGCATCGGTCTGGCCACCGCCCGGCGCTTCGCCGCGGCCGGTGACCACGTCGTCAACCTCGACCTCAGCAAGCCTGCCGCCCAGGACGCGGTGGGCCGCTGGATCGAGACCGATGTCACCGACTGGGACGCCGTCCGCGCCACCGTGGACGGCGTGGCCGAGGAGGCCGGCTCCATCGACGTGGTCGTCGCCAACGCGGGCATCAGCCTGCGACGCCTCTTCGTGGACATGACGGAGAAGGACATCAGGCAACTGATGGACATCAACGTCATGGGAGTGATGGCGCTGTGGCAGGCCGCGGCGCGCCACATGATCAAGGCTCGCCGCGGCGTCCTGCTGGCCACCGCCTCCACCAACGGCTCGGCCGGCTACCCGTACTACGCCGACTACAACGCTTCCAAGGCGGCCGTGCTGGCCCTGTGCCGCAGCCTGGCCCTGGAACTCGCACCGCATGTGCGCACCGCCTGTGTCAGCCCTGGCTATGTGATGACCCCGATGCAGCGGGCCGAGTACACGGACGCAATGTTCGCCGAGGTCAACGCGAAGATCCCGGCGAACCGGCATGCGGATCCGGCGGAGATCGCATCGGCCTTCTTCTTCCTCGCCTCCGACGACGCCCGGTTCATCACCGGTCAGCAACTGATCGTGGACGGTGGTGAGCTGGCCGGCGGGACCGCGTCGGCCCACGGCACCGTCTTCGCCTGACCCGAAGCCGCAACGAAGGGGAAGAAAGATGACCGTCACCTCAGAGGCCGTCACCTCGGAGGCCGTGAAGCTGCCGCTGATCACCGACGTGCTGGGCGACGCCGTCCGGCACAGCACGACCGTCGACCTCGAGGGCGGGCTCACCGCCTACGTCGTCCAGACCCCGGGCGACGCGCTCACCGTCTCCACGCACTACCGCATCTACGACGCCCTGGTCCCCGTCACGACGCAGTCGTTCGGCGCGGACATGACGCCGTACTGGGCGCAGCGCAGCAAGGAGGGCTACCTGGAGCGCCTCGCCGAGTTCGTGCTCATCGGTGACCGGGACGGCGCCTTCGTCGGCTGGACCGGGCACCACCGGCTCCGGTTCGACGAGCAGGTGATCATCTACCTGGACTCCACCGGCATGGTCCCGCAGCGGCAGTCCAAGGGCACCATGCGCAAGCTGATGCGGCAGCGGATCGTCGACAGCGTGCTCCCGCAGTGCCCCGACGGCGTGCCCGTCTATCTGACGGCGCGGACCGAGAGCCCGATCTTCTACCGGCTCATGCTCGGTCTGACCGACGGCGGTCCCGTGTACCCGGCGCCCGACACGCCGCTGCCCCCGGGCGTCGAGCAGTGCGGTGTCGATCTGGCCGCCTGGCTGGGCCAGCGTGCCATCCTCGAACCGGGGACGCTGACGCTGCGCAACGCCTACGACGCCCTCGACGAGCTGTACGGGGAGCTGCCGACCACGGGCAACCCCCAGCTCGACGCCATGTTCCGCGGGACGCTGGGACCGCTGGACGCGTTCCTCGTCGTCGCCCGGATGCGCTGACGACCGGCAAGAGAGAAGAACATGCGTGCTGTGCTGATCCAGGCCGACGTGGATCACCGGCAGCCCATGCGACGGCGTACGGCCGAGGTGCGCGACCACGTGGTCGCGCACCCGGCGGCGGACCTCGTCGTCCTACCGGAGCTGGGGGGCCCCCGCGACTTAAGGGTCGACGCCCAACAGCGGTACCCCGAACCGCTCGACGGTCCGCTCGCACGGAGTCTCAGCGAGGCGGCGGGATCGGCCGGCGTGCATCTGCACGCGGGCAGCATCATCGAGCGCGGCCCGGACGGCAGGCTCTACAACACCAGCCTGCTCTTCGGCCCCGACGGGGCACTGCTGCACCACTACCGCAAGGTCCATCTCTTCGGCCACGACTCGCGCGAGACGGCGCTGCTGTCCCACGGCGACGAACTGCGCGCCTGCGCCACAGCGGTCGGCCGGCTCGGCCTGGCCGCCTGCTACGACCTGCGGTTCCCGGAACTGTTCCGGGTGCTCGCCGACGACGGCGCCGAGGTGTTCGTCGTTGCCGCCGCCTGGCCGGCCGCCCGGATCGCCCACTGGCGGCTGCTGCTCCAGGCTCGTGCCCTGGAGAATCAGGCCTGGGTGCTGGCCTGCAACGCGGCCGGACGGCAGGGCGGGACCGAACTCGGCGGCCACAGCGTGGCCGTCGACCCCTGGGGACGCGTCGTAACCGAGGCGGGGGCCTCCGCCACCGTCCTGGAGGCCGAGTTCGACCCGGTCGGCACGGCAGAAGCGCGCGCGGCCTTCCCCGCCTTCACCGACCGGCGCATCACGACGGGCGGCGACGGCCGTGACCGCCCGACCTCCGCCCAGCCACACCCCTGAACCACACCAGCTCGCTGCCGCTGAGGAACACTATGCCCATCATCGTCCCCCAAGGTCTCGACCCCGAGCTCGTCCGCGCCGCCGAGCTGCAACCCGATCTCGACTACGGCCGCCCCCAGGAAGCCCGCGAGGCGCTGCGCCGCGCGTACCGGATTTCCCGTGCCCTGCGTGGCCGCAGCGCGCCGGACGACGGACTCGAGGTGACCGACCGCGAGATCCCGGCGCGTGCCGGATCGCCGGACATCCCGGTACGGATCTACGCCCGCCCCGCCGGTGAGCAACCCGTTCCCTGCCTGCTGTTCTTCCACGGCGGGGGATTCGTCACCGGCAATCTCGACACGGAGGACGCACGCTGCCGCGAGATCGCACGGCGCACCGGGATCACGGTGGTCTCCGTCGATTATCGGCTCGCTCCCGAGCATCCCTTCCCGTGCGCCTACGAGGACTGCTACGACGCCCTTGTGTGGGTCGCCGCGAACGCCGGGGAGCTGCGCATCGACCGCGAGCGGATCGCCGTGGGCGGGACCAGCGCGGGTGGCGCCCTCACCGCGGCGGTCACCCTGGCCTCCCGTGACCTCGATGGCCCGGCCGTGTGCCACCAGCTGATGCTGTACCCGGTGATCGACCATGCGATGAACACCCGGTCGATGAAGGAGTTCGACGCCACCCCGGGATGGCATGCCCGGAACAACGTCCACATGTGGCGGCACTACCTCGGCACCGGCACACCGCAGAGCGTGTCGCCCTACGCCGCCCCGGTCGAGGCCGGCGACCTGTCCGGGTTGCCCCCGGTCTACCTGATGACCGTCGAGTTCGACCCCCTGCGCGACGAGGGACTCGCCTTCGGACGCCGGCTGCTGGACGCGGAGGTCTCGGTGCAGCTGCACCACATTCCCGGCGCGTTCCACGGCTTCGACGCCGCCGCGCCGCAGTCCGCGATCGCCCGGCGAGCCCTGGACGAGCAGTGCGCCGTCCTGGCCCGCGCCACCGGGGCGTCCCTCATATGAGCCGGTGCCGTACACCCCGGATTCTTCTCGGGAACATTAGGCCGGAGGCGCCCAACGCAGCGCCGCGCCACCGGGAATTCCATTTCCTGGGGCGGCCGTCGGCAGGTGTGCGAAACAGTCCTGCCAAGGAGCGGGCGACTCAGCTTGAGGAAGGAGCATTTCGCGCCAACTTCCGTGACAGGTCACGGTCTTGACAGGTATTCAGGGAAGATGGTGAGATGAGGGCCATGAATAGGAAGAAGCTCCTGCTTATCGGGAGTGGCGGCCAGCCATTTCGGGAGTACGCCCTCAAGGCCATTAGCGAGCGCGTCGACGTAATCCTGGCCGAGGGGCGCGAGATCACTTGGCAGAAACCTTATGTCAAAGGATTTCACCTCATAGACCCCGACGATTCGGCGAGACTGCTCGCAGTGGCCAGGGAAGAAGCTCCCGACGGCGTGCTCACCTACGACGAGGCGCTGGTAGAACTGACGGCGGAGCTCGGGAGGGCGCTGGGCGTCCCGCACACCGACCCCGAAGCCGTCCGGCGGTGCAAGGACAAGAGCGCGCTGCGCGCCTGTCTCGCCGAAGCCGGGATCGGTCCGGTGCGGTTCGCCGTCGCCCATGACGCCGAGACCGCCCGTGCCGCAGCCGCCGGGATCGGGTACCCGGTCGTACTCAAGCCGCGCGCGCTGGGCGGGAGCATCGGCGTGGTCCGAGTGGACGACGAGCAGCAGCTCGTCGACGCGTTCGACGTCGCCGCAGGGGCCAGCTCCTCGGACGGCACCACCTCCCGGCTCGCGGGTGTCCTCATCGAGGAGTACCTGGAGGGGCCCGAGTTCAGCGCCGACTGCGCCACCTGGCAGGGCGAGACCGTCCCCGTGGTCATGGCCGAGAAGGCCATCGGTTTCGCCCCGTACTTCGAGGAGCTGGGCCACATCGTGCCTCCGGCCCCGCACCCCGGGTTGGACGAAGCGCTCGCCCTGGTCATCGACGCGCACAAGGCCGCCGGCCTCGACAATCTGGTCACGCACACGGAGTTCCGCCTCACCGACCGAGGCCCGCGGATCATCGAGATCAACGTCCGCCTCGGAGGGGGCCTCATCCCGCACCTGGGCGCGCTGGCACAGGGCACCGACCTCGCCGGAGCGTCCGCGGACATCGCCGTGGGGCGGGAACCGAGGCTGTCCGGTGACCGCACGGGCGTCGCGAGCATCGCCATGTTCTACCCCCGGCAGGACATGCGGGTCGACCGTGTCCGGCTGCGCCGTGACACGGCCGAGTATCCGGGGCTCGACAGGTTCGTCACCTTCCTCCCGGCCGGCATCGAGGTGCGGCTGCCGCCGAACGGCTTCCTGTCCAGGGTCGGCTTCGCCGTGGTGAGCGGCGCGGATCGCGAGGAGTGCCTTCAGCGGCGCGCCGCCGTGGAAGCCGGCCTGGTGATCGAGGGTGAGTCGCTGAGCGCGGTATGAGTACTGACCAAGAGGCGGGGGCGCGCCCGGCCGACGACAAGCACCGGTCGGTCCTCGCGGTCGTCCGGCACGCGCCACGACCGGTCTGGGTGCTCGTCGCGGGTGTGCTCCTCAACCGGGCAGGCTCGTTCTTCGCCGCCTTCCTGGTGCTGTTCCTCCAGCAACTCGGGTTCAGTCCGCGGGAGATGCCGACCATCCTGCTCGCCGTCGGAGTGGCCACCCCACTGGGCTCCCTGTTGGGAGGCTGGGCCTCCGACCGGCTGTCCAGGAAGACTTCGCTCGTCGCGTCGACGCTGCTCGCCTCGTGCGGACTGGGCGTCATCGGACTGGCTCCGAACAAGGCCCTCGTCCTGATGGGCGTGTTCGGCGCGGCCCTCTTCGCGCAGGCGTACCTGCCCGCCGCCTCCGCACTGATCGTCGACCACACCGAGGAACGCGACCGGGTTCCCGTCTTCGCGCTCTTCCGGCTGGCCCTGAACGTGGGTTCCAGCGTGGGGCCGCTGATCGCCGCCGTGGTCGCCAAGGACGGCCTCCGCCCCCTGTTCCTCATCAGCTGCTGCACGTACGCAGTGTTCAGCCTGCTGCTGGCCGTGGGCCTGCCGTCGGCGCGCACCGCCGGGGCAACGCGTGTGAAGACCGCGGAGAGCGGCCGGGGCATCCCGCTGCGCCTCATGGTCTTCTACCTCTCGATCGTGGCCATCACCATCGTGTACGTGCAGTACAACTCGACGGTCGCGTTGTCGGTGTCCGCGCAGCACGGCGCCGCCGCCTACGCGTATCTGCTCACGGTCAACGGCGTCCTGGTGATTATTTTCGAGATGCCGCTGAGCGGACTGACGCGCAGGGTGGCGTGGTGGATCCCGACGCTCGCCGGCACCGTCCTGATGACGATCGGCATCGTGGTGTCGGGCGCCGCCCAGCCCTACGCCGCCGTCGCTATCGGCGTTGTCACCTGGACCGTCGGCGAAATGCTCTTCTCGCCCGTCGTCAGCAGCGCCACGGCGACCCTGTCGCCCCCCGGCCAGGTGGGGCGCTACCAGGGCTATCTGTCCACGGTCCAGGCGGTGGCGTTCGGCCTGGGCCCGGCGGCCGGCACCTTCCTGTACGGCACCGACACCCGGACGCTGTGGCTGTGTTGCCTGGCTCTGGGGGTGCTCGCGAGTGCGGGATTCGTCGCGGTCGGCCGGCGGCGGACAGGCTGACCCCTTCCCTACCGGCACTTGCGCACCGTATCGATCATTCTGGTTGGAGCACTGACAGCTGATGGACGCACAACTCGCCGCGGCCGGGCAGCCGGCGCCGACCCGGCACGGGCCCGGCATCGTCATCGACTGGCTGGGTCGCGCCCGCACCGGCGGAGTCCACGTCTTCCACCGGGGCAGGACGAGGTTCGTCGGCTGGCCCGAGGTACTCGCCGATGTGACGGAGCTGACCCGGCGGCTCAGCGACCTCGGCATCCGCGCCGGCATGCGCATCGGCATCCGGGGCCACAACTCCTACGAGTGGCTGGCACTCGACCTGGCGCTGCTGAACCTGGGTGCCGTACCCGTCGCGCTGCCCGTCCCCGACTTCAAGGGGCGCGACAACGCCGGCGTCTGCCGGCAGTACGGACTGTCCGCGGTGTTCGCCGGCAAGGAGGGCCGCGGCGCCGCCGAGACCTCCTTCGTGGGCGCACTCGAAGTGGTGCTGAGCGAGCCGCTTACCGTCGAGCTGCTGGATCCGGCCCCCGAGCCCCAGGGCGAGCGGCTCCCGCCTGACGCCGCCGAGGAGTTCACGCTTGCCTTCTCCTCCGGCACGGCTGGCCGCGTCAAGTGCCTGCTCCTCGCCTGGAAAGGCGTCGAGGCGCTGATCGAGGCCCACACGCAGGCCTACCCCTTCCGATCCGACGACCGGATCATGATCGCCCTGCCGTTGTCCACCTTCCAGCAGCGGTACCTGTGCTACCTGGCGATCCGCAACGACTGCAGTGTCGTGCTCACCACCGTCGGGCGCTTCGTCGACGCCCTCCAGGCGACCCGGCCGACTATTCTGCTGGGCCCCCCGAGCTTCTACGAATTCGTCGAGAACCGGTACCGCGCCATGGACCCCCGGCGCCGCGCCCGGCTGGAGGCCGTGGCCTCCCTGGCCTCGCTGCTGCCCGGCGAGCGGATGCGCAGACACTGGCGGCGCGGGGTGTTCCGCGAACTCCACGACATGTACGGGGGATCGATGCGACTGATGCTCGTCGGGTCCGCGCCCGTACGGGACGGGATGCTCGACTTCTTCGCCGACACCGGGTTCGAGCTCTACCAGATCTACGGCATGACCGAGATCGGCTTCCTTGCCTGGAACCGTCCGGGCGCCAACGTCAGGGGCTCGGTCGGCCGCGAGGTCTACCCCGGGACCGTCTCCCTCACGCAGGACGGCGAGGTCGTGGTCCGTCACGACCGGCACCTGTGCATCGGCTACGAGGGCGAGCCGGTACAGAGCGTCACGCCGGTGTTCCGGGGGGACAACACCATCGCCACGGGCGACCTGGGGGAGTTCGACGAGAACGGCTTCCTCGTCCTGCGGGGCCGGAAGAAGAACCTGATCATCACCACCGGCGGCCAGAAGGTGCAGCTGGAGGACCTGGAGGAGGAACTGGCGAACGCCCGGGGCGTGACCCAGGCGTGTCTGTACCCGCTCCAGGACGGCGGAATGGCGGCGGTCGCCTGGTTCCAGGGCGACAGGGAAACGGCCGAGAAGTCCCTGCGGACCAGGATCGACCAGCTCAACACGAAACTCGGCCGGGCCCAGGACGTGCGCCGCATGGCACTGCTGGACGGCCCGCTCGCCTCCGACAGCCCGCTCCTCAACCGCAATCTGAAGGTCAACCGGGAAGCGGTGCGCGAGGCCACCGCGGACCGGCTCAGCCCCCTCGCGTGACTCTTTTCGCCATCACCCGTGCGACAGGCAGGACGACATGACTGACAAGCCGACTCCCGACACCGACAGCATCGCGGCCGGCGTGGCCGGACTGTGGGCGGACATCCTCAAGCGCGACGAGGTGCCGCGCGATGTCGCCTTTCCCGAACTGGGCGGTGATTCCCTGCTTCTGATCTCCCTTCTCACACGTATCGAGGAAGATTTCGACGTTTATCTGGAGGCCGAAGACATTCTCGACGACCTCACCGTCACCGGTATGGCGCAGGCGATCGCCAAAGAACGCATCGCGTCCTGAGCGTCCCGACTCCCCTCCCGGACATCCCCGCAGCCATTTCAGGAACGGTTCATGAATCACTCAGAGGACACCGGCAGCGCCGGTGCGCGGACCCGTCGGCTCACCGTCGGAATGTCGCCGCAGGTCGCGGCGCGACATCCCGGCTGTCGTACCGTCTTCCTGCTCGTCCAGGGCGTCAAGAACAACGAGCCCTGGCCCGAGACGGAAGAGGCGCTGTCCGCTCTCGAAACCGAGGTGCGCGAGGGCCGCTTGCGTCTGCCCACGGAGGACGAGCCCGCCATCTCCGCCTGGCACGATCTGCTGCACAGCTTTGGGACGAACCCTCGCCGGGCCCGCCCCAGCATCGACGCGCTCAGCCGCCGGCTGCGCAAGTCCGGCCGGCTGCCCCGGGTCTCCTCGGTCGTGGACACCTGCAACCTCGTGTCCATGAGGTACATGCTTCCCACCGGCGGATTCGACCTCGCGGCCTTCCGCACCGGCATCGAGCTGCGCCACGCACGGCCCGACGACGTCTACATCCCCCTCGGGGAACCGGACAAGTCCGAGACGCCGCTGGACGGCGAGGTGATCTACGCCGACGGCTCACAGGTGATGACCCGTCACTGGAACCACCGCGACTCCGACGTCACCAAGGTCACCGAAGCCACCCGGGACGCCGTACTGCTCCTGGAGGGCATCTCCTCGGTCATCTCGCAGGAGACGCTGCTGCGGGCCCGTGAGGAGCTGGCAGGGCGGGTCGCTCCGCACGCCGACCGGGTCAGCCTGTACGAGATCGACCCGGCGCAGCCGCTGGAACTCGTCTGGGAGCCGACCCTCTGACCCTCTCGCGTCGCCCGTCACGGCACCGTGGCCACGACGGGCGACGCGAGAGCGTCAGGCCTCGGGGTCGTCCTCCAGCTCATAGAAGCCGTGGCCGTCGAGGTAACGCACGGTGCCCAGGTCGCGGAGCAGCACCTCGTCCACCTCGTGCGTCAGGGACAGCGTCATCGGATACGTGGAGTCGTCCACCGTGGGGCTCAGGCGCTCGCCGGGCGCGACCAGGGGAGTGACGCTCTCCACGCTCTCCAGCGCGGTGAGTTCCTCCAACCCTCGGTAGGCGCGCAGCCGGCCGCGCACGGGCGAGACCATGGCGGCCCAGGCGACACTGTGGTGCAGGGTGTAGTCCTGTCCGCAGCGGGCGTGGAAGCGGTCGGGGTTGCCGAAAGCTTCGACACTCCAGCTGATCTGCGACTCACCGGTGGCCCGCTGGGTGAAGCCGGGCAGATCCAGCCCCGAGATCCGGGCGCCCACCTCCACCAGACAAGGACCGCTCGGTGTCATCTTCACCTCGATGTGCGCGGGACCGTGCTGGATGCCGACGGCGTCCAGCACCTTCAGCCCGTAGTCCACGGCCTGGTCCTGCACCTCTCCGCGGCGCGGCAGCAGATGGCAGGCCACAGCCAGGTCGGTCACGTCGTTGGCGCTGATCCGGTGCGTCTTCCACACGTCGGTCACCTGGTGGCGGCCGTCCCTGCTGACCGTGTTGACCAGGTACTCGGCGCCCACCAGGTACTCCTGGGCGACCACACCGTCGGCCGGCTCGGAGAAGATGTTGCGCCGCCCGGCCAGCGCGCGGAAGGCGCGCACCGCGTCGTCCGGGGTGTCGCACCAGGTCACACCGTCGTTGGCAGCGCTGCGCAAGGGCTTGAGGATCACCTTGCGGCCCAGGCGGCGATGCCAGTCGAACAGCTGCTCCTCGTTCCGCACGCGGATCTGCTCGGCGCCGAGCAGACCCTGGGACTTGATGCGTTCGATCATCTCGAACTTGTCCCGTCGCATCCGGCTCAAGGCCGTGCCGTTGGTCGGTATGCCGAACCGGGCCGAGAGGACCTCACTGAGGGAGTCCGCAAGCTCCACTCCGAGTTCGCCGCCGGCCATCACGGCGACGGGCTTGAATTCGGCGATCCTGTCCGCAGTTTCCGCCACATCCCCGTGATGTACCAGGTCGACCGTGTAAGGGAAAGGGTCCGGCTTCCCGGCATACAGAGCGGGAACTTCAGGTGTGCTCTGCACTCTGATCGGAGTGAAGCCGGAGGCCGAGAAGGCGGCGGCCAATCGCCAGGAAAGGGCATAGGAGTCAACGAGGACGATATGGCGGGTTGTCACGTCTGTCGAAACCTTTCGATGGAGTATTCCGACGTTGATTCCAGTTGTCCCCATGCTGGTTGTCAAGTCCGTTGCCGCTAAGCCTTGTTGGCGAATCACCCTAGGGTGAGTGACGAAGGTTACAGATTATCTGTCGATCATGGACTTACCCAGTTCGGTCTTGTACGATTATCGTCAGGCAGTGGGCCGTGACGCGTTGCCTTCAAAATGTCATCGAATGGGTCGGGGGACTCGTGGCACCCAGGTTCGAGACCGATGCGTAAATTATTATCGATAACCCGTCTGCAAGGGCTTCCGAAGAGCTTCTGGATCGTTTTTGCAGGGCAGTTCATCAATCGCATCGGCAATATGGTCGTGCCCTTCCTGGTGCTCTACCTGGGGCAGCAGGGCATGTCGGCGCAGGACGCCGGACTCGTCCTCGGCGCGGTCGGTGTGGGCGGACTCGTGTCCCAGCCGCTGGGCGGTCTGCTCACCGACCGCTGGGGCCCGCGACTCACCCTGGTCGGCGGTCTCCTGGCCAGCTCCGCGGCCGTGGCCCTGCTCGGCGCCGCCCGCGGGCTCCCGGCGATCCTTGCCGTGGCCTTCCTGGTGGGCGCCGTCGCGGACGTCTACCGGCCGGCCGCCGCCGCGGTGGTCGCCGAGGTGGTGCCCGCGGCCGACCGCCCGCGCGCCTACAGCCTCGTCTACTGGGCTGTCAACCTCGGAGTGGCGCTGGGCGGGCTGATCGCCGGTCTGCTGACGAGTCACGGCTACTGGACCCTGTTCTTGGTGCAGTCCCTCACCACGGCCACGTTCGCCGTGGTGACCGCCATACTGCTGCCGGCGGACCGCCGGGCACGGCGCACCGATTCCGACGGCACCCCCACCACTGTCCGGGCCACCCGGGACCGGCTGCTGCTCGCGCTGACCGGGCTCAACCTGCTCAACGGCGTGGTGGCCGCACAGATCACCGTGGGTCTTCCCTTGGCCATCAAGGACGATGGTCTCGGAGCCGGCTTCTACGGTGCGGTGTTCCTGATCAGCGGCATCATCATCGGTGTCACCCAGCCGGTGCTCTCCGCCTGGCTGGAACGGTACGACCGGCTGGCCGTCCTGAGTGTGTCCTGGCTGGTTTTCGGCCTGGGCATGGCCGCCACCGCCCTGGCGGACACGAGAGCCGAATACCTGGTGACGGTCTGCCTCTGGACCGTCGGCGAGATCGGCGCGGCGAGCTTCGTCGGCTCGCTGGTCGCCGACCTGGCCCCGGAGCACGCCCAGGGCCGCTATCAGGCCACGTTCGGCTGGTCGTACGCAGCAGCTCAGTTCATCGGGCCACCGGCCGGAGCGTATGTGTACGCCTCCCTGGGGCCCGGCGCCCTCTGGCTGTCGTGCGCCGCCCTGGGGGTCATGGGACTGGCCGGCGGCCTTGCCCTGGTCGCTCCACTGCGCCGCCGTCTGCAGCTCGCTCCCCAGCCCATCCCGTTCGAGAAGGTTGGCTGATCTTCAATGCATACGCTCACACCCACCCACGAGCCGGCAACCAGCGCGGTCCCCCTGCTGGAACTGTTCCGGCGCATGACCCTCACCAGACAGCTGGACCGCCGCATCACCGCACTGACCGAGGCAGGGCTCATCAAGGGGCCGATGCATCTGGGCATCGGACAGGAGGCGGTCGGCATCGGCGCCACCGCGCTGCTGGAAGCAGGCGACATCGTGACTGCCACCCACCGTCCGCACGCGCTGTACGTCGGCTGCGGGCTGCCGCTCGGCGCCACCTTCGCGGAGATGATGGGGCGGGTCGGCGGCCAGGGCAAGGGACGCGGCGGCCATATGCTCATCGGCGACCGTGAGCACGGCCTCCTCGGACCGTCGGGCATCGTCGGCCACTCACTGCTGCTCTCCGTCGGCCACGGCATGGCCCACAAGCGTGCTGGACAGAGCCGGGTCACGCTGTGCGTCACCGGCGACGGCTCGGTCAACTCCGGTGCCTTCAACGAGTCGTTGAACATGCTCGCGCTGTGGCAACTGCCGGTCGTCGTCCTGGTGGAGAACAACGGTTACGGGCTCAGCGTCCGCCTCGACCGCCATGTCCACGAGACGGAGCTGCACCGGCGCGGCGCCGCCTACGGGGTACCAGCCACCAGGGTCGACGGCAGTGACGTGGAGGCGGTACGGGACGCCGTCGCCGAGGCGTTCACCCGTGCCAGGACCGGCGGCGGACCGACCCTGGTCGAGGCGGTGACCTTCAGGGACTGCGCCTTCTCCGGCTCCGACCGCGGCGGCTACCGGTGGGAGGACGAGTGGGAGGGCTACACCGATCCGCTCGAGCTGACCGCGGCCCGGCTGCGGGAGGCCGGCGTCCTCGAGACGGACCTCGCCCGCATCACCCGCGAGGTGGACGAGGAGATCGAAGCGGCCGTCGCCTTCGCCGCCGCCAGCCCCTGGCCGGACCCGGCCGACCTGCTCGTGTACGCCGCCCGGTGGGACGGAGGGGAGCCCCGATGAACGACATGACGTACAGCGACGCCCTGAATGCCGCCCTGCGCGAGGAGATGCGCAGGGACGACCGCGTCATCCTGCTAGGCCAGGACGTCGGTGTGTACGGCGGAGTCTTCTCCGTCTCCCGGGGACTGCTGGACGAGTTCGGCTGCGAACGCGTCGTGGACACCCCGATCTCGGAGAACGGCATGGTCGGCGCGGCGGTCGGCATGGCCCTGAGCGGTCTGCGCCCGGTCGTGGAGATGATGTACACCGACTTCATGACGCTCGCGCTGGACAGCATCGCCAACGGCGCGGCCGTCTTCCCGTTCGCCTACGGCGACCAGGTCACGGTGCCGATCGTCATCCGCACCCAGGGCGGCGCGGGCATCAACGCCGGTCCCCAGCACTCCAAGTCGCTCGAGGCCTGGACCGCGCACCTGCCCGGCATCCACACCGTGCTGCCCAGCAGCCCCGCCGACGCCAAGGGCCTGCTGACCTCCGCTCTGCGCAGCGACGACCCCGTGGTCCTCGTGGAGCACAAACTGCTCTACAAGGAGAGCGGCCCCGTACCCGAGGGCGACCACATCGTGCCGCTCGGCACGGCACAGGTCGTACGTCCGGGCACCGACGTCAGCATTCTGACGCTGTCCAGGATGGTCGGCGAATCCCTCGTCGCTGCCGAACACCTCGCCGAGGAGGGCATCGACGCCGAGGTCGTGGACATCCGCTCCTTGCGGCCGCTGGACATCGCCACTCTCGCTCGGTCGGCACGCAAGACGGGCCGGGTCGTCGTCGCCACCGAGTCGTGGGTGCGTTACGGCCCTTCCGCCGAGATCGCCGCCGCCGTGACCGAGGCCGCCTTCGCCGAACTGCGCGCTCCCGTAGTCAGGCTGGGCTCCCTGGGCGTGCCCTACCCGGCGAGCTCGGCGCTGGAGCCCATCGTGGTCCCGTATGCCGCGAGCATCCAGCAGTCCGTCGCGACCCTGATGAAGGAGTAGTCATGTCGGATAAGCGTTTGGACGGCAAGGTCGCCCTGGTCACCGGAGGCGGCACCGGAATCGGCCGGTCAATAGCCGTCGCCTTCGCCCGCGAGGGAGCCGCCGTCGTGGTCACCGGTCGGCGAACCGAGGAGCTGAAGGCAACGGTCGCCGTCATCGAGGAGGGGGGAGGCACCGCCATCGCCCGCCCGGCGGACGTCACGGACGACGAGCAGGTCGCCGGGCTGGTGGACAGCGTGCTGGCCGAGTACGGCGCGTTACACATAGCCTGCAACAACGCGGGCGTACCCGGATCGGGTCGCAAACTGCACGAGTTCGAAGTCGACGACTGGCACCGCATCGTGGATACCAACCTCCAGGGCGTGTGGCTGTCGATGCGTCATGAGATACCGGTGATGCTGCGTCAAGGAGGCGGCAGCATCGTCAACGTCTCCTCCATCGCCGGCGTCGTGGGTTACCTCAACGCGGCCCCCTACACCGCCGCCAAACACGGCGTCGTGGGACTCACCCGCACCACCGCCATCGACTACGGCCCGGCAGGCATCCGCGTCAACGCGGTCTGCCCCGGCCCGGTCCTCACCCCGATGCTGGAAGAGGCACGCCGCAACCGCGGTGCGTCGGCGGACGAGTTCTATCTGCGCAACATCCCACTCGGACGGCTCGCCCGACCCGAAGAGGTCGCATCCGCCGTGTTGTGGCTGGCATCCTCCGAGGCCTCCTACGTCACCGGCCAGACCTTGGCCGTCGACGGCGGGTGGACCGCGCAGTGAACATAGGGCAGCGCACCGCCAGTCCGGATCTGCACCTCGACCTGGACCTGCGCTTCCGGCGAGGCCGCGGCGAACAGCTCGTGGCGGCCTTGCGACAGGCGATCGAGACCGGCAGGCTGCGGCCAGGGACCCGGCTGCCCTCCACCCGCGGCGCAGCGCTTGACCTAGGCATCGCCCGCGGCACCGTTGTCAGCGCCTATCACCACCTCACCGCCGAGGGATACCTCGAAACCGTCCAGGGCTCCGGAACCCGGGTAGCCCGCTCCCCGGCGCCCCGGGCGGTCTCCGAGCGCGGCCCGGACCCCGGCTCCCGAAACCCGTGGCGCCACAATCTCAGGCCCGGCATGCCGGACGTGACGCTCTTCCCGCGCGCCGCCTGGATCAAATCGACGCAGCGGGTGCTGAACACGGCCCCCGCGCAGGCCCTCGACTACGGCGACCCGCGGGGCCGTCCGGAACTACGCCGCGCCCTCGCCGAGTACCTGGGGCGTAGCCGGGGAGTGGTGACGCACCCCGACCGGATCGTCATCTGCCACGGCTTCACCCAGGCACTGGGCCTGATAGCGACCGTGCTCGCGGAACAGGGCGTCGGCACGGTCTCCGTCGAGAACCCGAGTTACCCTCACTTCCGGGACGTCATACGGCTCGCCGGGCTCCACACGCACCCCGTCGACGTGGACGGCGACGGGCTGCTCCCCGGGGACCTGCGCGGCCGGGCCGCGGTCGTCACCCCGATCCACCAGTACCCGCTGGGCGTCACCCTGTCCGCCGAACGCCGCAGGGCACTGGTCTCCTGGGCGGAGGCGGCAGACGCCGTGATCGTGGAGGACGACTACGACGGGGAGTTCCAATACGGTCGGCACCGGGTTGGCGCGCTGCAGGCCATGGCCCCGCACCGGGTGATCTACGCCGGCACCACCAGCAAGACGCTCGCCCCGGGACTCCGGCTGGCCTGGCTCGCCGTGCCGGCGGACTGGGTCGAGCGCATCGCCAACGCCAAACGCATGGCCGACCAGCACTCCGCCGCGCTGACCCAGATGGTCGTGGCGGACCTTCTGCTCTCCGGCGCCTACGACCAACACATACGGCAGTGCCGGGACCACTACCGTATGCGCCGCGACCAGCTCAGCACCGGCCTCGCCGCACACGTGCCGGGAGCCCGCCTGATGGGCGAGAACGCGGGTCTGCACGCGCTGATCCGCTGGTCGCCGGACGGACCCGCCGAACGGGAGGTGCTCCGCGCCGCCCGTACCCAGTCCCTCGCCCTCGCCGGGCTCGGCAGCTACTGGGTCGGACCAGGCCCCAATCCGCCCGGTCTGGTCGTCGGCTACGCCACCCCGCCCCGGCATGCTTACACCGAAGCCCTGGACACTCTCCTCTCCCTGCTCGCCCGCTGCTTCACAGCATGACCCTTCGGCGCCACGTCGCGCCCCCAGCTCTGTCAACGGTCTTGTAGCTCCTCCCGCCGTACAGGTTGAATTGGGGCGGGCTCGAGCAGAGCATGACGTCCGCCGCGTTCGCCCGGAACATTGGCCGCATCCTCGGCGTCGACGCCCCGGACACCGACGACGATGGCGCCTCGGGGATCCACACCAGGCCGATCCGGCCGGTCTCGGGGCAGTTCGACATCAACGACGCCGGCGCCGGCCGCATAACCCGTGTCCGAGATCAGGGGTCAAGGCCCAGCCTGGCCGCGGGACGATTCGGCTGGAAGCGGTGAAGGGGGCCGAATCGATCACCGTCTTGGCTCGCCGCCGGACCGGTCCGCGCGGAGCATTGAAAAGATCACCTGATCGTGCCACTGGCCGCCGCGCCACTGTGCCGAGCGCAATACCCCCTCCCTGACGAAGCCCGCCTTCTCCAGCGCGCGCTGCTCGGCGAGGTTGGCGCAGTCCGTCCAGGCTTGAAGCCGTTCGGCCCTGGTGTGATCGAAGAGGTACTCGGCCAGCAGTCGCTGCGCCCGGGTGCCTATGCCGCGGCCCTGGGCGGCGGGCAGCAGACCGATCGCCAGACTCCAGCAGGTTGAGGTGGCGGGCCGTCCCCAGGTACTGGCGAACCATTCAACCCGGCCCACCGTCCTGCCCGCCTCCGCGACGGAGAGCACGCCGCCATCGGGGCCGAGCAGGCCGGTTTCCGTGAATTGCCGACGCAGGCCCGCCAGTGACGTGAAGCCGAACCACTGGTACGAGCCGGTCCCTTCCGGTCCACTGAACTCGCGCTCGAACAGATCGAGATCTTCGCCGGTCACCGGGAGCAGCCGGATTTCATCGGACATGGAACGACTCCTGATTCTCTCGACCACACGGTCCGAGCTCGTCTTGTGTGGCCGGTACGGGCAACGACGTCCGATCCTTTCAAACATCGCGCCTGGCCCGGCAGGATGTCCGACGGCGCGCGCCCGGAAGGCCCGCCGGACAGGCCCTCATGACGGAGGCCCCAGGCGGCATGCAGGTTGTCTCACTCGTACTGGCAGAGCAGGCCCTCGATGCGACGGTTGGTGACGTCCTGCCGTCCGCCGAGGCACTTCGCGCAGCGGGTCAGCAGGGCTTCAATGCTGTTGCCGGCGCGTTCGGCCACTTCGGTCGGCGGCGTACGAGGCGACCCAGCCGCAGGCAACAGCAGCGGGACGCGCAGCTGCTCGCCCTCGCCCTGGTGGCGGCGGCCCTCATCGGCTTGGTGGAGATGGTGGTCAACTGGCTGCTCGCCCCCGGGTGGGTCCCCGTCGTCAGCCTGGTCTCGCCGTGCTGGCGGGTGTCGGATGGCTCTACAGTCGGCAACAGCGGGCCCGGTGGAAGGCGGTGCGAGCGCAGGGTCTGCGCTACGGGCTGTCCCAGATGAATGGGCTGCACTAAGCCGGTTCGAGGACGCGATACGGGACCTGATGCAGCGCGACGGCTGCCGCGATGCCCAGCGGGTCGGCGGCCGCGGCGACCTGCGTGCGGACGGGGCTCAGGCTTCACCGGTGGGCACCCCCAGATCTGCAGGTGCTCAACGGGAGGGCCCGGCAGGTGCACGGTAGGGAACGGACCTGGACGCTGTCGGCCTGGTCTGCGTCCACCAGCCCTCCGTGCCCTTCCTGCACGTCTTCTGTAACCGGGTGGACATCCGCCCGGACAGCGTGTGGTCCACCTTCCCCCGCATCGACCAAGCGGCCTGCGCCACCCTTCCGCTGCCGCTCGCCCTCGCCGCCGAGCAGCACCGGTTGCGCCCCGGGGCGAAGGTCGCGCTCTTCGGCCTCCCCAAGCGGGGCCGGCGCCGGAGTGATGCTCCTCAACTGGTAGCGACCGGGCCTTGGGCAGCACCGCGATACGTGCTTCACCCGGACCGAGAAGGTTCACCGCTGTCGCTGAGCAAAGGTAGGCAGATCGAGCAACCGAGTGAGTAGGGCGCCCTTCCGGGTGATCTAAACAGGCGTCCTTTCAGCCAGAGCATGCGTGCATGCGAGAACTGAGGCCAGCTGATCGACGTTGAAGATGCAGGATCCAGCCTGGCCGGAACTCAGGCAGACTCTCGATGCCGCGCCAGTGCCAGGACCGCCCTCGACACGACAAGACCCACTGGGTCGGCTCCGGGGGCCCCCGGGTCCATATGGGGGCCAGCCGGGGGTCGGGAGGGGGGACCGCCGGATGGGCGTCGGTTCCCGGCGTTGGTGGGATGGGAGAAACCGAAGGGGGAAACACCATGCGCACACCCGCGTCACGCCGGGCCGTCCTGACCGCTGGAATGGCCTCGGTCGTGGTGGGCTTGACCGGGAGGCCGGCGGCGGCGTCCGCACCCGCCTCCCGGGGTCCGGCCACCACCCCCGCGTCCGCCTCGACGGACGGTCCTCTCCAGCGGCAGGTGGACGCGATCCTGGCCACCGGCGTCGCGGGGGTGGGCGCGGAGGTGATGTCGCCGTACGGCCGGCGCCACGCGTTCGCCGGGACACCGCGCGACGGCCGGTTCCGGATCGGGAGCCTCACCAAGACGTTCACGGCGGTGGTCGCACTCCAGCTCCCCGACCTGACCCTGGACACCCTCGTAGGACACTGGCTGCCGGAGGTGACGCGGGACATCACCGTACGCGACCTGCTGCGCCACACCAGCCGCCTGCGCGACCCCGGGATCCCGGCGCTGACAAGCGCGAAGGGCTACCGGGCGGAACGGCTGCGGAGTTACGCGCCGGAGGAGCTGGCACGGGCGGCGTTGCGGCTCGGGTCGGCGCCCGAGAAATGGTCGTACGCCAACACCAACTACCTGCTCACCGCGCTGATCATCGAGCGGATCACCGGCCGGAGCTGGGCCGAGGAGATCACCGACCGGATCATCCGCCCCCTGTGCCTCGACGCCACCAGCGCCCCCGGTGAGTCACCGTTCGTCCCCGGCCCGCACGCGCGGGGCTGGGCGTCGTTCGGCACCGGGACGCCGCTCGACGTCACGCTCCTCAACCCCAGCATGGCCGTCGGCTCCGGTGCCCTCATCAGCAGCGTCCGCGACCTCGGCCGCTTCTACGCCGCGCTGCTCGGCGGCGAACTGCTGCCCGCGGCACGGCTCGCCGAGATGACCGCCACTGTCCCGGCGCCCGGGATCGGCATCGAAGGCGCGCGATACGGCCTCGGCCTCGCCGAACTTCCGCTCCCCGGCGGCAGCTTCTACTCCCACTTCGGCGAACTGCTCGGCTACCACGCCTGGGCCGGCGTCACGGCGGACGGTTCGCGGACGGCGGTCACGTACGTCACCGGGGATGTCACCGGGGCGACCATGGGCGCGATGTCCGCGCTGATCGAGGGCGGCGTCGGCGGCACGCACTGAGCCGGGCTCGGCTGCCGGTCGGGTGATTCGTCCTTTTGGCCGCCCTGCGTCACGGCATGCCCGCACCGTGACGCCCCGGCTGCACAGTGCGGACGGGATACGTCATCAACTCGATGTGCGGATGCTCGGGCTCCGCCGGGCAGACGAACAGGTGCTGCCGGTAGCCGCTGCCTATCTGGACCCCGGTCGCGTTGTAGCCGCGGTGGCCGGGGTACGGTCCACCACCTGGGTGGGGGTGCGGAGACCAGCTGTTCCCGGCGTCGTCCCCTTCCTCGAACGTGGCGACGGTCATCAAGACCTCCGTGCCGGTGCCGCACTCGGGGCAGGGCCGCGGGCTGGGGTCGGTGGAGTTCCAGGCGGGCCAGCCGCCGACCTTCCAGCCGGGTGCGTTGGACAGCACGCAGTCGTAGTACGTGTCCGGGTCCATGTCTTCCGCTGCTGCCTGCGGCACACTCCACTGCTTGAGCTGCTCGCGCAGTTCTTCGCTCAGCTCCAGATGGTCGGGGTACTCGGTGATCTGCTCCGGTTCCAGCACGCACGGCTCCGGTAGATAGCCGTCGAATTGCACTGCGGACGGTTCGGGGGGCGTGCCGAGGATGTCGGTGACGGCAGCTGCCGAACGCCAGAAGAGCAGGGTCCTGGGCATGATCGGATGATCGAAAGGGCACCACAGAACCTGCAGCAGGTCCTTTCCCTCCGGCGGGCTCAGATCGGGCACATCCCGTGCGTACAGCTGCGCGACGGGCAGCATCGCTATGGGGCCGTCGTACGACTGGACCGCCAGTCTCGAAGGATAGTTCCGAGGAGGCCGGATCCGCTCGAGAGTCTCCCGTTCCTCCGGAGTCAGGTCCCGGCCGTGCGAGACGGCGAAGATCCGTCGTTCCAGCCGCAGATCCGTCGGGGACTTGGCTGGGTTGACGCCGTCCAGCACATGCGGTTCCTCGCAGTGCGGCCACGGCTCCTCGGCAGGCCACAGCAGCGGCCCGCCGATGGAGCTGTCGTGCCACGTCGGCGCCCCGGGGCGGGGGTGCAGGCGGGTCGCCGTGCGGGCCAGCGGGGCCAGTTGGGGAAAGACCGCGACAACGTCGATCGGCCGCGGCGGAGTGACAGGAGTGACGTTCATGGCCGCAATCTTGTCAATCGCCTCTGACAACGGCCTCTGTGCCACACGAAGAGCTCCGCCATGGGCGTCACCTGAGTGAGTGTCAGCACCGTCCGTCGCCGGCGCATGACCCGAGAGCAGGTCCACGATCGCCGTGTAGTCGCTCTGGACGTCCGTTGCACACCGTCCGGTGATCGCACCACCGGCCACCCCTGCCCCCCCGGTTTCGGCAGATGCCGTACCAACCGAGCCCACTCGTCGTCCTCGCTGCCCTCGATGAACCACAGGACATCCACCGGAGCCTCGCCCGAAGCGCGAGTCAGGGACGGGTAATACGTCGCGTTGGCCTCCCAGCAGGTCCACGGTAAGGTTCGCCATCCCACCCTCCACGCGTTCGTGGACAGCCCAGAGCCGGCCTGCGGTACCGGCCGTCTGCCGCCACACCGCAGCAGGCCCGCCGACGCACCACATGGGATCCACGAAACCCCGCGCCGAAATCTGCTGCCCAACGCCATAGCGGGTAGCACATAGTGGAGCCACACATCACCGATCAACCTGGAGCAAGCGGCCGTGACGACCGTGCACACCGAAACCTCTACCGAGCGCGTCCCCGGGCGGGCCTGGACCGTCCGTATCGTCGGCCACGGCCGAACCGCCGCCTCCGTCACCTGCAGCACCCCGGCCTGCCGGATGCCGGCCCGCTCCGAGGACCTCGCGGCGCTGCGGGCCTTCGCCGCCCGGCACGCCGCCGCCCACGCGAAGGCGGCCACCGTCCGCCCCAACGCCTGGTGCCACTGCGGCTCCCAGCACTGCGGCGCCCACCCCGACGCCAAGACCCACTGCGCCGGCGCCGTCCTGATGATCCTGCGTCACGACCCCGTCATGCGCCGCGTGTGGAGCGTCGAAGAGGTCTGCGAGACCTGCGCACCGTTGATCCCGAACGCCACTGTCCTGGCCCGCGCCGAACGCCCCCGCCGCACCCCCGACCGCCCCGTCGCGCAGGCGCCCGCCCCCGTACGGCCGGTCGTCGCCGGAGGCTTCTCCTCGCCCGCCGCCCCGGGCGCCGGCGACCCGGCTCCCGTACGCCGCTCCCGGCGCTCCCGCACCCGGCGGCTCGGGCAGGAACGCTGACAGGACACGGCTCGGTCAGCACGCACGACCAGTTCCTCGACACGTGGGCAGACGTGGAAGACGCCATGCCCTGGCTGCCGGCACAGCCCTGTTTCATCGTCGAGGAACGACACGGTGCCCTGTGGGGGACCTTGACCGGGTCCACCCTGTCCGTCCTGGAGATCGACCTGGCCGACGTACGGCAGGAGAGTGATCTCCAGGCCGCGCTCGGACGCGCCCTGGACAGACCCGACGAGTACGCCGACAACTGCGACCTGCTCAGGGAACGCGGCGCACGCACGCCCTGGGCCATCGCCGTGGTCTTCTCCTCGGCTCCTGCGTTCCTCCGTGCCGACGTCCACGGATTCGTGAGGGCGGTCTCGGTCCTGCACAGCATGTCCCGTGAGCTGTCGGACATCGACGAGTTCCACGGCCAACTGGAGCTCTACATGGGGGAGTGGCCTTCGGACTGCTGATCCGGAGGACCGCCGCCCGATGCCCCGCGCCCAGGTGAAGGCCACCGGCGCCATGCACGCGGTCCGCGCCCACCGGCCGACGGCTCCGCAGGGAAGACCACAGTGTCCGGTTATCGCCGGTCCGCGGTAAATGCCTGGACCGAGAAGCTCGTCCGGCGGGAGACTTCCGTCCTCCGAACCACCGGGAGTGTGATGGGGACCACAGATACGTCAGGGCCGGCGCCCGGCAGGAGCGCGGTCGTTCTGGCTCTGCGCCGCTACGGCCGGGAACTGCTGCGACTGCGGCTGCTGGCCCTGCCCGCGCTGCTGCTGCCGGCCGTGGGCAACATCGGCATCCGCTACGTCGCTCCGCTGCTGATCGCCAAACTGGCGGGGCAGGCTGCCGACGACAACGGCCTCACCCTCACCTCGGCGCTGCCGTACGTACTCGGATTCGGCGTGACCCTCCTGCTCGCCGAGGCCGTGTGGCGGGTGGGGCAGCACTGCCTCAACCGCGTCGAAGCCCTCGGGATGGAACACCTGTACGTGCAGGGCATGGACGAACTCCTCGCCAAGGACGCGGCGTTCTTCCACGACAACTTCGCCGGTTCCCTGACCAAACGGGTGCTGAGCTTCGGCAAGCGCTTCGAGGACTTCGTCGACACGCTGACGTACCGGATCCTGGGCAGTCTCGTCCCTTTGGTGTTCGGCGCCGTGGTGCTGTGGAGCTACGAACCGATGCTCGTCGCCGGCCTGTTGGTGATGATCGCGCTGACCGTGCTCGCCGCGACACCCCTGGTCCGCCGCAGGCAGAGGCTGGTCAACGACCGTGAGGCGGCCATCGCCCGGGTCTCCGGCCACGTCGCCGACAGCCTCGCGAACATGGAGACCATCCGGGCGTTCGCGGCCGAGCGGCGGGAGGCCGACGAACACCGCAGCCGGGTCGCGGACTCGCGGCGTCTGACGCTGAGGTCCTGGGACTACGGCAATCTGCGCGTCGACATCCTGATCGCCCCCATGTCCGTGCTGACCAACGTGCTGGGTCTGCTGGTCGCCATCGCCTTCGGCGGCCCGGGCCAGGGGGTGGAGGAGGTGGTCGTCGCCTTCACCTACTTCTCCAACGCGACCCAGATCATGTTCGAGTTCAATCAGATCTACCGGCGGCTGGAAAGCTCGATGACGGAGGCCGCGCAGTTCACGGAGCTCCTGCTGGATCCGCCCACCGTGCTGGACCCGGCGGCACCCGAACCGCTCCTGCCGCGGGACACCGGCATCCGCTTCGAGACGGTGACCTTCGCCCACGCCGGTGCGAAACCCATCTTCCAGGGACTCGACCTCGACGTCCCCGCAGGCGCACGGATCGGTCTCGTCGGCAGGTCCGGAGGCGGCAAGACCACACTCACCCGCCTCCTGCTGCGGATGTCGGACATCGACGGCGGACGCATCCTGATCGGTGGCCAGGACACCAGCCGACTGCGACAGGTCGACCTGCGCTCACTGATCGCCTACGTCCCGCAGGAACCCGCCATGTTCCACCGCAGCCTGCGGGACAACATCGCCTTCGCCCGCCCCGGCGCGACCGACGACGAGATCCGCGCGGCGGCCGAGGCGGCGCACGTCACGGAGTTCGCCGACCAGCTCCCCGACGGTTTCGCCACCCTGGTGGGGGAACGGGGCGTCAAGCTCTCCGGCGGTCAGCGCCAGCGCGTCGCCCTGGCCCGGGCCATCCTGCGCGACGCCCCGATCCTGCTGCTCGACGAGGCGACCAGCGCCCTGGACTCGGAGAGCGAGCTCCTCGTCCAGGACGCCCTGTGGCGGCTCATGGACGGACGTACGGCCCTCGTCGTCGCCCACCGGCTGAGTACCGTCGCCGGCATGGACCGTCTCGTCGTGCTCGACCGCGGAGACGTCGTCGAGCAGGGCTCCCACGAGGAGCTGCTCGCGTCGAACGGTGCCTACGCCAAACTCTGGCAGCACCAGTCGGGCGGCTTCCTCGGCGAGAGCACCGGGCCGGAGCTCGGACCGGACCGAGAGGCCGCTCCCAGTGGGATGCCCGGACCGGCGGAGCCGGCGCCCACGTAGCCGAGGCGGCCGGGGCGCCCGGCCGCCCGCGGCCCGGCCGGGCGGCTTCACGCCGGGCGCGCGCCTGACGCCCGGCAGCCGGCTCCCAACGGGTGAATCCGGCCTTTCCCCGGACGGCGGCCGGCGGAACAGCGGGAAGGTCACTTCTACACCGACACACGATGGTCACGGAGCGTCCCCATGCCGAAGTTCCTCATCCAGGCCACCTACACGTCCGAGGGCTCGAAGGGTGTCCTCAAGGACGGCGCGAGCGGCCGACGCGCCGCCGTCGAGCAGGTCGTCACGGGCCTCGGCGGGCAGGTCGAGGCCATGTACTTCGCCTTCGGAGCGGACGACACCGTGCTCATCGTCGACTTTCCCGACGCGATCTCCATGGCCGCCGTCAGTCTCGCCGTCAAGGCCGGCGGTGGCGTGCAGACCCGAGCGACACCGCTGCTCACGGTCGACGAGGTCGACGAGGCCACCCGCCGGCAGGTCGGCTTCCGCGCCCCCGGCGCGTGAGACCACGGCCCCGTCCGGACGTGCTCCGTCCCGGCACGGAGCACGGCGGCCGGGCCCGTCTCCGCAGTGGGGCCCTTCCGGCGTCCCTTCCGTCCGGGACCCCACCGCTCGGCTGCCCGTCGGCTCCCCGGGCCGTCACACCCAGGGACTGACGGATCCGTACAGATCGATGCCGGCCTGCACGGTGCGCAGTGTCCAGTACACGGCCGTCATGCCGGCCGCCACGACGACACAGCCCTTACGGAACCTGTACCACCCCTTCCACCGGCGCATCGCGTACCTCCCCTTCTGCGTACTGGCGTGGGGCCAGGACCCGGTCCGCACTCTCGGGACCGCGGTGCTCGAGAGGCTTGAGCCGGTGCCGTGGGCGGCGCCGCACGGATACGAGGGACGTACACGGTTCGGAGGCTGGGCACGGTGCTTCTACCGCAGATGATCCCGCTGTGCAGCCTGTCGCGCTCACTCCGGCGGGGTGTGTCGTCGACCAAGCCCCCGGACGGCTGCGTCCCTTGCCGGAAAACAGCTCGTGCGAGGCGGGATCCGCTGCTACTTTCCTGGTGGACCGTAAAGCCGTCGTAGGGAGGTGAGCCCCGTGAACACAGTCACCCATGGGTGCTCCCTCAACCCGTCACGGTCCGACGGCTGACGTTCGGTGTCGCCAGGAGCGCCTGAGACCGAGGCACTCCTGAAGGAGACTCCGATGAACACGAAGCCCCACACCTCAGGCCCGAGCGGGAACGCGGTGATCATCACGCGCGTCGCCGACGGGCAGTGGCACGCACTGGACGACGACCTGGTGGTCGGCCGGGGGCATGCGCAGCACCGGCCCGACGGACGCCTGTTCGTCACCATCGACGCCTGGCACACGACCGCCTTCGACCGGCTCGCCGAGGCGATGCCGGCGGAACTGCCCCCGCCGCTGTACACGGTGGTCGACGCGGCCGACATCGAGCTGATCGCCGCCTGGCAGCGGGCGGGGTTCACGATCGGGCGCCGCGAATGGGAGTACGTCGTGCCGACCGACCCGCGGGCCACGGGTCTCGGGGCGGTCCTGCCGCCCTCGGGCGTCACGATCGTGCCGGCCGGCCGGGCGGACGAGGGTCTGCTGCGGGAGCTGGACCGCGCCATCCGTGACGAGATCGGGACGACGGTCGGATGGCGGTCGATGCCCGCTGAGGTGATCGCCCGGCCCGAGGGCGACACCGTCGTCGACCCGTCGAAGTACGCGGTGGCCGCGGCGCACGACCGCTACCTGGGGCTGATCCGGGTGGTGAACCCGGTCCGGCCGCGCATCGGACTGCTCGCGGTCCGGGCCGGCGAGCGGCGCCGCGGCATCGCGCGGGCCCTGATGGCCCACACGCTGGGGGCGCTGCACCGCTCCGGGACCGGCTCGGCCTGGACCGAGATCCACGAGGCGAACCGGGCAGCCGCGGCGCTGTTCGAGGGCATCGGTGCCCGGCCGCTCGGCAGCAACCTGGAGCTGGTGCGATGACCAGGAACAAGAACGTCATCGAGGTCGAGGGCCGGGTCGTCGAGTGCCTGCGCAGCGCCATGTTCACCGTGGAGCTCGAGAACGGCCACCAGGTGCTCGCCCACATCAGCGGAAAGATCCGCAAGAACTACATCAAGATCATGCTGGAGGACCGGGTTCTGGTGGAGCTCCCGCCGTACGACCTGACACGCGGCCGGATCGTGTTCCGGTACCGGAACTGACGCGGGCCGCCACCGTCCGCCGTAGGTGAGTCCCGGGCCCCGGTCACGGCGTTCACGTGACCGGGGCTCCGACGGCGGCCCGCCGGCGACGCTCACCTCGGGTCCGGCAGGCCTCCGGCGTCGTCGCTCCCCAGCCACGAACCGGCGACCGTCAGGAGATGGCGAGCACCGGAGGCGACGGCGTGACGGTCGGAGGGCGCGTAGTGCGGGGAGTGGTTCATGACGGTGCCCGGCGGGAGCGTGCCGCGTTCCAGGGCGGCGACGGCCTCGGCGCCGAAGTCCTCCGGAGCGGCCCCGCCGAAGTGGAACATGACCGACGGACAGCCGGCCGCCGTCGCGAACCGGCCGAAGTCCTCGCTGGCGGCGAGCGGGGCGGGCAGGACACGGGTCAGGACCCCCTCGTCGCCGAGGGCCGCCAGGACGCGCGCGGTGGCGTCCGCGTCGTTGACCGTCAGCGGGAAGGAGTCGTACGTCCTCACCTCGGGGGCGCGGGTGGCGCCCTGGGCGTCGGCCTCCGCACGGACGATGCGCCCGAGGCCGGTGAGTGCCTGCTCGCGTGTCGCCTCGTCGAACGTCCGCAGGCTGCACCGGAGTTCCGCGACGTGCGGAATGACGTTGGGCACGGTCCCGGAGTGGATGGCACCCACGGTCAGGAGAGGGGACGGCGACAGGGGTGCCATCCGTGCCGAGAGGGTCTGCAGCCGCATGACCACCGCGGCGGCCATCACGACGGGATCGGTGGCGAGGTGAGGTGCGGACGCGTGGGCGCCCGCACCGTGCAGCGTGATGTCGACGCTGTCCGCCGCCGCCATGACGGTGCCCGGCCGCGTGATCACCACACCGGCGGGGAGCGGGCCCACGTGCTGGCCGAGTACCACCCCGGGACGCGGGAAGCGGTCCAGGACACCGTCGTCCAGCATGGCCTGGGCGCCGCGGCCCACCTCCTCCGCGGGCTGGAAGACGGCCACCACGGTCCCCTGCCACGCGTCGGGGTGAGCGGCAAGTTGCCGGCAGGCCGCCAGGAGCGCGGCCACATGGACGTCGTGGCCGCAGGCGTGCATGAGGCCGGCCTCGACGGAGGCGTAGTCCAGGCCGGTCTCCTCCCGCACGGGCAGGGCGTCCATGTCGGCCCTGAGCCACACCACGGGGCCGTCACCGTTGCGCAGAACGGCCACCACACCGGTCCCACCGATCTTCCGGGTGACCTCCCAGCCTCCGACGCGGGCCAGTTCCCGGGCCACGACCCCCGCGGTGCGGTGTTCCTCGAAGGCGAGTTCGGGATGGGAGTGCAGGTCGCGGTAGACCTCCTCCCAGTGCGGCAGGTGGGCCGCGAGACCGGTGTTCAGAGCGGTCTCAGAGGGAGCGGGGAGCTGCGGACGCATCACTGTCGTCCTCCTTCACGGGGGTGTCGCTGACGGCGGCGCCGAGTCGCGCCAGGAAACGGTCGGTGGTCTGGGGGACGCGGAGCACGGAGGCGACGGCCAGGGCGGGGCCGAGGACCAGCGCCCAGAAGGCGACGCGGTACGAGAAGGCGTCGACGACATGGCCGAAGAGGGTCGGGACCACGATCCCGGAGAGCTGCCCGCCGAAGAGGACGGCGCCCGAGGCGACGCCGGTCAGGCCGGGCGGCAGACTGCGCAGGGGGACCGAGAAGCAGGGCATGTAGCACAGTCCCATCACCGTGCTGATGAGGGTGGCGACCACCACGAATCCGGCCGGCGAGGCGGTCAGCGGCAACAGGACGAGCAGGCCGGCGGCGGCACACATGGCCGGTACGACGATGCGCCGGGGCCGGCCCTCGAACCGGTCGGACAGGCGTCCGCCGACGACGACGGCGACCGCCGCGAGCAACGTGGGGGCCAAGGACACCAGACCCGCGTCGCCCACCCGCAGGCCGCGCTCCTCCATCAGGTAGGACGCGCTCCAGCTGTTCAGTCCCCAGACCACCGTGTCGTAGGCGAAGAACATCACCGCGAAGCCCCAGATCACCGGGGACCGCAGCAGAGCGCCCGCGCCCGGGCCGGCGCTCTTCAGCAGGGGGCCGGTCTGCTCCTCCGGCAGGGGGCCGGGCAACCAGTGCCGGACCGCGGCGACCACCGCGAGACCCAGTACGGAGACGGCGCCGAACATGACGCGCCAGTCCCACTGCGCCAGCAGCAGGCCGTCCAGCACGGCGGCCAGGAGTCCACCGACCGCGTTGGAACTCTGGATCCAGCCGTTGGTCGTGAGCCGCTGGGCCGGTACGCTGCGGCGGCTGAGCGCCTCGAGGGCCGCCGCCGGGAACAGGCCCTGGGCCACACCGAAGAGAAGGCGGAAGAACAGCAGCGCCGCGAAGGACCAGGCGACCGCTGTGAGTCCGGTGAAGACCGACCACAGGACGAGGGCGACGGACATCACCCGGACACCGCCGAAACGGCCGGCGATCAGACCGGCGGGAATCTGCGTCAGGGCGTAGGTGACGAAGAACGCCGACAACAGCATGCCCCGCTCGCCGTGGGTGAGGCCGAACGTCTCACCGATCGACGGCAGAGCCAGATTGATCACCTGGCGGTCGATGTAGTCGACGGCCCAGGCGACGAAGAGCAGGACCGCGGTGGTCCGGGTGGTCCGGTGCACAGGAGGGCCTCCCACTCCCAGAGGCGACGCTTGGCGCACACCCTGCACCGGCCGTCGTCCGTCACCGCCGCATCGCAGGAATCCGGCCGCCCCGGGGGCCTCGGTGCCGGAAACCGGCGCACCGGCGCGCCGCTGCCGGGCAGCGGCAGCGGACATCGCCGCGCGACGGTCTTCAGTTGCGCCCTCCGCGCTGACATGATGGCGCGCGTGCTGTCCACCGACACCGCCCCTCAGCTGCCCGGCGGGCCCGGGCCGGCCACCCCCGCCGGCGACGTCACCGAGCTGAGCGAGACCGATCTGGCGTTGGTGGAGGCCCTCCAGCTGGACCCGCGGGCACCGTGGTCCCGGATCGGCGCGGTCATCGGTATCGACGCCACCACCGCGGCACGCCGCTGGCGGCGGCTCACCGGCAGCGGCGCGGCCTGGATGACGGCGTATCCGTCGCAGCACACCTCCGTGATCGGCTACGTGGACCTCGCCTGCGACGCGGGCGCCGTGGACCCGCTGACCAGTCGCCTCACGTCCTGGGGACCGGTGTTCAGCCTGGAACGCACCACGGGAGAACACCAGTTGTTCCTCAGCGTGGCCGCCCGTGACCTGCCGTCCCTGGACGACTTCGCCGTCCGGCGGCTGGGCGGCCTGACCGGTGTGCGCTCGGTGCGGCTGAGCGTCTGCACGGCGGTGCACCGGGAGGGCAGCAGCTGGCTCGTGCACACACTCAACGCCCGGCAGCGCTCGGACCTCGGCGGCGGGGGCACGAGCCGGGGCCGTCCGAGCCCGCGCAGCGGGTCGCACGAGAGCGACCGCAGACTGCTGCTGGCCCTCGGCGCCGACGCCCGCCGCGGCCACGCGGAGCTCGCCCGTGCCTGCGGCCTGACCGAGACCACGGTGCGCCGGCGACTGCGACGCATGATCGCGGGCGGCGAGGTCTACTTCCGGTGCGACCTGACTCAGCAACTGGCCGGCTGGCCGGTCATCGCCGCCTTCCGCATCACGGTTCCCGGCCCGGGGACCGAGGCGACGGCGAGAGCGCTGGCCGCCATGCCCGAGACCCGGCTGTGCTCGTCCGTCACCGGCTCGGACAACCTGCTGCTGTCCGTGTGGCTGCGCTCTCCCGGGGACTGCGAGGCGCTGGAGGAGCGGATGCTGCGCCGGCACCCCGGAATACGGATCAGTGAGCGGAGCATCACCCTGCGGACCGTCAAGCGCATGGGCCGGCTGCTGGACGACAACGGCCTGGCCCGCGACCACGTGCCGATCACGGCGGCCGCGACAGGAGTCTGAGAGCCACGGGCACGGGCGCCCGCCAGGCGGACGAGCTGCGGTGGCGCCCGGACGGGTGGACCATGGAGTCATGGCCAGGCGACCTGTGGTGGTCGGGCGTCCGTCGCCGAGCGGCGGTCGCAGGGTCCGTGCGAACGGAGAGATCCTGGGTCTCGCGTACGACCTGCGGGACGTCGAGGAGTTCCTCCGCCGGGCCGGTCTGGAGGACATCGACGTGGTGACGTCGGACCTGATCGAATGGCGCGGCGGGGGCCCGGCGGTATGGACGGTCCGCACGTGACGTGCCGCCGACGCCGACGCGCCCGCGCCGGCCGCCGTGCCGCCTCGCCCCGGATCAGGACGTGACGGTCAGCAGACGCAGGCCGCCGGTCAGCTCCCGCAGGCACCGCACCACGAGCGGCGCGGGGGAGACCGTGTCGCCGTCCTCCGTGTCCGTCAGGGCCCACGTCTCCAGCGCCACCCGGATCGCGTCGGTCGCCGCGGCGGCGACGAGCCGCACCTCCAGCGGATCGGGGTCAGGACCCGCCAGACGTGTGACGATCGGCAGCAACCGCTCCTCCGACTCCTGATTCACCCGGTACCAGACGGCTCGCAGTGCGGGGTCGTTCCGGGCGGCCCGCAGCAGTCCGCGGGTCCAGCGCAGGCCTTCGTCCTCCGTCGCGGGCCCCGGGGGAGACAGGGACGCGACCGCGGCGGACTCCAGGGCCTGAGCGAGCGACACCTGCGAGCCCGACTCGGTGAGCAGGGCCCGCCAGTGATCACCACCGGACGACAGCAGAGGACCGACCGCGTCCTGCTTGCTGCGGAAGTACCGGTAGAACGTGCGCAGGGCGACACCCGCCCGGTCCGCGATCTCCTCCGCCGTCGTGCCGTCGGGTCCCTTCTCGGTGAACAGCTCCGCCGCGGCGCGGGCGATGTCCAGCTGCGTCGCGGCCTTGCGGCGCTCGGTCAGCGAGGGCGAGGCGGAGCGGGACGGCCGGAACTGGTTCATGGGTGAAGCGTACGCGGCCACACCTCCCACAGGCACGTCACGCCGTCGTGGCAAAACGTGTCACCCAGGCGTACTGTGGACATCGGTGCGGCGAGGTCGCCGCACCACGCGTACCGCACCTGCACCAGAGGGAGACCCCCATGAACCGCTTTCACGGACGTCGCGCACTCATCACCGGCGGCGGCTCGGGCATCGGCCAGGCCACCGTGCTGCGCCTCCTGGCCGAGGGCGGCGAGGTGGTGGCCGCGGACGTGAGCGAGGAGGGGCTGAAGGACACGTACGCCAAGGCGGGCAGCGACGCCGAGCGGCTGACCACACTGCCCCTCGACATCTCCGACGAGGCCTCCGTACGCACGGGTGTCGCCTCCGCACTCGCCGCCCTCGGCGGCCTCGACGTCCTGGTCAACGCGGCCGGCATCCTGCGCTCCTCGCACACCCACGCCACGTCCCTGGCCGACTTCACCCGCGTCGTCTCGGTCAACCTCACCGGCACGTTCCTGATGATCCGCGAAGCGATCCCGGCGCTCCTGGAGGGCAACGCCCCGGCCGTGGTCAACTTCAGCTCGACCTCGGCGACGTTCGCGCACCCGTACATGGCGGCCTACGCGGCGAGCAAGGGCGGCGTCCAGTCCATGACCCACGCGCTGGCGGCCGAGTACGGCAAGCAGGGCATCCGGTTCACCGCCGTGCAGCCCGGCTCCATCTCCTCCGGCATGACCGACGGATCGGGCGAGAGCAGGCAGAGCCAGGGTCCCGGCCTGCCCGACGACACCGACTGGAGCCTGTTCGCCAAGCTGTCTCCCGCGCTCGGTAACGGCTTCGCCGGCCCGGAGGCCGTGGCCGGCGTCGTCGCCATGCTGGCCTCCGAGGACGGCGCGTTCATCACCGGCACCGAGATACGCATCGACGGCGGCACCCACTTCTGAGCCGCCGCCGCCACACCGGGCGGCCCGCCCTCACCGCTCCTCCGCCACGTCGAGCGCACGGCTCCGGCCGCCGCGAGGTCCACGTCGTTGCCGATGGACACCGGGCGGCGCAGCCAGGCGCGCCGCGGAGTCAGCCGCTCAGATGGCGTTGCAGCCAGTCCGCGGCGGTGCGGCGGAACAGGCGCCTGTTGTCCGCGCGCAGGAAGTCGTGGCCCTCGTCGCGCAGGGTGAGCAGTTCCGCGACGTGGCCGCGCTCGCGTGCCGCCCTGACGAACTGTTCCGACTCGCGCGGCGGGACGTTGGTGTCGTGTTCCCCGTGCACGGCGAGCAGGGGAACGCGCAGCGCGTCGATCCGGCTCATCGGCGAGAGCGAGCGCAGCAGTTCGCGGTCCCGTTCGGGGTGGCCGTACTTGTGTGCCGCGGACTGGGCGATCCAGGGTTCGGTGCCCTCGAAGAACGTCGCGAAGTCCGACATGCCGCAGACCGCCACCCCGGTACGGAACAGGTCGGGGTGCCGGACGAGCGACGCGAAGGTGAGGTAGCCGCCGTAGGAACGGCCCATGACGGCCAGCCGCGAGGGATCGGCCGGTCCGGCCAGCACGGCGTGGGCGGCGCAGTCCGCGATGTCGTCGAGCGCGGCGAACCGGCCCGCGCCGAGATCGGCGTCGACGAACGACCTCCCGTGGCCGGAGGAACCGCGGACGTCGGGCGCGAAGATGTCGATCCCCCTGCCCAGGATCTCGTGGTAGAGCGGGTTGAAGACGGGGCGTTCCTGCTCCTCCGGGCCACCGTGCAGGTGGATCACGCACGGTGCCGGCTGCGCCGGGCCGCGGCCCGGCGCACGGTAGTACCAGCCGCTCAGGCCCAGCCCGTCGCGCGCGGAAAGGCTGAGCGGAACCGGACGCACGGGCGGGCGGCCGGGGGGCACGGCGTCCTCGTCCCGCGACGACCACGGGGTGCGCAGCAGGGACACGCCCTCGGCCAGCCGCCAGACGCCGGGGCGGCGCTGTGAGCCCGACAGGGCCAGCGTCAGCCTCCCCGGGCCCATCGGCACGATCCGGGTGACGACCTCGTGCGGGAGGGGCACGGGATGCGGTGGCCCGACGACGCCTCCGGCCGTACCGGGCGGGAACGTGTCGACGATCTCCACCTCGCTCGCGCCGAGCACGTTCCAGGTCAGCACGGCGGTGCGGCCGTCCTGGGCGAACTGCAGCAGTTCCAGGTCACTGCCCTCCCGTTCGGCCGCGACGGTCCGTCCCCGCGGGCGGCCCCGGTCGTCGAGGCCGGCCGCGACCAGCGCCGCGAACTCCCGGTCGGCGTCGCTGCGCAGCCAGACGGTGTCCGCCTGGGGCGAGAACCTGCCGATCCACGGATCGCCGTCGGCCACCGGGACGACGTAGGTGGTGGCGAGGTCGGTGGTACGGACGACCACCGCCTCACGCCGTCCGCGCGGGCCGCGGCGCACCAGGGCGAGCCGGCCGTCGAGGCTCAGATCGCACACGCGCAGTGTCGCCGCGTCCGTCTCGGTGGCGAGGAGCACCGGCGCGGCCGCTCCGTCCGGGTCGATCAGGTAGGCCGACAGCCCGTCACCGAAGCCGGACGCCACGGGCGTCCGCGCGGTCACCGTTCCCGGGGTGCTGACGGCGGGAGACGTCGTCGCGGACTCGGCGCCGGTGACCGCTGTCGTGCCGAGGAGCACGGCCTCACCCTCCTGGCCGGACCAGCCGAAGGCCGGCAGGCGGCCGACGTGCCCGCCGGCTTCGTCCGGGGGCTCGGCCGAGTCCGGGGCGACGGGCGCGACGGCCGGTACGGCCACCGTGACGGCGACGGCCGAACCGTCGTGCGCCCAGCACCCCAGGTAGGCCGTGGTGCCGGGTTCGGCGCCCGCCAGGATGCGGCGGCCGGTCCCGTCGGGGCGGACGCACAGCACCCGCAGGTGCTCGCCGCCACCGGGGGCCGTGGTGTAGGCGATCCAGCGGCCGTCGGGCGACCAGGACACCTCCCGGACGGGGTCAGGTCCGGAGTCGAGCAGCCGGACGTCGTCGCCGTCGACGGGCCCGGTCCACAGCTGGGGCACGCCCCCGCGGTCGCAGATGAACGCCACTCGCGTGCCTTCCGGGTCCGCCGAGGGGTACCAGCAGCCGTGCGCGGTGAGCCGTGTCGTGGCGTCACGCGGCCCGGAGGCGTCCGGCAGCTGCACCCGGGCGGGGGCGGCGTGGGGGGTACCGCGGTCGCCCGCGTCACGCCCGGCCGGGCCGGTGCCGGGCGGCGGCCGGCGGGTGCCGTCACGTACCGCCCCGGATGCGGCACCCGGCGGGGCAGCGGTCCACCCGGGGGACGCCGCGCCGAACCCGTCGCCGCCGTACGCGGCGCTCCCGCCGGTCATATCCCGTGCGTCTGGAGCCATATTTCCAACAGGGCCACTTGCCACAGGGCGTTCGCCCCGCGTTTCGTGCGGTGTGCGTCGGGAGCCGCCAGGAGCTCGGCGAGGTACGACTCGCGGAACAGCCCGCGCCGCTTCGCCTCCGGGGCGGCGAGGGCTTCACGGACCCGGTCCAGGACGGGCCCGGCCATGTGCGTGATCGCCGGGACCGGGAAGTAGCCCTTCGGGCGGTCCACCACGTCCTGCGGCAGCAGTTTGCGCCCCGCCTCCTTCAGGATCCCCTTGCCGCCGTCGGCCAGCTTGAGCTCCGGCGGGCAGGCCGCGGCCAGCTCCACCAGCTCGTGGTCCAGGAAGGGCACCCGGGCCTCCAGGCCCCAGTCCATGGTCATGTTGTCCACCCGTTTCACCGGGTCGTCCACGAGCATGACGTGGGTGTCCAGCCGCAGAGCCGCGTCCAGCGCGGTCTCCGCACCCGGCACCGCCATGTGTTCCCGGACGAAACGTCCCGAGACGTCGTCCGCCGTAAGCATGTCCGGCTGCAGCATCCTGGCGAGATCGGCGTGCGGCCGGTCGA
The DNA here is from genome assembly GCF_043202495.1 of Streptomyces sp. NPDC048185. NCBI lineage: Bacteria > Bacillati > Actinomycetota > Actinomycetes > Kitasatosporales > Streptomycetaceae > Streptomyces > Streptomyces sp. NPDC048185. Next base: position 320,698 of record NZ_JBIDAN010000005.1, read on the forward strand.
AGTACGTCTCGGCGTACCGGTCGGGTTCCTCCTCGCGCGCGACGTCGGCCAGGTCCGGGTACCAGTGGTAGCCCGCGAACACCTCGTCGGCCCCCTGCCCGCTCTGGACCACCTTCACGTCCTTCGCCACCTGCTCGGACAGCAGGTGGAACGCGACCACGTCATGGCTAATCATCGGCTCGCTCATCGCGGCGACCGCCCCGTCGAGGGCCGTCGACACCCGTGCCGAGGGGACCATCAGCCGATGGTGGTCGGTGGCGAACTCGCCGGCGACCAGGTCGGAGTACCGGAACTCGTTCCCCTCGTCGCCGCCCTCCGACTCGAAGCCCACGCTGAACGTCGCCAGGTGCCGCTGGCCCTCGTCGGAGAGCAGGGCCACGATCAGGCTGGAGTCCAGCCCGCCCGACAGCAGCACGCCCACGGGCACGTCGGCGACCATCCTGCGGCGCACGGCGGTGCGCAGCGCGTCGAGCACCGCGTCACGCCATTCGCTCGGACTCATGTCCCGGTACTCGGGACGGCGGGTGTACGACGGCTGCCAGTAGCGGTGGTCCCGCTGAGTGCCGTCCGGTTCGACCACGCGCACGGTGGCCGGAGGGAGCTTGCGCACACCGGCCAGCACGGTGCGGGGCGCCGCCACGGTCGCGTGCCAGCTCAGGTACTGGTGGACGGCCGCCGGGTCCAGGGAGGTGTCGACGTCCCCGCCCGCGAGCAGGGCCGGGAGCGACGAGGCGAACCGCAGCCGCCCCGGTGTCCGCGCCACGTACAGCGGCTTGATGCCGAGCCGGTCCCGGCCGAGGACCAGCCGGCCGGTGCGGTGTTCGACGACCGCGAAGGCGAACATGCCGTGGAAGTGCTCGACGCAGGCGGTGCCCCACTGCCGGTACGCCGCGAGGACGACCTCCGTGTCGGAGGTCGACCGGAACCGGTGACCGAGGCCCAGCAGCTCCTCGCGCAGGTCCTGGTAGTTGTAGATGCAGCCGTTGAAGACGCCGGTCACCTCCTGCGCGGTGTCCGTCATCGGCTGTGCCCCCTGGTCGGACAGGTCGATGATCTTCAGCCGCTGATGGGCCAGCGCCACCGCGCCCCGCGACCAGAGTCCGTGCCCGTCGGGTCCCCGGGCGGCCAGGCGGTCGCTCATGCGCCGCACGGCCGCGAGATCGGGCCGCCTGCCGTCGAAGCGGATCTCCCCGCTGAGGCCGCACATCACGCACCACCTCCCCGGTGCTCGTCGACGGTCCGCGTCCGTGGCCGCTGCTCGGTCCCGACCGTCGGAACCTGGGCCAGGCTGGTCGACATGTGTCTGTGTCTCCTTCCGGGGAGGGTGGTGGCGGAAATGCGTTCGTGCGGTGCGTCCGTCTCAACGGCCGGGTGTCCTGGCGGCCCGGGTGCGGGACGCAGCGGCGCCCACCTGGCCGGGCGGTGTGCGCCCGGCCGGGCTCCGAGCGGGGCGGCGGCCGCCTCGGCGGCCGCCCCGGGTCTCCGCGATCAGCAGGTCGGTGCAGGCCAGGAGGACGTCCCTCTCGGCGACGCGGCGCATGCGGCGGGCCGCGCTGCCGTCCGCGAGAGCCTGCTCCGCGAGCACCCGGACGGTTCCCCAGTCGCCGTTCTCCGCGAGCACCGGGCGCACCTTGTCCAGCAGACCGTGGACGACGTGGGCCGCGGACGCCTCGTGGCCCGTGTCCGGATCGACCAGGCTCCCTTCGAGGCCGGACCGGGCCGCCCGCCAGGTGGCGGCGCGCAGCCACTCGTGCCGGCCCCGGCAGGGGGGAGCGGCCGGGCCCTCCAGCCGCTGACGGGCCTCGGTCACCAGGGCCCGGAAGAGTCCCGCGACCAGGACGACCGTCTCCGCGCGCGGGCATGAGTCGCAGACGCGCAGTTCGAGGGTCTGCTGATGGTCCGAGGGCCGGATGTCGTAGTAGATCATCCCCGGGTCGCTGATGACGCCCGAGCCGACGAGGCTGCGCACGGCGGCGTCGTACGCGGCGGCGTCGCCGAAGCAGCCGACCGGTCCGGCGGTGGGCCACCGCTGCCACAGCATCGTGCGCCAGCTCGCGTACCCGGTGTCGGCCCCCGCCCAGTAGGGCGAACTCGCCGAGAGGGCGAGCAGCACGGGCAGCCACGGTGACACCTCGCACATGATCCGTACGGCGGTGTCGCGGTCGGGGACGTCGACGTGGACCTGTGCTCCGCAGATCAGCTGCTCGTCGGCGACCATCCGGTACTCGTCGGCCATGCGGCGGTAGCGGACGCCTGCCGTCGGAGGCGTGTCCCCGGGGCGGCCCAGGGGGACCGTGCCCGCGGCCACCACGGCCAGCCCGTGAGCCGAGGCCGCCGCGTCCAGGGTCCGTCTGGTGCCGGTCAAGTCGTCGTACAGACCGTCCAGGGACGTGTGCACCAGGCTGTTGGTCTCCACGGCGGCCTGCTGCAACTCGGTCGTGAACGTCCCTTCGGGGAGGCCTTCCAGCACCGCGTCGGCCCGTGCCGCCAGTAGGCCCGTCTCCACCTGCACGAGATGGAACTCCTCTTCCACGCCGATGCGAACGGTCACGACGCCTCCTCGTGACGACGGACACCCGGTCGCCGCCGTCGGGAAGGGTCCCGGCCGGAGCCGAAAGGCGACGAGCTGTGCCACTCGGGGTTCCCACTCGCGTCACTTCTAGACCTTCGTGCGCGTCCGCGACGCTCACGGGGGCGCGGCGGCCGCCCCGTGGCCGGGCCAGGCCAGGTCGTCCACGGCGAGGAAGCGCTCGCGGGCCACGGTGGCGGGAGTGGCCCCGGTGAAGGCCATGACGTCCCGATGCAGGTGGGACTGGTCGGCGTAACCGGTGTCGGCCGCGACCCGGGCCGCGCCGTCACCGCCGGCCAGACGGTGCGCGGCCCGGTCGAAGCGCACGAGTTTCACGGCGTGCTTGGGCGGCAGGCCGAGCTGCGACCGGAACCGGGACCACAGCCGCTTGCGGCTCCACCCGACCTCGGCCGCGAGTGCGTCGACCCGGGCCGGGTCGGGGCCGGCGACGATCCGGTGCCAGGCCCGGGCCACCTCCGGGTCCACCCGCGGCCCGGTCTCGTGCCGGCGCGCGAGCAGCGCGTCCGTCAGCGCGAAGCGGTCCTGCCACGAGGATGCCTCACCGAGTCGCTCGCGGATCCGTGCCGCCTCCCGGCCCCACAGGTCGCCCAGCGGCACGACGGCGCCGTCGAGCTCGGCGGGGGAGACGCCCAGAACCGCGCGTGCGACCACCGGGGACAGGCGCACCTGCACGCACTCGACGTCCTTCCCCCGCGCCCGGACCGCACCGCCGGACCCCAGCCCGGGCCCGGCGACGAGGCTTCCGCGCTCCTGCCGCCCAGGGGCACAGTCGAGGAGGGGGGAACCGGCGCCGAAGTCCAGGAGCAGCGTCACGGCGGGGTGGGGGACGATCCGGATGGTGTCCAGGTCACGGACACGGAACCCGGCCATGGTGACACCGCCGACCCGGCTGGGCAGCCGCGGGCGCTCGACCCCCCACACAGCCGCACCGTGCTCGAACGTCTGCATCCCCTCATGCTAGGCGAGCCGGAGACGGGGAACATTCGTCCAATCCTCCGGGGCGCACCGGCGGGGACAGTGGGCGCATGACTTCTACCGACGGTGATCCGTACGTGAGCGCCCGCACCGGGGCCTTTGGGAGTTCGACCCTGTCGCTGGACGACGGCGACCTCCACGTGTGCCAGGACGGCGCCCACGACGCACCCGCACTCCTCCTCGTCCACGGGTCGGCTTCCTCGGCCCGCTCGTGGAACCCGATGGTTCCGCTGCTGACCGGGTCCCACCGGGTCGTCCGGATCGACCTGCTCGGGCACGGCCGGTCGGCCGGACCGGCCGACAGCAGCTACGCGCTCCCCGACCAGGCACGCCGAGCCGGCACGGTACTGGACCGGCTGGGCGTCGAGCACGCCGTGGTCGTCGGTCATTCCAGCGGCGGCGCCGTCGCCACGGCCCTCGCGGAACAGCGGCCCGACCTGGTGACCGGGCTCGCCCTCGTCAACACCGGGCCGAGCCTGGACGCCCTGATCGCACCGGAGTCCGCCGCGACGGGTTCCTCGCAGTGGCCGCCGACCGACGAGCAGATCCGCGGGTTCGCGAGCACCGCCTTCAGCCGGGCCGGCTACCGGATCCCGGAAGAGCTCCTGGAAGACGTGCGCGCCATGACCCGTCACGCGCTCACCGCCTCGATGGGTGCCACCCGTTCCTACCTGGAGCAGCGGGCGCTGCCGGACCGGCTGGCGGTCCTCGGCAAACCGCTGCTGGTCCTCTTCGGCGAGGACGATCGCCGGTGGCGGTCCTCGTCCGCCTTCGACTACCGCGCCGTGCCGGGCGCGAAGATCGAGTTGCTGCCCGGGCTCGGGCATTCGCCCCTGCTCGAGGACCCGCCGCGGACAGCCGCACCGCTGCTCGCCTTCGCCGCGGCCCACGCCGTACGGGCGGACTGACGAAGGGGGAGGGACACCATGCGGATTCTCGTCTCCGGCGCCAGCATCGCCGGTCCGGTCGTGGCCTACTGGCTCACCCGGCACGGCTTCTCCGTCACCGTCGTCGAGCGCGCTCCGGCCCTGCGCAGAACGGGCGGCCACGCGGTCGACCTGTTCCGGCCCGCGATGAACATCTCGGAGAAGATGGGCGTGCTCCCGCGCGTCGAGGAACTGGCCACCCGCACGAACCGGATGACCGTCTGCGCGGAGGGTTCACGGCGCCCCGTCCGGGCCGACCTCTCCAAGATCTTCCACGCCGCCTCCGACCGGCACCTCGAGATCATGCGCGACGACCTGAGCGAGATCTACTACGACGCCGCACGCGACGACGTCGAGTACGTCTTCGGCGACTCGATCACCGAGATCTCACCGCACGGCGAGGTGAGGTTCGAGAACGGAGCACCGCGCCGCTTCGACCTCGTCATCGGCGCGGACGGGCTGCACTCCACCGTCCGCCGCCTCGTCTTCGGCGAGGAGTCCCGCTTCAGCACCTCCACCGGGGCCCGTCTGGCGGTGCTGACGCTGCCGAACGTCTCGGGCCTCGACGGCGAGCTCCGCCTGCACGTCGGCGTCGGCCGCACCGCCGGCATGTACGGCGCTCCGCACCTCGACGACGCCCGGGCGTTGTTCCTGTTCCGGAGCGAGCACGGACTCGACTGCCACCACCGTGACGTGCCCCGGCAGAAGGAGGTGCTGCGCGGTGCGTTCGCCGGCCTGCACGCCGACGTGGACCGCTGGCTCGACGAGCTCGACCGCACCCCGGCGTTCTACTTCGACTCGATCATCCAGCTCCGCATGGACACCTGGTCGCGGGGGAGGGTGACCCTCGTGGGCGACGCGGGCTACTGTCCGGGTCCGGCCGTCGGCGGCAGCACCAGCCTGGCCGTCGTCGGCGCGTACGTCCTCGCCGGAGAACTGGCGCGGGCGGGAGGCGACCACCGACGTGCCTTCCCCGCCTACGAGCGCGCCATGGCGGAGCACGTACGCGGCAGCCGCGCGGTCGCGCTGAGCGCGGCGAAGACCCTGATCCCCTCGTCCCGTCTCGGCGTCCGGGGACTGGCCCAGGGCGCCCGGCTGATCTCCGCCCTGCCCGCGGGGCCCAGCCGCGCTCTCCTGCGCCTCACCACCAAGAGCGCGCGCTTCCACAACTCCGTGACCGTCGACGACTACCCGCTGGAGCGTGCGTTGCCGGCCGCTACTCGGCAGGGGACCGGCGGTCACGGTTCTCCGCCTCGCGGAGCCGGTCCGCGCGACGCGTGAGGGTGTCGATGCGGGCGACCAGCTCCGAGTGGCCGGCCGCCAGATGGTCGCGGGCGCCTGCCAGGGGGCCGATGAGGCCTGCGGCGTCGTCGTGCCCCAGGGCCAGCACGAGGGGAGTGCGGGCCTCGGCCGGGAGGTCGGTGAGGGCGGCGATCTGGCCGGCGAGCTGACGCAGGTCGGCGGCGTTGCCGCGGGCCCAGGCGGAGACGGCGCGGTCGGCGGCGCGGCGGTCGCGAGTGGCCTGCACGCGCTCCTCCCCGGTGGAACCGGGGGCTCCGGGACGCAGGCGCAGATAGCGGCGTTCGGCGGCCTGCCGACTTGCGACGCCGAGCGGCTGGGCGAGGTCGGCCCAGCTGGCCCCCGCCTCACGTGCGGTCTCGATCAACCCCGTCTCCCACCCCGCGAGCTGGGTGCGCAGCTCACGCAGGAGGAGCAGTGCGGCCAGCGCCTGGCCGGAGCCGACCTCGCTGACGGGCTGCTCCCCGGCCGGGGGCGCCTGGGCGCTGTGAACGGCCTCCTCGATCGCCGCCAGGGCTGCCTCGGCGGCGAGGAAGGAGGCGGGCCGGAACGCGGTCTGCTGCGGGTCCACGGTCATGGTCACCTCTGCTCGGTTCATGTCACCCATCGGATGACGGTGCAGGTTGTCATCGTTCCGATGACATGCTACAAGAGATGCAGGAACCAGCGCATGAGCGGCTCTGCACGACTGGAGGTGTTCACCGATGCTGATGCGCACTGACCCCTTCCGTGAACTCGACCGGCTCGCCCAGCAGTTGCTCGGCAGTACGTCCGGCACCTGGTCGCGTCCGACGGCGATGCCCATGGACGCCTACCGTGAGGGTGATGCCTACGTCATCGCTCTCGATCTGCCCGGCGTCGACCCGGACGCGATCGACATCGACGTCGAACGGAACATGCTGACCGTCCGGGCCGAACGCCGTCCCGTCACCCGGGGCGACGATGTCCAGATGGAGCTCTCGGAACGTCCCCTGGGCGTCTTCTCGCGTCAGGTGATGCTGGCGGACACCCTCGACACCGAGCACATCAGGGCGGACTACGACGCGGGTGTGCTCACTGTGCGCATCCCGATCGCCGAGCGGGCCAAGCCGCGCAAGGTCTCCGTCGGCAGCGGCACGGAGCGCAAGGAAATCTCCGGCTGAGGCGGAGCCACACCCAGGGCGGTGGAGGAGGCCGGGCTCCCGGCGACCCCCAACTGATCCTCCTCCACCGGCCCGGGCCGCCGAATCCCTGTCCGCCGCGAGGACCTGACCGCCGCGTGCTGCCGCACGTCCCGCCCGGACGCGTCGGCGGTGACTGACGCATCGGGATTCGCCAGTCACCGGCCGACACCGTCAGACGACCCCACGAGCAAGGAAGGCAAGCTTTCCCCCATGCAGCTCCAGACGGCCCCGGGGCCGACCACCACCGCACCGGCCACGTCGTTCGCGTCGATGGTCGAGCAGGTCCGCTACAACGGTGCGTACGCCACCCGGCAGAGAGCCGAGGAAGTCGTCTCGGCCGTGCTGGCCGCTCTGGGACGTCGCATCACCGGTGAGGAACGCGTCGAGCTGGCGTCCTGCCTGCCCCGCGAAGCGGCCCGGTTCTTCGCCGCGCAGATCCCCGAAACGGAGACGATGACCGGCTGGGCCTTCGTCAGGGACCTCGCCTCCCGGACCGGGGGCACCTTGGCGACCACTCGCTGGGATGTCGGCTCCGTCCTGAGCGTCGTCGCCCGCCTCGCCGGCCCGGACCTGCTCGACCGCATCCTCGCCCAGCTCCCGTCCGGCTACGCGATCCTCTTCGGCCGCGCCGAACTCGTTCAGGCGGCCTGACCGGCGGCGGACGACGCGACCGGGTGCCGAGGACGTACCGGTCGGCAGGGGCGCACCCGGATCGGAGACCAGGTGTCCGAGGGAGAGGTCCTCCACGTCCTGGAGGGCGCGTTCTCCCGCGGCCGGGTCACGTGGTGCCCGCCGGGCGTGTTGGACGGTCCGGCCGGCGTCGATGAGCCGCACGCTGCACCCGGTGCGTTCGAGGATGGGAGACGTACGACTCCTCCACGGCCCGGCGATCCATGCGGTGCGGTGGGAGGCCGCCGGCCGAGGGCAGTGTCAGTGGTCGCTCCTAAGGTGATCGAATGAAGCCGACCACTCCCTCCACCGAACCGCTGCCGACCGTGGAAGACGCCTGGGCGCGCATCGACGCCTGGCTCTCGAAGCACGCCCCGTCCAGCCGGGCGCTGTTGCGGCCACCCGCCTCCGCCGAGGAGATAGCGGATGCCGAGCGGAGGCTCGGGGTGACGTTCCACCCGGAGCTCGTGGCGTCGCTCCGCTGTCACGACGGCGTCGAACTGGCCGAGGGCGCACCGGTGTTCGCCCTCAACGGCCCTTTCGCCGGTGTCGCGGACATCGTGCGGAACACGTTGTTCCTGCGCTCCATCGGTGAGGACGTCGAGGACCTGTACGACGCCGAGGACGACGCCTACTGGCGGCACGAGTGGCTGCTGATCACCCACGGTGTCGCCTGGGACGCCCAAGACGGCTTGTTCCTCACCTGCCGAGAGGGCGAGGACTACGGGCGCGTGGGCGACTACTTCAACGAGGACGCGCCCTCCTTCAGCGACTGGACCTCGCTGCGCGCGGCGGTGTCGGCGTTCGCCGACGCACTGGAGACGCGATCGCCCGTCGAGGGCAGGGTTCCGCTGGCTGTCGACGGAAGGCTGATCTGGGAGGAGGCCACGCGCACGGTCAAGGCCGGTCCCACCTCGCTGCTCGAACTCGCCGCGCGCACGCCCGAGCCTGAACCGGAAACCGTGCGCCCGCAGCCGGAGAGACCGCAGGACGGGCCTCACCTCACCCTCGGTCCCGCTCATCCCCCCGCGCCCCGCCCCGCTCAGCCGGACCTCGTCTTCGCCGAGGGCGTGAGTGCGGAGCAACTCCTGCTGCGCGCCGGTGTGGTGGAGAGGGAATCCGTCCGGGACCGCACCCACGCGCAGGCCGAGCGGTCGGCGGCGGATCTCTGGGCGGCGTCCCGGCCGCTGGTGCGCGCGGGACGCTGCGGGGACTGGGGTTTCCTGATGCAGAGCGCGGGTGCCGACCAGCTGACCCGCCCGGAGGTGCTGCGCAGACTGGCCCGCGACACCCGGGTGGTGGCGGTGACCAAGCACGGTCCGGAAGTGCGCCTCACCGTCTACGACAACGGTCTTCCGTATGCCCAGGGCGCCCACGACCGCCTCGTGTTCTCCCCGCGCGAGGACCGGTTCCAGCTCCCGGACGGCAGCGAGGTGCAGGCCGTCGGCGTCGACCCGTGGCCCGGGTCGACCGCCGCCTACGCCGACTTCCTCGCCGGCCTGCCGAACGCCTTCGGTATCGACTTCGCCCTGACGCGCGCACTCGACGAGCCGCTGACGAGCGGCCTCGTGCTGCCCGTCCTGGAGGACTTCCCCGAGTGGACGTGCCGTCCCGCCTCGGATATACGGCACTTGGACCTGGCGACGCTGGTCGAGCGCACTCCAGAGCCCCGGTTGCGTGCGGCGATCGCCGCGCAGTTGCGCAGACTGGCCGCGGAGACCGGGCTCGACGCCTTCACCGAAGTGACGCGGACCCTGGAGGCCGTGGACCGCGGCGAGAGCCCCGAGTTCGTGGAGGACAGCATGCTGGACCTGCGCATGCGCACGCTCGCGGCCGAGGCCGCCGCGGCGCGGCCCGCACTGGAGCCGTCCTGGCGACGTGAGCGGAACGCGCCCGAACTGCCCGCCACGCGCGAGGACTTCGAGGCTTGGCAGCTTCGCGTCGACGCGGCGGACGCGCTGCGACGGTTCCTCCTGCTGCCGCTGCCGATCGCCGCGGCGTCCGTCCTGCACCGCAGGCTCAGCGAGGAATGGCGCAGCGAGCTGGACCGGGACCTGGCGGTGTGACGCGCCCGAGCCCGTCCGCGCCGCCCGCGACGGAAACTCTGATGCGGGTGCCGAACGGGCCACCCTAGGCTGCGCGCGCGGGGCCGGGGCATGTCCCGGCGCCGGCTGTCGGTGGATCGGAGATGCACGAGGTATGACCAGTCAACTGTCCGCGATCTGTTTCCGTGCGACGCGCCCGTCGGACCTGGCACGCTTCTGGTCAGGGGTCCTGGGCTGGGAGGCGGCCGACGGCCTGGACAACGGCCTGGACGACGGCGTGGCGATACTCCCGCCCGATCCCGCCGGGTTCCGCATCCGTTTCCTGCCGGGTCAGGTGCCGAAGGCCGGTCAGAACCGGGCGCACTTCGACCTGACGAGCAGCTCCCCGGAGGAGCAGCGGCAGACGGTGGCCAGGGCACTGGCGCTCGGCGGCAGCCACATCGACGTGGGTCAACGTCCCGAAGAGGGGCACGTGGTGCTCGCCGACCCGGACGGGAACGAGTTCTGTGTCATCGAGGCGGGCAACGCGTTCCTCGCCGACACCGGCTTCATCGGCGCCCTGGCCTGCGACGGTACTCAGGAGGTCGGCTACTTCTGGAGCGAGGCGCTGCGGTGGCCGCTGGTCTGGGACCAGGACCAGGAGACCGCGATCCAGTCGCCGAGCGGCGGTACGAAGATCACATGGGGTGGTCCGCCCGTGGCGCCGAAGACGGGCACGAACAGGCTGTGCTTCGAGCTCGCCCTCCCCGCCGGCGCCGACCCGGAAGCGGAGGCCGGCCGCCTGGTCTCGCTCGGCGCGACGCGCACCGACACCGGCGGGGACGACAGCGGCCGGATGCTGATGCTCGACCCCGACGGCAACGAGTTCTTCGTGCGGAGGCCCCGGTAGCAGGCGCAGGTCCGAGCGCCGGGCGCCAGGCGGTATCCCCCCAGGATGCCCTTTGCATGTAGTTGACCTCGGGGTGTTGCAATCCCTTCAGTCGCCGACCATGCTGCATAACTGTATGCAGCGCGGTCGGGTGCGCCCGGTTCCCGCTGCCGGAAAGCTCCGCCGGCCCTCGGCCGTCGCCCAGCAGAACGGAGTAACCATGGCCGCCCTGGTCGAACGGCATTCCATCGACGTCGTCCCGGACGAGGAGCGGCACGGGACGGCGTTCTCACAGTTCACCCTGTGGTTGGGAGCCAACCTCCAGATCACGACCGTGGTCACCGGCGGCCTTGCCGTGGTGTTCGGCGGAGACGTGGTCTGGTCACTGGTCGGCCTGCTGCTGGGCAACCTCCTGGGCGGGGGCGTCATGGCCCTGCACTCCGCTCAGGGCCCACGGCTGGGACTGCCGCAGATGATCTCCTCCCGGGCGCAGTTCGGCGTCCGGGGCGCCGTGGTGCCCCTGCTGCTGGTCGTCGTGATGTACATCGGCTTCTTCGCCAGCGGCTCGGTGCTCGCCGGCCAGGCGGTCGGGAAGCTCACCCACCTCGGCACCGTGCCCGGCATCGTCGTCTTCGCGCTGGTCACCGCCTTCATGGCCACCGTGGGGTACCGCATGGTCCACGCCCTGGGGCGGGTCGCCAGCGTCGTGTGCGCACTCGCCTTCGTGTACCTGGGCGTCCGACTGCTCCAGCGGATCGACCTGGGAGAGGTCGTCCACCAGCACAGCTTCGCCGTGCCCATGTTCCTGCTGGCGATGTCGCTGTCCGCCTCGTGGCAACTGGCCTTCGGCCCCTACGTCGCCGACTACTCGAGGTACCTGCCCCGCACCACACCCGCCCGCACGACCTTCTGGTGGACCCTGTCCGGCACGGTGCTGGGCGCCCAGTGGTCGATGAGCTTCGGCGTCCTCGCGGCGGCCTCCGCCGGCACGGCCTTCGTGGACGACCAGGTGGGCTACGTCGTCGGGCTCGGCGGCACCGGGCTCATCGCGTCGTTCCTGTACTTCGTGATCGCGCTGGGCAAGCTGACCATCAACGTGCTCAACACCTACGGCGGCTTCATGTCCATCGTGACCAGCGTCAGCGGCTTCCGGGGACAGCGCGCCGTCTCGCAGCGCGGCCGGGTGCTCTACACGGCCGCCATCATGGCCGCCGGAACCCTGCTGGCGCTGGCCGGACGCAATTCCTTCCTGGACTCCTTCGCCGACTTCCTCCTCTTCCTGCTCGCCTTCTTCACGCCGTGGTCGGCGATCAACCTCGTCGACTACTACCTCATCTCCCGCGAGCAGTACGACCTGTCCGCGCTCAGCGACCCCGACGGCCGCTACGGCGGCTGGAGCCTGCCCGCGCTGTCCGTCTACGCCATCGGCCTCGCCGCCCAACTGCCCTTCCTGTCCACGAGCTTCTACACGGGCCCCCTGGTCGCGGCCCTGGGCGGCGCCGACATCTCCTGGATCGTCGGCCTCGTCGTGCCGGCCGGCCTCTACTGGCTCGTCGGCCGACGCCGGCCCGGCACGGCCCGGCGCACCGCCGACCGGGTCTCCCGCCAGGACGAGCCCGAAGGCGCCGGCGGCGTGCGCTGAGCGCACTCGCGCCGACCGGCGTGCGATCCGGTGCCGTGGACCAGATATTTCAGGGCTAAGATTTCTGGAGCAAGGTCCGCGACGGCTGGTGACATGGGGAGGCGCGGCATGGCGGTGAAGAGGGCCCGACGGGATGCCGTGGCGGCGATCATCGAGGACTGGGCCCGGGAGCGGCCCGAACTGGACACGGCTCCCCTCGAGGTGCTGGCCAGGCTGCACCGCACCTTCCTGCGCTACAACACCGAACTGGCCGCCGGGATAGAGCGGCACGGACTGGCCGTGGCCGGTTTCGACGTGCTGACCGCGCTGCGCCGGGCCGGCGCGCCCTACCGGCTGACCGCCGGACAGCTCGCCGACTCGGGTCTGATCTCGTCGGCGGGTGTCACCCTGCGGATCGACAGACTGGAGAAGGACGGCCTCATCGTCCGTGAGCGCGACGCCGGCGACCGCCGGGTCGTCTACTCGCGGCTCACCGACGCCGGCCTCGCCAAGGTCGACGAGGTGTTCGCCGAGCACCTGGACAACGAGCGGCGGATGCTGATGGAGCTGTCCCCGGCCGAGCGGCGCCAGCTGGCGCGTCTGCTCTCCAAGCTGGAGCGTTCCATCGTCGCCTCGGGGGAGACGGACGAGGCGAGAGACAGCGGGAGCTGAAGTCCCGCCTCCCCCGCCGCGACGGGCCGGCCGGTCCGGTCAGCCGGCGGCCTGCGCCTCGGCCTGCTGCCGGTACAGACGGCGCAGGCGGACGACGCCCAGGTCGTGCTGGTACAGGTTCTCGGACCCGTCGGCGTCGGCCGGCATCGCCTCCAGCATCACCCGGTCCTGCTCCAGCACTTCCCAGTGCCGCTTCTCGATGAGCGTCCGGTACAGGAACCGCCAGGTGTCACGCTGCCAGCCGGACACCCTGCGGTAGCGCCAGAAGAAGACTCCGGTGCGACCGGCGTCCACCGGGCAGGCCATGCCCACGATGCCGAACGGACCGCCGGGGCCCGCGGACGGCGGGTACGGGATGGACAGGTCGACCCAGTCGACCCCGGTCCGGCACAGCTCGACCCAGTCGAAGTTGACGCCGCGCTGGTCGGTCTTCTCGAAGAAGTACCCCCGGTCGGTCTCGCGGATGCGGAACTTGGCCTGGGTGTCACCGTCGTACATGGTGTGCGACTCGTGGTGCAGGAACGCGCCGTGCATCGGATCCATCAGGTTCTCCACGGCGAAGCGCCACGGCACGTTCCACTCGGCGTAGCACAGGATCGCCGCGACGTCCGGGTCCGTGAGCGGCTCGGGGAGGGTGAGGGGCGCGGGCTCGGGGTGCCGCTCGTCGCCGAAGTAGGCCAGGATCGCGCCGGCCACCTCGCGCACGGGCAGCGAGGTGACCAGCTTCTTGCCCTCCAGATTGCAGCCGGGCAGCCCGGGCACGGACGAGACGGTGCCGTCGCCCAGCACCTCGACGCCGTGGTACCAGCAGGCCACCCGGTCGCCGAGGTGTTTGCCGAGGGAGAGCGGGGCGCCGCGGTGGGGGCAGCGGTCCGCGAGCAGGGAGAGCGTGCCGTCGGCGGTGCGGAACAGCAGCCAGTTCTCGCCCAGCGCGGTGACCCGGCGCATGCCGCCGGGCGCGACGAAGTGCGAGGGGACGACCGGGTGCCACTGGTTGCGCAGCCCGTGGGCGTAGACGTGGTCGGCGGTGACGTCGGTGGTGAGGCTCATCTCAGGCTCCCAGGCGGTGCATCTCGGTGCGGAAGGTCTCCTCGGTCCAGGGCGCGCCGTCGGGGGTGCGCACCTGGCGGGCGTTGAGACCGGCGACGACGTCGGCGAGCTCGTGGCCGTCCCGGGTGAAGATCTCCTCGAGGGTGCGCGCGAGCTTCACCTCGTACGGGCTGGGTTCGTGGGTGCGGGACTGGTGGGGGTCGAGGTACGGCCAGGCGTCGGCGGTCATGCGGGCCTCCGGAGGGACGGCGGGACAGGGCTTACAGGTCGAGGACGAGCCGGTCGGAGGCGCAGCGCGAGACGCAGATCATCATCGTCTCGCCCGCGCTGTGCTCGGCCTCGGAGAGCAGGAAGTCGCGGTGGTCGGGGACACCGGCCAGAACGCGGGTCTCGCAGGTGCCGCAGATGCCGTCGCGGCAGGACGAGGGGACGGACACACCCGCCGCCTCGACCGCCTCCAGGACGGAGGTGTCCGCGCCGACCGGGACCGTGAGGCCGGACCGGCGGCACTCCACCTCGAAGGCGGTGTCGTCGCCGGACCGCTCCACCGCCGGAGCGGCGAACCGCTCCAGCCGCAGCCGGCCTTCCGGGCACGCCTCCTGCACGGCGGCGAGCAGCGGCTCCGGACCGCAGGCGTACACGAGCGCGTCGGCCGGCAGAGCGGCGAGAGCCGTGGCCAGGTCGATGTGGCCCAGTTCGTCCTGCGGGACGAGCGTGACCTCGCCCCCGGTGAGCCGGGCGAGTTCGTTGCCGAAGGCCATGGAGGCGCGGGTCCGCCCGCCGTGCACCAGGCGGTACGGGGTCCCGTCGCGATCCGCCCGGCGGGCCATGGCGAGGATCGGGGTGATGCCGATCCCGCCGGCGATGAACACGTACGAACCGGCGGGCTCCAGCGCGAAGTGGTTGCGCGGGCCGGCCGCCTCCACGGTCTGGCCGGGGCGCAGTTTCGTGTGGACGTGGCGCGAACCGCCGCGCGAGGCGGGCTCGTCCAGGACCGCGATGCGGTAGGAGTCCGAGTCGGCCGGGTCGCCGCACAGCGAGTACTGGCGGACGAAGCCGCCGACGCGCAGATCCACATGGGCGCCGGGGGACCAGGCGGGCAGGGGCTTGCCGGCCGGGTCGGCCAGCTCGACGGACAGCACGCCGTCCGCCTCCCAGGTCATGCGGCGCACGAGGAGTTCGAGCCGCCGCTCTTCGGTGTCGCTCATCGGTGGGCCTCCCTACGCGGTGGGGATCGTGACGGGTGGGGTGAAGGGCGTCTTCATCGGGCCGAGCGCCGCGAGGTCCACCTCGACGAGGACCGGCCCGTCGGCGGCGAGGGCGTCCCGGATCACCGAGTCCGCGTCGGCTTCCGCGGCGATCCGCGCGTACGGCAGCCCGCAGGCGGCGGAGAGCTCCGCGAAGTCGGGGGTGTGCAGGTCGACGCCGGAGCGGCGGTCGCTGTAGCGGTCCTGCGTGTTGCGCAGGACCCCGTAGCCCCCGTCGTTGAAGACGAGCAGGAGGAGCCGCGGCCGCTCCTGGGCGACGGTGAGCAGCTCGCCGAGGTGGACGGCGAGCCCGCCGTCCCCGGCGATGACCACCGTCGGCCCGTCGGGGCGGGCGAGCGCGGCGCCGATGCCCATGCCGAGCCCCTGGCCGATGCCGCCGCCCCGCGGGAAGACGTTGGCGCGCGGGTCGTGCATCGGCAGCAGCCGGTTGCCCCAGGTGGACGACGGGATCGTCACGTCGCGGGCGACGACCGCGCCCCGCGGCAGGGCGGCGGCCAGCGCGTCGCAGACCGCCGCCTGCGGCCCGATGCCGTCGCGCAGCACCGCCCGGACCTCGTCGCGCACGGCGCCGACGCGGGCGGTCCAGCCCGGGTCGGCGGGCGCGGCGGCCCCGGTCAGGGCCGGCAGGACGCGGGCGGCGTCGCCGCGCAGGGCGTGCCGGACGGGATAGACCCGGCCGAGCGCGGCGCCGTCGACGTCGATCTGGATGTGCGCCGCGGGGAGCTCCAGGCCGTAGTCGGCCGTCTCGTTGGACCGGAAGTGGGTGCCGACCGTGACCAGCGCGTCCGCGTCGGCGAGCAGGGACCGCACGGCGGGCGTGGTGGCGAAGTTGCCGATGACCTGCGGGTGGTCCTCGGGGACCGAGCCGCGGCCGGAGTTGGAGGTGATCAGGCCGGCGCCGGCCGTCTCGAGCAGGGCGAGCAGTTCCCGCCGGGCCCGGTTCGCGCCGCCGCCCGCCCAGACGAGCGGCCGCCGGGCGGAGGCCAGCAGCGCCTGCGCACCGGCCAGTTCGGCGGGGTCGGGAACAGGGGCCTCGGCGGTGTCCGTCACCCCCGGCGTGTCCTGCTGCGCCGCGTACTGGAGGTCGACCGGCCACTCCACGCTGGCCGGTCCGCCGGGCACGGCCAGCGCCGCGGCGGCGGCCTCGCGCAGCAGGCGCCCCGCGCTCCCGGCGTCCGGCACCGTCGCCGCGTACGCGGACACGGCGGCCAGCATGCCGAGCTGGTCCCTCGTCTCGTGGATGAAGCCGCGCCCGCCGCCCAGGTAGCGGCTCTCGATCTGTCCGGTGACGTGCAGCACGGACGTGCCCGAGGCGAGCGCCTCCACCAGGGAGCCGGCCGCGTTGCCGGCACCCGTCCCGGTCGAGGTGAGCGCGCAGCCGAGGCCGCCGAGGGCCCGGCCGTAGCCGTCGGCGGCGTTCACGGCGGTCGCCTCGTGCCGCACGGGCACGAAGCGCAGCTCCCGGTCGACGGCCTCGACGAGCGGCAGGTTGTGCACGGACACGATGCCGAAGACCGTGTCGATGCCGAGTTCCTTGAGGACGGCGACCAGCAGGTCGCCTCCGTTGCGGTAGGTCATGCGTGCCTCTCAGAGGATGCCGCGGCCGACACCGCCGCAGACGTCGATGGCCGTTCCGGTGATGTACGAAGCGCGCGGCGACAGGAGTGTCACGACGGCGTAGGCGACCTCCTCGGCCCGGCCCAGCCGGCCGAGCGCCACGCCCCGGTCGGCGGCGAGCCGCGCCTGCCACTCCGCGTAGTCCAGGCCGGAGTCCGCGGCGGCGTGCCGCCGGGTCCACTGCCCCGTGTCGATCAGGCCCAGGCAGACCGAGTTGACCCGGATGCCCTCGGCGGCGAGTTCGGCGGCGAGCGACGTGGAGAGGTTGAGGATGCCCGCGCGTGCCGCGCTGGTGGTGATCAGGCGGGGCTCCGGCTGTTTGGCGAGGACCGCGTTGACGTTGACGACACTCGCCGCGTCCGACTCCCGCAGGTGACCGCGGGCCGCCTGGAGCGGATGGAGCACGCCCGCGAACTTCAGCTCCAGTTCGTCGTGCCAGTCCTGGGCCGTGGTGTCGTCGAGCCGCTTCATGCGGGACTGGCCCGCGTTGTTGACCAGCCCGTCGATGCGGCCGAAGCGCTCGGCCGCCCGGTCGACGAAGCCGTGCACGGCGTCCGCGTCGCGTACGTCGCACGCGGCGGTCAGCAGCCGGTCGCCGCCGTCCAGGCGGGCCGCGGCGTCGGCGAGGCGGCCGGCGTCCCGGCCGCAGGTGGCCACGTTGGCCCCTTCGGCGAGCAGTGCGCGGACCGTGGCCAGGCCGACGCCCGAGCTGCCGCCGGTGACCAGGACGGTCCGGTCGGCGAGACCGAGATCCATGAATCGCTCCTGTGTGTCAGTGCATGGTGAAGCCGCCGTTGACGGCGATCACCTGGCCGGTGAGGTAGCGGGATTCCTCGCTCAGCAGGAAGGAGACGAGACCGACGAGGTCGTCGGGCTGCTGCGGGCGGGAGATCGCGCGGTGGGTGGCGTAGAGCTCGTGGCGTCCGGCGGGAACGGACTCGGTGGCCTCGCACTCGGTGAGCCCCGGGGCCACCGCGTTGACGGTGACGCCCTGCTCCCCGAGCTCCCGGGCCATGCCCCGGGTCAGGGCGACGACCGCGCCCTTGGAGGCGATGTAGTGCGCCAGGCGCGGGGAGCCGTACAGGGCCGCGTCGGAGGCGATGTTGACGATGCGTCCGGGCCGGGCGAGCAGCGGATGCAGGGCCTTGGCGACCAGCCAGGGGCCGCGGACGTTGACGGTCATCAGCCGGTCCCAGACCTCGACGTCGATGTCCTGGAACTCCTTGCCGCCCACTCCGTTGGCCAGGGCCGCGTTGTTGACCAGGCCCCACACCGGGCCGTGCGGCGCCACGGCCTCGGCGAGCCGGCCGACCGAAGCGGGGTCCGCCACGTCGCACGGGACGTGACAGGCGTCGCCGCCCTCGGCGCGGATGGCCGCCGCCGTGCGCTCGCCCCACTCCTCGTTCAGCTCGGCGACGACCACGCGATACCCGTCGGCGCCGGCCCGGCGGGCCATGGCCTCCCCCAGGCCACGGCCCGCCCCGGTCACGACGACCGTCCGCGCCGCGTCAGTCACGGATGACGCCGTACAGCGGCGAGTACTCCGGGTAGGTCGGCACCTGCGGCTTCCGCGTGCCGATGATCACGCAGAACAGCGCGTCGGTGTCGCCCTCGTTCTTCAGCGACCGGGTCACGCCGGCCGGCACCACGATCATGTCGCGGTAGCCGAGCGTGCGGTACTCGGCCTCGTCCGGGCCCCGGTGGATGCCCACGCGGACCTGCCCCTCCAGGACGAAGAACGCCTCCTCCACGTCGTGGTGGGTGTGGGCGGGGCCCTCGGCGCCCGGCGGGAGCAGCATGTTGGAGAAGGTGAAGCCGCCGGAGGGGATGATCCGCTGGTCGTCGTCGTGGTTGCCGGTGGCGCCGGAGCCGACGTAGCGGATCTGCGCCCGCCGGTACTGCGGGCCGGCCTTCTCCTGGAAGGAGAGGGTGCCCCAGTCGGGCTCGCGCGAGGCCTTGCTCGCGATCAGGGAGTCGGTGTACTTGGCGAGGTCGCCGCCGTTGTCGTACTCGGTGGTCTCGAGGGGCATGGTCAGTCCTCCATGAGGTGGGTGGTGCGCCGGTTGGTGGTGATGTGCAGGTGGGACAGGACCCAGGCGTTGAAGCGCTCGGGCTGTTCCTGGTGGGCGAGGTGACCGGCGTCCTTGACGATCACGTACGCCGTCTTGTGCAGGCCCCCGGCCAGCGCCTGGGCGGCGTCCGGTCCGGTGACCCGGTCCTGGTCACCGCAGAGCACGAGGGCCGGGGCGGTGACGCGCGCCAGGTCGGCACGCAGGTCGGCGGTGGCCATCGACTCGGCGGCGTGGGCGTAGCCGGGCAGCCGTACGGCGGCCGCCATGGTGTCGACGACGCGGCGGACGAGGGCGTCGGGCGCGCCGGGGGAGACCAGCCGGGGGCCGCGCCGCTCGGCGAATGCGCGGGCGCCCAGCCGCTCCAGCTCGGGCACGCGGGCCCGCATCGCGGCCGCCTTCTCGGGGTCCGTGCCGGAGCCGGCGCTGGAGTCCGCGACGATCAGGGAGGCGACGAGGTCCGGGTGGCGCACGGCGAGCCGGAGGGCGACGACCCCGCCCCAGGACACGCCCAGGACGTGGGCCGGGCCGCCCCGTCCCCGGACGACCTCGGCGGCGGCGTCGGCGAAGCCGTCCAGGTCCAGCGGTCCGTCCGGGTCGGGCGAGCGGCCGTAGCCGGGGGCGTCCCAGGCGACGACGCGGAACTCGTCGGCCAGCGCGGCCAGTTGCGGCGCGAAGGAGGCGGACGACGAGCCGATGCCGTGCAGGCACAGGAGGAGGGGCCCGTCGGTGCCGGCCTCCTCGACGTGGACCTCGGCCGGGGCGGTCACAGGATCTGCCCCGGGCGTCCGGCGATCGCGCCGAGGGAGCGCAGGACCGCGTAGGGGACGACCGCGCTGGTCGCGGGGGTGTCGGCGTCGGGGGTGTGGGACGCCTCGAAGCGGTAGGCGCCGTGCGGGCCGGACGCCTCGACGACGTGCCGGGTGCGGACGGCCGCCGGGTCGGCGACGACGCGGACCCGGACGGCGTCCAGGTCGCCGACGGCCAGGGCCACGGAGGCCGCCACGTTCGTCGACCGGGGGAACTTCACCGGCACCTCGCGCGCGGTGCCCCTCATCACCTCGACCGGCCCGGTGGCGGTGCGCAGCCTGGCCAGCAACTCCTCGTCCATCCAGGGCTGTTCGAGGGTGCCCGGGAGTTTCGTGGTCGTCAGCGTGACCTCGTCCAGGGGGCCGAGCGCCCGCACGGCCTGGAGCAGGTCGAGCCCGCCGACGGCGCCGCCGGTGAAGTAGACCCGGCCGGGCACCGCGCCGAGGAGCCGCTTGGCGAGGTCCTCGTCGGTGAGGGCCCCGGTGGAGGCGACCAGCAGGTCCGTGCCCGCGGTGAGCACGCGCTCGCCCCACTCGCGGACGACGCCCTGGCCCGCGGCCTCGACGATCAGGTCGCAGCGGGCGATCGCCGTCTCGAAGGGGACCTGGTCGACGGGGGCGGCCTCGCCCAGGGGCCGGTTGTCGACGACGCAGTGCAGTACCGCTCCGGGCACCTCGCCCGCGGCGAGGGCGGTGCCGACGACCCGGCCGATCGCGCCCCAGCCCACCAGGCCGACCTTCAACACGCTGCCGCTCATGCGGAGGCTCCTTCGGGGACGGAGGGTTCGGCGTCGACCGGGGGCAGGACGGGGCTGCCGTCCGGGGTCCCGGCCATGTGGGTGCGGATCAGCTCGGAGGGCGGACCGGCGGTGCCCCACAGGTCGGAGAGCTCCGGGACGCGCCGCCACACCTTGCAGATCCAGCGGTCCTCGACGACCTGCGCGACCTCGGAGGTGTACTCGCAGACCAGGCCGGCGGGGTCGGTGAAGTAGGAGAAGGTGTTGTTGCCCGGGCCGTGCCGCCCGGGACCCCACTGGGGCACGACGCCGTGGTGGCGCAGCCGCCCGATGCCCCGCATGAAGTGGTCGACGGAAGGCATCTCGTAGGCGACGTGGTTGAGGGAGACCCAGGGCGCCTGGTTGAAGGCCACGCAGTGGTGGTCGCTGTTGCAGCGCAGGAACGCCATCTGGTGCTCGGACCAGTCGGAGACGCGCATGCCGAGGACCTCGCGGTAGAAGGCGACGGAGGCGTCGATGTCGGTGGTGTTGAGCACGACGTGGGTCACGCCGACGGGCACGGCGCCGTCCTGTCCGCGCGGCGGTACGGCCCAGGTGTCGGCGGACAGTTCGATCAGCCGGCCCTCGTGGTCGTGGAAGCGCAGGCCGTATCCGCCGCCGGCCTGGTCGAGCGGACCGGGCCCCGCCACCGGACGGATGCCGCGGCGCTCCAGGCGTCGCGCGGCCTCGTCGATCTCCGCGGGGGTGGCCACGGCGAACGCGAGCCTGCCGAGGCCGGTCCGCTCGGACCGGGTGAGCTGGAGGGCGTGGTGTTCCGGTCCGGTGCCGCGCAGCCAGCTGTTGCTGTGCCCGGCCTCGACGACCTCCAGCCCCCACGCCTCCTCGTAGAAGTCGGTGGCGGTGGTGAAGTCGGGGGTGAGCAGTTCGACGGAGCGCAGGGCGCGCAGCCGGGCGATGGGGGGTTCGTGCGGATCAGGGGACATGGTGTTCTCCGGGAGTGTCAGCCGGCCCAGGGCAGGGGAGCGGTGGCGGTTCCCCAGTACAGGGACTTCTGGCGCTGGTAGGCGCGGATGCCGTCGCGGCCCTTCTCACGGCCGAGGCCGCTCGCCTTCATGCCGCCGAAGGGGGTGGCGATGCTGAACTGCTTGTACGTGTTGATCCAGACGGTGCCCGCGTCGACGCGGCGGGCGATCCGCCAGGCGGCCCGGTGGTCGCGGGTCCAGATGCCGCAGGCGAGGCCGTAGACGGAGTCGTTGGCCTGGCGGACCAGGTCCTCCTCGTCGTCGAAGGGCAGCGCGACCAGGACCGGGCCGAAGATCTCCTCCTGGCAGGTGCGCGCGTCGCCGGGCAGCCCGTCGAGCACGGTCGGCAGGTAGTAGGCGCCGTCCGCGTGGGCGGGGCCCTCCGGCGCGCCGCCGCCGCACAGCACCCGGGCGCCCTCCTCGCGGGCCAGGTCCACGTAGCGGGCGACGTGGTCGCGGTGCGCGGGGTGGACGAGCGGGGCGACCTGGGTGTCCGGGTCGGTGCCCGGGCCGACGCGCAGTTTCCGCACCCGGGCGACGAGCTCGCCGACGAAGTCGTCGTACAGCGTCCGCGCCACGAACAGCCGCGACCCGGCGATGCAGGACTGGCCGCTGGAGGAGAAGACGCCGAACATCACGCCGGCCAGGGCCTGCTCGAGGTCCGCGTCGGCCAGCACGACGGTCGGTGACTTGCCGCCGAGTTCCAACGACACGGGCATCAGCTTCTCGGCCGCGGCCCGGGCGAGGGACCGGCCGGTGGTGGTGCCGCCGGTGAAGGCGACCTTGCCGACGCGCGGGTCCCGCACGATCGCGTCGCCCACCACCCGGCCGGGCCCCGGCAGCACGGACAGCAGCGCCGGTGGCAGGTCGCTCTCCTCCAGCGCCGTCGTGACGAGCCGTCCCAGAGCCAGCGACACCAGGGGGGTCCACTCGGCCGGCTTGAGCAGCACCGCGTTGCCCGCGGCCAGTGCCGGGGCGAGCTTCTGGGCGTCGCTGGCGACCGGGGAATTCCAGGGGTTGATCGCGCCGACCACCCCGATCGGCTCGTGCACGCTCATGGTCACGTACGCGCCGCGGGACGGCGTGAGCGCGTCCTCCGCGGTCTCCAGCGCGGCGGCGGTGTACCGGAACGTCGCGGCCGCACTCGCCACCAGCGCCCGGGTCTCGGTCAGCGCCTTGCCGGTGTCCGCGGTCTGCAGGGCGGCCAGGTGCTCGGCGTCCGCGTCGATCAGCGCGGCGACGCGATGCAGAAGACGCGCCCGCAGATGCGGCAGCAGATCGCGCCAGCGGGGGTCGGCGGCGGCCCGCGCCCCGGCCCGCGCCGCCGCGGCGACCTCGTCCTCGGTCACGGCGTGCACCGTGGCGAGGGGCCGGCCGGTGGCGGGGTCGGACGTCTGCGTCGCGGCACCCGAGCCGCGCCGCCACCGGCCCGCAACGAGCGCTTCGTCCGGGGGAGTTCGGAGCATACGGGGCCTCCTGCACGAGGGTTCAGGGGAGCTGCCGGAGCAAGCACTTGGGTAAGCGCTAGAAATCTAAGGGCTTAAATATCTCGGGCGCAAGAGGTGGCCCGGAACAGATCGCTCGCCAAATCGCTGCGTCAGGCCTTGACGCGGTCCCGCTCACCAGAGATACAACTTAAGCGCTTAGAAGCTTGGCGCTTACCTGACGTCCAGTCGGTCGCTGCCCCGCTCTTCTTCGCCGCTGCTCCCGCGCTTGCCGTCCCCGTCCCTGCGACCAGCGGAGTCCACGCATGACGACCGAAGCAGTACCCGACAGCACGCTCCGAGCCTCCATAGCCGCCCGCTTCGAGCGGCTCCCCCTGTCCCGCTGGCACGTCACCGTCCGGCTCGTGGTGGGCGCCGTCACCTTCTTCGAGGCGTTCGACCAGCTCCTCATCGCCTACGCCCTGCCCGAGCTGCGCGGCGAATGGCACCTGTCCACCTCCGCCGCCACGCTGCTCCTCACCGTCGGCTCGATCGGCATGCTGGTCGGCGCCCTGCTCTCGGGGCGCATCGCCGACCGGATCGGCCGCGTCCGGGTGATCGCCCTGTGCGTGGCCCTGTCCAGCGTCGCCAACCTGGCGCTCGCCTTCGCCCCCTCGCCGGAGGCCTTCATGGCGCTGCGGTTCGTGCAGGGCCTGGCGATCGGCGGAGAGGTGCCGGTGGCCGCCACCTTCATCGCCGAGATCACCCGCAGCCACAAACGGGGCCGCTTCGTCCTGCTGTACGAGCTGGTCTTCCCGGCCGGCCTGACCGTGGGCGCCCTGGTGGCGGCATGGCTGGTGCCGGTGCTCGGCTGGCGATGGATGTACGGGCTCGCGGCGCTGCCCGGAGTCCTCGCCTACGTGGTGCACCGCGTCGTGCCCGAGTCCCCGCGCTGGCTCGCCGACCGCGGCAGGAACGAGGAGGCCGCCGCGGTCATGACGCGGATCGAGACGGCCGTGGAGCGTGCGACGCGCGAGCCGCTGCCTCCCGTCGCCTCGCCGCTGCCCGACGCGGGGGCCCCGGGCCGGGCGGGTTCCGGAGGCGGACTGCGCGGCCTGTTCACCGGCCGCTACCGGCGCCGCACCCTGGTCGTCGGCGTCCTGTGGTTCACCGGGTACTTCGTCAACTACGGCATCACGTCCTGGCTGCCGACCATCTACCAGAACCGCTACGACCTCGCCCTGTCCGACGCCCTGCTGTACTCCACGGTCACGTCCTGCGCGGGACTGCTGGGCTGCCTGCTGGCGGCCCTCACCGTCGACCGGGCGGGCCGCCGCCGGGTGATCACCGGCTGTCTGGGCGGCTCCGCCGCGGTCCTGCTCGTCCTCGCCTGGCTCGGCGCGGACACCGCGGTGCAGGTCCTCGTCTGGACGTCACTGGCCGCGGTGTTCTTCTTCGGCTCCAACATCTGCCTCTACCTCTACACGCCGGAACTCTTCCCGACCCGGATGCGGGCCCTGGGCAGCAGCGTGGGCGGGGCGCTCAACCGCCTCGGCGTGATCCTCGGCCCGATCGTCGTCGGCGCGGTCTACGCCGGCGGAAGCATCGGCACCGTCTTCCTCACCCTGGCCGCGGTGTCCCTGACGGGCGCCGTCGTCGCGGGCGTCTGCGCGGAGGAGACGGCCGGGCGGCGACTGGAGGACGTGTCGCCGTAGCGGGGCGGATCCGGCTCAGACGACCGGCTCGCCGATGCCGAGCAGGTTCCCCTCACTGTCGCGGAACCAGGCGCCGCGCTCGCCCCGGGCGCCCTTGCTCGGGTAGTTCCCCTCGACCTCGGCGATCCCGTCCCTGGTCCGGAACCCGGGCGCGTCGACCTCCTCGAACACCACGCCGCGCTGCTTGAGTCCCGCCACGACGGTCTCGATGTCGTCGACCTCGAAGGCCATCTGGGTGAACGTGCCGGGTGAGGAACCCGTCGAGCGGAACAGCACGAAATCCGCGCCCGCGCACCGGTACAGCAACCCACCGGGCCGTTCGTCGACGGGCCGCAGGCCGAGCCGCTCGGCGTAGAACCGCCGCGCCCGGTCCAGGTCCTGGGCGGGAAGCCTGGTCGCCACGCGGGCCCGGGCCAGAAGGTTCTCGTCATCCGTGTCCATGGGTCCCACTCTGCCGTGGGGGAGGGCCGCGGCGGGGGATGCGGCCCGGACCGGTTCGGCACGTGTCAGCCCGCGCCGGCGGGCGCGCCGGCCCGACGCGATGCCGGCAGGCCCCGGCCTGCCCGGGGCGGCGCCCATCTCGGGGAGGCGCGGGTCCGGGGCGATGAGCCCGCCCGCCTCAGGCGACGAGACAGGTGTAGCCGCCGCTCTGTCCGATGCCGATACGGCCGGCCCGGGGCAGCAGGCGCGGGTCCGGTCGTCCGACGGCGGCCATGGAGCAGGCGGGATCGCCCACCACGCCCTCCGCGGCCATCCGCTGTGCGGCGGCCACCGCGGCCGGGGACGCGTACCACGTCGTGGTCACCACTCGGCCGTCGTCCGGTGTCGGCGCGGGGGACGCCGTGGGCTCGTGCGTCGGTGTGCGGGTGACCGGCGCTCCGGGCGGCTTCGGCTCCGGCTGCGGCGCCGCCGTACTCCGGGCGGGTGGTGGCGCCGAGGGCCCGGGTGTCTTCTCGGCGGCGGGGGGCCTGGCCGGCTTCTTGGTGGCGGAGGGTCCGGCTGTCTTCTCGGGTGTGGAGGGCTTGGCCGTCCCCTTGGTGGCGGTGGGCTTGGCCGTCCTCTCGGTGGCGGGGGGCCTGGCCGTCCTCTTGGCGGCGGAGGCGTCCGGTGTCTGCGTGGACGAGGAACGGCCGGGTGTCGCCTTTGTCCGGGAGGGCGCCGGTGCGTGGGGACTGGGGGTCGTCCTGGCCGTCCGCCCGGCGGTCGGGGTGGCGGCGCCGGTCCGGGGAGGCGTCGGCGCCTGGGGCCGCGGGCTGGCCCCGGCCCGCGAGGGCGGCGTGGAGCGGTGGGGTGTCGCCCGGGGCGTCCGCGCGGCGGCGCTGGTCCGGGGGCGGGACGGCGCCGGCTCCTGCCGCGCGGACGCCCCGGGCCGCGAGGGCGCCGCCGAGCCGGGGGGCACCACCCCTGGCGTCCGCCCGGTCGTCGGAACGGCACCGGTGGCCCGGGGGCGGGACGTCCGGTCGCCCGGCGGTGCCGGGGGCCGGGGACCGGCCGGCGTCGTCCGGGCAGGGACCGTGGTGCGGGTCGGCCTCGGCCGTGCCGTGCTCGACACCTCGGGGGACGGCGTGAAGGACGGCAGCGGCACCGGCGTCGGCAGAGAGAGGTCCACCGAGGCGGACGGTGCCGGTGCCGGCGTACCACCGTCCTGCGCCACCCACGCCCATACGCCGACGCCGCCGAGGACGAGCACGGCGGCGCCGCCCACGACCCACGGGGCCCGTCGGGGCGGGCGACGGTGACGGTTCATGGTCCTCACCGTCCCCTGCCTGCCGCCGGGACGCTCGCTGGGACGCCCGGGTGCTACGCCTCCCGGGCCGCACCGGCCATGCCCGTCGGGGTGTCCGAAAGTCGCCCCCGCGGGGATGCGCCGACGGTGCCACGGGTATGCCCCGTCCACGCGCGTGTGCGGAGGGTTGGGGGGAGCTGGCCCGGTGACATGGTGCCGTCCGGGAACAGGTGGACAGGGGTCGAGGAGGGCTCGGCGGCGGCAGGCGGTGCGCCTGCTGCGGGCCCAGGGCAGGTACGGACCCGAGCTGCGGGAGGTGCTGCCCGCGCTGACCGGAACGGTGCTCACGGCCTGCGGCGCGTTCACCTGCCTCGTCGTGGCCTGCCGCTCGGTCGGCCCGGTGGCGCTGCCGGCCGCGCTCGCCCTCGCCGCGGTCGTCGTGCCGGTGGTCGTCGGGCGCCGTCGGCCCCTGTCGCGGCGCCGCCGCGGCTACTACACGCCGGAGGAGATCGCGGAGTTGGACGTCGACGGCCTCGCGCTGGCCGTGTGCCGCATGCTCCGCCGGGACGGCTGGGCCGTACGGCGGACGGCCGACGACGGTGTCCGGCCGCGTGTGCAGGCCCGTCACGCCCGCGGGCACCGGCTCGAGGTGGCGTTCCGCCCCGTCGCCGAGCCGCTCCCGGACGAGGACCCGCCGCTCGCCCCGGCACACCGCGGCGACCGCCCACCGTCACTCCGGCTGGTCGTGCACCGCGGCACCTTCACCCGCCGTGACGTCCGGTGGGCCCGGGCGAGCGAGAACACCCGTCTGATGGACGGCGCCCTGCTGAGACGCTGGGCGTACGGAACCCCCTTGCGACGGCTGATCGACCTCCGCTGAGCCCTGGACGCACGCCCGAGCATCTGTACGACGAACAGGGGAGCGGTGTCGCGCGGACCGAGTCTCCACAGGTCTCTTGCGGCACCGCAGCCACAGGGGCACCACGGGCCACCACCGCGGACGGCGGCGGCCGGGGCGGGCCCCGCGGAGTTCGACGGAAATCCCGCCACGGGCGCCGATACCCCGCATAGCGTGCGGGGACCCGAACCACCCCCACCTTCGTGCGGTCCGTGAACGTCGGGCCCCGGCCGCCCCAGGAGTTCGAGATGTCCTACGACGGTTCCGATTCACCCCTCTTACGGCAGCGGAACGGACGGGCCCCCTCCGTCACCCCGCACCTGCCGGCGCCCGCCGGTCACCACCGCGCGCTGCGGATCCTGCGCCGTGCCTGCCGGTGGCAGCGCAGGGTGGCCACGCTCGCCGCCCTCGGGTACTTCGCCGTCTTCCTGACCCTCACCGTCGAAGCCCCCTCCCTGATGGCGCGCCCCGCCCTCGGCGGACTGCCCACGGGCCTGCTGCTCGCCCTGGCGCAGGTTCCGGTCACCTGGCTGGCCGTGATCCTGTTCGAGTACACGGCGCGGCGGTACGTCGATCCCCTGGCCCGGAGAGTCAGCCGGTACGGAGGCCCGGACGACCGCGCCGGAGAGCCTCGGGGATGACGGGCCTCGGCGGCTCCGCGCAGACCTGGTCCCTCGTCGCCTTCTGCAGTGTCGTCACCGTCACGCTGCTGCTGTGCGTGGTGACCGGCCCCGACCGCGACGACCTGGAGGAGTTCTACACCGGCTACCGTTCGCTGTCCCCGGTGCGCAACGGGCTGGCCGTCGCCGGCGACTACATCTCCGCCGCGACGGTGCTCACCATCGGCGGTGTCATCGCGCTGTGCGGTTACGACGGCGTCGTGCTCGCCCTCAGCACACTTCTGTCCCTGCTCCTGCTGATGGTCCTGCTGGCCGAACCCCTGCACAACACGGGCCGTTTCACCATGGGCGACGCGCTGGGCCGGCGCATGGCGGGGCGGGCCGTGCGCGTCACCGCCTGCGCGGTGACCGTGCTGTCCC
Organism: Streptomyces sp. NPDC048185; assembly: GCF_043202495.1. Taxonomy (NCBI): domain Bacteria; kingdom Bacillati; phylum Actinomycetota; class Actinomycetes; order Kitasatosporales; family Streptomycetaceae; genus Streptomyces; species Streptomyces sp. NPDC048185. Next base: position 348,901 of record NZ_JBIDAN010000005.1, read on the forward strand.
TGGTGCCCATGATGATCGTGCAACTTGCGGGCGTCGGACAACTGCTGGCGTTCATCCTGGGCTTCTCCGGCAGCGTCCTGAAGACGGGCTGCATCGTCGGGGCGGGCACGCTGATGATCAGCTACGCGGCCCTGGGCGGGATGAAGGGCACCGCGCTGATCCAGATCCTGAAGACCGTGCTGCTCCTGGGCTCCGGGATCGTGGTCGCCGTGCTCGTCCTGCACAGCTTCGGCTGGCACCCCGGGGCGATGGTCGACACGGCCGCGCGGCGCAGCGGGGCCGGCGACGCGTTCCTGCGGTACGGACTGCAGTTCGCGGACGGGCCGCACCCGGGCCCCGACATGATCAGCACCCAGGTCGCCATCGTGCTGGGCGGCGCCTGCCTGCCGCACGTCACCATGCGCATGTACACCGCGGGCAGCGCCCGGCAGGTGCGGCGCACCATGTCCTGGGCGGTGTCGGCGGTCGCCCTGTTCATGCTGGTGATCACCGTCATCGGCATCGGCGCCACGGCGCTCGTCGGCCGGCAGCAGATCACCGCCGCCGACCCGCGCGGCAGCACCGCCTACCTGCTGGGTGCCCGGGCCGCGTTCGGACCCGAGGTGTCCCGTACGGAGAGCCTGCTGTTCAGCACCGTCACGACGGCGATCTTCCTCACCCTTCTCGCGTCGGTGGCCGGCATGACGCTCGCCTGCGCCAACTCGCTGGCGCACGACGTCGCGGCGTCCCGGCGCAAGGGCATGGCACCGCAGCGCGAGATGACCCTGGCACGGGTCTCGGCGCTCGTCGTCGGCGTACCGGTGGTGCTGCTGGCCGCGCTCGCCCAGCACCGCAGCCTGCAGCCCCTCGCGACGCTGTCCTTCTGCATGGGCGCCTCGGCCATCGCCCCGGCGCTGGTCTACTCGCTGTTCTGGCGCCGTTTCAGCCGCACCGGCCTGCTGTGCACCCTGATCGGCGGTTCGGTCACCGTCCTGGTGCTCATGTCGGGCACCCGGCTGGTCTCCGGTTCGCCGACCTCGGCGTTCCCGGAGGCCGACTTCAACTGGTTCCCGTTCACGACGACCGCCCTGGTGTCGGTGCCGCTGGGCTTCGCCTTCGGCTGGCTGGGCACCGTCCTGGGCGGACGCGGCGCCGCCCAGCGCGAACGCGAGCGGTACGCGGCCATGGAGCAGCGCATCCTCGCCGGCCCCCGGAGACGCCGGCCGGCCTGGAGTCCGGACGACTAGGGCCTGTCCGGCCGGCTCACCCACCGCCCGCCGGATGGTCCCGGCGGGCGGTGGCGCGGTGGCCTCAGGGTCCGACGGGCAACTGACGCTTGTGCTCGGTGAGGTGGTAGCGCGCGACGATCTTCTCGAAGACCGCGTCGTCCACCGGCTTGCCCTCCAGGAAGTCGTCGATGGCGTCGTAGGTGACGCCGAGGGCTTCCTCGTCGGCCTTGCCCGGGTCGAGGGTCTCCAGGTCGGCCGTCGGCGTCTTCCACACCAGCTCGGCGGGCGCGCCCAGCGCGTCGGCGACGGCGCGCACCCGGCGCTTGGTCAGGCCGGCCAGCGGGACCAGGTCGGCGGCGCCGTCACCGAACTTCGTGAAGAACCCGGAGACGGCCTCTGCGGCGTGGTCGGTACCGACGACCAGGCCGTCGTGCGCCCCTGCCACCGCGTACTGGGCGATCATGCGCTGGCGGGCCTTGATGTTACCGAGGACGAAGTCCTGGTGGTGGGCGTCGCGGAAGGCGACGTCGGCGGCCACCGCGGCCTCCAGCGCGGCGTCGCTGGCGGGCTTGACGTCGACGGTCAGCACGTGGTCGGCCTGGATGAAGGAGAGCGCCAGCTGGGCGTCGTGCTCGTCGGCCTGCGTGCCGTAGGGCAGTCGCATCGCGTAGAAACGCGCTTCGTGACCGGCGGCGCGGGCCCGCTCGACGGCGAGCTGGCACAGGCGGCCGGCGGTCGTGGAGTCGACTCCGCCGCTGATGCCGAGGACGAGGGACCGCAGGCCGGTGGTGGTCAGCCGCTCGGCGAGGAAGGCCACCCGGCGCTCGATCTCCCGTTCGGCGTCGAAGTTCTCTGCCACCTGGAGTTCCCTGGCGATCTCCTGCTGCTGGGCGATGGACGCCGGCTCGCTCACGTCTGCTCCTGATCTCGTCTGCGGTGTGCTGCTGTCTCCAGCCTACCCAGACGCTTCCATCGAAAAAGGAAGCGTGTCAGGCGCTCGTTCCCGGCCCTCCGCCGGTACCAGCCCTACGACGGTGCCCGACCGCCCGGGGCCCGGGCCCGGGAGGAGTGGACGGCGGTCACCGCCGGCCGGACATGTCACCGTCCGGCACCGGCACGGTCAGGTCGGGGTCACCGAACTCCGCACGCAGCGCCTGGAAGGCGGTGACCTTCTGCTCACCGAAGCGGCGCACGTGGGAGGCGTACTCGTCGGGGGTCAGGAACGCCGAGGGCCTGGACTTGCTGTGGAACTTGTCCGCGTACATGACGAGGCGTTCCTCGTCCGTCACGGCCACGTAGTCGGCGACGGGCAGGGGGAGGCCCTGGCTCACGACGTCCTCCTTCGTGACTCCCACTCCCGTGTGGTGGGAGCAGAAGCGGCGCAGCGTCTCCGGGAAGCCCTCGTTCTCCAGGATCTCGTGACCGAGCAGCCCGTGCCGGATGTAGTTGCCGTGGTCCAGCCGCCCTTCGGCCCCGTAGAGACGGTAGACGCCGATGTCGTGCAACAGGCAACCCGCACGGACCAGTTCCGCGTCGACGTGGCCGAGATGCGGTGCGGCGAGCAGCCGTTCGGCGATGCCCCAGACGATCTCGCAGTGGGTGTGCACGAGGTCGAACGCCTCGGCGTTCGGCGCGTACTTCTCGTGCAGCGCACGGATCTCTTCGGTTCCCGGAATCCTCACCCGGGGAGCGTAACAACGGCCGGGCGGGAGGCAGGCCGGCGCCTGTGACGACGGTCGGGCTCGGGGTCCTCACGGCGCGCGCCGAAACTCCTGTGCGCCGGTTCGGACAACTCTGCGATCATCCCCGAATGGCGCACGGACTCGAATCACTGGTCATCCGGCACACCCACCGCGTTCCCCTCCCCGGCGGCTCCGCCGGGGAGGGCGCCACCGCTGCGCGGCAGTTCGACGCGGCGCTGACCTCCGTGGGCTTCAAGCTCTCGGCGGAGCTGCTGGAGCGGTTGTCCGGCCTGTCCGGGGCCGCGGTCGTGCACACCGCCAGGCGGACGCTGCGCGCCGTGAGCGAGATGGTGGGGGACCACGTCCGGCACAACTCGTACTTCATCGACTTCCCGTCGAACGTGCCGGACACCGAAGAGTTCTGGATGCGGTGCGTGGTGAAGGCGCTCGGTGACGACACGGCGCGGGAGAGTGTGCTGACCCAGTCGGCGAACGGCGTGCTGGACCTGCTCAGCCTGCCCGCGTACGGCCGCTACCAGCACACCTACGAGCAGCTGCTCGCAGCACAGGACGAGCTGATCGCCTCGGCGGGCGACCGGGTGACCGTCCTGCACCTCGGGCGGGACCTGGACGACGAAATCACTGACCTGTACCTGGCCCTGGCAGGCAGCACGACGCCACTGGGCGAGGACCACCTCAGCGACCTCAAGACCCTCGCCCACCGGTGTGCGCTCGGACCGCAGCCGGAGTCGATCCCGGTCAGGGAGAACCGGGCAGTCGTCAACGAGGCGCGGCTCATGGCCGGCGCGGACCTCCTGCTGGACACCGTCACCGATGTGCTGCGGCTCGCCTGCGCGCTGTCGGGCGGCGACGTGACGCTGCAGGAGCCGACCCGCTTCCGGTCCCTGCCGCGGCCGGTCCGCCGCGCACTGCTCGCGGGCCTCGACGCCGTGGTCGCGGCCAGCCCCGCCAAACTGACCGACGTGCACGCGCACCGCGAGCCCTTCAAGCGGCTCGGTGAGCGCCTCCACCCGCACGAGTATCCGCGCTGGCCGCACGCGGCCGACGTGTTCGCTGTGGCGCGGGGGGAGAAGGAGGCACGGTCCATGGACAGCCGGGTCGAGGAGCTGCTCGACGCGTCCGACATACCCGGCGCGGTGCGGCTGCTGGAGTCCGCGCCCGGCAAGCTGTTCCGCGCCCTGGACCACCTGCTGCGCACCGCCGCCGGCCAGGAGGAGCGGGAGGAGGTGGTTGCCGCCGCGGTGCGGGTCGCTCCCGAGGTCTCCGGCCGCGTCGTGCTGTCGGTCCGCGAGCACCTCCGGAACCGCGTGCGGGAGAACGGCGGGCCCCGGGTCTTCGTCAACCGCCGCGGCCGCGGATGGGTCGCCCCGGACGACCGGCCACCGGTACCCGCCGCCGATCGCGAGCGCCTGATCGCCGCCCTCGACGCCGACATACGCCGCAGACTCCCGGCACCGGGCCGGCTGCTGCTCGACCGCGATGTCCTCGACGTGGCCCTCCCGCTCAGCGGCCGGGCGGCCGCGGCCGGGCTCGGCGTGCTGCCGCGGGGATCGGCCTCGGCGGTCGACGGCGAACGGCTGCGCTTCTTCGTGTACTGGAAGGAGACCGGGAAGCGGACCGACTACGACCTCTCGGCGATGCTTCTCCACACCGACTACAGCATGGACTCCTGGCTCTCCTACACCTCCCTCAAGACCGTCGCGGGTGTGCACTCGGGTGATGTCACCGAGGCGCCCGACGGGGCCTCGGAGTTCATCGAGCTGTCTCTGGACCGGGTACGCAGCACCTTCATCGTTCCGCAGGTCGACATCTACGCCGGCGAGGGCTTCGACGAGGTCGAGGAGTCGTTCTTCGGTTTCATGCTGCGCGACGGCGAGCAGAAGGGCCGGCCGTTCGAGCCGCGCACGGTACGGACGAAGTCGGACCTGCGCGGCACGGGCCGGGTGGCACTGCCGCTGGTGTTCCGGCGCGAGGAAGACGGCCGGTGGCGCGCGAAGTGGCTGCACCTGTATCTGAGAGGCATCTCCTCCGCCAACCGGGTCGAGGAGAACCAGATATCGGTGTCCAAGGTGGTGCGCGCCATCGTGGAACGCGAGTACCTGACGGTGCGGTACCTGGTCGACCTGATGTCCGACGGCACCACGGCCGTGGACCTGTGGGACGGCACCGCGGTCCCGGACGAGCCCGTGACGTACATCGGTCTCGAACGTCCTGAAGGGCTGCATCCGCACTCCCGGGTCGTCACGCTCGAAAATCTGCGCGACCTGATCCCGGACTGAGTGCTAGCGTTGCCCTGGGCAAGGCCATGAAGGGGCTTCCTTCTCCACTCCTTTTGAAACAAGTTCCTTCGCTTTCCTTGCCTTCGACGTCGCTCCGGGCGGCGCCCGCGCGGTGAGCGCGGGCGCCGCCCGGACGCTTGAGGGCGGAGCGTGCCGGGTGCGGCTGGTCAGCGCCTCGTCTCGTACCTGGTCAGGACCACGCCGCCGGGGAACGTCCGGGTCTCCACCAGGTTCAGGTTCACCCAGCCGTCCAGGGCGGTGAAGAACGGCGTGCCGCCGCCCACCAGGACCGGATGGGTGGCGATCGCGTACTCGTCGATCAGCCCGGCGCGCATGGCCGCCCCGGCCAGCGTCGCGCCGCCGATGCTCATCGGTCCGCCGTCCTCCGCCTTGAGCCGGCTGATCTCCGCGATCGCGTCGCCGGTGACCAGGCGGGTGTTCCAGTCGACCTTGTCGATCGTCGAGGAGAACACCACCTTCGGCGTGTCGCGCCAGTTCCGCGCGAACTCGATCTCCGCCGGGGTGGCGTCGGGCCGCTGATCGCCGGTCGGCCAGTAGGAGCTCATCGTCTCCCACAGCTTGCGCCCGTACAGCGTCAGGCCACTCGCCTGCTCGAGGCCGAGCCACCACTGGAACAGCTCGGGGCTCGGCGGTCCGCTCCACCCGATGTCGTCGCCGGCCGCGGCGATGTAACCGTCCAGGGTCAGGTTCATGCCGTAGATCAGTTTCCGCATGGCGCCCAGCCTTCCGTCCGTGGATGTCCGACGTACGGACCGGCGCGGCGCGGGAAACTCATCGGTGCGCGGGCCACGCGCGGGCCGCGTGAGCCGCCGGGCGTCCCGCGCCACGGCCCGCCGCACGCCGAGCGCACCAGACCTTGGTGTCGTGCCCAGATTCCCATGGAGAGCAGCACGCACCCGGGAGGCGGCGCGCACGGCGGGCCGGGACCACGCTCACGCCGATGCGCGGTGGACCACCTGCCCGCCCACCATGACGAGGTCGCACACGGTCCCGGGAATGGCGGCGGGGTCGACCGTGAGCACGTCACGGGAGAGGACGACCAGATCGGCGAACTTGCCGGCCGTCAGCGAACCCCGCTCGTCCTCGAGGAAGTTCGCGTACGCCGATCCCATCGTGTAGGCGTGCACGGCTGTCTCGATGTCCACCGTCTCCTCCGGGATCCACGCCTCGCCTCCGTTCAGCGGCTGGCGGGTCACCGCCGTGTACAGACCCACCATGGGGTCCATCTCGGCGACGTTCCAGTCGCTGGAGAAGGCCAGTGTCGCCCCGGCCCGCTGCAGGCTGCGCATGGGCCACGCCTTGTGCCACCTTCCCGCACCGACGTTCCGCGCCCAGTCCTGTCCGGGACCGGCGATCTCGGGAGCGCAGTGGCGTGGCTGCATGCAGGCCACGACCCCGAGTTCGGCGAAGCGCGGCACGTCCGCCGGGTCGCAGCATTCCACGTGGACCACTTGGTGGCGGGCGTCACGGGGGCCGTTCGTGCCGCGGGCCCGGGCGACCGCGTCCAGCACGGTACGGATGCCCCGGTCACCGGTGGCGTGCACGAAGCACTGGAAGCCGCGTGCGTCCAGCCGGGACAGCAGCCCGGCGAACTCCTCGGGCGGGTAGAAGGTGTCGCCACGGTGCTTGCAGCCCGTGTACGGCTCCAGCAGCGCGGCCGTGCGCGGCTCGACCACGTCGTCGATGTACAGCTTGAGCGGCCCCACCCGCATCCACTCGTCGTCGAACCGGCGTGCGGCCTCGGCGAATTCGTCCAGGTCGGCGTCTGTCGTGCCCCGGGGGTGGAACAGTGCCGCCACCAGCCGCGAGCGCAGGTGCCCCTCCTTGCGCGCCCGTACGAACAACTCCAGGTCGTCCAGTGAGTTCTGCGGTTCGACGACGGTCGTGATGCCGTAGCGGACCGCGTCCTCCAAGCTGCGCAGCAGCCGTCCGTACTGGCGCTCGGGGGAGGCCCAGGGCACGCCGAGCGCGCGCAGCGCCCGATGACCCTCGCGGGACAGTCCGCGCACGGCGAAGTCCCGGACGAAACCGGTGGGGTCGCCGCTGCCCGGGTCCTTCTCGGGCACACCGAACGGCAGCGCGCCGCTGTCGCGTGTGACGCCGAGCCTGCCCAGCGCGGCACTGTTGAGCCACATGGTGTGCACGTCGTAGCTGAGCACGAAGGCGGGCGTGTCGCCGGTGAGCCGGTCGAGGTCCCGCGCACGGGGCATCCGGCCGTCGGGAAGCACCGAGTAGTCGAACCCCTCCGCCTCGATCCACTCCGCGCCCGGGTGCTGCTCGCGCCAGGCCGTGATCCGGGCGGCGACCTCCGCGAGCGAGCGGGCCCCGGCCAGTTGCACACACTCCTCGTCCGAGCCCAGCCGGACGTGGTTGTGCGCGTCCACGAAGCCCGGCAGGACCCGCCGCCCGCCCGCGTCGATCACCTCGGTCCCGGAACCGGTCCACAGCGCGGCCTCGGCGTCGGAGCCCAGCCAGGCGATCCGGCCGTCCCGCACGGCGAGGGCCTCGGCCGAGGGCAGGGCCGGGTCCACGGTGTGGATGCGGGCGTTGCGCAGAACCAGGTCGGCGGGGGAGGGGAGGGTCATGATCTGTTCTCCAGTCGGTGCGGCGTGGTGCGGGTCGCCCGGGGCGGTGGCCTGCCCGGAGCGGGGCGGGGCGGGGCGTGGCGGGGTGAACGGTGTCGGCCGGTGTCAGTCGTCGCCGTCCGGGGCGGCCACGCGCCAGCGGTCGTGCGGATGCCGGCGCAGGTACAGGACGTAGTAGAGGACCGCTGCCGCGACGACCCCGCCGGCGATGGCGAGGTCACGTCCGGCCTGCTGGTACAGGACGTATCCGACCGAGGCGAGCACCACGACGGGGGCCAGGGGCCACAGGGGCATCCGCCAGGCCGGACGGTCGCGCAGCGGTGCCCGGCGGGCGGCCAGCGCGGCCAGGGCGAGCAGTACGTAGACGACGGCGAGGATCGCGCCGGTGGCCTCGTACAGCGTCGACAGGTCGGCGAAGCAGGCCAGCGCCGCCCCGGGAAGGCTGATGACCAGCGTCGCGACCCAGGGCGAGCCGAAACGGTGGTGCAGCCGGGTCAGCGCTTCGTTGACCGGTTCCGGCCAGGCCCGGTCCCGGCCCGAGGCGTACACGACCCGGGCGTTCTGCAACACCATCACCAGAACGGCGTTGAGGATGGCCAGTGCCACGCACAGGTCGATGACGGTGGCCGTGGTGTCGCCCGCCCAGCCGCGCACCAGGCCGGAGAAGGTGGCCGTGGACAACGCGTCCGTCGACGCGGTTCCCAGCACCGCCGCGACCGCGGGTACGACGATGACCGCGGCGCCGATGAACAACGACCAGAACACGGTGCGCGCCACGTTGCGACGGGGCTGCCGTATCTCCTCCGCGAGGTAGGAGGCGGTGCCGAAGCCGTTGACGACGAACATGGCGGCGGCGAGCCCGGAGACCAGGAGGCCCGTGGTGAACGCCGGCTGTCCGGCCGTGGCCTGGGACACCTCGGGGTGCACGAGCACCGACGGGGAACGCTGGGCGTGTGCCAGGCCGAGGACGGCCACCACGGCGGCGGCCACCACTTCGAGCACCAGGAAGGCTCCGGTGACCAGAGCGTTCGACCTGACGTCCAGCACGGCCGTCGCGATCGCCACGAGCATGACGGCACAGCCGGCCACCCGCGGGTCCACCTGCACGAGGTCGGCGAGGTAGTCGGCCGTGCCCAGAGCGATCACCGGGGGGATGACCACGAGCATCGCGATGGTCATCGCGAAGGTCACCCATCCGAGGAACCGTCCCAGCAGTGCGTCGACCATGGCGTACTCACCGCCGGCACTCGGTGTGAGGGTGCCCAGTTCGGCGTAGCACGCGCCCACCGCGATCGAGATGACGATCCCCACCACGATGGTCAGCGGAGCGCCTGTGCCCTGCCCGGCGAACAGCTCCGGGACGAGGATGAACAGGGACGAGGCGGGTGTGATGCAGGACAGCGTGAGCAGAACGGCGCCGACGGGGCCGAGGAGCCGCGCGAGGCCGGCGGGCGCCGGGGATCCGCCGGACGGTGCGGGCGTCGGTGGGGAAGTGCCGTGCGGTGTGCCGGCAGGTGTGTGCGTCATGGAGGTGTGCGTCCCCGGGGATCGGGCGGCTGGCCGCGGGCGGAGGGAGCGGGGGGCGTCTTCCTTGAACGCGGTTCAAGGAAGTTTGAACGTCATACAAGATGTGGAAGACGGTGGCGCCCTGTCAAGAGCCGGGCCGGGATCCGCCAGTTTTTTTGATCGGCATTCAAATGCGTCGGTGCACGTCGCTACACTGATCGCCGTGACGGCGTCAGAGGCACGACGGAGACGGGGCGGGGCCATCGCCCGTGAGCGCATGCTCGAGGAGGCGATGCGCGCCATCGCGCAGCACGGCCTGGCCGACCTCACCATGTCCGCGCTCGCGGAACGCCTGGGCACCTCCGGCGGGCACATCTTGTACTACTTCGGCAGCAAGGACCGGCTGCTCCTCGAAGCGCTGCGCTGGAGCGAGGACCGGCTGACCGCAGAGCGCCGCGCCCTGTTGTCGAGGCGTACCACCGTTCCCCGCCGCCTGGACGCCTTCCTCGAGCTCTACCTGCCCGAGGGCCCCCGTGACTCCCGCTGGATGCTGTGGGTCGAACTGTGGGCGCGCGCCGCGGGCAACGGCGAACTGACGAAGGCGCAGGAGGAGATCGACCTGGCCTGGCAGGCAGACCTGGAGCTGCTGCTGGCCCGAGGGGTGCGCCAGGGGCGCCTGGAGCTGCCGGAGGAAGAGGTTCCGGCGGCCGCCGACGAACTCCTCGCCCTCCTCGACGGACTCAGCACCCGGGTCGTCCTGGGACTGCGCGGTGCCACCCGGGAAGGGGCCCTGCGCACCGCACGCCGCGCCGCCCGGCACACCGTCCGCCCCGTCGGCTGACGCCAGGCCCTGCCGGTCCGGTGCGGTTCGAGCGGGCCCGCGTCGGCGGCCCCTCACCCGACTCGCGCATCCTCGCCGGCCCCTCGGCTACCGGTCGGCCAGCGCCCACAGGCCGGACACCGTGGCCCCCCGTCGGCGCTTGGCCTCGATGGCCGTCATGCCCGCGTGCAGGGCGGTCGTGCCGTGGGCGTAGGCCTCTTCGGCGGGCAGGTAGTACATGAGGTTGAAGTACAGGTGCGGGGCGGGGTGCCGCCGGTCGACGGCCACCGCGCGGATCCACGTCGTCGACCCGTAGTGGTAGTACAGGCAGAACCCGGTCATCCGCCGCCCGTCGTAGGCGGCCACCACACGCGCCTCGTCGCCCATCGCCGCCGCCTGCCGCGCCAGGAGCCCGGTCATCGCGTCGACGCCGTCCCGCTCGTGCCCGTGGTCCCGCTGGTGGCCGGCGAGCAGGGCCCCGGCGTCCTCCAGGCAGTCCGTGAGCGCCTCGTGGCGTACGTCCAGGCCGGCCGCCGCGAAGGCACGGCGTTCGCGGCGTATGCCGGCACGGCGCCGGGACGGCAGGGAGGCGATGTAGTCGTCGACACCCGCGCCGGGCAACGGGATGACGGCGTCGTCCTCCAGGTGGAGAGGGCGTCCCGGATAGAGGGGGGCGAGCCGGGCGGCGGCGGGTGCGGTGAGGTACGGCCACCAGTGCGTGGTGCCGTGCCGGCCGGCGAAGCGGCGTGCGGCATCGCGCAACAGCAGCAGGCAGGCGTCCCGCCGTGCGCTGTCGAGGCCGTGAGCGGTGAGCGGGGCGTTGTGGTAGCCGCGCCGTGCTCCGGCGATCACACGGGGCCGCAGCCGGGCGGGCAGTACGGTGCCGGGCCGGTAGAAGTCGTTCGGCTCGTTCCGCACCAGACAGAGGGGCGCGGCGGCGAGCAGGGTGCCCGCGCGGTCCCGGACCAGGGCGTACGCGCGCGCGGCGGTGGGGTCGTCCTCCTCGCCGGCCAGCCACCGGTGGGAGAGGTAGAGGCCGGCCGGGCGGGCGAGGGGTTCCCACTCGGCGGCGGGAACGGCGCGGACGGAATCGACGAAACTCAGGATCAACGGGGTTTCCTCCGGCGGTGACGGTTGGGGGACCTCAGGGCCGGCGCGGCGAGGGCGGCGACCAGGCAGGCGGCGGCCTCGCCGCCCCACGGCAGGAGCGGCCCGGCTTCCAGCAGCAGGGTGAACACGGCGGGGGCCGCGACCATGCCGACGGCCCACGAGAACTGGTACAGCCCCTGCGTGAAGCCCCCGGCCGCTCCGGGAGTGAGGCTCACGGACAGTTCGCTCAACGCCGGTCCGAGGAGGATCTCCGCGACGCTGAACAGCACCATCGCGACCAGGAGGGCCACCCAGGCGGTGAAAGCGAGGCGGGGCAGCGCGGGCAGGGCGAAGGCGCCCATCCCCACCGTCATGACCAGGTACCCGGCCGCCACGGCGCGGCGGGGCACCTCCGGCGCCACGTGCGCGGTGACCACGGTCGACAGCGCCGAGACGATGACGGTGTTGACGACGAACAGGGCGCTCGCCGCCGACGCGGGAAGCCCCAGGGAGCGGGTGGTGTACACGGCGACCAGCACGGACAGCATCGCCTGCGCGAGGACGTAGGGGATGTTCACGGCCACGAGGACCAGGTAGCGGCGCGTGTCGTCCGCCCCGGTCACTCCAGTGGCCGGTGCCGTCCGCTGCGCCGGCGGGGGAGTGGTGGGGACGGCGGCGAAGCAGAGGGCGGCCAGCAGGTAGGTCGCGGCGTCGACCGCGATCATCCACCGCAGGGAGCCCTGCCCGAACACCGTCAACGCCCCCGCCGCGGCGGCGGCCCCCGCGGCGAGACCGACATTGCGCAGCGAGCCGGTGAACGCGAACCACGCACGGCGTTCCCCGGGCTCCGTGACGTGGGTGATCAGGGTGCGCTGCGCGGTGAAGTACATGTTGATCCCGGCCTGCACCAGCACGTACACGCCCGCCACGTGCCACAGCTCGGCCGCGACCAGGAACAGGGCGAACCCCGCTGCGGCGACGACGTTCGCCCACACCACCACCGGTTTCGGCCCCGCCCGGTCCATGAGGCGTCCGGCGAGGAACGTGACCGGCAGGGCGATCGCCTGCCCCACCGTCGTCGCCACCCCCACCTGCGCCAGCGGCAGCCCCCGGACGTCGGTGAAGTACAGCAGCCCCAGCGGCAGGAGCATGCCGTTGCCGACGGAGTCGATCAGATTGCCGGTGACGAAGAGGCCGTGCCCCCGCAGCCCGGGCACGCCGAGGCGGTCCGCCGCACGGGGCCGGCGCCGGGCCGGCGCCGACACGCTCACGGGCACAGCAGGGAGCCGATCTTGCGCAGGACGTCGGCGCCGGGGAAGCCGGTCGTGCCGTGCAACTCCGTCAGCGCCTTCACCGTCTCCTCCTCGTCGCCTTCGGCGAGGGTGAACGCGACGATGTCGCCGCGGGAGACACCGTCGATGACCAGGTCGTGCGCGGTGACCACCGCGACGCGCCGCCGGAGCTCGGCCACCACCGCCGGAGGAACGCGGTCCTCGGCGAGGAACTCCACGGCCCACCCCGCCCGTCGGGCCGTGCCGCCGGCGACGGGCAGACCGCGGGCCATGCGGGCCAGGGAGGTGAAGGTGTTCGTGCCCGACGCCGCACACGACAGCGTGGTGGCGCCGCCGATGCGCGGGTTGATCTCCAGGACGACGAACCGGCCGCGGCTGTAGACCATGTCGACGTTGACCGATCCGCACACCCCCAGCTCCCCGCACAGGGCGACCAGGGTGCGGGCCACGTCGGCGAACGCGGCGTCCGCTTCCTCGCGGGGCCCGCACCAGCGCAGGTCGGCGAAGGTGAACACCGGCTCCGCCCCGGCGCGCCCGGTCCAGCACAGCGGCAGCACTCGGTAGGAACCGGGCCGCCCGACGATGTCCACGCTGCACAGGTCGCCCTCGACGACCTGTTCCACCACCGCCGACACCTGAGGCGGGGCCGCGAGGTAGGCGTCCAGGTCGGCGGGACCGCGGAGGGTGCGGATGCCCATGCTGGTCGAGTCCCACACCGGTTTCGACAGCAGCGGATAGCCGATCCGTTCGGCCCGCACGCGCAGGGCGTCCCGGTAGCCGGGCACCGGCAGACCGCGCCCCGCCAGCAGATCGGAGTCGGTCCGGAAGCCGTCCGGCACCCTCAGCCCGGCCTGCTCGCAGAGCCGCTTGGTCTCCCACTTGTCCACCAGCAGCATCGTCGACGCGAGCGGAGTCATGATCGTCGGGATGCCCGACGCGTCCAGGAAGGCCTTGGCCGCCGCGTCCCGCAGCGCGTTCTCGCACGGCAGCGAGATCGACACCGCGGCATCCGCTCCCCAGGCGGCGACCGCGTCGGCGAGCTCCCGCGGTGTCACCGCCCGGTCCAGCCGTTCCCGGTACCCGGGGAAGTCGTCGTCGTCCGCGGTGCCGCTGGTGTGGAAGAGCCCCGCCTCGATCCCCTCGGCGGCGAGCCCGCGTACGGCCTGCTGGATGTAGGGGTCGGCGCGCCGGACGCCGACCGACCGTAAGAACGCGATCTTCCGCATCTGTTCAGCTCACTTCCACTCGGGACCGGGCCGTCACCCGGCCGGCCAGCGTGTCTGCTCGGTCAGTCGTCTCCGCGCGGGCCACCACGTGCCCGACGCGGCAGCTCGAATCCGCCGGCTCCGGCACCGTGTCACCGGGCCGCAGGTGCAGCTCGCTGTGCGTACCGGGCAACGCGGGGATGAACACCTGCCGCAGCACCCCGCCCCGCTCGGGCAGCAGGAACCGGATCGTGGCCGCGTCCGTACGCGAGGGGACGGTGTCGGGGACCCGGCCGAGCACGGCCTGGAGACAGGCCACGGCCTCGCTCACACCCGTCGCGGCCTCGACGATCTCGCACAGGTTGTCGCCCGGCAGCCGGGCACCGGTCTCGATCACGTACGGCGTCTTCGCGCCCCGGGGGATCTTCACCTCCGTGTGCGCGATCCCGTTGCGCACACCGACGGCGAGTGCCGCCCGTGCCGCGGTGTGCTGCACCCGCCTGGCGAGCGGCGGGGCCAGACCGGAGGGGCAGGTGTGCCCGGTCTCGATCCGGTACGGGCCCTGCGTGGTGTCCTTCCTGACGACCGGCAGGGGGTAGGCCACCCCGTCCGCGACCACCGTGTCGCACGAGTACTCCTCACCGGGAACGTACTCCTGCACCAGGGCCCGCGTGTCGAGCTTCAGGCCGTGCGGGTGGGCGTGGGTGTACTGCTGGGCCTCACCGACCGCTCGCGTGAGCCGGTCGGCGGTGTCCACCACGGACACGCCCCACGAGCCGCCCTGCTCCGCGGGCTTCACCACCAGCGGCCAGCCCAGCTCGCCCGACCGCGTCACCCGGTGTGCCTCCGCCGCGTCGTGCACGACGGTCCAGCGCGGGGCGGGGATACCGGCGGCGGCGAACGCCTCCCCCATGAGGATCTTGTTCCTGGCCGCGGGCGCGAGCAGCGGGTCGTTGCCGGGCAGACCGACCCGCTGGGCGAGCAGGGCGGCGAGCGGGGTGAACAGCTCGAAGCAGGGGGCGATGCCCGAGACGGCGTGACGCCGGCAGAAGGCCTCCATGTCGTCGAGGGCCCTCGGGGTGTCCGCGAGGTCCGTCACACACACCCCTGCGAGGGCCGACCGCAGCCACGGCGGGTAGCCGTCGTGGACGTCCTCGTGCGTGGCCGCGTACAACCGCAGGCCCAGCCGCTCGGCGGCCTCGACGAGGAAGCGCCCCGCGTTGCCCATCGGCTCGATCACCAGCACTGCCGGCCCGCGCGGGCCCCCACCGATCGTCATGCGACCAGCAAAGCCGCAGGGCACGGCGGGCGACTATGGGCCTGACCGACGAAAACAACTCCCCCCACAACACGGCCGTTTGGAGTAACGACCAGTCAACTCGCCGGTAACCATTGGTCATTTGGTGCACACACCCCATGGAGCCGGTCACGCACTCCGTGGTCGGATCACCACGTCAGGTAACCCGCATCCGCGACCCGAACGGGGACTGCACCGTGACCAGCCTGCACCAGCAGCTCGCCGACCACATCGACCAGGGCGTCATACCGCCCTACCAGTACTCCTATCCGCCCCGCTCCACCTACCGGCCCCTCGAGCAGGGCAAGTGGACCGTGCACGACGTGTGGGAGAAGGACCTCGCCAACTACCAGGTCCCCGAGCTCAACCTCTATCTGCACGTCCCCTTCTGCGACCGCAAATGCGGCTTCTGCAACCTCTACACGATCATCAGCACCGACGAGGACGTCTTCGACGCCTACACCGACGCCCTCTGTACCCAGATCCGCGATCACGCCGAGATCATCCAGGCCCGTCGCCTGCGCACCATCTACATCGGCGGCGGCACCCCCGCCCTGCTCAAGCCCCGCCACTTCGAGCAGATTTTCACCACCATCGGTGCCGTCTACCCCAACTGGCGCTCCACCGTCGAGGAAGTCGCCGTCGAGGCCACGCCGTCCTCCATCGCCGACGAACCCGACGAGTTCAGGTCCCTCATCGACATGGGGCTCACGCGGGCCAACGTCGGCATCCAGTCCCTCGTGCCCCGCGAGATCCGCGAAGCCGGCCGCGGCGGCGAGGACGAGGACGTCATCCGCCGGGCCGTCCACACGGCACACGAACTCGGCCTGCCCGACCTGTCCACCGACCTGATCATGGGCTTCGCCGGGCAGACCCCCGAAACCTGGCGGCACAGCGTGGACGAGCTGGCCCGGCTGCGGCCCACCACCATCAGCACCTACTTCCTCACTGTGCGGCCGGACGCCTGGTTCTCCAAGACCGGCGCCTACCAGTACATGTGGCAGCCGGAGCTGTACGACCGCTACGACTACGCCCGCGAGGTCTTCCTCGAGCACGGCTATGTCCAGGAGGGCTCCGTGCGCTACAAGAGGCCCGGCCGAGGAGGCTACGCCCAGAAGGTGCTCACCTTCCACGGCGTCCCCCTGCTCGGGCTCGGCGTCGGCGCCCGCTCCTACACCAGCGTGCTCGACTACATGAGCGGCAGCGTGAAGCCCTCGACGGCCGAGGTCGCCGACTACATCAAGAAGGCGAAGAACCACGAACTCGCCCCCGTCACCGGCTTCGAGCTGACCGGCGAGGAGATCGTGCGCAAGCGCCTCGTGCTCGACACGTTCGACCTGGACCTGACGGAACTCGACCGCTTCGGCTACCAGCAGCATGCCGCCGAGTTCGAGGCCATCCTCGACGCGGCGGAGTCCAACGGACTCGTCCACCGCATCGGCCGCCGTGTCCAGCTGACTCCCAAGGGCTTCAAGTACCGCGACATCCTCTCCTGGATGTTCTACTCCGAGCCGGTCAAGGCACTCGACCGCGAGTACTACGAGAACCTCCACGCCGCCAACCGGCGAGCCCGCGACAACATGGGGGCGACCCCCTTACGCATCACCGGCATCGACCTGCGCGACCCGGTCGCATGACCGACCTGTACATCGCGGCGGGCGGAGGGGGCGACCCCATCGGCACCCTCGTCGCCGCCCGTACCGTCACCGTCGACCCGGCCCCGCCACTGATCGCCACGTACGCCTGGGAACGCCCCGAGGTCGACCCCACCGCCCGGCCCCTCGGGCGACGGGACTTCACCGGACTCGCCCGCGCAGCCGGCGGCACGGCCTTCACCCCCGCCACCCGGGCCCGCCCTCCGGCCGGATCCACCATGGCCGGCCTGGCCAGGGACCTGCCCGCCCAGCTGCTGCTGCTCGACCCCAACCAGGGGCTCACGGCCCTGTCGCGGCAGATCGAAGCCATGGCCGAAGCCGCCGGGGGCCGGATCCGCGTCATCGACATCGGCGGAGACATCCTCACCCACGGCGACGAACCCACCCTGCGCAGTCCGTTCGGGGACGCCTACGTCCTCGCCGCCTGCCACCTCACCGGCATCCCCACCACCGTCTACGTCGCCGGCCCCGGCCTCGACGGGGAGATCGGTGAACAGCTCCTCCTCGAACGCCTCACCGGCCGCCACCCCCTCACTCCCGGCCGGAACGCGGCATCGGCGGCCGGCCCCGCACTGGCCTGGCACCCCTCCGAGGCGTCCGCACTGTGGGCCGCCGCGATCCACGGTGCCCGGGGCACCGTCCG
The DNA here is from genome assembly GCF_043202495.1 of Streptomyces sp. NPDC048185. Taxonomy (NCBI): domain Bacteria; kingdom Bacillati; phylum Actinomycetota; class Actinomycetes; order Kitasatosporales; family Streptomycetaceae; genus Streptomyces; species Streptomyces sp. NPDC048185. Next base: position 366,204 of record NZ_JBIDAN010000005.1, read on the forward strand.
CACCGTCCACGACGGCATCCGGCTCACCCCGGTCTCACCGCTGCTCTACCACCTGCCGCTGCGGGACGCCGTCGGCCACAACCCGGTCGCACGAGCCCTGCTGGACGAGCGCCCGCCGACCCTGGAGGCGGCAGCCGGCCTCTCCCACCGGCTCACCGGCATCCACGGACTGGCTCCCGAACCCGACCGCGACCCCCACGAGGGCCCGCCCGCCGGGAGTGCCGCCTTCCTCGACCACGACGAGGCGATGAAGACACTCCGCGAAGCGGCCGGCGGAGCGGAGCACGTCACCCTCCGGTACGCCGCCCGCGCCCTCGACCTCCCCTGGACGGACATCCCGTTCCTGCGAGAGGTCCTCGGGTGTGACACCCCGCTGCTCCGGCTCACCTGAGCCGACCGCCACAGGGGCCGGCGCCCTCACCGGGAGCCGGCCCCTCGTCGCCCGTCACCCCGAGACCGTCTCGGGGGCGTCGCCCTACTCCGGGGGCGTGGGGGTGTCGTGGGTGCGGTACATCGCCTGCACGTCCAGCTCCAGCTGGACGGTCGGCCCGACGACCGCGATGCCGCGGGCCAGCATCGAACGCCAGTTGAGGGTGAAGTCCTCCCGGTGGAGTTCCGCCTTGGCGAGCGCCGCGCAGCGCAGTTCCTGGCCGTAGCCGCCGTTCACCGTGCCGAGGTAGGTCGTGTCGAGACCGACGGAGCGGCTGGTGCCGTGCATGGTGAGCGTGCCGTGCAGCGTCCACTTGGAGCCGCCGCGGTAGGCGAACCGGGTGCTGGTGAAGTCGATGTACGGGTAGCGCTCGACGTCCAGGAAGTCCGCGGAACGCAGGTGGTTGTCACGGGTGTTGTTGCCCGTGGTGAGACTTGCGGCGTCGATGCGTACCGAGACGTGGGAGTCGGCCATGTTCGGAGCGACGCGGATGCCGCCCTCGAAGCGGGTGAACCGGCCGTGGACGTGGGCCATGCCCACGTGCTTGGCGATGAAGCGGATCGCGGTGTGCGGGGGGTCGAACAGCCAGGTCCCGGCAGTCGGCAGTTCCAGCTGACGGGCGGACTCCAGTGCGACACGCACCGGGGGCAGTGCCACTCCCGCGGTGATGTCGATGTTCTCGCGGGCCGGCGTCAGGCCTTCGGCCACCGTCATCACGCTGTAGGAGCCGGGTGGCAGCGTGACCATGAACCAGCCGTTCGGGTCCGTGGTGCCGTGTGTCACGACGCGGTGGCTGTCCAGGGCCGTCACGGTGACCTCGGCGCCCCCCATGGGCTGTCCCACGGGGTCGACGACCTCGAACCCGATTCCGCCTGCCCCGGGCGGAAGGGGGACCGAGAGACTGGATGCGGCACCGGGCGTGCCGCGGGAACGCCGGCGTCGGAGCAGCCCGAGGGCCATGAAGTGCACCTTTCGTCACATGTGTCACCGTCGCGGCCCGCTTGCTCCGTTGCGTTCGCGGTCGTCAACAACCTCCCGGAACGGAGTCGCGGGCGTGGTGCGCCGGTTCGTTAACGATCATAAAGCCGCAGGCGCATGGAGTTTCACCCAGGGTGTTGAGCTGGGAAACACCTTCGCCGGCCTGCGTTGCGCGGCGCGCATCAGCACATCGACGAGGCGGGCCGTCCCGCCGTGTCCTATTGATTTGCAGGGCTGCTGTGGCGAAGAACACGGAGCGTGAGGCCGGTCCTGTTCGAGGAGTCGAACTCCAAGAGCGTGTTCCCGCGGGTTCGGGGGACACGAGGCGGCATGGCGACTGTCGGAAAACACCCGTCGGCGGATGTGCCGGGCCCCGCGCTCAAGCGTGCCCTGACCACCCCGCTGCTGTACTTCTTCATCCTGGGCGACGTGCTCGGCGCCGGTGTCTACGTCCTGGTGGGCCAGGTGGCCGCCGACGCCGGGGGAGCGGTGTGGGTGCCGCTCGTCGTCGCGCTGCTGCTGGCGCTGCTGACCGCCGCGTCCTACGCGGAGCTGGCGACGAAATACCCGCGGGCGGGCGGAGCGGCCCACTACACCACGCGTGCCTTCGGGCCGTTCGCCGGGTTCCTCGCGGGGTTCTGCATGCTCGCCGCCGGCATCGTCTCCGTGGCCGCGCTCGCCCGGGGCTTCGGCGGCGACTACCTGTCCGCCTTCGTGACCCTGCCGGTGGGGGCCGTCGCCGTCGTGTTCCTCGCCGTGCTCGCCCTGGTCAACGCCCGCGGCATCAAGGAGTCGACCCGCGCCAACGTCGTGGCCACCGTCATCGAGGTGGGCGGCCTGGCCGTCATCGTCGTCCTCGGCGCGTGGCTGCTGCTGCGCGGCGACGGCGACGTGGGCCGGCTCGGCCGGCTCGGCACCCCGGAGAAGGGAGCGGCGGCGGCCGTCCTGAGCGGCTCCGTGCTGGCGTACTACTCCTTCGTCGGCTTCGAGACGTCCGTGAACGTCGCCGAGGAGACCCGCGACCCACGGCGTTCCTACCCCCGCGCCCTGTTCGGCGCCCTGGCCACCGCGGGAGCCGTGTACGTCCTGGTGGGCCTCGCCGCCTCCGCGGCCGTGCCGACCGCCCGGCTCGCCGCGTCGAGCGGGCCGCTGCTCGAAGTGGTCGAGGCGGCCGGAGGAGTGCCGACGCGCCTGTTCAGCGCCATCGCGCTCGTCGCCGTCGCCAACGGCGCGCTGCTCACCGGCATCATGTCGTCCCGGCTGGCCTACGGCATGGCCCGGGACGGACTCCTGCCCGCCGCGCTGACCAAGGTGCTGCCCGGCCGCCGTACGCCCTGGGCCGCCATCGCGGCGACGACCCTGCTGGGGATGCTCCTCGCCCTCACCGGCAGCGTCGCCACCCTGGCGTCCACCCTGGTCCTGCTGCTGCTCGTGGTCTTCTTCATGGTCAACACGGCCGTGCTCGTCCTGCGCCGCGATCCGGGCGAGTCGGATCACTTCCGCACCCCGACCGCGCTGCCCGTGCTGGGTGCCGCGTCCTGCGTCGTGCTGGCCACGCAGATCGAGGCCGAGGTGTGGCTGCGCGGACTGGCGGTGGTCGCCGTCGGAGCGATGCTCGCCGCCGTCGCCGCCGTGCGACGAGCCGGGCGCGGTGACGGAGAGGGGGAGCCCGACGGCACCGGTGCCGCTCGTGCGCCCGGCATCCGGTAGCGGTTCTCGCAGGTCTCGACGACGGGACGGCCCTACGGAACATGAGGTGGTCACCGCACCTCACATTCCGGAGGGCTGTCCCGTCGTACTGCTGGGACGCACCCGCTCCCACGCACAACCGTCCGCCCGCGCGGTCCGTCGGGCACACAGCGCCAGGAGAGCAAGCATGTCGACCCCCCTCAGGCTCAGCGGGCTGACCGGTGACTACGACCTCGACACCGCCCACAGCCGCATCGGGTTCGTCGCCCGGCACACGATGGGCACCAGGGTGCGCGGGCAGTTCGACGAGTTCGAAGGCGGGGCGTATCTGGACGGCGACCACCCGACGAGATCCAGCGTACGGATCACGATGCGGGCGCAGAGCATACGGACCGGCAACCCGCGCCGCGACGACCTTCTGCGCGGCAAGTTCCTGGCCGTGGACGACCACCCCTCCATCGTCTTCACCTCGACCGAGGTGACCCAGGTCGACGGGACCCGTTTCCGGGTCGCCGGAACCCTGGCCGTCCGCGGGGTCACCGAGCCGGTCACCGTGGACGTCGAACTCACCGGCGACACGGGCGACCCGCAGGGCGGCGCGCGGGTCGGCTTCAGGGGCGGCGTCACGCTCAACCGCAACGACTGGGGTGTGAACTGGAACGCCGGGACCACTGCCCTGGTGAGCCCGAAGGTGGTGCTGGAGTTCGAGGTCACCGCGATCCGGCGACGGCCCTGACCCCGAGTCGTCGTCGCGCCGCCGCCCGGCGGGGACGCCGCCTACCTCCCTCCCCGCCATCGGACGGCCAGCACTCCGCCGCCCACCACCGCGACACCCGCGACGATCCCCGCCGCGATCAGTCGCCCCGTCCCGAAACCCGCCCCGGTCACCGGAGCCGCCGCGGCGGCCAGCACCACCCCGGCGCCCGCACAGGCCGCCAGGGCCTCTCCCCACACCCGCGCGCGCCCGCGCCCCCACCTCCACGGCCAGGTCTCGCTCGCCACCAGGTACATGACCAACAGCACCACCACCCCGGCCCGCTCCCACCAGGCCGGATCCCCGAACGCCGCGATCACTACGACACCGCACGCCAGCACGGTCGTGCGGTGCCGCGCGAGAGCGTGCGACCGGTGTGCCGACTCGAGGGCCGGCCGCCGGTCCACCGCCGGCGCGGCCCACGCCGCGACGGCGACCGCGCAGCCGAACAGCACCCCGTCCCGCCCCCCGTCCACCGTCGCCCACGGCCGCCACGCCGCCACGACGGCCGCCACCCCGAGCAGCCGCACCGGCACCGTCCTGATCCAGTACCCGGCGTACTCCCGAAGGCCGGCCCGCGTATCCAGTGCCGTCATCGCCCTCGCCCTCGACTCCCGACCCGCCCCGACAGCAACGGCGCCAACGCCACGTCCAACGACTCACCGACGACGTGCCGCAGCACCGGCACCCCGCTGTCCCGCAGGGCGAACCGCATCGCGTCCCGGTCCGCGTGCCACAGCCGCAGCCCCAACCCGCCCGCGACGTCCCCGGGCTCGACCCGCGGGTCACCGCTCGGGATCTCCACGACGACCGGCCGGCGTCCCCGCCCCTGGAGGTCCCGCAGCACCTTGAGGATCCGGGCGTCGCTCAACGGGGTGAACACGTAGACGAGCGCGCCCTCCGGCAGCGCGGGCGGCGGCACCCGCTCGAGCCCGGGCCCGTCGAACCGGCGGTCCTTGCGGACGTCGAGGACGCTCTCGACGATGCGGTAGAAGGCCGCGTCCCCGGTCCCCGGCGTCAGCCATCGCGTGGTGCCGCCGGTCGAGACGACCCCCACCCGGTCGTGGGTGCGCAGATAGGCCCGGGCGAGTCCGGCCGCGGCGCGCACCGTCTCGTCCAGGGACGACACCCCGGTCGACGGGTCGACGACGTCCCCGAACGCGTCGAGCAGCATCACCGTGTCGGCGGCCCGCTCGGCCGCGAACCGGTGCAGCTGCACGGCCCCGCGCCGCGTCGTCGACGGCCAGTGGATGCGCCGCTGCCGCTCTCCGGGCACCCACGGTCCCACCCCGACGACCTCGACGCCCTCGCCGGTCTGCAGCGAGGCGTGCTCACCGAGCCGCTGCGGCAGCCGCGCCGGAATCGGCGTGAACCGGGCCTGCGTGGCGCGCGGGAACACGGACACCTCGCCCGCCTCGACCCGCACGGTGCGGCGCACGGTCCCCCCGGCGTCGTACACGTCGAGGTCCACCGGGCCGAGCGACCAGCGCCCCCAGCGGAGCGCGGTGTGGCGCAGCGTCACCGTCGACGGGGTGACGGCGACCTCGTCCAGCCGCAGACCAGGGCCGAGCGTGACGCCGGGGTCGAGACGGGCGGCACTGCCGTCGTGGCCCACCGAGACGCGGACGGTGACGGTGTCGCCCTCGAAGCAGCGCCTCGGCGCGACGGTCACCGACGTCCCGACACGGCGGGCGTAGGCGCGCGGCAGGGCGAGCGCCAGCAGCACGAGCGGTGCCGCCGCCGGCGCGAGCAGCCACGCCCGCCCGGTCAGCAGGGCCGCGGACAGCGCGACGACGGCGACGGTCAGCAGGCGCAGCGTCCGCTCGCCCGGGCGCGGGCCGTCCGGCGGCGTGGGCGGCGGCTGCGCCGGTGAGGTGCGCCCCTCCAGGGCGCGGACCACCGCGGCACTCGGCCGCGGCGAGGGCACGGTCACGACGACAGGGCGGCCGTGCGCCGCGTCGACGGCGTGCGGACGCTGCCGACGATCTCGCGCAGCACGTCGTCCGTGGACACCTCGCGCACCCACAACTCGGGCCGCAGTGAGACCCGGTGGGCCAGGGCGGGCACCGCGAGATTCTTGACGTCCTCCGGGACGACGTAGTCCCGGCCGTCCAGCACGGCGCGGGCGCGTGCGAGCTGGACCAGGGCGAGTCCGCCGCGCGGCGAGGCGCCGATGCTGATCTGCGGATGGTCGCGGGTCGCGCCGACCAGAGCGACGGCGTACTCCAGCAGATCGTCGTCGATCTCCACCCGCTCCACGACGGCCCGCCACGCCAGGACGTCCTCCGGCCCCGCGAGCGCGTCGAGCACCGCTTCGGGCGCGGCCCGGTCGATCCTGGCCCGCAGCATCGCCAGCTCCTCCCCGGCGGACAGGTAACCCATCCGCACGCGCAGCTGGAAACGGTCGAGCTGGGCCTCCGGAAGGGAGTAAGTGCCCTCGTACTCCACCGGGTTGGCGGTCGCGATCACCAGGAACGGGTCGGCGAGCGGCCGGGTCGCGCCGTCCACGGTCACCTGGGACTCGGCCATCGCCTCCAGCAGCGCGGCCTGCGTCTTGGGCGGCGTCCGGTTGATCTCGTCGGCGAGCAGGAGGTGCGTGAAGACGGGGCCGGGGTGGAACACCATCTCGCCGGTGCGCTGGTCGTACAGCGGCGCCCCGGTGACGTCCGACGGCAGCAGGTCGGGCGTGAACTGGATGCGGCGGAAGTCCAGGCCGAGCGTGGTGGCGAAGGAACGCGCGAGGAGCGTCTTGCCGAGCCCCGGCAGGTCCTCGACGAGGACGTGTCCGCCGGCCAGCACGGCCAGCATCACGTGTTCCAGCGCGTCCGCCTTGCCGACGACGGCGCGGCCGATCTCGCGCAGTACGGCACCGGCCTGCTCGCCGACCTGCTCGGCGGTGCGGGGGTGGGGCGTGGAGGGACTCGTCACGTCGCTTCTTCCTCACGGGTACGGGGGGTACGGGAGCGGGGTGCGCCGAGCGCTTCGAGCCGGTCGACGAGGCGGCGCAGCACGTCGACGGGAATGCCGCCGTCGGGTCCGGTCCGGGGTGGCTCGGGTCCCAGCCACGGCCACAGTTCGGGGCCGATCAACTCGGCGGCGCGCTCCGGCTGCTGCTCCAGCGACACATGGTGGTGTTCCGCGAGCGCGGCGGCGTACAGGCGGCGCAGGTCCGGCCGCAGCACCGCGCGGTAGTAGAAGGCGCCGTCGGGCCCCGTGGCGGTGTCGACGTTCCGTCGCCACTCGCCCATGCCCGGCGCCCGCGTCCGCAGCAGCCGCACCTCGTCCCGCCGTCCGGGGTCGAAGGCGCTCGCCCCGGCGACGTACCGGGCGACCGTCAGCGCCGCGACGACGAGCACGGCCACGACGGCACCGGCCGCCTCGAGCCCGTCGAGCAGCAGGACGAGCAGGACACCGGATCCGGCGACCGCCCCGCCGAGCAGTCCGAGCCGGCGCAGTGGGAGCCGGTCCGGCTCGGGAGTCGCGTGGGCGTCCCGGTTCACCGCGCGGTCTCCCGGTCGTGCAGATGGGAGGCGATGTCCTCCAGGGCCGCGGCCGCGGCCTCGCGGTGCGGGGCGCCCATCGGATGCGAGGAGTAGCGGGCCTCACGGAACAATGTGGTCAGGCGCGGTGCGGCCGGGTTCGGGGCGAGGCCCGCGGTGGCGGCGCGGGTGAGCAGGTCGGCGGGACTGTCGGAGGCGTGCCGCTGCACGCCGGACGCGACGAGGGCGTCCTCCATCGCGGCGTAGCAGGCGATGACGGCCGCCCGGGCGTCACCGGCGTCGGCCAGGGCGCGCCGTCCCGACCGCACGGCGGACAGGAGCAGACGCGCGTCGTCGTCCTGTCCGGGGACACCCGCGGGAGCGGGGCGCGGAGGCACCGTCAGCCGGATCCGCCGCAGCCGCCGTACGACGGTCACCGCGACGACCACGAGCACGAGTGCGGCCAGCAGACCGAGCAGGAGGTACAGCGGCAGGGACAGGGAGTCCCCCGAGCCCCTGTGCCGCGTCGACGTGTCGCGGGCCGGCGGCAGGGAGGGGGGCGTCACGGGGGAGGGCAGGACGTCCGTCGGGGTGGGCGGTGTGCTGTCGTGCGTGAACCGGTGCAGGACCAGGGCGAGGACACCGATGACGGCCGGCCCGACGAGCAGCAGCGGCACGGCGGCCTCCCGCAGCCGCTCCTCGCCCGGCGGCAGCGGGGTGCGGCCGGCGCCGATCCGGGGGCGAAGGCGCTGGGCGGCGTGCACGACGCCTACCGTCCAGGCGACGGACAGCCCGATCGCGACGAAGCCCCAGTGGCCGAGCGGTCCCCTGCCGGAGTGCAGCAGCCCCTCGGCGGGCCGCAGTACGAGCGCGGCGGCGGCCAGTGCCCCGACGATCCCGGCGGCGACCACCGTCCCGGGCACCGTCCGGCGCCCCTCCCGCTTCCCGTGCTCCATGCCGTCCCCCGCTGGACCGTTCCCCCGAACGTCCGTTCACCGTACGCCCTGCGAGTGATCGTGACCACCGGTGGTGGGAACAGCGATGAGTTCCGGAAGGGCGCCGGGTCCGGGAATGTGACGGTTGCGGAGGCCCGCCGGAGAAGGAGCGCCGCTCTGTACCGCACATCCTGTCCACCGCACTTCAGGAGTACGACATGACCGCGACCTACACCTTCGACGTCTTCTCCAGCCTCGACGGCTACGGCGCCGCCGGCGGCGACTGGACGGGGTACTGGGGCAAGCAGGGGCCCGAGCTGCTCGACCACCGCCTCGCGCTGTACGACACGGACCAGCGCATGGTCCTCGGCGCCGGCACGTACCGGCTGTTCGCGCGAATGCTGGCGTCGAGCACCGAGGACTCCGACGTGCGTGACCCGTGGGTCACCCGGATGCGAAGCCTGCCGGCGACGGTGGTGTCGACGACGCTCGAAGGCCCCCTCGACTGGCCGGACGCGACCGTCGTGAGCGGTGACGCCGTCGACGTGGTCGCCCGGCTCAAGGGGGAGTCCGACGTGCCGTTGCGCTCGCACGGCAGCCTGTCGATGAACCGGGCCCTGATGGCCGCGGGCCTGGTCGACCGGCTGCAGGTGACACTCTTCCCCGTCATCACCGGCCGGACCGGGCTGGACCCGGTCTTCCGGGGCGCGGCCGACTTCGACCTGGAACTGGTCGAGCACCGGACGCTCGACGGTGACATCCAGGAACTCGTCTACCGGCCCGCGCTCCACTGACCGGTCAGGGCCGGCCGGCCCGGCCGGTGCCGGAGCGCAGTACCTGCTGAAGCGGTGTGGCGGGGTGGCCGGTCAGCTCGTCGACGGCGGTGGTCACCTCGGCGAGGGACCCGTCGGCGATCGCGGTGTAGGTGGAGACCCAGGCGTCGAGTTGCCAGTCGGGAACACCGTGTCCTGAACGGGAGGCACGGGCCTCTTCGATCGTCTCCGGCACGTAGGAGACCGGGCGTCCGGTCGCGGCGGTGAGCGTGGCGGCGACCTCGGCCAGGGTGAGCGCCTGCGGGCCGGTCAGTTCGTAGGCGCGGCCGGCGTGCGTGCCGGGCGCACGGAGCACCGCGACGGCGGCGTCGGCGATGTCGTCCTGGGCGACCACGGCCGCCCGGCCCTCGCCGGCGGGACCGCGGATGACGCCGTCCTCCCCGACCAGGGCGGGCATGAAGTCGGCGTAGAGGTTGTCGCGCAGGAAGGTGAACGGGACGCCGCTCGCGCGGATGTGCTGCTCGGTGTGCCAGTGGTCGCGGGCCAGGGTGAAGGTGGCGTCGGGCGCGGCGCCGTAGAAGGAGATGTACACCAGGTGTGCGACACCGGCCTCGGCGGCGGCGTCGACGAAGGTGCGGTGCTGCTCCAGGCGGCGGGGGGACTCCGCGGCGGAGACCATCAGGACGCGGTCGGTGCCGCGCAGGGCGCGGACGAGGGCGTCGTGGTCACCGTAGTCACCGGGGACGGCGGTGGCCCCGGGCAGCCGGGGCGCACGGGCCGGCGTGCGGGCCATGAGAGTTTGCGGGACGCCGGCGGCGGCCAGGCGGCGGGCGATGCGTCCGCCGAGGCGGCCGGAGGAACCGGTGACAGCGTAGGTGGCCTCGCTGGGAGCCATGCCTTCTCCTTCTCGGGTGCCGGTCGTGCTGCCGGGTGCGGGCGAGCGCCGTGAGCGACCGGGCGCGGACGGCCGACGGGCAGTGCGCGGTCGGGCCGGCCGCCCCGGCGCCTGTCGTCGATCCGTATCAGACGAGGCCGGGGACGGCTGTGCGCGACACGCGCGACCCGGTTGGACCGAACCGGGGACAGCGAGCGGCCCCCGAAACTCCTCGCGCGCGCTTCCCGCCGCGGTGTTGCACTCTGTGAACTGTCCTTGGAGCCGATCCTGCGGACTCGACCAAGTCCTGCAACGGCCGGCCTTGCTCCGTTCACACGCCGGAACGGACCATGGGTGACCGGGACTCGGCCATGTCGCAGGTACGGGGAGAACGGGGTTCTCGTGAGCAGGGTGTTCGACGCCGACCGTGGCGAAAACGCTGTCCGTGCGGCCCGTTCGGCCCGTGCTTCCCCGGACGCCGGGACGGTCCCCTCGGACGGCGTGTCGCCGGGGGTGCGCCGCATCACCCTGAACACGGGCTCCGCACCCGTGAGCGGCCTGCTCGGCGAGCCGTCGGACGGGCCGTCGCGCGCCCTCGTGGTCGCCCTGCACGGCGGCGGTATGAACGCCGGCTACTTCGACGGGCAGGCCCACACGGACGTGTCCCTGCTGTCCCTCGGGACCCGGCTGGGCTACACCGTGCTCGCCCTGGACCGGCCCGGGTACGGTCCGCACGCCCGGAGCGGTGGCGACGGCCTGACCGTGACCGAACAGGTCGGCCCCGTGGCCGCCGCCGTGGAGGAGTTCACCGACCGGCACGCCGGGAACGGGGGGATCCTGCTGCTGGGGCACTCCTTCGGCGGCAAGCTCGCACTCGCCGTGGCCGCGTACCGGCCGCCCCGCGGTCTGCTCGGCGTGGAGGTCTCCGGCGTGGGACACCGGCTCGCCGTGCCGCCCGAACGGGCCGCCCAGCGCACCGGCCTCGCCCTGCGGAGGCTGCACTGGGGTCCGCTGGCCCTCTACCCGCCGGGGACGTTTCCTGCCAGCAAGTCCGTCGTGGCGCCCGTACCCCGGCGGGAGGCGGAATCGGTGGGCGACTGGGAGGCGTCCGTGTGCGCGGACGTGCTGCCGCGCGTGCGCGTTCCCGTCCGGTTCACCTTCGCCGAGCACGAGGCGTGGTGGCGGCACGGCCCGGACGACGTCGGCGACCTGACCGCCGCGCTGACGGCGGCGCCGCGGGTCGTCGTCGACCGCTTGCCGCGGGCCGGGCACAACATCAGCCTCGGCTGGGCGGCCCGCGCCTACCACCTGCGCGCCCTGGCGTTCCTGGAGGAGTGCCGGGACCCTGCCGGGCCCGCCGGGGACGGTCCCCGTGAAGCCGCCCCCACGGATTCGACCGCGCGGCAGCCGGCCGTCCGGAATGCCCCGCTGAGCAACTCCTGACACGGAGCCGTGCTCCAGCCACATGCTCGCGCAGAGGAACCCGACGGCACCGGAACGCTCTCCGCATGGCTCAAGCGCAGCCCGACCGCGCAGCTTGTGGCCGCCTCGCCCGCCGGCCGGACGACCTCGGCCACGAGGCACTCGACGCCCTCGGCCCACAGGCAGCCACCGCTTTCGCGCGCGGCCCGCTGGTGACGCAGGCGTTCTCCCGAAGCGCAGTCACGAGACCCGAGCTCGAAGCTGGGATGTCTCCCGGCACATCCGTGGATTGACTTGGACCGTGCCAGGTTTGATCATCGTTCCGGGCCCAGGGCGGCAACCCGCCCGCTGTCTTTTCCGCACCCCCGACGCGGACCTGACGCGGGCGGGTGCCGACCCGCCACGGGCCCGACCGGCTTCCCGCCCTGGCCGGCCTCTCGACTCATTGGTTTCGGACAGGAGCACACATGAGCACAACCGGGACGACCGTGGCGGTTCTCGGCCCAGGTGGCGTCGGTGGCCTGGTCGGGGCGCTGCTCGCCCGTGCCGGACACCGCGTCATCTGCCTGGCGGGGGAACAGACCGTCGCCGTGCTGCGCCGGGACGGGCTGCGCGTCGACAGCAACCGGTACGGAAAGTTCACCGCGGCGGTGGAGTCCGACACCGAGTTGCGCGAGCCGGTAGACGCCGTCTTCGTGACGGTCAAACAGACCGCGCTCGCCGAGGCGCTCGACCGCGTCCCGGGTGAGGTGCTCGGCACGGCGGTCGTGGTCCCGTTGCTCAACGGCCTCGACCATCTCGCCGTGCTCCGCGAGCGCTTCCCCTCCGCCCGGGTCGTCGCGGGCACCATCCGGGTCGAGGCCACCCGCACGGAGCCCGGCCGCATCGCCCACACCAGCCCGTTCGCCGACATCGAACTCGCCGCCCCCGCGGACGACTTCGTGGAACTGCTGCGACAGACCGGTCTGCGCGTGACCGCACGCGAGGACGAGAGCGCGATGCTCTGGGACAAACTGGCCTTCCTCGCCCCGTTCGCGCTGCTGACCACTCGCCACCAGGCCGACGTCGGTGCCGTCCGTGAGAGCCACCGCCCCGAGCTGCTCACCGTCCTCGACGAGATCGCGGCCGTGGCCCACGCCGCCGGCGCGCCGGTGACCGCCGAAAGGCTGCTCTCCTTCTTCGACCGCGTCCCCGGGACGATGAGGTCCTCGATGCAGCGCGACGCCACGGCCGGCCGGCCGCTCGAACTCGACGCCATCGGCGGAGCCGTCCTACGTGCCGGGGACGCCCACGGCATCGCCACCCCGGCTGTCGCCCGACTGGTCACCGAGGTGGCACAGTCCGCACAGCGGGTGCCCTGATCGGGCGCCCCTCCGCAGCGCGACAGCCCCGGGCACTCGAATGGGCCGTGTCCCGTCCCGGAGGGACGGACGCGCTGCTGCTGCTCGCCACGACGGCCGCGGCGAGCGCCGAGCAGATCGCGTGGGCCGACATCCAGCCGCATGCCGTCCGCTCCGACCGCACTGGCACGGAGGCCACTACCACGCCACGGACCGGGGGCCGCACGCGGGACTCGGCCTCGCGCGGCGGCTCGCCCACGTCACCTATCGCAGCGAGCCGGAACTAGAGGCCCGCTTCGGCCGCTTCGCGCAGACCGAGGAGGACCCCTGGTCGGGCGGACGGTACCGGGTGGGGTCCTACCCTTGATGAAAGGCGCCCTCGGACGCGGCGCTGCCGGGTGGCCCGCCCCGAGGCGGGCCACCCGGGGTGGGCCGGTCGCCGGCCCCCGTGGTGCTAAGAGCGCACGTCGTAGGCGCGGGACACCGTCTGGCGCACGGTGTTGCCGGCCGCGTCCGTGAGCTCGGTCCGGAGCCAGACCTGCCGGCCGGCGGCCCCGGCGTGGTTCACCGTGGCCGTGGCGCCGCTGCCCGTGACGGTGACGTCCGCCGCGGTCCACGTCCCGCCCTCGTCGTAGGAGTAGGACAGCTTCGCGGACTTCAGCCTGCCCGGGGTGTACCCGGCATGGCCGGTGACGCCCAGACCGAGCCGCAGACCGTCCCGCGCCGGCACGGTCTTGAGGCCGTCCTCCGGCAGGACGTAGCGCGGGAAGAGGATGCCGAGGCCCTGGGAGTACTGGGTCTCGTCGAGCTTCGAGCGGAACGTCCAGACGGTCTGCACCTGCTGCGACCGCTCCCAGACCCGGGCGGGCGAGCCGAACTTCGCGGTGTTCTGCTCCAGTTCGTAGGTGGCTTCTCCGGCCGGCACCTCGAAGGACCCGAACGGATAGCTGCTGCGGCCCAGTTCGACGCCGTCCTTGCGCAGGACCAGGTTGCCGACGTCACCGAAGGAACCGGCCTGTGCGTAGTGCGCGCCGTCACCCCACATGGCCCCGGAGAAGCCGATCACATTGCCCTGCCGTTCGGCGGCGAGCGCCGGCTCGCCGTCGGCGTCACGCGGCGCGGTGGGGGCGACCACCCCGTCGTACCAGGACTCGGAACGCTCGCCGCCGGCCCGGTAGGTGCGCCGCTGGTCGATCATCGTCTCGCCCCAGGGGAAGCTGCTGGAGACGGCGTGGTCCCACGCGACGCCGCCCGCCGAGTAGAACTCGGTGCGCTCGCCGGGCACCGGAACGGGTTCACTGAAGCCCAGGACCGCCACGGTCCCGTCGGGCGTGTACGCGGCCGTGCTGTCGAGGAAGTCGCCGGCCACGCCCATCGCGTGGTACGTCGACGTCACCTTGCCGAGCCGGTCGTCGTGCACACGGTAGGTGCGGTCGTCGCGGATCGGCGCGTCCTCGGGGAAGGACAGGTTGTACACGTAAGGGCTCCTGGCGGTGGCCTTCCAGCGCAGTGTCACCTTCCCGGCGGCGAGCTCGCCGAGCAGCGCGCGGGCCTCGTCCGCCGGGATCGCGAGCGTCGGCAGTGCCGCGCCCGTGAAGCCGGCCTGGGGCTGCCAGCGGCCCGGTGCGGTGCGGTGCAGGACGAGCGCCGTGGCACCCGCGGCCCTGGCGTCGGCGGCCAGGGTGGTGACGGCACCGCCGTCCGGCACCAGGACCAGGGCGACCTTGCCCTTGACGTCCGCCGCCTCGAGCTCCTCGGGCGATCCCTTCCCCGCGTCGACGAGGTCCGCCCGGCCGGTGCCGTCGAGGTTGGCGCTGCCCGTGCCGGACGCGACGGGGTGCAGCGCGACACCGTCCGTGGTGCTCAGTTCGGAGACCATAGGGGCGTACTGCCGCCAGTGGCTGCCGAATGCGAACTCGCCGTCCCGGGCGCGGCCCTCGACGGACGCGTAGAAGCCGCGGACGGTGCCCTGGGCGGTGACGGTTCCGGCGTGCAGCCAGTTCTCCCCCCAGGAACGGGAGAAGGAGAGTGTGGCGGCCCGGGTCTCGGTGGGCCGGTCGGCGGTGACCTTCAGCCGGTGCGCCTTGCGCGCGTCGAGGACGACCGTGGTGTCCTCGGTCAGCTTCAGTTGCGGACGCCCGAGATAGGTGACCGAGTCGGTCAGCTCCGCGCCCTCGCCCGCGTCCGGTGTCTCGACGAAGCTCGACAGGAAGTAGCTGCCGGGACGCAGCCGGTACGTCTGGTCGGTGGCGCCGTCGTTGAAGCGCCGCTCACCGGTGGCGTCGTCCGTGCCGATCACGTCGAGGGACGAGGAGCCGTCGGCGGGCCGGCCCGCGCGGTCCACGAGCTTGACCCGCAGGGTCACCGTCTCCGGCTGGACGTAGAGGGAGAAGGGCGTGGAGACCGACACTCCGTCCGCCTTCGCGATGACGCGGCCCGTGACGTCTCCGTACTGGCTGTCCGCGAGGCGGGCGGTGGGGTCGATGCGCAACGGCACCTTCACGGTGGCACCCGCGGGGACGGTGACCGAGCGGCTGCCGAGCCTGGCCACGGAGGACCGGACGGGCGAGCCGTCGTTGCCGGTGACCCCTTCGACAGCGAGGCGGAGTCGTACCGCTTCGGTGCCCGTGTTGGTGTAGGGCACGTCGACGGTGGTGCTGTCGCCGGCGTGCTGCGGCCAGTTGTAGCTGCCGCCCTGCACCGACGGGGCGCCGAGCACGGTGGCGTCGGTCGCGGCCTTCACATCGAGCCGGCCGCCGCCGGTCTCGCGCACGTCGCCGGGGATGCCGCTGTCGGCGGAGGACACCAGGGCCGCCTTGAGCTGCCGGGCGGTCCAGTCCGGGTGCCGCTGCTTGAGGACGGCGGCGGCGCCCGCGACGTGCGGGGTGGCCATCGACGTGCCCGACATCGACCGGTACGCGTACAGGCCCCGGCCCCCTGCCGCCGCGGCGGAGATGTCCACGCCGGGCGCGGTGATCTCTGGCTTCAGGGTGTGCGTGAAGGGGGCCGGGCCGCGGCTGGAGAACCAGGCGGTGGAGTCGTCCCGATCGACGGCACCGACCGTGAGCACCCCGGGGGCGCAGCCCGGCGAGGAGACCGTGTTCAGGGCCGGACCCGAGTTCCCCGCGGCCACGACGAACAGCGCGTCCGATGTCTCGGCGAGCCGCTGCGCGGCCATGCTCATCGGGTCGGAGCAGTCGGTGGGTTCCTGGCTGCCGAGACTCATGGAGACGACGTCGGCCTTCTGCTCGACCGCCCACTCCATGCCGGCGATGATCCAGGACTCGGCCCCCGAGCCGCCGTCGTTCAGGACCTTGCCGTTGAGCAGGTCCGCACCGGGTGCGACGCCCTTCTTCTTCCCGCCGCTCGCGGCGCCGCTGCCGCCCACCGTGGACAGCACATGGGTCCCGTGACCCTGCCGGTCCTCGGTGGAGTCGGAGTCGGTGAAGTTCTCCTGGGCGGTGATACGGCCCTTGAGGTCCGGGTGATCGGCGTCCGCACCGGTGTCGAGCACGGCCACCTTGCTGCCCTTGCCGTCGTACCCGGCGGCCCAGGCCTCGGGGGCGTGCACCTGCCGCGTCGACCGGTCGAGCTGTGCCTCGACCTTCGAGTCCAGCCACAGCTTGCTCAGGTCTTCGGACGATCGGGTCCTGCCGCCGGAGACCTCCGCCCAGAAGCCGGCCGTCTTCTTCTTGTCGGCCTTCAGGGCGACACCGTCCACGGCGTCGAGGACCAGACCGCGCCGTGCGCCATACGGGGCGGCGGGGGCGGTGCGGGCCACGTCGACCGACGTGTCGTACACCGCGATCAGTGGGAGCGACCCGGTGCGGGCGTCGTCGTAGCCCTGCCGGACCAGGCCGGTGACGTTGAAGAGCTCCTCGTCGACCCGGCCCGCGGCCAGCGCCTCGACCGCGGCCTCCGGGTAGACGTACAGGTCGTCGCCCGACTGCCTGGTCTGGACGACGGGCACGCCGCCGTCCTCGCGGGGCAGGGCGACGGCCGTACTGCGTCCGGCCGTGTCGGTGGTCACCAGGACGCGGTCACCGGTGATCAGGGTGACGGTCGAGCGCTGCCCCGCCGGGGCGGCGGCCTCGCTCCCCACCAGCGGTCTCTTCTCCGGCCCGGCCGTCCGTGGTTCTGCCACGGACGGCACGGCCGCGGTCGCGGCCAGAGTCACGGCTATGGCCGTGCCCAGGGCACTCCGCAATATCGCGCGCATCGGTCTCCCCAGCTAGAGGTGTGCGGTGGCGACACCCTGACAGAGAGACAGGTGCGGCAGGGGGGATGCGGTGAGGCGGGTTTGTGCCGTGACCGGTACCCGCCACGGCAGCGCCCGGTCGTGGCCGTACGCGAGCGGGCCGGTCACCGGCCGCTGGCGGAGCGGACGTCAACGGCTCGCGCACACGCGTCGTGGCCCGGCCGGGCGCCTCCCCGCGGCGGGCCCGGGGTGTCCGGTGCCCGCCGGGCCGCACCGGCAGAACCGCGTCCTCGCGCGGTTCACCGGCGCTCCGCGGGGCACTGGGGCTGTGAGCGGACAAGAGAGGGGAGCGGGGTGCCGGATCACAGCGAGACGGAGGCGGGAACCGGCGGTTCCGGCGAGGGGACGGCCGAGTCGGAACTGCTGGACGGGCTGAGTGTGGACGATCGGCGTCCGGAACGGCCGGTCCTGCTGAACGCCGACGGCAGCCCGCTCGAGACATGGCGGGACAACTATCCCTACGACCGGAAGATGCGCCGGAGCGAGTACGAGCGGACCAAGCGCATCCTCCAGATCGAACTGCTGAAGATGCAGCGCTGGGTGAAGGAGACCGGCCGGCGCATCGTCGTCGTGTGCGAGGGCCGGGACGCGGCCGGCAAGGGCGGCACCATCCAGCGCTTCACCGAGCGACTCAATCCACGCGGAGCCCGGGTGGTCGCCCTGGAGAAGCCCACCGAGCGGGAGGCCGGGCAGTGGTACTTCCAGCGGTACGTCTCCCACCTCCCGGCCCGAGGAGAGATCGTCTTCTTCGACCGCTCCTGGTACAACCGGGCCGGCGTCGAACGCGTCATGGACTTCTGCACCGACGACGAGTACCGGCACTTCCTCCGGCAGGCCCCGATGTTCGAACGACTGCTGACGGACGACGGCATCCTGCTGGTCAAGTTCTGGTTCTCCGTCTCCCGCGCCGAACAGCGCACACGGTTCGCCATCCGGCAGGTCGATCCGGTGCGGCGCTGGAAGCTCTCACCGACGGACCTGGCCTCGCTCGACCGCTGGGACGACTACACGACCGCCAAGGTCGACATGTTCCGGGCCACGGACACCGAGCACGCGCCGTGGACGGTGGTGAAGAACAACGACAAGCGCCGCGGCCGGCTGGAGGCCATGCGCAGCCTGCTCTACCGCTGCGACTACCCGCTCAAGGACGCGGACGCCGTCGGCAAACCCGATCCGCTGATCGTCGGCGCCGCGGACACCCTGCTGGAGCCGGGCGAGGAGCAGACGGCCCTGTCCCCGACCCCGCTCACCGGCCACGGCGACGGCCCGGGCCTGCATCCCGAGCGGAGCTGAATCCGGCCGGCACCGCGAGCGCACCCGCCCGGACTCGGACGTCTGTTTGACGATCGGGGCAGGGGCAATCCGCATGAGGGAGGCTGCCCGCCGGGCAGCCGAGAGACGCGGGCCGTCCGCGGCCGTGGCCGCTTCCCGTGCCGCCGGCAGGCCGGGTCCGCGACCGGCCGCCGGGGCGACCCGCACCATGCCTGGGGAAGGGACTGGTCACGGTGACCGTAGTGGCGCAGCAGCGCGGCGGGGGAGGCTCCAGCGGCCTCTACGACGTGCTGGAACTGATTCTCGACCGAGGGCTGGTGATCGACGCCTTCGTGCGGGTCTCCCTCGTCGGCATCGAGATCCTGAAGATCGACGTGCGCATCGTGGTGGCCAGCGTCGACACGTATCTGCGCTTCGCCGAGGCCTGCAACCGTCTCGACCTGGAGTCCGGACCGCGCAAGCCGGCCGGGCTGGCCGAGCTTCCGGGACGCATGAAGGAGTCGGGGGCACGCGGTGCGACCAAGGGCATCCTGTCCGGGGCCGCGGAGACCATCTCCGACGCCTTCCAGCAGGCCCGGAGCGAGCGGCAGTCCGGAGGGCGCCGCAGTAGGTGACGGGAGCGCCACGGCCCGCGAGGCGACGGCGGTGCCGAGGTGGTGGCGACCCTTCGCCGGAACGTCCGGCCTCACGGCGCCGTCGCGCGGTGGTCGAGGGCGTGGACGCCCCATCACCCCCGGCGGCGTGTGTGCGCGTTCGACCGCCGGCGCACGGTGAACAGGCAGGCGAGCATGCCCAGGCCCCAGGCGATCAGGAGCGCTCCCCACAGCGGCATGGTCACCATGGGAACGAGCAGGCGGATCTCCACGCTCGCGCGGTTCTCGAAGATGAAGATCAGGGCGATCGCGGTGATCACGGCGAACGGCACGAGGCGGCGGACGCCGGGGCGGGAAAGGAACGGAGTGTGCGCCGAGTCCGCGCTGGTCCGAGTCATGGTGGCTCTCCCTCATGTGGTCCCCGCCTCCAGCGTCCTCTTCCCGCAGGTGGCACGCCACCGCGCGAGGGCTCACAGGCGCACGACGACGATCGCCGTGTCGTCGGTGGTGTCGTCGTTCACCAGCAGGTCGGCGAGGAGCGCGTCGGCCAGGGGCTCGGGGTCGGCCCGGCCGTGCCGGGCCAGGGAGTCGGCGAGGCGGGCCAGGCCGACGTCGATGTCCTCACCGCGGCGTTCGATCAGGCCGTCGGTGTACAGGACGAGGATGGCGCCCTCGGCGAAGGACACGGTGGACTGAGGGCGGGGGACGTGCACGGGCCGGGCGCCGAGAGGCGGGTCGGTGGCCTCGTCGAGGAAGGATGTCGTGCCGTCGGGTGCGAGCAGCACCGGAGGGGGGTGACCGGCACTGCTGTAGGTGACCGTGTGGTCCCGCCAGTCGATGAACGTGGTCGCCACGGTGGTCGACTCGGCGCCCTCGACGGAGCGCGCGTACAGCCCGAGGACCTCCAGGACCTGGGCCGGGCCGTCCGCGACGAGAGCCGCCGCGCTGAGCGCGCTGCGCAGCTGCCCCATGACGCAGGCGGCGGCGAGACCGTGACCGACGACGTCTCCGACGGCCACCGCGATGCGGTCGCCGGGCAGGTCGACCAGTTCGTACCAGTCGCCGCACACACGGAGGCCGCCGACCGCGGGCCGGTAGCGCACGGCGGCCCGGTGGTGCCCGACCGGTCTGGGGGAGGGGAGCATGGCCTCCTGGAGGGCGAGGGCCACCCGCCGGTCCCTGGCCTGCGACTCGCGCAGGCTGTCGTTGGCCTCCTGCAGTTCGCGGGAACGGGTGTACAGCTCGGACTCCAGGACCCGTGCACGGTCGCTGCCGCCCGGGCCGCCCCGGGCGCGGATGAGCTGAGTCACCTCCTCCACCCTGTGCACAATCAATGCCACTCGGCCGTCGGGGCCGAGCACGGGCGCGTTGACCGGACTCCAGAAGTGCTCGTGCCAGTGGCCGGGGCGACGGGGGTCCTCGATGTCGTAGCGCAGCACTGCCATGGTGTCGCGGTGACCGGTGGCCAGCACCCGCAGCAGGGACGCCCGTGTCTCGCGCATGCCGGCGGCGGCACGCTCGCCCGGCTTCTCGGGGAAGACGTCGAAGATGTAGCTGCCGATCAGCTGCTCCCGGGAGCGGCCGGTGAGCTGGGTGAAGTCCTCGTTGACGTCGACGTACACGAGGTCGTGGTCGAGGAGCGCGACCATGCCGGGGAGGGCGTGGAACACCGCCGCGTAGTCGACCTGCTGTCCGTTCATCGTGCTGCCCGCCTGCTGCCGGCCGTCTCGTGTGCTGTTCACGGTAGGGGCGAACGCGCCGCGCGGGACGGGCGACTGCTCCTTCCGGCCCCGGACCGTCACCTCGGCGGCTCCTCACCGCTCGGGTCGGTCCGGGGCCGCCGCCGCCCGGCCCGGCAGGAGGAGCGGACGCGGGTGCCTCGTCCTCAGCGCGTCTCTCGGTCACCGGGCCCGTAGAGGTCGCCGCCGCGCTGCACCACGCACAGGGCCCAGATGACGAAGCCGGAGATGGTGATCATCACGACGGACCACACCGGGTAGTACGGCAGGGAGAGGAAGTTGGCGATGATCACGAGCCCGGCGATCGCGACGCCGGTGACCCGTGCCCAGGTCGCCGTCCTGAGCAGCCCGGCACTGACGATCATGGCGAGCGCGCCGAGAGCCAGGTGGATCCAGCCCCAGCTGGTGAGGTCGAACGCGAAGACGTAGTTGGGCGTGGTGACGAAGACGTCGTCCTCGGCGATGGCCATGACGCCCCGGAAGACGTCGAGCAGACCGACGAGGAAGAGCATCACGGCGGCGAAGGCGGTCAGGCCGGTCGCCCAGTCCTGCCTCGCGGTGTGCGCGGGACGCGTGTGTGTTGCGGTCATCTTGTGGGCCTCGATTCGTGGTGTGCGGTCGCGGTCAGCCGGCGGCCGCGCGCGTGTCGGTGTCACCCGCGTGTCCGGCCGGGGCGTGACCGGCCAGGACCATCTCCTTCGCCTTGCGGAACTCCTCGTCGGTGATCGCGCCCCGGTCCCGGATCTCGGAGAGCCGGGCGAGCTCGTCGACGCTGGACCGGCCGCCGGCCGCGGTCTTCCGGATGTAGGCGTTGAACTCCTCCTGCTGTGCACGGGCCTGCGCGGTCTCCCGGCGGCCCATGTTCCTGCCGCGGGCGATCACGTACACGAACACGCCCAGGAAGGGCAGCAGGACGCAGAACACCAGCCAGCCGGCCTTCCCCCAGCCGCTCAGCCCGTCGTCACGGAAGATGTCGGTGATGATCCGGAAGAGCAGGATGAACCACATGATCCACAGGAAGAACAGCAGCAGTGTCCAGAAGGCCCCCAGCAGCGGGTAGTCGTACGCCAGGTAGGTCTGTGCGCTCATGTCCGTCCTCCGTCCTCCGTCCGGGCGGGGCCCGGCAGAGTCGTCGTGTACCGGTCTCAGAGTGGGCAGGTGATGCGCCGTGTGGCATCACCCGGCGCGGGTGAGACTGGCCGGCCGTCACTCCGGGATCTGGCGCATCTCCACGACACGCAGTCCCAGGGACTGGCAGCGCGCCAGCAGACCGTAGAGGTGGGCCTCGTCCACGACCCTGCCGAACAGGACCGTCTGGCCGGACATCACCACGTGCTCCAGCTCCGGGAACGCGTTGGCGAGCGTCTCCGACAGGTGTCCCTCGACGCGGATCTCGTAGCGCACGTGCGGTCCCTTCACCGGACGGGCTCGGGACACGGCCCGCGGTCCGGCGCGGGTGCGCCCCTCTCCGACGATCGTCCGCTCCGCGGGGCCCGGTGACCTCACCCGGTACAGGTGACCCGGGCCTCCGCCCCTCAGTGGGTGACCGCGATCTTGACGACGACGATCACCAGGCCGAGCAGCAGGTTGACCGACGCGGTGGTGGCCATCAGCCGCCCCGGGGCACCCGCGCGGTGTGCCGCGGCGACGGACCAGCCCACCTGCCCGGCGACGGCGACGCACAGCGACAGCCACAGGGCCCCCTGGACGTCCAGCCCGAGCAGGGGGCTGACGGCGACGGCCGCGGCCGGCGGCACGGACGCCTTCACGATCGGCCACTCGTCCCGGCACGCCCGCAGTACCTCGCGGCGGTCCGGCGGATGCCTGGCGAGCCGTGCGCCGAACAGCTCGGCATGGACGTGGGCCAGCCAGAACACCAGGCTGGTGAGCAACAGCAGCAGGACCAGCTCGGCGCGCGGGAACGACCCCAGGGATCCCGCGCCGATCACGACGGAGGCGGCGAGCATGGAACCGTAGACGCCGCCGGTGTAGTCGGCGTGCGCCAGGTGCTCCGTCCGCCGTTCCCGCCGCCCCGCGGCGGGCCCGGTCCCGGTTCCGCGTGTGGACATCCGTGTCCCCTTCCCGGTGACCTCGGTCGGAGCCGCGCCCGGACGGCCGAGGGCCGGGCCGGTCCGCCGGGCCGGTGACGGACCGGACGGGGGGCGGCGCCGCACGGCCCCGCGCTCGCGTCGTCGGTGTCCGTCGTACGTTTCCTCCCATCGGACCCGGCGCGGGGGCCGCGTGCCTCACCCCCTGCGGGGGAGCGCCCCCGGCGGGACGCCGCACGCGTGCCCCGGCCGGTCAGAGCAGGCCCAGGTCGCGGGCCCGGTTCACCGCCTCACTGCGCCGGTTCACCGCCAGCTTGCGGTAGGCGCTCTTGAGGTGGGTCTTCACCGTGTTGACCGACACGCACAGGTCGGCCGCGATCTCCTCCGTGGACATCATGCGAGCCAGCCGCCGCAGGACATCGCGCTCCCGGCCGCTGAGTTCCACCGCCACCACGGGCGCGGGGTCCGGCTCCGGCCGGGGCCGTTCGCCGTGCCGCCGCGGGGGACCTGGCACGAGCCAGCCGGCGGACAGCGCGCGCAACGGGGCGGTGGCCAGCAGCGGCCCGATCCAGTCCCCTGCCCGGAAGAAGGGGCGCCGCAGCCGCTCGCGCCGGGCGTCGAGGAGCGCCCGGGCGACGAGTCTGCCGGCGGTCGCCGTGTCCCCCGACTCCTGGGCGGCCCGGGCCCTGACCAACGCCGCCCCCACGCTCACCACGGGGCCGCTGCGTCCCTCGGTGCGGATGGCGTCGAGCAGGTCGACGGCGGCCCCGGTGCACCCCGCGGCGATCTGGAGCGCGGCAGCCTCCACCGCGCACACCGGCTGGTCGACGGAGACGCCGCGCAGCGTCCGGGATGCCTCGGCCGGCCGTCCCTCGGCCAGCCGGGCCGCGGAGACGACGAGTGCCGCATGGCTCTCCGCCCAGGGCGACGACACGGCCGCCGTGACCGCAGGCGCCGCCGCCTCCACGGCGGCGCGCACGTCGCCGCTGTCGAGGAGGAGACGCGATGTCGCGAGGGCCCGCCCCGCCGTCGGCACGGGGTCGTGCTCCCGTGCCGGGAGGCGTGCCGTCTCGTCGAGCAGGGACCGGGCCCCTGCGAGTTCGTGGCGGTCCACGGCCACCGCGGCCAGGACCAGCCGGCCGAGTCCCGCGCCGGGAGGCCGGGGCAGACCCGCCCGCTCTCCCTCCGAGACCGCGGCGAGGGCCTTGCGCTCCGCCCGGCCGAGCCAGCCGTTCAGGTAGTCGAGGAGAGCCAGGTGGCCCACCGAATCCGCCCGGGGCAGTACCGTCGCGGCCCCGCCCGGGCTCCCGGCGACCCGGCTGAGGACGGCGCGGGCGTCGTCGAACCGCCCCTCCCAAAGACGCGTCGAACCGACGTGCGTCATCAGCAGCGCCGTCACTTCCGGGTGCTCGTCCAGCAGCCTGTCGGGCAGGTCCGGCAGCAGTTCCTCGGCCGCCGCGCGGGCTCGCTCGGCCCGTGGCGGGCAGCCGGTCAGCCGCGCGGCGAGCGCCTCCAGCAGCGTGCAGCTCAGCCGGACCGGTGCCAGGCCGGGAGCGTCGTCGGGCAACCGTTCCTCCGCCCGCCGCAGGCGGACCAGCCCGTGGTCGAGGTCGCGCCGGGACAGGGCACGGGCCGCGCGCACGAGGTCGCTCGCCGGACTGGCGGCCTCGGGTCCCATGCGGGCGAAGAGCTGCATGAGGTGGTTCGAGTCCAGGCCGGTGAAGAGCCGGCCGATGGCCAGGTCGTCGACGAGTGCGCCGGCGGCGAGATCCCAGTCCTCGCCGGCGGCACCGTGGACGAGCGTCTCCGAGAGGAAGCCGGAACGGCGCAGCCATCGCGCGGCCCGCCGGTGCAGTTCCGGCTCCACGCCGGGCATGCGTTCGCGCAGATGGGCCCGGAGGATCTCACGGAAGAGCGGGTGCAGCCGGTACCAGGCGTGCCCGAGCCGCTCGATGAACGCGTTCTCCCGGTGCAGCTCGGCGAGGAGAGGGCCGGCGTCGCTCCGCAGCGTCAGGGCGTCGGCCAGCTCCGGACAGAAACGGTCCAGGACGCTGACCTTCAGCAGCAGGTCCTGGGTCCTGTCCGTCCTGCCCTTCAGGACCTCGGCCAGGAGGAAGTCCGCGACCGTACTGTGACCCGCCTCGAACTCCTTCAGATACCGCTCGGGATCGCTGCTCTCCCCGGCCGCCAGGGCGGACAGGCGCAGCCCGGCGGCCCACCCCCGGGTGCGCTCCACCAGGGCGGCGGCGGCGTGCTCGGGAAGGCGCAGTCCGTGCCGCCTCAGCAGTACGCCGGCCTCCGCGGGGGTGAACGACAGCTCGGCGCCACGGATTTCCGTCAGTTCACCGGCGGCCCGGTAGCGGTGGAGCGGGAGCAGCGGTTCGGAACGGGAGACGAGGACGAGGCGCAGTCCGCGCCCGGCGTGGTGCAGGACGAACTCCAGCTCCTCGGCGACCTCGGGAGCGGTCATCCGGTCGTACTCGTCGAGCACCAGGACCACGGGGCGGTCCCGGGCGTTCAGCTCGGCGGCGAGCGAGGCGAGCAGCCCGCGTCCCACGCCGCCCGAGTCCGCGGGGGCGCCGACCACACCGGTCGCCCGCGCTCCGCACGCCCGCAGGGACTCGAAGACGTAGGCCCAGAAGACACCGGGCCGCAGGTCTCCCGCCTCGACGGTGAGCCAGGCGACCGGCACCCGCAGCCCGGTGACCCAGTCGGCGGTCAGCAAGGTCTTGCCCGCCCCCGCCGGTCCGTTGACCAGTGTCAGCGGTGTGGTGAGCGCTCGGTCGAGGTGATCGACGAGCCGCTGCCGGCGCAGGAACGTGGCCGGCCGCGAAGGAGGGGCGAACCGAGTGCGCAGGAAGGGATCCCCCGGGGGACCGGTGTGCGGAGCGGCGAGTTCCAGGGAGTCGTCGTCGGCCTCGGCCACGGTGGTCACCACCCTGTCCGTCAGCGCCGCCCCATGGGCGGCGTGCTGCTCCCAGTCTCGCAGCACTCCCTCCTGGGCGCGCGGCACACGGGCCCGCGACGGCGCACGGCTGCCGCCGGGTCCGCTCTACTCCGAGGGATAGATGTCCCCGCTGCGCATACCGCTCTCCTGCTCGGTCCGCGACCGCAGCGAGCGCGACCTCTCCCGGAGACGGGCACGCTCCTGCGGATCGTCGGTCCGCTCCGCGGCGTCGGCCAGGTCCTCGGCCTCCTTCCGCATCCGCTGCAGCCGCTCGTGCGTCTCGTCCGGGCTCATGGTCGATCACCTCGTGGAAGGGGAACCGCAGGGCGGACGGTCAGGCTCCGCACGTCCATGACCGGGGCGCGCACGGCCGCCCGCCGGCCGACCGCGCCCAGCGCCGGGTTGCGCGGCTGCTGACCACACCTCCAGGGTGCGCCGGTGACGACGAACGCGCAGCCCGGGTGCGCGCCGTCACGACGAGATGGCGTCCCGGACCTCAGGCAGCGAGGTGACACCGTCGGAAGCGAGGAAGTGACCGCTGCCGGGCACCGTGCGCGCACGGACTCCGAGCAGGCCGGCGAGGCGGTCGGTGTGACCGGTCGGTACCAGCGGGTCCGCGTCCGACCGGATGACCGTGAGCCGGTCGACGCGGTCGCCGATTCCCGTCACGTCACAGCCGTGTCCTATGTAGGCGTCCAGCTCCGGCAGCGCGGGCAGTCGGTCGACGAAGCCGGAGACCAGCACGAGGGCGCCGAGCCGCCACGTGCCCGGCAGGGAGCGCAGATGGCGCAGCACGGTCAGGCAGCCCAGGCTGTGCGCGACGACGATCGAGCGTTCGTCGGGCGTGCCCAGTTCGGTGCGTACGGCGTCCGTCCACTTCGCGGGGTCCGGGTCCTGCGGGTCCGGAAGGGCCGGGACGGTGGTCGGGACGCCGTCCGCACGGAGCCGGCCGGCCAGCCAGCCGAACCAGTGGTCCTCGGGGGTCGCGCCGTAGCCGTGGATGATCGTGGCACGCCGCCGGGTTGTTCCAGGTGTCATGCCGCAGGACGGTACGGCATCACGTCAGCGTGAAGGTCAAGCCGATGGGGAGGGGACCGACGGTGCTGATCAGCGAACTTGCCGAGCGGACCGGCGTGAGCGCGCGAGCGCTGCGTCACTACGAGGACCGAGGACTGCTGGTCCCGGCCCGCAACAGCAGCGGGTACCGGGACTACTCCGCATCGGATGTCGTCCGTGTGGCGCAGATCAGGAGGATGCTCTCCGCCGGTCTGGGAACCTCGGTCATCCGGCGGTACCTCGACTGTGTCCGCACCGGCGAGCACGGCATGTCGCTGGACATGTGCCCGGGCCTGCGGGCGGAGCTGGACTCCCTGGCCGGCCGCCTCGCCGCCGAGCAGGCCGAACTGCGGGAGAAGCAGCGGCGGTTGAGCGAGCTAGCGGCGACCGGTGACCCGGCTCGGCGAGCTGGGGCGGACGCGTCCCGTCCCCGTACCGGCGCTCCCGGCCCGGATCAGGCAGGAGTGCGCGGATCGGGTGAGTAGCCGGGCCGGAGCCGTCGTCGTCCGTCGTGGCGGCGATCCGTGGGAGCAGCCCGGTGCTTTGCTTCTCGGGCCGGTCGCACGCCGTGACCGTGCTCGGCCAGGAGGGGCCCCGTGGCGGCGCAGCGCGAACCGGACGAAGCGTACGGGTTCAGCGTCTTCTCCTGCATGACCACGTCCCTCGCGGGTGGCGGAGCCGGCCTCGGGACACGCGGTGTGCCCGAGGCTTGGCGCGCTGCGTGCGCTCGACGGCGGCGACGACCTGATGCATGGCGGTGATGTCCGCGGTCCCGGTGGTCATGCGGATCACTCTGATACCTCGAGCCGACTTGAGGTCAAGGCCGCGGCGCACGGGTCCGCCGGACTGGTCGTCCCCGGCGGACGCGAGCTGTACGAGCGTTTTATACAACCGTCTTGTACGACCGTATGAATCTGCTCTAGGGTGAAGTCATGAACACCGACAGCGCCGAGCGCTCCACCCTCACCCTCGCCGGCCGCCCCCTGTCCTACGTGGACTTCGGCGGACCGGGCCGCCCGCTGATCGCCCTTCACGGGCACATGTCGGAAGGCATGTCGTACGCCGACCTCGCCAGCCGCCTCGCGCCGCACTGGCGGGTCATCGCACCCGACCAGCGCGGCCACGGCGCCTCCGGCCGGGCGGCCGACTACAGCCGCCAGGGCTACCTCGCCGACGTGGAAGCCCTCATGGACCACCTGGGCCTGGCCCGTGCGGCCCTCCTCGGCCACTCGCTCGGCGCGATCAACGCCTACCAGTTCGCCGCCCGCCACCCCGAGCGCGTCAGCGCGCTGGTCAACGCCGAGGGCTGCGCCGAGCTCGGCATGGACGGCACCAACCCACTGGCGTTCGTGCTCGGCCTCCCCCACGGCACGGCCCCGAGCCGGGAGGAGTTCGTGACGCAACTGGGCCCGTTCGCGCAGTACTTCACCTCCGCCGTCCGTGAGCGGCCCGACGGCACCTGGGGTCTGCACTTCCACCCCAGGGACATGTACGACTCCGAGGAACAGGTGCACGGCGACCACTGGGCCGACTGGACCGGCTCCTCCTGTCCGGCGCTGCTGATACGCGGCACCAAGGGTGGAGTGCTGTCGGCCGAGCAGGCCGAGCGGATGATCGCCGGGCGGCCCGGCGCACGTCTGGTCGAGCTGGAGACGGACCACTTCGTGTACGCCGACGACCCGGCGGGCTTCGCGGACGCGGTGCGCGGCTTCCTGGCGGACATCCCGTAGCCGGCGCCGTCGCGCGGCGCGGTGCGGCCGCGGTGGCCGGTGAGTGCCTCCGGGCCGGCCCGAGCGCCCGGCGGGGGCGTCGCAGGACCGCGGCGCGCGCCCCGCGTGTCCGGTCAGCCGTGCGGCGGCCAAGCCCTAGCGTGGAGCGGCAACGATCCGGACCGACCGCCGGGATCCAAGCCCCCTGGAGGAGCCTTGACCACCACCGACCTCGCCGACCTCACCGGGGACTACGTCCTCGACCCCGCCCACAGCCGGATCGGCTTCGTGGCCCGCCACGCCATGGTGACCAAGGTCCGCGGCGCGTTCCACCAGTTCGAGGGCACCGTCCACCTCGACGGCGCCGAGCCGGCACGCTCCACGGCCCAGGTCGTGATCAAGACCGAGAGCATCGACACCGGCGTGGAACAGCGCGACCAGCACCTGCGGACCAACGACTTCCTCGACGCCCCCGGTTACCCCGAGATCACCTTCCGGACCACCTCGGTCGAACCGCGTTCCGACACCGACTACCGCGTCACCGGCGACCTCACCATCAAGGACACCACCCGGGCGGTCACCATCGACGTCGAGTACACGGGCAGCGCCGTCGACCCCTTCGGCAACCACCGGGTCGGGCTGGAAGGAGCGGTGACCATCTCCCGCAAAGACTTCGGTGTCACCTGGAACGCCCCCTTGGAAGGCGGTGGCGTGCTGGTCGGGGACAAGATCGTCCTCGAGCTGGACGTCTCCGCGATCAAGCAGCAGTAGCGGCGGCGCCCGGCCGGCGTGGTCCTCATCGCGGCCCACGCCGGCCGGACGACGTCTCCCCGCGTCGACCGCACCGGCAGGGTCAGTCTGCCGTGGCCGTCCGTTCGCGTCGCCGCGCGAACCGGGCACGAGCGGCGTCGTGCGCGTCGCGCAGAAGCCCCAGAACGGTGTCCGTCGTCCGCGCACCAGGTGTGACGACCGAGACCCAGCCGAGCTCGCCGTACACCGGGTGCGGCATCACCGTGTCGACGGCCGCGTGGTCGCGAGGGCGGCTCAAGGCGCGTGGCTCCTCACCGGTGAGTTCCTGGAACGTCGCACGGCCGACCTGGATGTTCACCCGCCAGCGGTCCGGGGCGTCCAGGCCGGACGCGGTGTCGCCGGGCTGGTCCTTGGTGACGATCGTCCCGTACGGCTGGACGTTCCGAGGCACCCGGCCGTCGGCGGAGTAGTAGAAGAAGGCGTCTCCCCAGGCGCTCTCGGGAAAGTCGCCTCCCCGTTCCGGGGCGAGCACGAGCGCACCGTCGAAGTCTCGCACGGTCGCGATGATCTGTTCCATACTCATGGTTCAAGCATGACCTTCAAGTGCTTCTGTGGGGTCGACCGGTGCGCGAGGCCATGAACGGTGCGGAGCGAGTACCGCTGCGGACGGCCGATGTCGCCAGGGAGTCGGGATACTCGGTCCAACAGGTCCGCGACCTGGAGCGGCTGGGAGTCATTCCGCCGGCCGCGCGATCGGCCAACGGCTACCGTTCCTACACCCCCGTTCACGTACGGGCTCTCCGCGCCTACCGGGGCCTTGCCCGCGCTGTCGGGCCGGTGGCGGCCCGGCAGATGCTCGCGGAGCTGCGAACGCAGCCGCTCACGACGGCAGCCGCGGCGATCAGCGACGCGCATGTCCGTCTCGCGCGGGAACGCGACGAGGCGCTGCGCGCTCAGGAGGCGTTGCGGGCGATCCGAACCGAGGCGAAGAGCGGTGACTTCGCGCACGAGGGTGACGCCATGACGATCACGGAGCTCGCCGGCGCACTGGGCGTACGTCCTTCGGCCCTGCGGTTCTGGGAGCAGGAGGGGCTGGTCGTTCCCGACCGTGTGACCTCGCTGCGGGCGCGTCGCTACGGTCTTTCCGCGATCGGCGCGGCCCGCATCGTCGCGGCCCTGCGCGGCAGTGGGTACGGCATCCCCGCGGTGCGCGACATCATGGGGTCCCTGCACCGGCTCGACGGAGTGGAAGACACCGAGCGCATCCTGCGGCGACGTCTCGAACAGATCGCTGCCAGGACCGTGGCGCTGCTCCGCGCGGGCGCTGATCTGGCGGCCGTCGTCACGTCGACCGAGGATGGGCCGACCGGGTAGTGGCCGGCAACTTGCCTGCGCCACACAGCACTTGGCCACTCGGCACAGGCATGTATCGGCCGGGGCGGGCAACCAGGAAGGAACCGGAAGAACAAAAGAAGCCAACTGCGAAAGTTTGGGAGATAACGATGTCGTCCTACAGCGCGCACAAGACGAGCCGGACGAGCGGACTGGCGATCGCGGGTCTGGTCTGCGGCATCGTCGGTCTGTTCGTCCTGCCGATCATTCTCGGCCCGCTGGCCATCGTCTTCGGTGCCGTGGCGCTGCGCCAGACCGGCTCCACGATGGCGAAGTGGGGTATCGGCCTCGGAGTGGTCGACATCGTCCTCATGATCGTGATGTTCGCCGTCGCGGCCAACAACGGCGGCAGCTTCACCTGGAACTTCGGCTGACCGACACCCGATCGCACGCCCGGCCCAGGCTCCGGCCGGGAATGCTGGGGCGGTCGCGGGCGTTGAAGACGGTGCGGTTGTGAAGGGGACTGTGACCCCGGGCCTCATCTCATGCCTGCGGGGACGATCGCTCGGCCGAAGCCCCGCAGTGACCTACGCCGCGGAGGCGACCGCCCTTCACGACCGCCCCCTCCTCGGACGCCATTGACCGGCTCGGACCGTCATGGGGCCAGTGCGGCGAGTTCCGCGTCGGCGCGCTCGGTGACCAGCGCGAGGACACGACCGGCTGCCGCCAGGTCCTCGGCGGGTATCCCGCCCCAGATGCGGGCGGAGACGGGGGCGGTCTCCGCGGCGACGCCGGCGATCAGCTCGCGCCCCGCGTCCGTGGGGCGGAGCCGCTCACCGTCCGCGACGAGGAGTCGCGCGGCCAGCAGTTCGTCGAGGGTGGCGCGGACGGAGGCCGGATCGGCCTTGAGGGAAGCGCCGACCTCGGTGACGAGATCGTCCGGTGTCCGCGGGGCGTCGGCCGTGACGGCGGCGCGCAGGGCTGTCTGCTGCTGGAACGTGACGCCGCGCCGGGCCAGGAAGTGCTCCAGGACGCCACGGGCGGCGTAGTGGGCCAGCCCGAGGGCGCGGGCGTCGGCGACGGGTGCGGTGGCGGTCATGGTGTGGTCCCCTCAAAGCTGTTGTCGTCCGGTGCGGAAGGTGCGAGAGGTACGTCGAGCAGGGTCCTCAGCTCGTCGGTGAACGCGCGCGTCCGCGAGGACGCGAGGCCACCGAGCGGCTCCAGCAACTGCTGCAGGAGTTCGTGGACCACCGCTATGGCCTGCCCGGTGACGTCCCGGCCGCGCTCGGTGAGAGCGAGCTGTACGGCGCGCGGGTCGCGGGGATCCCGGGTGCGCTCGATCAGGCCGGCCGACTCCAGGGCGCGCGCCAGCTTGGAGACGTACAGCGCCTCCATGCCGGTGTGGTCGGCGAGGCGGCGTTGGCTGGGCCGCTCACCGGTGCGCTGCATGGCGTGCAGCGACGCGACCAGTGAGTACTGCGCGTGCGTGAGGCCGAGTGGAGCCACGGCGCGGTCGACCGCGACGCGCCACTTGTTGGCGAGTCGCCACACCAGAAAGCCGGGCGTGTGACCGGCGGAACCCTTGCTCATGTCTTTAGAGTACATGGCTACTATGTCCATGGCTACTGTCTTCGGGCCGCCGTGGATGTCACCCCGGTGAGGTCGCCCGAGACGGGTATAGGGAAGGCCTGATCCGATCGGCCTCCCCTGAAGGAAACGGAAGATGACCGACGACGCCTACCTCGTTCTGCTGGACGGCCCGGCCCTGACGCTCGGAACGCCCCCCCGCGGCTCTCGGGGACCTGGCCTGCATGCAGACCCCTGCCGTGCGCGCCTGGCTCGACGCCCAGGGCGTCACCGCCTCGTCCCCCGCCCTGCGCCTGCTGCCGCCGGAGGAGACGGACTCCATTCCCGAGGGCGCCGAGCGACTGCCCGTCCCCCTCGGCGAGGAGGAGCTGAGCCGCCTGCGCCACCGTGCCGCGCCGGAGAACGTCGCACGGCTGGAGGAGGAGCTGCTGGCCTACCGTTCCTGCGCGGACGGACGGGAAGCTCTGCTCGTCCGCGCGCTGGCCGCCGGAGTGCCGGCGCACCGCGTCGCGGAACTGACCGGCGAGGACCTGACCGCCGTCAAGACGATCGCCCGCTGACGCCGGCGCGACGCGGTGCCCGCACCTTCTGCCGGGGGCGACAACAGGACAAGAGGTGCTAAAACTGGTGAATGCGTGAGGGGACGAGCGGCGCATCACCGAGACCACGGAAACCGGGGCTGCACAGCGTTGCGGCGCAGGTCTTCGTGCTGCAGTTGCTCATCGTGCTGCTCCTGGCCGCGCTGAGCGACATCACACTGGTGTACGAGACGCGGAGCCAGGCGGTGCGCGGGGCGCGACACGAAGCGCTTGCCGTGGCGGCCGGCTTCGCGAGCTCACCCGGCGTCGCGGCGGCCCTGCAGCGCCCGGACCCGACAGCGGCCCTGCAGCCGATGGCCGAACGGGCACGGCGCACAGCGGGCGTGGACTTCGTCGCAGTGCTCGACCGGGACGGTGTCCGCTACACCGACGCCCGACCCGATCTCATCGGCAAGCGAGCGAGCGGCGACTTCAGCCGGGCACTCGCCGGCGAGTCCTACACCGAATTGTTCCGGGGAGCGCCGACCGACGCCGTGCGCGCGGCCGTGCCGGTCACCGACGCCGACCGGCGAGTCGTGGGCATCGTGACGGCCGGCCTGGAGATCAGCACGGTGAGCAGCACCTTCTACCGGCAGCTTCCGCTGCTGGCGGCCGGTGCCGCAGGGTCACTGGCGCTGGCCACGGGCGCGGCGTGGCTGGTGAGCCGGCGGTTGCGCCGTCAGACGCACGGGCTCGGGCCGACCGAGGTGACGCGCATGTACGAGCACCATGACGCGGTGCTGCACGCTGCGCGCGAAGGCGTCCTGGTGATCGGGGAGAACGGCCGGTTGTCGCTGGCCAATGACGAGGCCCGACGCCTGTTGCGACTCCCCGCGGACGCGGAGCGGCGGCCGCTGCGCAACCTCGGCCTGCCCGGCTCGATGGTGCGTCTCCTGGCGTCCGAGCAGGATGTCGACGACGCCGTTCAGCTCGTCGGTGGCCGTCTGCTCGCGGTCAGTGTGCGACGGACGGGCCGCGGCCGGGGCGGCCCGGGCGGCGGGGTCGCGACGCTGCGCGACACCACCGAGCTCCGCGCTCTCGCCGGGCGAGTGGACGTCGCGCGCGGGCGCCTGGAGCTGCTGTACCGGGCGAGCGCGGAGATCGGCAGCACCCTGGACGTGGTGCGCACCGCCGAAGAGCTGGCGGATCTCGTCGTCCCCCAGTTCGCCGACGTGGTCACCGTGGACCTCTTCGATCCGGTGCTCCGCGGCGACGAACCCGTACCGGGGGTCGCGTCGTCGGTGCGGCGCGCGGCGGTACGCGGCGCGGTCGAAGCCTGGCCCTGGCACGAGGCGGGCAGCAGTCTGGGGTACGGGCCGCTCACCCAGCAAGGGCAGGCGGTCCAGGGCGAGGGCGCCGTTCTGGTGACCGATCTGGCCCAGGCGCGGGACTGGCGGGTACCGGATCCGGAGGGCGCGCGGGACGTGCTCCGGCTGGGCTTCCACTCGCTCATCACGGTGCCGCTGCGGGCCCGGGGAGTGGTGCTGGGCTTCGTCATGTTCTGGCGCGGTCGCCACCCTCCGTTCCAGCCGGACGACGTATCGCCCGCGGAGGAACTGACGGCCCGCGCGGCCGTGTGCATCGACAACGCACGCCGCTACACGCGGGAGCACGCCACGGCGGTGTCGCTGCAGCGCAGCCTGCTGCCGCGTGACCTGCCCGCACAGGACGCCGTGGAGGTGGCCCACCGCTATCTGCCGGCCCGGTCAGGGGTCGGCGGCGACTGGTTCGACGTCATCCCCCTGTCGGGGGCCCGGGTCGCTCTGGTCGTGGGGGACGTGGTCGGACACGGTCTGCAGGCGGCCGCCACCATGGGCAGACTGAGGACCGCGGTCCTCAACTTCTCGGCGCTGGATCTCCCCCCGGAAGACCTCCTCTTCAACCTGGACCAGCTCGTGAGGCGTCTGGATGCCGCGGACCAGACGGGAGGCGATGAGTACACCGTCACCGGCGCGACCCTGGTGTACGCGGTCTACGACCCCACCAGCGGCCGGTGTGCCGTCGCCTGCGCCGGGCACCCGCCCCCCGCGCTCGTCAGGCCCGACGGCTCGGTCGGATTCGTCGACGTGCCGGCCAACCTGCCGCTCGGCCTGGGAAGCGCTCCGTTCCAGACCGCGGAGACCGGCATTCCGGAGGGAAGCCGCCTGGTTCTCTACACCGACGGGCTCGTGGCGAGCCGCAGCGGGAACATCGACACCGGACTGGCACGGCTGCGGTCGGTCCTCGCCGGCACAGGGCCGGGCTGCGAGAGCACGTGCAGCACGGTCATCGACGCCATGGTGCCGGACGGGTCGCGCGACGACGTCGCCCTGCTGGTGGCGGGCACCCGTCGGTTCCCGGCCGAGGACATGGCGCAGTGGGACGTCCCCGCCGACTTCGAGGCCGTCGGTGCCGTCCGCGCCGCATGCATGCGCCAACTGGAGGGCTGGGGACTCGACGACGCGGGTTTCACCACGGAACTCATCCTCAGTGAGCTGATCACGAACGCCGTCCGCTACGGCACGCCGCCCGTCACCGTGCGACTGCTCCGGCACCACGTGCTGATCTGCGAGGTGTGCGACGCGAGCAGCACCGCGCCGCGCGTGGTCCAGGCGGCCGACTTCGACGAGGGCGGCCGCGGCCTGTTCCTCGTCGCCCAGCTCGCCGACCGCTGGGGCGTGCGCTACACCGGACACGGCAAGGTCATCTGGACCGAACAGTCGCTCGCCCCGGCCCAGGACCTGCCGCCGGAGACCTGACCGGCCCTGGTCCGCCGGCCGTCGTGGCGGCGTCGTCGCTTCCGCGGGAGGGCAACCGCTACGACTCGGACGTCGCTTCCCCGGACGGCTCCGTCGCCGACGTGTCCGGGCGCGGAGTCGTCAGGTGCTCGTACGTCCCGGTGATGTCGAGCAGGCGCTTCAGCGTCGGGCCGATGCCGTCCAGGTGGAAGCCGATGCCGTCCCGGCACGCGAGGCGGTGTATCTGCAGCAGGACGGACAGTCCCGTGGAGTCGACCGCCCCCAGTTCCCGGCAGTCCAGCCGCAGTTCGCGCGCGTCCTGCTGATCGCGCAGGGCCAGCCGGGCGGTGTGGAGCACCGAGTCACCGTTGTCGTAGTCGAGGTCGCCGGTCAGGGCGAGGCACACGGTGTGCGGGTGGGTGGTCGGCACGAGCACGACGGGGGTGTCGGGAGAGACGGTCACGGTGTTCTTCCAGCGTCCGAGGGCCGGTGGCGGGCGGTGAGAGCGGTGCGTCCGGCGTCGAGGAGACGGCGGCTGCGGGGGAAGTCGCGCAGTTGGTCCTCCAGCAGGTTCAGGCCCGGCAGGAGGGAGTGCGCCGGGACGCCGCGAGCCGTGAGGACGTCGCCGGTCCAGGTGAGGAAGTCCGTGAAGAGGTCCGGGTCGTCCACGTACAGGGCGGCGGCGAGGAAGTCGACGATGTGGGCGATGTCCTCGGCGGTGCGTTCGCGCTGGTCCTCGTCGTACTCGGCCATGGCGGGGAGACGTTCCTCCAGGCGCTGGAAGGTCTCGCGCACCAGGCTGCGGGAGGACCGGGTGACCATGGTGTACTCCTGGTCGGCCAGGTGCGGCAGGTCGTCGAGCGCCTGATGGGGCGGCCGGGGACGCGGCAGCGAACCGGCGGACAGCCGGTCGGCGGCCGCACGGGCGTCGGGCGCCCAGGCGTCGGCGCCCAGCCGGTGGGCGTAGCGCCCGTCGGCCCCGAAGGCGAGGCCGCCGACCATGACCGGCGTGCCGATGGCCTGGATGGCGGTGATCGCGGCGTGGGCCAGGGGCAGGCGCGTGGACAGCGCGGCGGACAGACAGACGGCGTCCGCACCGGTGCGGTGGATCTGGCTGATGAGATGGGTGGTGGGGACCTGGGCGCCGAGATAGCCGACCCGCCACCCTCGCAGCCGCAGTGTCTCGGCGAGCAGGCGCGCGGGCAGGGCGTGCCACTCCTTGTCCACGCAGGCGACCGTCACCTTCCCGCGGAAGGTGCGAGGGCGGCGGACGGGAAGCGCGGCGATGGCACGGTCGCTGATCGCGGTGGCGGCGTGTTCGTCGGCGACGCTCATACGGTTCGCGGCCCATTCGACGCCCACCGTGTGCTGGACGGCGCCGATCACCTCGAGCAGTACCGTCTCCGCTTCCAGCCCGGCGTCCAGGGCGCCGGTGACGACGTCGAGCGCCGCGTACTCGTCGGCCGCCCGGGCGGCCGTCCAGAGCTTCTCCGCCCATGCCCGGGCGCGCTCGTCGCCGAGGGCGGGGGCGAACCGGGTGCCGATGCCGTGGCGGCCGTGCTCGCTGCCGATGCCGGGAGCGGGAATGTCCGTCATGCCGTGTACCTGCCCGGAGTCGTCCCGTCCACAGCACTGAGATGGGCGCCCCTGGGCGCGGTGATGGCCAGCACCGCGATGTCGTCGTGGCGTCCGTCCCCGATCCACTCGTCGACGAGCATCTGCACGCGCTCGACGACGGCCTGGGCGGGCATCCCGGCGCACCCGCGCAGTGCGCGCCGCAGCCGCGTCTCCCCGAACATGGTGTCGCCCATCGGCCCGCCCTTGGCCTCGGTGACGCCGTCGGTGTAGAGCAGGCAGGTCTCGCCCGGAGCGAGCCGCAACTCGGCGGTGCGGGTGGTGATCCGCGGCAGGACACCGATCAGGGTGCCGCCGGTGTCGGCCTCCTCGACGGTGCCGTCCTGGCGCACGATCAGCGGCGGGGCATGGCCGGCGGAGGTCAGACGCAGTGCCACGTCGCGGTCCTCGCGGCGGGCGGACGCCAGGACGAGGGTCACGAAGCGCGTGGAATGGCTGCTGCGCAGCGCGTTGTTGAGCAGTCGCAGCATCTGGCCGTGGTCACCGGCCATGGGCAGCAGCGCCTGCAGGGTGTTGCGGATCTTGCCGGTGAGGACCGCGGCCTCCAGGCCCTTTCCGGCCACGTCACCCAGTACGGACAGGGAGTCCGGGCAGTCGTCGTTCGCCGGGTGGACGTCGTAGAAGTCACCGCCGATCCGGTCGGCGTCGACGCTGGCCCGGTAACCTCCGGCGAACTCCACGCCGTCCACCTGCCCCAGACCCGGCGGCAGCAGGTCCCGCATGAGCGTGTCGGTGATCCTGTTCTGCTCGGCGTACAGCCGCGCGGCGGACATCGCCGCACCGGCCCGGGCGGCGAACAGGCCGGCGAACGCCTCCTCGGCCTTGCTGAACGCGGCCTGCGGCGCGCGGCGCAGCAGGATCAGGGCACCGGCCGGTACGCCGTGGCCTGGCAGGGGAGTGATGGCCAGCGAGCCGACCGCGCCGAAACCGTCGGGGACCAGCCAGTCGGGAGCCGTGGCGGGATCGATCCAGCGTGAGGGCACCGGCGGGAAGCCCCGCAGTGCCTCCACCAGACCCGGTACGCCCTGCACGGCGGTGGAGACGGTGCTGTGGGCCAGGCGCCCGTGCTGGTCGCAGACGACCATCGGCAGCTTCTTCGCGGAGGTCGGCGAGATGACCAGGGCTGCGTCGGCCAGGTGCTCGGCGGCCAGACGAGCGGTGACCTCCATACACCGCTCCAGGTTCAGCGACGCCAGCAGGGCACTGGAGGCCTCGGACAGGAAGCGGGTGCGTTCGCGTTCCGCCGCCAGCTCCCTCACGGCCGTCCGGTGGGCGGTCTCCTCCACCAGCCACCACGCCGTGCCCCCGTCGGGGAGAACGGAAGGATGGGCCGAGAAGAACGCCTCTCCCACCGTGCCGCCGACCGGGCCGGTGCCCGGGGAGCGGGGCGCGGCGGCGAGCCAGTCCGGCGCCGACAGGGCCTCACCGACCCGGGCCTCGGGCAGCAGGGCCCCGGCGGCGCCGTTGAGCTCCGACACGTGGCCGGCCGCGTCCATGACGACCACCGGGAACGGAGCGGCGGCGGCGCTCACCACACGGGTGGCGCCGGGATGGACGCCTTCCGGGAAAGCAGACATGTGAGGGACACCTCCGGAGAGAACCCTCAAACTTCCTCAAGGGCGACACGGTTGTTGTTCGCCCACCGTGTCCCATGCCGGGCCACGTTCGCAACCCTCGGCCTTCGGCCGCCGTACCGCGGTGAGCGGTTCGGCCCCGCGTGGCGTCGTGGCCGCCGACGGCGTGGGGGTGAGCATGGGGTGACCCATCTCTCCTCCAGCACCGAGGCGATGCGATGCCCGACCACGCCCACCACGTCCCGCCCGAGGGCACCGCACCGCGGGGAAGTCTGCGGCCCGAGCTGGCGGAACGCTGGCTCTTCCGGGGGATCTACGGCCTGGTGCTGGCCAGTGCCATGGTGGCCGCGCTGGATGTGCCGGGGGAGGAGGCCGACCCCGGTGAGGACGCGCTGTGGGTGCTGCTCACCGCGCTGGCGTCGGCAGCCGCCCACGGGTACGCGCACGTCATCGCCCGGCGTGCGTCCGACCAGGGAGCGCCCGGCGTCGGCAGACTGCGGGCGGCGGCCGCGGAATGGCCGTTGGTCGCCGCGGTGGTGCCCACCCTGTTGCTCCTGGCCGGCGCGGTCGCCGAGTGGTGGTCGGAGGGCACGGCGGTCGACGCGGCTCTGCTGTTCAACACCGTCGCCCTGTTCGCCGTGGGCGTCTCGGCAGCCCGCACCGCGGGGCTCGGCTGGCTCTCCTCCTGCCGGGCGGGAGTCGTGGACATGTTGATCGGGCTCCTGGTGATCGCCGCGGACACACTGATCGAGTGACGCGGCCGGGCCCCCCTCCTGCGCGGGATGCCCTTCCCCGCCGCCCGAGAGCTCACTCACGCGCCACCGTGCGGTGTATGAATGGCGGAAGACCGGCAAGGCGGCTGGAATGAGCAGCTTTACCGGAAGGACCACTGCGAGCGACGGCGGGCTCCCCGCAGCCGCCCCTGGCCGCGAGCCGTCGGCTCGAACGGTGCCGGCGGTGAGCGCGGCCCCCATGCAGCCCCGGCGGGACGGCGAGGGAAGCCTCGCGCACGTGGTGGAAACCCTGTTGGACAAGGGCCTGGTGCTCAACGCCGACATCATGGTCTCGGTCGCCGGGGTCGAGCTGCTGGGCATCCGGTTGCGGGCCGCCCTCGCCTCCTTCGAGACGGCCGCCCGCTACGGGCTGGAGTTCCCCTCCGGCACGGACACCGAGACCGCCGCGTGGCGCGACACCCGGGAGGAGAAGGAGACCTGCCCGGCGTGCGGCAAGCGCGTGCCCGTCGAGCAGTTGCTGAACGAATGGTGCCCCTGGTGCGGGTGGCGCAGTGCCCAGGCCCAGGTGCGGGGAGAGTCCGGACAGGCCGCCCTGACGGGTCACCATGACGCCGACGCGCAGGGCGACGGCGGACGCGACGAGGACCGCGATCGGGACCCGGCCGAGCGAGAGGCCGAGCGGCGTGCAGACTGACCGGTCCCCGATGCGGCCCACCCGCGAACCGAGGGTGACCCTGGACGACCTGGTGGAGGTCCTGCTCAACAAGGGCGCGGTCCTGCACCTGGATCTCATCGTCGCCGTCGCGGACATCCCGCTGATCGGCGTCTCGGTGCGGGCGGCCGTCGCCGGGATGGAGACGATGCTGGAGTACGGCATGATGCGCCACTGGGACGAGGCCACCCGGGCATGGGCCGAGCGCTCCGTCGCCCGCCGCGCCCTCGACCTGCGGGCGGGCGAGAGCGTCGTCCGCCGCATGAGCGGGGGCCACTTGCTGACCGAGGGCGTGTACCACGGCTGGCGGCCCGGCACCGTGTACCTCACCGACCAGCGCCTCGTCGTCCTGCGCGAGGAGCCCCGGGAGGTGCTCTGGCAGACCGGCCTCGGCGCCGTGCGCGACGTGCGGCTGAAGCCGGAGCGGACGGTCGGCGGCGAGGAACGCCTGCGCCTGGAGGTGTCGCTGGCCGACGGGCGCCGGGAACTGCTCTCCGCCAGGGAGCCGGAGACACTGCACGAGCTGCTCACCCGCTCCCGTGTCGGGCGTCTCGCGCCCGCCCTCCCGTCCCGGGCCGCCGGCGAGGAGGAGCCGCCCGTCGCCGAGGGCCACCTGTGGTACGAGGAGCCGCGCAGGTCCGGCCCGTTGTGGCGCGGCGGACGGGCGCGGCTCACGGCCGGCCGGCTCACCTGGAAGTCACCCGTGGACGCCCGCCCCGCACTGGTGCTGCCCACCGCGGACCTGGCCGGGGTGCGGCGGGCGCCCGGGTACGGCCCCGGCGGCGAGGGGAGCGTTCTCGTGCTGCGCACCGCCGCGGGTGACGAGATCCGGCTCGCGGCGGACGACCCGGACCGCTGGGTCCGCCGGCTCGCGTCCGCCTGCCCCGCGGCGGCCACCGCGTGAGCGGGACGGGAACGGATCGAGCAGTGCAACGGAACGAGGAGATGACGACATGCCGTTGACCGTCGACGAGAAGAGCCTCAAGCACGGGGTGCTGTCCCTCGTCGTGACGCTGGTCGAGGTGATCCAGGAGGCTCTGGACCGCCAGGCCATGCGCCGCATCGACGGAGGCGACCTCGCCCCGGAGGAGGCCGAACGCCTCGCCGACGCCCTGCTGGAACTGGACGAGGCGATGGAGCAGATCAAGGAGGACCACGGCATCGTCACCTCGGTCGCCGACCTGCACCGGGGGCTGGACGACGTGGTCGACGACGTGGTCGACAAGCTGATCAACCCGCAGCGCTGGGCGGAGGAGGCCGGGCGATGACCGAGGACACCGCTCTGTACGTGTACGCCCTGCTTCCGGACCAGCAGGGCGTCGCCGACGGCGTCACCGGGCTCGGCGGGCGTCCCTTGCGCCTGGCGGGAGTTCCGGGCACCGGCGTCGCCGCGCTGGTGCACGACGCCACGCCGGCCCCCTTCCAGGGTGAGGACGACCAGGTGCGCCGATGGGTGGCGGAACAGAACGAGGCGGTCACCACCGTCTGGGAACGCGCGGGCAGCCTGCTGCCGATGACCTTCAACGTCCTGGTCGCCGACGACGCGGCGTCCGGCCGGAGCGCCGAGGAGCGGCTGGGGGACTGGATCAGGCAACAGGAGGACGACGTCAACGGCCAGTTGAGGGCGCTCTCCGGGCGGTGCGAACTCCGCGTGGAGATCACCCTGGACCGCGCGGCCGCCACCGCCGCGAGCACCGGGGAGACGGAGGACGCCCCCCGGTCGCCCGGCATGCGGCGGCTGCTCGCCAAGCAGCGCGAACAGCGCGAGAAGGACGAGGCCGGCCGGCTCGCGGACACGCTGCACGCCGGCATCCGGCGGCGCCTGCTGGCGGTCGCCGAGGACCTCCGCGACCGCGGGCCGGCCCACCGCGTGCCCGGCGAGACCGACGTCCTGTCCGCGGCCCTGCTCGTCCGGCACGAGGACATCGACGCCGTGGGTGCCGTCCTGAGCGAGGCGCAGGCCGGGCAGCCCGCCCTGCGCATCCGTTTCCTGGGCCCCTGGCCGCCGTACTCGTTCACCGAGACACGGCCCCACGAGCCGGCGGAGCACGCGGCGCGCTGACCTCCGTGCGGGCCGCGATCCTTCCGCGCGTCCGGGAATGCCCGGGCGCACGGCCGTGTTGTGGCGACCGTGAGCGTGGAGGGGACAGTGTCCCCGGGCCTCACCTCTCGCCTGCGGGGACGATCGTCCGGCTGAAGCCCCGCAGAGCCGCTCGCCGCGCAGGCGACCGCCCCTCCACGTCACCCTTCGTCGGGAATGCGGTACCCGTCGCGGGCGTTGCACCGTACGTATGACATGTCCGAGTCAAGCGACTCGGGCGAAAGGAGCACCCCATGGCACGCAGCACCACGCGTCCGGTCGTCAGGCTCACCTCCACGGCCGGCACCGGCGTCACCTACGTGACCCGCAAGAGCCGTCTGAACGACCCCGACCGGCTGGTCCTGCGCAAGTACGACCCGGTCGTCGGCGGGCACGTCCTCTTCCGCGAGGCGCGCTGACCCGCGCGGACCGCCGCTCCTCGCTCCACCGCGCCGCCGCTCCCGAGGCGGCGGCCTCCAGGAAGGACAGCACCATGAGGCACGGAACACACCCTGTCTCCCGTCCGGTCGTCTTCCGCGACCGCGCGGCGGGCTTCCGGATCCTCACCCGCTCCACGCTCGACGCCCGTGAGACGGTCGAGTGGGAGGACGGCGTGACGTACCCGGTCGTCGACGTCGAGATCTCGTCGGCGAGCCACCCGTTCTTCACCGGCACCTCGCGCGTCGTCGACACCGCAGGCCGTGTGGAGCGTTTCGAGCGGCGCTACGGCACCGCCGCCCCCGCCCGCCGCTGACGGCACCCGATCCTCCGGAGGGACACCGCGATGAAGGTACGCAAGTCGCTGCGCTCGATGAAGTCCAAGCCCGGCGCCCAGGTGGTGCGCCGGCACGGAGTGACCTACGTGATCAACAAGAAGGACCCGCGTTTCAAGGCCCGTCAGGGCTGACGGGACATCACGGCGGACCCGAGGGCCCGGCACCGCACGCCCGCGGTGCCGGGCCCTCGTCAGGCGGTGCGGAAGTGCTGCCGCAGCCGGGAGGCGACGGCGACGGCGGCGGCGGTGGGGCCGCGGCGCCGGTGGCGGGCGAGGAGGACGGAGACGTCGGGGAGGGCGGGGCCCGGCACGGAGGCGAGCGTGCCGTCGCGGAGCGAAGGGGCCGCGTTCGCCAGGGGCAGGACGGTCAGACCCAGTCCGGCC
Organism: Streptomyces sp. NPDC048185; assembly: GCF_043202495.1. Lineage (NCBI taxonomy): Bacteria > Bacillati > Actinomycetota > Actinomycetes > Kitasatosporales > Streptomycetaceae > Streptomyces > Streptomyces sp. NPDC048185. Next base: position 409,358 of record NZ_JBIDAN010000005.1, read on the forward strand.
GCCACGCACGAACGGGCGGCCTCGATGCTGCCGAACCGGGTCAGTCGGGGCCGTGCTCCGCTGACGGCCCGGAGACGGCCGGCGAGCCGGTCGCTGTAGGAGCAGCCCTGCTCGTGCAGGAAGAAGTCCGCCTCGGCGAGCTCCTGCCAGGTCACCGGGGTCGCGCGGCAGGCGAGGGGATGGTGGGGTGCGGCCAGCAGTACCAGAGGCTGGCCGGTGAGACGCTCGGCGACGACGTCCGGGTGGTCGACCTCGTCCTCCAGCAGGAGCGCGCAGTCGAGCGCTCCCGCCCGCAGCCCCTCCACCGCGCCCGCCGTGCCACAGGCCTGCAGGTGCACCGCGACCCGCGGGTGCGAGTGACGCAGTGAGGTGATCACCTGGGGGAGGTGGGCCGAACACAGGGTCTCGCCCGCGCCCACCGTCACGGTGCCCGTGACCGGACCCTCGCCGTCGGCCGCGCTGAGCAGGCGGGACTCGGCGTCCAGGACGTCCTCGGCCAACGGGACCAGGCGGCGCCCCGCCTCCGTGAGCAGCGCGCCACGGGGCATGCGGTCGAAGAGCCGTGCGCCGAGCGTCTTCTCGAGCGACTTGATCTGCACGGTGACCGTGGACTGGGAGAGCCGCAGCTCGGTGGCGGCGCCGGTGAAACTGCCCGTCCGGGCGAGCGTGGCGAAGGTGTGCAGCAGCCGGGTGTCCATCACCGCACCCTACGCCGCGCCATCGGGTTTTTCGATGGAATCGATCAGAAACCATCGTTGGACTTCATGGACGCCGAGCGGAATCATGAAGGCCATGACCACTTCTTCGCCTGTCGTCGACGTGCTGCGCTACGCGGCCTTCACCTCCCGCCCCGACGGTGGCAACCCGGCCGGTGTCGTCCTCGACGCCGCGCTGCTCGGCCCGGACCGCATGGGCGCCATCGCCGCCGAGGTGGGCTACTCGGAGACGGCGTTCGTCACCTCCCGCGACGACGAGCGGCGCCGGTTCACGCTCCGTTACTTCAGCCCGCTCGCCGAGGTCGCCTTCTGCGGCCACGCCACGGTGGCGACCGCGGTGGCGCTCGCCGAACGCCTGGGCGCCGGCGACCTGGCGTTCGACACCCCTGCCGGAGAGATCCTGGTGACCACCGAGACGGATGCCGAGGGCGCGGTGCGGGCGACGCTCACCAGCGTGCCCACCCGGTCGCGGCCGGCGCGGACCGACGAGCTGGAGCCGGCCCTCTCGGCCCTCGGCTGGGACAGTGCCGACCTCGACCCCGAGCTGCCGCCGCACGTCGCCTTCGGCGGCAACGACCACCTGGTGCTCGCCGTCGGCTCCCGGGCCCGGCTGGCCGGCCTCGACTACGACTTCGACGCGCTCGCCGACCTCATGCGGAAGCACGGCTGGACGACGGTGCACCTGGTCTGGCGCGAGGACGAGCAGCGGTACCACGCCCGGGACCCGTTCCCGGTGGGCGGCGTGGTGGAGGACCCGGCCACCGGAGCGGCCGCGGCCGCGTTCGGCGGTTACCTGCGGACCCTCGGCGCACTGCCCGCGTCCGGTGTGATCACCGTCCGGCAGGGCGAGGACATGGGCCGTCCCAGCGAACTCACCGTGCGTGCGGACCCGCACGGCACGCGCAGTCACGTCACCGGTCACGCCGTACCGATCACCGGATGAGCGTCCGGCGGCTGCTCATGCCGTCCTGCGCACCGTGACGACCGGGCAGTGGGCGTGCGTCATCACGGTCTGACTCACCGAGCCCAGGAGCAGTCCGGCGACGCCTCCGCGGCCGCGGGCGCCGACGACCAGCAGTTGAGCCGCCCTGCTCGCGTCCAGGAGGACGTCACGCGCCGTGCCGCGCACCAGGTCGCCCCGGACGGTGACGTCCGGGCGGCCGGCTGCCCGGACGTCGACCACCTGGGCCAGCCTGCGCGCCGCGGCCTCGGAATCCGGGCCGGCCGCCCCGCCCGGCCGCCATGCGTGCACCGCCACGAGTTCGGCCCGGCGCTGCGCGGCTTCGGTGAACGCGACGTCCACGGCCCGGTCGCTGTCCGCGGAGCCGTCGACGCCCAGTACGACCGGCCCCATGTCGGCGGACGGGCGGTGCTCCGCGGCGACGGTCATCACCGGACAGTGGCTGAGGGCGGCCAGGGCGACCGGAGCGGATCCCAGCAGCAGGCCCACGGCACGCGCCGTGCCGCGGGAGCCGACGACGATCAGATCCGCGGCCCGTGACTCGGCTTCCAGCACGTACGTCACGTCACCCTCCACCACGGCCTGGGTCACCGCCACCCCGGGTGCCACGTCACAGGCGCGGGCCGCCGCTTCCCGGACCAGCGTTCCGGAGGCCGGGTCCGGCACGACGTACCTCGGCTTGACCGGGATTTCGGCATGCACCACACGCAGCTTCGCACCTCGCCGGACTGCCGCCGCGGCGGCCGCTTCCACGGCGGCGAGACTCGTCGCCGAGCCGTCCACCCCGACCACGACCAGCTTGCTCATGAGTGGCTGCTCCACTTCAGGCTCCGCATCCCCAGCCTCGCCCCATCGGTGGGCGGCTGCAATTCTTGAAGGGCCGGCGCACCGACGGATACCGTCGTCACGTTCTTCGGCCCAGGGGCCGGTGGCCCGGCCGCGCGCCGGCCCGGCCCGGGAATCTCCGCCGGGAACCGCCGGCGGGAGCGCGGCCGACGGACGGTGGAGAGTATTCCGTCACCATGGGGCATAGAGAAAGCGGAACAGCACGTACCGCGGGAAGGCCGCGCAGCAGGAGCGGGACCGATGCGGCGCGGTCACGAGGAGGCCCGGACATGGCAGGCGGGGAAGGCACGGGGACCGGCCACGAAGAGAGCCGGGAAGCTCCTCGTCCACAGCTTCTCGAGGCCCTGGAGATCATCGGGACCGGAGCGTACGTCGTCGACGAGCAGGGCCGTGTCGCGGCCGTCAACACCCGCGCCGAGGAGCTGCTCGGCCGCCGGGCAGCGGACATGGCCGGCCAGGACGCTCACGACCTGCTGCACCGGGGGCCTCACGGGGAGCAGCTGCCGGCCACGCGCTGTGCCATGCGGCTGGCCTTCCACGCCGGACGCCCCGCACAGGGCGAACTCGACTACTTCGCCCGCGCCGACGGCTCCGTCCTGCCCGTCTCCTGGCTCATCGCCCCCTGTGCCGTGGACGGCCACGACACCCACACGCTCGTCGTCTTCCATTCGCGTGAGCAGGCGCAGCCCGCCGGGACGCACCCGGTGCTGTCCGCCGAGCCCATGAGCGAACTCGAACGCCTGGCCCTCCTGGCCGAGACCACCACCCAGGTGACCTCCACCCTGAACGTCGACGAGACGCTGCGCCGACTGGTGGCGCTGGTCCTGCCCCGGCTCGCGGACTGGGCCGTCATCGACCTGATCACCGAGCACGAGGAGGTGTGGCGAACCTCCGTGGTCCACGTCGACGGGGACAGCCTGGTGCACCGTGAGGACCTGGAAGGCCCGATGCCGCCCGTGCCCGAGGAATCACCGATGCCCCTGTCCCGCGCCCTGCGCGGCGTCGCCTCCGCGCTGGCCGGACCCGAGACCTATCAGCGCGCCCCGGACTCCGGCATCGCCGTCGAACAGCGTCGGCTGTTCGACGCCACCGGCATCCGCTCGGCCGCCATCGTGCCCCTCCGGGGGACTCGAGAGGTCCTGGGAGCCCTCACCCTGGGCCGGGCCGACAAGCCGGGGGAGTTCTCCACCTTCGACCTGCCGCTGATCGAGGACATCGCACGCCGCGCCAGCCTGGCGCTCGACAACGCCCGCCTCTACCAGCGCCAGCGTGCGGTGGCCGAGACCATGCAGAACCACCTGCTGCCCCAGATGCCGCGCGTGCCCGGACTGCAGATGGCCGTCCGCTACCTGCCCGCCCCCGACGCCTCCCAGGTCGGCGGGGACTGGTACGACGCCTTCTCCCTGTCCGACGGCGCGACGGCGCTGGCCGTCGGGGACGTCGTCGGCCACGATCTGGAGGCCGCCGCCGGGATGGCCCAGCTGCGCAACATGCTGCGCGCCTACGCCTGGTCGCAGCAGCAGCCCGCCAGCCGCATCGTGGAGCGCCTCGACGAGGCGATCATGCCCATCACCGACGTCTCGATGGCCACGCTCGTCTTCGCCCGCGTCATCAGGACGGAGGAGGGGGCCTGGAGGCTGTCCTGGACCAACGCGGGGCACCCTCCGCCGCTGCTCGTCACCCGCGACGGGCTGGCCGACTACCTCACCGACGGGCACAGCCTCCTGCTCGGCACCGGCCTCAACGCGTCCCGCCCCGACGCGACGGTGCTGCTGCCACCGGGCTGCACCCTCCTGCTGTACACCGACGGGCTCATCGAGGCACCGGGCCGGACTCTCGACGAGGGCATGGACCGGCTGCGCCAGCACGCCGCGTCGCTCGCCCACAGGCCCCTGCCCTCCTTCGCCGACCAACTGCTGCGCCGCGTCCGACCGCCGGGCCTGGACGACGTCGCCCTCCTGGCGCTGCGCACACCGAGGCGGGCGGACGTCTGATCCCTCGGTCACACACGGTCCCCGCCGGGCATCCGCGACGCCCTTCCGGGAACCCGCTCCGCGTCCTGCCCCGACGTGCGGAAGAGAACATGACGAACACATCGGAGAACCGAAGCCACCACCGCTTCTGCAAGGCCTGCGGCACCCCCGCCGGAGACGGGAACCTGTGCGAGCACTGCGGTGCCGTCCTGGAACTCCCGGACGACGCGGGGCTGACGGAGGACCAGGGCGCGGCCGTCCGCCGGGATTTCGAGGGTCGCGACGAGTAGGGGGGCGCTCCGGTGGCGGGGCCCCTGTCCCCGCCACCGGACGTGTCGCGCACGTTGAAGAAGACTTTGCCCGTGGCCGGTTCCGCGCGGCGAAGGCCGTGCCTGACCGCGACAGAAGGTATCGCGTTCGCAAAGGATGGCCGAAATTGAGAGGCGAGGTGCCTCCTCCTCGTCGTGCTCACGTTGACCCCGCTCGCTCTCATGACGCACGCTCGGAATGTAGATGGCAACTACAACTGGTTCGCCGGGCGGTGCGCTCGCAGTAGCAAAACAACTGGTCGCAGCGGGGCGTCGGGAGAGCCGGAAGCAGGAGGTAGCGTATGTGCGGCATCACCGGCTGGGTCTCCTTCGACCGTGATCTCGGCACCGAGACGGCGGCGTTGGACGCGATGACCGAGACGATGGCCTGCCGCGGACCGGACGACCGTGGCGTCTGGGCGCGGGGGCCCGTCGCGCTCGGCCACCGCAGGCTCGCCATCATCGACCTTCCCGGCGGACGGCAGCCGATGACCGTCGACACTCCGCACGGCACGGTCGCGCTCGTCTACTCGGGCGAGACCTACAACTTCACCGAACTCCGCCGTGAACTCGCGGACCGTGGACACCGTTTCACCACCGATTCCGACACCGAGGTGGTCCTGCGCGGTTACCTCGAGTGGGGTGACGCTCTCCCCGAGCGTCTCAACGGCATGTACGCCTTCGCCCTCTGGGACGGTCGTGCCGACAAGCTCGTCATGGTCCGCGACCGCATGGGCATCAAGCCGTTCTACTGCTACCCGACCACGGACGGCGTGCTGTTCGGCTCCGAGCCCAAGGCGATCCTCGCCAACCCGCTGGCCCGCCGCCGGGTCGGCCTCGACGGGCTCCGCGAGCTGTTCACCATGATCAAGACGCCTGGTCACGCCGTATGGGACGGCATGCGGGAGGTCGAGCCCGGGACCGTCGTCACGGTCGACCGCTCGGGAGTGCACCACCGCCGCTACTGGGACCTGGAGACCCGGCCGCACACCGACGACCGGGACGCCACGATCGCGCACGTCCGCTCGCTGCTCGACGACATCGTGCGCCGGCAGCTCGTCGCCGACGTGCCCCGCTGCACCCTGCTCTCCGGCGGACTGGACTCCTCCGCGATGACCGCCCTCGCCGCCCGGCAGCTGGGCGAACACGGCGAGAAGGTGCGCAGCTTCGCCGTCGACTTCGTGGGCCAGGCGGAGAACTTCATCGCCGACGAACTCCGGGGCACCCCCGACACTCCTTTCGTGCACGACGTCGCCGGGGCCGCAGGCACCGACCACCAGGACATCGTGCTCGACGCCCAGTCCCTCGCCGACCCCGAGATCCGTGCCAAGGTCATCCGGGCCCGGGACCTGCCGGCCGGCCTCGGTGACATGGACGCTTCCCTCTACCTGCTCTTCCGGGCCATCCGCGAACACTCCACCGTGGCTCTGTCCGGCGAGTCCGCCGACGAGGTCTTCGGCGGCTACCTGCAGTTCTTCGACGAGGAGGCACGCGGCGCCGACTCCTTCCCCTGGCTGGTGTCGTTGGGACGCCACATGGGGGAGGACACGGACGTGCTGCGCCCGGAACTGACGCAGCACCTGAACCTGTCCGCGTACGTGGCCGACGGCTACCGGGACGCCGTGGCCGGCATCCGGCGGCTGGACGGCGAGAGCGACTTCGAGTACCGGATGCGGCGGATCTGCCACCTGCACCTGACCCGCTTCGTGCGCATCCTGCTGGACCGCAAGGACCGCGCCAGCATGGCCGTGGGCCTGGAGGTCCGCGTTCCCTTCTGCGACCACCGGCTCGTCGAGTACGTCTACAACACCCCCTGGGCGCTGAAGTCCTTCGACGGCCGGGAGAAGAGCCTGCTGCGCGAGGCGACCGCGGACGTGCTGCCGCGGTCCGTGTACGACCGGGTCAAGAGCCCCTACCCGTCCACGCAGGACCCCAAGTACGCCGCGGCCCTCCAGGACCAGGCCAAGGACCTGCTCACCCGCACCGGCCACCCGGTCTTCGACCTCGTCGACCCCGACCGCCTGCGGCGGGCCGCCGAACGGGAGGCGCCGATGAGCGGCCAGGCGGACCGGCGCGGCCTGGAGCGGGCCCTCGACCTCGCTCTCTGGCTGGACCTCTACAAGCCGGAGATCGACCTGAGCTGACCGGCGCCGCTCCCTCGCGGCCGCCCGGCCCGTCGTCGCGACGTCCCGTGCCGCACCCGCCCCGTCCGCGCCCTCCGCGAGGACGGGGCTTCGCTTGTCGGGGCTCGCCGGCGCGTTCCGGGCTTGCACGAGATTACATAATTACGTAATCTCGTCGGCATGGATCTCGAAGAGCGCGTCGCCGAGCTCGAACGACGCGTGACGGAGCTGGAGAGCACGGGGCCTGCCGCGCCCCCCGTCGGAGAGGGCGACTTCTGGGCCCTCGACGCGCTGAAAGCACGGCACCCGGTGACACACGAGGCGGACGGCGCGGTGCTGTTCACCGGGGCGGTGCGGGTGCCGACGGGGCACCGCTACGAGTGGCAGTACGGCCTGCTCACGGAGACGCTGTTCGGGAACGAGTGGACGGACGCCGCCGAGTCGTTCGCCGCGCTCGGCAACCCCGTACGGCTGCGGCTGCTGCGGGAGATCCTGGGCGGCCTGCGCACCGCGGCCGAGCTGGCCGCGCTCGAGGACGTCGGTACGACCGGCCAGATCTACCACCACCTGCGCCAGTTGACCGGCGCGGGCTGGCTGCACACCCCGGAGCGCGGCCGGTACGACGTTCCCGCGGGGCGGGTGGTCCCGCTCCTCGTGGTGCTCACGGCCGCGCGTCCCGTCACCTGACCATCGCCTGCACAAGGGGGAGAACATGTCTGTGGATCGACACAAGATCGCTGCGAGGGTCCAGCGCGGGCTGTGGGCGATCTTCTTCGCCCAGATCGTCGTCAGACCGTTCATGGATCTGCCGTACGGCTACTGGGTGAGCTGGCTGCCCGCGCTCGGCGCGATCGCCGTCGGAGCGGTGGTCTCCCGCTCCGCCGGGCGGAGGATCGAGACGCGCCCTCCGGCGCCGGTCGAGGTCGCGCCCCCGGTCACCGGACGCTGGTCCGCCCTCAACAGCCCCGCCGACAAGGTGCCCAGCCACGGCACGCACCACCTCGCACAGACCTACGCCATCGACATCGTGGCCGAGCCGGAGGAGGGGGCCCGTCCCGCCCCCGTCTGGTTCTGGCCCGTCGCCCACCGCAACCGGGCCTACCCCGCCTTCGGGGCGTCGCTGCACGCGGTGGCCGATGGCACCGTCGTCCACGCCGAGGACGGACAGCGCGACCACCTCAGCCGCAGCTCGCTCATCGGAGTTCTGTACTTCTGGCTGATCGAGGGTGCCTGCCGGACGCTCGGCGGGTCCCGCCGCATCGTGGGCAACCACGTGGTCCTCGACCTCGGCGACGGGACGTACGCCCTGTACGCGCACGTCCAGCGCGGCTCGCTCGAGGTCCGGGCGGGCGACAGGGTGGTCACCGGTCAGGTGCTCGGCCGCTGCGGGAACTCCGGCAACTCCACCCAGCCGCACGTGCACTTCCAGCTGATGGACGGGCCGGACGTGGACACGGCGCACGGTGTGCCGTTCAGCTGGCGCGGGGTCGGAGTGCCCTCCGGCGGCCAGGCGTTCGAAGTCGGCGAAGTTACGGCGGTGCCGCACCGTTCCGCGGTGCCCGGCCCCGGCCCGCGACCGTCACCGGAGCCGTCCCGTCGCCCGTGAGGCTCACGGACTGTGCAGCAGGAGCAGGGCGATGTCGTCGGTGTAGGTGTGCCGGGGAATGGCGTACTGCACCAGGTCGTCGGCCAGTTCACCGACCGGCCGGTCGCCGGCCCCGGTGAGATGGTGGGCGAGGGCGGCGATCGACTCCGTGATGTCGCGGTCGGGCGTCTCCACGAGGCCGTCGGTGTACAGGGCGAGAACCGACCCGGCCGGCAGCGGCGCGGTCGTGACCGGGTACTCGGCCGCCGCACCGATGCCGAGCAGGGGACCGGGCTCCACGTCGAGTTCGGCGGTCGACGCCGCCGGCGCCGCGGTGCGCAGGAGCGGAGGGAGGTGTCCCGCGCTGGCGAGGTGCAGGCGCCGCCCGGCGAGGTCGATGTGGACGTACAGGCAGGACACGAAGAGATCGGTCTCGAGGTCCGCCAGCACGCGATCGGTGCGGGACAGCACCTCGCCGGGGCGAGCGCCGGCGGTGGCGTGGACGGCGGTGCGGACCTGCCCCATCAGGGCGGCGGCGTTGATGTTGTGCCCCTGCACGTCCCCGATGACCGCGGCGGCCGTGGTGTCGCTGAGCCGGATCAGGTCGTAGAAGTCGCCGCCGACGTCCATGCCGTGGGCACTCGGCAGATAGCGGGCGGCGACCGCGAGACCGGGGATGCGTGGCAGCGTCGTCGGCAGGAGGGCCTGCTGCAGGCCGTGGGCCAGATCGTGTTTGGCGTCGTAGAGCAGGGCGCGGTCCATGGCCTGGGCGATCAGCCCGCCCAGGGAGACGAGCACCGCGCGGTCGCCGGCGCTGAAGGAGCGCGGGTGGTCGTACGACAGGACGCAGCAGCCCACCCGGCGGTCGGACACCACCAGCGGGAGGAAGGCCCAGGCCTGCTTGTCGCTGAGTACGGAGGCCTTCGGGTACTCGCGGGCCATCTCCTCGGGGTCGGTGAAGAAGACCGGGGAACCGTTGCGCAGGACATGACCGGCGGGGGTGAGGTCGGTGTCGAGCGGCAGTCCGTCGAGGCGGGCGACGACGCGAGGGTCGTAGCCCCGGTGCCCCGTGATCCTGAGGCGTCCGGAGTCGGCCGTGGACAGGACCATGCCCTGGGCACCGAAGGCCGGCAGGATCTGGTCGGCCACCACATTGATCACATCGGCGGCGGTGACGGTCTGGCTCAGCGCGGCCGACAGGTGGATCAGCTGGTGGATCCGCCCCGTCCCGGCGTCCTTCGGCGTCGCGAGACGGGCGGTGACCCGGGGCGGCGGAGCGTCGGCCGGATGCTGGTCGTGGTTGGGGGAGAGGAGGACGCTGATGCCGCTCTCGTCGGGGTAGAGCCGGAAGTCGAGCCACCGGTCGGGGGGCCTGAGCGCGGTGAAGGCGACCGGCTCACGGCTGAAGACCGCCGCGCGGTAGTGCTCCTCGTGGACCGGCGCGTCGAGCCAGGGCACCGCCTGCCACGGCGTGTTGCCCAGCAGCCGGTCGGTGCTGCGGCCGAGCAGGCGGGCGGCGGCGTCGTTGAGGTAGGTGATGCGTCCTTCCAGGTCGAGGCCCAGGACGCCGAGGGGCAGGCGCTGGACGATGTCCACGGCGGCGAGGCCGGCCTGGTCCGGAGGCAGGTCGGGCCGGCGCAGGGGCACGGCACGCGGCCGGTCGGGGATGGTCCACGAGCCGGGCACCTGGTCCAGGACCTGGGTGAGGCGCCGGGCGCTGAACTGGATGTGTCCGCGTTCGCGCAGGGTCAGGGAGGGCGGGTGGCTCTTCGACCACACCAGCGACAGGACCCCGTAGCGGCGGACGCCGTGCAGGGGAGCGAAAGCCACGGCGAACTGGTAGGGCAGGCCGGCCGCGGCGTTCGGGTACAGCCGGGCCATGTCCTCCTGGCGGCCCACCCAGACCAGGCGGTCCTCGCGCAACGCCTCCGGCAGGGGCCCCGCGGCAGAGACCGCCACCCGCGCCCACGGCGCCACGGTCGTCACCGGCATGCCGCAGACCGCGGTGAGAACGAGCACCGGTTCCCGCGACGCCAGCAAGTACACGCCACCGGCCAGCGCCCCCGTCCGACGCACGGTGGCACTGAGCGCCTCGTCCAGGGACGCGACGTCACCGCCACCGACGGGGCCATGCGTACTCATATGTCGACACTATTCCGTCAATCGCCGACAAGCGAAGGCGCGCGTCGGCTCCCCGGCCCGGCCAGGCGCCGCACGGCGCTCCGCGAACCTGGTAACAACTGTTACCCTGCTGGGTATGGCCAAGACACAACTGGGAGCCCGCGTGGACGAGGACATCGCCGACCTCGCGAAGAAGCGCGCCGCCGACCTGGGACTGAGCGTCGGCGACTACCTCGCCCGCCTGGTGCAGGACGACGCGAGCGGCCTGCGTGCGCGCTCGGTGGACGCCGCCGCCCGCTTCCTGTCCGAGCACCAGGCGGTCTTCGACGAGGCCGAAGACGCCATGGGGAAGACCGCCCGGGGAGCGCACGCGGCCTGATGGACCTGAACATCGACGTCCCGTGGATCCTCCAGGTCGCCGAAGCCGCCGGAGCGGACGATCCGGCCCCCGACGACTACGGCGTCCCGCTCGCGGCGGTCGCCCGCCACCGTGCCGAGCTGTTCGAGCAGCCCGTCTACGACGGCCCCTACGCCAAGGCCGCCGCCCTGGTGCACACGCTGGGCCGCTGCCGCTGGCTGGAGCGGTCCAACCTGGCGGTCGCCGCCGCCACCGGTGTCATGTACCTCGAGGCCGCCGGGATCACCGTCAAGCCGGCCCGGGAGGACGCCCTCGCCCTCAGGGATCTGCTCCTGGACCCCGCCTGCACCGCCGGGAAGATCGCCGCCGCGCTGCGCGGCTGGCCCACCGCCACCTGACCCGCGTGCGCTGTTCCCGCGCGACTGCGCGGACCCGGGGCCCGGAGCCGGACGGTGCGCGCCCCCTCGACCTGCCTTAATCCGCTTGTCGTGACCCGACCGGCACGCACCACCACGCGAGGATCGCGGCGGTCAGGTAGGCGCCCGCTCCGATGGCCATGGCGGTGCGCAGCCCGGTGCCGTAGTCGGTGGCTGTGGCGAGCAGGCTGCCGCCGAGCGCCACGCCGGCGGCGCTGCCGATCTGGCGGGTGGTGTTGAACAGCGCGGAGGCGGCCCCTGAGTAGGCAGGGGGAGCGGCGCTCATCACAGTGGTGGTCGACCCGGTGAGGGCGAAGGACGTACCGAACCCGGCGGCGGCCAGCGGTGGCACAAGGAGCACGTAGGCGGGGTCCGTCCCGGCCGCGGCCCAGCCGGCCAGTCCCAGCGCCGCCAGGAGCATGCCGGAGACCACCAGCGGACGGTCTCCGGTGCGGCGGGTCAGTCGCCCGGACAGGGCGGAGGCGAAGATGGTCATCGCCACGGCCGGCAGCAGCGCCAGGCCGGTGACGAGGGCACTGAATCCGCGCTGGTGCTGGAAGCTCAGGCTGGCGGTGAACACCATGCCGTAGAAGCCGAAGTTGAACAGCAGGCCGATGACGGCGCCGCCGCTCATCGCACGAGAGCGCAGCAGGCCCAGCGGAACGACGGGGAAGCGGGCCAGCCGCTCGCGCACCGCGAACGCCACGGCGGCCAGCAGGGCCAAGCCCAGCCCGGACAGGACGGCGGGGTCGGACCACCCTCGCCGCCCGGCCTCGTTGAGCGCTCCGATCAGCAGCGCCACCGCGGCCACGACCGCGCACTGCGCGGGCCGGTCCAGGGCCCGGTCGGCACGCCGCGGCGAGGGTGCGACATGCCGCAACGTCAGCACCAGGCAGGCCGCGCCCACCGGCAGGTTGACGAGGAACACCCAGCGCCAGCCCACCGTGGACACGAGCAGCCCGCCCAGCAGTGGCCCGGCGGAGGCCGCGGTGCCCGCCATCGACCCCCAAAGGCCGAAAGCCCACGAGCGCGCGGCCCGCGCGGGATAGGCCTGCTGGAGCAGGGCCAGGGAGCCGGGCACGATCAGCGCCGCCCTCAGCCCTTCCACCAGCCGCGCCGCAACAAGGAAAGGGGTGTCGGGCGCGAGCGCGCACGCCGCCGAGGACAGGGTGAACACGGCCACGCCCGAGCAGAAGACCCGCCGGTTCCCCAGCCGGTCGCCCAGCGCACCGCCGGTCAGCAGGAACCCGGCGAAGACCAGGGTGTACCCATCGGTGATCCACTGGATCCCGGTGAGCGAGGCCGACAGTTCCCGGCCGATCACCGGCACGGCGACGTTGATGACCGTCACGTCCAGGATCACCATGAAGTACCCGGCGCACACCGCCAGCAGCGGTGCCCAGGACCGGCCCCCGGACTCGGGAGGGGGTACCGGCTCATGGTCGCCGGCCGACTCGCCCGCCGACTCGGCGAAAGCCACCACCCCGACTCCGTCCCGTCCGCGAAGGCCTCATACCCGCACAGACATTAGCGGCAAAAGGGATCAGATGGGCTGAACCGGGTGTCTCGCCTCGCCTCCGGGCCTGGAGGCGTGCCCGGAGGCCCGTCCGCACGGTGCCTCGCCGACATGCGTCACGCTGCGTCCGGTCTCGCCGGCCGGCCCGTGCCATTCGCGTACGCCAAGGCGCGACTGCCGGCCGGACGCGGCACGGGGGTTCCGTGACGGGGTCGGCGCGACCCCCCTCCACGGAATCTTCATCACCGGTCGGCGCGCACGGACCGCGCGCCACCGTCGACGTCAGGCGCCGCACGGATGCGAGCGGCACCGCGGAGCCGAAGTGCCGTCTCGTCCCGAGCCGTTGACAAAGTCGATACACGGTAGAAACCTGTCACCTCAGCGCTGCAAAAGATTGACGAAATCACTCAACTTTTGGATTTGCGTGGGCCTGGCTTCACCTCGGCGTCTTCTGGGCCCGCTGACCACTCCACCGCCCACCAGGCGCACCGTTCCCTCACGCCCCGCCGCTCGCCGCCGCACGGCACTGCCGCGCCCGGCGGGCGGCGGGCAGCGCACGGGGACCGGTGCCCGGGCACTCAGGGAAAGGGAACGAGAGAGCCTCATGAGAGGAAGACATCTGGGCCGGCGGGTCTCCGTCGGCCTTGTGACGGCGGGTCTGCTCACCGCGGGCGCGCTCCCCCTGACGGCCCACGCGGCCGCCGCGGAGGGACCGAACCTGGCACTGGGCCGACCGGTGACGACGGGCGGGTCCCACGGCGGATACCCGGCGAGCAACGTCACCGACGGCAGCCAGGCCTCGTACTGGGAGGGCCCCGCGGGCTCGTTTCCCCAGTGGGTGCAGATCGACCTCGGGACCCGGGCCGAGATCGACGACGTGGTGCTGAAACTCCCCGCCTCCTGGGAGTCCCGCACCGAGACCGTCAGCGTCCAGGGCAGCACCGACGGGCAGGACTTCGCCACCCTCTCCGCGGGCGCCGCGAGGACCTTCTCCCCGAACAGCGCGGGCACCGTGACCGTCGGCGTCGAAGGGGAGGCGCGCTACGTCCGGGTCCAGGTCACCGGCAACACGGGCTGGAACGCGGCCCAGCTGTCCGAGGTGGAGGTCCACGGCGACACCGGGGGCGAAGACCCCGGGACCCCGCCGGCCGGCACCAACCTCGCCCTGCGCAAACCGATGGAGGCCTCGTCGACGACCCAGAACTACGTCGCCGCCAACGCCAACGATGGCAGCACCTCCACGTACTGGGAGGCGAGCGGCCAGACGTCGACACTGACCACCCGCCTCGGTGCGGACGCCGACCTGAGCGGCGTCGTCGTCAAGCTCAACCCCGACCCGGTCTGGGGCCCCCGCACGCAGAGCATCCAGGTGCTGGGCCGCCCGGCCGGTGCCTCCGGCTTCACCACCCTGAAGAACCGCGCCGACTACACCTTCGGCCCGGCGCAGAACAAGAACACGGTGACCATCCCCGTCTCCGGCCGGTACGCGGACGTGCGCCTGGAGTTCTCCGGCAACACCGGCGCCGGCGGGGGACAGGTCGCGGAGTTCGAGGTCATCGGTGCGGCCGCACCGGCACCCGACCTGACCGTCACCGCACTCACCTGGTCACCCGCCTCGCCGTCCGAGTCGGACGCGGTCACCGTCGAGGCCACGGTCCGCAACGGCGGCAGCGCACCGTCGCCCGCCACCACGGTGGACGTCAGCCTCGAAGGCACCGTCGCCGGCAGCGCCGCCGTCGGCGCTCTCTCCCCAGGAGCGTCGGTGAAGGTGCCGGTGCAGGTCGGCAAGCGGCCCACGGGCAGCTACACCGTCTCCGCCGTCGTCGACCCCTCCGACGCCGTCGCCGAGCTCGACAACAGCAACAACAGCCGCAACGCCGGCTCGAACCTGGTCGTCGGCCGGGCTCCCGGACCGGACCTCGAGGTCACCGGCATCACCACCAACCCGTCCAGCCCGGCCGTCGGGGCCAAGGTGGGCTTCACCGTCGCCGTGCACAACCGGGGCACGAGCACCGTGCCCGCCGGATCGGTCACCCGACTCACCGTCGCCGGCACCACCCTGAACGGCACCACCGGCGCCATCGCGGCCGGCGACACCGCGAGCGTGGCCATCAGCGGCGACTGGACCGCGACCAGCGGCGGGGCGACACTCACCGCCACCGCGGACGCCACCTCCGTCGTCCAGGAGACCAACGAGGACAACAACACCTTCGCCCGCTCCCTCGTCGTCGGACGCGGCGCCGCCGTGCCCTACGTCGAGCACGAGGCGGAGGACGGCCGTTACGACGGCACGCTCCTGAAGACTGACGCCAAGCGGACCTTCGGGCACACCAACTTCGCCACCGAGTCCTCCGGTCGCCAGTCGGTCCGGCTCGACTCGGCCGGGCAGTACGTGGAGTTCACCTCCACCGCGCCGTCCAACTCGGTCGTCGTGCGCAACTCGATCCCGGACGCGGCCGGCGGCGGCGGGCAGGAGGCGACGATCAGCCTCTACGCGGACGGGAAGTTCGTCCGCAAGATCGGCCTGTCGTCCAAGCACAGCTGGCTCTACGGCACGACCGATGACCCGGAGGGCCTGACCAACCGGCCCGGCGGTGACGCTCGGCGCCTGTTCGACGAGTCCCATGCACTGCTCACCGAGACCTACCCGGCGGGCACCCGGTTCCGCCTCCAGCGCGACGCCGGCGACAACGCCGCCTTCTACGTCATCGACCTCGTCGACCTGGAGCAGGTCGCCCCCGCGGCCGCCAAGCCCGCGGAGTGCGTCTCCATCACCGAGTACGGGGCCGTGCCCAACGACGGCCTCGACGACGCGGACGCCATCCAGCGCGCCGTCACGGCGGACCAGAAGGGCGAGATCCCCTGCGTCTGGATCCCGGCCGGCCAGTGGCGCCAGGAGAAGAAGATCCTCACCGACGACCCGCAGAACCGCGGGCAGTACAACCAGGTCGGCATCCGGGACGTCACCGTACGCGGCGCCGGCATGTGGCACTCCCAGCTGTACTCGCTGATCCAGCCGCAGGACGCGGGCGGCATCAACCACCCGCACGAGGGCAACTTCGGCTTCGACATCGACGACAACACCAAGATCTCCGACATCGCCATCTTCGGCTCCGGCACCATCCGCGGCGGCGACGGCGGAGCCGAGGGCGGCGTCGCGCTCAACGGGCGCTTCGGCAAGAACACCAAGATCTCCAACGTGTGGATCGAGCACTCCAACGTCGGCGCCTGGGTCGGCCGCGACTACTCCAACATCCCCGAGCTGTGGGGCCCCGCCGACGGCCTGGAGTTCACCGGCGTGCGCATCCGCAACACCTACGCCGACGGCGTCAACTTCTCCAACGGCACCCGCAACTCCACCGTCTACAACTCCTCCTTCCGCAACACCGGCGACGATGCGCTCGCCGTGTGGGCCAACAAGTACGTGAAGGACACCTCCGTCGACGTCGGCCACGACAACCACTTCCGCAACAACACCGTCCAGCTGCCCTGGCGGGCCAACGGCGTCGCGATCTACGGCGGTCACGGCAACTCCGTCGAGAACAACCTGATCTCCGACACCATGAACTACCCGGGGATCATGCTCGCCACCGACCACGACCCGCTGCCCTTCTCCGGCCAGACCCTGCTCGCCAACAACGGCCTGTACCGCACGGGCGGGGCGTTCTGGGGCGAGGCCCAGGAGTTCGGCGCCATCACCCTGTTCGCCCAGGGCCAGGACATCCCGGGCGTCACCATCCGCGACACCGACATCCACGACTCCACCTACGACGGCATCCAGTTCAAGACCGGCGGCGGCGCGATGCCCGACGTCCAGATCAGGAACGTCACCATCGACAAGTCCACCAACGGGTCCGGAATCCTCGCGATGGGCGGGGCGCGCGGCAGCGCCACCCTGAGCAACGTGACGATCACCGGCTCGGCCCAGGGCGACGTGGTGAAGGAACCCGGCTCGCAGTTCACGTTCAACGGCTCGGCAGGCGGATCGGCCGCCTCGCGCGGCTGACCACGGCACCACCGCGGTGGGGGGGGGGGGGGGGGGCGCCGGGCCCCCCCCCCCCCCCCCCCCCCCCCCCCCCCCCCCCCCCCCCCCCCCCCCCCGGCCCCCGCCGCCCCCCCGCCCCCCCCCTGTGCCCCGCCGCCCGCGGCGGGGCCGAGATCGGGGACGCATGACAACCCGCAGACGACCATCACGGAGCCTGTGCGCCGTGGTGACCACCAGCCTCCTGCTCCTGGGCGGCCCCCTGGTGACCGCCGCCTCGGCGGCCGGCGGCCCCAACGTCGCCGCCGGCGACCCCACCGCCGCGAGCAGCTCGCACGGCGAGTACGGAGCCGCGAACATCACCGACGGCAACCAGGGCACCTACTGGCAGAGCGCCGGCAGCGACCTGCCCCAATGGGTGCAGACGGACCTCGGCACCACCACCCGTGTCGACGAGGTCGTCCTCAAGCTGCCCGCCTCCTGGGAACGCCGGAGCCAGACCCTGGCGGTCCAGGGCAGCGCCGACGGCACCAGCTTCACCACCCTGAAGGCGTCCGCCGCCTACTCCTTCGAACCCGGCTCGGGCAACACCGTCACGGTGAACTTCCCCGCCGCCCAGACCCGGTTCGTGCGAGTGGCCATCACCGCCAACACCGGCTGGCAGGCGGCCCAGCTGTCCGAACTGGAGGTGCACGCGGCGGGCGAGTCCTCCGTCAACCTGGCCCGCGGCCGCACCTTCACCGCCAGCAGCCAGACCGAGGTCTACAGCCCCGCCAACGCCGGCGACGGCAGCAAGGCCACCTACTGGGAGAGCCGCAACAACGACCTCCCGCAGTGGCTCCAGACCGACCTCGGCTCCGCCGTACGCGTCGACCGCGTCGTCCTGCGCCTCCCCGACGGCTGGGGCACACGCACCCAGACGCTCAAGATCCAGGGCAGCGGCAACGGATCGGACTTCAGCGACCTGACCGCGAGCCGGACGTACACGTTCGCGCCCTCGGACGGCAATTCGACGACCATCTCCTTCGACGCCACCACCACCCGCTACGTCCGCGTCCTGGTCACCGCCAACAGCGTCCAGCCCGGTGCACAGGTGTCCGAGCTGGAGGTCTACGGACCCGCCATCGGCGACACCCAGGCGCCCTCCGCCCCGGCCCACCTGGCACTCACCGAACCCGGCACCGGCCAGATCCGCCTGACCTGGGACGCGGCCACGGACGACACCGGCGTCACCGCCTACGACGTCTACGCCGACGGCGACCTGCTGACCTCGGTCGGCGGCGACGTCACCACCTACACCGACACCCGGCCCGCGGGCACCCGCGTCAGCTACTTCGTGCGGGCCAGGGACGCGGCCGGCAACCAGTCCCCGAACAGCAACACCGTGACCCGCGCGGCCGGCGACGGCGACACCGAGGCCCCCACCGCCCCGGCGAACCTGTCCCTCACCGAGCCCGAGGCGGGCCGGATCCGCCTCACGTGGGGCGCCTCCGCCGACAACAAGGCCGTGACCGGCTACGACATCTACGCGAACGACATCAAACGCGCCTCCGTCGCCGGTGACGTGACCACCTGGACGGACACCCAGCCGGCCTCCGCGACCGTCACCTACACCGTGCGGGCCGAGGACGCGGCGGGCAACCAGTCACCGCCCAGCAACCAGGTGACCCGCAACGGCAGCGGAGCCGGCTCCGACCTCGCGGTGGGCAAGCCCATCGAGGCGTCCTCCGTGATCCACACGTACGTCGCGGCCAACGCCAACGACAACAACACGAAGACGTACTGGGAGGGCGGTGCGGGCAGCTACCCGAACACCCTCACCGTCAAGCTCGGCGCCAACGCGGACGTCGACCGGCTGGTGCTGCGCCTCGATCCCGACTGGGGCAGCCGCACCCAGACCATCGAGGTCCAGGGACGGGAACAGAGCGCGGACGGCTTCACCTCGCTGGTCGCCGCCAAGGAGTACGCGTTCACCCCGGCCGGTCGGAACACCGTCACCGTCCCCGTGGGCAAGCGCACCGCCGACGTGCGGCTGCGCTTCACCGCCAACAGCGGGGCGACGGCCGGGCAGGTAGCCGAGTTCCAGGTCATCGGCGTCGCCGCGCCCAACCCCGACCTGGAGGTGACGAAGCTGACCACGTCACCGGCGGCGCCCGTCGAGTCGGACGACATCACCGTCTCCGCGACCGTCCGCAACAGCGGAGCGGCCGACGCGCCGGCCAGCAAGGTCGCCGTGCGGCTCGGCGGCTCCACCGTGGCCACCGCCCAGGTCGGAGCGCTGGGAGCGGGGGAGCAGACCACGGTCACCGCGCCGCTCGGCAACCGCGAGGCCGGTACCTACCCGCTGAGCGCGGTGGCCGACGACGGTGACACGGTGATCGAGCAGAACGAGACCAACAACACCTACACCAGCCCGGACGCCCTGGTCGTCAGGCCGGTCGCCAGCTCCGACCTGGTGGCCGCGTCCGTGAGCACGTCCCCGTCGTCCCCGGCCGCCGGTGATGACGTCACCTTCCGCGTCGCCCTCAAGAACCAGGGCACGGTGGCCTCCGCGGGCGGCGACCACCGGATCACCCTCACCCTGACCGACAGCAGGGGCGCGACCGTCAAGACCCTGACGGGCATCCACACCGGCGTCATCGCCCCCGGCGCCACCACCGGCGCCGTCACCCTCGGCTCGTGGAAGGCGGTGAACGGGTCGTACAGCGCCAAGGTCGTGGTGGACCCGGACGCCCAGGAGGTACCGGCCAAGCGCGACAACAACACGTCCACCAAACCCCTGTTCGTCGGGCGCGGCGCCAACATGCCGTACGACATGTACGAGGCCGAGGACGGCTCGCTCGGCGGCGGCGCGAAGGTCGTCGGGCCCAACCGGACCGTCGGCGACCTCGCCGGCGAGGCCTCGGGCCGCAAGGCGGTCACCCTGACCGGCACCGGTCAGTACGTCGAGTTCACGACCCGGGCAAGCACCAACACGCTGGTCACCCGCTTCTCGATCCCGGACGCGCCGGGCGGCGGCGGCATCGACTCGACCATCAGTGTCTACGTCGACGGCGTCAAGAAGAAGACGCTGCCCCTGACGTCGCGCTACGCCTGGCTCTACGGAGCCGAGGCCGCGCCCGGCGACTCACCCGGCTCCGGGGCTCCGCGTCACATCTACGACGAGGCGCACCTCATGCTCGACCAGACCGTGCCCGCTGGGTCGAGGATCCGGCTGCAGAAGGACGCCTCGGACACCTCCACGTACGCCTTCGACTTCGTGAACCTGGAGCAGGTGGCACCGGTCGCCAACCCGGACCCGGCCGCCTACGCCGTGCCCGCCGGATTCACCCACCAGGATGTGCAGAACGCCCTGGACCGGGTCAGGATGGACACCTCGGGCAAGCTGACCGGCGTGTACCTGCCGCCCGGTGAGTACCAGACGTCGAGCAAGTTCCAGGTGTACGGCAAGGCGGTCAAGGTCGTCGGTGCCGGGCCCTGGTACACCCGGTTCCACGCGCCCGCGGGGCAGTCGAACACCGACATCGGCTTCCGTGCGGAGGCCACCGCGAAGGGCTCGACGTTCGCGAACTTCGCCTACTTCGGCAACTACACCTCGCGCATCGACGGGCCCGGCAAGGTCTTCGACTTCCAGAACGTCTCGGACATCGTCATCGACAACATCTGGAACGAACACATGGTGTGCCTGTACTGGGGCGCCAACACCGACCGTGTGACGATCAGGAACTCCCGCATCCGCAACCTGTTCGCCGACGGCATCAACATGACCAACGGGTCGACGGACAACCTGGTCTCCAACAACGACGCCCGGGCCACCGGCGACGACAGCTTCGCCCTGTTCTCGGCCATCGACGCCGGTGGCGCGGACATGAAGAACAACCTCTACGAGAACCTGACGACCACGCTGACCTGGCGTGCCGCGGGTGTCGCCGTGTACGGCGGCTACAGCAACACCTTCCGCAACATCCGCATCGCGGACACCCTGGTGTACTCCGGCATCACCATCTCGTCGCTCGACTTCGGCTACCCGATGAACGGCTTCGGGACCGAGCCCACGACCTTCGAGAACATCTCGATCGAACGGGCCGGCGGGCACTTCTGGGGTGCGCAGACCTTCCCCGGCATCTGGGTCTTCTCCGCCTCGAAGGTCTTCCAGGGCATCCGCGTCAACCACGTGGACATCGTCGACCCCACCTACAGCGGCATCATGTTCCAGACCAACTACGCGGGAGGACAACCGCAGTACCCCGTCGCGGACACCGTGTTCACGGACGTCACCGTCACGGGGGCGCACAGGAGCGGTGACGCCTACGACGCCAGGTCCGGCTTCGGAGTGTGGGCCAACGAGATGCCGGAACAGGGACAGGGCCCGGCGGTCGGCGAGGTCACCTTCAACGGGCTGAAGCTGGAGGACAACGCCGTGGACGTCCGCAACACGACCTCCACTTTCAAGATCAACATCAATCCGTGACCGATTAGGTCCGTCGCGAATCGGCGAAGCGTAGCGCAAACCCTTGCGAGGGTTTGCGCTACGCTTGCGTGTATGACGCGACGACTTGCTCAGGTGGCGAAGAAGGTTGGGGTCAGCGAGGCCACGGTCAGCCGGGTCCTCAACGGCAAGCCGGGGGTGTCGGAGGCGACACGGCAGTCGGTGCTGACGGCGCTGGACGTCCTGGGATACGAACGTCCGACGCAACTGCGCGGGGAACGGGCCCGCCTGGTGGGCCTGGTGCTGCCCGAGCTGCAGAACCCGATCTTCCCGGCGTTCGCCGAGGTGATCGGGAGCGCGCTGGCGCAGCAAGGGCTGACGCCGGTGCTGTGCACGCAGACGAAGGGGGGCGTCTCGGAGGCCGACTACGTCGAGCTGCTGCTCCAGCAGCAGGTCTCCGGCGTGATCTTCGCGGGCGGGCTGTTCGCGCAGGCGGACGCGCCGCACGAGCACTACCGGCTGCTGGCCCAGCGCCGCATCCCCGTGGTCCTGATGAACGCCGCGATAGAGGGGCTCGACTTCCCGAGCGTCGCGTGCGACGACGCGGTGGCGACCGAGCAGTCCTGGCGCCACCTCGTCTCGCTCGGCCACGAGCGCATCGGGCTGGTGCTCGGGCCCTCCGACCACATTCCCTCCCGCCGCAGGCTCCGGGCGGCCGCACGTGCCGCCGGCGGCTGCCTGGCCGACGAGTTCGTGCAGCGGTCGATGTTCTCCCTGGAGGGCGGTCAGGCGGCGGCCTCGCGGCTGCTGGACGAGGGGGTGACGGGCATCGTGTGCGCCAGCGACCCGCTGGCCCTCGGGGCGGTCAGGGCGGCCCGCAGGCGGGGCCTGAGCGTGCCCGAGGACGTGTCCGTGGTGGGGTACGACGACTCCGCCTTCATGACGTGCACCGAGCCGCCGCTGACCACGGTGCGCCAGCCGATCGAGGCGATGGGGCGGGCCGCGGTCGAACTGCTGGCCTCCCAGATCCAGGGCAGCGACGTGCCCCACAGCGAGCTGCTGTTCGAACCGGAACTCGTCGTGCGTGCGTCGACGGCGCAGGCGGCCGGCATCCGGGCCGCGGCGGCACCGGCCGTCGCGGACCTGGTGACCGGCGCCTGACGCAATTCGTCCGGTTGGGCGCCGATCCTGTCCCGGGCTCCCGAGCAGTTGTCAAACAATTACGAAATCAGCGCGAGATCTTGCGTTCACTTGTACGTGGTGGTTGAGTGAGCGGCGCCCCACAACGCATCGGCGATGGGGCGCCTTCCACGTTCATGCCCGAAGGGGACCACCCATGAGAAGTGCTCGGCTCCGCCGTACGCGTCGTGCCGGCGTCATCACGCTCGTCTCCGCTCTCACGCTGACCGCCCTGGCGGCCTGCGGCACGAGCAGCAGCGACGACGGCGGTTCGGAAGGCAGCGGCAGCGGGTCCTCCGACCCGGCTGCGCCGCTGGACCCGAAGACCAAGGTGACGATCACCATCGACTGCATGCCGCCGGCGGCGAAGGCGGCCGAGCTGAAGGAGTGGAAGGAGGACGTCGAGGAGTTCAACAAAATCTACCCGAACGTCACCGTCGAGGGCCGCTCCACCCCCGGCCAGTGTCTGGAGCCGCCACGCTTCACGGCCATGCTGAAGGCCAAGTCGCAGCCCGACGTCTTCTACACCTACTTCACCGACCTGCCCCAGGTGCTGGACAACGACGGCGCCGAGGACATCACCGCGTACGTCAACGACAGAAGCGTCCCCGCCCTCAAGGACATCGACCCGAACGTGCTCGGCTCGCTCAAGCACGAGAACAAGCTCTACGGCCTGCCCACCAGCAACTACACGATGGGCCTGCTGATCAACCGCAAGCTCTTCGAGCAGGCCGGGCTCGACCCGGACTCCCCGCCGCGCACCTGGGACGAGGTCCGCGCCGCCGCCAAGAAGATCGCCGGCCTGGGCGACGGCATCGCCGGCTACGGCGAGTACAGCGCCGGCAACACCGGCGGCTGGCACTTCGCCGCCCAGATGTACAGCCTCGGCGGCGACATCGTCGACGCGAGCGGCAAGAAGGCGGCGTTCGGCAACGAGCTGGGCAAGCAGGTCGCGGAGAACCTCCACGCCATGCGCTGGGAGGACGACAGCATGGGCAAGACCCAGCTGCTCCAGTGGGGCGACCTCCAGAAGCAGATCGCCGCCGACAAGCTCGGCATGTTCCTCGCCGCCCCCGACGACATCACGTACATGGTCCAGCAACTCGGGGCGGACTACGAGAACTTCGGCATGGGCCCGATCCCCGGTGAGAAGAACACCCTGGCCGGCGGCAACAACTACATGATCAAGAAGGGGATCTCCGCCGACAAGATCAAGGCGGCCGTCGCCTGGCTGAACTTCGAGAACCTGACCGTCGGCAAGGGGCAGTTCGACTGGGCCCGCAAGAAGACCGACAAGCTGCCGGTCGGTCTGCCGCAGCCCAACTTCTGGCTGAACGAGTCGAAGACGAAGGATGACGCGGCGCGGGTCGAGCACGCCACGATGCCGGTCGAGAACTTCCGGACGTTCATGGACAACCCGGTCGCGGGCAAGGCCGAACCGCCGAAGGCCCAGGAGGTCTACAAGGTCCTCGACAACGTGATGTCCGGAATCCTCACCAACGAGGACGCCGACGTCGACAAGCTGCTGGACACGGCCGAGAGCCAGGTCAACCAGGTCCTCGCCAACCAGTGAGCGCATCCCGGCGGGGCGGCGGTGTCCGGCGGCCGCCCCGCCGGGACACCGCCGCCCCGCGGGCGGCGCGGACCGGACCACCTGTGGCATCCGGGGCGACGCCCCGGCAGACCAGCGTCAAGGAGCGACGATGTCGGCCCCCAGCGTGACCCCGAGCAAGGCGGCCAGTCACCGCCGCACCCCGCCCCGCCGCACGGCGGACCCGCAGCCCCCGGGCGGACGGTTCGCCAAGAGCCTGCGGCGCAACCTCACGGCCCACGGATTCCTGATCGGCGCGGTGCTCTGCTTCGCCGTGTTCTCGTGGTACCCGATGATCCGCGAGTTCTTCCTCGCCTTCCAGAAGACGGAGAACGGCGAGGTCAGCTGGGTGGGGATGGACAACCTCACCACCGTGTTCGACGACCCGGCGTTCTGGCAGGCGTGGCGCAACACGCTGCTGTTCACCGTTCTCGCCCTGGTCTTCGGCTTCGCCGTACCGTTCGTCGTCGCCCTCGTCATCAACGAGTTCCGGCACGGCAAGGGATACCTGCGGCTGCTCGTGTACCTGCCGGTCATGCTCCCGCCGGTCGCGTCGGTCCTGCTGTTCAAGTACCTCTACGACCCGGGCTACGGACTGCTCAACGAGGTGTTCGGCCTCTTCGGCCTGCCCGAACAGCAGTGGCTGCAGGACCCGGACACCTCCATGCTCTCCATCGTCCTCGCCTCCACCTGGATGAACATGGGAGGCGCCGCACTCATCTACCTCGCCGCCCTCCAGGGAATCCCCGGCGAGCTCTACGAGGCGGCCGAGCTGGACGGGGCCGGGGTGCTCCGCAAGATCTGGCACGTGACCATCCCGCAGACCCGGCTGATCCTGTCCCTGATGCTCCTGATGCAGGTCATCTCCACCATGCAGGTCTTCGTCGAGCCGTTCCTGCTCACCGGCGGAGCCGGCCCCGAGGGGTCCACCACCACGGTCGTCTACCTCATCTACCAGTACGCCTTCAACTTCAACAACTACGGTGCCGCGGCAGCCCTGGGGCTGCTCCTGCTCGTCATTCTCGCCGGGTTCTCGGCGGCATACGTCAAGCTCAACCGCGCCGAGAACGAGTAGGAACCGGAGTCCCCGCATGTCCACACGCACGCTCATCTCGCCGGCCCAGCTCGCCAGGCCCCGCGGAAAAGCCGTCTACTGGGTGACGTTCGCCGTCGTCGTCACGGGCTTCACCCTCGTGTTCCTCGGCCCGCTGTACTGGATGGTCTCCAGCGGCTTCAAGGACACGCAGGAGGTCATCCAGACCCCGCCGACGCTCGTCCCCGGCTCGTTCGAGCCGGACAACTACTCCAGGGCGTGGGAGGTCATGGACCTGGCCAAGCTGCTGTTCAACACCCTGTACTACGCGTTCGGCGCCCTGGCCTTCCAACTCGTCCTCGACGTCGCCGCGGCGTACTCCCTCTCCAAACTCCGTCCCGTCTTCGGCAAGGCCGTCCTCGGTGCGATGCTGGCGACGCTGATGATCCCCGCGACCGTCCTCGTCGTCCCCCAGTACCTCACCGTGCTCGACGTGCCCGTCGTCGAACGCAACCTTCTCAACACCCCCTGGGCCATCTGGCTGCCGTCGGTGACCAACGC
Source organism: Streptomyces sp. NPDC048185 (assembly GCF_043202495.1). Taxonomy (NCBI): domain Bacteria; kingdom Bacillati; phylum Actinomycetota; class Actinomycetes; order Kitasatosporales; family Streptomycetaceae; genus Streptomyces; species Streptomyces sp. NPDC048185. The sequence continues at coordinate 435,056 of NZ_JBIDAN010000005.1, forward strand.
GTTCAACATCTTCCTGCTGAAGCGGTTCTTCGACTCCATCCCCAAGGAACTGCTGGACGCCGCCGCCATGGACGGCGCGAGCCCGATGCGCACCCTCCGGTCGATCGTGCTGCCGATCTCCCGCCCGATCCTCGGTGTGGTCTCCATCTTCGCGATCGTCGGTGTCTGGAAGGACTTCCTCTGGCCGATGCTCACCCTGCCCGACCCCGCCATGCAGACCCTGAACGTCGGCATCTACTCGCTCTCCAACGGCGTACCGATGAACGTGCTGATCGCCGCGCTCACCATCGCCTCACTGCCGACGCTGCTGATCTTCCTGGTCTTCCAGCGCAACATCATGAGCGGCCTCACCGCCGGCGGGCTCAAGGGCTGAGACCTCCCGGCCCCGCACCTGCCTCCCACCCAAACCTTCGCCGCCGGTCCGTCCGACGCCCCGCTTCCGGGCCGGCGGCGAAGACCCACCCTGCCCGAAAGGACCGCACCCGTGGCAGCCCCTCTTCCGCCCCGCACCGACGACTGGTGGCGTGACGCCGTCATCTACCAGGTGTACCCACGCAGCTTCGCCGACGGCGACGGCGACGGCACCGGGGACCTCGCGGGCTTCCGGGCGAGACTGCCCTACCTCGCCGGTCTCGGCGTCGACGCCGTATGGTTCACGCCCTGGTACGCCTCCCCCCTGGTCGACGGCGGTTACGACGTGGCCGACTACCGCGCCGTCGACCCCGCCTTCGGCACCCTCGACGACGCCGAGAAGCTGATCGCCGACGCCGCCGAACTCGGCATCCGGGTCATCGTCGACATCGTCCCCAACCACGTCTCCGACCAGCACGCCTGGTTCCGCGCCGCCCTCGCGGCCGGCCCCGGCAGCCCGGAGCGGGAGCGCTTCCACTTCCGGCCCGGCCGGGGCACGAACGGCGAACTGCCGCCCAACGACTGGCCGTCGCAGTTCTCCGGCGCCACCTGGACGCGGGTGCCGGACGGCGAGTGGTACCTGCACCTGTTCACCCCCGAGCAGCCCGACCTGAACTGGGCCCACCCCGACGTCCGCCGCGAGCACGAGGACATCCTCCGCTTCTGGTTCGACCGGGGTGTCGCCGGCGTACGCATCGACTCCGCGGCCCTGCTCGTCAAGGACCCGGCGCTCGCCGACTTCGAGGAGGGCGTCGACCCCCACCCGTACATCGACCAGGACGAGATCCACGACATCTACCGCGCCTGGCGGTCGATCGCCGACGAGTACGGCGGCGTGTTCGTCGGAGAGGTCTGGCTGCCCGACGCGGAACGCTTCGCCCGGTACCTGCGCCCCGACGAACTGCACACCGCCTTCAACTTCAACTTCCTCACCTGCCCCTGGGACCCGGACCGCCTGCGCGCCACCATCGACGCGACCCTCGCCGAGCACGCTCCCGTCGGAGCCCCCGCGACCTGGGTCCTCGCCAACCACGACGTCACCCGTACCGTCACCCGCTACGGTCGCGCCGACACCGGTTTCGACTTCGCGACCAAGGCGTTCGGCACCCCGGCCGACCTGGCGCTCGGCACCCGCAGGGCACGCGCGGCGGCCCTGCTGACCCTGGCCCTGCCCGGCTCCGTCTACCTCTACCAGGGCGAGGAACTGGGGCTGCCGGAAGCGGACATCCCCCTGGACCGGATCCAGGACCCGATGCACTTCCGCTCCGGCGGCACCGACCCGGGACGCGACGGTTGCCGGGTACCGCTGCCGTGGACGGCCACGGCACCCTGGTGGGGCTTCGGCTCCGCGACGGAGCCGTGGCTGCCGCAGCCCGCCGACTGGGCCCGCTACGCGGTCGACCGGCAGCTGGGCGACCCGGAGTCGATGCTCACGCTGTACCGGGAGGCCCTGGAACTGCGCCGGACGGGCAAGGGCTTCGGCGACGGCCCCATGACCTGGCTGCCCGCCGCGGAGGGCGTCCTGGCCTTCGCCCGGCCGGACGGTCTGGTCTGCGTGGTCAACCTGTCCGGCGCACCCGCCAGCCTGCCGGCACACCGGCAGGTACTGCTGTCCAGCGGCCCGCTCGAGCCGGACGGCACCCTGCCGAGCGACACGGCGGTGTGGCTGCGCACCTGACGGCGCGGAACCCGGCCGGCCCCGCGACACCCACCGGCCCCGGCCGGTGGGTGCCGTCGGCCCGCCGACAGCCGCCCTGGGGCCGTCCCCTGCGTCCCGCGGTCAAACCGGCGCTCGGTGCGTTCGTACGGGGCGCGGTGTCGCACGCCGGGGACGCCGTGCTCCGGGGCGCCGTTGGGTGACGGCCGGAACTGGACAGCCTTTTCCCAGCACGGTGAGACGAGGGGGTTCGTGGTGGCCAGTGGGTTCCAGAGGGCGAAGATCCAGGCGATGTTCGACGTGCTCGACGTGGACGGCAACGGCCGTCTGGAGGAGGGCGACTTCGAGGCGCTCGCGGCGCGATGGGGCCGGCTCCCGCGGGTGACCGGGAGTCCCGAGCTGGCCGCGCGTGTGCGGGACGTGATCATGGGATGGTGGCAGCATCTGTCGGCGGCCGCAGACCCCGGCCGGGACGGGCAGGTCGACCTGGACGAGCTGATGACCGTGGTCGACCGGCTGCCGTCCATGGTGCCGGCCGTCACGGCGACGGCCGACACCATCTTCGACGCCGTGGACGAGAACGGTGACGGCCGCATCTCCCGTGGCGAACACCAGCGGCTCATCGACACCTGGCACGGCCGCTCGATGACGACAGGGCGCGTCTTCGACCGTCTCGACCAGGACGGCGACGGTTACCTCGGCCGGGCGGAGTTCGCGCGCCTGTGGACGCAGTTCTGGATCAGCGACGACCCGGCGGAGCCCGGCAACGAGATGTGCGGGCCCCTGGCCCCGACCCCTTGACGCGGCGCGGCGGCGGCCCGCACCGAAGGGCCGCAACTCCGTCACGAGCGGGGCGCCGTGGGCGGCGCCCGGTTCACGGACGGCGCGCGGCCCGTGCGAACAGGCCCTCCGGATCGTACGCCGCGCGAGTGCGCTCGAGCCGCTCCTCGTGCGAGCCGAAGACCGCGCCGTGCAGCTCGCCCGCGTCCTCGCCGAGCCCGGCGAAGTTGACGTACGTCCCACCGCTCGAGAACGGCTTCATCGCGTCCCATGCCGAGCGTGCCCACCCGATCGCGTCCTCGTCCAGCGCGGGGTCCCGCCAGCCCGCGTCGATGCTCACGTTGTAACGGGCGGACCGGTGCGCGAACGCGCTGTCGTCGGGGCCCACCCGCGCCACGGCGCCGCCCAGGGTGCGGATGACGATCAGGCTCTCCGGGGTGGGCCGCCGGGCGTCCCAGTCCAGCAGTGTCCGCAGGGCCTCGTCCGTCAGCTCGTCCATGAAGTGCGACTTCATGAAGTAGCGTTCCCCGTCGGGGAACCGCCAGGTGTTCGCGCTCTGCAGCGCTACGTACGGCAGCGTCCCGCTCAGGTCCATCAGGGGTGCGCCCAGGTCGCGCTGCGGCGCCAGCGCGGCGGTCGCGCCGTTGCCCGGCGGACCGCCGTACACGGCTCCGACCATCACGCACTTCGACCGCTGCAGCTCCTCGGGGACCGCCGGGTCGGCGGGGACGCTCCAGAGCAGGAGCTCCGGCGTGACCGTCTCCGGCGCGCTGTACGTCGCGTCCCGCCAGGCCCGCAGCACCTCCTCGGCGTGCTCGTACGGATGCAGCACGAGGACCCCGGCCACCTCCGGACCGAGCGGATGGAGGTCGAACTCGAAGGACGTGACGACGCCCAGACCGCGACCCCCGCCGCGCGCCGCCCAGAACAGGTCGGGCTCCTCCTCCCGGCTCACCGTGCGCACCGTGCCGTCCGCCGTGACGATCTCCATCGAGCGGACGCTGTCGCAGCTCAGCCCGAACGTCCGCATCACGAACCCGAAGCCGCCGCCGAGCGTGAGGCCCGCGATCCCGGTCGCCGAGATCTCCCCGCCCGGTGCGACCAGCCCGGACAGCTGGGTCTCACGGTCCAGCTCGCCCCAGGTCACGCCCGCCTGGGCGCGCGCGGTGCGGGCCGAGGGGTCGACGTGCACGCCTTTCATGTGTGACAGGTCGATCACCAGTCCGTCGTCGCACACGGCGCTCCCCGCGACCTGGTGCCCGCCACCGCGAATGCTCACCACCGGCCGGTGCTCGCGCGCGGCCGTCACCGTCTCGACGACGTCGGCGGTCCCGGCGCACCGGGCGATCACCGCGGGCTCGCGGTCGATCAGCCCGTTCCACACGGTTCTGGCCTCGTCGTAGGCGGGGTGGCCGCGGTCGATCACCTCGCCGCGCAGCCCCGATCGGAGCCGCTCGGCCAGTCCGGGCTCGCGTGCTGTCGTCTGCTCGCTCGGCATGGGACTCACCTCTCCCGGCACAACGTGCGAGCTGCCCTGGTTCCACGGTAGGCCCGATCGGCCACCTCGGCACTGTGGCGAGGGGGTCTCCGGACTGCCGCCGCGGCCCGTGCCCTCTCGCGAGAGCACGGGCCGGTCGCCCGGGGTTCCGTCGACCGGGGCCGGTCAGTCGAACGGGGCGAGGGTCAGTCGCGCCTGCGCGGGACTGCCGTCGTGCACCAGCGACTCGTGATGGCCCACGTCGTCGAAGGCGAAGGCGTACGCCTTGCCGTCGGTGGTCCGTTCGTGAATGATCCGCGCGTAGTGGTTGGTCACCGAGTCCCGGTAGAAGCCGGCCGGTGAAGTGTCCGGCTGGTTCGGGTTGCTCAGCAGTGTCGAGCGGTTGAAGCCGGCGCACAGGGTCCGCGAGATCGGGCCGCGCACCGCGTCGTTGGGGGCGTCCAGGAGCCGGTGGCAGCCGAACACGCTGGACGCGTCGGGCTTCTGGAAGCTCGTCACGACCGCACCGGCGCTGTTCGTGAAGTTCATGACGCCGCCGGAGACCCGCCCGAAGTACTTGGTGCCGGGCTGGTCGGCGAACGGACTGACCGTCAGCGTGCTCGTCGTGTACTTCTGCCAGACCCGGTCGATGTAGTCGCTCAGGACGGAGGCGGGCAGCGCCCCGGTCTCCACGCCGTAGAGCGGCGACAGTGCCCGCAGGACGGTGCCGTCGGACCGGGTCTGGACGAGACCCGACCAGCCGGGCTGTGCGCGCAACGCGTCGAACACCCCGCGGTAGCCGCCCGGCTTGAGCCGGCCGGTGCTGATCACGCCGCCGTCGGAGCGCTGCACACCGACGGAGTACGGCGCCGAGAACATGTCGACCTGGGTGCTGTTGAGCCACAGTCCGGAGTCGTTGAGTGTGTACTCGGACCAGTTGAACAGGATGTCGCGGTTCGGGTCGCTCGGGTTCTGCACGGCCGGCTGCACCAGGCCTCCCGTGGTCAGCCGGAAGTCGAGCTTGCGGCCGTAGGAGAAGTAGATGCGTCCCGACAGTTTGGGGATGCGGATGGTCTTGGTCTGCCCGGCGGCCGGTCCGGGGACGGACGCGTCGGGCGCGGGCGTCGGGGGGTTGCCGCCGGCGGGCCAGGCGTGGAAGGCGCCGGCGGCGTCCGCCCAGCCCTGCTGCCCCGTCGTCAGGGACGTGCCGAGGGTGTAGACGTAGACGGCGTCACCGCGGCCGGAGTCGTTGGTGATCGTCAGGGGGATGGTGTCGGGCACCGCCGCGGCGCTCGCGGTCGGTGCGGGGCCGGCCGTGAGCAGCGCGCCGGTCAGGGCGACGGCGCCGGTGACGGCGAGAAGCCCGTGCTTGAGGGATGACAGCACTCTCCACCTCCGTGCGGGTGTGGGGGGGATGGTCCGTACCAGTGTGTGAGAGCGCTCTCAGCGTGCCTTCGCGTCGAGTTCATGTCAATGGCTGGATCGTCGCCTCGTGGAGCGACCGGCGGCGGGCCCCACCCGGGCGCGGACCGGAGCAGCCGCGGCAGCCGTGCGCCGGCCGGGCGTGACGACTCCGGCGTCCGACACGGCGGTCCGTGCGGTCACGGGAGGCGCGGGAGGCGCGGAGGGTGCGACAGTGGCCTCATGTGTGGCCGGTACGCATCCACCCGCAGCCCCGAGGACCTGGCCCGGCGGTTCCGGGTGGCCGACCAGGACCTCGGTGACCCCCTGGCGCCGAGCTGGAACGTCGCGCCCACCGACGAGGTGTGGGCCGTTCTCGAACGCACCCGGCCGGAGTCGTCCGCCGGCGCACCGGTGACGCGGCAGCTGCGGACGCTGCGCTGGGGCCTGGTGCCGTCCTGGGCCGGCGACACGAAGATCGGCGCGCGGCTGATCAACGCCCGCGTGGAGACGGTCCACGAGAAGCCGGCGTTCCGCGCCGCGTTCGCCCGGCGGCGCTGCCTGCTGCCCGCCGACGGCTTCTACGAGTGGCAGCGGGTCGAGGACCCGGGGACGGGGAAGACCCGCAAGCAGCCCTACTTCATCCACTCCGAGGACGACCGGGTGATGGCCCTGGCCGGGCTGTACGAGTACTGGCGCGATCCGGACACCGGCCACGACGACGACCCGTCGGCCTGGCTGACGACCTGCACGATCATCACCACCGAGGCCACCGACGCCGCGGGACGCGTCCACCCCCGCATGCCGCTGGCCGTCGCCGAGGACCACTACGACGCCTGGCTCGACCCCGCCCGCCAGGACACCGGAGCGTTGCGTGACCTCCTAGAACAGCCCGCCGGCGGACGGCTCGACGCACGCCCCGTCTCCACCGCCGTCAACAACGTCCGCAACAACGGACCGCAACTGGTCGAGGCGGTCGGCGATCCGGCACCCGGCGCCACTCCACCCGGGCCGGATCCCGCCCGGTGAACGCCGGTCACCGCGACGGCCGCTCCTCGGCGATCCGCCGCGGTGCCCGTCAGGCCGCCGGCTTCCAGCCCAGCGCGGGACCGAGCCGGCCGGCGATGTCGGTCAGGATCTGCTCGTAGTCCTCCGGGCCGAAGGTGAACGGCAGCGCGAAGGCCACCTCCTCCACCTCCCGGAACGCGGCGTGGGCCCGCAGGCGCTCCGCGATCCACTCGGACGGCCCCACGAGGTCCGGGGCGAACAGCAGACGGGCCGGACCCTGCGGGCGCCCGGTGCGCGGCAGCCGCTGCGCGGCGTACTCCTCGTACCTGGCGCGCTGCCCGGCGTCGGCGGAGTCGGTGGGGACCACCACCAGCCCCTGGGAGACCCGGGCGGCCTCCCCGTCGGGATGCGCAGCGCGGAAGGCTCGGATGTGGGAGAGCTGGATCGCGGCGAAGTCCTGGGCCCCGGATCCCTCTTCGAGCTCCTCGGCCTTGACCACACTGCTGGTGAGCAGGTTCATCGCGTTCTCCCCGGCCCAGCGGGCCGAGCGCAGGCTGCCGCCCCCGTACCACATCCGCCCGCGCAGGCCGGGGGAGTGGGGCTGTACACGGTCGGAGTAGGTCTCGATGCCCTCCGTGCCGCGGAAGCCCGTGACCGGCTCACCCGCGACGTGGTCGAGCAGGCGCCGCACCCGCGCGTAGCCGAACTCCTCGGCGTCGGCGGTGTCCGGATACAGCGCGTCCCTCACCCGCTCGTAGTGCATCGGCGTCCCGGTGCTCACGCCGGGGTTGAGGCGTCCTCCGGACAGGATGTCCACGGTCGCCCAGTCCTCGGCGAGGCGCAGCGGGTTCTCCCACCCCAACGGCGTGACCGCGGTCCCCAGTTCCATACGGCTGGTGCGCTGGGTGGCGGCCGCGAGCACCGCAACCGGCGAGGAGATCCCGTACTGGAGATGGCGGTGGCGCACCCACGCGCTGTCGTATCCGAGCCGTTCGCCCAGCTCCAGCACGCGCAGGGTGTCCTCGTGCCCGCGGCCCGGATCGCCCTCGTCGAACAGCCCGATCGTGAGGAACCCGAGCCTCTTCAGCGTCCTGCCACCCATCTCGACCCGACTCCCCCCGACCGGTGCTCGTGCGGGCCTTGACGTCCTGACAGACGGATCATGCCTCCTCTTCGCCGCGGAGCGGACCGTGCGGACCGCACTTCGCCCGGGAGTTCACGAAATCGGAACACCCGAGGAAGGAACGCCGACGAGCACGCCGCGGGCCGGGTCCACCGTCCCGGAGCGTCGCGCCAGGTCACGCGACGGCGCGGGCGAGGCCGGTGAGCGCGGCCGTCATCCGGGCCGTCGAAATGCCCTGCCGGCGCTGGTGCGTGAAGACGTCGGGGGCCAGCGGGGCCAGCAGGATGTCCGCCATGGCGTCGGGGTCGGCCGCGCCCGCCTGGCGCAGGAGCACCAGGACGTGAGCGCGCCAGAAGCCGTAGGCGCCGGTGGCGTACCGCCCGGCACCGGTCTCGGCGGCGAGTGCCAGATGGGCGTGCCGGTCGAGCAGCTCGATCATGGCGGTGAAGAAGGCGGCCAGCCGCTCGAGGGGCGGCGCTCCGGGACCCAGGGGCGCGGCACCCCGGAGCAACTCCTGCTGGAGGGCCGTCTCGTGTTCGTCCAGCAGCGCGGTGGCGATGGAGGCGACGTCCGGGTAGCGCCGGTACAGCGTTCCGCGGCCGACGCCTGCGGCCCGGGCGACGTCCTCCATGGTGACGCTCCGCGGGTCCCTCCCGGCGAACAGTTCGGCCGCGGCGGCGAGCACCTTCTGACGGTTCCGGGCGGCGTCGGCGCGTTCCTTGGTCACGGAACCCACTCTAAGCCGTCCGGGAAATAAGTGGACGAGATGTCCGGTTGACTCCTCCGGATGCTATAAATGGACACCGCGTCCACTTATTGGCCGGGAGGCACACCCATGCGCACCACCCTGCTCCACCTCGACGCCAGCGCCCGCCGCACCTCCTTCAGCCGCGAACTCGGCGGCACCGTCGCCGACGCCTGGCGGGAGGCGCACTCGGACGGCACCTACCTCCACCGCGACCTCGCACTCGACCCCGTCCCCTTCATCGACCAGGCCTGGACCGAGCTGTGCGACCACCTGCTGGAGCACGGCATCACCGATCCGCACCGCTACGGCGAGGCCGTGCGCACCCCGGCCCAAACCGAGGCGTGGGCCGTGATCGAACCCCTGCTCTCCGAACTCCTCGCCGCGGACGTCGTCCTGATCGCCGCGCCCATGTACAACTTCTCGATCCCCGCGTCGCTCAAGGCGTGGATCGACCAGGTGACCTTCCCGAAGATGAACCTGGCCCCCCGGCGCTTCGTCGTCGCCCAGGCCCGCGGCGGCGCGTACGGCCCCGGCACACCGCGAAGCCCCTACGACCATCAGGAGCGCTACCTGCGGGACTTCTTCCTCGGGCACTACGCCGTCGAGGACGTCGCCTTCGTCAGCACCGAGCTGGTCAACAGCCGTGTCGATCCGGCCCTGGCCGAGCGGCGCGCCCAGCACGACGAGTCCCGCACCGCCGCCCTCGCCGCCGCCCGCAAGCTCGGGGCAGAGCTGTGAACTGGCTGCTGCTCCTGGCCGCGGGCGGCGTGGAAGTGGCCTGGTCGCAGAGCATCAGGCCCACCATGGGCTTCACCCGGCCACTGCCGACCCTGGTCTGCTTCCTTCTGGCCGCCCTGGCGGTCTACCTGCTGTCCCTGGCGATGCGGGACCTGCCGGTGGGCACGGCCTACGCGGTGTTCACCGGGATCGGCGCGGCGGGTGCGACCGTCCTCGGCATCGTCGTCCACAAGGACCCGGTCGGCATCGGCCGCATCGCCGCCCTGGCCCTCATCATCGCGGGCGTGGCCCTCGCACGCGCCACGTCGGCCGAGTGAGGCCGGCCGCGGGCCGTGCCCCACCGAATCCTGACCGTGGCCCGGGCGGCACCTGTCGCGAAGACGTTCGACCACCGGTCTGGTGTCGGCCCGACGCTTCGCCCGCCGGTGAACCGGCACGGTCCGCCGGCGTGAAGGCGGCGGAGATTGCGTGAAGAGCCGGGCGCCGGCCCCCTGGCGGTGGAGCATTTCGGCTGTGAACCGGCATGTGCCGGATCGGCGACATCTCACCACAGGAGTTGCGGATGAAGCGTTTGCGGAGGACCCGGCTGCTGGGCCTCGGTGTCATGGCGCTGCTGTTCGGCTCGGTGGCCGCGCCCACCGCGCAGGCGGCCCCGGCCGAGGCGGCCGGGGCGCAGGCCGCCGCCCCCGCCGCCGTCGAGTGCAGTGGCAGCTGGGACGGCAAGACGTACTGGGCCAAGAGCCCTTCCGGGCGCAACGGGGGCGGCTATGCGCGCACCTACTGGAACGCCTCGACCAAGCGCAACTGCGCGAAGTTCTGGTCCAGCCCCTACGACGGCCTGGCCTCGAACATCACGCTGTACATCCACGACGAGAGCGGTGACTACGCCGCCGACCCGCCCCGGGAACACCCGCAGAACTACCACTACTACGCCGGTCCGCTCCACACCTGGTTCGACGCGACCGGGCAGTGCATCCACCTGAGCGGCTCACTGGTCCGGGGCGGGGTGACCTACCGCCTCAGCACCGGGGACATCCGGTGCGGCTGACCTCGTGCCCGCCTCATCCGGTGCCGTCCCGGTACTCGGTGCAGGCGTCGACGAGCCAGGTGGCGAGGTAGGACGCGAACGAGGAACGGACCAGCAGCCGGACGCCCGCGCCGGGCTCGTCCCGCACGACCAGCGTGACCGAGGCCTGGGCCAGCAGCGTGTTCAGGCACGAGCCGGCGGGCGTCACGCGCGGGTCCAGGTCGATGGCGCAGCCCTGGGCCAGCACGGTGCGCACCAGGTTCCCCGACAGCGCCAGGGCCGTGCGCTGGGCCGAGACGTCGGTGACGGTGGCGAACTCGTCCCCGATTGCCGACCGCAGGCGGCTCACGAGGTCGTCCCGCCGTCCGTCGGGGGCGACCAGCAGCCATTCGTCCGGGCCCATCCAGAGCACCTCGACATCACCGGACAGCTCGGCGCACAGAGGGCCGGGCAGGGCGACGTCCAGGACGTCCTCGACAGCCTTCGCCGCGAGGCTGCCGGGCTGCGCCCGGAGGGTCAGCTGGGTCAGGAAGGGCAGTTCCCGCACCCGCAGTCCGGTGGGCAACTGCGACAGGGCCTCCTGCCAGGCCCCCAGCGGGCTGAGGCGAGCGGGCTTCTCAACCGTCACGGCGAGTTCCCTCCTTGTCGAAGAGCACGGGGTCGGTCACGGCCACCGGGACGGTCCGTCCGTCCAGGGGGACGTAGAGGGTGTCGCCGACGCGCTGGGTTCCGGAGCGCACCAGGGCCAGCGCGAACGTGCGCCCCAGGGCGTCGCTGCGGTAGCTGGAGGTGACGTGACCCAGCATGGGGACGGGCGGCTCCGGGACGTCGCGGGTGGCGATGATCTGGGCGCCCTCGGGCAGCAGGACCCGCTCGTCGGCCGGCAGCAGACCGACCAGCTGCTTGCGGTCGCCGCGCCGGTTCTCCTGGCGGGAGAAGGACCGCTTGCCGATGAAGTCCGGCTTCTTCCTGGACACGACCCACGACATGCCCAGGTCCTGCGGGGTGACGGTGCCGTCGGTGTCCTGCCCGATGATCGGATAGGCCTTCTCGGCACGCAGCACGTGCATGGTCTCGGTGCCGTACGGAGTGATGCCGAACGGGCCGCCCGCCTCCAGCAGGGCCTTCCACACGGAGATGCCGTCCCAGGCGGTCACGTTGATCTCGTAGGCGAGTTCACCGGAGAAGCTGATGCGGCAGACGCGCGCCGGGATGCCGGCGACGGTGGTGTCACGCCAGGACATGAAGGGGAACGCGTCGTTGTCGACGTCCAGCTCGGGGGCGACCAGGGCCAGTACGTCCCGGGAGCGGGGCCCGACCAGGGGGACGGTCGCCCAGTGCTCGGTCACGGAGGTCAGGTGGACGCGCAGGTCCGGCCACTCCGTCTGCAGCCACTCCTCCATCCACTCCAGGACCCTGGCGGCGTTGCCGGTGGTCGTGGTCAGCAGGTACTCCTGCTCGGCCACCCGGATCACGGTGCCGTCGTCGAGGGCCATGCCGTCGACGCCGCACATCACCCCGTACCGGACCCGGCCCACCTCGAGGGTGCTCATCATGTTCGTGTAGAGCCGGTCCAGCAGCACGCCCGCGTCCGGGCCCTGCACATCGATCTTTCCGAGCGTGGAGCCGTCCATCATCGCGACGCCGGTGCGCGCGGCCCGGCACTCGCGGAGCACCGCCTCCTCCATCGTCTCGCCCGCCCGCGGGTAGTACCAGGGGCGCTTCCACTGGCCGACGTCCTCGAAGAGGGCGCCCTGCTCGACGTGCCAGGGGTGCAGCGCGGTCACCCGGACCGGGTCGAACAGGTCCCCGCGGTTGCGGCCCGCCAGGGCGGCGAAGGACACGGGCACGGCGGGCGGACGCAGGCGCATGGTGCCCAGCTCGGCGACGTCCACCCCGAGTGCCTCGGCGACGATGCCCGACGTCATCACGCCGGACGTGCGGCCCTGGTCGTGCGCGGTGCCGATCGTGGTGTAGCGCTTGACGTGCTCCACCGACCTGAGGCCCGCCCCGGTCGCCCGCAGCACGTCCGAGACGAGGGCGTCCCGCTGCAGATCGACGAACTGGTGGGCGCCGTCCTGCCCGTCACGCGGGCTCGGCACCCGCCAGAGCACCCGGCCGGGGACCCCCGCCGGCAGCGACTCGGCCGCCGGCAGCCCGATCGGCTCGCCCGTCGTGCCGAGGGCCGCGAGCGCGTCCCGGGCGGCGCCCACGCCGTCGGCGAGACAACCGGCCAGGGTGAACTGACCCCCGGCCGACCCCGCCGTACGGACGCCGTCCAGTGCGCGTGCCGGGACGAAGGCCCCGAGTCCGGCGTCGTAGCGCAGGGCGCCGCGGGCCTGGCTGAAGAGGGCCACCGCCGGGTTCCAGCCGCCGGAGACGAGCAGCAGATCGCAGTCGATGCCCTGTCGCTCACCGAGGCGGCCCTCGCCGAAGGCGGCGACGTGGGCACGCGAGACGCGGTCGACGCCGCTGGTCCCGGTGACGACGTGACCCGCGCGGATGTCGATGCCCCGTTCGCGGCAGGCGCTCCGCCAGTGCGCCGCCACGTCCGCGCGGGCGTCGACCACCGCGGCGATCCGCACGCCCGCGTCGGCCAGTTCGAGCGCCGCCGGGTAGGCACTGTCGTTCGTGGTGAACACGACGGCCCGCCGCCCGGGCAGGACGCCGAAGCGGTTGAGGTACGTGCGCGCCGACCCGGCCAGCATGATGCCCGGGCGGTCGTTGTCGTCGAAGGCGACCGGACGCTCATGGGCGCCGGTGGCGTACACGACCTGCCGGGCGCGGACGCGCCAGATCCGCTGCCGTGAGACGTGGGCGGGTGCCGCCGCACCGAGGTGGTCGGTGCGCTTCTCCAGGGCGAGGACGAGTCCGTCGTCGTAGTGGCCGAACGCCGTGGTGCGCCGCAGCACCCGCACGTCGGCGCACCCGTCGAGTTCCGCGACGACGTCGCCGATCCACTCGGTCGCGGGCCTGCCGTCGAGCGTTTCCCCGCTGCCGAGCAGCGAACCGCCGGGCTGCGGGAGTTCGTCGACGAGGATCACGCGGGCGCCGGTCCGGGCGGCCGACAGGGTGGCGGCCAGCCCGGCGGGGCCGGCGCCGACGACCAGGACGTCGCAGTGGGCGTGCAGGGTGTCGTAGCGGGCCCGGTCCGGCTCGCTGCCGAGGCGGCCCTGGCCGGACAGACCCCGCGCGACGAGGCCGTCGTACAGCTCCACGGTGGTGGCCGTGAGCATGGGCTCGGGGAAGGGGGCCTCGATCTGCACGAGCGCGTTGGGCTCTTCCGCCCCGGCGGCCAGCACGCCGCGCGGCCGCCCGTACTTGATGCTGTCGGCGACGTGGTGCACGCCGTTGGCGAGCAGCGCCGAGGCGAGGGTGTCGCCGGGGTGCCCGGTGTAGGTGCGCCCGTCGAAGGTGAAGGACAGCATGGCCCCACGGTCGACGTGACCGTGGCCGCCGGTCCGGAACGGGTTGGTCATCGGCCGGCCTCCTGGCCCTGGTGCTCAGCGGCGGGTGCGTCGGCCGGCGCGCCGAGGGACTGGTCGCGGATGTCGTGGACCGCGAGGAACGCGTGGGTGGCGGTGTCGCGCAGGGCGTTGAACCAGCGCCGGCAGCCGGCCGCGTGCACCCACCGTTCGGCGAAGGGGCCCTCGGGGTTGTCGCGGAAGAAGACGTACTGGGCCCACTGCTCGTCGTCCAGCGCGAACGGGTCCTGGGGGTAGGCGACGTGCGCCTGCCCGCCGTAGTGGAATTCGATCTCTTCACGCTCACCGCACCACGGGCAGGTGATGAGCTGCATGGGAATCTCCTCGGCCGGATCGGGCTCAGTGGGCGACGGCTGCGGCGCCGTGCTCGTCCACGAGGGCGCCGGTGGTGAAGCGTTCGAGGGTGAAGGGGGCGTTGTAGGGGTGCGGCTCGCCGGTGGCGATGGTGTGCGCGTAGCACCAGCCGACGCCGGGCGTGGCCTTGAAACCGCCTGTTCCCCAGCCGCAGTTGAGGTAGAGGTTCTCGACGGGGGTGAGTCCGACGATGGGGGAGGCGTCCGGGGTGACGTCGACGATGCCGGCCCAGGTGCGGAGCATGTGGGCGCGGGCGAAGACGGGGAAGAGTTCGAGTGCCGCGGCCATCTGCCGTTCCAGGATGTGGAAGGCCCCGCGTTGTCCGTAGCCGTTGTAGCCGTCGATGCCGGCGCCCATGACGAGCTCGCCCTTGTGGGCCTGGGAGACGTACACGTGCACGGCGTTCGACATCACCACGGTCGGGTGCACGGGTTCGAGGAGTTCCGAGACCAGGGCCTGCAGGGGGTGGCTCTGCAGGGGCAGCCGCAGGCCGGCCATGGAGGCGAGCACGGAGGAGTGGCCCGCGCCGGCGAGGGCGACCTTCCCGGCGGAGATGCGGCCCCGGGTCGTCCGTACGCCGGTCACCCGGCCGTCGAGGACGTCGATGCCGGTGACCTCGCAGTCCTGGATCAGGTCGATGCCGTAGCCGTCGGCCCTGCGGGCGAAGCCCCAGGCGACGTAGTCGTGCTTGGCGATGCCGGCGCGCGGCTGGTAGGTGGCGCCGAGCACCGGATGGCGCACGTCGGGCGAGATGTTGACGATGGGGCAGACCTCGGCGACCTCGTCCGGCTCGAGCCACTCGGCGTCGATGCCGTTGAGCCGGTTGGCGTGGACGCGGCGCTTGCTGTCGCGGATGTCCTGCAGGCTGTGGGCGAGGTTGAGGACACCGCGTTGGCTGAAGAGGATCGGGTGGTCCAGGTCCTCCTCGAGGGTCTCCCACAGTTTCAGTGAGTGCTCGTAGATGCCGGAGCTCTCGTCCCAGAGGTAGTTGGAGCGGATGATGGTGGTGTTGCGGGCCATGTTGCCGCCCGCGAGCCAGCCCTTCTCCAGGACCGCGATGTCAGTGATGCCGTGGTTCTTGGCCAGGTAGTAGGCGGTGGCCAGGCCGTGCCCGCCGCCGCCGACGATGACGACGTCGTAGGACGGTCTGGGATCGGGGTTGCGCCACAGGAAGTCGGGGTGGTCGGGCAGGGCGTCCCCGGGCGTGGTGGGGGCGCCGGCGTTGGGGTGGATCACTGACGAGCCTCCTGGGCGAGAGCCGCTGACCGAGCCGCGCGCGGACCGGGGGCGGGGGCAGTCACGGATGTCCTTCGGGAACAACTGATCGGCGACTGATATATCAATGTTCTGTTGCGCTACGCTAAGAGCGCGATGCGGCCGCGTCAAGGGAGAGTGATGTGCGGTGACCTCTTCGACGTCCACCGGTGAGGGCCCGGGAACCCTGGCCGACCAGGCCTACCGTTCCGTCGCGGACCGGCTCGTGACGCTCCAGATCCGCCCGGGGGAGCCGCTGAACGACGAGCGGATCGCCGCCGAACTCGGCTTCGGGCGCACTCCCGTGAGGGAGGCACTCAAGAGGCTGGAGCACGAACGCCTCATCGTCGCCTACCCCCGGCGCGGAACCTTCGCCACCGAGGTGCAGATCGCCGACCTCGGGCATGTCTCCGAGGTGCGCCTGGAGCTCGAGCCCCTCGCCGCCGCACTGGCCGCCGAACGGGCGAGCGAGAGCGACCGCGCCGGACTCGGCCGCTTGCTGACCCGGCTCGCGAAGGCCTCCGACGGTGAGGGAGACCTCATCCGGCTGGACATGACCCTGCACCGGGCGATCTACGCCGCCACCCGTAATCCCTTCCTCGAGGACACCTTGATCAGGTACGACAACCTGGCCACCCGTATCTGGTGCCTCTTCCTCGACCGGCTCCCGGGCCTCGCGGGGCATGTGCACGAACACGGACCGCTGCTGCACGCCGTCATCGACGGCGACGCGGACAAGGCCAGAGCCCTCGCGGCGAGCCACGTCGAAGGGTTCGAAGCGGCGATCCGCGGCGTCATCTGAGCGCGGGCACGGCACAGGCACGGCCCGCGGTCGACCGCATGACCGTCGGCTCCCGGCTGCTCAGCCGTCCGAGGTGACCGGGTTCTCGATCAGTGTGACCCGATTGCCGTCGGGGTCCCGGACGGCGGCGAACCTCACGTTCCGGGAACCCGGCTGGACCGGCCCGGCGGTGATGCCGCGATCGGCGAGGTCCGACAGCGCTCGGTCCAGGTCGTCCACCACCAGGTTCAGCAGGGACGCCCCCGCGTGTTCCGGCGACACGTACACCTGGATCCAGCCGGACGGGGCGACGTGCCAGTCGGCGAGCCCCGCCATCGGCCTCGCGTCGGCCGGCCTGCCCAGAAGCCGCTCGTACCAGGCCACCGCGGGTTCCATGTCGCTCACCGGGGCGACCGCGAGCACATGAGTGAAGGACATGCTGCGACCTTTCGCTACGAGTCGGACCCGTACGCCTGTGCCGACCGGGTACGGAACGCATCGCCCCGCCCGCCGGGGCCCCGCCTAGTTGAGCCGGCTGACGGAGCGGGCGTGCTCCCACATGCCGTGCAGTTGTGCCAGGGGACGCTGCTGCTCGCCGTGCAGGGCGTTGAGGACCACCAGGCAGCCGGTCAGAGCCGGGACCGTCCACTGCGCGCACGCCAGGTGACGCCGGGCCTTGTCGATGTCGACGGGATGGCGCGCGGCCTTCTCGCTGTCCTCGACGGCGGGGGAGGACGCCAGCTCGAGTTTCTTGCCGAGGACGCGGGCGTAGGCCGTCGCCGCCAGGGCCGCCGCGGTGACCGCCGTCTTGGCCGTGGTTGAGGCGGCCACGCCCTTCTGAGAGGTGACCCGGTGGGCGTTCGCGACCAGCAGTCCACCCCCGCCGAACAGGTGCGCGCCGATCGCCGCGGCATTGACCGGAACCCACCTCGCCCATCCCACCGAGGCGATCCGGGCTCGGGCGGCGACCGTGGGGCCCTCGTTCTCCGCGGCGCCGTTCAGGCCGATCGCGCCCATCAGGGAGCCCCCGAACCATGCCGCCAGGCCTACGTCGTGCAGGCTGCGGATGACGGTGTTGCGTCCGGACATTGACAGTGCTCCTTCGCCCAGAGGGGTCACGGGCCGGCAGGACGCCGCGCCCCTCCCACCCTCGCCGTGACCCGCCCCTGCCGCGATCGCGGTTAGCCCGGACGAGGCGGGCAGCACGATAAGCCTCGACCCACGTGGTGGCGACCCGCTACTGACCTTCCACCGGGAAGGAGGGTGATTCGCGGGACTTTCACTCGATCGCGTAGATCGAACGACCATATGACTATGGGGCTCCTCGTGACCGATTAGCTTGCGTGCTCGGTCGGCCCGGCAAGGCCGTGCCGTGGTGAGGCGGGACAGGGGAGGTTCTCGGGGATGACGGACGGGTCTTCGGTTCAGGGCGGAGGAATGTCGCGGCGCAGGCTGCTCGCGTCGTCGGCCGCCGCGAGTGGCGCGGTCTGGCTGTTGCGCGGGGTGATCCGGCCGGGCAGCGCCTACGCGGACGCGCCGTCGCCGGCCGGCTTCCCGGCCGGACTCGACGTGTATCGGCGCGTCTACGAGAACTGGGCCGGCGAGATCCGCGCCGATCGGCTGTGGACGTGCGCGCCGCGCACCCCGCAGGACGTGCTCGACGTCGTGAACTGGGCCCACGGCGCGGGCTGGACGGTACGCGGGCAGGGCAAGCGGCATGGCTGGGCTCCGCTCACCGTGGCCGACGGCACGCCCGCCGCGGCCCGGGTCGTCCTGCTGGACACCACGGCACACCTCACCGGGATGTCGCTGGAACGCGAGGACGCCGACGGGTCGGCCCTGTACCGGGTCCAGACCGGAGCCCTGCTGGAGAGCGTCCTCGCGTTCGCCGGAGCGCACGGACACGGGGTCGTCTCCGCGCCGGCACCCGGGGAGTTGTCGGTCGGCGGTGCGCTGGCCATCGGCGCACACGGTACGGCCGTCCCCGCCACCGGCGAGAACCCGTTGCCCGGGCAGGGGTACGGCTCGCTGAGCAACCTGGTCACGGAGCTGACCGCGGTCGTCTGGGACGACGGCGCCGGCCGGTACGTCCTGCGGACGGTCGGACGGGCCGAGCCCGACTGCGACGCGCTCCTGACCCACCTCGGCCGTTCACTCGTCACCGAGGCCGTGCTGCGGACGGGCCCGGACCAGAACCTGCGCTGCCGGTCCTACCTGGACATCCCCGCCACCGAACTCTTCGCCGCCCCCGGTGCCCCGGCGGGCACCCGCACACTGGCCGGCTTCGTGGACAGGACCGGCCGGGCGGAGGCGATCTGGTTCGCGTTCACGGACAAGCCCTGGCTGAAGGTCTGGAGCGTCGCCCCCGACCGGCCGTTCGCCGCCCGAGCGGTCGACACGCCGTACAACTACCCCTTCTCGGACTCGCTTCCCGAGCCGGTGGCCCGGCTCGCCGGAGCCCTGGTCTCGGGAGCCTGGGCGAGCGCCCCGCTCTTCGGGCAGCTCCAGTACCTGCTGGCCAAGGTCGCGCTGACCGGCGACATCACCGATGTCCTGCTGTCGGGGACCCTCGTGCGGGACGTGCTGACCGGCGACGTGCTCACCCACCTGCTGGCGGGCGGGCTGCGCTCGGACCTGTGGGGCGCCTCCCGCAACCTGCTGGAGTACGTACGGCCCACCACCCTGCGCGAGACGGCCAACGGCTATGCCGTCCTCACCCGCCGCGCCGATCTGCAGTGGGTGGTCAGCCGGTTCGCCGACTTCTACCGCACACTGCTCGCCGAGTACGCGGCACGCGGCGAATACCCGGTCAACGGCCAGGTGGAGATCCGGGTGACCGGCCTGGAGGACCCCTCCGTGTGCGGCGTGCCCGGCGCCCGGCCTCCGCTGCTGTCCGCCCTGCGGCCTCGTCCGGACCGGCCGGACGTCGACACCGCCGTGTGGATCGACGTCCTCTCCCTGCCGGCCACTCCGGCCCTGCACCGCTTCTACCGGGACATCGAGCAGTTCCTGCTGGCCATGGACGGGGAGCGGGCGACGGTTCGTGTCGAGTGGTCCAAGGGCTGGGCCTACACCGACACCGCCGCGTGGTCCGACCCGGACGTCCTCACGCGCGCCGTCCCCGCCGCCCTGCGCGCCGGGGGTGGCCCCGGCTGGGACGAGGCGGTCGCGACCCTGGACCGGCTCGACCCCCACCGCGTGATCTCCAGCCCGTTCCTCGACGCGCTGCTGCGCTGAGCAGACGAGCCCCACCCGGGAGGCGGCCCTCGGATCACCCGACCGCGCAGAGGGCCGCGCCCCGTACGGACACGACCAGCTGCCAGCTCACCTACGGCGACCGGGGCAAGGTCCTGCGCGGCGGGGGTCTCATCCTCGACGACCTCATCGAGCCGCGTCACGAACGGAGAGCGTCCGACGGCTACAACGGAACCGACCATCCGACTGGGATCACCGCCGGCCGGCGGAACTGCTCCGGGCGACCCACAAGCCGTGAGTTCCGCCGCGCCGAGACGTGGAGGGATCCCCTCGCCGGGCAGGCCCTAGCCCAGCGTGAGCATCGCCTCAGTGATCTCGCCGACCGCCGCGTCGGGGATCGCGGTGGCGGCCTCCTCGAGGACGAGCAGCCGGGCCCCGGGGATCTCGCGCGCGATCGCCTCACCGTTGCCGACGGGGAAGAAGCGGTCGCGGCGGCCGTGGACGACGAGGGTGGGGATCTCGATCTCGGGCAGTCGTTCGCGCCAGCGGGGCCCGCAGTCGAGCTTGGAGAACACCATGCCCAGCTGGTTGGCCAGCTGGACCGGGGGTGCGGTGCCGGGCGTACGGTCCCAGACGCGCGCCGCGACCGCGCGCGCGGCCACGGGGTCGTCGCCGCGAATCTCCGCTCCGGCGGCGGCGAACTCCGCCACCGCCTCGCGGTCGGTCCAGTCGGGCATCGGGCGCGCGAACAGCCGGCGCATCGTCGCACGGTCGTGGTCGGGGAGGTCGTCGTCGGCCGGGCCGGGAGCGACCGCACGGGTGCCGACCAGGGTGAGCGCCGAGAACGAGCCCGGATGGTCGAGCACGGCCACCTGGGCGACCATCCCGCCGACACCGATTCCCGCGAGGTGCGCGGGGCCCCCGCCGAGCACGTCGACGAGGGCCGCCGCGTCGGCGGCGAGGCTCCGCAGGGTGTAGGCGGGCGACTCCGGATCGGTCGTCGTCGACTCCCCGCTGTCGCGCAGGTCGTAGCGCACCACACGGCGCCCGCCGGCGGCGAGGCGCTCGCACAGCGCGTCGGGCCAGGAGAGCATCGTCGTCCCGCCCGCGAGCAGGACGAGCGGGGCGTCGTCGTCACCGAACGACTGGACTCCCAAGGCGATCTCATCGATGTGGACAGTGGTCATCGGTTCCCCCGGAGACGTCGAAAGCCAGGTGCCTCGCGGTCGACGGTGCGCACACACGCCGTTGCCGCAGGACCTCGCCGTCGGTGCGATCCGTCGTCCGGGCCGGCGCCGGGACGCCCGGGGACGGAACCGTCGGGAGGGACGGCGAGGTGAGTGGGAATGCGAGTCATGCCAGGGCAGACCGGATCCGACGCCCGAACTCATCGCTCGCGGTGGACCGCGCGGCAGATGTGACCCGCGGACGGTGGGGTCCGGCGAGGAAGCCCGCGCCCACGCCGGCGATCCCGCCCGCGCGGCCCCGGGCGGCCGTGGCGGGGTCCAGTGCTTCCCGGGACGCGAGGCACCTGGTGCCGCCGGTGAGCTTGATCTACCTTCCGAGACGATCCACGATCCATGGCTCGGACCCTTGCGGTCACGAGCCGGGCTCGTCGGTACGTCTTCCCGAGGATCTGCGAGGAACGGTTCCATGACCATGCAGCCCTGGTTCACCGAGGCCAAACTGGGCATCTTCGTGCACTACGGCATCTACGCGGTCGAGGGAGTGCCCGAATCCTGGGCCTTCTTCGACTCCGTCATGCCGCACGACCAGTACATGCGCCAGCTCGACGGCTTCACCGCCGCCGCGTTCGACGCCGGAGCCTGGGCACGGCTCTTCTCCCGCGCCGGCGCCGGCTACGCCGTTCTGACGGCCCGGCACCACGACGGAGTGGCCCTGTGGGACACGGGGTTCGGCGATCTCAGCGTGGTCCGGCGCACACCGGCGGGCCGGGACCTGGTCGCCGAGTACGTGAGCGCGATGCGCCGAGAGGGCCTGAAAGCCGGTCTCTACTACTCGCACTCGGACTGGAACCACCCTGACTACGCCACCGTGCGGCACCCCCGGCCGCCGCACCCCGAGCTGGTCGACAGCCCCTACGTCTCCCCGGCCCCGGGAGCCGAGGACCCGCGCGCCTGGAACCGCTACCTCGACTACCGGGACGGTCAGGTGCGCGAACTGATCACTCGGTTCGGGCCGGACCTGCTCTGGTTCGACGGCGAGTGGGAACGCTCCGCGGAACAATGGCGGATGTCCGAACTGGCCCGGACGATCCGCGACCTGTCGCCGGACACCCTGTGCAATGCCCGACTGCTCGGCCACGGCGACTACGCCACCCCCGAGCAAGGACTGCCCATGTCCGCCCCGGGCATCCCCTGGGAGCTGTGCCTGACGGTGAACGACTCGTGGGGCTACCGGCCGCAGGACGGCAACCACAAGACGGTGGGACAACTGGTGCGGTACTTCGCGGAGACGATCGGCATGGGCGGCAACCTGCTCCTCGGCGTCGGCCCGCGGGCGGACGGCACCGTCCCCGCGGAGCAGGCCCGGCGGCTCGAAGGGCTCGGCGACTGGATACGGCGCCACTCGGCGGCCGTTCACGGCAGCGTCGCCGGACTGCCGCCGGGGCACCACTACGGGCCGAGCACCCTGTCCCCGGACCGTCGCACGCTCCACCTCGTCTGCCTCGATCCGCCGAGCGAGACGGTCTCCGTGCGCGGACTGCGCAACGCGGTACGCCGGGTCAGCGTGCTGGGGACCGGGACGGAACTCGCCCACCGGGTCACCGGCGGCCTGCACGACGTCCCCGGCGTGTTGTGGATCGACGCGCCCCCGCAGGCCGACATCGCCCCGCACGGCACCGTCCTCACCGTCGAACTCGACGGAGAACTGGAGCTGTACACCGGGCGCGGCCGCGACTGAGTGAGGGAGAGAGCAGTGGGTGTCACCGAGCCGTGGGCAGCATCCGCCGGCGCCCCGGCGAGGACACGCTCACTCGTCCCGAGCCGGGCCCGCCCGCTGCCCCCGCCCGGTCCCTCGCCTCCCTGGACCGGGTCACGCCGGTTGTGCCTGCACCACGGCCGGGGCGGCCGGCTGCGGGCGGGTGCGCAGTCGCACGGTCAGCGCGCTCACCCAGCCGGCCAGAACGCCGAAGACGAGCGCGGCGGACACCCCTGAGCCCAGAGAGACGTAGTACAGCAGCGGCCCGGCGGTGCTGCCCTGGTAGGAGAGCAGTGAGGACCACATCTCACTCACCTCGACCCCGAGGGTGGTGGCGGCGACGGCGCCGAGCGCGTAGGCCGGGTAGGTCACGCGGTCGAGCAGGACGGGCAGCAGTCGCAGCCCCCACCAGACCAGGACGAGCAGCGCCACGTCGCCGAGCCGGTACAGCAGCCAGCGTCCGGTGTCGGAGCCGGTGGGCATGGCCCAGGCGCCGAGCTGGACCCACTGCCGCAGCAGGTCACCCGGCTCGGACAGGCGTCCTCCGCCGCCGAACCCGGTCTGGATGCGGCCGGCGACCCGGTCGTTGGAGAGCACGACGAGGGCGAGGGCCACCACGGTGGTGCCCAGGGTCGCGGCAAGCCGTGCGGTGGCCGCGGTCGGCACGACCGGGCGCGGTGGTGACACGTCCTCGCGCCGCAGCAGGGACATGAGGCCGGTGACCGCCGCGGCGGCCACCAGGGCGGCGCCCACCGGCAGTTCGCGGCCCTGCGACATGGCGCTCGCGAGACGCGGCAGCAGCCGGAAGGCCGCCGAGCCGCCGGAAGCGACCATCCAGGGCGCCGAGACAGTCACCGCGAGCATGGCCGCGGTGATGCCCCAGCCCCACAGGGCCGCCACACACACCGCGGCACGTCTGGCGCCGGGGCCCGAGAGCCGGCGCAACAGCGGCAGGGCGCCACAGGGGTAGAGCAGGACGAGTGCGGCGTAGCGCACCCGCATGGCGGTCTCTCGCAATGCCGCGTAGTCCGCGCCGTGACCGACCGCACCGGCGGGATCGGCGAACTGGGCCGAGGTCGGGGCATCGGTCGACCAGGGCATCGTCCACGCCACCAGGCGGTTCGCCTGGTCGGGGCCGAAGAAGCGCGTGGCGCCGGGCAGACCGAGTGCATGGGCACTGGAGCCCGCCCACCAGAGTAGCCCAGCCATCAACAGCGCCCCGAAGAGCGCTGGTCCGAGCACACGCCGATACGTCATTCGTTCGTCCCCACCCTTTGCCCGCCCGTGCGGGTTCCGCATCCGCCGTCCGCGGAAGCACGACGACGGGCGACAGATGTACCAGACATCGACAACGCGGTCACGTTCGTGCGCAGAATCTGAGTACGCGTACTCAGATGCCCGCCCAGCTGCGAGACACCTCCGTGATCAAGCGAGGCTCGGCCCGCTAGGGTCGGAGGTATGACGCCATCCCTTGCCGGCAGTGCCTTCGACTCGCTCCGCCTCGACGCCGTACCCGACCGGGAGGCGCTGCGCCGGGCCTACGAGCTTCCCAAGGACGCGGCACTGCGCAAGCAGATGAAGGAACTCACGGACCAGACACGACGGTTGATCGGCTGCTCGTCACTGGTCCTGGTGGCCAGCGCGGACCCCGAAGGCAACTGCGACGTCTCCCCGCGCGGCGGTCCCGCCGGCTTCGTCAGCGTCCTGGACGCGCGGACGGTGGCGATACCGGACGCGACCGGCAACAAGCGCCTGGACACCCTGCAGAACGTCATCGCCACCGGGCGGGCCGGGTTGTTGTTCGTCATCCCGGGGCGCACCACGACGCTCAGGGTGAACGGCCGGGCCTGCGTCTCCACCCGTCCCGAACTGCTCTCGCAGCTGACAGCCGTGGGCAAGCCGCCGGCCAGTGCGCTGGTCGTGGGGATCGAAGAGGTCTACCCGCACTGCCCCAAGTCGCTGATGCGAAGCGGGGCGTGGAAGCCGGAGCAGTGGCTGCCGGCGGACGCGCAGCCGACCTCGGCCGAGGTGACTCTGGCCCAGCTGCGGATGCCGGAGCTGACGATCGCCGACATCGAGCAGGCGGAGGCGGACTCCCTGAAGTACCGGTACGAGTAAGAGGCGGGCGGGCGCGGCCCGTCAGGCCGGCGGCCCCGGACGCTGACCGGCGCCGACCGCCGGATCGCCCTCAACCTCGGGCTCACCGCTGACGCGGCCGTGACCGTGTGGCTGGCCACCACGCTATGACCCGTCGCCGCACGAGCCCCACCGGCCGGACCTCACCCACGGCGGCGGGGCCCTGGCCACCGGGGCGACAGGCCCGTCACGTCAGACGCGGACCCCGAACATGAACGGCCCGCCGATCGTGTCCATCGACTCGTACCGGACGACCGTCCCGCTGCGAGGTGCGTGCAGGATCTGGCCGTTGCCGGCGTAAAGGCCGACATGGTGCAGGTCGTTGAAGAAGAACACCAGGTCGCCGACCTGCAGCTCGCTCCGTGTGAGGCGGGACCCGATGCCCGACTGGGCCTCGGAGGTGCGCGGGATGTGGACGTCGGCCTGGGCGTAGGCCCAGGAGGTGAGGCCTGAGCAGTCGTACGAGGAGGGGCCGGTGCCGCCGCGGATGTAGGGCTTGCCGAGCTGGCTCTGGGCGGCGGCGAACGCGGCGCCGGCCCGGCCGGACGCGGGGGAGTGGTGGCCGGTGTTCACCTGCTCGGCGGAGGCCCGGCCGGCGCGCTGCTCCTCGGCGGCGAGTTCCGCCTTCTCCTTCGCCGTCAGGGTGTTGAGCAGCTTCTGCGCCTCGGCGAGCTTGCCCTGGACTTCCTGCTTCCTCTCGCCCAGCTCGGTGCGGGTGGCGGTGAGGTCCTTCAGCTTCTCGGCGGCCTCGGCTCGTTCCTGGGCGAGTGTGCGCTGCTTGTCCTGGATCTTCTTCAGGGCTTCGACCTGCTGGCTGCTCAACTGGTCGAGCGTGGACGCCTTGTCGAGGAACTCGTCCGGGTCCGACGAGAGGAGGAGCTGCATCGAAGGGTCGATGCCGCCGGAGCGGTACTGGGCGGCTGCCAGTGAACCCAGCCCGTCCCGCATCGTGTTCAGATCCTGCTGGCCGCGGGCGACGCTGTCCTGGAGGGCGGAGACCTCCGCCTGCAGCTTCCGCTGCTTCTCGCTCGCCCCGTTGTACTTCTCCGTGGCCTGTTCCGCCTGCACGTAGAGCTTGTCGACCTTCGCCTTGACCTCGTCCTTGCCGAGCTTCTGACCGGGGGCGGCGTCGGCGGCGTTCGCACTCAGGGCGACGGCAGCGGCGGCCGCCGTGGTCAGCACGGTGGTGCGCGTGCGGCTCGGTTGCTTGGGGCGACGATGGGACGTCACGGATCGGACTCCTGTTCCTTGGGCCACTGGCCGATGCGTCGGTGGCCTGAGCGGGGGACGCGGTCGGTGAAGGGACAAGGGGAACGAGTGTTCCCCCGCCGCGGGGAAGTGGATCACGGGCACGCGGGGGTGCACCATGCAGAACCACCGGCAGAAGTAGCCCCACGCGGATCTTGCCGCCGTTGCCTGCATCCGACCCCGGCGAACACAGCGGGATACCCGGAACCGAGCAGCGCTCCGCCTGCGCCTCGGTACTGTGACGTCGCATGACCGACACCGAGATCGAGATCACCGCAGACCTGGTCCGTGAGCTGCTTCAGGAGCAACATCCAGACCTCGCCGGGCTGCCCGTCCGGGAAGTCGCGGGCGGCTGGGGCAACCAGATGTGGCGCCTCGGCGACGAGTTGGCCGTGCGCATGCAGCGCATGGACCCCACCCCGGAGCTCCAGCTCAAGGAGCGGCGGTGGCTCCCCGTGCTCGCCCCGCACCTGCCTCTCCCGGTGCCGACCCCGGTGCGGTTCGGCGAGCCGTCCGAGCGCTTCCCCAAGCACTGGACCGTGATGACGTGGGTGCCCGGCGAGCCGCTGGACCACGGCTCGATCAGCCGCGGCGCACACGCGGCCGACACGCTGGCCGGCTTCCTCCGGGCGCTCCACGTGGAGGCGCCCGCCGAGGCACCGATCGCCACGGACAGAGGCGCCCATCCCAAGGACTGCACGGACGGCTTCGACAGCTTCGTCAAGGCTGTTGCCCCCGACGGCATCGTCGCCGACATCCGGGCCGTCTGGGACGACGCGGTCGCGGCCCGCGCGTGGGAGGGCCCGCCGGTGTGGGTGCACGGCGACCTCCATCCCGCGAACGTCGTCGTCCTGGACGGAACGCTCTCGGGCATCGTCGACTTCGGTGACCTGTTCGCCGGCGACCCGGCGTGGGACCTCGCCGCGGCATGGGTGCTGCTGCCCGCGGGCACGGCCTCACGGTTCTTCGACACGTACGCGCACGCGGACGAGGCGGCGATCCGACGCGCCCGCGGACTGGCCGCTATGAAGAGCCTCTTCCTGATGCTCATGGGACACAACGGAGACCGGGGTCTTCCCGGCGGCAAGCAGCACTGGGGACCAGTAGGCCGGGCGGCACTCGATCGTGTCCTGAGGGGTGCGTGACGCCGGCGGGTGATCGGCGGGGGAGGGGCGTCAACGGACCGACCGGCGCGTGAGCGCGGGCGGCACCCTCCGAAGGCGGCACGGCCCTGCGAGGTCCCGGCACTGTCGCCCGGACCGCAGGCTCCCCGGGATGACGGCACGGCTGGATCTCACCGGCCACCGATCACCGGCGACCCGCGGGCAGGGCCCTCACGTCACGAGGCGCAGGGACGCCGCAGCGATCCCCACCCGTACGCTCTGCCCCCAGGTCAGGTCCAGGGCGTCGGTCTCCATTCCGTCCCCGAAGGCCACCATGCGGTCCGACTCCACGGTCAGCCGCAGCGTCTGTCCCCGCTCCAGTTCCCCGGAGACCCTGGACGTGCCGGTCGCCGGTGACGGCCACGCCTCGCGCACGAACCACAGCAGTCGCCGATCGCGTGGCGCGGGCATGGTCACGGTGGCACCGCGCTCCAGCCACAAGGAGCGGAGCCAGCCGGTGGCGCCGGTGCCGGTGCCGACGAGGACCCCGGAGGAGGCCTGGGCCTCGCCCGGGTCCGTCCCGCTGCCGGTGCCCAGGCGGTAACGGGACGTTTGATGACCGGGCGGCCCCAGGTAGATCTCGTTCAGCGCCAGGAGGCGCTGGGTGTCGTCGGCGACCGCCTCGACCATGGTCAGCTCCTCCACCCCGTCCCCGTGCCCGCCCCGGGCCGCGGTCGCGGCACGCAGCAGGTTTGCGGCGTCGGCGCAGCGATGACGCACCAGGACCCCCGGATTGCGCCCTGGATCGGTGTCGATGCCCACGACCGGCTGCCCGGTGAGGTACTTCGCCGTGTTGGCGACCAGGCCGTCCTGGCCGACGACGACCACCACGTCCTCCGGGGCGAACAGGAAGCGGTCCAGGTCCGCCCGCTCGACCCTGGAGCTGCGCCAGGTCAGCGGCACCGCCGACGCCACTTCCCGCAGCGCCCGCTGGGTGGCGTCGTGACGGCGGGCCACCTCGTCGATCGAGCGGCCGCGGCTGGAGAGGAAGAACGCGGCCTGCCCGTGCGTCCCGTGCCGGGCGAGCAGTTCCTCGTACTCGGTCCTGCGGTGCACGAGCACCACCCGCGGGGCCAGGCTCACGCGTCCGCCCGGCCTTCCGGCCTCCCGATCCTGGCCAGGAGCCCGGTGAGCACGTCGGGGGAGAGGGTGATGCTCTCGATCCGCGGCAGGTTCTCCGCCAGCCGGGTCGTCGCCAGGGCGTGCAGCGTGGCCGGATCGACCTCGCCGTGCACCCGCAGCCAGGCGGCCTGGGCCTCGGCGCGTGCCGCGCCCGTCGCGCGTGCGGCCTCGGCCTCCGCGCGGGCCAGGCGGACCTGGCGGGCCGCCTCGGCCTCGGTCCGTACGCCGTCCGCCGCTGCCTTCTCCTCCGCCTCACGCCGCGTGTTGGTGCCGCGCTGGTCGACCAACTGCTCCTCGCGTCGTGCCAGTTCGATCTGACTGGCCAGCTCGTTCTCGGCGATGGCACGCTCGCGCTCGACCGCGACGGCCCTCCGCTCGTAGGTGGCCCGGTCCGCCTCCTGCTGGATCTGCTCGCGGGCCGGGGTCCGCAGGGCGCGCTCCACCTCCGCCTCGGGTCGGATCGCCACGACGCGCACGGCGACCACGTCGATGCCGGTGGCCGGCAGGCGGGGCTCGTCGGCGAGACCGGCGGCGACCCGTTCCCGAACGGAGGCGACACCGTCCATCAGCGCGACGGCCAGCGGGGTGCGGGCCAGCACGTCCAACGTGTGCTGCTGCGCGGTCTCGGTCAAGAGAGTGGCGATCTGCTCCAGGGGGGTGCCGCGCCACCTCCCGCTGTCCGGGTCCACGGAGAAGTCCAGCCGGTTCGCCGCCTCGGCCGGGTCACTGATCCGGTAGGTGACCGTGGCCTGCACAGTGACGTCCTGGAAGTCGGCCGTACGGGCGTGGAACGCCATGGCCAGCTCCCGGTCGTCGACCGGCACTTCGGACAGCGCCGCCGACAGCGACCGGTACCAGAAGCTGAGCCCTCGGCCGTCGTGAACGAGCCGGCCGCGCTTGTGGTGGCGAATGTGGGCGGTGGGCGCGGAACGCAGATGGCGCCATCCGAAGCGCCGGGTGATGTCGGCCATGGCAGACCCCCTCGATCTCGTCAGTGCGACGATAACCGGAGGCCGGGATATCGTCAACCAGACGAGAAAAGTCGGTGGCCGGGCGGGTGGGATCGTTGAGTGGGCCAATGGACCCACCTGCGGTCCTATGACAGCAACGACGAACTTCGCCGCTCTGGCAGGCTTTCTGCGCGCCTACAACCACCACCGCGGCCACGGCAAACCCGGCGCCCAGTCACCCCGGCTCGACCCACCGGTAGCGTGTCACGGGCGTCGGTTCCTCGATCACGGTTCACGTCGCGGACATGGTGACGCCGGGGATCTCTGTCACCGACGGCACCAACCGCAGTGGCGCCAACGGCGTCCGGGTCCTCGACGTCGCCCCTCGTCCGACAACGTGGCGGTGCGCCCGGCGCAGTGACGCCTTGGCCCGCGGCGTCGGCGTCCGCTCACCCGGCGCCCGTGGCCACCACGGGCGCCGCCGTGCTGCCGCGGACCACCAGATGGGTGGCCAGTTCGACGCGGGGCAGGTTCACGTCCTCGCCGTCGACGAGCCGCAGAAGGGTGTTCGCCGCCATGGCGGCCATCTCCTGCAGCGGCTGCCTGACCGTTGTCAGCGCCGGATCGCTCCACCGGGTCACCGGCACGTCGTCGAAACCGACCACACTGACGTCGTCCGGAACGCGCAGCCCGCGCTCGCGCAGTGCCGTGTAGGCGCCAAAGGCCTGCAGGTCGCTGGCGGCGAACACGGCGGTGGGCGAGGGACGGCCGACACGATCCGCGTCGTCGAGCAGCGCGGCCATCTCGGTGCGGCCGGACGGATCGTTGAACTCGCCGTATCTCACCGCCCCGTCAGGTACGGGCAGTCCGGCAGCCTCCATGGCGGCGTGGAAGCCGTCCGCGCGGGCGCGGCTGCACAGCAGCTGGCGCGGACCGGCGAGGTGGGCGATGCGGCGGTGCCCGAGTCCGATGAGGTGCTCGGTCGCCGCGATGGCGCCGGCCCAGTTGGTGGCGCCGATCGTCGGTACGGTCGGATCGACGTTGCCGACGGGGTCGACCAGGACGAAGGGGATACCCAGGGCGCCCAGTTTCGTGCGCTGGCGCGGTGTGAGGTCGGAGACGACGAGGATGGCGCCGTCCGAGCGGCGGGCGGCGAGCTGGTCGAGCCAGGCGTTGGTGCCGGCGGTGCTGCCGTGCGCGGCGGAGAGCATCATGCTGACGCCCTCGTCGCGCAGGGCCTCCTCGGCGCCGCGGATGATCTCGATGGACCACAGGCTGTCGAGCTCGTTGAGTACGAGGTCGACGACGCCGCCGCGGCGTCTGGCCCGGCGCGGCTGGTAGTGGTGGCGGGCCATGATCTGCCGGATGCGGTCGCGGGTCGCGGTCGAGACGTCGGCGCGTCCGTTGAGCACCTTCGAGACGGTGGCCGTGGAGACACCGGCCTCGGCGGCGATGGTACTGATGGTCACCTTCGCCGCTGGTCGTGAACTCATGTGCCGTCCGTTTCCCGTTCGCTGTTCTCGCCGCCCACGCGCGCTGCGGGCTCTCGTCCGAAGACTACGACGCCGTGGCCGCGGAGCGGAGGGCGAGGCCGCCCGTGGCCGCGGCACATCGCCGTACTCACGTTCCGCTCCCGTCGTCCGCCCGGTACTCGAGTCCGGTGAAGTCGGCGGGACGTCCGTCGCCGGTGAGGTCCTGGGCGCAGACCCCGACGAAGGCTCCGGTGAAGCCCCAGCTGTCGTAGTGACCGTCGCCGTCGCCCACGGTCGCGTACTCGTCCGACAGCCGGGTCACGTCCAGCCGGGGCCCGAGCCGCCGCCACCGCCGGTCGGCCGCGTCCCACCAGGCGAAGGCACCCGTGCCGCCCGCACAGGTGAGGCGCAGCCGCACCGGGACGTCCTCGGGCACGGACACGGGGGCGACCGGCTCGGTGTAGCGACCTCGGTCGCAGGTCGCCAGGCGCAGGACCCGGCCCTGCTCCTCGTCGCGGGTGAGGTGGGCGTAGTGCCACAGCCGGGTGTTGTAAAGGTGGACCACGCCCGCCATCTGCCGTGGGGAGGTGGGGGCGAAGGACACCTCCGTCTCGAAGGAGAAGTCGGTGTGCTGCTGACGACGGGCCACGAGGCTCTGACGGTGCCGTGAGGACAGCGATTCGGCCCCGCGCAGACGCACGCCGCCCTGCGGAACGGGAGAGAGCCAGGACGGATCGGGGTAGCGGCGCAGAGTCATCCATTCCGGGGGAAGGACCCCGTCGTGTGCCGCCGGCTCCCGCACGGCGGGGGTACTGAAGCGGGGAGCCGGCACCCGCAGGGCGGGGCGACCGTCACCGCTGTCCCCCGAGACGCGGGGCCAGCCGTCCGCGGTCCAGTGCACGCGTTGCAAGGCGGTCTCCCGCCCGAGCACACAGGCGCCCCGAGGCGTGAGGGGGCGGGCGGTCAGGTGGGCGAGGTACCACTCGCCGCCAGGGGTGTCGACCAGACTGGCGTGGCCGGCCTTCTGGAGTTTCAGGCGGTCGTCGCCGTAGGAGGTGAGCAGTGGACCGGCGGGGTCGGGGACGTAGGGTCCGGTCACCTCGCGGGAGCGGGCGACGGTGACGGCGTGCTCCCAGGACGTGCCGCCCTCCGCGGTGACCAGGTAGTACCAGCCGTCACGACGGTAGAGGTGCGGTCCTTCGGTCCGGCCGAGCGCGGTGCCCGTGAAGATCCGCTGCACCGGCCCCCGCACGGCGCGGGCCGTCCGGTCCCACTCCTGGAGGAGGATGCCGGCGAAGGGTTGGCGGCCGGTCCGGTGGTCCCAGTCCAGCCAGAGGTACCAGCTGCGTCCGCTGCCCCCGGGCCCCGTGTCGTGGAAGAGGGAGGGGTCGAAGCCGTGGCCCGGCAGGGGCACCGGGTCGGACCATGGGCCCGTGACGGAGGGCGCGGTGACCACGTGGTTGCGTACGTCCTTGAACGCGCCGGTCAGACTGGTCACGTTGGAGTAGACCAGGTGGAACAAGCCGTCCGCCCAGGACAGACACGGGGCCCAGACACCCCCTGAGTCGGGTGTGCCGGTGAGGTCCAGCAGCCGTTCCTCGGTGAGCGCTCCACCCAGCGGGCGCCAGTTCACCAGGTCCCGCGAGTGGTGCAGGGTGACGCCGGGAAGCCACTCGAAGGTCGAGGTGGCGAGGTAGTAGTCCAGGCCTGTCCGCAGCAGGGATGGATCGGGATGGAAGCCGGTCAGGACGGGATTGCGGATCGCCGGCGTGGAAGGCTCTTCACGGGCAGGGGCGTTGTTGCCGGTCGTGGGGACGGCGGCGGTCATCGGGTCCTCGTGTCTCGGTGGCGGTGGGAGGCGTGGGCGAGGCGCGGCTTCAGCCCTTGACGGCGCCGGCCATGACACCGGAGACGATGCGCCGGGCCAGCACGGCGAACAGCGCCAGGACGGGCAGGACGGACACGACCACACCGGCGAGCATCAGGGTGAAGTCGGTGTAGTAGCCGGCCGCGAGTTGGTTGAGGGCGATCTGAACGGTGCCGTTCTCCGGAGGCAGCGCGATCAGCGGCCAGAAGTAGTCGTTCCAGGCGAACATGAAGGTGAACATGCCGAGCACGGCGGCGGTGGAGCGCACGGCGGGCCAGGCGACGTACCAGAAGGTGCGCAGCTGCCCGGCGCCGTCCATGCGGGCAGCCTCGATGAGTTCGTCGGGGACGTTCTCCTCCATGGCCTGCCGCATCCAGAACACGCCGACGGCGGACACCAGGGAGGGCACGATCAGAGAGCTGAGCTTGCCGTACAGGCCCATGTCGGTGACCAGCAGGTACAGCGGGATGATGCCCAGCTGGGTCGGCACCATCACGGTGGCGACGACCACCACGAGCAGCGCGTTGCGGCCGGGGAAGCGGAGCTTGGCGAAGGCGTAGCCGGCCAGGGAGGACAGCAGCACGTTGCTGACGGCCGTGGTGCCGGCGACGGTGAAGGAGTTGCCGAGCGCCTGCCAGAAATCGACGGTGTCGAAAACCCGCTGGATGTTCCCGATCAGATGGCCGCCCGGCACCAGCGACGGGGTCGAGCCGCCGAGCACGGAGTTATCACTGTGCGAGGCGACGACGACCGTCCAGTAAAGGGGGAAGACGGAGGCGAGGACGACGGCGGCCAGCAGTGCGTAGGCCAGGGGCCCGGCCGTGTCGTGATGGCGGGGGCCCCGGGCGCGCCGCCGGGCGGCGGTGACGGGTCGGGGCGGTTCGTCGTGGTGCCCGGCGGCGGCCGGGGGTGCGGCTGTGGGCGTGGTCGGTGCCACGAGCGGGCTCCTTTCGATGAGGCCGGTCGGTCAGCGGTCGGAGCCGCTCAGGCGCCTGGTGAGGGAGAAGTTGAGGGCGGCCACCAGGGCGATGACGAGGAACAGCACCCAGGAGATGGCGGAGGCGTAGCCGGCGTCGTTGTTGATGAAGCCGTACTTGTAGAGCATCAGCGTCAGCGTCTGGAACTGGTGCTCGGTGCCGCCCTCGGCGTTGGCCTGGGAGTCGAAGAGCAGCGGCTCGGCGAAGAGCTGGAGCCCGCCGATGGTCGAGATGACGACGGTGAACAGCAGGGTCGGCCGGATGGCGGGCAGGGTGATCCGCCGGAAGGTCAGAAAGCGGCTGGCGCCGTCGACCATGGCCGACTCGTACAGCTCGCGCGGCACGGCCTGCATGGCGGCTAGGTAGATCAGCGCGTTGTAGCCGGTCCAGCGCCACATCACCATGAAACTGATCGCCAGGTGCGAACTCCAGCTTTCCGCGGTCCAGTCGACCGGGTCGCTGATCAGACCCAGGTGCTCCAGCACCCAGTTGACGACACCGAAGTCCCGGCCGAACAACTGCGAGAAGACCAACGCGACGGCGACCACCGACACGTACTGCGGCACCAGCACCAGCGCCCGCCAGGTGGTGCGGGCGCGCAGCCGGCGGTCCAGCAGCCAGGCCACGCCCAGCGCGAGGATCAGCTGCGGCACCGTGGAGAGCAGGAAGATGCTGAAGGTGTTGAAGGTCGCTGTGTAGAAGTCCGAGTCGGCGAACAGGTCCCGGAAGTTGTCGAGCCCGGCGAAGCCGCCGTTGCCGGACAGCCGGTCCCAGTCGTGCAGGGAGACCCAGAATGTGTAGATCAGGGGGTACAGGCCGAAGACGCCGAAGACGACGAAGAACGGCGCGACGAAGCTGTAGGGGGCGAACAGGCCCCTGCGGCGCTTCGGTTTCGGGGTGGCGAGGGCGTGCCCGGCACCGGTGGTGTCGACCGCCATGGCGTCCTCCTGGCAGGAAGGTCGGGGGGTGGAGCGGGTGCCGCCCGCCGGACGGACGGCACCCCGGGTGCGTGGTGCGGCGCGCGGGCCGCTGGTCAGTGCTTCAGGTTCTTCTCGGCCTCGGAGAGCGCCTTGTCCCAGGCCTCGTCGGGTGACGCCTTGCCCTGCTCCACGAGCTGGAGGGCGCTGCCGAAGGGCAGCCGCACCTGCTGGTCCTTGGTGCCGCGGAAGCTGGGCTTGAGGTCCTTGGCGGAGGCGGCGAAGATCTGCCCGGTGGGGGCGCTGTTGAAGTACTCCTTGCAGGTCCCCTGCACGGCCGGGTCGGAGAGCGCCGAGGTGATCGAGGGCAGCGAACCGGTCGGCCCGGTGAAGATCTTCTTCTCCGAGTCGGCGGAGGTCAGGAAGGCGGCCAGCTCGGCGGCCTCCTTGGCGTGCTTGCTCTGCTTGGGCACGGTCAGGAACGAACCGCCCCAGTTGCCGCCGCCCCCGGGCACGGCCGCGATGTCCCACTTGCCCGCGCCGTCCTCGCCGGCCGCGGTCTGGATCAGACCGGTCAGCCACGCCGGGCAGGTGATGGTGGCCATCCGGCCCTGCTTGATACCGGCGTTCCACTGCTGGCTGAAGGGCACCAAGTTCGCGGACTGGCCGTCGGCCGCCGCCTTCGCCGTGGTCGAGAACGCCGTCTTCACCGCCGGGTTGCTGTCGGCTATGTAGGAGTCGCTCCGGTCGAAGAACCCGTACTCGGTCTGGTTCATCATCGCGCTGAACACATTGCCCGCGGCGTCGAACCAGGCGTGGTCCTTCACCTTGCCGCGGAAGGTCTCGCCGGTCTTGAAATACGCGTCCCAGGTCGGCCAGAGCTTGGCGACGGCCTCGCGGTCGGTCGGCAGGCCGGCCTGGGCGAACAGGTCCTTGCGGTAGCAGATCGCGAGCCCGCCGACGTCGGTGCCGTACCCCATGACGAACGTGCCGTCGTCCGCGGTGCCCTGGGCCCACTTGTACGGCAGGTACTCGTCCTTGCGGTCGGCGCCGCCGAAGTCGGCGAGGTTGACGAACTTGTCCTTCACCTCGCGGAACTTGGGCAGGTACCCCTCCTCGATCGCCACCACGTCGGCGGCGCCGCTGCCCGAGGACAGCTGCGTCGACAAGCTGTTGTGGTGCTGGTCGAGCTGCGAGACCCGCTCCTTGACGACCACGTCCGGGTGCGTCTTCTGGTACTCGGCGAACAGCGGCTCGTAGCCGAAGTCGCTGAACGTGGCGACGGTGAGCGTGGTCTTGCCGGCGGCGGAGTCCGAGCCGGACGAGCAGGCGGCCAGCGAAACCAGGGTGGCGAGACCGGCCGCCGCGGCGAGCGTGCGGCGCAGGCGTGAGGAGCCCATGCGGGACCTCCAGAGGAGAGGATGACGGAACGACGAGGGACGCCTGCCGCGCGAGGAGAGGGCCACAGGGGTCACGCGGAGGCGGGGCGCCGGACGGTGCCCGGCGCTTCGATGAGACAACTTGCCGTCGAGCGAAACTATCTGTCAATAGTTACGTTGAAGTTTCGTCAAGCATGGCAGGACGGTTGTCGACGCGCCCGGACACCCCCGTGATTCCCGTGCCCGGTGAACGGGTTGCGCGCAGGTCGAGGAGGTTACGAGCACGTGTCCGCCACCTGCTTCTTCGACCGAAACTTACGCGACTCGTTGACGTAACAAGCGAACGTCTCCACGATGCCGGGCAATACATCCGCACGGCAGCAAGGAGATTCCGCATGAGCACCCTGCGAAGACGAGCCGTCGCCGCACTCGCCGGCCTCGCCGCGGTGGCCGCCCTGGGCTCGGTCGGCCTCACCTCGGGAACCGCCCAGGCCGCCGTCACGGCCCGCAACCTGCCGGCCGACGGCAAGGTGATGGCGATCATGGGGCAGGACAGCGACACCCTCGCCGCCTACAAGCGCGACGTCATGGACAACCCGGGCCTCAACGCCCCGACGCCCGGCGGCGTCACCCTCTACACCAACCTGGTCCTCGGCGGCAGCCCCGAGCCGCTCGCCGGCATGAACAGCCCCGCCAACTGGGGCTCCGGCACCGTGGACTTCGCGGGCACCCTCGCCCAGTACCCGAACTCCGCCCTGGCCGTCGGCCTCTACCTCTCCGACGCCACCAGCGGCTGCAACAACCAGCCGCTGCGCGCGATCGTCGGGACGAACGACAGCGACGTCACGGCCGGCAACCCCAGCCTGATCAGCCAGTACCGCACCAAGGTCGACCAGATGGTCACCACGCTCAAGAGCTATGACCGCCAGGTCTTCCTGCGCATCGGCTACGAGTTCGACGGCCCCTGGAACTGCTACAGCGCCGACTACTACAAGAAGGCGTTCGCCTACATCAAGGGCCGCATCGACGCGCTCGGCGCCACGAAGGTCGCCACCGTCTGGCAGACGGCCGCATGGCCCCTCGACAGCAACCCCGACCACCCCGAGTGGAACTACATCGTCACCGACCCGAAGCACTACGACACCTGGTATCCCGGTGACAGGTACGTCGACTGGGTCGGCCTGTCCGCCTTCTACGGCACCGGCTCGGTCGGCACCCAGTGGGGATGCAGCACCTACGACACCTCACCGACCGGACTGCAGAACCGCGTCCTCGACTTCGCCCGCGCCCACGGCAAGCCGGCGATGATCGCCGAGGCCTCGCCTCAGGGGTACGACAACGGGGCGCACACCAAGAGCTGCATCATGCGCAAGAACCCGACGGCCACGAGCGCGGACACCATCTGGAACGAGTGGTACAAGCCGTACTTCTCGTGGATCAACGCCAACCGCGACGTCATCCGCGCCGCCGCCTACATCAACACCGACTGGGACGGCCAGACCCAATGGCAGTGCGCCGACGGCGCCGCGGCCGGCGGACCCGGCTGCGCCAACGGCTACTGGGGCGACGCCCGCATCCAGGCCGACCCGACCGTCCGCGACCGCTTCCTCGCCGAACTGCGCGGCGGACAGTGGGTGAACGGCACCGGTCAGAACCCCGGCACGCCCACCCCCACCCCGACGCCGACCGACCCCACGCCCACCGAGCCGCCCCAGCAGGGTGACTACACCCAGGGTGTCACCCCCGGCTCCCAGCCCGTGATCTGGTTCAAGCCGTCCAAGGCCGCCACCTTCGTCACCGTCCACTACCGCGTCAACGGCGGCGCCGAGCAGAACTACTTCCTCGGCTGGAACGCCGCGAACAACCGCTGGGAGAAGCCCGTCACCCTGCGCTCCGGGGACACGGTGACGTACACCTTCGACTACCAGCCGACCACCCAGACGGCGCAGACCACCACCGGCAGCTTCACCTACCGGACCCCCTGACCCTCCACCCCACCGGGGCCCGCGACCTCCGCAGGCCCCGTAGTCAGGAGCACCCATGCACCCCCACGCATCCCCGCACGCCAGGAGAGACCGCGGCCCGGTCCCGTCGGTCATCGCCGCGCTCGTTGTCGCCCTGCTGGCGGCCGTCCTGCCGTTCGGCACCGCCCACGCGGCCTCCGCCGACACCGGCGGCGCCCGGGCACAGGCGGCGACCACGCGCACCCTGCTCATCGGCCAGTCCACCAAGACGGCCTGGGACGACTACACGTCCTTCGCCGACGCCCCAGCCGGCGGCTCGGTCTACTACGAGGTCGCATCCGGGGACTGGGTCGGCCCCGGCCACGCCGCCTACGCCCGCTTCCTCGCCGACCGCGGCGACACCGTACAGATCGGCATCAGCTGGAAGGACAACCCGCCCGGCTTCCCAGGCGGCGACGGCAACGCCAAGGCCGCCCGCTCCCGGCAGGTCACCCAGGAACTCGCCGACGGCCTCTGGGCCGACCGCTTCACCCGTCTGACCGACTTCATCGACACCCACCCCAGGGCCACGTTCCTGCTCCGCCTCGACTACGAGGTCTCCAGCCACTACCACTGCACCGACGCCACCTGCTCCTCGTACAAGGGCGCCTTCGCCCGCATCCGCTCGCTCATCGATGACCGCACCCATCAGGACAACGTCCGCTTCGTCTTCCACCCGGTGCGCGGCGAGTACGAGGCGCTCTACCCGGGCGACGCGGTCACCGACGAGATCGGTGTCTCCGTCTTCGCCCACGAGCTGTGCATGCCGATCCACGACTCCAACGGCTACCTCTACAACGGCACCCCGCCCGACAACTACGACGTCGGTGCCCTCCAGTGCCGCAACGCCTCCATAGGCACCGATACCCATGGCAACCCGGCAGCCGTCTGGAAGAACTGGGACTACGACGGCAACGTCCTGAAGATGATGAAGTTCGCCAAGGACCACGGCAAGAAGATGGTCGTCTCCGAGAGCGGACTGATGAACCTCACCGCGGACGGCGCCGACACCGCCGGCCTGGAACCGGTGCGCGGAGCCGAGTGGACCCGGCGTCTGTTCGGCCTGCTCGACTACCGAGGCCCCATCCCCAACCTGCCGGGCACCTACGACCTGTCCGACGTCATCACCACCGTCACCTACATCAACCTCGACTTCCGCTACGGCTGGGACGGCATCGACGACGGGAGCTTCGACTTCCCGCCGAACTCGACCTGGTTCGCCGACGGCAGGCTCTCCCGCTACACCGACGCCCGCACGGCGTTCTGCCAGGGCCTGGCCCAGCGCGGCTTCACCACCGGATGCCGGGCCTGACCCGCACCACGGGCGGCAGCCCCGGCGGAAGGCTCCTCGCCTCCCGCCGGGGCCGCCCGGTCCTGCCGGTGTCCTCGGTGCCGTGCCGCCCGTTACGGCTGCTCGGCCTCGTGCAGGGCGCTCACCTCCGCGTCGGTGAGGGCCTTGTCGTAGGCGTGGACCTCGTCGACGGAGCCGTTCCAGAAGTCCGCGGCCGAGCCGTCCCACTGGGCGCGGCCCACGGCCAGGCCCCCGGTGCTCTGGTAGGCCGGGCCGGCCGTCGCGGTCGACGCCAGGTCGCCGTCGACGTACAGCCGGATCTGGTTGCCCGCCGCGTCCTTCACGCCGACCAGGTGGTACCAGCGCCCGGTCTCCGGGGTCGTCACCAGCCGCGCCCGGTTCTCACCGGGGGTGCTGAAGGCGAACGCGCCCTGACCGTACTGGAGGTAGAACGGGCCGGCCTGACGCCGGGTGTCCTGGCTGACCGCCGTCGCGTAGTTGTCCGGCAGCCGGTCCAGCTTCACCCACGCGGAGACCGAGTAGCTGCCGGTGGTGTCGAGCACCGGTCCCGCGGTCTCGGCGGACTGGCCCTGGCCGTCGAACTTCAGCGCGCTGCCGCTGACGCCCTCGGTCCAGGTGGTGCCACCGGTGAGCGTCAGGGGCTTGGCGTTCGGCCCCGAGTCCTTCGCGGTGGTGCCGGAGCCCTCGTCGAGCGACCAGGAGCCGCCGCCCTTCAGCTCGCCCTTCTGCCCGGCCGCCGCACCGGCCGCGATGACCTTGCGGTTGATCTCCCGGACGGGGGCCGGGTCGACCTTGATCTCCCGGCGGTCGTACGTGTAGAGGCCGTTGAGTTCGTTCTCCAGGTCGGTGATCTGCGTGTACACCGACCCGGACAGCTCGGCGCCGGCCTGCTCCAGGTAGAACTCCTCGGTGTTCTCCACGTACTTGCGGGTCAGCGCGGCCTTGTCGGCGACACCGCTGTAGATGACGGTCGGGGCGCCCGGCCACATGTGGCCCGGGGTGCGCAGCGTGAAGCCGCCGTGCTCGCCGTCCATCGCCGCCCGCTTCTCGTCCGGCCAGGCGGGGTCGTTGTTGCCGTAGTCGTGGTGATCGACGATGTCACCCTTGCCGGAGTCGCCCTTGGAGTTGCAGCAGTTCACACCGCTGTGGGCGTTGACGACACGGGACGGGTCGGCGGCCTTGACGGCTTCGGCGATACGGCCGGTCTCCTCACGGTTCCACTCGCCCCAGCCCTCGTTGAAGACGATCCAGCCGATCACCGAGGGGGAGTTGTGGTGCTGGCGCATCGTCTCCATACCCTGGTCGACGAAGGCCTTCTGACCGGTGGTGTTGGTGATGTTGCCGGAGACGAAGTCCTGCCAGACCAGCAGACCCAGTTGGTCCGCGTGATAAAACCACCGGGCCGGCTCGACCTTGATGTGCTTGCGCACCGCGTTGAAGCCCAACTCCTTGTGCGCGTTCAGGTCGAAGGCGAGGGCGTCGTCGCTCGGCGCGGTGTACAGACCGTCGGGCCAGAACCCCTGGTCGAGCGTGGCCAGCGAGAAGATCGGCTTCCCGTTCAGCACCAGCTTCTGGTAGCCGCCGACGTTCTCGACGGCGATCTTCCGCATGCCGAAGTAGCTGCCGACCTTGTCCGTGGAGCGGCCGTCGGTGAGCCTGACGTCCAGGTCGTACAGGTAGGGGTCGTCCGGGCTCCACAGGTGCTGCTGCGCCACCGGCAGCCGCAGTTCCTTGTTGGCCGGACCGCTGACCCTGCCGACGACCTTGCCGTGCTTGTCGCGGGCGACGGCCTCGACGCGCGCCCCGGCGGACGCCTTTCCGGACTGCACGTTCACGGCGAGGGTCGAGGTATCGATGTCGGGCGTGGTGACCACGCTGTCGATGGCCGCCTCGGCGACGGGCTCCATCCACACGGTCTGCCAGATGCCCGACGACTGCGTGTAGAAGATGCCGCCCGGGTTGGTGGACTGCTTGCCCATCGGCTGGTCGGCGCCACCGGTGTCGGTGACCGCGACCACGATCTCCTGCCGGCCCTTGCTCTTCAGCGCGTCCGTGATGTCGGCGCTGAACGCGTTGTACCCGCCGGTGTGTTCGACGACCTTCGTGCCGTTGACGTACACGGTGGCCTGGTAGTCGACGGCGCCGAAGTTGAGCTTGAGCCGGTTGTCGCGGTCGCTCTTGCCGACCTTCCAGTTCTTGGGCACGTCGATGAGCTTGCGGTAGAACATGTGGTTCTCGTGGCGCTCCAGACCGGAGAGCTGCGACTCCACCGGGAACGGCACGATGATCTTCTCGTCCAGGTCCCTGCCGAAGACGGGCTTCTCGCCCGCGTCGGCGCCGCTGAACTGCCAGGGACCGTTGAGGTTCCGCCACTGCGAACGGACTTGCTGCGGGCGCGGGTACTCGGGCAGCGGGTGCTGCTCGTCCAGCTTGTCGCCCCACTTGGTGGTGAGGCGGTGCGTGGAGTCGTTCTGCGCCCAGCGGACGATCTTCGGGACGGTCTCGCCGCCGGCGCTGAGGTTGCCGGCACCGTTGTAGGTGAGCTTGACCTGCTGGTTCTTCTGGATCGGCTCCGAGAGCGTGATCAGCAGGGAGTTGCGGTCGCCCGGGGCGGTGGAGACCGACTTGATGGGCATGGGCGTCGTGTCGGACTCGACCGCGAGGTGTTCGGCAAGTGCCTTGAGGTCACCGCCGACCCGGCCCTCGAAGCGGGCCCGTACCTGCTTGCCGTCCGTGCCGACCGACGGCTCCACCGGGTAGACCTCGAAGCCGTCCGGCGGGGTGAAGGCCGACTGCGGCACGATCTGCTTCGCCAGCGTCGGCGTCGACCAGCGCAGGAACATGTTGGCGCCGCCGACGTCCTGGAACATCTCCAGGCGGAAGTCGTGCTGCTCACCGGCGGTCAGGTGGACGGGCGTGCTCTTCTGCTCGTTGTCCCAGTCCCCCTCCCAGTGGTCGATGACCGCTTCGCCGTCGATGAAGAGCCGGAAGCCGTTGTCGCCGGAGGCGTAGAACGTGTAGTCACCGGTGGCGGGAGCCTCGACCTTGCCCGTCCAGCGGGCCGTCGTGTGCTCCGTCTTGCCGGTCAACTCCTGAAAGGTGCTGGTGAGTCCGGAGAAGTTGATCTGTGGGTCGAGCGAGGTGCCGCCGAGGACGGCGAAGTCCCGCGCGCCCGGCGCGGACATGCTGTAGTACTCGCCCTTCAGACCGTTCACCTTCACGGCGGACTGCCCGGCGGACAGCGCGGCCGGCGTGCTCGAGGCCGGCTCCGCGGCCGACGCGGCGGACGTCAGGACGGTCGTGGGCAAGGCCAGGGCCGCTGCCGTCAGCAGCGCCCACGTTCTGGCATGGGGGCGGGTGCGTTGTCGTGTCATCGAACCTTCTCGCGCAGGGGGAACTGGACCGGGACCGTCGGAGTGGGGCGTCGGTCGCACGGCTCCCGCACGAAGGGGAGTCGGACGCCTGGCATACGGAGAGCAGCGCGCCCCTTCCAACGTTGGAAATCCCGCGACAAGCGGAATGACAACACGCTCCCGAGTC
Organism: Streptomyces sp. NPDC048185; assembly: GCF_043202495.1. Taxonomy (NCBI): domain Bacteria; kingdom Bacillati; phylum Actinomycetota; class Actinomycetes; order Kitasatosporales; family Streptomycetaceae; genus Streptomyces; species Streptomyces sp. NPDC048185. The sequence continues at coordinate 477,524 of NZ_JBIDAN010000005.1, forward strand.
ACTGTCCAGACCTCGCGCACGCCTCGGTCCGCACAACTTTCCCACCGCATCCGGTGCGCCGGTCCGTGAGGAGCAGTTGCGCCAGGGGGCGGGCCAACGGTGAGTCGTGAGCAATCAAGTAGCGTGCAGACGCCGATGATTGGGGTTTCCTGAGTGTTTCCGTTGAAGTCTGTTCCATGTTAGGTTCCCCGCACCTCGGCCGCTGTCCGCACTCCCCGCCGAGGCGCGGGGCGCCCTGCCCGCGTTCGTGCCGCTCGTCCGACCGTGTCGGAAGCCCGTACGCCGCACCGCCCTCGTCCGGCCGGAAATGGTCGGAGTCCGCTGCGGAACGCCGGCGTCCGCACGCCGTCCTGCCCTGGAGGACCTCGATGCGACGCATCATCGCCTGTCTGGCGGCCCTGCTTGCAATGGCCGGAGGCCTGCTGGTCACCGGAACCACCACCGCCGCGGCCGCCGTCACCCCCAAACCGCCTCCGCTCACCACCCCGTGGACCAACCAGGTCTCCACCACCAACCCGCTGCCCGAGTACCCGCGCCCGCAGATGACCCGGCCCGACTGGCAGTCCCTCAACGGCGAGTGGGAGTTCCTCAACCCGCCCACCGACGGCGCCGGCAACGTCAACCGCAACGCCGCGCCGCCCGTCGGCCAGACCCTGCCCGAGCGCATCCTCGTGCCCTACCCCGTGGAGTCGGCGCTCTCCGGCATCATGCGCAACGACAACCGCGATCTGATGTTCTACAAGCGCAGCTTCACCGTCCCGCACGACTGGAACGGCAGACGGGTGCAACTCCATTTCGGAGCCGTCGACTACGAGGCCACCGTCTGGGTCAACGGCACCCAGGTCACCACCCACAGGGGCGGTTACGACCGCTTCGAGGTCGACATCACACCGCAGCTGCGGAGCGGCGCCAACGAGCTGATCGTGCGCGTCTATGACCCGACCGACGGCCGGGGCGAGAAGCAGCCCGTGGGTAAGCAGACCAACAACCCCAGCGGCATCTTCTACACGCCGACCTCCGGCATCTGGCAGACCGTGTGGATGGAGCCCACGCCGGCGTCGTCGATCTACTCCGTCGACATCCGGCCCAGCCTCTCCGACAACACCGCCCGGGTCCGCGTCTTCACCCGCGGCAACGTCGACGGACACACCGTCCTGGCCGAGGCACTGAACGGTACGACCGTCGTGGGCCGCGCCACCGGCGGTTTCACCGAGTTCTCCGTGCCTGTCCCGGACGCCCGCCGCTGGTCACCCGACGACCCGTTCCTGTACGACCTGCGGGTCACCCTGCGCAACGCCTCCGGCACCGCGGTCGACACCGTGGCCAGTTACTTCGGCATGCGCGAGATCGGCAAGAAGATGCTGAACGGGGTCATGCGCCCCACCCTGAACGGTGAGTTCGTCTTCCAGATCGGCACCCTCGACCAGGGCTTCTGGCCGGACGGCCTCTACACGGCCCCGACCGACGCGGCGCTCGCCTCGGACCTGGAGAAGCACAAGGACCTGGGCTTCAACATGGTGCGCAAGCACATCAAGGTCGAGCCCGCCCGCTGGTACTACCACGCCGACCGGCTCGGACTGCTGGTGTGGCAGGACATCCCCTCCACCATCCCCTTCGACCACGACCGCACCGCCCCGCAGACCGCGCAGTTCGAGACCGAGGCCCGCGAGGTCATCGACGAGCACCGGTTCTCCCCGGCGGTCGTCACCTACGTGCCCTTCAACGAGGGCTGGGGCGAGTGGGACCTCGCCGCGACCCGGCGCGTGACCACCGACCTGGAGAACTACGACTCGAGCCGGCTGATGAACCCGCACAGCGGCTACAACTGCTGCGACTCCCGCGGCGACCCGGGCACCGGCGACATCATCGACTGGCACGTCTACACCGGCCCCGACGGGCCACGCCCCTCCAGCACCCGCGTCTCCGTCCTCGGCGAGTTCGGCGGCATCGGCCTGCGGAGCCCCGGCCACGAGTACAGCCCCAACGGGCAGTTCTTCGCCTACGAGCAGGTCTCCAGCCCGGCGCAGCTCAACGACCGCTACACCGGCATGGTCCGCGACGTCCAGCGGCTCATGACCACCAAGGGCCTGTCCGCGTACGTCTACACGGAGATCACCGACGTCGAAGGCGAGTACAACGGCCTCTACACGTACGACCGGCGCGTGCAGAAGGTCGACACCAACCAGCTCCACCAGGCACACGGCGCGCTGATCGCGGCCTCCCGCAACCTGAGCGCCTCGCCGGCCCTCACCCTGGGCCACGTCCGCTCCTTCAAGGTGACCACGCCCGGCTTCACCGACCGCTACCTGCGGCACGCGAACTCACTGGCCCGCACCGACGTCCTGACCACCGCATCCGCCGACGGCGCCCGCCAGGACGCCTCCTTCCGCACCGTCACCGGCCTCGCCGACCCGCGCTGCTACAGCTTCGAGTCGGTCAACTTCCCCGGTCGCTACCTGCGGCACGCCGACAGCCGGGTGCGCGTCGACGCGGACACCGGCGGCTCGTTCGCCGCGGACGCGACCTGGTGCAGCCGGCCCGGGCTGGCCGCGGGCGGAACCTCCTTCGAGTCCAAGAACTACCCCGGCCAGTACCTGCGCCACTACGCCGACAACGTGTACCTCGCCCGCAGCGGCGGTCCCAACTCCTGGGACACCGCCGTCTCCTTCACCGCCGACGCCACCTGGAACCTCGGCGACCCGGCGCTGTGGCGCAGCTCAGTCCAACTGCCCACCGACGTCCGCAAGTCGCTCCTGGTCACCACCTGGGGCCACACCAACCGCTACCTGCGGCACGCCGACGGTCTCGCCAACACGGAGATCGTCGACGCCGGGAGCAGCGCCCTGCTCAAGCAGGACGCCACGTTCACGATCCGCCGCGGGCTCGCCGACTCCTCCTGCTACTCCTTTGAGTCGGTGAACTACCCCGGCCAGTTCCTGCGGCACGCCGACAGCCGGGTGCGCAAGGCGTCCGACGACGGCACCGCGCTGTTCCGCCAGGACGCCACCTTCTGCGCCCGGCCCGGGCTCAGCGGCACCGGGGTGACCTTCGAGTCGATCAACATCCCCGGCTCGTTCCTGCGGCATCACGCCTCGCAGGTGTACATCGCCTCCGGCGGCGGCACCGGCGACGCCTTCGACCGTCCGCAGACCCTCACCGCCGACAGCAGTTGGGCCGTCGATGCGCCGTGGGCGCCCTGACCGGTTGAGCGACGGGCCGCCCGGGGGGGTGTCAGTATCCGCCGGGTCGGCCCCAACTGAACCAGGGCGCCCAGCGGTTGGTATCTCGCCCTGGCGAAAATCGTCTGGTCCAACCAGTTGACCAGTCGCTCGGGGAGGTCCACGCTGTGCGCCATGACAGAGCAACGCATCCGCCGTGAAGCGGTCTCGGACCAGCTGTTCACGCTGCTCAGGGACCGCATCCTGAGCGGGACGCTCGCTGCCGGCATCCCCCTGACCGCCGAACGGGAACTGGCTGCCGAGTTCGGCGTCAACCGGCACGCCGTTCGGGAGGCGTTGAAACGGCTCCAGCAGGCCCGGCTGGTGGAGGTGAGCCACGGCGGACGCACCATGGTCCTCGACTGGCGGCGAACCGCCGGTCTCGACCTCGCTGTGCAGCTCGCCCACACCGAGCACCCGCCCGCCTCGAACGACCTGCGGCGGGACGTCCTGGAGATGCGGGCCTCCATCGGCGCCGACGCGGCCCGGCTGTGCGCCGTCCGCTGCTCCGACGAGGCCGCGGCCGAGATCGTCACGGCCGCCACCGCCTACCTCCACCGCGGCCCCGACCTCGCCGAACTCGGCGCGGCGGACGTCGCCTGGTGGCGGCTGATCGTGGAGGGCTCCGGCAACATCGCCTACCTCCTGGCGTTCAACAGCCTCGTCGGCGGCGGCCTGACGGCCGGCGAGGTGCCGGCGGAACTGCGCGCGACCGAACTCCGGGACATCACGGGCCACCTGAGGCTCGCCGCTCTCATCGCCTCACGCGACGAGCGGGGCGCGGAAGCAGCGGCGCGCGCCCTGCTGGCCCGCAGTGTCCCCACCGCCCACGCCGCACCGGACCGGGAAGGAGACCCGGCATGATCCCCGCCGTCGTCTACGCGATACCCGCCTTCCTCCTCCTCGTCGCCGTGGAGGCACTGTCGTACCGCTTCCTGCCGGACGACGACGAACGCGGTTACGAGGCCCGCGACACCGTGACCAGCATGTCGATGGGCGCGGGCAGCCAGGTCGTCGGCCTCCCGTGGAAGGCGTTCGCGGTCGTGGCCTACGCCGCCCTGTTCACCGTGGCTCCCTGGCAGTTGTCGCCGGGGTCCGTCTGGACCTGGGTGCTGCTGTTCTTCGCGGACGACCTCGCCTACTACGTCTTCCACCGCGCACACCACCGGGTGCGGGTGCTGTGGGCGAGCCATGTCGTCCACCACTCCAGTGTGCGCTTCAACCTCTCCACCGCGCTGCGGCAGAGCTGGACACCCATGACCACCCTGCCGTTCTGGCTGCCGCTCGCCCTGCTGGGCATTCCGCCGTGGATGATCCTGCTCCAGCAGTCGATCAGCCTCGTCTACCAGTTCTTCCTGCACACCGAGCGGGTGGACAAGCTGTGGCGGCCGGTCGAGTTCGTCCTCAACACCCCCTCGCACCACCGGGTCCATCACGGCTCCAACAACGCCTACCTGGACCGCAATTACGGCGGCATCCTGATCGTCTGGGACCGGCTCCTCGGGACGTTCGAACCCGAGGGCGAGCGGGTGGTGTACGGCCTGACCAAGAACATCGGCACCTACAACCCGTTGCGCGTCGCCTTCCACGAGTACGCGGCCGCCTGGCGCGACGTACGGGGCGCCACCTGCTGGCGCGACCGCGCGGGCCACCTCTTCGGACCGCCCGGCTGGACCCCGAAGGCGGACCACTGACATGCCGCTGCCGATCGCGCTCTTCGGCGTGACCGCACTGGTGAACCTGCTGGCGGTCGCCGCGGATCTGCCCGCGTGCGAGTGGGCCACCAAGCCGCTGCTCGCCCCGCTGCTCGCGCTGCATCTGTGGCGGACGACCGGCGGGCGGCACCGCTCCGTCCTGGCAGGGCTCGGCCTGGCGACGGCCGGGGACGTGGCGCTGCTGCTGGACGGCCTGCCTGCGAGGACGTCACGGCCATGTTGCTCGGCGTCTTCCTGTCCACCGCGGCCGACGACGAGTCCGCGCGGACCGGCCGGCGCGATGCGGCGACGCGGCCCCGTGATGTCATGACGGAGGCAGGGTGATTGCCGGCCGAGGCGGGCGGGACTGGGTGCCGTCCACGGCGTCCGGCCATGCCTTGTCAGCGCGACGACAGCAGATGTATAACGTTGCAAGATCAGCGCGGGGGCTCGAGGCACGGCTCACGGTGACGTCACCGGACCCGCACCGGCCGCCCGGGCAGGGCCGCCCAGGGGAGGGAATGCCGTGCGGGTCAGCCTCAAGGACGTCGCCGCGCACGCGGGGGTCTCCATCAAGACCGTCTCCAACGTGGTGAACAACTTCCAGCACGTCACCCCCGCCATGCGCGAACGCGTCCAGCGCTCCATCGACGAACTCGGCTACCGGCCCAACCTGGCCGCCCGGCACCTGCGGGCGGGACGCACCGGCATCATCGCGCTCGCCCTGCCCGAACTGGGCAACCCCTACTTCGCGGAACTCGCCGCGGCCGTCATCGACACGGCGGCCGAGCACGACTACACCGTGCTCCTCGACCACACCGGCGGACGACGGCAGCAGGAGCTCCTGGTCAGCCAGGGCTTCCGGGCGCGGGTCATCGATGGACTGATCCTCAGCCCCATCGAGCTGGAGACCGAGGACCTGCGCGACCGCACCGACGACGTCCCATTGGTGCTGCTGGGGGAGCGGGAGTACGACCTGCCCTACGACCACATCGCCATCGACAACGTCGCCGCCGCCCGCGTCGCCGTCGCACACCTGGTCGGTCTGGGGCGCCGGGAGGTCGCGTTCATCGGTGCCCGGCACGGGCGCAACGAGCCGGCCCAACTGCGCGTACGCGGCTGGCGCGAGGAACTGACCGCCGCCGGACTCCCCGTCGACGAGGGCCTCGTGGCCGCCACCGACGGCTGGGGGCACGCGGACGGCGCGGCGGCCATGACCCGCATCCTCGACGCCGGAAGGTGCCCCGACGCGATCTTCGCCTACAACGACCCCATGGCCATCGGTGCGATGCGGGTGCTCCACGCGCGGGGACTGCGGGTGCCCGAGGACATCGCGGTGGTCGGCTTCGACGACGTGGTCGAGGGACGGTTCGGAGCGGTGACCCTCACCTCCGTCTCTCCGGACAAGGGAGCCATCGGCCGGCTCGCGGTGGAGTCGGTCCTCGCCCGGCTCGGCGGCGCCGCTCCCGAATCCCGGCGCATCTGGGCGGACTACCGGCTGGTCGAACGGGAGAGCACGCTGGGGCGCGACGGTACGGACCAGGCCACGGGCGGCTGACACGGGAGCGCCGGTCCACGGCGTCACATGGTGAGCGACGACCCTCGGGCCCGCCCGGCGAGGCCGCCCCGGTCGGGTCGCGGGCCGTCCGCCGCGCTTGCTGACATCGTCATCAACGCGGATGCCCAGGTCGCCCCTCCGAAGCCCGGCAGCAAGACCTGCACCATCGACGCCTACGGCGCCGAGAAGATCGACCTGAAGAACGCCACCGTCGGCTTCTCCCGGTCGGAGAAGGAAGCCGACCCGGTCCGCATCGCCGAGACCCGGTCAATCAAGGACGAGGCGAAGGTCCGGGACGTTCCTCGTGCTCTCCCGGAACGACGTCACGGTCGCATGCTGCGGCTGATCAGCCGAGGCAGAGCACGAGCAGGCAGACCTTCGTCGGCGTTGCCGGTGCGGGCGCCGGGTCGGTCGGTGACGTGCCCGGACGCGGGGGGTCGGCGGGTGCGGCCGTGGCGGGTGGCTGCGTCGCCGTGTCGCTGGGGTCCTGCGCAGCGGGAGCGGAGGGAGCGGGAGGAGCGGTGGGCTGGAGGGTGGTCGCCGGAGACGCCGGGTGCGGGGCGGTGACCCGGCGCGGGGGAGCGGCGGTGGCCGGCCGGGCGTTCGGCGGTGCGGCGGAAGCGGGGGCCGCTTGCGGCTGCTGCCGCGCGGTGGCGGCGACCGATGACCGAGGGGGAGCGCTGGTACGGGACGGCTGGTCGGCGGCAGGTGGTGCCGGGGTGGGCTGGGCGCGGTCAGGTATCTGTTCCTGCGCCACGCCCATGCTCCGCTCGTCCGGCGCGGCGGCGGCCTGGGCCCGGTCGGTGGAGTGCCGATCCAGCGTAGTCACGGTCAGCCCGCCGCCGACGATCGCGACCGCGGTCGCCACGGCGGCCCGGCGCTTGCCCTTCTTCCAGCGCGCCAGCTGGCGCCGCCGTGCCGCCCGGCCGAGTCCCGTGGGCGGGGTGCCCCCGGTGGCCGCAGCCGGAGCGGTGGCCGTGCCGGGGCCGAGGTCCGCTTCGTCGTGCAGGGGGCGGTGATGCAGGGCGCCAGGAGGCAGCAGCCGTCCGGCCGGGGGCGAGGCGGGTGCGCCCGCCGGTGTCGCCGGCGCGGTGCCCCGGGGCGTCGCGGTGTCGCTGTAGGTGGTGGGCGGAGCGATGTCCGGGGCGTAGGCCCCGCACCCGGGGCACACCAGGGCGCCGTTGAGATGACGACGACACGTGGAGCAGTAGTCCATCTGCGGGTCTTCCTGGGCTGCTTGTGCCGTCGGTCCGTCCGGGCCACGGCCTGGTCACATGCGTAGGCGGGATCGAGCAGCCAGCAACGCTAACGACGCTTTCGAAAGGCTGTGTGCAGTCCGTGTGGCACTCCTGCGCAGATTCTCGGCCTCGCCCCTCGGTCCTGCCTGTTGGAAGAGGTGGTGAGGCGCTGTCGTACCTGCGTAGCCGACGGGATCGCTGCGCCGAACAACGACCCCGTCATGGCGAGTTCATCGCGTGACCGGGGTGGCGCCGGTCGCGGCGACGGAGAGTTCCCACAGCCGTGCTGCTGCCTCGGGGTCGACGGCGTAGGCACGGACGCCGCCGTCGTCCATGGGTGCGGCGGGGGCGGAGACGTGCGCGACGTCGCAGTCCTCGAGGTAAAGTCCGCCGCGGTCGCCGAGCAAGGGGGAGGTCGCGGCCCACAGGCCGGTGGCGGCGCCTTGGGAGGGCGTCTTGAAGCCGGCGCCGATCACGTTGCCGTGCTCGTCCACCCATCCACGGTCGATCTGTTCCTGGACGGTCATCTCCCGCTGGAGGCCCGTGATGATCTTGCCGGGGTGGAGAGCGAACGCCCGGACACCGTCTTCGCGGCCGAGGGCGTCGAACTGCACGGCGAACAGGGCGTTGGCGGTCTTGGCCTGACCGTAGGCCAGCCACTTGTCGTAGCCGGTGCGGAAGTGCGGGTCGTGCCAGCGGATGTCGGTCAGGGTGTGCCCGGCGGAGCTGTTCACGACGACACGCGCACCCTCGGCGGCGGCCAGGAGCGGGTAGAGCTCGCAGGCGAGGGTGAAGTGCCCGAAGTGGTTGACGGCGAGCTGGCTCTCCCAGCCGGGTCCGACGCGTCGCTCGGGGGTGGCCATGACACCGGCGACGGCCATGAGGAGGTCGAGCCTGTCGCAGAGGCCTGCGATCTGTGCGGCGGCGGCGCGTACGCCGGCCAGGTCCGACAGGTCCATGGGGATGACGTCGCAACCGTCCACGTCCGCGAGAGCGGCGCGTGCGAGGTCGGGCCGGCGTGCCGGGACGACGACCCGGGCGCCGGCGGCTGCCAGGCCCCGGGTGGTGTGCAGGCCGAGTCCGGAGTAGCCCCCGGTCACGACGGCGGTCGTGCCGGAGAGGTCGAGACCGGCGAGGACGTCCTCGGCGGTGCTGGTGCGGGAGAAGGGCGAACCGAGCGGCTGCTGATCACTGGTGGTCATGCCGACAACCCTAGGAACTGGAGCGAGGTCTAGATCAAGTCCTAGGCTGGGCGGCATGGCTACTGCTGCGACCCGTGCGGAGACACTGAGCATCGGCGAGGTGGCCGAGCGGATCGGCCTCAGCGTGCACGCGCTGCGCTTCTACGAGCGCGAGGGCCTGCTGGTCGGCCCGGTCCAGCGCACCGCGGGTGGTCGACGGCGATACACCACCACCGATGTCGACTGGCTGCTGATCTGCGTCAAACTGCGCGAATCCGGCATGCCGTTGGCCGACCTCAAACGGTTCGCCGAGCTCGTACGGCACGGCGCGGGCAACGAGGTGGAACGGCTGCGGCTCCTCGAGGGGCATCAGCAGCGCGTCGAGGCACAGATCCAGGCGCTGGAGGAGTGCCGCTCGGTCATCGCCTGGAAGGTCGGCGTCTACGCCGAACACCTCGCCCGCGGCGCAGCCGGCGGACTCTGGGACCCGACGGTCTGACGGAAGAGCGGTCGCTGGAACCTCATGGTGAATCCCGGCTTCACCTCGCACGTCGTCGGCGTGTCCGAGCACGAGAGCTGGGGCGCATCACACTGCGCGGTGACATCCCCCTGGGCCCGGTCACGGCGCGCCCCGAGGGCGGTGGCGCGTAGGACGCCGGTCTTCGGCCCTTTTCCTCCCCGGTCGGGCAAGCGTGACCGCGCAGCGCGGCCGCGCGTCCACCTATCGGCTTTCGGGCCGGGTCTGGGGCGGTGGCACGGCCGCGGAGAGGGCGCGTAGATCGTCGAAGGCTCGGACGAGGTGCGCCCCCAGGCTCTGTGAGGGGTCGTCGATCCAGGCCTGTGCCGCTTGGTGGAAGGCGGCCCAGCCGGTGTGGGCCGCCAGACCGGCCAGCCGGTCGGGGACGCCGCGCTGCCGCAGCGCCTCCGCCACGGCTTCGGTGAGCGACGCGGCCTTGGCCAGGTCGCGTTCGCGGAGGGCGGGTGTGACCGCGATGATTTTCAGCCGGGGTTCTGAGAACCGGCGGCTGTCCTCGAGGATCCGTCCGGCCTTCCGGAAGGCGCAGAGCAGTACGTCGAGCGGAGGCAGGTCAGCAGGGGCGTCGGCGACCTCCCGCGTCAGCGCGGCACGGAGCTCGGCCTCTCCATGGAACAGCACCTCTCGCTTGTCCGGGAAGTGCCGGAAGAACGTGCGCTCGTTGACGCCGGCCCGGGCCGCGATCTCAGCAGTCGTCGTCCGGTCGAACCCTCGCTCTCCGTACAGCTCCAGAGCCGCCTGTTGCAGGCGGCGACGCGCTTCTGCTCCGCTCCGTGGCATTCCTCAAGGTTACCTGATGCGTCAGTGACTGACACATCTTGACGCCAGTGACTGGCACTTCCTAGAGTCGTTGTTGCCACGTAGTGCCAGTAACTGGCGTTAAAGGGGAGAGTGTCATGCATGTCTTCGTCACCGGCGGTTCCGGCCAGACCGGGCCGGCAGTCGTCGCCGAACTCATCGCGGCCGGCCACTCGGTCACCGCTCTGGCGCGCTCCGATGCCGCCGCCACCCGGCTGGAGTCACTGGGGGCCACACCACACCCCGGCTCCCTCGACGACCTCGACAGTCTGTACAACGGTGCCGCGGCCGCCGACGGTGTCCTGCACATGGCCTACGGCGGCGACTTCTCCGACCTCGACGACATGATGAGGCGCGACCGCACCGCCATCGAGACGCTCGGCCGGCCGTTGGAACAGTCCGGCAAGCCGCTCGTCGTCACCTCAGGAACCCTGGTCATGCCCGCCGGCCGGGAGAGCACCGAGAAGGACGAGCCCGACACGACCGGCATTGCCGCCTTCCGCATCGCCGGTGAGCGAACGTGCCTGGACCTCGCCACCCGGAACGTACGCGCGAGCGTGGTCCGTCTGGCTCCCACCGTCCACGGCCCGCGGGACCACGGCTTCATACCCATGCTCATCGCCACCGCCCGCAAGACCGGCGTGTCGGCCTACGTCGGCGACGGCGCCAACCGGTGGCCGGCCGTCCACCGGCTGGACGCGGCGGTCCTGTTCCGCCTCGCACTGGAAAAGGCACCCGCGGGCAGCGTCCTGCACGGAGCAGCCGAAAACGGTGTCACCCTGAGGAGCATCGCCGAGACGATCGCCCGAGGCCTCGATCTGCCCACGGCCGAACTCACTCCCGAGGAAGCTGCCACGCACTTCGTGAGCCCTTTCATGGCCACCGCATACGGCTTCGACGGGCCCGTCTCCAGCGCGCACACCCAGGAGTTGCTCGGCTGGTCGCCCACCCACCCGACACTGCTCGAGGACCTGGAGCACGGCGACTACCTGGCCACCCCGGCGGCCTGACCTCCAGGTCGTCGGCGCCCGCACCGATCCGCCGGCGCGGACCGGAAGAAAGGTGCGGTCTCGCCGCTCACCGCCGGCGACGGCGTCCGCGAGGGGCGCAGCCGCGTCTCCGGCGTAAGTAGTGTGCGGCAATGACAAGAAGCGAGCGACTCGCGGACCAGCTGGACCGGCACTGGCACAAGAACCTGCGGCCGCGGCTGCACGGTCTTGCCGACGAGGAGTACTTCTGGGAGCCGGTGGGCGGCTGCTGGAGCATCCGCCCACGCGGCACGTCGGCAGCACCGGTGTCGGCGGGGTCGGGGGAGTGGACGATGGACTCCGCGTCCCCCGACCCGGTGCCGGCGCCGGTGACCACGATCGCCTGGAGACTGGCGCACATCATCGTCTCCTGCCTGGGCTACCGCGTCGCGTGGCACTTCGGTGGCCCGGACGTCGACTTCCGGACATTCGCCTACGCGGGGACCGCCGACGAGGCGCTGGATCAGCTCGACGAGATGTACGGGAGGTGGAACGCGGGGGTTCGCGAGCTGTCGGACGCCGACCTGGAGAATCCGTCCGTGGCGGGTCCCGAACGGTTTCCCATGGAGGGCATCGTCCTGCACGTCAACAGGGAGCTGATCCACCACGGCGCCGAGATCTCCCTGCTGCGCGACCTCTACCGCCGGCAGGAGGGAGCCGTACCACCCCGAAGCTGAGGGAGGGCCACCCCCAACTGACCTACGCCGGCTCCTTGTACACCGCTTCGACGTTGTTGCCGTCCGGGTCGTCGACGAACGCGCAGTAGGCGCGGTACTCAGGCCAGAGCCGGGGCTCGTACCGGGACGTGCCACCAGCGGACAAGGCGGCCTCGTAGAACGCGTCGACCGAGGCTCGGTCGCGTGCGGTGAACGCGATGTGCGCGCCCCGGGTCACCGTGGCGTCGCCCGCCGGGTAGAGACCGAAGGAAGGAGTGTCCAACTCCTCTTCCCAGAACTCCGCTCCGCCGTCGGCCGCTTCCCCGACGACACCGAGCGGCTTGAGCGCGGCAGTGTAGAAGCGGGTGCTCGCCTCGAGGTCGGAAGCGATGAAGGTGACGTGGTGGATGAAGGGCCATCGTTGTGTCATGACCGCGCAGTCTACGAGGGCCGACGCCACGGCCCGGCACCGGGCTTGACGCACGCCGGGCGGTCTGCGCGGGTGCGGCCCCGCTGTGCGTCATGTGCCGCGCGGGTCGTGCCCGCAGCACGCTGCCCGCCGCCGGATGCCGGCAACGTCGAGCCAGGTGGTGCCGGCCGGCGGCTGAGACGGTTCGTGAGGCGGACGAAGCGCGATGAGTTCCTCGGCCGAACGGGCGACTCCGCCTCGCACCGTCAGGATGGTGCGGACGAGAGCGGCGAAGTCGGTGAACGGGTCGCCGTCGACGACGACCAGGTCGGCGGTCCTGCCGGGCTGGACGGTGCCGAGGTCCTCGCGTCCGAAGACCCTGGCAGGGAAGACGGTGGCGGTGCGCAAGGCCTGGGCGGGGGAGTAGCCGTGGGAGTGCAGCGCACGCAACGCCAGGTGCAGGGACAGGCCGACCGGTACGAGCGGGGAGTCGGTTCCCAGGGCGAGTCGGGCACCGTGGGCGGACAGCAGCCGGTAATTGGCCATCTCGGTGGCCAGTTGCCGTCTTTGCGCCGCCGTGGGCGGGGTCTTGGCGCGTTCCTCGATCGTGGCGATGTCCCAGGGCGGCATGAGGGCTCCTACGCGCGGATCGCCGGCCAGAGCGGGATCGGCACCGAGCAGGGCCTGCGCGGTGAACGGCGTGATGATCAGGTCGAACGCCCCGTCGGCGTACTGGGCGACGAGATCCTGGTGGACGTGCCCCAGAGGAGTGGTGGCGTGCCCGTCGTCGAGTCGCTGGGTGGCTTGCAGATGGGTCGTGAGGTCCTGACCTGCTGCGCGGCCCGGGGCGCACAGGTGGCTGCCGCAGGGCACCCCCAGCCGGTGCGCGGCCGCCGCCGCCATGGCCATGAAGTCACCTTGCGCCCGCACGTAGGTCTTGACGAAATCGACGTCCAGGGCGGTCGCGCGCTCGAGGGTGCGTTCCAGGCCGGCCTGGGTGCGGTGGGGGCGGCCGGTGCTGTAGGCGGTACGTGAGCCGTCGATGAGTTCGGCGCACGCCAGGTGCCGCGGACCGAGACCCGTCTCGGTCGCCGCCTCTTCCCTCAGCCGGACGGACTCGTACAGCGGGGCGCCCAAGCAGGCGGTCGTGGTGATCCCGTAGGCGAGCGAGGCCAGACTCTGCCGCGCGCCGTAGGTGGCGGTGTACGGGTGGGTGTGACTGTCGATGAGGCCGGGGATGACGGTCTGGCCGGAGGCGTCGATGCTGCGGTGGCCGGCGCGGCGCGCCCGGTGCGGTTCGATCGCGGTGATCCGCTCACCGTGGATGAGGATGTCGACGTCGTGACGCACGTGGTCGCCGGTGGCGTCCCACAATTGCCCGGCGTGGATCCTGAGCCTCGCACCCGGCCGCTTCGCCGGGGCGCGACGAGTGATCAGGTGGGGTGCGGGCAGCGTTCGCCTGCCGTTCGGTGTCGCGTCGGCGCTCAGGGCGAGCAGTCGCAGCCGCCCGTTGGAGAGATACAGCAGGGTGCGGGAGTCGGCGGACCAGCTGGGGTGGTCGGCTGGCTCGTCGGACAGGCTGCGGAGCGGCCCTGCGGGGGTGCCGTCGGCGGCGACGGGCAGGACCCACAGCGTCGATTCGGCGACCAGGGCCATCCATCGGCCGTCGGGCGACCAGACGGGTCCGGCGGCGACGCGGTCGGACAGCGACTGGTGCGGGGCGGGCAGGTGGCGTCGTTCGCCGCCGGTGAGAGTGTCGATGACCCGGATGAGGTGGTAGCCCTCACGAAAACGGTGGTTGAGCCGGTTGCGGTCGCAGAAGGCGATGTACCGGCCGTCCGGCGACCAGGTGGGAGTGCCGGGAGGACCGTCGGTGGCCAGTGGCTCGGCCAGGAGGCGTTCCCGGCCGGTCGTGAGGTCCCGCACGAGGAGATTCCCGATGATGTCGTTGCAGGCCAGGCGACTCCCGTCGGGGGAGAGGGCCGGTTGCATCCGGCCGTCGGCCACAGGCTCGTCGCCCTGACCGCCCACGTGCAGGCGGTGCACGGCGACCAGACCGTCACGATCGGTGCAGTACAGCAGGCTCTCGCCGTCCGGTGCCCAGGCGGGCATCTGCACATGGTGTTCCGGCGCGGCCTGCAACAGCTTGCGGGGCGTGCCGCCGACGCCGGTCACCCAGACGGCGTTGAGGGCGACGAACGCGGCCTGCCGGCCGTCCGGGGACAGGACCGGCCGGTGGATGCCCCGGACCGGGGCGGGGCGAGCTGTGCGGGTGCGTGGCTCGACCGCCCGGCCGACACGCGGCGGCGCCTGGGTGCGAGCGGTGAACGGGACGTCCTCGACGGTCCCGGTACTGAGCGTGCGGGTGCGGATGGTTCCGTCGGCCAGGTACAGCAGACGGTCGTCGCTGAGCCAGGAAGGCGGCGCGGCCGCCAGATCCTCGTCGTCGCTCACGGTCCGGCCGTCCACCACGAGGGCCGCCCGCGCCGCGGGCAGGGACGGCGAATCGGTGGTGCCCGACAGGTGCAGCCAGGCGATCCGGCCCGAGGGGGACACGGAGGGACCCAGGAGCCGGCCCCGGGGGACCGTGTGCAGCACGCTTGCCTCGCCCCCGGCCACAGGGACGCGGACCAGGGTGAGACCACCGTCTCCGGTGCCGTCCTCCCGGTGGGCGGCCCGTACACACACCAGCGACTTCCCGTCGGGCCACCAGACGGGGTCGATGTCGTCGAACGCCCCACCGGTGACCTGGGCCACGTCACCGGTGACGAGGTCCAGTGTCCACACGCCGTAGGCACTGCCGCTCACCGCGCTGCCACCGCGCTCGGACGAGAAGGCCAGCGTGCGCCCGTCGGGTGACCAGGCGACCGACCGGTCGTCCCACGGCCCGTCGGTGAGCCGGCGCAGTCCGGTGCCGTCGCTGCGCAGCGACCACAGGTGGAAGCCTCCGCCGCGGTAACCGCACACCGCGATCGTCCCGCCGTCCGGTGAGAGAGCCGGACGGGTGGCTTCCAGCGTCCAGTCCGTCAACTGCTGCGCGGTGCCACCCGTTCGGGGAAGGCCGAACAGCACGCCCTGGATTTCGACGATCATCTTCCGGGCGGCGGAACTCGTCGTCACCGAGCCCCCGGTCACTTCGCGGTAGACCATCACGTGGGTCGCATCATCGGTGCCGGCGGCCGAAGCATGCACCGGCGCCACGCCGGGTGCCAGGCTTGCCGTCAGGCCGGCGGTGGAGTTGAGGAAGCCGCGACGGCTGAGGAAGCGCGCACTCATGACGGGTTGGCCCTCCCGGAGCGGCACGTCGTGGAAGGTGCTCCGACCGCCGTGACGGTCGGAGACGGCAAGCCGAAGGTCGTCGGATCACGCAGCCGGCGCGGGCCGGGGTGCGTGCTGAAGCCTCGCATCCTGACGTCGGCCGACCAGGCGTCCTCAGCTAATTCCCCCACAGCGCTCTCGATCATGGGGGGCTGATCGAGTGAAGCCGACAGCCGCACCCGCCACCTCGGGAAAGTGATGCCCGCTGCGACGGAGCTGTCCTCGTCGGTCCGTCAGCAGCTCTCGCTGATCACCTGTTCGAGGGTGTCCAGAGACAACTCGTCCTGCTCCAGTTGCCCTTCCAGCATCTCCAGTCGCTCCTGGAGGGCCGTGATCGCCGTTCGGTCCGGGTCCGGCATTCCCTGGAGGTGATTCAGTTCGCCTCGCAGGCGCGCCATCTCGTCCTTGCGGCGTCCGATGTCCTTGCGGGCACTCTGCGCCGCGCGGCGCATCATGGCGCAGGGACTTTCGGTGCGTACTGCCTCGGCAGTCATCGCGGGATCCTTTCTCTTTCCGCACTCACGGGGAGCGGTCACGTCGGTCCTGCGCGTCGGCCGTCACTCCCGGCCCGGATGAGGCCGGCGGCATGGGCGGCAGGCCCGCGGACAGGCCCGGCAACAGGACGGGCTCCAGCCGGACCCGCTCCTGTCTGCTCAGATAGCGTTCCAACTCCGGCGGTCGGTAGCCGGCGTTCCGGTCGTAGCGCTCCTTGGCGGGCACCGAGAGGAACTCGTTGCCGTCGGGCTCGCCGGCGTCGTTCGACGCCTCGCCGAGCGGCCGATGCAGCGGCTCCGCCAGCCGGTACATGCCCGTCCGCGAGACGTGCAGCGGGCCCGAACCGTCCGGCCGGACGCGGAAGCCGGTGTCCTCCCGGGGCTGCATCACCCGCGGCCCGTCCGTGCTCAGCGCATCGGCGTCGAACTGCAGTCCGTGCCTGCGGGCTTGGTCGACCATCCACAGCAGGGTGATGTCGGAGAGTCCCGTCTCCTGGTAACCGCCGCCCACATCGCAGTGGACCCCGGCGAACCAGACCTGTTTCAGCTCCTGGCCCGACGCGGCCGAGGCGGGACTCCGATGCCACAGTGCCGGCCGGAACGCCGAGCGCTGCTCGTCGGTGGCCAGCGCGTGGAAGCCCGCCCTGACCCAGCTGCTGAGCTCGGTGTCGTGGAACGCCCACCGCCGGTTGAACCGGTCCACCGCCGGCCGCAGCCACGTCGCGTCCGGGACAGGGACGCCCAGGGCGCCCACCGTGTCCCACACCCCGACGAACCTGATCTCCGTCTCGAAGGCGTACGAGCGGCGGAACAAGGTGGCGGCCGCGCCGTTCGGGTGCTCGACCCGGTCACGGTACAGGGCCCAGGCCTCAGGGATCCGGTCGGCGTGGCCCCGACGCACGATGCCGCTGTTGCGTACCAGTCCCACGAGGCTGCGGGCGGTGAACGCGCCACGACTGAAGCCGAAGAGGAACAGTTCGTCGTCCGGCTCGTACGTCTCGACGAGGAACCGGTAGGCGTCCACGACGTTCCGGGACAAGCCCATCCCGAACGCGCCGCCGCGCAGACGCTCACCCCGGTCACTGCCGACGCCACTGTGGTAGTAGAGGTGCTGTTCCACCCCGGCAACGGCCCCGGGGCGCACGGACAGGGCGACTTTGGCGACGTTCGTCTTGCTCGGCTGGTCGGCGACATTCCATGTCCCGTCGCAGCAGACGACCAGACGCTTGGCCATGACCATCCCTCCTTGCGAAAGCTCGGAACGGCACACAGCACCGCTTCCAGCGTCGCACCCTCCGGTGCGCCTCGCCATGCGGGCGTGACATCGTGCGATCCGCCCGCGACCGGGCGGTCAAAGGGACGTACGCGCACGTCCGGTTGGTGCCGTCAGGCGAACCGCGGCCTCATCGCATGACATGGGATCCGGCCAGGGCGGCGCTCAGACGGTCCTTGATCCGGCCCCGCATCGAGGCCATGCTGAAGCCCTTGGGGTCGACCTTGCCGGGCTGCCACTCCAGGTGGCCGATCACGCTGCGCTCGGTCCAGTGGTGTGCCCGGCAGACGGCGGCGGCCGCTTTCTCGATCGCCTCCAACTGCGCCTCGGGCCACGGGTCGACGCCGTCGCCCAGGTTGATGGCCTCGAAGCCGTAGAAGTGCCGGTTGCCGTCGGTGTTGGCCTCGTTGTCCGGTGGCAGGGCGACTTCGTCGATCACTGCGCGCAGCACGTCGTCGTCACCGAGCCCCGCGTGGTTGGCGCGGCCGTTGCCGACCAGGTGCACGGTGCCGTCCTTGGCGACGACTCCGTGGCACAGCGGCCCGGGCAGGGCCGAGTGGCCGTCGTAACACAGCTCAACGCTGCTCGCCGTGCCGGAGGTGACCGTGTGATGGATCATCACCCCGTTCACCGGGCCCCACGGGCCCTTGTGGTTGCGATTGTGCGTGCGCCACGACCGGTGCTCGACGACGGTGAGGCCTTCGTCGCGCAGCGCGTCGAGGAATCGGTCTGCTGACATCGGGGTGGCCATGGCTTCTCCTCCTCCGTGAGGTGCGGCGCACAGGAGACCGTGTCGCCTGGCGGCGTGCAGCAAGGAACTCCCGAGGTGCGGGCGCTGCGCCGGCCCCCTGACACTCCGAGTGTCCCGGCCGGTGCGTCACCGTCGTGTGACGGCCGCGTGGCCCACCCCGGGCTGCTCTCCGTCCTGGCCGGTTTCCACGGTCTCCGGACCGGTCCGGAGACCGCCGCTCACCGTCCGGATCGGCCGTCGCCGTGGCGTGACCGGTCGAGCCCGGCGACCAGTCGGTGCAGCCGCTCGGTCGGCTCCAGCCCCAGTTCCTCGCGCAGGCGCCGGCCGTAGCGGGAGTACGCCTGCAGGGCCTCGGAGGGGTTGCCCTCCGCCAGGTGGGCACGGACGAGACACACCTGGCCGCTCTCGCGCAGCGGATCGGCGTGCACCGCCGCCTGCGCGGCGGTGATGGCCTCGGCATGCCGCCGCCCCGTGATCAGCTGCCCGGCCAGAGTCTCCAGGGCATGGATACGCAGCTGACGCCAGTCTTCCGCCTCCAGCAGAGCCCAGTCGTCGTACCAGCCGGGCAGCAGGTCGGCGGAGAGGACGTTCACCGCGTGCAGGACGGAACAGTCGGGGGGCCGGCCGGTCTCGGCAGCGGCCAGGATGCGGTGGGCGGTCCGACGGGCGTCGTGGACGTCGACGGTGGTGTCGGGAGCCAGCCGTACCTCGGCCGGGCCGATCTCCAGGGCTTGCCGCCCGGCGTGGTGCAGGCGCGCCAGGGCCGAGCGGAGACTTGCGTGTGCGCAGTGCTCGGACGATGTCGGCCACAGGGTGCCGGCGATCAGGGGCCGGGGGACCGCCGCCCGGGCGCACAGGGCGACGAAGGCCAGGACCCGCTCCGACCCCACGGGCACGGCTGCTGGCTCCCCACCCACCCACAGTCCGAAGCCGCCCAGAACACTGATGGAGACCCCGACCCCCAGCCGCCCGCAGGCCGCGGCAGGGTCGGCGGACTCGGAGAAGACCGGAGGCGGAACGGCTCCCTGCGACGGGTGCCGGCCGAGTGGGCCGTGATCGTGTCGGCGCGCGCTGTCCGTGCCCTGCGCCCCGCCGGTTCTGCGGTCGTCACATGCCCGGGCACGCGCCCGGGACGCTCCGCCGGCCGGCCGCTCAGGAGATGCGCCGTGCGACGGCATGGGGCTGCGTGACTCGGGTGATGCGATGAGCGTGGACGACGGCCGCGACGTCTCCGGCCGGGAGGTCGGAGGTCGCCCATCGTGACATGGTGGACACGGTCCCTCCCACGACCGGAGCACCGTCCCGGCGCTGCGGGTACCAAGAGCGGAGGGCACACCCGCATCGGGGGGCGATCAGGGCTCGAGCCGGGCTGACCGGCCCCCGGTCCACGGGAGGCCCGCGGGCACAACACCAGTGTCCGATCGGGCGGAGGTCGCGGCAAGTCCTGGGCCTTTCGACGTCGGCCCTCCCCGACCCGCGCACTTCCCTCGGCGACCGATGCCGCACCTATCGTGACGGCACGGTCGTGGCCAGTACCGCTCCTGCGGGCGTGTCCGGTTGCCGGTCGCCGGTGAGCGGGACCACCACGTGGACAGCGGCTCCGTGGGTCGCAGTAGCGTCAGGGCGCATGCCACTCTTCGCGCTCTTCGGCCCGCCCGCGATCACGCTGCTCCTGTTCGTCGTCGGCGTGCTCCCGTACTCCTGGTGGGTGGTCAGGAGGAAGCCCGCCCGGGCGGTCCGGCTCGCTGTGCTCGGAAGCGCAGCTGCTGTCGCCGCCTACGGCGCCGGCACCTTCTACGGTCTGGCCTACACGCGCCCGCTCGATCTTTGCGGAACGAAGACGGCCAGTGGCGACTACCTGGACGGCGGGCGGGACTTCAGCCTGACGTCGGCCACGGTCCACCACTTCCCCCCGTCCGTCACCTGCCACTGGAGCAGCGGGCACATCACCGACGATGTGTCCTTCTGGACCACCCCACTGCTCTGCGCGGGGCTGGGCTGCGCCGCCGTCTGTTTCACCCTGGCGCTCGTCAAGCGCTACCGGCACAGCGCGTAGGGGAGTTGGCGGTCAGGAAAGGCACCGGCGCTGATGGCGGGCACGTGGAAGGCGGCCGGATCGTTGTCGGGGGCGGTGGCATGGCTTCGCCGCGTGCCGCGTGGTGCGCAACCCGCACAAGCCGACCCGTCGGGACGAACCGGCCCAACCGGCCAGGTAGCAGGCACGGTGACCGGTCCGGGAGCTCCGCAGCGCCCGGACCGGGCCTTGTCCGGCCCGTGGCCGGACCCCGCACGCGGCACTTCCTCCCCCCGGCGACGGCGACCGTCCCTTGGGGGGAAGCGGCGGGTCAGTCGTCGAGGGCGTCCATGACGGTGCGGAGGTCGACGAACTTGAAGTCGGTCGACGGACGGTCGCCGTCGCCGGGGGTGTCATGTCCGTCCTGGACGACGAGGAGGCCGTTCGGGTACTGGGACCCGAGTGGCGCGTTCAGGACAGCGGCACCGTCGCACTCCTCGGAGCCGTCGAGCGTGCCGTTCGCGGCCGCGACCCGGAAGCCGCCCTCGTACTCGTTGGCGTCCTCCAGTTCCCGGTCGTAGGCGGCGAAGGTGTTGTCGCCCTGGCTGGAGGCGAGGAGGTAGCCGTCGCCGTCGGACTCGGTGAGCAGCGTCAGGCCCTCGACGTCCGCGGAGACCTTCGTACCGCCGAAGCCCGGGTCTGCGCCCGGCGCGCACTCCTCGGTCGCCTCGTCGTAGCTGCCGGGAACGCCGTACTCGCGGACCTTGTCGATCAGTTTCGGGGTGCCGGTGAGGTCGGCGCGCACACGCCAGATGCCGACGTCCTCCTGGCCGGCGTACAGGGTGCCGTTCTCGGGGTCGACGACCATGCCCTCGACCTGCGGCAGCTCACCGGGTTCTCCGCACGGCGACCACGATGCGCCGTTGGGCAGCCGGAACGAGGACGGCAGGTCCAGGGTACGGATCTTGCGGTACGTGACCTCGCCGCCCGCGGTCGGCAGGAGTTCCAGGAGGGCGATGCTGGTGCGCTCGCGCCGGCTGACCAGGGCGTAGGACTTTCCGGTCGCCGGGTTCGTCCAGGTCGCCAGCCCGTAGGCGGTCCGCTGGTCGTTGACCTCGGCCTGGTCGCGGGAGAACACGTGCGGCGCCGCGGGGTCGGTGACGTCGGTCAGCGGACCGCCGGTGCGGTCGCGGTCGATGCGGTAGAAGCGCAGCCGGTCGTGGCCGCGGTCGCTGGTGACGGCCAGGTCGGCCTTCCCCGAGGAGAGCCGCAGGCCGTGGACGAGGTCCACGTTGTTGAAGCGGCCAGGGGCGTCGTCCTCGCCGTCGGCGGGGGGCGCGGCTATCGACTGCACCAGTCGCGCGTCCAGATCGTAGACGCGCAGCCCGCCCTCCTTGGCGGTGGCGACGACGAGGCTCCGGCTGGGGGACGCGGCACTGCGCCAGATGGCGGGATCGTCCGCGTCGGCGTTGCCGCCTTCGTCGTCGTCGTGCAGCACCGGCGTCTCCGCGCGGGGGGTGACGGCCGGCAGAGAACCGGAGAAGACGCGGTGGTGAGCCTCCGCATGGGCCGGTACCGCCAGGACCGCCGCGGTGAGGGCCGTGGTGGCGGCCAGCACGGCAGACCGGACGATCGTCGAGCGAGACACACAAATCTCCTCTGTGGAGGGGTGGTTGACTGCCAGAGCGTGATCCGTGCGTGTGACGGCACGGCGGCTCCCGCATGACCGGTGACGTCATGCTCGCGTGTACACGAGGTGAACGACGTCGACATGCCGGCGGCGGACCGTGCGCCGGGAACGCGCCGACGGAGCCCGGGCCCGGCCGAACCCTTGGGCCCTCACCGCCGTATGTGCTCCCGAGCGAACGCTGACCACGTCAGTGACTCGCCGCGCCCCTTGCCGACGGTGCGGCCTCGCCGGTGCGGCTCAGGCGCCGCGAGCCGTGCGGCGGAAGGCCGTCGGTGTCGTCCCCGTCCGCTGCCGGAAGAACTTGGTGAAGTCGCTGGCATCGGCGAACCCGAGGCGTTCGGCCAGGGCGGCGACGCCCGCCGGACCGTGGGCCAGTTCCCGCTTGGCCTCCAGCACCACGCGTGCGTCGATGTAGCGCTTGGCCGGCATGCCGGTGACGGCCTCCGTGGCCCGGGTGAGCGTGCGGCGGCTGTACCCCAGTGCCACCGCGTAGTCCTCCACCCGCCGGGTGACCGTGAAGTCCCGCTCCACGGCCGCGTGGAAGCGGCGGAACGTCTCGTTCGGGGGCGTCCCGTCCGGCTCCGAACCGTACGCCCGCGCCAAGCGCACCAGCAGCACCGCCAGCAGATGCCGCAGCACCCGCAGGTGCGCCTCCAGCGGCAGCTCCGCCATGGCCTCGTACTCGTACCGCAGGTGGTCCAGGGCCCGGCGCAGCCCCTCCGCGTCCGGGCCCCCGGGGCTGAGCGGACCTCGAGCCGGGGCCGCGTCGGACAGCGGGGCGGCGGCCGTCTCCGCGTCCGGGAAACCGGCGGGGAAGGCGACCACCAGGCCCTCGGCCGCCGCCAGGTCCTCACCCCACCGCTGCACCTGCCCGGGACGGATCCACAGCCAGCCACCGCCGGACAGCTCGTGCCGGGTGAAGTCCACCGAAACCGTCAGGCGGCTGCCCGGCCGGACGGCGACGAGCTGGTGGAAGGCGGGACGCAGCGAGGCGTACGGATCGTTGCCGTGCCGGCGGGCACGCTCGGCCAGACCCGCCAGCTCGACCAGCTCGAGACCCGGCGGGGAGCCGGCCGTGCGCCGCAGCGCCAGGTCCCGGATGTCCGGTGGCTGCCCAAACTGTCCGTTTTTCCCCATGGCGAGTCCCGAGTGTACCGCCACGGCCCCTGACCGGACTCCTAGCGTGAGGGCACAGGCGCAGATCAGCGCCCCGCACGTGGAAGGAAGCCCGGTATGAGACTGGTCGTGGGGATGACGGGAGCCACGGGCGCGGTGTTCGGTGTCCGGTTCCTCCAGGTGCTGGCCGAGCTGCCGGACGTCGAGACCCACCTGGTCCTCAGCCGATGGGCACGCACGACGATCGAGCTCGAGACGGGCCTGTCCGCGAACGACGCCGCCGCCCTGGCCGACGTCGTGCACTCGCCGGACGACCAGGGCGCCACCATCGCCTCCGGGTCGTTCCGCACCGACGGCATGGTGATCGTGCCCTGCTCGATGAAGACCCTCGCCGGAATCCGCGCCGGATACGCCGACGGTCTGGTCGGGCGCGCTGCCGATGTCGTGCTCAAGGAACGCCGCAGGCTCGTCATCGTGCCGCGCGAGACACCGCTGAGCGAGATCCACCTGGAGAACATGCTCGCGCTGTCCCGGATGGGCGCGCAACTGGTACCGCCCGTGCCCGCCTTCTACAACCACCCGCGGTCCGTGGACGACATCGTCGACCACATCGTGGCCCGCATCCTCGACCAGTTCGACCTGCCCGCCCCCGCCGCCAAGCGGTGGGAGGGCATGCGCGCCGCCCGCCTGCTGCGACCGGCCTCCTGACCCCGGCGCACCCCTCCCCGCTTCCCGCCCCTCACGGAGTACCCATGCCCTATGACGACCTGCGCGGCTTCCTCTCCACCCTGGAGAAGGAGGGCCAGCTGCTGCGCATCACCGATGAAGTCCTCCCCGAACCGGACCTGGCCGCGGCGGCCAACGCCGCCGGACGGATCGGCGACGGCGCACCCGCCCTGTACTTCGACAACGTCAAGGGCTTCACCGACGCGCGCATCGCCCTGAACGTCCACGGCTCCTGGGCCAACCACGCCCTGGCCCTCGGCCTGCCCAAGCACACCCCGGTCAAGGAGCAGGTCGAGGAGTTCGCCCGGCGCTGGGACGCCTTCCCGGTCGCCCCCGAGCGGCGCGAGGACGCGCCGTGGCGACAGAACACGCAGGAGGGCGCCGACGTCGACCTCTTCTCGGTCCTTCCCCTTTTCCGTCTCAATGACGGCGACGGCGGCTTCTACCTGGACAAGGCCGCCGTGGTCTCCCGCGACCCGGAGGACCCCGGTCACTTCGGCAAGCAGAACGTCGGCACCTACCGCCTCCAGGTCATCGGCAGGAACCGGCTCGCCATCCAGCCCGTCCCCGTGCACGACGTCGCCCTGCACCTGCGCAAGGCGGAGGAGAAGGGCGAGGACCTGCCCATCGCCATCACCCTCGGCAACGACCCCGTGATGGCCGTCGTGGCAGGGATGCCCATGGGGTACGACCAGAGCGAGTACGAGATGGCCGGTGCCCTGCGCGGCGCCCCGGCCCCGATCGCCACCGCCCCCCTCACCGGCTTCGACGTGCCCTGGGGATCCGAGGTCGTCATCGAGGGCGTCATCGAGAGCCGAAAGCGCCAGATCGAGGGCCCCTTCGGCGAGTTCACCGGACACTACTCCGGCGGCCGCCGCATGCCCGTCGTCCGCATCGACCGCATCTCCTACCGCACGAACCCCGTCTTCGAGTCCCTCTACCTGGGCATGCCGTGGACCGAGTGCGACCACCTCGTGGGCCCCAACACCTGCGTCCCGCTGCTGAAGCAGCTGCGCGCCGAGTTCCCCGAGGTCCAGGCCGTCAACGCCATGTACACCCACGGCCTGCTGGCCGTCATCTCCACCCGTAAGCGGTACGGCGGCTTCGCCAAGGCCGTGGCCATGCGCGCCATGACCACCCCGCACGGCCTCGGCTACATCACCACGGTCATCGTCGTCGACGAGGACGTGGACCCGTTCGACCTGCCTCAGGTCATGTGGGCGATGTCGTCGAAGGTCAACCCGGCCGACGACGTCGTGATCCTGCCCAACCTCTCGGTGGTCGAACTTGCCCCCGCCGCCCAGCCGGCGGGCCTGACCAGCAAGATGATCATCGACGCCACCACACCGGTGCATCCCGACACGCGAGGCAACTTCTCCACGCCGACCAAGGACCTCCCCGAGGCGAAGGACTGGGCCGCTCGACTCCAGCGCCTGCTGTCCGAAGCCCGCGGCTGACGCCCGCCACGGGCACCGCCCGACCGGCGCCCTACCAGGAAGGTACTCCCATGACCGACTGCTGCCCCCGCTGCGCCCACGAGACCATCGGGACTCTCTACTCCTCGCCCGTCCCCGGCGTCTGGGACGTCCTGCAGTGCGACCGCTGCCTGTACACCTGGCGGACCAGCGAACCACCGCGGCGCACACGCCGCGACGCCTACCCGGAGGCGTTCCGGCTGACCCCGGAGGACATCGCGAACGCCACCGAGGTTCCGACCGTCCCACCCCTGCGTCCGGCCCCCTGACCGCGCCCGGGGCGAAAACGGGCCGCGGTCCCCGACGATCACCGGCACCTCCCGCCCCGAACAGATGCGGCGACGCCGCTGCCTCCGACGGGCGGCGGCGCGCTGCCCCGCCGGATCACCGGGTCCCGGGGGCGCGGGTCCACCCGCTGTTGTCTGTGCCCCGCCGGCCCCGACCCCGGACACGTGCGGCGAGCCCGCACTCACCGTGGACGCGAGGTACTCCGTTCGCTCCCGGGGCGTGCGCGCGTCCGGCGGGCCGGCGTCCGGCCTGCACGGACGATCCCCGGCACGGACGACGCCCGGCACCCGACGGCGGACCGGGGTCCTGGGAAGGTCCTCGGCCGGCCAGTCGCGGGAAGGAGCGGGCGGCGGCCAGGAAACCGAGCGTCGTCAGCACGAACGGCCACGTGAAGACGTGCCCACCGGACGGAGCGAACAGCGCGGCGACGGCCGGGGTCAAGGCCGTCGCCGTCGCCGCGCCGAGCAGGGCGTACAGCAGCGTGGCCGGCGCCGCCGGCAGGAACACCCCGCACAGCGCAACCGCGACCAGCACAGCGTTGTACCCCATGGTGCCGTCGGCGATCCGCTCGGCCGGCGCGCCGAGCGCCCAGGCGGTCACGATGCCCGTGACGCTGCCCGCGCAGGCGATGAACCCCGCCGTCCGACTCGCCAGGAAGACGCCCGCGAGCAACAGGGCACCCACGTGCCACCGTTCGAGGAAGAAGAGCTGGGACAGGTTGTGCAGGAACGCCCGCGCCAGGTGGTCCGGGTGCAGCGCGGTCGGTCCGGAGGCCGTGCCGGGCAGCGCGGCGAGGCTGTCGCCGTACGGCCAGATCCGCGGGAAGGCGGGCGCGGCGACGCTCACCACAACCGCCAGGAGACAGTAGGGCAGGGTCAGCGGCGGCAGGTCCCACACGCTCAGCAGACGGACCGCCGCCGCTGTCGCGACGGTGACCACGACGCAGCCCGCGGCGGCGAGCAGGACCGTGGCCGGCCGGTCCCGGCCGAGGAAGACGGCGAGGCAGAGGGCCAGCAGTGCGGAGTTGAAGCCCTCAAGACCGGCTTCCTGCCGGTCGCGTGCCCCGCCGAGCCCGCGGGCGGTCCAGGTGCCCAGCGCCGCACCCCCCACGGCGTACGCGGCGTACCGCCAGTCGGCCAGGCACAGGGCCACGGCGAAGACGGCCCCCGTCCATGGACTCACCTGGAACACCACTTGGCCCAGGCCGCGCAACACCTGCACGCAGAAGCCCCGCACGTGTGCCGGACACCACCCCCACCAGGTTCGCATCGACCGTCTCACGCCCGCCCCCTCAGCCACTATTCCGTAGGGCGATATTAACCTTCCGCGATATGGTATCCATCTCGGATGCGCCGCGGTGAAGGTGCTCGGGCGGAGCGTCGGCGGCATCCGATCGACGTGGCGATGACGGCGCGGGACGACCGCTTGATCGGCCCGGCCGTCGACGTCTGGGGGGCTTCCGCCTAGCGGCGGGTGAGGCGGGTGAGCGTGACCCCGTTGGGGAAGCCGGTGCGTTCGGCGACGGTGAAGACGGTGGGGTCGAAGGTGCCGTCGACCACGGGGACACCGGTACCGACGATGACCGGGTAGGTCTTGACGAGCAACTCGTCGATCTCGGGCAGCAGGGTGCCCGCGAGCCGGCCGCCCCCGCAGAGCCAGATGTCCAGGTCGGTGTCCCCTTCGTCCTTGAGGTCGCGGACGAGGGCGAGCGGGTCGCTCGGCACGACGGTGACTTCCGGGTCGATGTCCGGCTTGAGGGTGCTGGACACGACGTACTGGCGCAGGTGGGCGTACGGACTGGTGATCCCGTCGTCGAGGGCGGGGCGGTAGGTGCCGAGACCCATGACGACAGTGTCGAAACGCCGGTTGGGCGCGTCCGCGACACCGGCGGCCGCGCGGTAGGCGGTCGGGACGGTCTCGGGGTACAGCGTGCTCATCCACGCCGAGTAGGCGGCGGCCTGCTGCTCGTCGCCCTGCGGAAAGAAGTCGAACTCGCCGCCGGGGCCGGCGATGCGGCCGTCGAGCGAGACGCCGACGTAGTACACGAGCTTTCGCACTGAGTTCCCCCACACGTAGTACTCTGGCTGAAGTGGTTAGACCGTAGTACTACGTTCGGAGTGGTGTCAATGGTGAGACGCAATGACCAACGGCGCGCGGCCCTCGTCGACGCGGCGATCGAAGTGCTGGCCCGGGAAGGCGCTCGCGGCCTGACGTTCCGGGCCGTGGATGCCGAGGCGGCCGTTCCCGCCGGCACGGCGTCCAACTACTTCAGCAACCGCGACGACCTGTTCACTCAGGCCGGCGCCCGGGTCTACGAGCGGCTCCAGCCCGACGAGGCCACGATCGCCCGCCAGCAGGCGGCCGGCCGCGACCGGGAGACCTACGCGGAACTGATGCGGGAGCTCGTCGGCCGCATCGCCTCCTTCCGCACCGGCTACCTCGCACTGCTGGAACTCCGACTCGAGGCCACCCGGCGCCCCGAACTGCGCAAGGTCCTCACGGAGCGAGTCCGGGCCGACATCGACGCCAACGTCGCCTATCACCAGGCGTCCGGCCTCCCCGGCGACGTCACGGCCGTCAAGTTGCTCATCCTGACGCTGAACTGGCTGATCGTCGAGCAGCTCACCCTGCCGGACGTCTTCACGGAGGAAGAGCGGGAACAACTGGTGACGGCCGCCGTCGATCGCATCGTGGCGGGGCAGCCCGCTGGAGAGGAGTGATCGCGACAGCAGGAACGTCGTCAGCTCCGCTTCTTCGAGGGCACTACCGACCCATCAGCCGCGGCGGTTCATGGGACCGCACCATCAAGGAACCGGCCTGGGCGTCGTCTTCCTGGTAACGGCCGCGGTGAGCGCATACGGGATGCTCTCAGACCTGCTGAGGGGCGCCTCGGCAACCGTTTCGGATCGGCGGGAGTCATCCCTGTCGGGCCCCGCTCGGGGCCATCGGAGACGAGAACCAGGGAGTGCTGTGAGGGTGCGCAGGGCGGCGAAGGGCGTGGGCGACTTCCTGAAAGACACAGTGGGCGAAGCCGTCGCCGAGGTGGTCCTCAACCTGCTTGCCTGCCTTTTGCTGGGCTGCCTGGTCCTGATCGCCTACCTGAGCTGGTCCTTGAGTCCACGCCTGACCATCGCGGGGGCCGGGCTGCTCAGCTGCCTTCTCGCCCACGGCGCTTGGAAGACTTTCCGTACGCCGGCGAAGGGCCGTCGTCGGGGCCTTGCCGCCGTGACCGCTGCCGGTTTCACCGGAGCCGCCGCGACGGCCCTGTTCCTCCTGCTCTACACCCCAGGCTGCGACTGTCTGTAAGGCCGCTCGTCCCCACTGCCGGTGATCACCGCCGTGATCATCGAGTACTTCGCGCGCGGGGAACAGTCGGCGGACCTGGGAGCGTCGCCTGTCACGACAGTCGGTTGAACGCTTGGTCGGCATCGGCTACGGCTTCGGGGTGAACGTCGTGGGCGGTGCGGCCGTCGGCGATCTTCTGCCAGTTGGTCCGGGCGAGCACCCGTTGGACCGCGAGAATCTGGGCGGCCAACAGGCGTGCCGTGATGCCCTCGCCGAGGGCGTCCGCAAGCGCCTCTTCGTCCTCGAGCTGGTACCGCGTGAGCCGTCCCGCCAGGCTCGGTGTGGTGAACACCAGCCGATGGAACGCCACCACCTCGGGGTGGTCGTTGAGGCCGGTGACGGGGTCGTACCGATCGAGACCGGCCCGGAAGTGCCGGTGCAGCGCCGTCATCGGTTCGATGCCGGACTTGCGGTCACGTACGACGCGTGCTGCCTCGCCCTGATGGTCCGCAAACCGATGCAGTACCAGGTCTTCCTTGGTGGGGAAGTACCGGAAGAGAGTCGGCTTGGAGATCTCGGCTGCCGCGGCGACGTCGTTGACCGAGACGCGGTCGAAGCCGCGCTCCAGGAACAGCGAGACGGCCGCGTCGCCGATGGCGTCGCGCGTCCGCTCCTTCTTGCGGGCCCGCAGCCCCGTCGACTCACCCATCGGACCACCGTAACATTCGTAACCGAGTTGCTTTTTTAACCGAGTAACGTTTTCATGTGCGGCATGAAACAGAAGGACATTCCTCCCGTGCTCGTGACCGGGGCGACGGGCCGGGTCGGCCGCGTCGTCATCGACCGACTCCTCGAAGCGGGCGTGCCGGTCCGTGCCCTCACCCGTCGCTCTGCGGCGGCGGCGAAGCTGCCGGCGAAGGCCGAGGTCTTTGTCGGCGACCTCACGGTGCCCGAGTCGCTCACCCCGGCGTTGCGTGGCGCCGGTGCGGTCTTCCTCGTCTGGACCGCCCCGCCCCGGACCGCGGAGGCAGTCGTCGAGCGGTTGGCAGCCCACGTGCGGCGGATCGTCTTCCTCTCCTCCCCGCATCAGACGCCGCACCCCCTCTTCCAGCAGCCCAATCCCATGGCGGTGCTGCACGCCGACATCGAGCGGCTCATCGCGGCCACCGGCCTCGAGTCGACGATCATCCGGCCGGGAATGTTCGCGTCGAACGCGCTGGCCTGGTGGGCGCCCGCGATCCGGGCCGGCGACGTCGTCCGATGGCCTTACGGCGCTGCCGAGTCGGCACCGGTCGACGACCGCGACATCGCAGCCGTCGCGGCGCGAACGCTCTACCAGGACGGGCACGTCGGAGGTGACTACGTCCTCACGGGCCCTCGATCGCTGACCCAGGCCGCGCAGGTGGACGTCATCGGTGACGCCCTGGGGCGCCGGATCACATTCGAGGAGACGACGCCGGAAGAGTTCCGAAGTCTGTCGGAGGGCACGGCGCCCAGTTCGGCCGTCGACATGCTGCTCGCCGCGTGGAGGGCGGCGGTCGGACAGCCCGCGTTCATCACCACTGCGGTGGCCGACATCCTCGGAACGGCGCCGCGAACGTTTCGCCAGTGGGCCGTCGACCACGCCACCGCGTTCAGGGAGGGCTCGTAACCTCTCCGAAAGCGGGCCGCGTTGTGATGCCGGCGGCATGTCTGCCCCGGCAGGTAGGCCGGGGCCGCGGCGAACTGGCGCTGGAACTCCTCAGGCCGGTGGCGCGTAGCGGGCGGCGATCACCGTCGCGCGGCGGTGCAGGGACGTGCGCAGCCACTGCGGGGCCTCCACCTCCGCGTCCAGGGCGTGCTGCCACAGTGCCCATTCCGCGTGCCGTGCGTCCTGGAAGTCGACGTGCAGCCGGAGCCGGCCGTCCTCACCGGTCTCCTCGGAGCGGACCGCCACGGCGGTGGCGACCAGGTGCTCGCGGCGCGCGGGGTCCAGGCGGACCACCACGGCGGTGGTGTCGCCGCCGGTCCGGAACCGCACGTTGCGTTCGCGCCAGGCCCGGTCCAGGTCGACCGTGTCCGGACGCTGCGCGGGTTCGTCGAGTTCCTCGGCCGCCAGGACCCGGCTCAACCGGTAGGTGCGGTCCTCGGTGCCCCGCTTGGCCAGCAGGTAGCCCTGGTCCCTGACGGTGACCAGACCCAGCGGGTCCACCGTGCGCCACTTCGGGAGCCGGCCCGCGGCCTCGTAGTAGATGCGCAGTTTGTGCCCGGCGAACACCGCGCGGCGGACTTCCGCGGCGATGGAGTCGGGGACCTCTTCGGGCGTCACCCGGCGCGAGAGGAGGTCGGTCTCCGGGTCGATGAGCAGCCGCTGAGCCGCCCCGGCGGCGGTGTCCCGCAGCGCCTCGGGAAGTGCGTCGACGACTTTCAGCACGGCTGAGGCGAGCGCCGATCCCAGGCCGAACAAGTGTGCGCCGCGCCGTGATCCGGCGACCACGAGGGCGAGCGCCTCGTCGTGGTTCAGGCCGGTGAGCGCCGTCTGGAAGTCCGGCAGAAGCGCGAACCCGCCGTGCCGTCCCCGCTCCGCGTAGACCGGGACCCCCGCCACGGAGAGTGCCTCGACGTCGCGCAGCACCGTCCGGGTCGACACCTCCAGCTCACGGGCGAGTGTCTCGGCGGTCATCCGGCCTCGCTGACGCAGCAACAGGACGAGGGCAACCAGCCGGTCGGCACGCATGGAAAAACCCTAGCGAAATACATGACCAAAGATGTCACGTATTCCTGACAGGGTTCATCGCACGACGTCAGAGCGCGGCGGTCGCGACGCGACAGGCGTGCGCACTGGCATGAATCGAATGGAGCAGGTGCGGTGATGGAACGCAACGCCGTCAACCCGGTGTCGTGGTCGGTCGACATGGGCTTCAACCAGGGTGAGGTCGTCTCCGGGCACTCGCGCACCCTGTACATCTCGGGCCAGACGGCGATGAGCAAGGAAGGCAAGCCCGAGCACGACGGTGACATGGAGGCACAGCTGGCGCTGGCCGTCGACAACGTCGAGGCGGTCCTCGCCGAGGCGGACATGACCCTCTCGAACCTCGTCCGGCTGAACGTCTACACGACCGACGTCGATCTGCTCTTCCAGCACTACGGCGTGCTGGCCGGCCGCCTGGGAGCCGCCGGCGTCGCGCCGACGACCACCATGCTCGGTGTGACACGGCTGGCGATCCCCGGTCAGATGATCGAGCTCGAGGGCACCGCTGTAGCGTGACGTGACTTTCCCTCGGCCTTCCGGCAGAGCCGGCCGAGCCTGCGGGGAGTTCGCATGCGATGGTGAAAGTCTCCGCCCGCCCGCCGCAGTTCGGCACCACCGGCTGGTCCGGTCCGTCAGATGCCGGCTCCCACACTGCGGCGCAGCGCTCTGTTGACCCGTTCCCACAGGGTGACGGGTCGCAGACCGCGTTCCACGCGCAGGAGGAAACCGGCCGGGTTCGCCGAGACAGCGTCGTTCGCTCGGCGCCGTGCTCCGGTGACGATGCCGAAGGCCGCTACTGCGGCCGTGCCGGCAGCGCCGGTCAGCGTGCCCATCGTGCTGCCGACGGCTACGCCGGTCGTCGCGCTGACCAGGGCCATGGAAGTGGGTATCTCGAAGTTGGTGCCGGCTGCCGTGGTGATGGTCTGCAGCCCGATGCCGTTCATCATCTTGCGTAGTTCGTCCACCTGTATCTCGAAGTCGCGGTGCACGGCATCTCGCAGGTGCATCTCCAGTGCCCGTCGGTTCTCGATGTCGCCGACGCTGTCCCTGAGCGTGCTCGCCGTGCGTTCCACCGAGTCGCTGAAGGCGCGGAACTCCGCCTCGTATCGTGTCCGTAGCTCCACGATCTTGTCGACGGGCACAGCTTCGAGGCGGGCGGGGAGTACGTATCGGACGGAGAGGACTCCGACCCGTGCGGTCAGGTCCTCGTGCTCACGAGCAGAGGCTGTGGCCTCGCTCAGGAGGACGGCCGCCATGCGATCGGCGTTCCACGTGCCTGACGCGGTATGCGCGGCTACCTGATCGGTGAGAGGCGTGAAGGAAGCACGGTTGGCGAGCTCGGACGTCAGCGCACACTTGTACACCCATGCCAGTGCGGGATCGAGACCCACCCACTCCGGACCGGACTGACCACCGACGGCGTTGCGCACGACCGGCCGCGCCAGACCGTTGGCTTGCAGGACTCCGCGCAGTGTCTCGGTCATCTCGCCCGGGAAAAGGCCGGCCAGAGGCCGACCGTCGGACGTGAATCGGTGATACGTGCCGTACATGGGCGCTGGGGTGCCAGGCGGCGAAGGCTCAGCATTCACGAGATGGGCGACCACCCCATCACAGACGTCGAACCTGCGACGCAGGTCGTCGCCGCGCCTGTCGATCAAGTGCAGCATGTGCTGTGAGACTGTCTCGACCGCGTCGGCGGGGTCGAAATCCTCCACGAACCCCAGGCCGTCGCGCAGCGCACGGACGTCATCCGGGTCGGACACACGAAAACCCTGGGGAACGATGCGAGCCAGCCGAGGCATGAACAGTGCGGCGGCCTTGATCCACGCCAGATCCCGGAAGTGCACGTAGGGGTAGTACAGGCCGATACTCACGAACACCCTCCCACTCGAGCTTCACCCCACGGACGACCGCTCGATCGTACGGCGGCGGAAGCGCGCTGCGGGGCGCCCGGGGGATGGTTTCCTCCGTTGCCCGGAGTGGCAGGACCAGCTCAACTGCCTCCCGCGCCCGCGGAGATGGTCGCCGCGGGCAGCGCCTTCTCCGCTTCCTCAGCGCCGTGACGCCATGCCGCGGCTGCCGGACGGCGAATGTTCGGGCAGGTGGTGTACACCCGGGTCATGCGTCGGCGGGACGTTCAGGCGTCGGTCTCCGGACAGACACGTGGACCGTACAGACCGGCGGTGACGAGGTCGGGTGGGCGCCGCGGGTACGGTTGTGTGGTGGACGTCACAGTTGCGGAGAAGGTGTTGATCGTCGGTGGGGTGCTGAACCTGGCCTACGGGGTCCTGCTGGGCTATCCCATCGTGGTGATGCGCACGAAAGGTGCGCCGGCTACGCCGAAGTACCTGATGTCGGCGCACATCAGCACGCTGCTCCACGGAGCGATGCTGCTCAGCTTGGTGTGGGCGGCCCGGTTCTCCGAGGCCGGTGCGGGCTGGGAGGAGGCGGCGGCCTGGTTGCTCGTCGTCTCCTCCGCGCTGGTCGCGGTGAAGGACACCCTGAATTGGCTCACCGGCGTTAAGGACGAGTTCGGGGAGCACGCAAAGCCCGCGCTACTGGGTGGGCTCGCCGCACTACCGGAGACGATGGGCATCGGAATCCTCGTCGTCGGCGTCCTCAAGGCGCTGTGACGCCTCGTCCCGTGGCGCACGACCCCGCCGGTCGGAAACAGCACCAGCACGCGCATCTCCATGTACGCCGTCCACTCGCGAGGAGCCGCCGCCGAAGCCTTTGAGAGCGGGGGCCAGTTCGGCGGCCGCGCCGCACAGCGATCAATGCGTTTCTGCGTCCTGAGCCCTGGGCTTTCCGCCCAACTTGTCAGCAGGATCGGCGTCACGGTAGCGGCCCATGCTCGCGAAGATCAGAACGGCGCCCAGGGGAGCCACGCCGTAGAGCACGGGGAAGTCCTTGCCGAATCCGGTGATGAGGAAGGCCAGCCCTGCAAGGGCGATGATCAGGACAGGACGCCTTATGACGTGGCTGCAGGTGATTCCTATCCGGCGCCACCCCCGCGCTGCGGTGAGCCGTGTCCAGTCTGACGGTGACATGACGTCAGCGTAGTCGTAGAGACTCGGCGACGCGGCCCAAAAGGCCTCGTCCCACGCTGGTGGTCATCACGCATCGGGGTACACGGTGCCGCATGGCACCGAAGACCGATCGCATCCAGTTCCTGCGGGCCGTGCGGCAACTGCGTCGTATCCGCTCCTTTTACGCTGCGGGCATCCTGCTGTGGGCGGGGTCCGCGGCCTGGACCGGATGGCAGGCACCCAGGAGCCGGCAGATGTGGGCGTCCATCCTCCTCCTGGCCGTCTTCACTACTCTCCTCACCACCGCAACCGTGTCCCTGCGCCGCCTCGCGGATCCCGCAACAGGTCGGCCCGCGCACCACGCCGCCCCGCACAAACTGTCGAGTACCCGTCGTCACGCCCACGCCTGAGCGCCCGTCAATGTGCCGCCGGAATCGGCCCCATCCCGGGCCACGCCCGTACGTGAGGTATTCAGCGGGGGCAGTCGGGGAAGGCGCTTTCCCGACAAGGGAGGTGCGCATTGGGACATCGTTCCGAATCCTTCACCCCTCCGGAATGGACTAAGCCAGGTAACCGCTGGGGACCGTGGCTCTACTGGCCGATGCTCTGCATAGGCGCCGCATTACTGGTGTGGCGGGTGAGCGATCATGCCGACATCAGGCACATCGTGTCGGCGGCTGTGCAGACTCTCGTGTGGGCGTCCCTCCTGATGGTCAATCGGAATGCACGCCGCCGGCAGCGCGACGAATGAGGAGCTCACTCCTCCTCATGGCCAGTCACCCGGTGGGACCGGACCGGCCTGAGAGAGCGGGAGCCTCCCACCGAGTGGAGGACTCAACGCCCGGGGCAGGAGACCGGACAGACATGGCTGTTTCCTGGTTCAGGCCCGGGGCAATCGGACCATCATGATGCACGACGTGGTAGTGAGAGCCGCCTCGGACAGCGATGGCGGAAGTCCGGTATTCGTCCTGATCTTGTGCTTCTTCCTGATCGTGGGAGTCGTCCAGGTCGTCCGCCCTCAGCTGCTCTGGAAGGCCAACAGCCGCCTCCAGCGAGGCTGGGTGAAGAACCCCGGTGCAACCGAGCCCACGGGCAAGGGGTACGCCATGAACCGGGCGGTCGGAGTGATCTTCTTAGGGCTTGTCATATGGATGCTGATTCAGCAGATCTGAGCCACACCGACTCCCTGTTGCGCCCCGCTCGCCGGAGGCCCGCTGCGTGCGCTCGAAGACGAGGTGGATGACGATGGAAGCGGCCAAGTGGTCGGTGGACCGTAAACGCTTGACCCAGTGGGTTCCCGAAGGCGAGCGGATGACAGCGGGCTGCGTGGTGACGTACGGACACACACTGTGGGGCCTGATCCCGCGACGCGCTTCGCTTCTGTTGACGGACCGTCGGGTACGCGTGCTGCGTCACCGAGGCAATGACCCTCAGTACGCCATACGAGGTGTCTGGTTCGAGATGATGCGCGGCGAGGCCGAAGCGGTCTGCAGAAATCCGCAGGTGCGGGTGGAGTTCGACAAAGGACAGGAGGTCGAACTGCGCCGCCACGACGGAGGGGCGGAGCGCCTGCTGATCAGTCAATGGGACGCGGTGCACGCCGAGGCTCTGTACGCGGCGTTCCCTCCCGAAGGCGGCGACCCGGACTGACGGACAGCGCCCACCGGCCCCTTCCTCCCGCCCTGTAGGGCCTGTTGTGGAAGCGGATCGTCTGTCAGACCTGTCTGGGAAGCTCTGGACATGGAAATGGCAGTGCAGCTGACGATCGACTGCTCCGATCCGCAG
This sequence comes from Streptomyces sp. NPDC048185, assembly GCF_043202495.1. NCBI lineage: Bacteria > Bacillati > Actinomycetota > Actinomycetes > Kitasatosporales > Streptomycetaceae > Streptomyces > Streptomyces sp. NPDC048185. The sequence goes on from NZ_JBIDAN010000005.1 coordinate 513,814, forward strand.
AGAATGGTGGCGTTCTGGGCCCGGGCCCTGGGCTATGTGCCCGAGCCCGCGCCGGACGGGCACGCCACGTGGCGCGCCTACTGGGAGGCGATGGGGGTGCCCGCCGACGAGTTGCCGACCGGGGCCGGCGACATTCCGGAATCGATCGTGGATCCGGCGGGGCGAGGACCGCGCGTGTGGTTCCAGCAGGTTCCGGAGCCGAAGACCGCCAAGAACCGGTGGCATTTCGATCTCAAGGTCGGTGGCGGCCGTGACGTCCCGCTGGACGTTCGCGCACGGCGGGTCAGGGCTGCTGTGGACCAGCTGGTCGAGGCCGGCGCCACCGTGCTGAGGATAAAGGACGAGCCGGACATGGGGCTCTACGCCGCGGCCATGCAGGATCCCGAGGGCAACGAGTTCGACGTCGTCTGAGGGCCGCTACAAAGAGACCGTGCTGGTCACAGCCACTCGTGCACGGCTGCCTCCAGCACGGTCGCCTCGTAGCGGACGGCGAGCTTGTCGTACCGCAGGCGACAGCACGGTCTCTCTTGAGCCGGTTGATGCCGCGCTCGGCCGCGTGGCGTTCGCGGTGGCCGGTCGGGTCGAAGGCCGCGGTCGGTGAGCTTCCTGCTTCTGCTGCCGCGACGACGACCCGCGAGGCTCTTTCGCGCCCCTCGGGTCCCGGGGGATCGTCGGCGGCCGTGTGGACGTGTCGAGGTCAGGTCCCGGCCTGGAGACGCAGGCCCGCCAGCGTCAGGTCCAGCGCGGCGAGGAACTGGTCCCGGTCGTCGTGACCGGCGAACTCGTCGGCGATCTGCCGCACGAACGGGAACTCCTCGGCGTCGAGCGACCGCCACGTCTCGGCGAAGCGGCCGAGGTACTCCTCGCGGTCCACTTCACCGTCGAGCAGCTCCTGGGGGATCTCCGCACCCAGATCCGCGGCCGTGCCGACCACGACACCCGTGATGGCCGAGACGGCGTGGAACCGCTGCCGCGGGGTGAGGTCCAGGCGCAGGGTCTGCCGGCCGAGCAGCTCGTACAGGCGCAGCGAGTTGCCCTGGACGTCGGTGTTGCGCATGAAGTACGCGGACAGCCACGGCCGGTCGACGATCGCGTCGAACAGGGCGATGGCCATCGTGCGGAGGTCGGCGATGGGGTCGTCACCGTCCGGGCGCTCCTCCACGACGGCCAGGACCCCGGCGATCGCGTGGTCGGTGGCGCGGTCGAGGAGCTCGTCCTTGTTCTGGACGTACCAGTAGATCGTGCCGACGCCCGTGCCGAGCCGGGCGGCGAGGGCGCGGAACGTCAGTGCGGAGCCACCGGCCTCGTCGAGCACGGCCACGGCCGCGTCCAGGACGGCCTCCATCGAGTGCGAGGCGCGTCGGCGCCCCCGGGAGGGCCTTTCGGCGGCGGAGCGTGCACGGGACGGCGGCGGTGTCATGACATCCATCCAAGCACAGCTTGCCTCGATATTGAACGAGGTTCTATGGTGGAACAACGTTCCAGCATCGAACAATGTTCCATAGCTGGACGTCGTTCGATGCTCGGCGGCGTTCAGCGTTCAGAAAGGAGGCCGGTCATGACTGCCACCACCACTGACGCCGGGCCCGTTTCCAGCCGTACCTACGGATCACTGCGGGCGGCCTGGATTCCGCTGGCCGCGCTCTGCCTGGCCTTCTTCGTCGAGATGGTCGACAACACGCTGCTCTCGATCGCGCTGCCCACCATCGGCCGAGACCTCGGCAGCGGCACGACCGCTCTGCAATGGGTCACCGGCGCCTACTCGCTGACGTTCGGCGGCCTGCTGCTCACGGCGGGGTCCCTGGCCGACCGCCTCGGGCGACGCCGCGTCCTGCTCGTCGGCCTCGCCGCTTTCGGGCTGTTGAGCCTGACCGTCGTCGCCGTCGACTCCACCGGGCAGCTCGTCGCCCTGCGGGCCGGACTCGGCATCGCCGCCGCGGCCATGGCCCCCGTCACCAACTCGCTCGTCTTCCGCCTGTTCGACGACCAGGCGCTGCGGATGCGCGCGATGACCCTGATGATCGTCGTCGGCATGTCCGGGTTCATCCTCGGCCCGCTGCTCGGCGGCACCGCGCTCGCCCACGTGAGCTGGCAGTGGCTCCTGTTGATCAACGCGCCGATCGCCCTGATCGCGGCCATCGGTGTCCGGCTCGGCGTCGCGCCCGACCGGCCCCAGGACCTCACCGACGACAAGCTCGACCTGCCGGGCGCCGTCCTGAGCGTGCTCACCATCGGCCTGGCCTGCTACGCGCTGACCAGCGGCGTCGAGCACGGCTGGCGCTCCGCGGCCACGCTCGCCTCGGTCCTGGGCGCCGTGGTCGCGGGCCTCGCGTTCGTGCGGCACGAGCGCCGTGGCAAGGCACCCATGCTGGACCTGAGGATCTTCTCGAACGGCACCGTGCGCGGCGCCGCCCTCGCGCAGATCGGCACCTCCGTAGCCATGGCCGGTGTGATGTTCGGGCTGATCCTCCACTTCCAGTACGCCTACGGATGGAGCCCCGTGCGGGCCGGGCTGGCGAACCTGCCGCTCATCGTGACCATGATCGCGGCCACCCCGCTCTCGGAGTGGCTCGCCAAGAGGTTCGGCCACCGCGTCGCCTGCCTCGTCGGCGCGGCCTGCCTCACCGTGGCGCTGGCCGGCCTCGCCTGGGGCGTCGACCACGGATACGCCGCCATCGCGGTCTGCATGGTCGTGATGACCATCGGGCTGCGCACGGTCATGACCATCTGCGCCATCGCCCTGGTGGAGGCGATGCCGGCCAACCGCACCTCGATCGGCACCGCGCTCAACGACACCGCCCAGGAGGTCGGCACCAGCGTCGGCACCGCCGTCGTCGGCACCCTGATCGCCGCACTGGTCACCACCCGGCTGCCCGCGGGCGTCTGGAGCAGCGACCTCGTGCAGTCCTTCTTCCACGGCGAGCGCATCACCTACACCGTGCTCGCGGTGATCGTCGGCCTGATCGCGGTGGGGGGCGCGCTCACCCTCACCGACTCGCACTCCACCGAAGAGCCGGCCTGAGGCGGGGGAGCGCAGCACCGACGGCCGCCATACACAGATGGCGACCAGGGCCTCCCGGTAGGCCTCGCGCCGCAGCGGCGCAGCGCCGCCACGACGAACGACGCCACCTGCGCCCGGCAGGCTTCGGCATCCCCGGGTGGGATGCCGAAGCCTGCGCAGAGGGCCAAGGGGCTATGCGCGCACCCCGGCCGGAGGCGGGTCGAACCGGGTGTGCGCCTGGCGTCCCGCCGCGGACTTCGTCATGCTCCGGCCCCACCGGCGAGGGATCAGTCGAGGATCGCGGTCGCCTCGACCTCGACGAGCACGTCCGGCTCGAAGAGGTACTCGACGCCGATGAGGGAGGCGGGAGGCATGGGAGCCGGGAGGCCGATCTCCTCGGCAACGGCCTCCACACCGGCCATGAAGTCGCCGATCTTCTCGGGCGCCCACTGCGTCACGTAGAACGTCAGGCGCAGCACGTCCGCGAACGCCGCACCCGCGCCTGCCAGTCCGACGGCGGTGTTGCGCAAGGCCTGGGCGACCTGCCCGGCCAGATCACCGGGTGCGACCGGAGCCCCGTCGGCCTGACGCGCGACCTGTCCGCTGACGTGGACGTGCTTCGCCCCGGTGCCCACGGCCACGTGGTGGTAGGGGACCGGCTGCAGCATGCCTTCCGGTGTCAAGTGCTGAACTGGCATGGGCTCTCTCTCCTCCGAACTAGGTATCTTGAAGCTACCTAGTAGGAGAAAGACACTTCAACGAGACCAGGTTTCGCCATGGATACCGCCGACGAGCTCCGCATCGACGCCCCGCACCGCGAACTGCTCGACCAGATCCTCGACAAGTGGTCGCTCAGCGTCCTCAACGAACTCTGCGAGCGCGCGTGCCGCTTCAACGAACTGCGCCGGGCCATCCCCCAGGTCACACAGAAGTCGCTGACCGCGACACTCCGCCGCCTCGAACGCAACGGCGTCATCGAGCGCGAGGTCGTCTCCACCCGCCCCGTGGCGATCAGGTACCGGATCACACCGCTCGGCAAGACCCTCCGGCACCCCATCGACGTGCTGCTGGCCTGGGCCTCGCAGAACATGCCCGCCATCGAACACGCACGTGAGGACTTCGACGAGCGCGAGGAAGGACCCGGCCTCTGACATGAATCACGTCGCGCCGGCTGCGCCCGCTCCACTGCCTCAGGAGGACACGGCCAGGGCCAGTGAGGCGACCGCGGTGGCGAGGTAGAAGCCGGGGAACCCGAGATTGTGGAGCACTCGAGCGCGCAGGTGGAAGGCGAGCGCGCCCAGGTAGAGCAGGACGAGACCGCAGGCCGCGGCGACACCGAGGGGGCGCAGAGCGGCGCCGAAGAGGCCCAGGAGAAGGCCCGCCGCACCAGCCAGCTTGAGGGCGGCCAGCCAGGGGAGCCAGGATCGGGGGACACCCACCTGCGCCGAGTTGGCGAGCACGAAGCGCGCCCCGGCGAGGTCGGCGGCGGCCATACCGACGTTGACGGCGACGGTGAGCAGGACGACGACGAGGAGCGCGAGCTCGGTACCGGTCATGCCTTCAGGGTCCGCAGCCACGGCGGCACGGTCCAATAGCTGGTTCTATAACCTGGCGGCATGGACGTGGACACGCGCGTGCTCCGGTACTTCGCCGCGGTGGCGGAGGAGGGCAGCCTGACCGAGGCGTCGAAGAGACTGTTCGTCTCGCAGCCTGCGCTGACCAAGCAGATCCGGCGCCTGGAGGACGATCTCGGAGTACGGCTCTTCACGCGTTCGCGGTCGGGGATGGCACTGACCGAGGCCGGCCATGAGCTTGCCTCGCGGGTGCCCGCACTGCTGGACGGATGGGACGAGGCGGTGCGGGCCACCGGCCGGGCGGCGCGGGTGGTGCGTCTGGGCTTCTTGGACGCGGGGGCGGTGGGAGCCGTCCCCGAGGTCATCGCCGAGTTCCGTCACGCGCGGCCGGAGTGGCGGGTGGAGCTACGGCAGTTCGACTGGTCGGACCCGAGCGCCGGTCTGGCCCGCGGGGAAGTGGATGCCGCAGTGGTGCGATTGCCGTTTCCGGGGCAGGAACGCTTCGCGGTGGGGGAGTTGTTCACCGAGGACCGCGGAGTGCTGCTGCCGGCGCGGCACCCGCTGGCGAACAGCGAGACGGTGGAGTTCCGCGAGCTGTGGGACGAGCCGTTCGTCGCGGCCGGAGCCGAGACCGGAGACTGGAGGGAACACTGGCTGGCGGTGCAGGAGCGGGACGGGCACCCCGTCCGGATCGGCGCCGTCACCAGCCGTCCCGATGAGTGGCTCGGAGCGGTGGCGGGCGGCTGCGTCGCGCTGGCGCCGGCGTCGGCGGCCCGCTTCTACTCCCACCCGGACGTGGTGTTCCGCGCGGTCCGCGGGGTCTCACCGAGCCGGGTGGGGCTGGCCCGGCCTCGGCGGCGGATGCGCGGGGCGGTGCTGAAGGAACTGCTCCAGGCCCTCACTCACGCTCATCACCGAGTCCCGGACGCTTGATGGAGCGGGGATACGGGGGCGGGCGAAGGCCCCAGCGGCCACCGGCTTTCACTCCCGTACGCACTCGCACTTCCGTGAGGTCGCGTAGCTGTCAGCTGCCCGGCGATGCGTCGTGAGACGGTCAGCCGGCCGACGGTGTCCGCGCGGCGGCGGCCGCGGCCTCCTCGGTGGCGGCCCATGAGGCGAGCAGGCGGAGTCCCTCTTCGGAGGGCGAGCCGGGTTCGGCGGTGTAGATGGTCATGCTGAGGCCGGGTTCGGCGGCCAGGTCCAGGGATTCGTAGGCGAGGGTGAGGTCGCCGACGGCCCGGTGGCGGAACCGCTTGGTGCCGGTGCCGTGACGGCGGACGTTGTGGGCGCCCCAGCGGGCGCGGAAGTCCTCGCTACGGGTGGACAGCTCCCCGATGAGGTCGTGGAGGCCTTTGTCGTGGGGGTCGCGGCCGGCTTCGCGGCGCAGGATGGCCACCGCCATGTCCGCGAACAGGTCCCAGTCGGGGTAGAAGGTGCGTGAGGCGGGGTCGAGGAAGTTGAAGCGGGCCAGATTTCCCTGGTTCTCGGGGCTGGCGAACAGGTCGGCGTAGAAAGCGCGCGCGAGAGAGTTCGTGGCGAGGACGTCCATGCGTCCGTTGGCCACGACAGCGGGGCCGGCGGTGATCGCGTCGAGGGTCCACTGCAGGCTGCGGTGTGCCTTCCACTGCCGCGCGGCGGTGGCGCGTCGGCGGGGACGGGTGAGGGCGTCGGTGCCGTCGGCGGCCTGGGCCAGGTGCAGGAGGTGGGCGCGTTCGGCGTCGTCCAGCCGCAGGGCCCGGGCGAGGGCTTCCAGGACGGCCGGGGAGGCACCGGCGAGATGGCCGCGCTCCAGTTTCGCGTAGTACTCGACGCTCATGTCGGCCAGGGCTGCGACTTCGCTCCTGCGCAGGCCCGGCACACGGCGTCGCGAACCGGCGGGCAGGTCGGCCTGCTCCGGGGTGATCTTGGCTCGCCGCGAGGTGAGGAACTCGCGGACTTCCTCGCGGTTGTCCATGTCTTCGACGGTACGGCCTGCTCACCGGGAGAGGGATGTACTGCCAGTACACCCCTTGACGGTAACTCGCTACCCGCCCCGACGAGCGGTTCCCTGGAGACAGGGCACCCCCGGACGGCGCAGCCGCCGGGAGCCGGGCCAGGCAGCACGCGAAGGGCAGCAGCCCTCGTGCGCCTCCTCGGTCCGGACCCGCCCGGGCTGGACACCCGCCCCAGCCCCACCCCTCAACGATCGGAAGGACTTACCCATGCGCGGAGCAGTGATCCACGCCCCCGGCGATGTGCGTTTCGAGACCGTGGACGACGCGAAGATCCTCAAGCCGACGGACGCGGTCATCCGCACGGCTGTGACGTGCGTGTGCGGCTCGGACCTGTGGCCCTACCGTGGAGCGGAGCCGATCGAGCAGGCGCACCCGATGGGGCACGAGTACGTCGGTTTCGTGGAGGAGGTCGGCTCCGAGGTCACCTCGGTGAAGCCGGGCCAGTTCGTCGTCGGCTCCTTCGCCACCTCGGACAACACCTGCGCCAACTGCCGCAACGGCTTTCAGTCCAACTGCCTGAACCGCGAGTTCATGAGCACCTGCCAGGCCGAGTACGTACGGATTCCCCATGCTCAGGGCACCCTCGTCGCCACCGACGACATTCCGGACGAGGAGCTGTGGCCCGGTCTGCTGGCCGTTTCCGACGTGATGGGCACCGGCTGGTGGGCTGCTGACGCGGCCGAGGTGAAGCCTGGCTCGACCGCCGTCGTGGTCGGTGACGGCGCGGTCGGCCTGTGCGCGGTGATCGCGGCGAAGGAGATGGGTGCGGAGCGGATCATCGTCATGTCCCGGCACGCCTCGCGCCAGAAGCTGGCCCTGGAGTTCGGTGCGAGCGACATCGTCACCGAGCGTGGCGAGGAGGGCGTGGCCCGGATCAAGGAGATGACCGGCGGGATCGGCGCCGACAGCGTGCTGGAGTGCGTCGGTACCGCCCAGGCCATGAGCCAGGCACTGCATTCCGCCCGCCCGGGTGGCAGCGTCGGCTTCGTCGGCGTTCCGCACGAGGTTGCGGTCGACGGGCAGGAGCTGTTCTTCTCCCACGTCGGCCTGCGCGGCGGCCCCGCCCCCGTGCGCCGCTACCTGCCCGACCTCATCGACCGCGTCCTCACCCGCCGCATCGACCCGGGCAAGGTCTTCGACCTCACCCTGCCCTTGGAGCAGGTCGCCGAGGGCTACCGGGCCATGGACGAACGCCGCGCCGTCAAGACCCTCCTCAAGCCCTGACAGCCCGTCACACACGGCCTGTGCCAGGCATCCTGCGCGGGCATCGACGCCCACGACGCCGACGCACTCGCGCACCGTTCGTACACACCGCTCAGAACCGAGGAACAACCGTGCAGATCACCCGGAGCTCGATCGACACCGTCAAGGGACCGGCCGACTGGTTCACCGGCGACGTCTACATCGACGCCGTCGCCGCCGCCCCGGACCCGTCCCGGGTCAGCGCCAACCTGGTGCACTTCATGCCCGGCGCGCGCACCCACTGGCACCGCCACCCGCTGAGCCAGACCGTCTTCGTCACCGAAGGGGTCGGCCTGTGCCAGCGCCGCGGCGGACCCGTGCAGGTCATCCGGCCCGGTGACCGTGTCCTGTTCGAAGCCGACGAGGAGCACTGGCACGGCGCCGCCCCGAACCGGCTCATGGTCCACCTGGCCATCAACGAGGCGGACGCCGACCACGACGTCGTGCACTGGCTGACCCCCGTCACCGACGAGGAATACGCCGCCGCCCCGGCCACTGACTGACACCCGGGCCCGGAACGCCCTCACCGCCCCGGCCGCGAACGAGGAGCATCCTGCCCAGGCTGAACCGCGAACGGCGCCGGGCCCACGACGCGAGCCCGCAGCGCCCGGGCAGGAGGCCCGTGGACAGGGCTCCTGCCGCGCAGCAACCGCGGGTGCTCCGAAGCGCCGGGCCGGCTCATCAGCGATACAACCTCGCGGGCATCGGCGGATCCCGCGGCCGAACGTGGAGCCACGACAGGGCCGCCGGCACGCAGGAGCAGCCGCACCCGGGCGAACCCGCAGGCCAGGGCGTGACCGTCGAGGGGTGCACTGCCGGTGCACCCCTCGACAGAAACTCCCTGACCGCCGCCGAACGCGCTTGTGTGGAAGCGGTCGGTTTCTGCCCGGCGTCCGGACGCCGCCGCCTACGTGTCCGTGTTCTCACCCGTGCTGGATTGGAGTCCCGTGCCTACCCCCGTGTCCCCGAGCACGCCGCGCGAGCGGAGCGCCGGCCGTGCCCTGGCCGTCGTTCTCGCGCTGCTGACCGTCTTCGGGCCGATCTCGATGGACCTCTACCTGCCGGCGCTGCCCGCCCTGACCGGTGAGCTGCACGCCTCGACGTCGGCCGCGCAGCTCACCGTCACGGCCTGCCTGCTGGGTCTGGCGTTCGGCCAGGTCGTCGCAGGTCCCCTGTCGGACCGGTTCGGCCGGCGCCGCCCGATGCTGGCCGGGGCCGCCGCCTACATCCTCACGTCAGTGCTGTGCGCGTTCAGCCCCAGCGTCGAGTCCCTGGTCGCCGCCCGCTTCGTGCAGGGCCTGGCCGGGGCGGTGGGCATCGTGATCGCCCAGGCCGCCGGCCGCGACCTGTACTCCGGCGGGAAGCTCGTGCGCTACTACGGGCGCCTGACCGTGATCGGCGGCCTCGCGGCGATCGTCGGCCCGGTCATGGGCGGCCAGCTCGCGGCGTTCACCGACTGGCGCGGCATCTTCGGCTTCCTCACCCTGCTCGGGGCCGTGATCCTCATCGCCTGCCTGACCGTCTTCCGCGAGACCCTGCCCCCGCAGGAGCGCACCGGCGGCGGGCCGGCCCGGAGCGGACACGACTTCCGTCGGCTGCTGTCCGACCGTCTCTTCGTCGGCGCGGTCCTGATCACCGGTTTCGTCAACGCGGCGCTGTTCGCCTACCTCAGCGGCGCCACCTACGTCCTGCAGGGCATCTACGGTCTCTCCCCGCAGGGCTACTCGTTCGCGTTCGGGCTGAACTCCGCCGGGTTCATGGTCTTCGGCTTCGTCGCGGGACGGCTCTCGGAGCGCTGGTCGGAGAAGGGCACCCTCGTCCTGGGCCTGGCCATGACCCTGCTGGGTGCGGCCGGTCTGCTCATGACCGCGGCACTGCACCTGCCGCTGGCCGCGATGGTGCTGTCCCTCTTCGTCATGGTCAGTGGTGTGGCAACCACCACCCCGCCCTCCACCTCACTGGCTCTCGCCCACTACCCGGAGATCGCGGGCACCGCCTCCTCGCTGCTCGGTATGGCGCGTTTCGCGTTCGGCGGGATCGCCGCCCCGCTCGTCGGTCTCGGCGGCGCCGCGACCGCGCTCCCGCTCGGCCTGGTCACCATCGCCTGCGCCGCGCTCGCGGTGCTCGTCCACGTCTTCGCCGTCCGCCCCCACACACGCGCCGCGCAGCACCTCGTCACCGGCGGTCAGCCCGTCGACCGGGTGACAGCCGCCTCCTGACACCCGTCACGCACGGCACGGGCAGGCACCCCTGCCCGCCCCCACCGAAAGGACAGACAGCATGCAGTACGCACATCTGGGACGCAGCGGTCTGAAGGTCAGCCGCCTCGCACTGGGCACCATGAACTTCGGGGACGTCACCGACGAGGCCGAGAGCTTCGCCATCATGGATGCCGCGCTGGAGGCAGGCATCAACCTGTTCGACACCGCCGACGTCTACGGCGGACCCCAGTCACCCGACATGGAGCAGGGCTACGGACTGTCGGAGGAGATCATCGGCCGCTGGCTCGCCCAGGCCGGGGGCCGCCGGGAGCAGATCGTGCTGGCGACCAAGCTCTACCAGCCGATGGGCACCGGCCCCAACGACAAGTACCTGTCCGCCTACAAGATCCGCAAGGCCGCCGAGGACAGCCTGCGCCGCCTCAAGACCGACCACATCGACCTGTACCAGATGCACCACATCGACCGCTCCACCCCGTGGGAGGAGATCTGGCAGGCGATGGAGCAACTGGTCAGCGAGGGCAAGGTGATCTACACCGGCAGCAGCAACTTCGCCGGATGGCAGATCGCCACCGCGCAGAACGCCGCGGCCGGCCGCCACTTCATGGGCCTGGTCTCCGAGCAGAGCCTGTACAACCTCACCGCCCGCACCATCGAACTCGAAGTGATCCCCGCGCTGCGCCACTACGGGATCGGCCTGCTCCCCTGGAGCCCGCTGGGCGGCGGCCTGCTCGGCGGAGTGCTGAAGAAGATCGAGGGCGGCCGCCGCACGACCCCCCACATGCAGCAGACCATCGAGCGGTACCGGCCGCAGCTGGAGGCGTACGAGACGCTGTGCGCCGACGTCGGCGAACAGCCCGCCGACGTCGCCCTGGCCTGGCTGCTGCACAACCCCGTCCTCACCGCCACGATCGTCGGCCCCCGCACCACCGATCAGCTGGCCAGGAACCTGCACGCGCCGGAGGTGACCCTGTCCGAGGACACGCTGCGCCGGCTCGACGACATCTGGCCCGGCCCCGGCGGGGAGGCCCCGGAGGCGTACGCCTGGTGACCAGGTCGCCGCGCCCCAGCTTCCCGCACAGGCCCACCGCCCCGATGAGGGCCTGGGACGCTCGCGGGGTGGCCTCACCAGCAAGATCCACCTAGCCGGAGAAGGCGGCGCCGCCCGCTAGGGTTCGTCATCACGCCAGGCCAGTGGGGAGATGCACCCCCGGTTGATCCCTGTGCTGGAAGAAATCCGCGTGCGCCGACTGGATGGTGGACGACCACGCACTCGGCCCGACCATGTCGGAGGAGATAGGGCGTACTCGTCCCGCCGCAACCGGCGTCACCTGCGCAGACGACCGATCAAGCACACCATCCCCGAACCAGGCAACCAGAAGGACAACCGCCGTCGCCGAGGCAGCGCCGGCGGCAGGCCGACAGGATTCGACCGTGGGATGTATCGCCGCAGGAATGAGGTTGAGCGAACGATCAATGCCCTCAAGGGCTTCCGCGCCGTGACCACGCGCTTCGACAAGCGGGCCTATGTGTTCCACGGCACGGTCGCTGTCGCCGCACTTCGCCTATGGCTGCGCTCCTGAACAGTGTCAGGGCGTCAACGGGCCGGACAGGATACGCAGTCCGGCCACCTGATCGCCGGTCCAGCTGAAGGCGGCGTCCGAGCTGCTCATCCGCCCCCACAGGAGCAGTACCAGCTGTTCCGCTGTCGCGGTGAGCGTGGCCACGGCAGTGCCGGGGCCGTACACCCAGGACGCCCCGGTGTCCGCCGCGTGCAGACGCAGGGCGCTCTGCGGACGCGGGGCCCGCCCCCGGGCTACTTGCCTTGGTGCCATCGTGTCGAAGACTTCGGCCACGCCTTCTCCAGCCAGGACCGGGTCGAGCGATCGGACGGTGCCCAGCGCGTTCTCGGCATCCCAGCGGTGAATCAGTGTCTCCAGCGCACGGCGTCGCTGCCAGAAGCCCACCGTATGCGGCGGATGGAAAGTCCAGGCGCTCATATTCGGGTCGGTGCGCAGGGTCTTGAGCAAGGTCGCTGAGCTCTCCTCGAACCACCGCAGAAACCCCTCGGGATCGCGCGGAGCCGAGCCGGCCTCGTGCTTGCCGTGCTGTTCAGCAACTGCGGCTGCCGCCCACAGGTTTGAACTGCCCAGGTGCTCGGCCAGATCACGGAGCGTCCACCCGCCGCAGTGCTCGACGGGTACAGACAGATCACCATCGAGGCATGCACGGAAGGCGTCGAGTTCGTCACGCAGGTGCTGCAGTAGAGATTCCGAGTCCATGACCAGCGAACCTAACCCAGCCCACGGACACTGCGCCCCGGCCCCGACCCGTCGGACAGACCCTAGCCCGGGGCGGCTGTCGGATCGGGGCGGTCGGAGATCGAGGCCGCGGTGAACATCGGCCGGCCCGGCCGTGTCATCACCGGTACGTCGCCGACTCCGACGCCTTCCACGAATTCGGTTGCGGCGGAGCCGGTGAGCCCGGTGAGGTACCTCCATGGACGGTGCCACGGAGCAAGCACGCCGGGCGAGGACAGGAAGAGACGGTGCGGCCACGGGACAACCGGCTCCCTGGCACGCCCTGGCGGTGCTCACGGCCCTGATGCTGGCGGTCTTCACCTTCAATACGGCGGAGAACCTGCCGGTCGGACTCTTGGAGCTCATCTCCGAGAGCGTTCAGGTGTCCCTGTCAGCGGTCGGTCTCCTCGTTACTGGTTATGGCGTGACGGTGGCCGTGGCGTCTGTGCCACTCGCCCACTTCGTGCGGGCCAAGCCCCGCCGCCACGTGCTCACGGGACTGCTTACCGCGCTGGTCGTGTCCAGTCTGGCTGCGGCGCTCGCCACCTCCTACGGGCTGCTCCTGGTGTCGCGGCTGCTGACGGCGCTTGCCCAGGCGCTGTTCTGGGCCGTGATGGGACCGGTCGCTGTGGGCCTGTTCGCGCCTGAGGCCCGCGGGCGTGTGGTGGGGGCGCTGTCCGTCGCCGGTTCGCTGGCCCTTGTGCTCGGTGTTCCTGCCGGGACCTGGCTGGGCCGGCGGAGCGGCTGGCAGGTGCCGGTCGCCGGGCTGGCGCTTCTGGGGCTCGTCTCTCTGGTGACAATCGCTGTTCTGCTGCCGACCTCGCGGCCGGAGGAAGAACCAGCCGCCTACGGAACGAGCCCCGACGCCCGCCGGTTCGCAACGGTGCTGGTGGCTGGGACTCTGTCTGCCACCGGGGCGTTCACTGGATATACGTACGTCGTGAAGTTTCTGGGTGACGTCAGCGGGTTCTCCCCGAACGTGGTCAGCGCCCTGTTCGTGGCTTTTGGCATCGCGTGTCTGGCCGGGGTGAGTATCACCGGGGCACTGCTCGACCGCTTCCCGCAGTCCATGCTGACCGCAGCCGTGTCCACACAGGCAGTGGGCATGCTTGGCCTGTACTCGGCTGGCACCGATCCGGTGGCCGCAGTGGTGTGCCTGGCGCTGATGGGCGGAGCGCTCGGGCCGGTCTTCATGACGACCCAGAACGCGATGCTGCACTGCGCACCTGGCCGCACAGACATCGCACTCGCCGCCAACTCCGGCGCCTACAACGCCGGCATCGCGGCAGGCGCTGCTCTCGGGGGACTGGTTCTGTCGCTGGCGGGCGTGCGGGACACTTTCTTGGCCGGCGGGCTGCTGACCGCCGGGGCCTGCGTGGTGCTCTTCAGTGGGCGGCTGCAGCGTTGCGGACCGAGGTCTGCCAGGTAGAACCGACGTGAAGTACGAGCTACGCCCAGGTGCTCGACCGCGCCGACGGCACCGGACGGCGCCGCCGGCCGTACGGAAACCTCCCGGGCAGGGAATTGGTACCGTACGACGTATGGAGAAGAAGGTGAGGCGTCCCCCGCGGGGAACGAGGAAGAGGGATGTGCCTCTGAGCGAGGCCGGGATCTACGCCGCCGCCCTGCGACTGATCGACGCGGACGGTGTCGAGGCGCTCACCATGCGCAAACTCGCCACCGAGCTCGACGCGAACCCGATGTCGCTGTACTACCACGTGCCGAACAAGGAAGCGGTCATGCGCGGCGTGACCACCATGGTCGGCGCCCAGTTCCGCACCGTGGCGCCTGAGGATGCTCCTTGGCAGGAGCGCATGCGCCTGCTCGCAGCCGACCTCAGAGCCCTGGCGCACCGTCACCCGGAACTGATGGCCTACTCGTTCAGCCGTCAGCCCGACTTCATCCAGCCCGACGACCCGTTCTGGACCGCGCTCACCGCCGCCGTGGAGGCTGCCGGAGTTCCGCAGTCAGAAGTCTCGGAGAACGCGGCGCTGATGGTCGCCGTCGTCATCGGTTTCCTCACCGCCGAACTCAACGGCTCGCTCCGCCGGTGGTCGACCCTCGAGCCTTCCGGCTCCGACGATCACGAACACGGTGGTGGGGACGCAGACCTTGACTCTGCGGACGTGACCTCTGCAGGCTCTGACCAGGACCAGATGTTCCGTCTCATGGTGGACACGTTGATCACAGGTCTGGAGAGCCGGCTCACCGGCGGTCGTGACGGCCGGGACGCCGGTCTGTGAGCCACGCATCCACAGCCCCCGCACGGCCGCGGCGCCACGGCCGGGTGACGCACGCCGGATGCCGGTGCATCCGGCGTGCGTCACAGGACGGCCGTCAGCGTAAGGGCGGGTCCACCGAGAAGCCGCTGGAGCCTACTCCGAGGCGTCTTCGACGCTGAGTCGCTGGGCGACCTGCTCAGCGGTGTGCTGACCCGTCAGGACGGCGCCGTTCATGGTTCCGACCCACTCGCCTGCGGTTTCGGTGCCAGACCAGTGGATACGCCCGTGAGGCTCGGTGAGGGCGCTGCCGTAGCTCACGGATGCGTAGGGAGCCACAGCGGGGTGTGGGCCACCAGGGGCGAACGGTTCTGTGCCCCAGCAGTGGTCGACGTAGTCAACGGGGGTGCTCGCCTGAGCGCCGTACAAGTCGACCAATTGCTGGATGACTCGGCTACGTCGGATCTCCGGGCTGAAGCCGTCGTACACACGAGGGGCACAGAAGACCATCAGGATGCCCGGTCCGTTGTCGGGCGACACGTCGAAGGTGATGAAGGCCGTCCCGGTGTCGGTCAGGGCCTCGCCCGAAAGTCCTTCAGCCCGCCAGAAGGGCTTCTCGTAGGCGACGAACGCCTTGCTCAGCGCGCCCATGGGCCACGTCCTCGTGAGCCCTTGGGTCTTCTCCGGCAGCGCCGGTTCGAACTCGATGTACGCACGGTGCTCGGGGGCCGCGGTGACGATGGCGTACTTGGCGCTGACGACAGCCGAGTCGGTACGGACCGTGACGCCGTCGTCGTCCTGGGAGATCCGGCGAACACGGGCGTCCACAACGACCCTGTCGCCGAGTTGCTCGGCGAGCCGGTTGGCGATCTCTTGAGTGGTTTCGGTGATCCGGTCCTGTTGCTGCCCGCCTTCGACGGCGAGCATGTGGTCGAGCCCTCCCACAGCTTGGATGTAACGCAGCACGTGCAGCAGCGACACGTCTCCCGGACTGCAGCCCCACTGCACCTTGCTGGCGATGGCCATCAGCGCACGCGTACTCGTCGCCGCCTCCTGCTGGTCGAGCCACTCGCCGAACGAGAGGGAGTCGATCTCGTCGGCGTTCGGGGACCTCCAGGCGGCGTCGACGTCGATGGTCGCCAGCAGCTCGTCCATCGCCACCTGGACGCGGCCCAGGTCCTCCAGGTCCACCGGTTCGACTGTCGGCAGGGTGCCCGTCCACGTGCGACGCTGCCCGGCCATCCACAGGACATTGAGACCTTCGTGGAACTGACTGGTCGTGGAACACCCCACACGCGCCGCGAGGTCACGGATCGCGGTGTGACGCTCGGCGACCCACGTCGCACCGAGGTCGACCTTGACCCCGGCCACCTCACCCGAGAACGAACGGCCGCCCACCCGGTCCCGCCCTTCCAGGACCAGGACGGACAGACCGCTGCTCGTGAGCCGCTCCGCGGCGCTCAGGCCGGCGAAGCCCGCACCGACGATCACGACATCGACTGATGCGGCTTCAGGGCCGCCCTTGATTTCCTCTTTCACGGTTTCCTCCTCCGCTCGGAAGCGTCTTTCCAGTGTTACCATACGTTGTATGGAAACGGCGAAGCGGCGCAACTGCGGCCCGCGCCTCACGGGCCTCGGCGGCGAGGAAGGGTGGTCGCCCGCACCGGATGCGATCCACGGGTCGGCGATCCCTGGCGGGGATCTCGGCACCCCAGGCCGCGGACGGCTTCTTCTGCCGTGTCAGGCCGTCGGAGCCCTCATGTAAACCCGCACGGGCAACGTACGTATCGCGTACGTTGCCCGTGCGAGTGGGCCGCCGGGTGGCAGGGCGCGTCGCTGGGAGGGCGCGCGGGACCGTGCCGCGAAGCAGGGTGCGGTGGTGCGAAATCAGCCCTCGGTGCGTTGTCCCGGCCGCTCCACGGCGAGTTCGGCGGGGACGTCGGTGTCGGGCCTGGGGTGATGGGGTGTGCGGGTGCCGGCGGCAGGTGCCGCGAGAACGGCCGTGGCGACGAACGCCAGGACCACGACCATCGCCGGACGCAGTCCGTAGTGATCGCCCAGGAAGCCGAGGGTGGGTGGCCCCACCAGGAACGCGATATAGCCGATCGTCGCCACGAGGCCGACCCGGGCGGTCTCGTCGGGCCCCGAGTCGCCCGCCGCCGACAGGGCCACCGGAAAGCCCAGGGACGCGCCCAGTCCCCAGAACAGGACGGCGGCCGCGGCCACGACGGCGTTGTCGGAGAAGATGACCAGGCACAGACCGATGGCCCCGGAGACCGCGCTGGCCCGCACGACGGTCGTCCGGCTGTGGCGATTGAGGAAGAACGTGCCGCCGAAGCGTCCCAGGGTCATCGCAGCGGCGAATCCCACGAAGACGAGCGAGCCGGCGGCGGCGTCGAGACCGTGGCCGTCGACCATGAGCAGCGGCAGCCAGTCGTTGGCGGCGCCCTCGGCGAGAGCCATGGCCAGGACGATGGCACCGATCATCAGAAGCCGCCGGTCCTTCCACACCTGCGGGCCCGCGGGCCGCGTGGAGTCCGAAGCGGGCGCCGCGGCACGGACCCCCGTCCCGGCGGGGACGGCGCCGATGGCGTACGCGAAGATCGCGGCCGTCACCGCGGCCACCGCCAGGAGGTGCCAGTGGGCGGGGAACGCCGCTGCGGTGGCCGCCATGCCGGCCAGGCCGCCGATGACAGTGCCCAGGCTGAAGCACCCGTGCAGCGTGGGCAGAACCGCCGTGCCGGTGATCCGTTCCACGTCGGCACCGTCCACATTGATCGCCACCTCGCCCGACCCGACCCCGAGGCCGAACACGCACAGCCCCGCCGTGACCAGGGGTGCGGAGCCGAGGGCGCTGCCCGCACCCACGACGACCACGCTCGCGATGACGAACAGTGTGGCGAGCGCCGTCACGGGCCTGGTCCCGAACCGCGACACGAAACGGCCGGAACAGAGGATGCCGGCCATCGAGCCGACGGACAGACCGAACAGCACCAGCCCCATCTGCCCCGTGGACACGCCCAGACGGTCACGGACGTCCGGGGTGCGCGTGATCCATGAGGACATGGCGATGCCGTTGAGGAAGAAGAAGAGGTACAGCGCCCGGCGGCGTCGGCGTACAGCACGGTCTGTCAAGGAAAGGCTCCGCCGGTGTTGGAGACAATGAGAGACAGGTAGGCGACGATCCCGCGTCACCCACCGAGTATGAACAAATGTACACACCCGGTCGGCGACCGAGAAGACAAGGCGGACAACGGCGATGGCAGGCAGCACTCGTGGCCCCAACGACCCCCGGCGCCGCGAACGCATCCTCGACGCCGCGCTCGACGTCATCGCAGAGCACGGCGCCATCAAGGTGACCTTCCGCAGGATCGCGGCGACGGCAGGCGTGCCGCTCGGGTCACTCACCTACTACTTCGACGACATGCAGCACCTGTTGACCGACGCTTTCACCCGGCTCGCGGAGACCGTCTCCACCCGCTACGGCGCCCTTCTGGAGGCCGCGCGGACCCGCAAGGAGGCCGAGGAAGCGGTCGTCGAGATCATCTGCGGCAAGGTCTGGGGGACCGACCGCAACCTCCTGCTCAGCTATGAGCTCTACGCCTTCGCCACCCGCCATCCCGAGGTGCGCGCCGTCATGCGCTCCTGGATGGAGGCCAGTCGCGACTCCCTGGCCAGGCACTTCGACCCGCTCACCGCACGGGCCCTGGACGCGCTGGTCGAGGGATTCTCCATCCACAACTCCGTCGACCTGCGGCCCACCGACCGCGAGGAGGTCGCCGCCGTCGTCCGTGCCGTCGTCGACAGGGACCGATGAACGGAAGCTGACAGGTGCCGGCGGTGGCTGCGTGGCGGGTCAGCTCGGCGGCCACGCGAGGGAAGCCGGCGGGCGGTCGGGGAGCAGGGCGCAGAACCGGGCTCAGGAGGAGGCGCGGGCGATGGTGCCCACGGTGAGCGTGGCCAGCATCTCCTGAAGGGCAGTCACGAAGTCCAGCCTGAACGCGGTGAGTGAGGGGTCGGCTTCGTAGGCGGCGAGCATCGAGGGGGAGGGCCGCGCGTGTGTCCACACGGCGCCGACGGCCATGATCATGGCTGCGGTCAACTGCGGTGCGGTGTTGCCCAGCTCAGGAAGATGCCGGCGGGCCAGTGCCGCGATGTCGGCCACGTTGGCCACGGCGGCGCGCTTGTAACGGGCGGCCACCTGCGGGGAAACGTTGTGTTCCAGTACGCCCGCCTGCGCGCTCAGCAGGTCGCACAAAACCCGGCGTTGGGCGAGTGAGTCCGCGATGACGGCGGCGAACTGCTCTGCACGCCGGCTCACCGGAGCGTCCTGGTCCGTGCCGGCGTCCACAAGGTCAGCCAGGTCGGCCACCCACTGCCGCCAGGCACGGTCGAGCAGCTCCAACAGGATCGCCTCACGCGATTCGAAATAGCGCAGCACATTGGACTTCGCCAGCCCGACGCGGCGGCTCAGCTCGTTCAGACTGAGCTCGCCGGTGGGCACCTCCTCGAGCATGGCGGCGGTGGTGTCGAGGATGGCCCGGCGTCGTACCTCACGCTGCTCCTCACTGCGTGCGCGCTGGAAGTTCGTCATGCCCCCACATTACAGACTGTCGGTCTTTTGACATCAGACCGGTGGTCTTCTACGTTGGAGTCGCAGCCGAACAGACCACCGGTCTGAAAAAAAGGGGGGGGGGCTGTAGTGAGCTCCCGCAGGCGTCGGTGCCGTGGTGTCAGGCCACGCTCACGGCGACCGAGTGCTCCGGCCCCGGTCGTCGCCGAAGCCGCCCTCGCCGAGGACCTTTTCTGCATGCTCTGCCGACTCAGCAGCACGAAACCGCGAGTTCCGCATGACCGAGCACCCATCGACGCATTCGAGGAGCGTGACGACGGTGAACCACTGGACTCCCGACGACATCCCCGATCAGACCGGCCGCACGGCGCTGATCACCGGCGCGAACGGCGGCATCGGACTCGAGACCGCCCGTGCGCTCGTCCGGCACGGGGCCCGCGTCATCCTGGCCGGCCGCAGCCGGACCAAGCTGGATCGGGCCGCGGAGGCTGTGCGCGCCGCGACCCCCGAGGCCAAGACGGACACGCTCGTGCTCGACCTCTCCGACCTCTCCTCCGTCCGCGCCGCAGCCACCCGAATCGCCGAGACCGAGACGATCGACCTGCTCCTCAACAACGCCGGCGTGATGAACCTGCCCGAGCGGCGGACCACCCACGACGGCCTCGAGATGACGGTCGGCACCAACCACCTGGGCCACTTCGCCTTCGACGCCCAGGTCTGGCCCGCCGTGCGCCGCTCGTCCGCACCTCGCGTGATCACCGTCAGCGCCATCGCGGCACGGTGGCCCATGGGCAGGCTGGACGACCTGATGAGCGAGAAGAGCTACCGCGCCATGGGCGCCTACGCCAAGTCCAAGCGTGCCAACATCGTCTACACCCTCGAACTCGCGCGCCGCACTGCACGCAGCCCCGTCAAGGCGCTCGTCGTCCACCCGGGCGCGGCGATGACCGGTCTGCAGCAGCACGGCAACAGCGCTCTGAGCCGCGTGGTCACCTCGATCGCCGCACGCCTGCTCATGGGCTCGGCCGAGGGTGCGGCGTGGCCCTCCCTGTACGCGGCGACCAGCCCGACCGTCCAGTCGGGCCGGTTCATCGGCCCCGCCGGACGGGACCAGACCACCGGCACCCCCAAGCCCGCCAGGCTTCCCGCAGCCGCCGACGACCCCGCGGAGGGCAGGCGGCTGTGGGCGGCGAGCGAGCAGCTCACAGGTGTCCCCTTCGACCTCGAACACGAGGCCGCCGTGTAGGGTCCGTCTTCGCAAGCCGCCAGACGGTAGGTCACGGTGGCGTGTTGCGCCGTCAGGAACTCACCGGTGATGAATGTCTGCGCACGGCCGGTCTGCGGTACGACGGCGTCTGCGCCCGGCCGCTGTCCGAGCGCATCCGGTGCAGGGACGTCGGCGAGCTTCGATCGCGAGGTGCGGCCGGCGCCGTCGACGACGCGGGCCGCACCGTCACCCGCCGCTGACCGCTGTCCGACGCGAGACGGGTGGCAGGCCGGCAACGACGGTGACCCCTCCACCGTGTACGACCACGCCGCACCGGTTCGGCCGGCCGGCGCCCGCATCGCGCGGGCCGTACGTCCGCCCGGCATGTGAACGCCCCGCCCCCGGCAGGTGGCGGCCCCGTATGCTGCACGCCGTCCGGCGCACCGCCAGCAGGAGGGAATCCCCCCATCGTGTTCTCGCAGACCCCCGTCTACGACCGCCTCGTCGCCGAACGCGGCGACATCCCCGTCCAGGTCCGCGGCGAAGCCGACCGGATACACCGCGACCTCGCCCACGTACTGCGTCAGACGTCCACCGCCCAGCCGGAAACGCCACGAAGCGCCTTCGAACCGAAGCAGCCTCCCACCGCCCTGTAGCGGCCCAGGGCCCGCGGCGCGGGCCAGTACGGAGAAGACGAGTTCGTCGCCTGTAACACGCTGCCGGACCCCGTCCAGAACGCTGTCCATGGCCGACAGCGCGATCCCCGTCGCGATGCAGTCGTGGACGAGCGCCGCACCGTCCACGCCGACAGCGCCGGTCCGCGCCCGCATTTTTCTCGGGCCGCAGGCCCAGCCGCGCCAGGGGACGCAGGCCGGCCGGTGCGGGAGGCGGGGGTCTGTGCCCGTCGCGGAGTAGCCCCGTCGGCTTCGTCCAGTGCCCCTCCGAGGCGGCTGCAGCGGACGGAACGCAGCCGGCCGGCACCCGCACCGCGCAGGTCGGGCGATCCCGCAGGTGATGCTTGATCCCGCTCACGGTTTCGGCCTGTGAGCCACGAGGGTTGCATCCGGGCCGGCCGACGCCGGGGGCCGACGGGTCACTCTCGCGTGCCCGCCAGCTCCACCGCCCTGCGGCGCAGGGCGAGGCCGGCCGGAGCGACCGCCGAGACCACCGCGAGCACCGCGCAGGCGCCCAGCGCCGCCCCGAGCGTCCCCCACGGGATCTCGATGGACGTCCACACCGAGAGCAGGCCCAGCGCGCTCCACATGCCCACCAGGTTGAGGCCGGCGACCAGCGCTCCCAGCAGTCCGCCGACCATGACCACCATCAGCGCCTCGGCGCCCACCAGCCGCAGCACCTGCCACCTGGTGGCGCCGGCCAGCCGCAGCACGGCGAGCTCGCGAACCCGGTCGGAGGTCGCCATGACCATCGTGTTGGCCAGCGAGATGCCGGTGTACAGGAGAGCGATTCCGAGGACCAGGACAAACCCCATCCGGGTCGTCCGGTTGGTCTCGGGATACGTCGCCCGCACCCAGGCTTGCCTGTCGAGCACCTCCCCGCCCGACGCCCGCACCGCCTGACGCAGACCGGCGGCCACGGTGCTCGCGCCGGCACCGTGCGCGAGGCGTACGTCGACCCGGTCGACGGGCGCGGCGGGGGCGTTGCGCGGGGTGACGTAGACGCCGTTGTTGCCGGTGCCGACCGTCATGACCGCGGCGATCTTCAGGGACGTCCTCGTGCCGTCGCCGAGCCACACGTCCACCCGCTCGCCCACGGTGTGCCGCTCCCACTCCTCGTTGACGATGATCGAGTCGTCGTCCAGATCGCCCACCTTCCCCGCGGCGAGCGGGAGACGGGCCGTTGCCGCGAGCGGTTCCGGCTCGGCGGCCCTGGCGTCGGACTTGATGAGCGCCACGCCGTCCTCCAGGACGTACACCGCGCTCGACGAGCTCGGCGAGACCTCCGCGCCGGACACGGCTCGAAGCCGCCGCAGCGTCGCCTCGTCGAAACCGGCGTCGCCCGCCGGAGTGACCACGAAGTCGGCGGCCGTCCGCTCGCGCACCTCGGTGGCCTTCGCCTCGTCGAGGGTGGCGGTGGCGCCGAGCAGCGAGCCCGCCAGCGCGACCGTGACCAGTACGGGCGCTGCGACGGCGGCCGTGCGGCGCACCCCGGTGGCGGCGTTCTCCCGCACCAGCATCCCGCCTGCGCCCGGCAGTCGGGCCGGCAGCCAGGCGATCAGCCGGGCCAGTGGCCGCACCAGCACCGGCGCGAGCAGCGCGGCCGCGGTGATGAGCAGCATCGGCCGGCTCACATAGGTCTTGCGGTGCAGCAGGTCGCCCGGGTTCGTCGCCAGGACCAGAGCCAGGGTCGTCACGGCGGTGATCAGCAGGGCCGAGCCGAACAGCCGGCGGCCCCATGTCATCGGCCGGGTGTCGACGGACGCCTCGCGCAGTGCCTCGGCGGGACCGGTGCGCCCGGCCCGCCCGGCCGCGGCCAGGACGCCGCACAAGGTCACGAACAGGCCCGTCCAGAAAGCCACATGGTAGGGCCACGTGTAGTCGCCGATGGTGAACCAGTGGGGCGCGAGGCTCTCGTCGACCGCCCACTCGGCGAGCTCGGGAGCCCCGTAGGAACCGAGCACACAGCCGGCGGCCGAGGCGAGCACACCGACCGCGAGCGCCTCGTGCACGACCATGCGGCGGATCTGGCCCGGGGTCGCCCCGGCGGTGCGCAGCAGCCCGAACTCGCGGCGCCGTTGGGCCACCGCGAACGCGAAGGTCGAGGCCACCACGAACACCGAAACGAACCCGGTGACGCCGCCGGCCGTGCCGAACATGGCGTTCATCGCGGTGAGGGCCTCACTGTCCCGGTCGGGGTCGGCGTCGGCATACCGGCGCTCGTCCCCGGTGAGGACCTGGACGCCTGCACTGTCGCTCACCACGTCGCGCACGGCCGCCGCATCGGCGTCGACCACGAGCTGGAGGCTGCGCGGCGACAGTTCGGCGGCGCGGGTGTCGGTGTAGAACACGGCGTTCTCGAAACCGAGACCGGAGGCGGTGCCGACAACACGCACCGTGCCGCCGTCGGTTCGCACCCCGGTGCCCGGACGGGCCCAGTCACCGCTGACGACGACCTCGTCCGCGGCCTCGGGCGCGCGTCCCGCGTCGAGGTGGTACGGCGCGAAGGCCGCCGTGGACCACGGGTGGCCCACCAGATCGTCGGGCCCGCCCTCGGCCCGCACGGCGAACGACCGGTCCTCGACGACGGCCCCGAGGCCGCGCAGCTTCGCTACCGTGTCCGGGGGCACCGCACGCGGCTGCGCGAGCTTCTGGGTGCGGTCGCCGATCGAGGTGGGTACCACGAGGGTGTCCTGGCCCTTGACGACGACCGCCGCGGCGGCGAACCGCTCCGGCCCCCGGTCGGGAGCGTCCAGCGAGGACGCCAGGGCCAGCCCCATCACGGCGATCAGCGCCACACCCAGGGAGAGGGCGACGAAGCTGCCGACGAAGGTGACCCAGCGGGTGCGCAGGGTGCGCAGCGTGGTGCTCAGCACGGCGCCTCCTCGAGCTTGGTCATGCGCGCCGCGATGTCCTCGGCACGGGCGCCGACCAGCTCACCGTCGACCCGGCCGTCGACGAGGAAGACGACGCGGTCGGCGTAGGAGGCGGCGACGGGGTCATGGGTGACCATGACGATCGTCTGGCCGTCCCGGTCGACCATGCCGCGCAGCAAGGTCAGCACCTCGCGGCCGGTCTGCGAGTCGAGCGCGCCGGTCGGCTCGTCGCCGAACAACACTTCGGGACGGGTGATCAGGGCGCGGGCCAGAGCGACCCGCTGCTGCTGACCGCCGGACATCTCCGACGGCCGGTGCCGCGCCCGGTCGCCGAGCCCGACCTGTCCGAGCACCTCGCGCACCTGGACCTTCTTCGGGCGGCGGCCGGCCAGCCGCAGCGGCAGAGCCACGTTCTGCTCGGCGGTCAGCGAGGGCAGCAGGTTGAACGCCTGGAACACGAAGCCGATGCGCTCGCGGCGCAACAGGGTCAGCTTGGTCTCGCTCAGCCCGGTCAACTCGGTGTCGCCCACGGTGACCGAGCCCGACGTCGGCCGGTCCAGGCCCGCGGCACACTGCAGCAGGGTCGACTTGCCGGACCCGGACGGGCCCATCACGGCGGTGAACGTCCCCCTCGGGAAGGCGAGCGATACCTCGTCGAGGGCGGTGACGGACGTACCGCCCGAGCCGTACCGCCGGGTCACGGAGCGCAATCGGATCGCGTCACTGCTCATTGGGTTCCCCACCAGTACCTGCTCCTCAGTCCGTTGTGTCCTCCACGAAACCGCGGAAGTACCGCGTGACGCAGTACGGCACGAAGGAGACTTGGGGTAGTGCCAGGCATACCCCCGCTACGGACCCTGGACCGATGGCACCGGACCGGTGGGACCCCTTACGGTCATGCACATGCACCCTCGGAACGTGTGGCAGGCCATGTCCCGACCGGGCTTCCTGCTGTCGGTCTGGCCCTGGCGCGCCGCTGCCTATCTGCTCACCGGCGCGGTGACCGGTGTCGCCGCCTTGGTGGGGATCGTGACGCTGGCAGTCGTCTGCGGTGCGCTCGCCATCGTCCTGGTGGGGCTGCCCCTGCTCGTCCTGGTCGCCCTCAGCGGGATCCCCGTGGCCCGGGTGGAGCGGAGCAGGCTGCGCCTGATCGACCACCACCCGGCGGCCGGCCGGCACCAGGTGCCGCCCGCGCCGGGACTGTGGGCGTGGGTGACCACCCGGCTACGCGAACAGGGCACCTGGCGGGAGCTCGGCTACGTGCTGCTGCTCGCCGGGCTGCTGTGGCCGGTCGACGCCCTGGCGATCACGGTCGCCCTGCTCTTCCCGCTGTCCATGGTCGCCACCCCGCTGCTGATGGCCACGGTCGGCGACGGCCACGAGGCGAAGGTGCTCAAACAGTGGACGGTCACCACCTGGCCGGGCGCGTTCGGCGTCGCCGTACTGGGCCTGCTCCTGATGGGCCTGGGCGCATACGTACTCGGCGCCGCGGCGGGCGCCCGCGCAGAGCTGGCTCGGCTGCTGATCGCCTCCCGCGAGGGCGAGCTCAACGCCAAGGTAGTCGAACTGGCCCGCTCCCGGGCCCGGTTGGTGAACGCCTTCGAAGCCGAACGGCGCCGCATCGAGCGGGACCTGCACGACGGCGCCCAACAGCGCCTCGTGGCCCTGACGTTGATTCTCGGACTGGCCCGCCTCGATGCCCCGCCCGGCCCGCTCGCCGACCAGCTCACCAAGGCCCACGAGGAGGCGGGCGAGGCGCTCGCGGAACTGCGCGGGCTCATTCAGGGCATCTACCCGAAGGTCCTCACGGACTACGGTCTTCAGGCCGCGATCGCCGACGCCGCCGACCGCTGCGTGGTCCCCGTCGACGTCGACCTCGAACTGCCGGGCCGGCCGACCGAGGCGGTCGAGTCCGCGGCGTACTTCGTCATCTGTGAGGCGCTGGCCAACGTCGCCAAGCACAGCGGGGCAGACCGCGCACAGGTGAGCGGCGGCCATCGCGACGGACGCCTGTTCCTCGAAGTGCGCGACGACGGCTGCGGTGGCGCGGACCCCTCGGCGGGCAGCGGCCTCACCGGTCTCGCGGACCGGGTGTCTGTCCTGGATGGCAGACTTGCCCTGACCAGTCCGCCGGATGGACCGACTCTGTTGCGTGTGGAGTTTCCTTGCGAGTTGACCAAGGCGGGCGACCGCTCCGCGTAGTGCTGGCCGAAGACAGCGTGCTGCTGCGGGAAGGACTCGTCGGCCTGCTCGGCCGCTGCGGCCACGAGGTGGTGTCGGCCGTCGGGGACGCGCAGGCACTGATGTCCGCTGTCGAGGAGCATGCTCCCGACATCGTGGTGACGGACGTACGCATGCCGCCCGGTTTCCAGGACGAAGGGCTGCACGCGGCCGTGCGGCTGCGCGAGAAACGCCCCACACTCCCGGTCCTGGTCCTCAGTCAGTACGTGCAGCGGACGTACGCCGCCGAACTCCTGGACTCCGGCGACGGAACAGGCGTCGGTTATCTGCTCAAGGACCGAGTCGGCCAGGTCGAAGAGTTCGTGGAGGCGCTGCACGAAGTGGCGGACGGCGGGACGGTGGTCGACCCCGAGGTGGTGCGCCAGTTGCTGCGCCGCCGCCGCGATCCGCTGGAGCAGCTCACCCCGCGCGAACGCGAGGTGCTGGCACTGATCGCCGAAGGCAGGTCCAACGGCGCGATCGCCAAAGAGCTGGTGGTTTCGGAAGCGGCGGTCGGCAAGCACATCGGCAACATCCTCACCAAGCTGGACCTGCCGCCGACGGACAAGACCCACCGAAGGGTCCTCGCCGTCCTCACCTACCTGCGGGCCTGACCCATCGAGGGCCGGTCGCGCACCGTCGGTGCGGCGGCGTGCGGTCCGGCGCGCCCGTCGCTCAAGTGCGGGAGCGTGTCGGGGGTCGGCGGTCTACGCGGTAGAGGGCGAAAGAACTGCCTGGCCACGACTTCGCCCGTTCGCCGGCGACCCGCTCACCGGCCGCATCCGGCTCGCCTGGAACCGGGCCGCGGTCTCCGAGCGGCGCGCCGCCCTGCTCCACCGGGCCGCGGCACGTGCCTACCTCGACAGCGTCCCCAACAACACCTTCTACCGCACCTGGTGGGAACCGCGCCCGGAGCTCCACCCGTCCCTGGACTGAGCGCACCGGGCAGGCAGCGGAAGTGCGGCCTTCGCAGTGCCGGACGACATCTGAGAACCACGTGGACGCCGACGGCCGCCGCCGCCCGTTGGCAGTCGGACGGGAAGCGTGTTAGTCGCCGGCGAAGGCGGTCGCGGCCGCCGATCGCTGCTGCCAGGGTGTGCTCATGAAGACGACACCGGATGGACGGCCGATCCCGCCCGCGCATGCGGACGAACGAGCCATGCTGGAAGCATGGCTGGACTTTCACCGGGCGACTCTCGCCCTGAAGTGTTCGGACCTGCGAGATGATCAACTACGGCTTGCTGCAGCGTCACCGTCGTCGATGACGCTGCTCGGTCTCGTTCAGCACATGGCCGTGGTGGAGCGCAACTGGTTCCAGAGTGTGTTCGCAGGTCTGACCGTGTTGCCGGTCTTCGGGGAGGGCAACCCTGACGGCTTCGTACTCGAGCCGGAACGAGGACTCGACGAGGTGACGGCTGCCTGGCAAGCGGAGATCGTCCGAGGGCGTGAGCTGATCGCTGATGCGTCGCTGGACGACTCCGGCCGCTTGTCCGCGCAGGAGGCGAGTCAGGTCGGCGATCAGGGAATCTCCCTGCGCTGGATCATGGTGCACATGATCGAGGAGTACGCACGTCACAACGGTCATGCCGATCTCCTCCGCGAGCAGATCGACGGAGTCACCGGCGCCTGAAAGCAGACCGACGTCCTGGCGGCGGCCGCCGCAAGGGTGTTGCGGAAGGCCACGTGATCGCTGTCTTTCCGCAACACCCTTCAGGGCCGCGCAAGGTGGGCCGGGCGCCGTCGGCGTCGGGCCCGCAGGCCTGGGGGAGCCGGTCCGTGGTCGGATCGGCTCCCTCTTCCGGTCGGCCGGGTCAGCAGCCGATCGGTGACGAGCCGACGGCCACGTCGTCGAACCACAGCGTGTCGTCGCCCGTGCCGTAACTCTCCCACCCGAGGCGGAAGGCGGTCGGACGGGGCGGGGTGGCGCGGGCGAGCCACTGCTGGTCGACGTCATGGTCGGGAGTGCCGTCGGCGTGCAGGCCCGGGACCTGTTCGTCGCCGAGCCACGTGTCGAGCTTGGGTGCGGACGTGTCGACAGCGAACCGCAGACACTGCCAACTGCCGGTCGGCAGGGGCCTGCTCAGCGCCACGCCTGCCGGGCTCTGCGCGGGCAGGGTGGCGTCATCGGTCTCCCGGTTCCACTGCAGGGCGCCGTTCTGACCCCCGACGCGCAGGCTCCGCCCGCCCTGGGAGGAGTCGGGCATGGAGACGAACGTGACGTGGGCGGCGGGCAGCGCGGTGGTGTGCCGTACCCACAACCGTACGTACATCACCGGGCCGACGGAGGACAGATCGGCGGTGGCGGCCACGAAGGCGTGGTTGCAGTAGCCAGCCCTGCCGTCGACCCGCAGCGACCGGCCGCCGCTGTGCGCGACCGCGGTGTCGACGGCGGCCGTGCCCGCGCCCTGGCAGTCGGGTGCGGTGAAACGCCATGCGCCGGACGGGGCGGGGCCGGCCTGGTCCTCGAAGTCCGAGCAGATCACGGCCGCACCGCAGTCCTCGCTCGGCGGCGGGGTGGTGGGGGGCGGTGTCGTCGGGGGAGGGGTGGTGGGCGGAGGGGTACCGGTGCCGCCGCACGACACGCCGTTGAGGGCGAAGTCCTCCGGTGCGGGGGCGGAGGAGCGCCAGGTGCCCTGGACACCGAAGTCGGCGGTGCCACCCGTGGCCAGCGAGCCGTTCCAGTCGGTGTTCACGGCGACGACCGAGCTACCGGTCTGGGTGACGGTGGCGTTCCACGCCGAGGTCACCTGCTGGTCACCGGCGTAGGTCCAGGTCAGACGCCAACCCGTGACGCTGGGGCCGAGGTTGGTGACCTTCACCTGTGCCGTGTAGCCGCCCGCCCACTGGTTCACGATGTAGTCGACCCGGCAGCCGGACTCCGCGCCGCTCGCGGACAGGACGGTGAAGCCGGACGCGAGGAGCGCCACGGTCGTGAGGAACACCGCGGCCGTCCAGGGACGGTGCGGGCGGCGCGGTAAGCGCCGGAGAAAGGTGGGCATGGGTACCTCCGGTGGGGCGAAGGGGCGGGAGGGAGGAGCGCCCCCTCCTTCGGGGGCGCTCCTCGGTGCGTCGGTGCGTGAGCGCCTCGTACCTCTCCCGGTACGCGGGCGGGGTCAGTTGGTCGGGAAGTTGTCGGCGGTGCTGATCCGGCTCTTGACCAGCGCGCCCGACTCGGTCAGCACGCCACTGCCGCTGTAGTCGCCGCCGTCGCAGGTGCCCGGCTTGAACGCCGCGCTGCTCTCGTTGGCGTCCGAGTACGTCCAGTTGGCGTAACTGATCTTCAGCTGGTCGAGCAGATCCAGCCAGGCCGTGGTGCTCGTCCGGTCCAGCGTTCCGCCGCCGGTGGCGCTCACCGTGCCGAACTCGGTGACGAACAGCGGCAGTTTGGCGGCCGCCCGGCTCACCGTGGCGCGGTAGTTGTCCTTGTGGCTCGCGGCGTAGAAGTGGAACGCGTACATGATGTTGGAGGCGTTGACCGGGTTGTTGACCACCTCGGTCTCGTTGGAGCCGTCCGAGACGCCCAGCGAGGACCAGCCGCGCGTGCCGACGATGACGACGGCGTCGGGGTCGGCGGCCCGGATGACCGGGATGACCTGCTCGGCGTAGTTCTTGATGGCCGTCCAGCTCACGCCGTTGGGCTCGTTGGCGATCTCGTAGATCACGTTCTTCTTGGCGGCGTTGCGGGCGGCGACGGACGCGAAGAACGTCTTGGCCCGGTCGAGGTTGTAGTTCGGGTCGCCCGGGGTGAGGGTGTGGAAGTCGATCAGCGCGTACATGCCGCGGGCCTCGGCCATGTCGACATAGCTGTTCACGCGGCTCGTGAAGCCGGCCGGGTCGGTCTCGTAACCCTCCTCCTGCACATACATGGCGATGCGCAGCAGGTCCGCCTTCCAGTTGGTCGCCAGGGCGTCCAGGGAGGCGCTGTTGTAGCACTTGCTGAACCACTGGATGCCGTGCGTGCTCATGCCGCGCAGCTGGATGGGACGGTTGTACTGGTTGCACAGGTTCACACCGCAGACTTTGAGCTGCCCGTTGACGTCCACGGGGGTGCCGGTGCCCGGGTTGCCCGGGTCGGGCGGGGGCTCGTCGCCACCGCCGACGGAGCCCGTGCAAGCCACGCCGTTGAGCGTGAAGGCGGCGGGCTTCGGGTTGCTGCCCGTGAAGGTGCCGGTCAGGCCGAGGTCGGCACTGCCGCCGGTGGCCAGCGTGCGGTTCCAGTCCACGTTGGTGGCGCTGACCGTGGAACCCGTCTGCGACCAGGTGCCGTTCCACCCCTTGGTGACCTTCTGACCGGCGTCCGGCCAGCTCCACTTGAGCGTCCAGCCGTTGACCGGGTCGCCCAGGTTGGTGACCTTCACCCCGGCCTGGAAGCCGCCCTGCCACTGGCTGGTGATCGTGTAGTCGACCTTGCAGCCGGTGGCGGCCACCGCCTGGGGGCCGGCCAGGGTCGTCAGACCCAGGGCCGTCGCGCAGGTGGCCAAGAGGGCCAAAGTGCGTTTCAACGTTCCTCCTTGTGCTCGTGCGAGGCGAACCGGAGATGTCGCGGGGGAGCATGGTGGGAGCGCTCCCAGAAGTGCGTCGGCCCGAGAACGTACACCGGTGCGCCGACCGCGTACAGGGATTGGACCGTCGAACGGTTTCGACTTTCGGCCGACCGGTCCCGTCCCGGATGGGGCGAGCGGATGCGAACGGTGCGGTGCCGTCGGTCCTCGGTGCGGCGGGGGCGGCTCCTTGGCCGATCGGATCCCCACCCACCCGCGGAGACCGCCTTGGCGCAGGCAGACGGCGTGGAGGCGTTCGTCGGAGTCCCGCCATGCGGGGCGGGGCGACAGTATCGGCCCTCGTTTGCACCATTGACGTGGTCATGCCTCCCCCGCATCATCATGGGAGCGCTCCCAGCACTGCACCCGAAGGCCACCCCACTGACCACTCACACCGGGCGTCCTGCCGGCCTTCGCGACGCTCGCCCGAGGAGGACGCGTCATGCCGCTCGCACACCTGCCTGCCACCGGCCGGTTGGGCCGCCCGCCCCGCAGGGCCGGAAGACCCGCGGGCAGACGCCCCGCCGCCGCGCTCGTCTGCGCCCTGGCCATGGCGGCCGCCCTTGCCGCCGCTTCCCCGGCGCCCGCCGCGAGCGGCCGGACCGCCGCGGTCCCGGCCGCCACGGCGACGGCCGCCGACGAGGCGTCGACCGTCGAGGTCTCCGTCAACGCCGGGGTGGGGCTCGGCACCATCGACAAGGCGGCGTTCGGCGTCAACCACGCGCTCTGGGACTCGCACATGAACGACCCCGAGGTGACCGGCCTGCTGGGCGAGGCGGGCGTCGGCATGATGCGCTACCCGGGCGGCTCCTACGGCGACATCTACCACTGGAAGGACCACACCGCCCCCGGCGGTTACGTGGCGCCCGGCACCACCTTCGACGAGTTCATGAGCAGCGTCCGCGCCTCCGGCTCCCAGCCGATGATCATCGCCAACTACGGCACCGGCACCCCGCAGGAGGCCGCCGACTGGGTCCGGTACGCCAACGTCACCCGCGGCTACGGGGCCAAGTACTGGGAGATCGGCAACGAGATCTACGGCAACGGCCACTACGGCAGCGGATGGGAGGCCGACGACCACCCGGACAAAAGCCCACGCGAGTACGCCCGCAACGTCCTCGCCTACGCCGAGGCGATGAAAGCGGTCGACCCGACGATCAAGATCGGCGCCGTGCTGACCACGCCGGGCGACTGGCCGGACGGCATCGTCGGCCCGGATGACTCGGCCGACTGGAACCACACCGTGCTGTCCGCGGTCGCCGGGACGATCGACTTCGCCATCGTGCACTCCTACCCGGGCGGCGCCACCGCCGACGAGGCCCTGAAGCGGACCGCCCGGCTGCCCGGACAGCTCCGCGAGGTCCGCCGGCAGCTCGACCGGTACGCCGGGGAACGCTCGCCGAAGATCGGCATCGCGCTCACCGAGGTCAACTCCAACGTCCAGATGAACAGTCGCCCCAACGGCCTGTTCGCCGCCGACACCTACATGACGGCGCTGGAGAACGGCGTCTTCAACGTCGACTGGTGGAACGTCCACAACGGGCCCACCAAGGTGGAGACGGTGGACGGCGAGACCGACTTCAACGACTTCGGCCTGCTCTCCAGCGGCGGCTGCGTCGGCGACGTCTGCCAGCCGGCCGTGAACACACCCTTCCATCCGTACTTCGGCATCAAGTCGCTGACCAAGCTGGGGCGTCCCGGTGACACGATGGTCGCCTCCTCCACCGACAGCGACCAGGTCTCCGCGCACGCCGTTCACCGGGCCGACGGCACCCTGAGCGTGATGCTGATCAACAAGGACCCGCTGAACTCCCGCACCGCTGAAATCAGTTACACCGGATTCACGCCCACTGCCCAGGCACCGGTCGTGCACCGGTACGGCCGCGGCGACACCGACGTCACCCGGGTGGCCGCCACCGCCGGGGGCGACCAGGTGCTGCCGCCGTACTCGATCACCACGATCACCGTCGCCCCGCACGCCGCCGCGGCATCGATCGGCGCGCCCGGCACACCGAGGGCCACCGCCGTGGGCAGCTCGACCGCCACGGTGAACTGGACAGCCCCCGTCAACGGCAAGGCGGTGCGCTACGAGGTGTACGAACGCCTGGGCACGAACACCCAGTTGCTTGCCACCTCGACCTCCACCTCGGCGACGCTGCACAACCTGCCGCCGGGCTCCGAGCACACGGTCAACGTGCTGGCCCGGGACAGCGACGGCCGCCTCTCGCGCCCCTCCGAGCCGCTGACCTTCGCCACCACGGCTCCGCGCGACAGCAGCTGCCTGGTCAACTACCGGGTGGACAGCGGCTGGGGCAGCGGATTCGTCGCCACCGTCACGGTCTCCAACGTCGGTGACGCCCCGATCAACGGCTGGACCCTGGACTTCACCTGGCCGTCCACCGGCCAGTCTGTGCAGAGCTCCTGGAACGCGAACGTCACCAGCTCGGGCACGCGTGTCCATGTGACCGACAACGGCGCCAACGCCGAGCTGGCCCCGCGCGGCGGCTCCACCGCCACCTTCGGCTTCGTCGGAGCCAACGACGGCGCCAACCCCACGCCGACGACGTTCACCCTCAACGGCACGGTCTGCCGCACCCCCTGACCACCGCCTGCGGCCCGGCCCGCCCTCCGGTGGCCCGGGCCGCAGGTGCGGGTGCGGGCCCGGGTGCGGGCGCGCCGGCGGATCGTCGTCGCCCGCACCCAGGGATGGCCAGTCGCAGAGCGTGCTGCCGGTGCTGAGCTCGTCCCCGGGCTATTCGTCCGGGTGCCATCGTGTCGAAGACCTCGGCCACGCCTTCGCGGGCCCACCCGGCCCACTGACATCGCGACCCATGTGCCCGCCCCGTCGCCTACTCACCTCGTGACCAGGGAGCGGAGCGCAACTGCGCGACGCTGCGCCGGTCGCGGACCTCTGAAGGCCCGTCCGACGCCTTGCCCACCGCCACCATGGAGACAATCACCCAGCCCGGGTCCGGGTCCAGCTCCTTGGTGAGCCCTTCCAGGTCGAAGGCCCGGAACTGGTGCGCGGCGAATCCCATGGCCTGGGCCTGGACCGTCATGTGGGCGACGGCTTGGCCGAGGTCGTAGTCCGCGAACTCGGAGTAGACCAACTGTGTTTCATCGACGTATCGGCGCGTCAGCGCGACGACGAGCAGGCCCGCATCCGTCGCCCAGGAGGCCGAGCTCGGCGCAAGGTAGGGGAGCACCCGGTCATGCTCCGGCTCACCGGGCCTGCCGACGAAGAAGCCCCACGGCTGGGAGTTCCCTGCCGACGGTGCCCACCGCGCGGCTTCCAGGAGCAGCCCGAGGGCATGGTCGTCGACCACCTCCGACCGGTCGAACCGGTAGGGGCTGAAGCGCCCGGCAAGCAGTGGGTGTATGCCGTTGTACGACTCCTGAGGATGATGCATGTTCCGCTGCAACCGGCGGCCATGAGTGCGTATTCCGGCCGGTGCAAGCGCTGACACCGCCCACGCCGGACGATCCACCAGGACGACGATCAACTAAGAAGAAGCAGCCTCTTGGACGCAGCGCAATCCTCCATCACCTGGCCAGTGCCCGACCTACTGCCGGGGTGGTCGCAAGGCGCTGCCGATGACGGTGGTCACCATCTTGCGGAGGGCGGTGGTCTGCGGTGGGGTGCTCGTCCGGTCGGCGAACAGCAGGTGCCCGGCCCCGACGAGGGTGGGGGAGAGTGTGTCGATGTCGGCGTCACCGGCCAGGCGCCCCAACTCCTGCTCGGCGGCGAGGTATGCGGCGATCATGGCGGTGCCTTGCATGGCCAGTGGGATGCCGGTCAGGCCGGCCTCGCGCAGCCGGGCGCGGAGACCGTCGCGGAAGGTGATGAGCGCGACGATGGCCACCGTGACCGGACCGAACAGGTCCCGCAACGCGTCGGCGAGGTTGTCCACCACGCTCCCGGTACCGGCAGCGGCACGCAGAGTCGTGGTGCGGTCCTCGATGCCGCGGACGCGGTCGAGGACGAGTTCCGCCAGGAAAGCGTCGAAGTCGGTGAAGTGCCGGTGCAGCACCCCCTTGGCACAGTTCGCCTCCTCCGTGACCGCCCGGCTGGTCAACGCGTCGGGCCCGTCCCGAAGCATGACGCGCTCGGCGGCCTCGAACAACTGGCCACGCACGTTGTGGATGTGCACCCCTGACGGCATCGTCTCCCTTTCCGCGCCGCCCGCCTTAACAAGTGGGCAACCGCCCATTAGTGTGGGCGCATGCCCACTTTATCGCAGGGACAGCCGGATGAGTCCGGCCCTGAGCCCCACCGCCACCGGCAGACGGCCGAGTCGTTCGGCGTGGATGCCGAACGCTACGACCGCGCCCGACCGCCGTACCCGCAGGCCCTGGTGGACAGGATCGTCGCGGCAAGCCCCGGCCGGGACGTCCTCGACGTAGGAGCCGGGACAGGCATCGAGGCCCGGCAGTTCCAGGCCGTCGGCTGCACGGTGCTCGGCGTCGAGCCCGACGAACGGATGGCCGCCTTCGCGCGACGCAGCCGCATCGAGGTCGAGGTCGCCAGGTTCGAGGACTGGCAGCCGAGCGGGCGGCATTTCGACGCGGTCATCGCCGGCACCGCGTGGCACTGGGTGGACCCCGTCGTCGGCGCGGCCAAGGCGGCCCAGGTGCTCCGGCCCGGCGGCCGACTCGCCCCCTTCCACCACGTCCCCCAGCTCCCGGCCGAGGTGGTCGACGCCCTCGCCGAAGCACTTCAACGGATCGCCCCTGAATCCCCGTTCAACCCCGGCCTGCTGAAAGGCTCGGCCGTGGACGCCTACCAGCCGCTGTTCGCGAGAATCGCTGACGGAATCCGGCAGACGGGCAGGTTCAGCGAGCCGGAACAGTGGCGCTTCGCCTGGGAACGCACCTATTCCCGGGAGGAGTGGCTCGACCAGCTCCCCACCTTCGGCGGCCTCACCCAACTCCCTGTACCTCAAATGGCGGAGGTCCTGGACAGCGCGGGTACCGCGATCGACAAGCTCGGCGGGCACGTCACCATGCCCTACACATCCGTTGTGATCACCGCGACCCGCTCCCGGACGGGCTGACTACCGCAAACACCGGGCCTCGTCGTGCTGGTCGGCATGTTCGCCGCCTCACTGGGGCTGATGACGGTACCCGACCGGGTTGACGACGTCAGGTCCACGTCCACCAGGTGTGGCTGCTGGGGATCGGGACGCCCGCGGGCAGCGCCGTCCAGGCCCTGGCTCTGATCCCGTTCGTCCGAGAGGCCGGTTGTCGGTTCCGGCCGCAGTTCGACTGGCGGGGCACCGGCCTGTGCGAGAACGTGCACGCAGCGAAGTGGACGCTGCTGTTAGTCCTGACCGACCAGGTGCCCCTGTCGTCACGAACTACGCCAACGTCGCCGGCCATCAGCTGCCGCAGAAAAGGCTGGCTGGCGCCCGCGCCAGGTGCTGAGCGAGATACTCGCGGGCCATCGGCGCGGGGCTGTGACAGCCTGCGGACATGCCAGAGCTGCGTGTTCATGCGGGTCGCCGCTATGCCATCCAGTTCCACTACGCCTTGCAGGACGACGCTTGGTGCGTGGAGCTGAGCGAGGCCGTCCCGGCACCGACGCCGTGGGCTGAGATCCACAGCGCCGAGAAGCATTTGCCCGGAGTGGCCTTCCTGGTGGCGGTGATACCCGATGAAGATCCGGACCTGGAGCCGACCGTCCACATCCACAGCCACGACGAGCACGTCATCCCCTACGAGATCATGTGCTGGTTCATGGAGCACGTGGCCGAGCAGGTTGAACGCTGCCGCATCGCCTTCGAGCAGGGAGAACGTGAAGCAGTGGAATGATCACGCAGTGACTGGTGTGATCACGGCGTCGGTGCCGTCCTCGATAGCCCCGTTCAGCGGGCTCAGCCCGCGGCAGTTCGGCAAGCTGATCACCGCGCGGTCCGGCGCGAGGGTGCAGATCCGGTACGCCAAGGGCCGGTCGTGGAGCCTGCGGCTGGAGGGCCGCAGGCTGCTGGGCGCCGCGTACTGGTAGACGAACCTGACCCTGCGGCAGCTTGCCCCGCTGTTCGGAGTCTCGAAGTCAGCCGCCGACCGCATCATCGGCCACCACGGCCGAGTACCCGCCCACGTCCGGACGGTGGCCCGCACGGCTCTTATCCGACCGGCGATGTGGTGCCTTGCCGCGACTTGCCGGACGACACAGGGCGGGCAGGGCTCGCCTTCCAGCCGCCGAGCTGGGCGCAATCCCAGCTCGGTCCTCAGGTGCCGTGTGTTACGCCGCACCCTGTATGCATCGCGTGCGGGGC
This sequence comes from Streptomyces sp. NPDC048185, assembly GCF_043202495.1. Classification (NCBI taxonomy): domain Bacteria; kingdom Bacillati; phylum Actinomycetota; class Actinomycetes; order Kitasatosporales; family Streptomycetaceae; genus Streptomyces; species Streptomyces sp. NPDC048185. Next base: position 550,732 of record NZ_JBIDAN010000005.1, read on the forward strand.
GCAACGGATGGCGTACCTTCGAAGCCCGGAGTGAGGGGGGCATGGATGAGCAGTGACATCGAGCCCGCTCGACCGAGTGGCTGGGGGACACGTCCTGATGCCGGTTCATGGCCGAGGGCGCTGGAGATGTACCGCAACCGGTACTCCTTCATCGCGGTCGGCCTGCGCGCTCACGAGGACTGGTTGCCGGACGTGGCCGCGCTGATGCGGCGTGAGGTGCCTGATCCTCGGGGCTGGCCCGGCAGGGACCCCGAGCAGGGGGACGAGGAACTGGAGGAGGACCCCTCTTTTCCGTTCCGGGTCCCGCCGACTGACGAGGCCGGGGCTGCGCAGTGGCGCAGCCGGCTGTTCGAAATCCCGCGTTCTGCCGTCGTTCGGCTGCTCGTCATGCTAGCGACGGACGCCATGGACGTTTCGCGGCAGCACGGCTTCGCCGACCGCAGGCAGGGTATGGAGGAACACGCGCAGGTGATCCTTTCGCGGTTCCCGCAGGGCTCGCAGTTCTTCACAAACACCCACCACGGCGGCGATCTTCCCGACTTTTACGAACGGGTCACCGGCTGCTGGCCGATGACCCAGTACGCCTGGGACTTCGGCCTCGTCGCGGTCTCTCGCGAGGAAGCCGGGCTCATCTGGTCGTTCGACGCAAGCTGAACAATCTGCTGCTGCGACGCATCGATGCTGGTGAAGGCACCAGCCGGCCACACTGGCGCGCCTACGAAACGCCTGTGTGGAACATGAGGTCCGCACGGGCGCTTATAGATCCGGACACTGTTTCGTGCGGCCACCGCGGGTTGGCCCCGACAGGGCTGGTGGGAACCCTCCAAGTCCGGCTGTACATCATTGTGGCGGTCAAGATCATCCGTGGTCTTGCTACGGTCGCACACTGGCAGGACGCGGTGGTCGAGGCGGCTGCCGCGGCCTCGTCCGTAACGACAGCTGGGACACCACACCGTGAGCGAACGCGTCATTGTGCCCAAGCGCCGGGGCTTCCTGTTTCTCGATTCCCATCCTGACGGCTGCCGACAACTGGTGGAGGAGATGTGGCAAGCCGTTCCCGCCCCGGTCACGCAGTCAACGAAGGGCCGGTAGCGCTGGTCATCGGTTCGTCCGCCGGGTACGGCCTGGCCGCGACGATCGCGGGGCTCGCCCGGGCCGGGATCCGTGGTAACGGAGTGTGCTTCGAGCAACCGCCTGCTCGCCGTACCGGCACGGCCGGTTGGTACCGTACCGCCGCCACCGCCAGACTCGCCCGCCAGCACGGGGGGAGATGATCTTCCTCAATGGCGACGCGTTCAGCGACTCGATGAAGGAGCAGGTCGCCGACTTGATCGCCGAGCGGTTCGGGGGACGACTCGACTTCCTGATCTACTCGGTGCCGCGCCTCGCCGCACTGACCCGGAAACCGGCGATGTATACGCCTCGGTCCTCAAACCGGTCGGTTCGCCGTACACCACCAAGACCCTTGTCTTCGACCAGCAAGGCACCCCGGAGGTGAAGGCAATCACCACTGCGCCGGCCGAGGGCGACGACATCGAGCAGACCGTGGCGGTGATGGGCGGCGCCGACTGGGAACGCTGGGTCTCTTCCCTGGCCGACCGGTCCCTGCTCGCCGACGGCTTCACCACGGCTGCTCTGTCCTACATCGGCTCGCCCCTCACCGCGGCGATCTACCGGCAGGGCACCATCGGCGCCGCAAAATCCCATCTGGAAGCCACCGCACGCACGCTGGACGAACGCCTTGGTGAGACCCTGGGCGGCCGGGCCGTGACCCCGGTCAACGCTGCCGCCGTCACCCAGTCCTCCACCGCCATCCCCGGCATCGCCCTGTACGTCGGGCTGCTGCGCGGCGTCCTCGGCGACGCCATGGTGGCTGCGATCGGTCAGTTGGTGGAGCTGTGGGACCAGCTGACCAGCGCTCGACCCCTCGACCTCGATGAAGAGGGTCGGGTCCGCCTCGACACCTGGGAACTCGAGCCAGCCGTGCAGAAAGCCGTCGCCGAGCGCTGGTCCACGGCCACCAGCGACACCATCACCGAACTCGCCGACCTCGACCGGTTCAGCGACGAGGTCCGCCGCCTTTACGGCTTTTCCGTCCCTGGCATCGACTACACCGCCGCTGTGGAAACCGACGTGCCCTGGCCCGGTCCCACTCTCTGACCCGACCCCGAACGCCCGCGATTCACATGCCATCCGGTCCTGGCCCGCAGCGTCACGCCCGGGCACCTTGCTCCGCCGTACCGGCCTACGCCGCCGCGCCTCCACCGTGCCGCTGCCCGCCCTCCTGGCCGCACCCCGGCCCCTCCGATACCGCGCCTCGCGTCTTGCCGAGGTAGGCCGTCACCTCGGGTCTACGGAGAATCGGCGTGCGCATTGCCCAGCGTGCGGGGGGGGGGGAGAGAGAGAGAACGGGGGGCAGAGACCACGCCCGCCATGAAACTTCGCCGAGGATACTCCGTGGGCTGGACAGGACGGAAGGACGGATTCTGACCACCGGAGGATGCTGAAGCAGTTGATCGACGACAACGACGAGTTATGGAGGGCCGTTGAGCGGCTCGGCTCGGCACCGACTTCCCGGTCTGGCCGCATCGATCCAGATGGGAACACTACGCTGCGCGGTGATGGCGACAGTGCCCGTGCCGATCGTGCCCTGCGGATCGCCTTCTCCGGTGTGCGCTCAACAATTCAGCTGCCAGAATGTGGCGACCCGAACAATCTTATAACAGATGCGTCTTAGGTTTGGGTCTGTCACACTGACAAGAGGAGCGTTCGCTCTTTGGCGCAAGCCGCTCCCTTAGAGGATTCTTGGCGAATCTGTGGAGGTCGAGGGCGACGTCCTGAGGTCGGATATCGGAGAGCGATCAGCTCCCGCAATGTCAACCCTAGCCAATCATTGTCTGGGTGGGTATGATGCCCTTTAAAATTCCAACCGAGATTAATTCAGTGCAGAACAACTGGCGGTTCTGTAGTTCGTGCTTCGTGCTTTACTGGAATGGGCGGCACGAGACGTCCAGGGTCGGTCAGGGTGCATGTCCTGCACGACCCCTCGTTGACGGGAATGCCCAGCATCATCAAGGGTCCAGTTGGGATCTGTATCTCTTCGCCAACAACCCTCACCCTGACCAGGATCCGCTTCCTCTGCCCAAGCCTCCCCAGATCGGTGGCGGGTCCCTCCGTATCCCATCAGATTTTCTCCTGCCAAAGGCGGGAGAGGTCGGCCTGCCCTGGTTAGTAGACGTCGTCCAGGGTGATTGGCGATTCTGCAACCATTGTTTCAGCCTCTGGTGGAACGGTGTCCAGGACAACAAGGGCGTCTGTAACAACTTTGACAGGGAGTTCAACAGTCAAGGAGCATTGGTTCGCTGGGAGTCGCACTCCGGTCCCAGTTGGAACTTCTTCCTGATGGCAGACCCGGACAAGAGTATCTGACGTGAAACTGGCTATCGTGCTCTTATGGGAGGAGTGACATGCCTTTCCAGATTCCCCCCGAAGTGACGACCACGCAAGATGCATGGAGGTTTTGCGTGAGCTGCAATGCTCTGTTCTGGGATCCCGACTCTTTGCCCGACGGGACACCCAGGCCAAACAATGGCTGGGGGAGCTGCCCAGGAGGCCAGTTCGCCGGCGCAGGCCATGTAAGGGCGGCGTGGGAGTACTATCTGCTGGCCCGCCCGTGAGCGCCCATGACTCAGTCCCGACATGGCAATCAGATGGGAGGACCCGTTCCGCTCGCGTTGGCGCCCTGCGGACCTGGCCGCCGCCGAGTAAGACCTGGGAAGCCTCGAGGGGCGCTACGCCGAAACCCGGACCGCATTTGCCCTGTTCGTGACCCTCGGCCGCACCTTCGACCAGGTAAGACGCACGCCCCCCGCCCCCCAGGTGCAACCGCCGCCGCCCAGCACCCCGCCGGCGCCGCACCACGCCCCTCCCGCCACACCGACAGGCCACGACCAGACCACCGCTGCAGCGCTACGCCCAAGCCCTGCCGCTCACGGCGGCACCACCGGGGGAGAGATCGGCTTCGGTCAGCAGCCGCAGCAGGTTCTTGTCCCAGCCGGCGAACTGGTCCAGCGCGTAGGCGAGGTGCGCGCCGGGTCAGGCGGCCCAGGACTGGGGACCTTGAAGGCCGCGTAGGTGCGGACGCCACCTAATCCATTGTGCTGGGCCAACAGGCCCTTCTCGTCCCCGAGCGCGGACCTGCAGCCGTAGCCGACCAGTTCGGCGACCTCCGGGTGACGGGTTTCGACGTCCTCCAGGTGGAGGTCGAGGAAGGACAGGCCGCTGTAGAGGGGGCGGGCCCGGCTCACCGGGGGGGCGGACCTTGGACCAGGTGCCGTCGGCGCCGACGAGGAGCCGGGCGCGGACGGTACAGCCGTCCGCTAGGACGAGGAAGAGCCCTGGGCTTCCTCCTCCGCAGCGGTGATCTTGCTGTTCCACGGGACGGTCCCGTCCGGCAGGGAGTCGAGGAGCATGCGGCGCAGGGGGGAGCGGTCGTCCTCGGGCCGCTCGGCCTCGCCTTCCGGCGCGGGATGCCCTCGACGCCACCGAACCGGCGCACTTTGAACGGCATGGTGCCGTCATGAAGGCTGCCAGGACCGTCCAGCACCGAGGCCGAGGCGGGCGCATGGGGCGGCGGCGAGTGGAGGGCCTCCGGCTCCAGGAACTCCAGGGCGTTCCAGCGGCTGGAAGCGAACAGCCGGTCTGGGTGCTACTCAGATGGGCTGAGTAGTAGAGCGCTGCCCCGCGTCCCGCCCGGGCGGCTTTGATCGACAGCATGAAGTCGAAGATCGTGGTCCCCGCGCTCGGTGTCGCCCTGGTGGCTCTCCTCGGGCTGACGGCCAAGGCGTGCGAGACGATACAAGGCGGTCCCGTTCACAGCACCGAGGAGTTCCGTGACCATGTCCGGGCCACCACCCGGGCCGGCGAGGATGCCTACCGCGCGCTATCCCCGGCACCGGACAAGGAGGCGTACGCTTCCCGGCAGGGCAGCTCCTCGTGCGTGGACGACTTCGGCTTCGACGACACCGGCGTCAGCCGGGATGAGCCCATCATCACGTGGGACCTGGACTTCGCCAGTGACGAGGACTACCGCGCCGCGCTGGCATCCCTCCGGGCCACCTGGCGCGAGGACGGACATACCGTCGAGAAGGTCGACAACGGCATCACCACCACCCTCGACGACGGCATCCGGGTCACCCTCCACCTCGGCTACTTCGACGACGAGCCCGAACTGCGCGCCGAGGGTACGTGTATGCGCTACCAGCACCATTACGGCGACGCATACGACTACATGTACGACGACAACGGAGATGGGACGATCGACGAATACGAGCGGCCGAACTGAGCGCGCGAAAGCGGCTGCATGGACCGTGTGTGGGGTGGCGAGCACGGCGTTCGCCCCGAAGCCCGCGTCACCGTGTATGGGTCGAGCTTCTCCGGCCGCCGGGCCGAAGTTCCTGTCTCGTGTAGGTAAGGCATCGCCGTTCCAGGAGCAGACGCCCCTGCGAGGCGCCAGTCGCACATGGCTCGTCACGGCTGTCACCGCCACAGCGACACAGATCGAGGCGCTCCTGGGCCTGCCCAGCGAGTCCGACGGCGGACCAGCTTCCCCGGTTGGTCACGCAGCCGCCGACCGAGTAGGAGACCATCCGACGGGCGAACAGAGCCCGTGGTTGACCTTCACCTTGGGGGAGCCCACAGCATCGGTGGGGCCAGGCGACGTGCCTGGCATGAGGAGGAACGAGCATGGAGTTGTTGACCATCGGGACGTTCGCGAAGGCGTCCCGGCTGTCGCCGAAGGCGCTGCGTCTTTACGACGAGCTCGGCCTGCTGACTCCCGCTCGCGTCGACCCGGTGACCGGCTACCGCCTCTACGCACCGGAGCAACTGGATCAGGCCCGGCTGGTTGCCTGGCTGCGACGGCTGGGGATGCCTCTCGCCCGCATTCAACAGGTCTGCACGCTGGGGGCAGGTGCGGCAGTCGAAGAGATCCGCGCGTTCTGGGCCCAGGTCGAAGCCGACACCGCCGCACGGCGGGACTTGGCCTCCTTCCTCATCGATCACCTCTCCTGGAAGGACCCTGCCATGTCCCCGACCGCCAAGCCTCTGGGCATCCGTTACGCCGCCCTTTCCGACCCCGGCCTTGTCCGCGAGAGCAACCAGGACACCGCCTATGCAGGATCCCGCCTGCTCGCCGTCGCCGACGGCTTCGGCAGCGGAGGCGCCCCCGCGAGTGCCGCCGCCGTCGACGCGCTCAAGAGTCTCGAAACGGACAGCATCCCGGCGGGCGATCTCCTCAACGTCCTAGAAGCCGCGATCGACCAGGCGAAGCAGGCCGTCCATGGCATCTCCGGCGCGCTCGGCCCTTCGTCCGAGAACGCCGGCACCACCCTCACCGCGATGCTCTGGACCGGCTCGCAGCTGGCCCTTGTCCACATCGGCGACTCCCGCGTCTACCTCCTGCGAGACGGGGAGCTGTTCCAGATCACCCACGACCACACCATGGTGCAGGCAATGGTCGACGAAGGGCGCCTCAGCCCGGAGGAAGCGACCTCCCACCCCCAGCGGTCTCTGCTGATACGTGCCCTGGGTCAAGGCGCCGACTCCACCCCCGACATGCGTCTGCACGACGCCCAGCAGGGAGATCGCTACCTGCTCTGCTCGGACGGCCTGTCCACCGTTGTGTCGACCGAAGAGCTCCACGAAGTGCTCTCCGACATCAGCGAGCCCGAGCAGGCGGTCCACGAGCTCATCGCCCTCGCCAACGGCTCCGGCGGCCCCGACAACGTCAGCTGCGTGGTCGCCGACGTCGTCGAGCTCCGGCAGTAGGAGCGAGCGGCATGCACTTCGAACTGCACCAGGCCCGCTCCCGCGAACTCATCCGCGAGGCGGACGAACACCGACTCGCCCAGCGAGCCAGGAAAGCCAGATCGGCCCCTCGAACCATGCCGGCCAATGCGCAGCGCCCAACCTCGTGGAGCCTGCTGGCTGGGCTCCGCGGGTGAACCATCATGCTGCCTACGGCTGAGCGGATGTCGGCCAAGTGGCCGCCGGCCAGGCACTGGAGTAATCGTGGCCGGCCTTGTCGCCCCGAGCTCGGCCTGATGACCACGCCTGAGTAGTTGTACTCAGGCGGCCGGCTGTCCGTCTGCTTCAGCATGGTGGCCATGTTGAGCTGGGTGCTGGATCTTGGCGTGACGGTCCTGCTGTCAGGGCTCGAAGCGGCGGCGCTACTGGCCTTCTTCTTCGTCGAAGGCATGAAGAAGTGGGCCAAGGGAGGAGGGCCGGTTCCGGGCGAGACCAGGCGGCTGTTCCTGGTGCTGACCGTGGGCTCGGCTTCCACGGCGCTGGTCAGCTGGGGCTTCTTCTCGGTTGATTTGCCAGTGGCCTTCGGGTCTCAAGCGGTCATGGCTGCACTTCTTGCTGCGCTGCTGGTCTTGGGGGCGGGAAGCGAAGGCGGCAAGCTGGTCAGCCGATATCGCTTCCAGCGCCGTCTTCGCCGGGAACGCCGTCGCTAGCAAGATCTCCGGGACGCAAAGGGTCCTGGCCTGAAATTTCGGCGCGCACGTCGCCTACGGCACCGGCACCGCAATCACTTTCTGGCTGCTGACCCGACTCGGCACCCCGCCGCCGGAGACAGACTGTAAGTCGCCGACACCGGCGGAGCCCCGGGTGCCAGGGGCGGATCCACAGCGCACCAGCTGCAGCTCGTTCCTGTCCTTCGCCGCCCCGGACGGCAACGGCCGGCCCCTGCGCCTCGGCCGAGGACCTGGCGAGTGCGCTGCGCCGCTGCCGCGCACCGGGAGCACGAGACACGCCTCGGGGGACAGGAACTCGGCGGACCTGTATACCGTGAGCAGGCAGGGTCCGAACTGCCGTCGTGACCGCATCGCCTTGCAGGAGAGCAGGACCTCGGTCCTCTTCGCAGTGGAACCTCGTGGCCGACTCGATCGATGGCCGGCAGGCCACAGACGGCAGATTGGCCCTCGTCCTGCATGGGTGGTCCGGGGGAGACTGTAGATGGCGCGGATGCCGTACGTGAGGGAGTTGCGATGCAGGTAGCAGTGGTCACCTTCGACGGGTTCAACGAACTCGACAGCTTCATCGCTTCCGCGCTGATCAACCGGTGCCGCGGGGACGGCCTGGAAGCCTTCATCACTACGCCGACACCGGTGGTCACGTCGATGAACGGCGTCGAGGTGACAGGGCAGCGCCCGCTGGAGTTCCTCACCGAGGCCGACGTCGTGCTGATCGGCAGTGGCGTGAAGGCGCGAGAAGTGGTCGCCGACGACCAGCTGATCTCCGAATTGCGGCTCGATGCGTCGCGCCAGCTCATCGGCGCGCAGTGTTCCGGCGCGCTGGTGCTCGCCCGCTTGGGGTTGCTGGATGGCATGCCGGCGTGCACGGACCTGAAGACCCGGCCCTTTGTCGAAGCTCGCGACATCACGGTGCTCGACGAACCGTTCCATGCCGAGGGGAACATCGCTACGGCGGGTGGTTGCCTGGCTTCCCAGTACCTTGCCACGTGGGTGATCACTCGCACGCTCGGGGAGGACGCCGCGCGCACCGTCCTCGACTACGTGTCCCCGGTCGGCGAGAACCAAGAGACGATCGAGCGCGCCTTGCGCGCTGTCCACTCCGTCGAAGGCGCACTCACCTGACGGCCACGCGGTCGCGCACGGCGCAGTCGCAGGGATCGCTGACCACTGCATGCCGCTGCCTCTTGAATTCAGCGTGCCTGGCCTCTGCGTCGGTGATGCGCGTAGTCGGAGCGTAAAGCGAGTCGTCGATGTGGTCGGAGGACCCGCATGCCCAGCCCCAGGGGGAACGGCCCTCCGGACCGGGTCCCCCCTCCGGAAGGCTGGAGGACCAGGTGAGGGATCCGTCGTCGAGCCTGGTCAGGTACTGGCCGCGCTGGTTGACGGGCCGAAAGTACGTGGTCGTGCCTTTGGTGACCTTGACGACGATCTCACCGTCGGTGGAGATGGTCGACCGGCCGCGTTCGGGAGACCGGAGGCTGCGGTGACACGAGGTGGTCGAAGAAGCCGCCGTGCTCGTCGTAGTTAAGGATGAACGCCGTCTTGGCGAACACTTCCGGGTTGTCGGCGGCCAGGACCGAGAGCAGCCGTGCGGTGAGGTTCTCGCCGTCCGGGGGTTCGTAGTTGGCGTGCTCGGACAGCGCGGCGGGCGCGACGATCCAGGACACCTGAGGCAACGCATCGCCGGCCACGTGCGCGGCAAACCCCTCGACCAGGGCGTCGCCCATCGCCCACGGGTCGTACTTCTGCGCGGCGGACCCCACGCGCTTCATCCCCCGCTCGAACAGCGGCTCGCCGGGCTGCGCCGCCCGGAACGTAGTGAACCAGGCGAGCGCGTTGGCGTCGAAATCGTAGGTCGTCCACTCGAAGCCCGGCTCGGAGTTGTCGATGACCGCCTGCTCGCGGACCTGATCAGGTGGGTGGTGGCAGTTGTCGCGCTGGGGGCCACCGCCTTGTTGTGTGTTGTGGGGCGGTGGTCTTGTGGTGTGTTGTCGGGGCCTGTTCCTGTGCCTGTGCCTGTGGTGGTGGGTTAGGTGGTGGGTGTGGTGGGGGCGGTGGTGGTGGTGGTGAAGATGGTTTTGTGGTTTTGGTGGCCGGTGATGTGGAGGGTGGTGT
>NZ_JBIDAN010000006.1:0-125275 GCF_043202495.1 Streptomyces sp. NPDC048185
ACTGCAGGGGGGACCCTGTGGGAGAGTAGGACGCCGCCGAACAATCTTTGGGAAAACCCCGCACCTCACGGTGCGGGGTTTTCTGCGTTTCAGGGTGTTTTTCAGGACGGCTTCACCAGCTTTGTGTCGTAGGCCAGGATGACCGCCTGGACGCGGTCCCTCGAAGCCGTCTTGGCCAGGATGCGCCCCACATGCGTCTTCACCGTCGATTCGGCCAGGTGCAGCCGCTCCGCTATCTCCGTGTTGGTCCAGCCCCGGCCCATGACCATGAGGATCTCGCGCTCGCGGTCCGTGAGGGAGGCCAGACGAGAATCGGGCGACCCTTCGGAGGCGTCGAGCGGATCGTCGGCCGCGGTGCCGGCCGGCAGATGGTGGACGTACGCGTCGAGGAGACGGCGGGTCAGGCCCGGGGCCACCACCGCGTCCCCCGTCGCCACCGCGCGGATGCCGGAGAGGAGTTCCTCCGGCTGGGCGTCCTTGACGAGGAAGCCGGAGGCACCGGCGCGCAGGCCGGCGTAGGCGTACTCGTCGAGGTCGAAGGTGGTGAGAATGAGGATCCGGGTTCGATGGCCCGCGGCGATGATGCGCCGGGTCGCCTCGATTCCGTCGAGGCCGGGCATGCGGACGTCCATGAGGACGACGTCGGGATGGAGTTCGGCCGTCATGCGGACGGCCTCGGCGCCGTTCGCGGCCTCGCCCACGACCGTCATGTCGTCCTGGCTCTCCAGGAGCATCCGGAAGCCGAAACGCTGGAGTGGCTGGTCGTCGGCGATGAGGACGGTGGTCACTGCGCGGATTCCTCCGGTAGGTACAGGTGAACGCGCCAGCCCCGGTCGGGACGTGGGCGCGGGCCGGCCTCAAGTGTGCCGCCGTACAGGGACGTTCGCTCACGCATGCCGGGCAGGCCCCGGCCGTCGGAGAGCGCGGGGGCGGGACCGCCCCGGCCGGTGTCGGTGACCGTGAGGGTGACGGCGCCGCCGGCCCCGTAGGAGAGGTCGATCTCGGCCGTGGCGTCGGGGCCGGCGTGCTTGAGCGTGTTGGTGAGGGCTTCCTGGATGACACGGTAGAGGGCGAGCTGACGGCCCGGGGCGAGCGCCGCGTCGCCGCTGACGGCCGTGCGGACGGGCAGACCGGCCCTGCGGACGCCGTCGACGAGCCGGTCGAGGTCGGTGAGGGCGGGCTGCGGCGCGAGTTCGGCCTGCTCCTTCTCCTCGTCGCGCAGGACGTCGAGCAGACGCCGCAGTTCGCCCAGGGCCTGGCGGCTGGTCGTGCCGATGGCGTCCAGGGCCTGCGCGGCGCGTTCCGGTGACTTGGCGGCGGCGTACCGGCCGCCGTCGGCGAGGCCCGTGATGACGGAGAGGTTGTGGCCGATGATGTCGTGCATCTCGCGGGCGATCCGCGCCCGTTCGGCGGCGGCGGCGAGCTGGGCCTGCTGGTCGCGTTCGGTCTCCAGGCGCCGCGCGCGGTCCTCCAGGACCTCGGTGTAGTTGCGTCGGGTGCGGACCGTGACGGCGATGAGGCACACGATCCCCATGGACAGCACCTGGGAGCCGACCTGCTGGTTCCACGGGCCGGCCTCCTCCCCGTACCGGGCCAGCGTGACGCACATCGGGACCGTCATCAGGGCCGTCGCCCACCACAGGTTGCGCAGGGGCAGCCGCAGGGCGATGTGGAAGAGGAGGACCAGCTGGAGCAGGGAGACCTGGAGGGCGGCGCCCGTCCAGACGTTGGCCACGGCGACCGGCGCCAGGGCGAGGAGGGCGGCGCGGGGGTGGCTTCGGCGCCAGAGCAGGGGGACGGACAGGCCGAGGCTCATGGCGAGGACGAGTCCGCCGGGGACGCCGGGGTCCTGGGCGACGCTGCGCCAGCCGCCGCCGGCGTAGTCGATGAGGGCGGCCGTGACCCAGAAGGCGGTGAAGTGGAGGTCCCACACGAGGGGCCGTCGCCGGTCGAAGGCACGGACCCGCCGGGTGACGCGCTGGACGTGCTCGGTGAGGGGCTCGGCCGCTCGCTCTTCCACCAGGGGCTCCATCCGTCCATGTTCGGGCGTGACGCGGCGGCCGGCGTCCGTCCAGGGTCCGTATATGAGATGAGGGACGTGGTACCGGGGTACTACGGTGGCCCGCATGAATGCCTCGGTCCCCGGTGACTACGTGATCCGGTCCATACGTGCCGACGAGTGGCCCGCCGTGAAGGAGCTGCGGCTGCGAGCGCTGCGGGACCCGGTCGCGCACCTGGCCTTCCTCGAGACCTACGACGACTCCGTGGGCCGGTCGGACGCCTACTGGCAGGAGCGGGCCGCCGGGGCCGCCGAGGGCGTGTCCGGGGCCCAGCAGATCGTCGCGGAGGGGCCGGGCGGGCTGTGGCTCGGCACACTGACGGTGCTGATGGAGGAGCCCGGGACCACCGACTGGGCCGGCTTCCCCGTGGACCGGAAGCAGGGACACGTCGTCGGTGTGTTCGTGCGGCCCGAGTGGCGGGGGAGCGGGCTGACCAAGGCGCTGTTCGACGCCGGGCTGGAGTGGGCGTGGTCCGCCGGGGCGGAACGGGTGCGGCTGATCGTGCACGAGGACAACGGACGGGCCCAGGGGTTCTATCTCAAGGCCGGGTTCGCGCCGAGCGGGCGGACCGTGCCGCTGGCGGGCAGGCCGGAGGAGATGGAGCTGGAGTTCGTCGTCGACCGCTGATCCCTCGTCCCGCACCGGACGCCCCGGCACGGCTACACCGGCAGCTCGTCGTGCGGCCAGCGGGCGCGGCCCTGTTCGCGGGAGCGGAGCAGCGCCAGCGTGGGCATGCCCCGGTCCGCGCCGGTGGCCAGCAGCTCCGGGAGCTGGGGAAGCGGAGCCACGGCGGCGACGTCGTCCAGGACGAGTGTCAGTGGTGGGTCGAGCCGACCGGAGGATGACCGTTCGGCCATGCGCCGGCCGCGCTCGACCACGCTGGAGACGAGCGCCGTCAGCAGCGGCATGGCGCCCGGGCTCGTCCGGGGGTCCTCGATGGATTCCCCCACCACGTAAAGGGTGCCCTGTTCGTGGACGAAGGAATCCAAGGTGAGGGCATCAGTTCGGTTGGGAGTGCACGCCTCCCGGATGTTGACCACGGAGAGGGCTGCCAGCGCACGGGTGGTCAGCTGCTGAGCCATGTCCCGGCGTTCGGGGTGGGCGGTGAGGGCCCCCTCGAGTTCGCCCGCGGCGCCGGGGGCGGCCTTCGGGTTGGTGCGGAGGATGCGTACGGCGTCCTGGATCTGGCTGCCCTGGGACCAGCGGTGGACGTGGCGGACGGTGCGGCCGTCGATGGCGGCGGCGTGGAGGTAGCTCCGCAGGAGCGTGGTGGCGGTGTCGCTGACGGCCTGGTCGAGGCGGGCGGTGGGCCGTACGGGGGTGAGGAGCGCGGTCGCTCGGGCGACGGCCGTCGGCTTGTCCTCGCAGCCCGCGGTGGGGGACCAGTGGAGGCGGGCCGGGGTGTCGCAGAGGTGGGTGGGGTCGTAGAGCAGGACGGGGCCCAGTTTGGCGCGGGCGTCCTTGGTGTCCTGCCACAGGGCGGGATTCGACGTGACGACGAGGACGGGGCCGTCCGCGTCGCTCACGGCCTGCGTCGCGGTGGAGCGGCGGCTCTCCCGCGTGCCCAGCAGGATCTTCTCCGGGCCGCCGCGGCTGCCGCCCAGGGGGGAGGCCGCGGGCGGCTGCTCCGTCGCCGCCCGGGTCTGGTGCTCGGCGGCGGGAGCGGGTTCCGGGGCGGTTCTCGGGGTCGGCACCTCGTGGCGGGGCGCGGCGGGTGCCGGTTCCGGGCTTGCCGGTTCCGGTGGTGTCTGCGCCGCGGGGGGCGGGGTCCAGGCCGGGTGCGGCCGGTCGGGCGGCGGGGTCTGTGTCGTGGCGGGCGGCGTCGCTGCGGGCGGTGGCGTCCGTGTCGTGGCGGGTGGTGGTGGCACCTGGCCCGCCGATGACTGTGCGGCCCGTCGCTGGAGCCGTACGGCCTTCCAGCGGGCCACCGTGCCCATCACGAACACCGCCAGGACGACGAGCACCATCAGCTGCCCGATGAACAGCCCCCAGAACAGCCCGTACCCGGAGAGTCCCGCCGCGGGGGCGTCCGGCCAGGCACCGGCGATGTCGTGGGGCCGTCCGATCAGGTGGCGCATGGCCAGGGGGGTGCCGGCGAAGGTGATGCCGGCGGGCCAGGAGCCGTGGGAGAACAGGCCGGCGAGGCCGGTCGCCGTCCACACCAGCAGGGTCATGCCGAGAAGGAACGCGAGTATGCCGAGGAGCAGGCCGTCGGGGATGCCGCCCTGCTGTCCCGGCCGCTGGTCGCGACGGTCGTCCGGTCCCATGCGTCCCTCCCGCCGCGCCTACGCCACCGTCGATTCGGACGAGTCGCCGATGTGCTGCTCCATGAAGGCCGCCGCCCGCTCCTCCGCCTCCAGCTCGGCGGCGCGCAGGGCGTCGTCCGTGAGGTCGGCGGACGACTCGGTCATCGCGCGGTCCGTGAAGACCAGGGGGCGTTCCGTCTCGGTGACCAGGTGCTTGACCACCTGGACGTTGCCGTTGACGTCCCACACCGCGATGCCGGGAGTGAGCGACGGGATGATCTCCACGGCCCATCTGGGCAGGCCGAGCACCCGGCCGGTTGCCCGGGCCTCGTCGGCCTTCTGGGCGTAGATCGTCCGTGTCGACGCCATCTTCAGGATGGCCGCGGCCTCCCGCGCCGCCGCCCCGTCCACGACGTCCGACAGGTGGTGCACCACCGCCACGAACGACAGACCCAGCCGGCGCCCGAACTTCAGCAGCCGCTGGAACAGCTGCGCCACGAACGGGCTGTTGATGATGTGCCAGGCCTCCTCCACCAGGAAGATGCGCTTCTTCCGGTCGGGGCGGATCCAGGTGTGCTCCAGCCACACGCCGACGATGGCCATGAGGATCGGCATGGCGATGGAGTTGCGGTCGATGTGGGACAGGTCGAAGACGATGAGCGGCGCGTCGAGGTCGATGCCGACGGTCGTCGGGCCGTCGAACATGCCGCGCAGGTCGCCGTCGACGAGCCGGTCGAGGACCAGCGCCACGTCCAGGCCCCAGGCCCGTACGTCGTCTATGTCCACGTTCATCGCCTCGGCCGACTCCGGCTCGGGGTGGCGGAGCTGCTCGACGATGTCGGTGAGGACGGGCTGGCGCTCGACGATGGTCTCGTTGACGTAGGCGTGCGCGACCTTGAGCGCGAAACCGGAGCGCTCGTCCAGACCGTGCCCCATCGCGACCTCGATGATCGTCCTCAGGAGCGCGAGCTGCCCCGTCGTCGTGATCGCCGGGTCGAGGGGGTTGAGCCGGATGCCGTGGTCCAGGGCGGCCATCGGGTCCAGGCGGATGGGCGTTATCCCCAGCTCCTGCGCGATGAGGTTCCACTCGCCGACGCCGTCCTCGCCCTGGGCGTCCAGGACGACGACCTGGCGGTCCTTGAAGCGGAGCTGGCGCAGGACGTACGTCTTCTCCAGCGCCGACTTGCCGTTGCCGGACTCGCCGAGGACCAGCCAGTGCGGGGCTGGGAGCTGCTGGCCGTACAGCTGGAAGGGGTCGTAGATGTAGCCCTTGCCGGAGTAGACCTCGCGACCGATGATCACGCCGGAGTCGCCGAGGCCGGGTGCGGCGGTGGGCAGGTAGACGGCCTGCGCCTGGCCCGTGGACGTGCGGACCGGGAGGCGGGTCGTCTCGACCTTCCCGAACAGGAAGGACGTGAAGGCGTCGGTGAGGACGGACAGCGGATCCCGCATCAGGCTCAGCCCCTACCTACGGATGCCGGTGGCGAACGGAAGGGTGTTCACGAAGGCGCGGTGGTGTTCACGGTCGCACCACTCCAGTTTCAGGTACGACTTTCCGGCCGAGGCCCTTATCGTCCGCTTGTCGCGGGCGAGCGCCTCGGGAGAACGGGAGGAGACGGTGATGTAGCCGACCAGGTTCACCCCGGCAGCGCCGCTGGCGAGGTCCTCGCCGCGCTGGTCCAGACGGCTGTGGGCGGCGATGTCGCGCGGGTCGACGGTCCGGTTCATCTTGGCGGCGCGGGAGGCCTCGGCCTCGTCGTTCGTCTTCTCGGTCAGCATGCGCTCGATGGCCACCTCGGTGGGTTCGAGGTCCATCGTGACGGCGACCGTGCGGATGACGTCCGGGGTGTGGACGAGCAGCGGCGCGAGGAAGTTCACGCCGACCGGGGTCATCGGCCACTCCTTCACCCAGGCCGTGGCGTGGCACCAGGGGGCGCGGGTGGAGGACTCGCGGGTCTTGGCCTGGAGGTACGTGGGCTCCATGGCGTCCAGCTCGGCCGGCCAGGCGTTGCGCTTGGTCATCGCCTGGATGTGGTCGATCGGGTGGTCCGGGTCGTACATCGAGTGGATGAGGGAGGCGAGCCTGCCCTGCCCGAGCGGCTGGCGCACGCGGATGTCGGCCTCCTGGAGGCGCGAGCAGATGTCGGTCAGTTCGCGCGCCATGACCACGGCGAGGCCGGCGTCCCGGTCGACCTTGCGCCCGTTCTGCGGCCGGGCGGCCCGGGCCATGGTGTGGGCCTCGGCGGCCAGTTCGCGGGTGTAGTGCATGCAGGCGATGAGATAGGCGCGGTGCTGCTCGCTGCTGGTGGACACCATGGACTGGAGCTGGTCGTACGACTGCTGCAGCCACGGCAGCGCCTTGTCGTCGCCGCGTACGGCGACGTCCTTGGCGTGGGCGTCCGGGTCGGCGGGGAGGGTGCGGGCGAGCATCTGGATGCGGGTGACGAAGCCGTCGCCGTTGGCCACGTGCTTGAGCAGGGTGCCGAAGCGGTCGACGAGGGCCTCCTGGTCCTCGGAGTCGCGCAGGCCGACGCCGGGGCCCTCGATCTCGATCGCGGCGGTCACGGTCTTGCGGTCGGCGTGCAGCAGGACGGCGATCTCGTCCGGTCCGAAGGGCGCGGCCAGCCAGGTGATGCGGCCGATGCCGGGCGGCGGGCCGACCTCGATCTCCCGGCCGTCGAGCCGGGTGCCGGCCTCGATGACGCCGGAACGGTAGGTGGTGCCGTTGCGCAGCGTCCGCTTGTAGCTGCGGTTGATCTCGAACCACTTGTAGAACGTGCGGTGCCTGTACGGCACGTAGACCGCCGCCAGCGCGAGCATCGGGAAGCCCATGAGCAGCACGATGCGCAGGGTCAGGACGGGGACGAGGAGCCCGCACATCATGCCGAGGAACGCGCCCACGACGATCAGCGCGATCTCGCCGGTCTCGCGGTTGCGTCCGACGATCGCGTTCGGCCGGGCGCGGCCGATCAGATACGTACGGCGGGGCGTGACCGGATGGGACATGTGGGACTCGGTCGTCAACGCCCGTCACCTCCTGAGCTGTTGCTGGTGCCGCTGTTGCGGGTGTTGCTGGCATGGGGCGTGTTCACCGGGCTGCCGGAGCGCGGTGCGGGTGCGGCGGAGGGGACATTTCCGCCGCCGCCGTTCGAGGGGCGCGAGCTGTGCGCGGCGACCCCGCCGGATGCGGGGTTGGAGGGGCGGGACGCGGAGGAGGAGGTGGACTGGCCCCCGCCTCCGCCGTTGCCGTTGTTGCGGGTGCTGTGGGTTCTGATGCCCTGGGCGACGAGGTTGGCCGGGGAGCTGATGACGGCCGCGGCCTTGCCCTCGGCGCCCTGCATGATGCGGTTGTTGCGGGAGCCCGCGATCTCGTCGCCGAAGCCGGGGACGAAGCGGTAGATCATCGCGGACGCGAAGATGGCGAGCAGGATGATCGCGAGGCCGGAGACGACGGCGGAGAAGGCGTCGGGGCCGTCGTCGGCGGAGAGCGCACCGGCGAGGCCGAGCACGATGACGATGACGGGCTTGACCAGGATCACGGCGATCATGATCCCGGCCCAGCGGCGGACGTGGCCCCACAGGTTCTTGTCGACCAGCCCGGCGTAGACGACGGTGCCGAGCAGGGCGCCGACGTAGAGCAGGGCGGCGCGGATGACGAGCTCCAGCCACAGGATGCCGGCGGCGAGGATGGAGACCAGGGAGACGACGATCAGCATGATCGGGCCACCGCCGATGTCCTCGCCCTTCTCCAGGGCGCCGGAGAACGTGCCGAAGAAGGTGTCCGTCTGGTCGCCGGTGGCCTTCGCGAGGACGTCGGTGACGCCGTCGGTGGCGGAGACGACCGTGTAGAGGATCAGCGGCGTGAAGGCCGACGCCAGCACGGTGAGCCAGAGGAACCCGATGGCCTCGGAGAGCGCGGTGGTGAGGGGGACGCCGCGCACGGCCCGCTTCGCGACCGCGAGGAGCCAGAGGAGGAGCGTGAGGATCGTCGATGCCGCGAAGACGACGGCGTACTGCTGGAGGAACTTCGGGTTCGTGAAGTCGACGTTCGCGGTGTCCTGCACGGCCGCGCTGAGCTTGTCGATCGTCCAGGACGCGGCGTCGGCACAGCCCTTGGCGAGGGAGGACAGGGGGTCGAGGGTGGAGGTGATCTCGGGGGCGTCCCCCCCACCACCGCCTCCGGACCCACCACCGGATTCACCGCGCTCGCAGTAGTCCTTGGCGGGGCCGTGGATCAGGTCACAGGGGTCGTTGCTAGGGGTCGGTGACGGGGTGGGGGCGGCGAAAGCGTGAGTGGCGAAGAGGATCGCTGCCGCCTGTACGGCCGCGACGGCACCGGTCAGTTTGAGTACGCGGTGGCTAGCGCGCATACGTGAACCCTCCGTACTCCTGGACGGCCTTGGCCATCTCGTCGGCGCTCGATGCCTTGTCGTCGCCGGGAATCGGCGCCGGGCCGTCCTTCTGGGAGTGCGTCACGATCTTCCAGTCACCACTAATCCACTCAAGCTTGGTCGTGATGGTGAACCAGCTGCTGGTGACCGGGGCTGTGGAGTTCTGACCTGCGAGTCCGAGCAGTCCGTTGCACCAGACTTCGACAGTGGCGGTGTCGGGTGAGTTTTCCGTGAGCTTGGTGCCGAGCGGGCTCGTGCGTGACACGAAGGTATAGCCCTTCGGCGTCGAGCCGTCCTCGTTCAGTCCGACAGCTCTGTTGAATGCAGGACTGTATGCCTTGTCCAGAGAGGCCTGGAAGCCACCCACTCTCGAAGGCACGATGATGGCCTGCAGGATGGCGTCGCGCTTGACCTTGTTGAACATCTCGGCCGAGCCCAGCGCCACCGCGTAGTTCGCCGCTGCGCTCTGGGCGCCCTGTTGGTCGTGGGGGAAGCCTGCGGGGATGCCGGAGGCCTTCGTGTCCGTCGGCTGGGTGCCGGACGGTGCCGTCGCCGAGGTCTGCGGCCTGTCGCCCGTCGCCGCCTTGTCGGACCCCGCGGAATCGTCTCCTCCACGGTTCGCGAAGGCGATCGCGGCGATCAGCAGGACGACCACGCCGACCACGGTGACCAGGCCCCGCGAGGACGAGCGCCCGCCGCGGCGCGTGCCCGCGTACGCGTCGCCGCCGTTGTCGGGCAGCCGCGTCCGCGTCTGGCCCGTGCCGCCGTAACCGCCGGAGGACTGGTGGTCGTCTCCGAGACTCATGCCGCGTACGCCCCCTCGACGTCGTGCGGGAACACCTCGTACCTCATGCCGTAGAAGTATGACGGTAGCGGTGCTGGCTCCCGCTCGGACGCGGTGTGGTGACTGGACATCAGGGAAACGCAACCTCAGCCGGTGGGCACGACGGGCGGGTGGGACGGAGGAGGCACCGGGCGCGCCCGGCGGGGCCGATGGACCGCGCGCCCGCCTACACGGCCATGCCGTACACGATGGTGAAGAGCGTGCCGAGCGAGCCGATGATGAACACGCCCGTCAGGCCCGCGATGATGAGGCCCTTGCCCTGTTCGGCGCTGAAGGTGTCCCGGAGGGCCGTCGCGCCGATGCGCTGTTTGGCGGCGCCCCAGATGGCGATGCCGAGGCAGAGCAGGATGGCGACGGCCATCACCACCTCGATCATCACCTTCGCCTCGTTGCCCAGGCTGCCGAAGGGGCCCCAGTCCGGAGCGATCCCCCCGATGATGGTGTTGATGTCTCCCTCGTCGGCCGCAAAGAGCATGTAAGTCACCGCCCCTGTTGGGTAGTTCCGCGCCCTCTGCGTGCGTGCAGAGGTCAGGCCTCATTGTCGCCGACGACGGCGCCTTGGTATGTCGACTTGGCGTCATCGATTGGCGGGTTTCGTGCGGATAGCTTGCCACCGGTCCCCGCCATGTCCTCGTAGGGTGGCGCGAACCGGTATGCAAAGATTCGTATCGTCACTCTGTGTATCACGGAGCGTCACGGTCGGCAATGAGGTGGGTCCGCAACGTGCCGCGCGGTCCGTCGTCGGCCACTCCTGCGACTCCGTCTCGCCGGCGGGTGCGTGCGGATCGACTCGGTTGTGGGGCGGCCTCGGTGAAATGGCGTCACACTCGTGGGACGTGGCCTGGGAAGCAGCTGGACGGGGAAGGGTTGGGCCGTGCGTAAAGTGTGGTTCTTCGGCGGCGCCGCGGTCGCACTGGGCGTCAGCTTCGTCATGCTGCTGGTCGTCGGGGTCTACATCGTTGCCGGGAACCTCGCGGGCGGTGTGGGCGGTGGGGCGAAG
This sequence comes from Streptomyces sp. NPDC048185, assembly GCF_043202495.1. Lineage (NCBI taxonomy): Bacteria > Bacillati > Actinomycetota > Actinomycetes > Kitasatosporales > Streptomycetaceae > Streptomyces > Streptomyces sp. NPDC048185. Next base: position 10,542 of record NZ_JBIDAN010000006.1, read on the forward strand.
AAGTTGGCCAAGGGGGCTGTGCCCGCGGCGTATCAGGGGCTGGTGCAGCAGTGGGGCAATCTGTGTCCCGCCCTCAATCCCGCGTTGCTCGCCGCCCAGCTGTATCAGGAGAGCGGCTTCAATCCCCGGGCGCGGAGTGCCGCGGCGGCGCAGGGGATAGCGCAGTTCATCCCCGGGACGTGGGCCACGCACGGCATCGACGGGGACGGGGACGGCGACCGGGACGTGTGGGATCCGGCTGATGCGATTCCGTCGGCGGCGTCGTACGACTGCTCCCTCGCGTCGTACGTGAAGGACGTGCCCGGGAACGCGACCGAAAACATGCTGGCGTCCTACAACGCGGGGGCCTACGCGGTCATCAAGTACCAGGGCGTGCCGCCGTACAAGGAGACCCAGAACTACGTCAAGGTGATCACGACGCTGGAGGAGAGCTTCGCGGCGCCCACGACGCGGGTCGATCCGTCCGAGCAGGCCGCCGGGGCCATCGCGTACGCGCAGAAGAAGCTGGGGACGCCCTATCTGTGGGGCGGGAACGGGACCGCCGACCAGGGAGGGCGGTTCGATTGTTCGGGGCTTACCAAGGCCGCGTACGAGAGTGTCGGGATCAAGCTGCCCCGGGTCGCCAACGACCAGTACAACGCGGGGGCGCATCCCGCGAGGGACGAGCTGCTGCCGGGGGACCTGGTGTTCTTCTCCGACGACCTGACCAATTCCCGGGCCATCCGGCACGTGGGGATCTACGTCGGCGGCGGGTACATGATCGACGCGCCGCGGTCGGGGGCGGTGATCCGGTTCGACCCGGTCGACACGCCCGACTACTTCGGGGCCACGCGGGTGACCGAAGATGGCGCGAAAGCATTGCCCACGACGGTGTGAACCGAGCGTGAACCCATCCCCTGAGCTGCGACGACGTATCTCTCTTCGATAACGTCTGCGTGATCATTCGGTGGAGTGTGGAACGTATCAACGGGGACCGTGCGTTCCTGTTGTCGTGTAGGTGTGCGGCGGCGGGAAGAGGGCCGGCGGATCTACGACCACGGGGGTGGCAGGGAAGGCGTGCGCAAGGTGCGCCGGAGGACATGACGAAGGGGCCGCTGCAACATGGCTGGACTCGCCGAATCCGGGTCGAACCCCGACGTCGAGCTGCTCTACGACATCAACGGGCTGGCCAAGGACGCGCCGCACTGGTTCGACCGGGTCATGGAGTTCGTGGGTGAGTACGGACTGCTGTTCGCGATCGTGCTGCTGGTGCTGTGGTGCTGGTGGGGTGTGCGGCGGCGGGGCGGTGCGGACGCGGCCTCGTCCGTGGCCGCGCTGGTGTGGGCGCCGCTGGCGGCGGGCGTCGCGGTACTCGTCAACGTGCCGATACGGGGCTTCGTGGAGCGGCCCCGGCCGTTCAAGGACCACGAGGGGCTGGAAGTACTCGTCTCCGGCAAGGACGACTTCTCCTTCGTGAGCGACCACGCGACGCTGGTCATGGCCCTGGCCGTCGCGCTGTTCGTCGCCAACCGGAAGTTCGGCATCGCCGCGATCGTGCTGGCCCTGTTCGGCGGCTTCGCCCGGGTCTACATGGGCGTGCACTATCCGACCGACGTCATCGGCGGCTTCGCCCTCGGCACGGCGGTCGCGCTGCTGCTGTCGCCGGTCGCCATGGCCCTGCTGACGCCGCTGGTCAAGGCCGTCGAGCGGTCGCCGCGGGCGGGCTGGCTGGTCAGCGCGCGGGGGCGAGCCGGAGAGGGACGGGGCCCCGTGATCCCGGGCGCCCGGCAGGAGAACGCCGGGGCCGAGGAGCGGGACCTCGCCGCCTAGGCCTACAGGGCCTGGGGAAAGGCAAAGACGCGGTCCGGGTCGTACTGGCGCTTCAGTTTCGCCAGGCGCGGGGCCGCGTCTCCGTAATAAGCCCGCCGCCAGTCCTTGAGGGCCGGGTCCGCGTAGTTCTGGTACGCGGCGCCCGAGGCGTACGGGCGCATGGCACCGTACGCGGACGCCAGCCAGGACTCGGCCGCCGCGCCGCTCGTGCCCGGCCGCCAGGAGGCGAGGTACTGGACCAGCATCCGGGAGCGCCGGTGCACGAACGCGGTGGCCGTCGGTGCGACGCGGTTCACCGCCCCGCCGAGCGCGGTGAACACGATGCTGCCGGTGCCGCCGCGGACCGGGCGGACCTGGGCCAGGAGGGCCCGGACGCCGGCGGGCGGCAGCGAACGGTCGTAGAAGTCCGAGCGGGCCGCGTACGTCTCGCGCCTCAGCGCGCCCTGCGGTGACCGGCCGGGCGTGGCGCCGGGAAGGTGGCACCGGGCGTCCGTGGCGAACGAGGAGCAGCCGGCGTACACCTCCATCGACGCCTCGTACGAACGGCGCTTGAGGGAGACGCCGCTCGCCGAGGCGCCGATGCGGCCGGCGAGGCGGTCGACGGCGTTCTGGAACTCGCCGTAGGTGCCGAGGGAGAAGGCGGCGACCGACACGGTCGGGGTGCCGTGGGGGCGGGCCTCGAGATGGAGGGACGACCAGATCTCGTCGGGCTGGCCCGGGCCCCACTCCTGCCAGGCGCGGACGACCGCGGCGGCCTTCGCCCAGGGCCAGGTCAGGTACGCCGATACGGCCTGGGGTGCGGGGTGGGTGCGGAAACGGAACTCCGTGACGATGCCGAAGTTGCCGTTGCCGGCGCCGCGCAGGGCCCAGAACAGGTCTTTGTGGTGGGTGGCGTCGGCGGTGAGCTGCTTGCCGTCCGCCGTGATCAGGGTGGCCTGGGTGAGACTGTCGCAGGTGAGGCCGTAGGCGCGGGAGACGACGCCGTGGCCGCCGCCGAGGGTGAGACCGGAGATCCCGACGGTGGGGCAGGAGCCGGCCGGGATGGTCACGCCCTTGGCGGCGAGGGCCCGGTAGACGTCGATCAGCTTGGCACCGGCGCCGACGGTGGCCTGGTTGCCGCCGGCCCGGACGCGGTCGAGTCTCGACACGTCGATGATCAGGCGGCCGTTGCCGGACGACCAGCCGGCGTAGGAGTGGCCGCCGTTGCGGATCGCGACGGGGATGCGGTGGGCGCGGGCGTAGGAGAGGGTCGTGCGGATGTCGCCGGGGTGGGCGGCGTAGGCGACGGCGCTGGGGCGGAGGGTGTCGAAGCGGGTGTTGTACAGCTGACGGGCCGTCTGCCAGGGCTGGTCGCCGGGGCGGAGGAGGAGGCCGTCGAGGGACTTCGCCAGGGCGGTCCAGGCGGCGGGGGTGGGGGTGGTGGCCGACCTGGTGGCGGTTGCCGTGCGGGTGAGGCGGGGGGTGCCGGCGGGGGCGGGGTTCTTGTCCGCGCCGGAGGGGGTGTCAGGGCGGGTGCCCGTGCAGGCGGTTGTTGTGGGGGTGAGGGCGAGGGGGAGGGCGGCGGCTGTGGTGCCGCCGAGGAAGGTGCGCCGGTTCATGTGCGTCTCCGCGTCCCGTGGGGGGTTCTCGGGGGTAGACGGGGTGGTGGGGGTGCGGGTTCCACGGGTGGGGCCGTGCGGGTGCCTCCGGCGGGGGCGCGAGGGGTGGGTGGCGTGATCCGGCGGTGGCGGGGTGTCGCTGCGCCAGCCCGTGCGGTGGCCTGCGGCCGGCGGGGCGCGGGGAGTGTGCGGCGTGCGCGTGGGGCGGGGGTGGGTTGTGCGGCCCGGCGTCGGAGGGGTGCCGCTGCGCCCAGCCGTGCCGCCCTTGGCGGCACGATTGCCCGCAGTTACGCCTACGCGGGCGGCACGATTGGCCGCCGTTACGCCTACGCGGGTGGCTGTGTCGCTTACGTGGTGGGGTGGGTCTGGGCGTCTGTGCGGGCCTGGCTTCTGGCTCTGCGGGCCGGGCCTCGCCAGCCGCAGGTGCAGCGGGCCACGCAGAAGGCGCCCTGCTCGACGGTGGTCGTGCTGTGTTCCGGGATGTCCTGGGGAGCTTCACGAGCGTCCTGCTGAGCCACGGCCACAACGTTACCGGCGTCGTCCGCCCGTCGTTAACCGGGACGGCAGGGGGTCCGGGACGGGCCGTGTCGGCTGGGGTAGGTGGCGATGGTCGGGCGGGAGAGGGAGCGGCTGGGCAGGAAGGCGGGGGCGGTCTCCGTCGTCGGGGTCGTGGTCGGCGCGGGTCTCGCCGCGGCCGGGTGTTCCGGGCAGGGAGCCGCCGTGCAGGACGCCCGGTCCGGGGATCCGGTCCGCGTGCTGCACCGGGCCGCGGACCGTCTGGTGGCCGCCGGGAGTTCCAGGGCCCGCACGGCCATGGAGATGGCCAGCGGCGGCACGCGGGTGACCATCCGCGGCGAGGGTGTGTACGACTTCCGTGAGCGGCTCGGCATGCTGAAGGTGAGGCTGCCGCAGGGTGCCGCGGGCACGAGCGAGCACCGGCCGATCACCGAACTGCTGGCGCCTGGCGCCCTCTTCATGAAGAACCGGGGCGCCGGCGTGCCCGACGACAAGTGGGTGCGGGTGGCGACCGCCACGCTCTCCGACGGCAATCTGGTGACCGGCGGGGCGACGGACCCGTTCGCCGCCGCCGAGGTGCTGCGGGGGACGCGGACGGCGACGTACGTGGGGCGCACCGAGGTCGCGGGGACGGCGGTGCGGCACTACCGGGGGACCGCCGACCTCACCAGTGCGGCGCGGGACGCGTCGGACGGCAACAAGGCGGCACTGGCCGCCGCGGCCGAGGGCTTCGCCACCACCGAGGTGCCGTTCGACGCCTATCTCGACGACGCGGGCCGCATCCGCAAGGTCCGGCACCGGTTCAGTTTCGCCAACGGGCGGAGCGAGGGCACCGTGGCCGTCGCCTCGACGACACTGCTCTACGACTTCGGCGCCGCCGTGCGCGTACGGCTGCCCGAGGAGGACGACATCTACGCCGGGAAGATCGCCGAAGGGCCGGGAGAGGGCCCCGGCGGAGGCGCGGGCGGCAAGAACTAGCCCTTCCGTGCCATGCGCGGTGCGTAGGCCGCTCCCTACTCTAGGAAGCCGGTGACGGCAGAGACGAGGTGACGCGCGTGGCTCCGGTCGGCGGTACGGCAGTTCAGGACCACGTGGCGCTCGCCGAGATAGAACTCTGCGGGGAGCTGATCATCGCGGCCTCGGCCGCCCGGGAGCGGCTCAGCCTGGAGAGCATCGACGAGGTGCTGAGGGTCGCCGAGGAGCGCGGCACCGGCGCCGGCCAGTAGGCCGGGGCCGCCGGATCAGGTGCGCAGCAGGCGGCCGATCGCCTTCGTCGCCTCCTCCACCTTCGCGTCGATCTCCGAGCCGCCCTTGAGGGCCGCGTCGGCGACGCAGTGGCGCAGGTGCTCCTCGAGGAGCTGCAGGGCGAAGGACTGCAGGGCCTTGGTCGAGGCGGAGACCTGGGTGAGTATGTCGATGCAGTAGACGTCCTCGTCGACCATGCGCTGCAGGCCGCGGATCTGGCCCTCGATGCGGCGCAGGCGCTTGAGGTGCTCGTCCTTCTGCTTGTGGTACCCGTGCACGCCGCGGTCGTGGTCCGTGACGACGTCCGTACCGTCCGTCTCCACCGTGTCCGCGGTGGGGGAGGGCGCGCCTGCGCCGGCCTCGGTGGTCGTCATCGCGTCCTCCTGTTGGGCAGTGTGCCGACATATACCCCTGGTGGGTATATGGTACCGAATTTTCCGGGGTAGGGGAGCCCTGGACGCAGCGCGGAGCACGGCCTCCGGTCGCCCCCCTGCTCATCACTGTGCCTCATGGGCGACACTGGGGGACGGCCCGTTAGCCGTGGCCGGATGATGCGCCTAGCATCAGCCTGACCGAAACCGATGCACCCCGAGGACCCCACGTGCGCTTTCGTCTGACCCCCAGGGAGACGAGCTTCTACGACATGTTCGCCGCGTCCGCGGACAACATTGTCACGGGCTCCAAGCTCCTGATGGAACTGCTCGGGGCGGACGCACCCGCCCGGGCCGAGATCGCAGAGCGTATGCGGGCCGCCGAACACGCGGGTGACGACGCCACGCACGCGATCTTCCACCAGCTGAACTCGTCGTTCATCACGCCGTTCGACCGCGAGGACATCTACTCCCTCGCGTCGTCCCTCGACGACATCATGGACTTCATGGAGGAGGCCGTCGACCTGGTCGTCCTCTACAACATCGAGGAGCTGCCCAAGGGCGTCGACCAGCAGATCGAGGTGCTGGCGCGGGCGGCCGAGCTGACCGCCGAGGCCATGCCGAACCTGCGGACCATGGACAACCTCACCGAGTACTGGATCGAGGTCAACCGGCTGGAGAACCAGGCCGACCAGATCCATCGCAAGCTGCTCGCCCACCTCTTCAACGGCAAGTACGACGCCATGGAGGTGCTGAAGCTGAAGCAGATCGTGGACGTGCTGGAAGAGGCTGCCGACGCGTTCGAGCACGTGGCGAACACGGTGGAGACCATCGCCGTCAAGGAGTCCTGACCGTTTCATGGACACCTTCGCTCTGATCGTGACCATCGGGGTCGCGCTCTTCTTCACGTACACCAACGGTTTCCACGACTCGGCGAACGCGATCGCGACGTCCGTGTCGACGCGGGCGCTGACGCCTCGGGCGGCGCTCGCGATGGCCGCCGTGATGAACCTCGCAGGTGCCTTCCTCGGTTCCGGGGTCGCCAAGACCGTCAGCGAGGGGCTGATCGAGACACCCGAGGGCTCGAAGGGCATGGGGATCCTCTTCGCGGCGCTGATCGGCGCCATCGTGTGGAACCTCATCACCTGGTACTTCGGCCTGCCCTCCTCGTCCTCGCACGCGCTGTTCGGCGGCATGGTCGGCGCGGCGCTGGCGGGCAGCACGACCGTGTACTGGCACGGAGTGGTCGACAAGATCGTCATCCCGATGTTCGTGTCGCCGGTGATCGGTCTGGTCGTGGGTTACCTCGTCATGACGGCGATCATGTGGATGTTCCGCCGGGCCAACCCGCACAAGGCCAAGCGCGGCTTCCGTATCGCGCAGACGGTGTCGGCGGCGGGCATGGCGCTGGGGCACGGTCTGCAGGACGCGCAGAAGACCATGGGCATCGTGGTGATGGCGCTGGTCATCGCCGACGTCGAGGACTACGGCGATCCGATCCCGGTGTGGGTGAAGATCGCCTGCGCGCTGATGCTGTCGCTCGGTACGTACGCGGGCGGCTGGCGGATCATGCGGACGCTGGGGCGGAAGATCATCGAGCTCGATCCGCCGCAGGGGTTCGCCGCGGAGACGACGGGGGCGTCGATCATGTTCGGGTCGGCGTTCCTCTTCCACGCGCCGATCTCCACGACGCACGTGATCACGTCGGCGATCATGGGTGTGGGGGCGACGAAGCGGGTCAACGCGGTGCGGTGGGGCGTCGCGAAGAACATCATCCTGGGCTGGTTCATCACGATGCCGGCGGCCGCGGTGGTGGCGGCGTGTTCGTACTGGCTGGTGGACCTGGTGTTCCTCTAGGGAACCCGGTGCCGTCGCCGCGTGAGGCGGGTCGGACGGCCCGGCGGCGCGACTGCCCGCAGCCGTGTGCGTGAGCAAGGGGCCCGCCCCCGTTCCGGGGGCGGGCCCTTGTGCGCCTCGCGGTGGCACCGCCATGCAGCACCGCGAGGGGATCGGGTCCGGCCTAGCCGAAGCGGCCGGAGATGTAGTCCTCCGTGGCCTGGACGGACGGGTTCGAGAAGATGCGCTCCGTCTCGTCGATCTCGATCAGCTTGCCGGGCTGGCCGACCGCCGCCAGGTTGAAGAAGGCCGTACGGTCCGAGACGCGCGCCGCCTGCTGCATGTTGTGCGTCACGATGACGATCGTGAAGCGCTCCTTCAGCTCGCCGATCAGGTCCTCGATCGCGAGGGTGGAGATCGGGTCCAGGGCCGAGCAGGGCTCGTCCATCAGCAGGACGTTCGGCTCCACCGCGATCGCGCGGGCGATGCACAGACGCTGCTGCTGGCCGCCGGAGAGACCGGAGCCCGGCTTGTTCAGGCGGTCCTTCACCTCGTTCCAGAGGTTGGCGCCGCGCAGCGACTTCTCGACGATGTCGTCCAGCTGGGACTTCTTGTACTTGCCGTTCAGCCTGAGGCCCGCCGCGACGTTGTCGTACACCGACATGGTCGGGAACGGGTTCGGGCGCTGGAAGACCATGCCGACCTCGCGCCGCACGGCCACCGGGTCGATGCCGGCGCCGTACAGGTTCTCGTCGTCGAGCATGACCTTGCCGTCCACCCGGCCGCCGGGCGTGACCTCGTGCATGCGGTTCAGGGTGCGCAGGAAGGTGGACTTGCCGCAGCCGGAGGGGCCGATGAAGGCCGTCACGGAGCGGGGTTCGACGGTCATCGAGATGTCCTCGATGGCCAGGAAGGAGCCGTAGTAGGCGTTGAGGCCGCTGACATCGATGCGCTTGGCCATGTGAATCACTGCTTCTTTCGGTCCGGGGCCTTAGCGACCGGTCTTCGGGGCCTTCCAGCGGGCTATGCCGCGGGCCACCGCATTGAGGATCATGATGAACGCGATGAGCGTCAGGGCAGCCGCCCAGGCACGGTCGTACGCCGCGTCGGAACCGGCGCTGTACTGCAGGTAGATGTACATCGGCAGCGACTCCTGCGGATCCTGGAACGGATTCGCGTTGATGAAGTCGGTGCCCCAGACCAGCAGCAGCACGGGGGCCGTCTCGCCGGTGATGCGGGCGACGGCCAGCATGACGCCGGTGATGATGCCGCCGACCGAGGTGGGCAGGACCACCTTCAGGATCGTGCGCCACTTCGGCACGCCGAGCGCCAGTGACGCCTCGCGCAGCTCGTTCGGGACGAGCTTGAGCATCTCCTCGGTGGAGCGGACGACCACGGGGATCATCAGGATGCACAGGGCGAACGAGCCGGCGACGCCGGACGGGCCCATGTCCAGGATGAGCACCCACAGGCTGAGGACGAACAGGCCGGCGACGATCGACGGGATGCCCGTCATGACGTCGACGAAGAAGGTGACGGCCTTGGCGAGCCGGCCGCGGCCGTACTCGACCAGGTAGATCGCGGTGAGCACGCCGATCGGCACGGAGAACAGGGTGGCCAGGCCGACCTGTTCCAGGGTGCCGAGGATGGCGTGGTAGATGCCGCCGCCGGGCTCGCTGTCGGCGACCACGCCCATCGAGTGGGTGAGGAAGTAGCCGTCGAGGACCTGCACGCCCCGCTTGAGCGTCTCCCAGATCAGGGAGAGCAGGGGGATCAGCGCCAGGAGGAACGCGACCCAGACCGTGCTGGTCGCGACGCGGTCCTTGGCCTGCCGGCCGCCCTCGACGCGCGCCGAGACGGCGTAGGTGCCGCCGACGAAGAGGACCACGGCGATCAGGGCCCACTGGATGCTGCTGTTCAGCCCGGCCGCGGCGCTGATGCCGAGACCCACGGCGACCGACCCGGCGGCGACCGCCCAGGGGAACCACGTGGGCAGGGTGGCGCCGCGCAGCGAGCCGCTGCCCTTGGGGGTGAGGGTTGCGTTGCTCATGCGTTGGCCCCCGAGTACTCCTTGCGACGGGCGATGATCATGCGGGCCGCGCCGTTGACCAGCAGCGTGATGACGAAGAGCACCAGACCGGAGGCGATCAGCGCGTCCTGGCCCATCACGGTGGCCTCGTTGAACTTGCTGGCGATGTTCTGGGCGAAGGTGCCGCCGCCCGGGTCGAGCAGGCTGGCGTTGATGTCGAAGGTCGGCGAGAGCACCATGGCCACGGCCATCGTCTCGCCGAGCGCGCGGCCGAGGCCGAGCATCGACGCGGAGATGACGCCGGAGCGGCCGAAGGGGATCACCGACATCCGGATGACCTCCCAGCGCGTGGCGCCGAGGGCCAGTGCGGCTTCCTCGTGCATGCGCGGCACCTGCCGGAAGACCTCACGGCTGACGTTGGTGATGATCGGCAGGATCATGATCGCGAGCAGGACGCCCACGGTGAGCAGCGAGCGCGGCGCTCCGCCGTTCCACTCGAGGATGCCGGTCCAGCCGAGGTACTCGTCCAGCCACCCGAAGAGCCCGTCCATGTGCGGCACGAGGAAGAGCGCGCCCCACAGGCCGTAGACGATCGAGGGCACGGCGGCGAGCAGGTCGATCACGTACGCGATGACGCCGCCCAGCCTGCGCGGCGCGTAGTGCGTGATGAACAGGGCGATGCCGACCGAGACCGGGACCGCGATGGCCATGGCGATGATCGACGACACGACGGTGCCGAAGGCCAGGACCGCGATGCCGAACTGCGGCGGGTCACCGCTGGGGTTCCAGTCGAAGCTGGTGAAGAAGTTGGCCTCGTCCTCGCTGATCGCGAGGGAGGCGCGGTACGTGAGGAAGGCCGCGATGGCGGCCATGATGACCAGCACCAGGATGCCGGACCCGCGGGAGAGCCCGACGAAGATCCGGTCGCCGGGCCGGGTGGCGCCGCGTGCGGCGCTCCTGTCCTCGGCGCCCGGGGGCCGGTGGGGTGCTGGGGCTGCTGCTGGCTTCTGGGGGTCAGTGGTTATGTCCATCGGGTTCTCCGGTCTGCGGAGCCGTCGTTCGCGACGGCTCGGTCGGAGCCGCCCGTGCGAGGGCTCCTGGCGGCGGTGCACCGGACGGTGCGGTCCGGCCCCGTGCGGGGGCCGGACCGCACTCGGGTCAGCTCAGGCTCGCGATGTTCTCGCGGACCTTGGTGATGATCTCGGTGGGCATCGGGGCGTAGCCGGCGTCCGCCAGCAGGCCCTGGCCGTCCTCCGAGGCGATGTAGTTCAGGAAGGACTTGGTGGCGGGCAGCGTCTCCGCCTTGTTGCCCTTGTCGCAGGCGATCTCGTAGGTCACCAGGACGATCGGGTAGGCACCGCCGGCGGTCGGCGTGTAGTCCAGCTCCAGCGCGAGGTCCTTGCCGGTGCCGACGACCTTGGCCGCGCCGATGGCGGCGGTGGCGTTGTCGACGGTGGCCTTGACCGGCTCGGCGGCCTCGGTCTTCACGTCGACCGTCTTGATGCCGTCCTTGGCGTACGACAGCTCGAAGTACGAGATGGCGCCGGACGTCTGCTTCACCTGCGCGGCCAGACCGGAGGAGCCCTGAGCGGACTGGCCGCCCTTGGCCTCCCAGGACTTGCCCGGCTCGTACGTCCAGTCCTTCGGCGCGGCGGCCTTCAGGTACTTGGTGAAGTTGTCCGTGGTGCCGGACTCGTCGGAGCGGTGGAAGGCCTGGATCTTGAGGTCGGGGAGCTTGGCCCCCGGGTTGAGCTTGGCGATCGCCGGGTCGTTCCAGTTGGAGATCTTGCTGTCGAAGATCTTCGCGAGCGTCGGGGCGTCCAGGACGAGCGTGTCGACGCCCGGCACGTTGTAGCCGACGGCGATCGGGCCGCCGACCATCGGCAGGTCGATGGCCTGGCCGTCCTTGCAGACCTTCTTCGACGCCTCGATCTCGTCGGGCTTCAGCGCGGAGTCCGAACCGGCGAACGCGGTCTGGCCCTGCGTGAACGCGGTGATGCCCGCGCCGGAACCGGTCGGGTTGTAGTTGATCTGCACGCTCTTGCAGGCCGCGACGTACTGCTTGACCCAGGCGTCGATGGCGTTCTTCTGGGCCGAGGAGCCGGAGGCCTGGAGCTGGCCCTTGGCGTCCTCGCACTTGATGTTGCCGGCCTGCGTGCTGGCGGAGGCGCCGCCGCCGTTGCTGTCCCCGCCGGTGTCGTCGGAGCCGCACGCCGTGAGGGCCAGGGCGCCGGAGACGGCGAGAGCACCGAGAGCGAGGGCCCGCCGGTTCATGCGCTGAAGCTTCACTTGAGGGAGTTCCTTCCAGGAGCCGCCGTCCTGAATCCGGCGGCGTGCGAGGACTGTCTACGGCCGAAATTAGGCAGAACAGGTGAAGCCGCCGATGGGCATGAATGAACGAGGGGTGAACCCCTGTGGACGGTGCGGTGAGGTCACGGAACGCTTACGCCGAAGACACGGCGCGGTCCCGGGTCACCCGTCGTACGGGGCGTCGCCGTCCGGGCGCAGCGCGGCCGGCAGCGCGTCGACGAGGGTCCGGTCCCGGGGCTGGGTGAGGCGGGCGCGGGCGGCCGCGGCGGGCAGCCAGAGGATGCGGTCGACCTCGTCGTTCGGGGTGAAGCCGCCCGAGACGGCCTCCGCCGCCCAGTACCGGACCTCCTTGGGGCGGCCGTCCGCCAGGTAGCGCACGGTGGGCAGCTCGGCGCCGGGCACCGCGGTGTACCCCGTCTCCTCCGCCACCTCGCGCAGGGCCCCGGCGAGCGGGTCCTCCCCGCGCAGCAGCTTGCCCTTGGGGTGCGACCAGTCGTCGTACTTCGGCCGGTGGACCAGGCAGAGCTGCGGCTCGCCGGTGTCCGGGTCGCGGCGCCACAGGACGCATCCGGCCGCGCGGACGGTGGTGCCCTCGGGTGTGCTCATGCGGGGATCGCCGTCCCTTCGCGGGTCAGGGGGCCGGTGCCGGACGGACGGCCCTGTGCTGCCAGTCGTGCTGGAAGGCGTACCGTGCCGCCTCCACCTCGTGGCGCTGGTCGGCGTGGAGCACGCCGAGCGCGTACGCCGTCGCCGGGGCGATGCGGGGCGTGCGGGCCGCCTGCGCCGCGGCGGCGGCGGCCTCCGAGGCGTCGCGGTGGCGGTCGAGGGCCTCGCCCGCGGTGCGCAGGCGGGCGTCCTCACCGCCCGGGCCGCCGCCCTCGCCGGCCAGGACCTCGCGGGCGTACCGGTGCAGGCGCAGCAGCAGGCGGACCTGGTGCCAGGGGGCGTCCTGCGGGTGCGGGGCCGGGTCCGGGGACAGGCCGTGGACCAGCGCCTCCGCGTTGTACGGGTGGCCCGCGGTGACCAGGGGCAGAGCGGCCACCGCGTCGGCGAGGCGGCCCTCCGCCGCCCCGGCCAGCGGGCGGAGGTCGGCGGTGGCGTCGGCGGTGGCCCGCAGGGGCACCTCGCTGGCCAGTAACGCGACCTTGTCGGCGACCGCGTGGAAGCGGCTGCTGCCCAGGGCCTGCAGTGCCGTGGAGTGGGCCCGGGTGCGGGCCAGGGTCAGCTGGCGGTCGAGCAGGGCGCCCGCCTTGGCCGCGCCGACCGTGAGGTTGCCGCGCTCCGGGGGCGCGGGTGCGGGGGACGCGGGGAGGTTCGCGGCCACGGCCGCGGCCGCCACCGGCCTGCGGGCCGGGCACGCCGACGAGCCGGAGAGGCGGTGCAGCGCCTGGAGCAGGCGTTCCAGGCGCGAGGCGTAGGCGTGCTCCAGCGCCAGCGTGCCGGACAGCCACGCCAGTTCGGGGCGCATGCCCTCCGCCCAGTCGGCGTCCAGCAGGGGCTGGTAGGTGTGCAGGGTGCCGCTCAGGCGGCGGGCCGCGCGCCGCAGGGCGCGCGCCGCGTCCACGGGGCCCGCCGAGCCGTTGCCGAGGCCCTCGCCGTGCACGACGCTCGTGCCCGCGCCCGACTCGCGGTGCAGGCGCAGGGCGCGGAGGAACTCCGTGGCCTGGGCACGGAGGTAGCTCGCGAGGGCTTCCGCGGGAACCGGCCCGGCCGGTCCGGACCGTTCGGCCGGTCCGGCCAGGCGGTTCGTCGGGTCAAGGTGTTGCTGTGCCACGCCGGCGCCTCCGGGCGTCTATGAGCATCTCCTGGACGTTGCGCAGGGGCTGGCCGTCCGCGTCGGTCGAGTGCCGGGTCCACTCGCCGTCCGGGCCGAGGTGCCAGGAGGCGGTGCCGTCGGACATGCCGGTCTCGAGGAGCCGGTTCAGGGCCGCCCGGTGGGCCGGGTCGGTGACCCGGACGAGTGCCTCGATACGGCGGTCGAGGTTGCGGTGCATCATGTCGGCGCTGCCGAACCAGACCTCGGGCTCACCGCCGTTGCCGAAGGCGAAGACGCGCGAGTGCTCGAGGAAGCGGCCGAGGACGGAACGGACCCGGATGGTCTCCGACAGGCCCGCCACGCCCGGGCGCAGCGCGCAGATGCCGCGCACCCACACGTCGACCTGGACGCCCGCCTGGGACGCGCGGTAACAGGCGTCGACGACGGCCTCGTCGACCATCGAGTTGACCTTGATGCGGATGTAGGCGGGTCGGCCCGCGCGGTGGTGCTGGATCTCCTTGTGGATGCGGGAGACCAGGCCGTCGCGCAGGGACTTGGGCGCGACGAGCAGGCGGCGGTACGTCTCGCGGCGGGAGTAGCCGGAGAGCCGGTTGAACAGGTCGGAGAGGTCCGCGCCGACCTGCGGGTCCGCGGTGAGCAGGCCGAGGTCCTCGTAGAGGCGGGCCGTCTTGGGGTGGTAGTTGCCCGTGCCCACGTGGCTGTACCGGCGGAGGGTGTCGCCTTCCTGCCGGACGACCAGGGACAGCTTGCAGTGGGTCTTCAGACCGACCAGCCCGTAGACGACGTGGCAGCCGGCCTCCTCCAGCTTGCGCGCCCACTTGATGTTGGCGTGCTCGTCGAAGCGGGCCTTGATCTCGACCAGGACGAGGACCTGCTTGCCGGACTCGGCCGCGTCGATGAGCGCGTCCACTATCGGGGAGTCGCCGGAGGTGCGGTACAGCGTCTGCTTGATCGCGAGGACGTCCGGGTCGGCCGCGGCCTGCTCCAGGAAGGCCTGCACGGAGGTGGAGAAGGAGTCGTACGGGTGGTGGAGCAGGACGTCGCGGCTGCGCAGGGCGGCGAAGACGTCCGGCGCCGACGCGGACTCGACCTCGGCGAGGTCGCGGTGGGTGCCGGCGACGAACTTCCGGTACTTCAGCTCCGGACGGTCGAGGCTGTGGATGCGGAAGAGACCGGTGAGGTCCAGGGGACCCGGGAGGGGGTAGACCTCCGCCTCGCCGATCTTCAGTTCGCGGACGAGGAGGTCCAGGACCTCCCGGTCGACGGACTCCTCCACCTCCAGGCGGACCGGCGGGCCGAAGCGGCGCCGCATGAGCTCCTTCTCGAGCGCCTGGAGGAGGTTCTCGGCGTCGTCCTCCTCGACCTCCAGGTCCTCGTTGCGGGTGAGGCGGAAGGCGTGGTGCTCCAGGACCTCCATGCCGGGGAACAGCTCTTCGAGGTGGGCGGCGATGACGTCCTCGATGGGCACGTAGCGGCCCGGGGACGCCTCGAGGAAGCGGGACAGCAGCGGGGGGACCTTGACGCGGGCGAAGTGCCGGTGGCCCGTGACGGGGTTGCGGACGACGACCGCGAGGTTGAGGGAGAGGCCCGAGATGTACGGGAAGGGGTGCGCCGGGTCCACGGCGAGGGGCGTGAGGACCGGGAAGATCTGGTGCCGGAAGAGCGTGAAGAGGCGGGCCTGCTCCTTCTCCGCGAGTTCGTTCCAGCGGACCAGGTGGATGCCCTCCTCGGCCAGGGCCGGGGCGACGTCCTCGTGGAAGCAGGCGGCGTGCCGGGCCATGAGCTCGCGGGAGCGGGCCCAGATCATCTCCAGCACCTCGCGGGGCTGCAGGCCGGAGGCGGAGCGGGTGGCCACGCCGGTCGCGATGCGGCGCTTCAGGCCGGCGACGCGGACCATGAAGAACTCGTCCAGGTTGCTGGCGAAGATCGCGAGGAAGTTGGCGCGCTCGAGGAGCGGGGTGTTCGGGTCCTCGGCGAGTTCGAGGACGCGCTCGTTGAACGCGAGCCAGCTGCGCTCGCGGTCCAGGAAGCGGCCCTGGGGGAGGGCGGTGCCCGTGCCGGTGCCGTCGGCGCCGGGCGCCGGGGACTCCTCGTAGGCGTCCAGGTCCGCGTCGATGTCGGGCTCCAGGTCGGAGACCGTGGCGGCCACGGTGTGCGGGCGGTGCGCGGCGATGGAGCCCACGGAGGGCTGCGGGTGCTGGACCTCGGCCTGGGTGTTCGGCTGCCTCATGAACCCATTCTTCCGCGCCGCGCGCAGGACAGGCGCGTCGGAAGGCGCGGAATGCTCTGCTCCTGGTGGCACGGTCGGTTCCATTCGGCGAGGGTCGCAAGGCTGTCTGAATCGATGGTTACGGGGACATGACGTGTGGGATAGCGGGCGGCCTCCGGCGGGCGGCGCGCCGCGTCGGACGCCGCCCCCGGGCCCGGCCGGAAATTCACCTGTGATCGTGTGAACCGGACGACCCGGCTCGTCCGATGAGGAGATGTGAGCGAAACACGAACGGACGGCGAGCTGCTGCGGGCCGTCGCCGCGGACGCCGACCGGCGCGCCTTCGAGGAGCTGTACCGGCGGTACGCCCCGTGGCTGACCGCCCGGATGCGCGGCCGCTGCGCCGACGCCGGTGTCGTCGACGACGTCGTGCAGGAGACGTTCCTGGCGGTGTGGCGGGGCAGCGCGCGCTACCGCGAGGACGGGGACGTGGCCGGCTGGCTGTGGCGGATCGGATCGCGGCGGCTGGTCGACGCGCTGCGCGGCGACGGCGCTCGGGGGCGGCTGCGGCAGGCGCTGGCCCGCCTGCGGCACCGGGACGAGGCATCGGCCGAGGAGCGGGTGCTCGCCGGTGTCGAGCACGGGGACCTCGCCGGCGCGCTGGTCCGGCTCTCGCCGGAGCTGCGCGCGGTGCTCCAGGCCACGGTCATCGACGGGCTGACCACCCGCGAGGCGGCCGTCCTGCTCGGCATCCCGCCGGGCACGGTCAAGACGCGGGCGATGCGGGCCCGCCGGCAGCTGCGGGAGGCGCTGGCATGAGAATCGACAACGGCTGGCACGTGGACGAGGACGACCTGCGGGCCTACGCCCTCGGCGAGCTCGCGGCGCCCGTGCTCTGGTCCGCCGACGCCCACCTGACCGCCTGCGCACGGTGCCGGGGCGTCCTCGCCGAGGTGAGTGACGCCGCCGCCCTGGAGGCGGGGTGGGAGCGGCTCGACGCGGAGCTGGACGCGCCCCGGCCGGGGTGGCTCGAGGGTCTGCTGGTGCGCTGCGGGGTCGCCGACCACACGGCGCGGCTGCTCACGGCCACGCCCGTGCTGCGCCGGTCCTGGCTGGGTGCGGTCGTCGCGGTGCTGGTGACGACGTTCGTCGTCGCCTTCACGTCCGGTGTCACCGACAGGCCCACGGTCTTCCTCGCCTTCGCGCCGCTGCTGCCGCTGGCCGGGGTGGCGCTCGCCTACGGGCCCGCGCTGGATCCGACGTACGAGATGGCCGTCGTCTCGCCCATGCACGGCTTCCGGCTGCTGATGATCCGTACGGTCGCCGTCCTGGCCGTCGGCCTCGGCGTCAACGGCCTCGCGACGCTCGCCCTGCCGGGATACGGGCTGCGCGCGCTGGCCTGGCTGCTGCCCGCGCTCGCCCTCACCGCGTCGGGGCTGGCGCTGACGCCCCGGCTGGGACCGGTGGCCGCGCCCTCGCTGGTCGCCGGGGCGTGGGGCGCGGTGCTGTTCGCCGCCGACGCGGCGCAGACCGCCGAGGGCGGTCCGCTGGCACCGTTCACCGCGGCCGGGCAGGGCGTGTCCGCGGCCGTGGCCGTGCTGGGGGCGGGGCTGCTGGTCCTGTTCCGCGACCGGTTCGACGTCTTCCCGCGGGGTGCCGCGTGAGTCCGTCCTCTCTTTCCTCCTCCTCCTTTCGACCTCTGTACTCGACCTCTGTACGGGAGCGCCGTATGACCCCCACCGTTTCCGCCTCCGGGCTCGGCCTTCACTACGGGCGCACCCGGGCCCTGGACGACGTGTCGTTGCGGCTGACGCCGGGCGTCACCGGACTGCTCGGGCCGAACGGGGCGGGGAAGACCACGCTGCTGCGGGTGCTGGCGACCGCCGTGCCCGCCGACCGGGGGACCTTCACCGTGCTGGGGCACGACCCGGGCACCGCGCGGGGCCGGCAGGAGGTGCGGCGCCGCCTCGGGTACCTGCCGCAGACGCCCGGCTTCCATCCGGACTTCACCGCCTTCGAGTTCGTCGACTACGTCGCGATCCTGAAAGAGCTGACCGACCGGGCCGGCCGGCACCGCGAGGTGCGGCGGGTCCTGGACGAGGTCGCGCTGGGGGATGTCCGCGGCAAGCGGATCAGAAAGCTGTCCGGTGGCATGCGGCAGCGGGTCGCGCTCGCGGCGGCGCTCGTCGGTGACCCCGGGTTCCTGGTCCTCGACGAACCGACGGTGGGGCTCGACCCGGAACAGCGGATGCGGTTCCGTGAGTTGATCGCCGGGGCGGGGGAGGGGCGGACCGTGCTGCTGTCCACCCACCAGACCGAGGACGTGGCGATGCTCTGCCACCGGGTCCTCGTCATGGCCGAAGGGGCCGTGCGGTTCGACGGGGCCCCGGCCGAGCTGACCGCGCGGGCCGCCGGGCGCGTGTGGAGCAGCACCGAACGCGACCCGCGGGCGAAGGCCGGGTGGCGCACCGGCACGGGCTCCTTCCGGAACGTGGGCGACCCGCCCCCCGGCGCCGAACTGCTCGAACCGACGCTGGAGGACGGCTACCTGCTGACCCTCGACGGCGCCGGTGCGGGGGTGTCGGCATGAGCACCGCGACGACGGCCGCCCCGCCGGCCGTGGACGCCGGGCCGCGCGGCGGCGGTGCCCGGGCCGTGCTGGCCCTCGCCCGGTTCGAGGCCCGCCGGCTGCTGCTGAGCGTCCCCGTCCTCATCGCCTTCGTCGGCTACGTCGCCTGGATCGTGTGGCGCACCCGCAGCTCCTGGGACGGCTATCCGGCCCTCCAGGACGCCGACCGCGCCACCCAGGGCGCCCCCCTGCTCGTCGGCCTCGCCGTCCTGGTGTCCGCCAACGTCGCCGTCCTGCGCTCCGCGCGCCACGGCACGGAGCCCCAGTTCGCGATCCTGGTCATGGCGCCCTGGCGCCGTACGGTGGCGCACGCGCTGTCCGTCGTACCGGCCGCGCTGCTCACCGCGCTGTGCGTGGCCGGGCAGTTCGCGCGGGAGGCGGCCAAGCCGGGCGCGGTCGGGACCGGTTCACCGGCCGAGCTGCTCGTGGGACCGCTGACGGTGCTGCTGGCCGGGGCCCTCGGTGTGCTGCTGGGCCGGGTGCTGCGGGCACCGGTCGCCGCGCCGCTGCTGGTGGTCTGCCTGCTGTTCACGCTCGTCCTCGGCACCGGACCGGGCGGCACGGGCGGGCTGTCGTGGCTGTCCCCGGTGGTCTCCGAGATCGGCCCCGACTCCCTGCCCTCCGACCTGCTGGGCCGGCCGGCCGCCTGGCACGCCCTGTACCTGGCGGGCGCCGCCCTGTGCGTGGGCTTCCTCGCGGTGCTGGTCGCCGGCGGACGCGGGCCGGCCGTCCGGGCGGGCCTCGCCCTGACCCTCGCCCTGACGGTCGCCGGCGGGATACTGCAGGCCCGGGGCGTGGACCCGTCGCCGGAGCTGACCGCGGCCCGCGAACGGGCCTCGGTGAGCCCGGAGAAGGAGCAGACCTGCGTCGAGCGGGGCCCGTCGACGTACTGCGCGTTCCCCGAGTGGGAGTCCCGGACCCGTGCCTGGGCCGGGGTGGTGGACCACGTCCAGTCCCTCGCCGGCGGCGCCGCACACGATCGGCGGCTCCTCGTCCGGCAGCGCATAGACGCCCGGTACGGCCTGGGGAGCGACACCGCGATCCCCGCGCTGTCCGCCCCGCACCAGGTGACCGTGGGCACCGCATGGGGCGGCAACCGGGTCCCGGAGTTCTCCACCGCCGTCGCCGCCGTGCTGGTCGCGGGCAGCGAGGAGGCGAGCAACGCGGTGTGCGACGGGCGCATGGTCACCATCATGTGGCTCTCCCTCAGCTGGCAGGACGACCCGGTGAACGCCCTGCGCCGGGTCCGTCTCGACGACAGTGTCGAGGGCTCCGCGATCGTCCTGTCCCCGACCGACCCGCTGAGCATGACGGAGGGACAGACCGACGTCGTGCGGCGGCTGCTCGAGAAGCCCGGCCCCGGTGTCGCCGAGCGGGTGAAGGCGCACTGGGCGGAGCTGACCTCGCCGGACGTCACGACGGCCGAGGCCGCGAGGCTGCTGGGCGTGGCCGGGCCGGCCACGGCGGACTCGTGCGAGTGAGCAGCCCCGCGCGAGTGACGCGCGCACTGGCCGGCCCCGTGTGGCGCACGCTGCCGTGGCGGGCCCTGGGGGCGGCGGGCGCCCTGGGGCTGCTGCTCGCCGGGACGCCGAGGATGGCGGGCGCCGAGCCGACCCCCTGGCAGACGCTCACCCTGCTGCGGGGCGTCGCCCTGATCGGCGCGCTCGGCCTGGCCTTCCTGCTGGACGACCGGGCCCGGCACCTCACCACGCCCGTACCGACCCGGCGTCCCCTCCGGCAGGCACTGCGGGTGGCCCTCGTCGTACCGCCCGCCGCGCTGTGGTGGACGGCGGTGCTGCTGCTCGTGCCCTCAGGGCTCCGTCCCCCGGCCGGCGACATCACCCTGGAGGCCGCGGCGATGTGCGTGCTGGCGCTCGCCGGTGCCGCGGCGGCGGTACGGCTGACGGACGAGCCGCGCCCCGGCCCGGCGGTCGCGGCGGCCCTGCTGGTCGTGGCCGTCCTCGCGCCCCTGCTGCTACCCGAGGACCGGTCGCTGTTCGTGGTGCCGGACGACCCGCGGTGGCCCGCTGCGCACGACCGGTGGGCGGTGCTGCTGACCGCGGTCGCGGTGGTCTGGGCGGCGTGCGGGCCGGAGCCGGTGGGCCGACGGGGGCGGCGGAGACAGGGATGAGGGCCGCGTTCCGTCACCCCGCCCGGACCGCCCGGCCAGCCCTGCGCCCCCCGCGGCAGGAGTGGAGCGCGGGGGCTCGGTTCCCGTCCCCGACAGGCACGGCGCGCCGGTGACGGCTCACGTCTCCGTGCGGTACATCAGGTCCGTCTCGTGCGTGGCGAAGCCGAGGCGCTCGTAGACGGACACCGCCGCCTTGTTGTCGGCGTCGACGTACAGCATCGCCGTGGGCAGGCCCTGCTCCGCCAGGTGCCGCAGGCCGATGGTGGTCAGGGCCTTGCCCAGGCCGCCGCCCTGGGTGTCGGGCCGGATGCCGAGGACGTACACCTCACCGAGCCGCTCCTCGGCGTGCACCTTGGTCCAGTGGAAGCCGATCAGCTCGCCCCCGCGCTCGGCCAGGAAGAACCCCGCCGGGTCGAACCAGGCCTCGGCCTTGCGGTCGTCGAGGTCCCGCTGCGTGAGGGAGCCCTGCTCGGGGTGGTGGGCGAAGGCGGCGGCGTTCACGGCGAGCCAGGCCGCGTCGTCCCGGCCGGGCACGAAGGTGCGCACGCTCACGCCCTCGGGCAGACGCGGGTCCGGCAGGTCGAGCCCGGCCAACGGGCGTCGCATCTGCCGCAGTTCGCGGAAGAGGGTCAGCCCGAGCACCTGCGCGAGGTGCCGGGCGGCGGAGTGGCCGCCGTGCGCCCAGATCCGCAGCCGTTTGCCGGAGGCCGCGAGCAGCGCGGAGCCCAGCGCACGCCCGTGCCCCTGGCCCCGGTGCGAGGGGTGGACGACCAGCTCGGCGGCCGGCGGCTCCACCGGGTCGGTGTCCTCCAGCTGCGCGTAGCCGACGAGATCGCCGTCCACGGAGAGCAGCAGGTGGGCGATGCCCTCCCGCGCGCCACCGCGCAGCTGGAGTCGCCCCTGCTCGGACACGGCGTGCTGCCCGTCGTTCCGGGCGGCCTCGCCGAGCAGGGCGAGCACGGCTTCGGTCTGTTCCGGGGTGAGTGCGGCGAGGGTCTCGATCGAGCGGGGGCGGCCGGGCCGCACGGTGTCGTCGCTGGTCATGCGTACGAGAGTAAGGGGCGGGCCCGGCAAAGTGGCGGCACGGGACGGGGAAGGTACATCAGGCTGTAACCCGGAAACCCCTGTCGTGCTACGCGCGTTGACCCTAGGCTGCGCCGACGGGCCGTCCCTCTCCGTGACGGCCCGCACCAGGCAGATCCGCAGGCAGACCCACAGGGGGGCGCATGCCAGCCACAGCACAGTCGTACGAACCGCGCCGCAGACGCCGTACCGGCCGCCTCCTCGCGGTGGCCGCCGGTGTCGTCACCGCCGGGGCGCTCGCCGCCGCGACGCTCCCGGCGTCGGCGAACGCGGGCGAGAGCCACCGCGGTCACAAGCCCGATCACCGGCCGGGCCGCTACCAGGACGTCCAGCTCCTCTCCTTCAACGACCTGCACGGCAACCTGGAGCCCCCGGCCGGCTCCTCCGGCCGCGTCACCGAGGTCCAGCCGGACGGCACCACGAAGACCGTCGACGCGGGCGGCGCCGAGTACCTCGCCACCCACCTGCGCCAGGCCCGCAAGGGCCACCCGTACTCCATCACGGCGGCCGGCGGCGACATGGTCGGCGCCTCTCCGCTGCTGTCCGGCCTCTTCCACGACGAGCCGACCATCGAGGCGCTGAACAAGCTCGACCTCGACGTGACGTCCGTCGGCAACCACGAGTTCGACGAGGGCGCCAAGGAGCTGGCCCGCCTGCAGAACGGCGGCTGCCACCCCACCGAGGGCTGCTACACGGACAAGAAGTTCAAGGGCGCCGACTTCCCGTACCTGGCGGCCAACGTCCTGGACGAGAAGACGAAGAAGCCCATCCTGAAGCCGTACTGGGTGTGGAAGCAGAAGGGCGTCAAGGTCGGCTTCATCGGCGTGACCCTGGAGGGCACCCCGAACATCGTCTCCGCCGACGGCGTGAAGGGCCTGCAGTTCAAGGACGAGGTCGAGACGATCAACAAGTACGCCAAGGAGCTGCGGCGCCAGGGCGTGAAGTCGATCGTCGCCCTCATCCACGAGGGCGGCTTCCCGGCGTCGTCCTCCTACAACTACGACTGTGACTCCCCGGGCGCCGGCGACGGCATCTCCGGACCGATCGTCGACATCGCCAAGAACGTCACGCCCGACGTGGACGCGCTGGTCACCGGCCACACGCACAACGCGTACGTCTGCACGATCCCCGACCCGGCGGGCAACCCCCGCATGGTCACGTCGGCCGCGTCCTTCGGCCGCCTCTACACGGACACGACGCTGACGTACGACCGCGCGACGGGTGACATCGCCCGTACGGCCGTGAAGTCGGCGAACCACGTGGTGACGCGGGACGTCCCGAAGGCACCGGACATGACCCGCCTGATCGACCGCTGGAACACGCTGGCCGCCCCCATCGGCAACCGTCCCATCGGCTACATCTCCGGCGACATCAACCGTGACGGCACCGAGTCCCCCCTCGGAGACCTGATCGCCGACGCGCAGCTGGCCTACGGCAAGTCCCTGGACCCGGAGACCGACCTGGCCCTGATGAACCCGGGCGGCATCCGGGCGCCGCTCACGTACGCGGCGAAGGCCGGTGAGGGCGACGGCGTGGTGACGTACGCCGAGGGCTTCACGGTCCAGCCCTTCGCCAACACGGTGAACCTGCGCAGCTACACGGGCGCCCAGCTGATCCAGGCGCTCAAGGAGCAGGTGAGCGGCGGCAACGAGGCGGCGCCGAAGATCCTCCAGGTCTCGTCCGGTCTGACGTACACCCTGGACCTGACGAAGACGGGCGCGGACCGGGTCGTCACCGGCTCCGTCCGCCTGAACGGCGCCCCGATCGACCCGGCGGCCACCTACCGCGTCGCGATGAACAGCTTCCTCGCGGGCGGCGGCGACGGGTTCACCACGCTGGGCCAGGGCACGGACGAGCTGGTCGGCACGGACGACCTGGCGGCCCTCCAGCAGTACCTGACGGCCAACTCGTCGGCGTCGGCCCCGATCGCGCCGCCGGCCGCGGACCGGATCACGGTCGTGCAGTAAGCGACCGTCCGCACCTCCGCACCTCCGCGCCGAGGCCCGGTCCGCGTCCACCTGGTACGCGGCCCGGGCCTCGTGCCGTGTCAGCGGTCCCCGTCCGCCGCGTCCAGTTCCGGCGGCGGCACCGGCGCCCCCGGCAGCCGCACCGTGGCCGTCGTGCCGCCCCCCTCGGCCGGGGCCAGCGTCACCTCGCCACCGGCCTGCTGGACGGTCCGGGCCACGATCGACAGGCCGAGGCCCGAGCCGGGCAGGGCGCGTGCCGACGGGGAGCGCCAGAAGCGGTCGAAGACGTGCGGGAGTTCCTCGGCGGGGATGCCGGGGCCGTGGTCGCGGACGGTGAGGACGCCGTCGGCGAGGCGTACGTCGACGGTGCCGCGGTCCGGGCTGAACTTCACCGCGTTGTCCAGGATGTTGACCATCGCCCGCTCCAGGGCGGAGGGCTCCGCCCGTACGTACCAGGGCGCGACGTCGGCGGTGATCGTCAGCTCCGGTCCGCGCAGGCGGGCCCGGCGCAGCGCCGCCTCGACGACGTCCTGCCAGGCGAGGATCTGTGCCTTGCCCGCGTGCTGCCCGGTGTCCGGGCGGGACAGCTCCTGCAGGTCGCCGATGAGCGCGGCGAGCTCCGTCATCTGCGCCTTCACGGAGGCGAGGAGAGCCTTGCGGTCGGCCTCGGGGATCGGGCGGCCGGTCTCCTCGCTGCGGGAGAGCAGCTCGATGTTGGTGCGCAGGGAGGTGAGCGGGGTGCGGAGTTCGTGGCCGGCGTCGGCGATGAGCTGCTGCTGCAGGTCGCGCGAGCTGGCCAGGGAGGACGTCATCGAGTTGAAGGACCGGGAGAGACGGGCGATCTCGTCCTCGCTGTCGTCCTCCACGGGGATGCGGACGTTCAGGTCCTCGGTACGGGCGACGTGCTCGACGGCCTGGGCCAGGTCGTCCACCGGCCGCAGACCGGCCCGGGCGACGGCGAGTCCGGCGGCCCCGGCGCCCACGACGCCGATGCCGGAGACGAGCAGGAGGACCCAGACCAGCGAGGACAGCGGATCGGTGACCTCCCTCACGGGTTTGGCGACGGACACGGCGACGCCCGGCTGCACCTGCTTCGTCAGCCGGTCGACGACCGGCCGGGTGTAGACGCGGACCTTGGTGCCCTCCGTCGTCCTGCCGGTGTGCAGCGTGCTCTCCGCCAGGCCGTCGGCGACGGCCACGTCCGCGTCCTGCACGCGCATCTCCTCGCTGCCCGGGTCCACGCACGTGGAGCCGTCGGAGTAGAGGATCGTCACGATGGGCGCGTTGGGTGCCTGGGGCAGCTCCTGCGGGTCGGCCGACCGGCAGTTGGCCAGCATGCTCTGCAGCAGCTGGCTGGAGACCTGCTCACCGCGCAGCTGGTCGTCCAGCTGGTGGTAGAGCTGGTTGCGCACCACGAACCAGCACGTCACCGAGACCGCCGCCACCGCGAACGCCACCGCCGCCGCGACCAGCAGGGCCAGGCGGGAGCGCAGGGGCAGGGTGCGGAACCGTTTGATCACTCCGCGCCGCCCTGCCGCAGGACGTAGCCGACGCCGCGGACCGTGTGGACGAGGCGCGGTTCGCCGCCCGCCTCCGTCTTCCGGCGCAGGTACATGACGTACACGTCGAGGGAGTTGGACGAGGGCTCGAAGTCGAAGCCCCAGACGGCCTTCAGGATCTGCTCCCGGGTGAGGACCTGACGCGGGTGCGCCATGAACATCTCGAGGAGGGTGAACTCCGTGCGGGTCAGCTCCACCGGGCGTCCGGCCCGCCTGACCTCCCGCGTCGCCAGGTCCATGGTCAGGTCGGCGAAGCCGAGGGTGTCGTCGTCGGCGGCGGTGGCCTCCAGCGCCGCCGCGTAGGAACTGCGGCGCAGCAGCGCGCGGATGCGGGCGAAGAGTTCGTCCAGCTCGAAGGGCTTGACCAGGTAGTCGTCGGCGCCGGCGTCCAGGCCGGTCACCCGGTCGCCGACCGTGTCGCGGGCCGTCAGCATCAGGATCGGGGTCGTGTCGCCCGCGCCGCGGATCCGGCGGGCGGCGGTCAGGCCGTCCATGCGGGGCATCTGGATGTCGAGGACGACGAGGTCGGGCCGGTATGCCGCCGCCTTCTCCAGGGCGTCGGCGCCGTCGACGGCGACCTCGGTGCCGTACCCCTCGAAGGCGAGGCTGCGCTGGAGGGCTTCGCGGACCGCCGGCTCGTCGTCGACGATCAGGATGCGCTGGGTGTCACGGTCGCGGTCGCCTTCTGCGGGGCTCATGGGCTCGGGTTCCTCGGGTGCGGTGGGTAAGGGCTGCCAACGCCTTCAGCGTCGCACGTCCGGGCCGGCCCGTGCGGCGCCGTGGGCCGGGGGCCGGCGCCCTGCGGCGCGGTGGGTGCGGGTCAGCTCCGTGCGGCGCGGCGGCGGGAGGCGGTGCGGTGCGCCACGGGGCGGGCGGGGGTGCGGGTGGTGGCGCGGGCCGGCACCTCCGGCGCCCGGGGCACCGGAGGGTGCAGCGCGGAGGCGACCTCCAGGGCGAGGACGACCGCGGCCGGGCCGCCGCCGATGGACGTCGCGGCGTGCGCGATGCGCTGGATCATGGCGTGCTCGCTCCTTCGCTCAGTTGTCGGCGCCCGCCCGCAGCGTGGCCAGGTCCGCCTTGACGGTGTTGACCGGGATGGCGAAGCCGAGGCCGACGCTGCCCGCGTCCGCCGACGAGGACGAACCGGCCGCCGAGTACATCGCGGAGTTGATGCCGACGATGTTGCCGTTCATGTCGATCAGCGCGCCGCCGGAGTTGCCCGGGTTCAGGGAGGCGTCGGTCTGGATCGCCTTGTACGTCGTCGTGGACGAACCGGTGTCGCCGTTGAACTGCCGGCCGCGGAACTCGAACGGCCACTGGTCGCCCTGCCGCTGCTGCTCCTGCTGCTGCCCCTCGTCCGTCGACACGGTGACGTCACGGTCGAGGGCGGAGACGATGCCGCTGGTCACGGTGCCGGTCAGGCCCTCGGGGGAGCCGATCGCCACGACCTGGTCGCCGACCTGGACGCCGTCGGAGTCGCCGAGGGTGGCGGTCTTCAGGCCGGAGGCGTTCTCCAGCTTGATCAGCGCCAGGTCCTTCTTGCTGTCGGTGCCGACGACCTCGGCGCCGTACTGCTTGCCGTCGCTGGTCGTCACCTTGACCGACGAGGCACCGGACACCACGTGGTTGTTGGTGACGATCTCGCCGTCACCGGTGATGATCACGCCGGACCCGGTGGAGGAGCCGGCGTTCGAGGTGGCGCTGATCTCGACGATGCTCGGGCTGACCGCCTGGGCCACGCCGGCGACCGTGCCCTTCTGGCTGGAGGGCACCACGTTGGTGCTGGTGGAGCTGGACGCGACGGTGTCGCTGCCGGTCAGCTCCTGGATGCCGTAGGCGGTGCCGCCGCCGACGGCCGCCGCGACGATCGCCACGGCCGCGAGCAGGGCGACCGGGCCGCGCCGGGTCCGCCTGCGGGCCGGCTGGGCGGGCTCGTCCGGCCCGGCGCCCGTCGGGGGGTGGGGCGGTTGCGCCGGCGGAGGAGGCCACTCCGGGTTCACCGGGCTCGTGTGACTCCCGGGGGTCACCGGAGCCGCGTGGCTGTCCGGCGAGGAGGCGTGCTGCTGGGCGCCCTCGTAGGGGGTCACGTACGGATGCGCGTTCTCGTACTCGCCGCTGCGGCGGAAGCTCTCGGTCATGTCCATGAGCTTCGCGCCCGCGTATGAGAGCTTCCTGAGTCCCGCCTGAGAAGCCCGGCAGAACCTCGTATGCCCGATATAAAGCACCCGGCTCCCGCGACCGCCGGGGCTACTCGCAGCCGCAGGACCGCCGTACCACCAGCCGTGACGGGAACACCTTCAGCCGCTCCCGCCGCGAGCCCGCGACCCGCAGCCCGTCGTCCAGGACCAGGTCGACGGCGGACCGCGCCATCGCCGACCGGTCGGAGGCGACCGTCGTCAGCGGCGGGTCGGCCAGGTCCGCCTCCTTGATGTCGTCGAAGCCGGCCACCGCCAGCTCGCCGGGGACGTCGATGCGCAGCTCGCGGGCCGCGCGCAGCAGGCCGATCGCCTGGTCGTCGGTGGAGCAGAAGACCGCGGGCGGGCGGCGGGGCCCGGCGAGGATCTCCAGGGCCACCTTGTACGCGTCGTAGCGGTTGTACGGCGCCTCGAAGAGCCGGCCCTCGGTGGAGAGCCCGGCCTCCTTCATCGCCCGCTTCCAGCCCTCGACGTGGTCGGAGACCGGGTCGCCGACGGACGGGGTCTCGGCGGTGCCGCCCATGCAGGCCACGTACTCGTACCCGTGCTCCAGCAGGTGGCGTACGGCGAGCTGGGCGCCGCCCAGGTCGTCGGTGACGACGGCGACGTCGTCGATGGCCTCGGGGCGTTCGTGCAGCAGCACGACCCGGGCGTCCCACGCGTCGATCTCGGCGGCGGCCAGGTCGTTCAGGGCGTGGCTGACGAGGATCAGGCCGGAGACCCGCATGCCGAGGAAGGCGCGCAGGTAGTGCACCTCGCGCTCGCCGACGTAGTCCGTGTTGCCGACGAGGACCATCTTCCCGCGCTCGGACGCGGCCTGTTCGACGGCGTGGGCCATCTCCCCGAAGAAGGGCTGGCGGGCGTCCGGGATGATCAGGCCTATCAGGTCCGTGCGCCGCGACGCCATGGCCTGGGCGACCCGGTCGGGCCGGTACCCCAGCTCCTTGATCGCGGCGAGGACACGCTCGCGCGTGGCCGGGGCGACCGGCCGGGGTCCGTTGTTGATGACATAGCTGACGACGGCGGTCGAAGTCCCCGCCAGTCGCGCCACATCATCCCGAGTCACCTTGGCCACGCGCGGAGTCTACGCGGATGGACCCGCTCCGGGCAGGGCGTATCAGCTCTCGGTCCGCCCGGTAACGCTCAGGCCTCGGCCGCGGCGTGCGCCGCCTCCGCGGCGTCCGCCTTCGCCCCGGACCCCGCCCTCGCCTTGGTCTCCTCCGCGGCGCGCTCCTTCTTCTCCGGTTTCTCGGGCGTGACGAAGCGGTAGCCGACGTTGCGGACGGTGCCGATCAGCGACTCGTGCTCGGGGCCGAGCTTGGCGCGCAGCCGCCGTACGTGCACGTCGACGGTGCGGGTGCCGCCGAAGTAGTCGTAGCCCCACACCTCCTGCAGCAGCTGGGCGCGGGTGAAGACCCGGCCCGGGTGCTGGGCGAGGTACTTCAGCAGCTCGAACTCCTTGAAGGTCAGGTCCAGGACCCGGCCCTTGAGCTTGGCGGAGTACGTCGCCTCGTCCACCGACAGGTCGCCGTTGCGGATCTCCATGGGGGAGTCGTCGCCGACGATCTGCTGGCGGCCCATGGCGAGCCGCAGCCGGGCCTCGACCTCCGCCGGACCGGCGGTGTCCAGCAGCACGTCGTCGATGCCCCAGTCGGCAGTGACGGCGGCGAGGCCCCCTTCGGTGACGACGAGGACCAGCGGACAGCCGAGCCCCGTGGACCGCAGCAACTGGCACAGACTGCGGACCTGGGGGAGATCGCGGCGCCCGTCGACGAGGATCACGTCGGCGCCGGGGGTGTCGACGAGGGCGGGCCCCTCCGCCGGGGCCACGCGGACGTTGTGCAGCAGCAGGCCGAGGGCGGGAAGCACCTCCGTCGACGGCTGGAGGGCGTTGGTCAGGAGCAGTAGAGAACTCATCGCGCCCCACCTGCCTGGGTCGTCTCACGGTCGTGCACGGTTCGCTCGCCCATAACGTCTGGTTCCTCCTCGGTCCCTGCGAGGACGTTTACGGCACTGCTTCGTACGGTGCGGGCCCCGCGCCCGTGGGGTCCGCTGCGAGTCCGGGAGGTGAACGCTGGTGAACGCTCCCGAAAGCACAAAAGGACCCGGGGGCTACATCGCCCGAGTCCTCTGCCCAGCAGAATAGCCGACATGAGCGACGGTCGGGCAGGTCATGTGGCGCGTTCCACCATTCGTCCGAATCCTGGGACACCCCCGGGGACGGCGGGACGAAGGCCCCGCCGCCCGCCCGCGCGGACGTTTCTGCGCACGTCCGACGGGGTGCGGATCGAGGCCGTGTACGAGCCGGGACGAGACCGCCGGGAAGCCGCTGACCTGGTGTTCGTCGTGGCGCACGGGTTCACCGGCGACGTCGGCCGCCCGCACGTGCGCCGGATCGCGGAGGCGTTCGCGCGCCACGGGGCCGTCGTCACGTTCTCCTTCCGGGGCCACGGCGCCTCGGGCGGGCACTCGACCGTCGGCGACCGCGAGGTGCTCGACCTGGCGGCGGCGGTGGCCTGGGCGCGCGGCTTCGGTCACGCGCGCGTGGTGACCGTCGGCTTCTCCATGGGCGGCTCGGTGGTGCTGCGGCACGCGGCGCTGTACGGCGGTGACGGCGACGACCGGGACGCCCGCACCGACGCGGTCGTGTCGGTGAGCGCCCCGGCCCGCTGGTACTACCGGGGCACCGCCCCCATGCGCCGGCTGCACTGGCTGGTGATGCGGCCCGCCGGGCGCCTGGTGGGCCGCTACGGCCTGCGTACCCGGATCCACCACCGGGACTGGGACCCGGTCCCGCTGTCGCCGGTGGAGGCGGTGCCGCGCATCGCGCCGACGCCGCTGCTGCTCGTGCACGGCGACCGGGACGGCTACTTCCCCCTCGACCACCCCCGGATGCTGGCCGAGGCGGCCGGTGACCACGGCGAACTCTGGGTGGAGCCCGGCATGGGCCACGCCGAGCACGCTTCCGGCGAGGAGCTGCTGCACAGGATCGGCGACTGGGCCGTGGCGCGGGCGGGCTAGCCTGACGGTGTTCACCGCCGATCGGCACGGACGCCGATCGGCACCGGCGACGAAGGATCCAGATGGCAAAGGTCACGGTGCGCTACTGGGCCGCCGCGAAGGCCGCGGCGGGAGCGGCCGAGGAGCCGTACGAGGCGGCCACGCTCGCCGACGCGCTCGACGCGGTGCGCGCGAGCCACCCCGGCGAACTCACGCGCGTGCTGCTGCGCTGCTCGTTCCTCGTCGACGGCGACCCCGTGGGCACGCGGGCGCACGAGACGGTACGGCTGACCGACGGCGGCACCGTCGAGGTGCTCCCGCCGTTCGCGGGAGGGTGACCATGACCGACCAGCCGTATCAGGGGCACCAGCCGCACCGGCCGCATCAGCCGCATCAGCCGTACGAGGGACACGAGGGGTACGACGCCCAGGTGTGGCCCGGACAGCACCAGCAGGGCGAGCACACGCAGCAGTGGCAGGGCCAGACCTGGGAGACCCAGCTGCAACCGCCCGTCCCGGCGGAGGAGACGGCGTACCTGCCCCCGCAGACGGACGGCGCGTACGGCGGTGGGTACGGGGGACACCCGTACGGATCGCAGCAGCACCAGCCGCAGCCGCAGCAGTACCGGCAGCAGCCGCCGCAGCCGCAACCCGAGCCGCAGCAGTACCAGCAGCCGCTGCAGCAGCAGTACGAGCCTCAGGCGCAGCAGCAGTACCAGCAGCCCGCCCAGCAGTACCAGCCGTACGCCCCCCAGGCCCAGGCCCAGCCGCAGCCCTACGCGCCGCAGTCGCCCGCAGCCCCTGAGCCTCCGGCCGCCACGGCCGCCACGGCCGCCACGGCCGCCCCGGCGGCCACCGACGCCGCCGACGCGCCCGAGTACGGTCCTGCCACACTCGCGGGCAACGCCCGGATCACCGATGCGCAGCGGGCCCGCGCCGAGGGGCGTTCGCCGATCATCGACCCCGGGATGCAGCCGGCCGCGCTCACCGCGCTGCTGGGGCTGCTGCTGGCCGGCGCGGCCGCGGTCGGCACCTACGCGCTGCTCGTCCCGCTGGTCGTCCTGCAGGCCGTCACCGCGGCGGGCTGGTTTCGGCTGAACGGCATGTGGCCCGCCCGGCAGGGCATCGCGCTGGGCTTCGCGGGCGCGCTGGCCGCGGACGCGGCGATGCTGGCGTCTGACCGTTCCCCGGCGGCGCTCCTCGGCACGCTCGGCGTGTGGGTGCTGCTGTCCCTCGTCCTGCAACTGCGCTCGCACGCCGACCCGGACGAGCGCATGTACGGCCTGACGGCGACCGTCGCCGCGGCGGCCCTGGCCGTCGTCGCGGGCGGGTACCTCGCGGCCGACGCGGACGCGGTGACGGTCGGCGCGGTCGCCGTGGCGGTGGCCGTCGTGGCCCGCGCGCTGCCGCTGCCGACGCCCGCGTCCGTGGTCGTGGCGCTGCTCGCGGCGGCCGGTGCCGGGATCGCGGTCGGCGCGGCGACGGGCTTGGGCACGTCCGGTGCGCTGCTCGGCGCGGGCGCCGCGGTGTGCGCGCTGATCGGGCACCGGGTCGCGGCCTACGACTATCCGTCCCGGTTCGTGCACTTCACGGCGGGCGTGGCGCTGCCGCTGGCGGCCTCCGCGCCGGCCGTGTACCTGCTCGGCCGGGCGCTCGGCTGAGCAGGGACACGGGACACACGCACCCCGCTTGTCACAGGTGATCGACAAAAACCCGGCGGCCGTCGCCCACCGCGTTACGCTCGCGCTGGACGGCCGCCGGTCGTCGGGGGACCGCTCTCGTTGACGTTTACTGGTGGGGAACGCTCGCATGCGCGCACTGCGAATACTGTTGGTCGTCGTCGTGATCCTCGGCGGGCTCTTCGTGATCGCCGACCGGGTCGCGGTCAACTTCGCGGAGGGCCAGGCGGCGGACAAGCTGCGCACCACCGAGAACCTGGCCTCGACGCCGGACGTGTCCATCAACGGCTTCCCCTTCCTCACACAGCTCGCCGGCGGTGAGCTCGACGACGTCGAGGTCGGCATCCACGACTACGAGGCCGCCACCGGCAACGGCACCGAGAAGATCCGTATCGACGACCTGCGGGCGGACATGAAGGGCGTCGAGTTCTCCAGCGACTTCGGCTCGGCCACCGCGGCCACGGCCACCGGCACCGCGACGATCGGCTACGACGAGCTGATGAAGGCCGCCAAGTCCGAGCCCACGGAGGTCGGGCCCGGCATCACCGCCAAGGTCGTCGGCCTCTCCGACGGCGGCAACGGCAAGATCAAGGTGTCGCTCCGGGCCACGGTGCTGGGTGTCGAACTGCCCGAGCCGGTCGACGTGCTCAGCTCGGTCAAGGTCGAGGACGACAACGTCGAGGTCGTCGCCGACGGCCTGCCGACGATAGGCGGCAAGCAGTTCGCCGAGTCGCGGATCCGGGACATCACCGACTTCCAGCAGACCATCGACGAGCTGCCCGGCGGGATCAAGCTGGACAAGGTCGAGGCGGCGAAGAACGGCGTCGAGATCACGGTGAAGGGTTCGGGCGTCAGGCTGGCAGGGTAGGACGACGGTCGGCGGGCCCGGGAGGCCCGACCCGCGACCCACGGCCCGCGCGCCGAACGCCCGGCGACCCCCCTGCGACCGTCCGGCGTCGCCGGCGACGTCCGACAGGCGAGACGCCGACGTCCGCACCGCAGATGTGCCGGCGGAGACGACGGTCGCGAGCCCCTCGGCGGCGCCCCGGGAGCCTCATCGATCCCACATTACGGACGATCGTGTCTCATCATGCGACACGCCGGTGACATGGCCCGGTTCACGTCCCTACGATCGAGCCTATGAAGCGACAGGCGGATCTCACGAAGCGGCGGGCAGTGGACCTGTGCCGCGTTGCCGCCATGCTCTGTCGCACTTTCTGAGCGGACGGCGACGCCGCCGTCCGGTTCCCCGCACCGCCCTGCTCAGGGCACCCGCGCGCCGCCACGGCATGAGCGCGCGCGCCCTCTCACTCGCACGCCCCGCCGCAACTGCCCCGGAGGAGAAAGCATGAGCCGCAGCGACGTCCTGGTCGACGCCGACTGGCTGCAGGACCACCTGGACGACCCGACCATCGCGATCGTCGAGGTGGACGAGGACACGTCCGCGTACGACAAGAACCACATCAAGAACGCGATCCGGATCGACTGGACCCAGGACCTCCAGGACCCGGTCCGCCGCGACTTCGTCGACCAGGAGGGCTTCGAGAAGCTCCTGTCGAAGAAGGGCATCTCCAACGACCACACCGTGGTCCTCTACGGCGGCAACAACAACTGGTTCGCGTCCTACGCCTACTGGTACTTCAAGCTGTACGGCCACGAGAACGTCAAGCTCCTCGACGGCGGCCGCAAGAAGTGGGAGCTGGACGCCCGCGAGCTGGTCGACGGCACCGACGTCCCCGAGCGCCCGGCGACCGACTACAAGGCCAAGGCGCAGGACACCTCGATCCGTGCCTTCCGCGACGACGTCGTCAAGGCGATCGGCGCGCAGAACCTGGTCGACGTGCGCTCGCCCGACGAGTTCTCCGGCAAGCTGCTCGCCCCGGCCCACCTGCCGCAGGAGCAGTCGCAGCGTCCGGGCCACGTCCCGTCCGCCCGCAACATCCCGTGGTCGAAGAACGCCAACGACGACGGCACCTTCAAGTCGGACGAGGAGCTCAAGCAGCTCTACACCGACGAGCAGGTCGACCTGGCGAAGGACACCATCGCCTACTGCCGCATCGGCGAGCGCTCGGCCCTGACCTGGTTCGTGCTGCACGAGCTGCTGGGCGTGGAGAACGTCAAGAACTACGACGGCTCCTGGACCGAGTACGGCTCCCTGGTCGGCGTGCCGATCGAGCTCGGCGCCAACAAGTAAGCCCGCCCCCCTCAACCCCTCAGGAGTACGACATGTGCGGAGCGAAGGCCGGCGGCCCCGACGCCTCGACGATCAAGCCCGGTGAGACCACCATCCAGGGTCAGGTGACCCGCGACGGCGAGCCGGTGACGGGCTACGTCCGTCTGCTGGACTCCACCGGCGAGTTCACGGCGGAGGTGCCGACCTCCGCGACGGGCCAGTTCCGCTTCTACGCGGCCGAGGGCACCTGGACCGTGCGGGCGCTCGTCCCGGGCGGCAGCGCCGACCGCACCGTCGTCGCCCAGCAGGGCGGGCTGGCGGAGGTCGCGATCGCCGTCTGACGGCGGACGCGACACCTGACGGCCGAGGGGCCGCACCCACCGGGTTGGACACCTGGGGTGCGGCCCCTTCGGTGTGCGCGGACCTACGCTGGACGTATGTACGCACGGCGGCGGCACGTCTACTTCGTGATGATGGGCACCTGCATCGCGCTGTTCGTCCTGGCCTGGGGGGTCGTGCGCCTCTGGTCGGTGCCGGCGGCCGTCGGCATGTGCGTGGTGGCCATGGTCATCCCCCCGCTGGCCGCGATGGTCGCCAACCGCCGGGGCCCCGACGACCGCTGGTGGGACGATCCCTCGGGCGACGCGAAGTCCGACGAGTGGTGGGACGAGCTGGACGGCAAGCGGCGCGGCCGCTGAGGGGGCTGCCCGGCGGGCGCGGTCAGTAGACGAGCGCCTGCGTGTCGTCGGCGAGGGACTCCTGCACGAAGACCTGGGCCCCCGCGATCCGCACGCCCTCGAGGACGTCCTTCTCCGTGATGTCGCGGCGGGCCGCGCACTGGGTGCACAGGGTGACCCGGCCCCCGGCCAGGAGCGAGTCGAGCAGGTCGGGCAGCGGCGCGGCGTGCGGGAGCTCGAACTCCGCCGCGCGGCCCGGCAGGGCGAACCAGGCGGACTCGCCGGTCAGCCACAGCGAGACGTCGACCCCACTGGCCACGGCCACCGCCGCCACCGTGAACGCCTGAGAACACCGCTCGGGCGCATCGGCCCCGGCCGTCACCTTGATCACGAGCTTCTTCGCCATGACGGAATCGTAATCAACTCCTCCACAACCCCGTGCCCGGGCCGCGCGTCTCATGCCGCCGGCCCTGCCGCCCGTGCCGGACACCCCGCCCGCCGTCCCGGACCCCGCTGCTTCGCCGGTGCCCCCGGTCGGGGCGAAGAAGGGCAAGGGCCGCCCAGGGCTGCGTGCCGTGCTGCGTTGGACGGCGGTCGTCGCCGTCTTCGCCGCGGTCGGGTCGGCGACGGCGTACGGCATCACACGGATGGAGCGGACCGACGTACCCGGGCCGGCGACGGAGCCGGACGGGCGATGGACGTTTCCGGTGCTGACCAGGCCGCCCCTGCCGTCGGGCAGTCCGGCACCCTTCGCCGAAACCAACAAGGCAGGCGCCCACTACGCGGACCTGCGGGCGCTCCTGCCGCCCGCGCCCGAGGGGGCCGAGACCGACAACGCGTTGCGCGGCGAGGACGGCTGGCTGGACACGGACGTCTTCCTCAAGGAGTACCGGGACGAGGCCGAGCGCCCCGAGCTGCGGCAGAAACTCGTCGACCACGGGCTGCGCCACATCGCCGCCCGCGGCTGGACCACTGAGGACGGCACCCACACGCGGATCTACCTGCTGCACTTCGACACCGCGGCTGTCGTGGACGAGTTGCGCAACCGCCATCTCGCCCCGTACGCCGCCCCCGGTCATGCCGTGCGCGGCACGGAAGAGGTCGTCGCCGACGAAGGGTTTCCAGCCCAGGCGGAGATCGGTGACCTGCTGTACTCCCTCTACGTCGAGCCCGAGCCCTACGGCGGGGAACAGGTGCGCGAGGCCTACCTCGGGGCCGGGGACGTCCTGGCGGTGATCGTGCAGAGCCGCGCGGGCGGCGCGGCGGCGGTGCCCTTCCAGCAGACCGTCGCCCTGCAGAGCCGGCTGCTTCACTGATCCCGTCCCCGGCGCCCCTCACAGGCGGGGCCGTGTTCCGGCCGCGTAAGCTGGGCACCGGCCCCTGTGCACACAGCGCACGCACCGCACCCCGCTCAATCGAGGAGCACCCGTGGAGATCTTCTTCGAAACCCTGCTGGTTCTGGTCTGCGTCGGCGTCCTCGCCTTCGCCGGACTGACCGTGAAGAAGCTGTACCAGGGCCAGCGCTGACCCCCCACGCCAGGAAGTTCTGCTCATGATCGAGATCCCGTCCGACCTCCACAAGGACCTCGTCCCGCTCGTCTTCCTGCTCGGCAACTGGGCGGGCGCGGGCGTGCACGACTTCCCGGGTGCCGAGAAGTGCAACTTCGGGCAGGAAGTCAGCTTCACGCACGACGGCCGTGACTTCCTGGAGTACCAGTCCCACACCTGGGTGCTGGACCAGGACGGCAACAAGGTCCGCCCGCTCGAGTCCGAGCACGGCTTCTGGCGCATCGACGCCGACCGTAAGGTCGAGGTCACGATGACCCGCGACGACGGCGTCATCGAGATCTGGTACGGCGAACTGGCCGACCAGAAGCCGCAGATCGACCTGGTGACCGACGCCGTGGCCCGCACGGCCGCCTCGCAGCCCTACACCGGCGGCAAGCGGCTGTACGGCTACGTCAAGAGCGACCTGATGTGGGTCGGCGAGAAGCAGACCCCCGAGGTCGAGCTGCGCCCCTACATGTCTGCGCACCTGAAGAAGGTCGTCACCCCGGAGGACGTCGAGCGCTGGGCGAAGGCCCTGCCCGACGACATGCCGGACGACGGGATCGCTTTCTTCAAGTAGTCCTAGACTCAGGGGTGTGGTGAGCACCGACTGGAAGAGCGACCTCAGGCAGCGCGGCTACCGGCTGACCCCGCAGCGGCAGCTGGTGCTCGAAGCCGTCGACACCCTGGAACACGCGACCCCCGACGACATCCTCGGCGAAGTGAGGAAGACGGCGTCGGGGGTCAACATTTCCACCGTGTACCGCACGCTGGAGCTGCTGGAGGAGCTGGGGCTGGTCAGCCACGCCCACCTCGGGCACGGGGCGCCGACCTACCACCTCGCCGACCGGCACCACCACATCCACCTGGTCTGCCGGGACTGCACCAACGTCATCGAGGCCGACCTGTCGGTGGCCGCCGAGTTCACCGCGAAACTGCGCGAACAGTTCGGCTTCGACACCGACATGAAGCACTTCGCGATCTTCGGCCGGTGCCGGGAGTGCTCCCGGAAGGGTCCGAACGCCGAGTCGTAGGCTAGGCGTATGAAGAGCCCCCTGCTGTCCCTGCCCGGCGCCGTCCCCGCCGAGGGCGTGGACGAAGGCGTCGCCGCCCACTACGGCGACCTGTTCCGCGAGCAGCGTGCCCTCGCCGACGGCACCGGCTTCGTCGACCTCTCCCACCGCGGTGTCGTCACCGTCAGCGGCGACGACCGGCTGGCCTGGCTGCACCTGCTGCTCACCCAGCACGTCAGCGAGCTGCCGGCCGGCGAGGCCACCGAGGCGCTGATCCTCTCCGCCAACGGTCACATCGAGCACGCCCTGTACCTCGTGGACGACGGCGAGACCGTGTGGGCCCACGTGGAGCCCGGCAGCCAGGAGGAGCTGATCGCCTACCTGGAGTCGATGAAGTTCTTCTACCGGGTCGAGGTCGCCGACCGCACCGCCGACACCGCGGTCGTCCATCTGCCGGCCGGTTCCATCGCCGCGGCCCCCGAGCGCGCCGTCGTGCGGGAGACGCCGTACGGCCGTGATCTCTTCCTGCCGCGCGACGAGCTGGAGGCCTTCGCCGCCGAGGCCGGTCCGCCGGCCGGGATCCTCGCCCACGAGGCGCTGCGCGTCGAGCAGCACCGGCCCCGCCTCGGCTTCGAGACCGACCACCGCACCATCCCGCACGAGCTGGGCTGGATCGGCACGGCCGTGCACCTGCAGAAGGGCTGCTACCGGGGGCAGGAGACCGTCGCCCGCGTGCAGAACCTGGGCAAGCCGCCGCGTCGGCTGGTCTTCCTGCACCTGGACGGCAGCGAGGTCCACCTGCCGCCCGCCGGGGCCGAGATCCGGCTCGCCGACGACGGGCCCGACGGCCGCAGGATCGGTTTCGTCACCACGTCCGTGCGCCACCACGAGCTCGGCCCGGTCGCCCTCGCCCTGGTCAAGCGGAACGTGCCGGTGGACGCCCGGCTGGTCGCCGAGGGCACGGCGGCCGCCCAGGAGACGGTCGTCGAGCCGTAGGGGCTCCCAGGGGGCGTCGTTCGGATCTTGCCGGGGTCACGGGGTCCGGCACGCTCGGGTCGGCAGCACGGCACCGTGGTCCGGAGCCGGCCTGATCCGGACGACACCCACCCCCTAGACCTCGATCAGCACCGTGAACGGGCCGTCGTTCGTCAGCGACACCCGCATCGTCGCGCCGAAGCGGCCCGTCGCCACGGTCGCGCCCAGCGCGCGCAGCTGCGCGACGACCTCGTCGACGAGCGGCTCGGCGACATCCCCGGGAGCGGCGGCGTTCCAGGTGGGGCGGCGGCCCTTGCGGGCGTCGCCGTACAGGGTGAACTGGCTGATCACCAGGAGCGGGGCGTCGATGTCGCTGCACGACCTCTCCTCGTGCAGCATCCGCACCGACCACAGTTTGCGGGCCAGCTGCGCCGCCTTCTCCTTCGTGTCCTCGTGGGTCACGCCGACCAGGACGCACAGTCCCTCGCCGTCGATCGCGCCCACCGTCTCGCCGTCCACGACGACGCTCGCGCCGTCCACTCTCTGCACCACCGCACGCATGCCGCCATGATGCCGTGCCGCCCGGAGGCTCCGGCGGGCGGGCCGTACGGGGGCTTCTTTTCGCTCCGTAACCCCCCATCTGGGGCCGATCGGGGGCACTCGGTCACATAGCGGCCACTTGGGGTGGCACGATGCTCCCCAGACGCCGGTCGAGGGGACGGTTGAGGGATATGAGCACACCGAGTACGGGACAGCCGCCTGGGGCCGTCGCGTGGACCTGCCCGGGGGGCCTCGAGCCGCCCCGGCCGCCCGTGCAGCGCACGGACAGCCCGGAGCTGCCCGTGGGCCCGCCGGAGCACGACCTGCCCGTGCTGAGCCTGCCCGAGCTGCGCACCCTGCGCCGGGACGCCCAGCGCGAGGAGGCCGATCTCAGTTACGTACGGCGGCTGCTGCAGGGGCGGATCGACATCCTGCGGGCCGAGCTGGCGCGGCGCGGCCCGGGGCCCGTGGTGGATCCGGACGTGACGGCCGCGGAGTCCGTGCCGTCCGTCGTGGCACGGCTGCCGGAGATCCTGACCGACGCGCCGGCCCGGCAGCGGTCCTCCGCGCGCCATGTGACGCTCGGCACACCGCGCAGCGAGGAGGGCCGCCGGCTGGCCGCGGAGATGCTGGGCGAGGTGGAGCTGTCCGACCTGACGGCCCGCACCGATCCGGAGCTGAACGCCGCCATGGGCCGCCTCGTGCGCTACGAGCAGCAGGTCTCCCGGCGGCGCCACCGGCTGCAGCGGACGGCCGACGACTGCAGCGCGGAGATCGCACGCCGGTACCGTGAGGGGGAAGCACAAGTCGACGACCTGCTCGTGTGACGCGGGGAGCGGCCCGGTACAGCCGCCCCCGAGGGCTCGGTGAACCCGAGC
The DNA here is from genome assembly GCF_043202495.1 of Streptomyces sp. NPDC048185. NCBI lineage: Bacteria > Bacillati > Actinomycetota > Actinomycetes > Kitasatosporales > Streptomycetaceae > Streptomyces > Streptomyces sp. NPDC048185. The sequence continues at coordinate 50,288 of NZ_JBIDAN010000006.1, forward strand.
CGTCACGGCGGCGGGTCACCCGTCCGGAAGGCCACCGCCGATGCCCGCGTCCCCGTCCGCGCCCACGTCCGCCCTCTCGCCCGTCGCGCCGCCCGTCCTCGCCGAGGTCGTCCGGTCCGGCTTCGTGGAGGGGCGGCACCGGGGCAGTCTGGTCGTCCTGGCCGCCGACGGAGCGGTGGAGCTGGCGCTCGGGGACGTGACGGCGCCGGTCTTCCCGCGCTCCTCCAACAAGCCGATGCAGGCGGCGGGCGTGCTGCGGGCCGGTCTCGACCTCGCGGGGGAGCGGCTGGCGCTGGCCGCGGCCAGCCACTCCGGGGAGCCCTTCCACCGCGACCTGGTCCGCAAGATGCTCGACGAGCACGGCCTCGACCCGGCCCTGCTCCAGTGCCCGCCCGACCTGCCGCTGGACCCGGAGGAACGGGACACGTACCTGGCCTCGGGCGCGGCGCCCGACCGGATCACCATGAACTGCTCCGGCAAGCACACCGCGATGCTGGCCGTCTGCGCCCAGCGCGGCTGGCCGCTGGAGAGCTACCTCGACGCGGACCACCCGCTCCAGCGGCTCATCCACAGGGTCGTGGAGGACGCGGCGGGCGAACCGGTCGCCGCCGTCGGCACCGACGGGTGCGGGGCACCCCTGATGGCGATCAGCCTGGTCGGGCTGGCCCGCGCCTTCCGCACCTTCGTGGGCGCCGAGCCCGGCACCGCGGAGCGCCGGGTCGCCGACGCGATGCGGGCCCACCCCGAGTACGTCGCCGGAACCCGCCGCGCCGACACCTGGCTGATGCACGAGGTGCCCGGCACGCTCTCCAAGATGGGAGCGGAGGCCGTCCAGGCGGTGGCCCTGCCCGACGGCCGCGCGCTCGCCTTCAAGGTCGAGGACGGGGCGAGCCGGGCACTGGGCCCGGTCCTGGCCCGCGCACTGACGCTGCTGGGCGTGGACGCCCCGGTGGTCGAGCGCATCGGCCGCGCCCCGCTGCTGGGCGGCGGCCACGAGGTGGGCGAGATCCGCGCGGCCTTCTGACGCGGGGGAGCGCAGGGGGGCGCGCGGCGGCGGGGCAAAACATCGCGACGGCGGGGTGGTCGGCGACCTACCGTGAGCGCATGACCCGCCGCACCGACATCGACGTACGTCCCATAACCGAGGCCGAGCTCCCCGACTGGAACCGCGCCCTGAACACCGGGTTCCTGCAGCCGCCCGCCGTCGGCGCCGAACAGCTGGAGGCTCGCCGCCACCAGTTCGTCCCCGGCCGGCTCCTCGGACCTTTCGACGGCGACCGCTGCGTGGCGACCTTCCGGTCCTTCGACCAGGAGGTCACCGCCGTCGGCGGGGCCGTCGTCCCGGCCGACGCCGTCTCCAACGTCACCGTCAGCCCGACCCACCGCCGCCGCGGCCTGCTCACCCGCATGATGGCGCAGGACCTGGCGGCGGCGAAGGAACGCGGAGACGTCGTCGCCACGCTGATCGCGGCGGAGTACCGGATCTACGGCCGCTACGGCTTCGGCCCCGCCACCACCATGACCGAGTGGGCCGTCGACGTGCCCCGGGCCGGTCTCGACCCGTGCCGGACCGCTCCGGAGGACGGCGGCCGGATCGACCTCGTGGACGGCGAGGACGTCCGCAAGCTCGGCCCCGAACTGCACGAGCGGCTGCGCCGGGCCCAGCCGGGCGCGGTCAGCCGGGCCGAGCTTTGGTGGCTGGCCAGGACCGGTGCGGTGCGCATGGACGCCGGACCGTGGACCGAGCCGTTCTACGCCGTGTACCGCTCGGCCGGCGGCGAGGTCGAGGGCATGGTCTCCTACCGGGCGGACGACAGGTGGGGCGACGCCAAGCAGCCGCTGAACACGGCGACCGTCGACTGGCTGATCGGCGTGACCCCGGCCGCCGAGCGGGCGCTGTGGCGGTACCTGTGCTCGATCGACTGGATCACCACGGTCAGGAGCGGCTGGCGGGCCCCCGACGACCTGCTCCCGCACCTGCTGCCGGACCCGCGCGCCGCGAGGATCGTCACGCAGGCGGACTGGCTGTGGGTGCGGATCCTGGACGTCGTACGGGCGCTGGAGGCACGCACGTACGGTGCCGAGGGGGCGCTGGTGCTGGACGTCGTCGACCGGGACGGGCTGACCGGCGGGCGGTGGCGGCTGGAGGCCACGGAGAGCGGGGCGTCCTGCACGCCGGCCACGGGGAGCGCCGACCTGGTGCTCGACGTCGGCGAGCTGGCGGCACTGTGGCTGGGTGACGAGTCGGCCGTGCGGCTGGCGGCGCTCGGCCGGATCGGGGAAGAGCGAGCGGGCGCCGCCCGGCTGGCCGACGCCCTGCTGCGTACGCCCAGGCGGCCTTGGTGCCCGGACATGTTCTGAGGCCGCTCCCTTCTGCCGGCGACGGGTGGACGCGCTGTCCGTAGTCAGCGCCTGCTCTTCGGTTGTGGTTGTTGTGCGGTGGTGCCGACCGGCTGTCCGGGCTCCCGGCTCCCCTCCGGAGGAGAGACCGGACAGCGGTGCGCCGGCTCAGCCGGACTGGGCGAGCAGCATCACGAGGATCACCGCGCCCACCCCGCCGATCGCGGTGTTCTTCGCCTTGATGCCGATGGACAGGGCGACGAACGCGATGATTCCCATCGGTCCGTACCTCCACTGCACCAGCTGCTCGAACCCGATGGCCAGAGCGGCGACGACGATGGCGATGAGCGGCATGGCGGTCCCCCTTCGGGCCGTCCCGCGCGGGACGCTCCCCTTCTGCTGTCACGTGGTGGCCAACCCCCAAGGGGGTCTGACCACGTTGCCCAAGTTGGCAGCCAACTTCTCTTTAGTTATCTCCGCTTGGGGGCGACCGATAACCACCTTTCCGCGAACTGCCCAAAGATGGCGGGAAGTTGTAGTGTTTGGTCGTGGAGCGGGAACATGCCTCCGTCAACGGGCGGAAGAAGCCTCAGGAGCCTGCGAGAACCCATCGCGAGGTGGCCGACGAACTGCGCGCCCGGATCAGGTCGGGGACGTTGCAGTCGGGCCAGCGCATGCCCACCCAGGCGCAGTTGGCCGACGAGTTCGGCGTGGAGCGCGGCACCGTCCGCCAGGCCCTGCGCATCCTGCAGTCGGAGCACCTGCTCACCAACGTGTCCAAAGGGAGCCCGGCGACCGTCGCGCCGGACCCCGGCAAGGCCCTGACCGGGCCGGACGTGCTGCCCCAGCCGACCACGGTGGCCCTCGCCCCGCGGATCGCGGACGCCTTCGCCGCCGACCACGTCACGATCGACGCGCTGTGCCTGACCGCGGTCTCCCTCACGCTCGCCATCGGCGAACCGCTGCGCCAGATCCACGCCGGGCGGCGGAAACCGGCCAAGGTCGACGTCCGTGTGCTGCTGCCGGGCCGGGGCGTCGACCTGGCCTTCCCGGTGCCGGTGGCGGACCGCGGCGGCGCCGGCCCGGTGCACGAACGGTGGCTGGCCATGCGCAACGCCCAGGGACAGGTGCTCAAGCACAACCTGCTGGCGCTGCGCGCCACCCACGGAATCGACGTGAGCGTCTCCTTCCGCGCGCTGCCCTTCACCCCGCCGGTGAAGCTGTACCTGCTCAACGGCACGGAGGCGCTGTTCGCGTACTACACGCTCACCCGGCGCGAGGAGCAGGTCGGCGAGGAGCGGCTGGAGGTGTACGACGCCGAGGGCACCCGCTCGACGCTGTTCGCCTTCGAGCAGGGGGCCGGTCCGCGCGACACGTCGTTCGTGCGGCAGTCGCACCTGTGGTTCGACGCACTGTGGGAGACGATCAGTTCGGAGCTGCTGCTCACGGACTGACCGCCTCCCACGTCGGATGTCCCCCGTGCGGATCCGGGGGCCGCCCCCTCACAGGGCGGGTCCCGCGACCAGCAGGGCCAGCACCACGGCGCCGGCCGAGCTGACGGACGGGCTCTTGGCCTTGATGCCTATGGTGAGCAGGAGCAGGCCGACGACTCCGGTGGCGCCGTACTTCCACTGGACGATCTGCTCGAAGGCGACGACGAAGATCGCGGAGACGAGGGCGAGGACGGGCATGGTCTTTCCCCCTTCGGAAGCTTCGGGACGTAAAACTTCCGCCAACTCGGATAAGTTGGCAACCAACTCTGCCTATGTTGTCCCCACTTGGCTACTGGTTATAAACAAGTTTCAAACAACTCCCGCTAGGTAGGTCGGAGTTGTAGCGTCTGGTCGTGACTCAGGAGAACGTGTCCGTGAACGGCAGCAGAAGGCTCTCGGCCCAGGAGATCGCCGACATCCTGCGGGAACGGATCCGCGGGGGTGAGCTCAGGGCGGGCGACCGCCTGCCCACGCAGGCCGAGCTGGCCGACGAGTTCAAGGTCGAGCGCGGCACCGTCCGCCAGGCCCTGCGGGCCCTCCAGGAGGACGGCCTGCTCACCAACGTCAGCAAGGGCAGCCCGCCCCGCATCGCCGAGCCCCCGCCCCTCCGGGGCGAGCCGCAGCCGACGATGGTGGCACTCGGGCCCCGGCTGGCGGAGGCGTTCTCGGTGCCCCACGTGCGGGTGGACGTCGTGTGTCACACCTCGGAGACGCTGATGCTGGCGCTCAGCGAGCCGCTCCGGCTGATCCACGAGGGCCGGATCCGGCCGGAGTCGATCGACTTCCGCGTGCTGATGCCGTCGCGGGACATCGAGCTGGCCTTCCCCGTCCTGGTCGAGGACGAGGAGGACGACCCGGTCCACCAGCGCTGGCTGCAGATGCGCAACGCCCAGGCCCGCGTCCTCCAGCACAACCTGTACGCCGTGCGGTCCACCCACCGCGTCGACGTGCGCATCGCCTTCCGCGCGCTGCCCTTCACCCCGCCGATGAAGCTGTACCTGCTCAACGGCGAGGAGGCGCTCCTCGGCTACTACATGCTCACCCGGCGAGAGGAGGAGTACGAGAGCCGGACGCTGGAGATGTACGACGCCCTCGGATCCCAGTCGCTGCTGTTCTCCTTCCTGACGCGCACGGGGCAGCGGGACGCGGTGTTCGTGAAGGAATCACAGAAGTGGTTCGACGCCCTCTGGGAAACCATCACCACGGACATGACACTCTCCTAGTGACTTCTGATACGACGCAGACCGAGTCGGCGGCGGCGGACACGGAGAACCTCGGACGGCTGGTGCGCCGCGCCCGCTTCGTGCTCTGGGACTTCGACGGGCCGATCTGCCGGCTGTTCGCCGGGCACACGGCGGAGCGGGTGGCGGCCGACCTCGTCGACTGGCTCGAGGGGCGCGGGCTGCGCGGCCTGCTGACCCCGGCGGAGCGGGAGTCGCCGGACCCGCACGCGGTGCTCCGCGCGGTCGACCGCCGGCATCCCGACAGCGACCTGGTGGCGGAACTCGAGGAACGTCTCACGCAGGAGGAGCTGCGGGCCACCGCCTCCGCCATGCCGACCGCGTACGCCGATCCGCTGATCCGGACCTGGACGGCCGTGGGCGTCCGGCTGGCCGTCGCCACCAACAACGCCCCCGGGGTCGTGCGCGCCTATCTGACCGGCCGGGGCCTGCTGCCCTGCTTCGCTCCGCACGTCTACGGCCGCACGCAGGAGCTGAGGCTCCTCAAGCCCGACCCGCACACCCTCGTCCGGGCGCTCGGCGCGTTGGGGGCCGCGCCGTCGGCCTCCCTGTTCATCGGCGACTCCCCCTCGGACTGCGAGGCCGCCCGGCTGGCCCAGGTCCCCTTCCTCGGCTACGCCCGCAACGAACGCAAGGAGAAGGACCTGAGGGACGCCGGCGCGGACACCGTCGTCGGCTCCTTCGAGCCGCTGCTGGCGGTGCTCCGTACCGGCGGCGCGTCCGGCGGCTGATCCGGCGTTCGGCGGACACCGTTCGGACGCGTCCGCCGGTGGCGGGCGCGAGGCGCTACTCTCCGGCCATGCACCGTCTGCCCCACCGAGCGCACAAGGCGCTTGTGCGCCATTTTGTGGAGTCCCGAAGGCTCCGTGGCAGGGGCGAGGTGCTGCGCGGTCACCACAACACCAACTACGTGCTGCGCGCCGGACCGGTGCTGGCGCTGCTGCTGGGCGCCGTGCCGTTCACCCGGTTCAAGTACCGCGTGCCGCTGGCGACCGTCGAGGTCGTGCCGCGCATCTGGCCGCGGGAGTCGGAGGTGCTCCGCGTCGTGTGCCGGCACCTGCGCGAGGTGCCGGCGTGCCTCGCCGACCTCGGCGACCGCTCCGTGCACCGGTACCGGATGGGCCGGGCGCTCAGCGAGCTCCGGCCCGACGGGACCGGGGGCCCGGACGAGACGCTCATGCGCGAGTTCGCCGCGTTCTTCGTCAGGACCGCGCGGGTCCCTGTCGCGGAACTCCCGGCCCGCCCCGGCGACTGGCCCGAGGACGGTGACACCCAGGGTTTCCTGGACTGGCTCGTCCGCTTCACCGAGGAGCGGGTGCACCGCCCCAACCGGGAGCGCTTCGGGGCGCTCTTCGACGCGGTCGGCGTCCCCCGGGACGCGATGGCGCGGTTCGCGGCGGACCACCGCTGCCGCACGGCCCGGCCGTTCCGGCTGCTGCACACCGACGTCCACCGCGCCAACACGGTCCTCCGGGGCAAGCGGCTCACGGTGATCGACTGGGAGCTGGCGATATTCGGTGACCCGTTGCACGACCTCGCGACGCACCTCGTCCGCATGGGGTACGAGAAGCACGACCAGGTCCGCATGACGGAGCTGTGGGCCGGGGCGATGGAGGCGGCCGGCCTCGCCGAGCTGACCGCCGGCCTGGACGACGACCTCCCCGTCTACCTCGCCTTCGAGCACGCCCAGTCCGTCTTCCCCGACGTCATGCGCGCGGCGATCGACCTGCCCGCCGACGCGGCCCCGGAGCACTTCGGCCTCGCTGCCGACCGCGTCCGCCGTGCGACGCGACGGGCCCGCGAGCCCCTGCGGCTGGTCGACGTACCGGGCCGGGAGCAGGTCCTGGACGCGCTACGGGCCTGGCACGCTGAGCACGGCCGGCCGGAGGGCGCCCCCTCGGACCCGGTCCGACGGCCCGCATAACCCCGCGCCGCCCCCTTCCTGTCGGCACCGGTACCCGGCACCATGAGTGGGTCCACACAACTCACGTGGTCACAGGGGGACTTGGTGCCGGAGCGCGGACCGTCGCCGGGCGGCAGGACGGCGGCGCGGTGGAGTCGTGCCGAGACGACGGCCACCCGGGTGCTGCTGCTGGCCGTCTTCTGCGTCGGGCTGGTGGCCCAGTTCGTCAAGCCGGTGGGCGACGCCCTGCAGGGCAAGACCTACATCGGCGGAGCGCTGCTCAGCATCGTGGGCTACGTGCTCTACGCGGAGGTGCTGCGGCTGAACGCGGCGCACGAGGCGCAGCGGGAGCAGACGCGTCGCCTGGACGAGACGGTCCGGCAGCTGGGCGAGGAGGTCCGGGACCTGACGGCGCGGCTGCGGCCGCAGTCGGGCCAGCACGCCACGACGGACCAGCTGGTGCGGGAGTGCGCCACGGCGCTGCGGCGCGGCGGTGACGTCCAGCTGTGGGGGATGTGCTTCACCGGGGAGACGTTCGCCGACCCGATGAGGAGGGTGCTGGAGGATCTCCCTCCGGACCCGTCGCGGTCGGTGACCGTCCGCATCCTGGTGCCGGACTTCACCCGGCCGACGGAGGTTCCCGGGCTGGTGCGGGACGCGGACGGCAAGCTGGCGGACGCGCCCGGATTCCGCCGCTACCTGGTCGGAAAGATCGCGGGGTACGAGCGCGAACTGCGGTTGATGCGAGGCCGGATGCTCCGCAGGGGGCAGGGCACGCTGTCCGTCGAGTTCCGGGCGGTGCACATGTCGCCGTTCCTGAAGCTCTACGTCATCAACGACGACGTGGTGTTCGAAGGCATCTACGACAAGATCGACCTACGGCCGGACGAGTACCGCTCCCTGGTCCCTGCCCCGTCGCGGTCGCACGACGACGACCAGCTGCTCGACCTGATCGGGCACGGGTCGCTGCTGACCCGCTGGTGCCGGGACGACAGCGAGCTGGGGCGTGACGTGGTCGCCCGCAGAAGGGCGTTCCTGGGCGTCCTGTGGGAGGCGGCGAAGGCTTTGGAGCCGGTCTCCGCGGCCGACGGGAGCGGTGCCTAGGCTCGCGCCACGAGCGGGACCCGCCCAGGGGAGCGCCGGCGCCGCTCGCCGTGCTGCGGGGGCACTTGCCGGGAGGGGCCCGCAGTCATGGACGCATCCCGCACCGGATTCGCTAGCATGTCCGAACTTGCGGTGATCGCCCATCACTCGTTCGTGTTTTCTTAACCGTCTGTTCCTCACAAATCGGCCAAAAATTGATATCTGCAGCATCGCGCCTGTTGTCGCGAATAAGCGTCAGAAGCACGTTCGCCGCGTGGCGTCGGCCACGGGTGATGCTGTGGGCCACGGGGGGTGCGGCGGTCCTCGCCTTCCTCGTCGCCCTGGAGATCGCCGCGCGGCACTACGGCGAGCCGGGACCGATCACCAACCAGGCGCGTGAGGTGGTCCTCGCCCCCGCCTCCGGGCCGCTGCTGTACGCCAGCATGGCGTTGATGATGGTGGTGCTCACCTGGCGGCAGCGGTTCGTCGCGGCCGGCCTCGCGGTCGGCATCGACGTCGTCTTCGCCCTGGTGCGGTGGGCGATCGGTGCCGAGATGAACTTCGGCAACGGAGCCCTGTGGGTGATCCTGGGCGGCGCGGTGGTCGCCGTCACGCGCCGCACGGGGCGAGAGCGCGTCCTGCTCCTCAAGGGCGTCGGGCTGGGGCTGCTGCTGGTGGCCGGCCGCAAGACCGGTGACGCCTGGCTGCTCATCACGTCCAGGACCCGCCCGACGGTGCTCGACCAGTACCTGGCGAGCGCCGACCACGCGCTGGGCAACCCGTCGTGGGTGGCCGGCCGGATCGTCGGCGCCACCGGCCCGGTCGGCCACGGGATCCTCGACTTCGTCTACGTCATGCTCCCCGTGGCCGCGGTCGTCATCGCCGTCTGGCAGCTGCGCAAGGTGGCGGCCGAGCGGCGCTTCCCGCGCCACCACCTCGTGCGCACCTTCCTGGCCGTCGGCCTGCTCGGGCCGGCCGTCTACATGGTCTTCCCGGTGGTCGGGCCGATCTTCGCCTACGGCGACGGCGCCTGGGGCACCGGCGGCGGGGAGTGGGCGCTGGCCCACCTCTGGCCGCACACGCTGCCGCCTGCCGGCGCTCCGCAGCACATGCCGTACGACGCCTTCACCCCGCGCAACTGCATGCCCAGCCTGCACACGGCGTGGGCCGTCGTCATCTTCATCCACTCGCGCACCGGCCCCCGTGCCGTGCGCTGGGCGGGCGCGGTCTGGCTGGCCGCCACGCTCACCGCGACGCTCGGATTCGGCTACCACTACGGCGTGGACCTGGTGGCCGGCGTGGTGTTCGCGTACACGGTGGAGGGGGCGCTGCGCGCGTTCGACCGCGGGCTGGACTGGCCGGGCGTCCGGCTGGTCGCCCACGGTGCGGCGGTCTTCGCCGCGCTGCTGGTCTCGTACCGGTACCTGCCCGTGGAGATGGCCGCGCACCCGTGGGTGGCCGGGCCGCTGCTGCTGCTGGCGATGGCCTCGGTGGTGTACGGGTACACGCGGACCACGCGGCTCTGGGCCCCCGGGGCCGTGCCGGTACCGGCGCCGCAGGCGCGACCCCAGCCCGAACTGGTGTGAGCCCGGCCGCCCGACGGGACGGGCACACTCTTGCAAGCGGTTGCTTGCAATAGTTAGCACGCTGGTGCATGGTGGAGTCATGGCTTCGCTCAACGTCGGCAATCTCGGTGAGTACCTGCGCGAGCAGCGGCGCAACGCGCAGCTGTCGCTGCGGCAGCTCGCCGATGCCGCGGGGGTGTCGAATCCGTACCTGAGCCAGATCGAGCGCGGGCTGCGCAAGCCGAGTGCCGAGGTGCTCCAGCAGGTCGCCAAGGCGCTGCGGATCTCCGCCGAGACGCTGTACGTGCGTGCCGGGATCCTGGACGCGGAGCGGGACGGGGAGGAGCGCCGCCGGGAGGACACGACGCGTGCGGTCGTCCTCGCCGATCCCACGCTGACCGAGCGGCAGAAGCAGGTACTGCTCCAGATCTACGACTCCTTCCGCAAGGAGAACGGGTTCGGGACCGACGACGCCCCCGAGAGCGGCCCCGGTGGCGGCTCCATACCCGGCCGCCGCCCCCCTACGAGCGGCGACAGCGACGCAGCCCCGCAGCAGACGGCCGGATGAGCAGGAGCGAACAGCCGGCCGGCCGGGCGCGGGACCACCAACCCACCCTCAGCCGAACGCATTCCGGGAGGACCAGCACCATGGCCATCACCGACGACCTGCGCAAGACCTTCAGCGACCCCACCCCCCTCTACTTCGCCGCCGGCACCGCCGACCTGGCCTTCCAGCAGGCCAAGAAGGTTCCGGTGCTGGTGGAGCAGCTGCGCTCCGAGGCGCCGGCGCGCATCGAGGCCGTGCGCAACACCGACCCGAAGGCCGTCCAGGAGAAGGCGACGGCCCGCGTCAAGGAGACGCAGGGCACCCTGCAGACCAAGGTCAACGAGCTCCTCGGGTCCCTCGACGCCGACTTCAGGAAGCTCGGCGAGACCGCCCAGGACCTCGCGCTGCGCGGTGTCGGCGTCGCCGCCGAGTACGCCGTCAAGGCCCGGGAGACCTACGAGAAGGTCGCCGAGCACGGCGAGCAGGCGGTGCGCACCTGGCGCGGCCAGGCCGCCGACGGCATCGAGGACCTCGCCGAGGGCGTGGAGGAGGTGGCCGTGGCCGTCGAGCCGAAGCGCGAGCCCGTCACGGTCACGGAGGACAAGCCGGCCGCGGCGAAGAAGACCCCGGCCGCCCGCAAGGCTCCGGTGCGGAAGCCCACCCCCGGCCCCACCCCCGGCCCCACCACCGCGACCACCGCCAAGAAGCCGACTCCGCCCGCCAAGTAGGAGACCGGAAGCACACGCGGGCCGGGCACCCTTGGGGTGTCCGGCCCGTTCTCCGGGTACGGTGACCGCGTAAGGACGACCCGAGTCTGGTGGTGGACGTTGTGCTGATGCAGGGGTTCGCAGGCTTCATGTGGCTGCTGAGCACCGCCCTGATCGTTTTCAGCGGCTTCGCGTTGATCGACGCCGCCACACGCCGGGAGGACGCCTACCGCGCGGCCGACAAGAAGACCAAGCCGTTCTGGCTGATCGTCCTCGCGCTCGCGTTCGTGGTGAACCTGCTGTTCCCGATCCTGTCGTTCCTGCCGATCATCGGTCTCGTCGCGACGATCGTGTACATGGTCGACGTGCGGCCCGTGCTGCGCGGTCTGCCGGGCGGCGGCCGCAACAGCCGCCGCGGCTCCAGCAGCGACGGCCCGTACGGACCGTACAACGGCGGACGCTGACGCCCGCGCCGCCCTCCGGGGCGGTCAGGGGATCCGGTCCAGCAGCAGGACGGCCACGTCGTCCGTCAGCTCGCCGCCGTTGAGGTCGCGGACCTCGTCGACGGCCGTCTGGATCAGCTCCTCGCCGCGCAGGCCGTCGGCGAAGCGGCGACGGACCATCTCCACCATGCCGTCCTGGCCGAGCCGCTCGCGGCCCGCGCCGATGTGGCCCTCGATCAGGCCGTCGGTGTAGAGCATCAGGCTCCACTCCGCGCCCAGCTCCACCTGCATGCGCGGCCAGCGGGCACCCGGCAGCAGGCCGAGCGCCGGGCCGTTGTTGTCGTACGGCAGCAGACGGGCGGGCCTGCCCGGGCCGGCGATCAGCGGCGCCGGGTGCCCGGCCAGGCACAGGCCGGCGCGGCGCCCGTCGGGCGCGATGTCCACGGTGCACAGGGTCGCGAAGATCTCGTCGTCCGAGCGCTCGTGCTCCAGCACCTGCTGGAGCGTGCCGAGCAGCTGGTCCCCGCACAGTCCCGCCAGGGTCAGCGCGCGCCAGGCGATCCGCAGCTCCACGCCGAGCGCCGCCTCGTCCGGGCCGTGCCCGCAGACGTCGCCGATCATGGCGTGCACGGTGCCGTCCGGGGTGCGGACCACGTCGTAGAAGTCGCCGCCGAGCAGGGCACGCGAACGGCCAGGACGGTAGCGGGCCGCGAAGCGCAGCGGGGAGCCCTCCAGGAGCGGGGTCGGCAGCAGGCCGCGTTCCAGACGCGCGTTCTCCTGCGCGCGCAGCCGTCCCTCGGCCAGCCGCCGCTCCGCCGAGTCGGACCGCTTGCGCTCGACGGCGTAGCGGATGGCCCGGCTCAGCAGCCGGCCGTCCAGCTCGTCGCGGAACAGGTAGTCCTGCGCGCCGACCGCCACCGCCTCCGCGCCGCGCTCGGCGTCGCTGGAGGAGGTGAGCGCGAGCACGGCGTGCCGGGGCGCCAGCTCCAGTACGTGCTTGAGCACCGCCAGCTCGTCGTCGCCCTCGCCGTCGCCCGCCCGCGCCGGGGCGGACAGGGCGAGGTCCAGCAGGATGCAGTGGACGTCGTCGGTCAGCAGCCGCTCGGCCTCGGTGAGGTTGCGGGCCGTGCGGACGCGGATCGGCTTGCCGGCCTGGTCGAGCAGGTCGGGCACGATCGGCGAGCCGGCCGGATCGTCCTCGATCAGCAGCAGCGTCAGGTTCGTCGGAGTGGTGCTCTCTCGCTGGTCCGTGGCCTTCTCGCGCTTCTCCGTCGGGTTCTCCCGCGGGTCGGCGGGGTTCTCGGCCGGGTTCGTCCCGAGCGGGGCCTGTTCCGGGGAACGGCCGCTCCGCGCGGACGCGGCGGGCGCCTGACCACACTCCGCGGCCGGGATCGCCCTCTGCCGCGGTACGGGTACGGGCATCGTCTGGGTTCCTTCCCTCCCCCCGAGGGCATGGCGGAGCGAGGGACCTCGACCCACCGACGGGGACCATAGCGGGTGACGGTGCCGCTGCGGAATGGTCCACAACACGTCGGGCCGCCATCGGCCACTGTCATATGCCGCGTTCCGTACCGCAGTTGGACACGACGACCGCGGTACGGGGATGACGAACGTCACGCGGGGCGGGCGTCCGGCGTGGACCGGGTCACGTGGGCGGTGTCACGCCCCGGGCGCGGACCGGGTGGCCCGCGTCACCCCGCGGGCTCGGCCGCCGTGTCCGGCCGCACCACGCCGAGGATCGGCATCGTGCCCGCCCCCGTGATCGTCACCGTGCGCCCGGGACGCGGAGCGTGGACGACCTTGCCGTCGCCGACGTACATGCCGACATGGCTGGCGTCGTCGAAGTAGATGATCAGGTCGCCGGGGCGCACGTCCTTGATGTCGACGTGCCTCAGTTGCTGCCACTGCTGCTGCGAGGTGCGCGGGATCGCCCGCCCGGCCGCCACCCAGGCCTGCGAGGTCAGACCGGAGCAGTCGTACGCCTTCGGGCCCTCGGCGCCCCACCGGTAGGGCTTGCCGATCTGGGCGGTGGCGTACTCCACGGCCTTCCTGCCCTGCTCGGTCGCGGAGGCGTCGAGGTCCTGGACGGCGCCCGAGCCGAGCCAGGCGGCCTGTGCCTTCTCCTGGGCCAGCCGTTCCAGCCGGGCGAGGCGCTCCTTCTCCTCCTGCTCCAGCTCGGACTCGAGCTTCTCGGCCGCCGCGATCTGCGCCTCGACCTTCTTCTGGGCCGTGGCCTTGGCCTTGCGGTTGGCCTCCAGCTTCTTCCACTGGGCGGAGGCGTCCGCCTGGTAGGCCTGCAGGTCCTCCTGGGCGCGGGTCATCTCGCCCAGCAGACCCTTGGTGGCACGCTGGCCCTGCATCACCCGGCCGGTGTCGTCGAGGAACTCCTCGGGGTCCTCGCTCAGCACCAGCTTGGCCTCGTCGGACAGCCCGCCGGTGCGGTACTGGGCGCGCGCCGCGGCGCCCGCGCGGTCCTTGAGGCCGTCCAGCTTCTGCCGGCCCTCGACGATCTTCTTGGCCAGCGAGACGAGTTCGGCCGACTGCTGCTGGGCCTTCTCCTCGGCGGCGTTGTACTCCTCCGTGGCCGAGGCCGCCGCGCGGTAGAGCTTGTCGAGCTTCGTGCGCACGGCCTCCAGGTCCTTGTCGGGAGCCGCCGCGGGCGGTGCCGTGGAGGAGGCCGTCGGTGACGGGGTGGGGCCCGGGTCCGCGAACGCCGTGCCCGGGGCGGCCAGCACGGTGACCGCGCAGACCACGGTCACGGCGGCAGTCGTCAAGCCACGCTTCCCCGTACGCATACCTCGCCCCCACCTGATTTACCGTCAGTAACTTACGGTCGCTCGAGGGATCGTGCCACGTCGGCGCGGAAAGCGACAGAGGGGGTGCTTACGGGGCCTGTGGAGGGCTTCCCCCTGCTTGCCGCGGCTTTGCCGCCGCTTCTCCCCCTGTCCCCCGCGCTGTTCCCGCCTTGTTCCCCGCCCTGTCCCGCCCGCTGCCGCCGCCCGCTCCCGTGCGCTTCCCGCCTGCCCGGCGTCCGCTTCTCTCCTCTTCCCCCGCCGTCCGGGCGCGGTGCTTCCCCGGTGTGTGACGAACGCCGCACGGAGATCGTTCCCGCCGCGCGGGTCGCCGGTCAGCCGCGCGGGGCCAACGCCTCCCAGCGCACCGTCACCTCGCCCTGCCGCCACCGCGCCGGTCCGTCCGTGACCGGCCAGTCGGCGTCCAGGTCCCGCACCGCCCGCATCCAGCGCTGGCGGGCACCGTAGGAGGCGTAGGGCGCGGCGGCGGCCCAGGCCCGGTCGAAGTCGCGCAGGAAGGCGTGCACCGGCTCGCCGGGGACGTTGCGGTGGATGAGCGCCTTGGGCAGCCGTTCGGCCAGGTCGGAGGGGCGGTCCAGCGAGCCGAGCCGGGTCGCGAAGGTGACCGTGCGCGGCCCCTCCGGTCCGAGCGCGACCCATACGTGCCGCCGCCCGATCTCGTCGCACGTGCCCTCGACGAGGAGCCCGCCGCCCGAGTGCGGCGACGCCGGCGCGAGCCGCGCGCACAGCCGCTGCCAGACGGCGGCGACCTCGTCCTCGTCGTACTGGCGCAGCACGTTCGCCGCGCGGATCAGCGCCGGGGGCGGGGTGACGGGGACCTCGAAGCCGCCGTGCCGGAAGGCGAGCCCTTCGCGCGCGTACGGCTCGGCCGCCGCCACCCGTGCCGGGTCGATCTCGACGCCCACCACGCGCGTGCGCGGCGCGACCGTGCGCAGGCGGTGCAGCAGTTCGACGGCGGTCCACGGGGCCGCGCCGTAGCCGAGGTCGACGGCGACGGGGTCGGCGGCGCGGCGCAGTTCGGCGCCGTGCACGGCCGCGATCCAGCGGTCCATGCGGCGCAGCCGGTTCGGGTTCGTCGTCCCGCGCGTGACCGTGCCTACAGGGCGGGCGGTGGCGCGGGCTGTCATGCGTACGAGGGTATGCGGCCGGCCCCGGCCGGACCGGGTCAGGACGCCCCTTGACGGCTAACACCGTTAGCCCTACGGTGGAGCTAACGGTGTTAGCCAAAGCGCCGGTCCGCCCGACAGAAGGGGAACGACACCATGAGCACGGTCACCGCGACGCCCGCCGCCACCCCACGGCCCTCGCGCGCACTCGCCCGCGTCCGGCGCACCGCCTGGCTGCTGGGAGCGCTCTTCTGGTCCGCGTTCGCCGTCCTCGAGGCGGTGAACCACGGCTGGCTCGCGGGGCTCCTGGCGTTCGTCTTCTTCGTGGCGCCCGACCTGACCTTCCTGGTGGGCCTGTCCGACGCGCCCCGCATGGAGAAGGGGCAGCTGCCGCCCCGCGCGGTGCCGTTCTACAACGCCGCCCACCGCGCCACGGTCCCGCTCGCGCTCGTCGTGGTCTGCGCCGTGGTGCCGCTGGCCTGGGCGCCGGCGTTCGCGGCACTGTGCGGGTGGCTCGCCCACATCTCGTACGATCGCGCCTTCGGCTATGGACTGCGTACGAAGGAGGGCTTCCAGCGTGGCTGACCGTCTGTCCCCC
Source organism: Streptomyces sp. NPDC048185 (assembly GCF_043202495.1). Lineage (NCBI taxonomy): Bacteria > Bacillati > Actinomycetota > Actinomycetes > Kitasatosporales > Streptomycetaceae > Streptomyces > Streptomyces sp. NPDC048185. The sequence continues at coordinate 66,127 of NZ_JBIDAN010000006.1, forward strand.
CGGGCCCGTGAGATCGCCGAGGCGGCGCGTGCCCTCCTGGAGGAGTCCGGGCCCGCCGCGCTCACCCTGCGTGCGCTCGCCGACCGGCTCGGCATCAAGGCCCCCTCCCTCTACAAGCACTTCCCGGACAAGAAGGCCGTCGAGGTCGAGCTGATCGCCCAGTTCCTCGCCGAGGCCGCCGAGGCGATGGAGGCCGCCGTGGCGCGGGAGCCCGGCTCGCCGGTGGCGCTGGCGCGGGCCTACCGGGCCTACGCGCTGGCCCATCCCCACCTGTACTGCCTGGCCAACGAACGCCCCCTGCCCCGTGAGTCCCTCCCGGCCGGCCTGGAGGACCGGGCCGCCGCACCCGTGCTGCAGGCCTGCGCGGGCGACGGGGACCTGGCGCGCTCGGTCTGGGCGTTCGCGCACGGGATGACGGTCCTGGAGATCCACGGCCGGTTCCCTCCCGGGGCCGACCTGCCGGAGGCGTGGCGGAAAGGGATGGAGGCCCTCGTACGCACCGCGCCCTCGAACGGTTGAGCGATAGCCGGTAATGATTCGGTAAAGGGCGGGGAACCGGAAATGGAGCACCTTCATCCGGTGTTCCGACCCCTTGGAGGGCGGCGCGTGCCCTCCGACCGGCATGCCCGCAGCGAGGAGGAACGGCTCGTGAGCCAGTACGTCAGCAGGCTCGGGCGTCGCTCACCGGCGGCCCCCACGCGGCTGCGGCTGCATCGCAGGCCCCGCCGCGTCGCCATGCTCTCCGTGCACACCTCACCGCTCCACCAGCCCGGCACCGGCGACGCCGGCGGCATGAACGTCTACATCGTGGAGCTCGCGCAGCGCCTCGCCGCGATCAACATCGAGGTCGAGATCTTCACGCGCGCGACCACGGCCGCCCTTCCGCCCACCGTCGAACTGGCGCCCGGCGTCCTCGTCCGGCACGTCGACGCCGGCCCCTACGAGGGGCTCGCCAAGGAGGAGCTGCCGGCCCAGCTGTGCGCCTTCACCCACGGGGTGATGCAGGCCTGGGCCGGACACCGCCCCGGCCACTACGACCTGGTGCACTCCCACTACTGGCTCTCCGGCCACGTCGGCTGGCTCGCCGCGCAGCGCTGGGGCGCGCCCCTGGTGCACGCCATGCACACCATGGCCAAGGTCAAGAACGCCAACCTGGCCGACGGCGACACCCCGGAACCGGCCGCCCGCGTCATCGGCGAGACTCAGATCGTCGCCGCGTCCGACCGGCTCATCGCCAACACGGCCGAGGAGGCCGACGAACTCGTCCGGCACTACGCCGCCGACCCCGCGAAGGTCGCCGTCGTCCACCCCGGCGTCAACCTCGACCGGTTCCGCCCCGGCGACGGCCGCGCCGCCGCCCGCGCCCGCCTCGGCCTGCCGCAGGACGCCCTGATCCCGCTCTTCGCCGGCCGCATACAGCCCCTTAAGGCCCCCGACGTCCTGCTGCGCGCCGTCGCCGTCCTCCTCGACGAGCGGCCCGAGCTGCGCTCCCGCATCGTCGTCCCCGTCGTGGGCGGCCCCAGCGGCAGCGGCCTCGCCAAGCCGGAGGGCCTGCAGAAGCTCGCCGCGCGGCTCGGCATCGCCGACGTCGTACAGTTCCGCCCGCCGGTCGGGCAGGAGCAGCTCGCCGACTGGTTCCGGGCCGCGTCGGTGCTGGTCATGCCGTCCTACAGCGAGTCCTTCGGGCTGGTCGCCATCGAGGCCCAGGCGGCCGGCACGCCCGTGCTCGCCGCCGCGGTCGGCGGCCTCCCGGTCGCGGTGCGCGACGGGCACACCGGCCGGCTCGTCCAGGGCCACGAGCCCGCCGCCTACGCGCGCGTGCTGCGCGACTTCGCCGACCGGCCGGAACTCGTCTCCCGCATGGGCGACGCCGCCGCCCGGCACGCCCAGTCCTTCGGCTGGGACAGCGCCGCCGCGGCGACCGCCGACGTCTACACGGCCGCGACCCAGTCCCACCGCCGTCGCGTACGCTCCCACCATGGCTGAGGCACAGAAGGCAGCGCAGGTCCTCGAGGGCGCCCTGAAGGACGCCGAGCTGGAGTGGGAGAGCCCCGAGCCCGGCAACTACGTCGTCAAGCTCCCCGGCACCCGGAAACTGTCGACCACGGTCTCCCTCCTCCTCGGCCGGCACTCCCTCTCCCTCAACGCCTTCGTCGTCCGGCACCCCGACGAGAACGAACCGGCCGTCCACCGCTGGCTGCTGGAGCGCAACCTCAAGCTGTACGGGGTGAGTTACGCCGTCGACCGCCTCGGTGACGTCTACGTCACCGCCAAGCTCCCGCTGTCCGCCGTCACCGCCGACGAGATCGACCGCCTCCTCGGGCAGGTCCTGGAGGCCGCCGACGGCGCCTTCAACACCCTGCTGGAGCTGGGCTTCGCCTCCGCCATCCGCAAGGAGTACGCGTGGCGCACCTCGCGCGGCGAGTCGACGCGGAACCTGGAGGCGTTCCAGCACCTCATCGAGCGCTCCGAGGACTGACGTCCGGTCGGCTCCGCCGCGCGCCGGTGCGGTAGCGCCCGGGTGTGACACCGACCAGCCGCTTGAAGTGCCGTGTCAGATGGGCCTGGTCGTAGAACCCGGTCGCGCCCGCCACCTCGGCCGGCGCACGTCCCGCGAGCAGCAGCCGCCGGGCCAGATCCACCCGGCGGGACATCAGGTACTGGTGCGGCGCGATCCCGTACGCCGTGCTGAACGCCCGCACCAGATGGGCCGGATGGGCCGACACCAGCCCGCCGGCCTCCCCCAGCCCGACGCCCTCGACGACCCGCTCGTCCAGCAACTCGCGCAGCCGGCGGGCGAGGACGGGGTCGGGCCGGGGGGAACGGGACGCGCCCCGGGGGCGCAGGTGGGCGTGCAGCCGGTCCCCGATCAGCGTCAGCCTGCTCTCGGCCTCCAGCTCGTCACCGGGCAGGGCCAACGCCGCGTGCACCTGGCCGACCCGCCGCCGCAGCACCGGGTCGCGCAGGTCGGGGGCGTCGACCGCGCGTCCGATCAGCTCCTCGCCGAGCCGGGAGGTGTCCAGGTACAGGACGCGCTTGCGGAAGCCGTCCGGGGTGGCGGGCGCGCCGTTGTGCGGCACGTGCGGCGGCAGCAGCGACACCGTGTCGTGCGGCGTGCCGTGCTCGTGCCGGTCGAGGTCGTAGCGCACGGCACCGGCGTCCACGATGAGCAGCGTCCAGGCGTCGTGGACGTGCATCGGGTAGCTGTACTCGGTGTAGTGGGCGTGGAAGACCTCGACGACGCCCGGGACCCGGGGACGCCAGGCGGAGACGTTCCGCTGGTCGGCCATGCAAAAAACGTACAAGACCGCGCCCCGCGCCGACCGGCAGTCTCACGGTATGAGCACGCACGACACCGAGAGCCCCGTCCGCTTCGACACCAAGATCGCCGTCCTGCTGCGCGAGGACCTGGAGACGTGGCAGCGCCTCAACGTCACCGCCTTCCTGGTCAGCGGCCTGGGCACGCAGATCCCCGAGGTGATCGGCGAGCCCTACGAGGACGCCGACGCGACCGCCTACCTGCCGATGTTCCGGCAGCCGGTGCTGGTCTTCGAGGGCACCAAGGAGACGCTGACCAACGCCCACGCGCGCGTGCTGTCGCGCGCCCTGCCCCGCGCGGTGTTCACCTCCGACCTCTTCACCACCGGCAACGACCGCGACAACCGGGCGGCGGTGCGGGCCGTGGCGACCGCGGACCTGGACCTGGTCGGACTGGCGGTGTACGGCCCGAAGAACGCGGTGGACAAGGTGCTCAAGGGGGCCCGGATGCACCCGTGACGGGGGCGGACGCGGGTCGGGGACGCGTCGGGCGAGCGGCGCGGGCCGGTGACGCGTCGGGCGCTCCGAGGGACGTCAGGCCGCGCCGACCTCCGGCTTCGAGGGCGTCCCGGGCCGCGCGGGCTCCTCGGGGACGGGCGCCTCGGAGCGCGCCGGCTCCTCGAAGACGGACGCCTCCGAGCGCGCCGGCTCCTCGTCCGGCAGCCGCCGCATCAGCGCCCCGTAGCCGACGGCGGCCACCGTGCCGACGACCGCGCACATCCCCCACAGCCACGCGGCGCCCCAGTGGTCGATGACGAAGCCCGACATCAGCGGCGCGACGAGCGAGGCGACGGCCCAGGACATGGTGTACATGCCCTGGTAGCGCCCGCGCCCGTGGACGGGGGAGAGGCGCACGACCAGGCCCGTCTGCGTCGGCGCGTTGACGATCTCGGCCAGCGTCCACACGCACACGGTGAGGGCGAACACCCCGACCGACCCGGCGAAGGCGGTGAGCCCGAAGCCGTACCCGGCGAGCAGCGACGAGGCGACGAGCAGCCGCCGGGGGTCCCGGTGCTCGATGAACCGGGTGACCGGGATCTGCAGGACGACGATCAGCAGACCGTTGACGGCGATGGCCAGGCCGAAGTCCGCGGGCGTGAACCCGGCCTCGCCCATGGCGACGGGCAGGCCGAGGTAGCCCTGCTGGAAGATGAGGGCGACGAGGAAGGACAGCCCGACGACGCTCATGTAGCGCCCGTCGCGCAGGACGGTCATCAGGGAGACGGGGGGCCCGGCCGCCGAGGCGGCGCCCGGGGAGGACTGCTCGGGCCGCGACTCGGGCAGCTTCACGAAGACGAGGACCGCGCAGACCAGGGTCATGCCCGCCTCGATCAGGAAGCCGGCCAGGTAGCTGAACTCGGCGATGAACCCGGCGCCCATGGAGGAGATCGCGAAACCGAGGTTGATGGCCCAGTAGTTCAGTGAGAAGGCGCGGATACGGTCCTCGGGCCGCACGATGTCCGCCATCATCGCCTGCACGGCCGGCCGGGAGGCGTTGCTCGCCATGCCGACGAGGAAGGCGACGGCCGCGATGGCGACCGGGTCCCGCACGAAGCCGAGCAGCGCGACGGACAGCGCGGTGGAGGTCTGTGCCACGAGCAGGGTGGGCCGCCGTCCGAGCCGGTCCGTCATGACCCCGGCGCCCAGCGAGGACACGACCCCGCCGAGCCCGTGCAGGGCGGCGACCAGACCGGCGTACGAGGCGGAGTAGCCGCGGTCGAGGGTCAGGTACAGCGCCATGAAGGTGGCGACGAAGGCACCGAGCCGGTTGACCAGGGTGCTGGTCCACAGCCACCAGAACTCGCGCGGCAGTCCGGAGACGGACTGGCGCACGGCATGTCTCAGCCCGGCGACGGACATGGGGACCCCCGATGGCATGTAAGCGGCTCATGTAGTGAGCACAACTTACGGGCGGGCGGTCGCCGCAGGCCACTCGATTAACACTTCCCGTCAACCGTCCGCCCACCGGGCGCGGCGCGCGGTCGGTCAGGGGGGTCGATTACGCTCGGAGCCATGGCCGACGCACCGTACAAGCTGATCCTCCTCCGCCACGGCGAGAGCGAGTGGAACGAGAAGAACCTGTTCACCGGCTGGGTGGACGTCAACCTCACCCCGAAGGGCGAGAAGGAGGCGACGCGCGGCGGCGAGCTGCTCAAGGACGCCGGCCTGCTGCCCGACGTGGTCCACACGTCCGTCCAGAAGCGCGCGATCCGCACGGCCCAGCTCGCGCTGGAGGCCGCGGACCGCCACTGGATCCCCGTCCACCGCCACTGGCGCCTGAACGAGCGCCACTACGGCGCCCTCCAGGGCAAGGACAAGGCGCAGACGCTCGCCGAGTTCGGCGAGGAGCAGTTCATGCTGTGGCGCCGCTCCTACGACACCCCGCCGCCGCCGCTGGACCGCGACGCCGAGTACTCCCAGTTCTCCGACGCGCGCTACGCGATGCTCCCGCCGGAGCTGCGCCCGCAGACGGAGTGCCTGAAGGACGTCGTCGTCCGCATGCTGCCGTACTGGTTCGACAGCATCGTCCCCGACCTCCTCACCGGCCGCACGGTCCTGGTCGCGGCGCACGGCAACTCGCTCCGCGCCCTGGTCAAGCACCTCGACGGCATCTCCGACGCCGACATCGCGGGCCTGAACATCCCGACGGGCATCCCGCTCTCCTACGAACTGGACGCCGACTTCAAGCCGCTCAACCCGGGCGGCACCTACCTCGACCCGGACGCGGCGGCAGCGGCCATCGAGGCCGTGAAGAACCAGGGCAAGAAGAAGTAAGCCCACGTTCTCGAGGCCCCTGCCCTGCGGTTTCCGCGCTGGACAGGGGCCTTTTGTCTGGCCTGGACCGTCGCCTGGGCGATCAGGCAGCGCTCCGGACGGTCAGGCGTCGGCCATCTAGAAGAAGACCATGGTGCCGCCGAAGCGGCTGGGCCCGGAGTGCCAGGAGCCGGCGAGGCAGTCGACCAGCGGCAGTCCGCGCCCGCAGACGTCATCGGCGCCGGGGCACCCAGCCGGACGCTCCGTCCGGGGACACCGCCGATCTCGCAGCCCTGGCAGACCAGGTACGGGGGGACTGAGCGGTCCAGTCGCGGCTGTACGGAGCCCCCGGCCTTCGAGGGGTGCGGCCCCCGTGAACAGCCGGTGGCCGGCTCAGACCGGTTCCACCGGCAGCCACAGTTCGGTCGTCGCCGTCGTGAAGTCGTCCGTCCGGTTCAGGACGGTGACGATCGACGGGCCGGGGCGCAGGCGCCAGGGGTTGGAGGGGAACCACTCGGCCGCGGTGGCCGCCCAGGTCGTCTGGAGGGCTTCAGGGTAGGGACCCGAGCTCCGGAAGACCGCCCAGGTACCCGCCGGTACCTCGATGGCGTCGAGGTCGTCCGGCGCTGAGGTGTCGGCGGAGACGGCCACGCCGTGCAGGTAGGTCAGTTCGGTGTCCTCCGCGTTGTCGGGGGCCAGGTCGTCGCAGACCTGGAGCAGGCCGGCCGGTTCCGTGTCGCTGAGGGACTTCAGGCGGGCATGGGCCTCCTGGGGGAGTGCGGTGATGTGCTGCTGGATGTGCGGGTTGACGCCCTCGTGGATGAGCGGAACCCGGGTCGCGTGTCCGATCAGGCGGAAGGCGGGGCGGTTGGCGAAGCGGGTGTCCATGGGGGTGCTCCCCTCGACGGTCAGGCGGAACCTGAGCTGCGGCTGAGTCCGAAGGGGACCTCCCGCGCTGCGCACCTCGCGCGGGGCCGCGCCGTGGACCGACCGGAACGCGCGTCCGAACGCCTCCGTGGAGCCGTATCCGTACCGGACGGCGATGCTCAGCAGATCGTTCTCGCCCCGCACGACGTCGGCGGCGGCGACGGTCATGCGGCGCCGGCGGACGTACTCCGACAGCGGCATGCCCGCCAGCGACGAGAACATCCGTCGCAGGTGGTACTCGGTCGTGCCGAGCCTGGCGGCCAGTGCGGGTACGTCCGGTTCCTCGCCGAGGTGTTCCTCGACCAGGTCGACGAGCCGGTTCAGTGCCGAGATCATGAGGCCTCCCTTCGGCGTACACCGTGCCAGGGGGCGTACCCATGGCGTCCGATCGCCGCGGTCCGTTCCGGTCGGGCCGGCGACCGGCGCGGGGACCGGTCACCGCGCGCCAGCGGTCAGAGCGCAAGGCCGTCCGGCAGGACGCGGAACGGCTTGCGGCGAGTGAGCGGGCGTACGGCTGGGAAGCACGGCGGTCGAACGTAATGATCGCGTCCGTGCCGTGGTCGGAGGCGAGGGCCACGTGCGGTGCGCGGAGGCGAGGGCGGCCAGGAGGCCGGAGGTGCCGGCGATGACGACGATCACGCGGCGCTACCGGTGTCCGTCTCGCCGCGTGCGGCGTCGGCGACCGTCTCGCGGACCTCGGCCGTGGACGGCGGTGCGGCCCGGCCCCTCGACGGTGCGCGAGAACAGCGGCTCGTCCCGGACCCGGTGGGCCGTGGCCGCGAGGCGGCTCCCCTGACGGATGATCTCGGTTCTGCTCATGCCTCGGCGCTCGGCGGCCTTCGCGATGATCGCCAAGTTCTCGGGGACTGCGTGGACATGTTCAAAGGGGTGTATGTGTCGTCGCGCCGCCCTCGCCCACGGCCTGCCCCTACGCGGAGGCGGAAGCCGTCATACCGACAGCGAGACCTCGTGGATCTCGTCCGCCTTGTGTCCCGTGCGTTCGTGGACGCGCTGGACCGCTTCGGCCGACGGGCCCTCGGAGAGGCAGTAGATCGTGCCGGAGTCCGGGTCCGCCCACGCGTGCTCGAAGTGGACGTCCTCGTCCTTCTCCACCTCCAGGTCGGCCTGGTGCGTCCGGTGGAGCTGGTCAGCCGTGATTCCGTGCATCCCGCGGTGCACGTCCATGAAGTGAGCCATGGCCTCGCACCCCCTTCAGGGTTCCTCCCCTCCAGGGTGCGCCCGTACGGCGGCCGGAGCGAGTCCGGCCGCCGTGCGTGTCACCGTGTCATCGCCCCGTCAGCCGCACTGGCACGGGTTGCCCGACTGGCAGCCGCAGCCGCAGCCCGAACCGCAGCCGCAGGCGGCGATCAGGGGCAGGCTGCGGAGGTCGGCGGGCCGCTCGGTCCGGCGTTCCTGCGCGGGGTCGGGCGTCGTGCTGGGGGAATCGGCCATGGGTCCCTCCTCGAGGCTGGTGCCTGAGCCCATTGGACGCCCGGAGCCCTGGTCGCATCAACGGCGCACTGGATCGCTCCCGCGCGCCCCCGGCACGGGCCGATCCCCCCGTTCGGACCCCGTCAGGCCCCCTCGACCCCCGTCACCGGCTGGATGTCCGCCTGGAGCTCGTCCGCGTGCTCGCCCGTGACCAGGTAGACCACCCGCTTGGCGACCGCGACGGCGTGGTCCGCGTACCGCTCGTAGTAGCGGCCGAGCAGGGTCACGTCCACGGCCGTCTCGATGCCGTGCCTCCAGCGGTCGTCCATCAGGTGCTGGAAGAGGGTGCGGTGCAGCAGGTCCATCGCGTCGTCGTCCTGCTCCAGCTGGAGCGCCAGGTCCACGTCCTTGGTGATGATGACCTCGGCCGCCTTCGCCATCAGACGCTGCGCGAGCTGGCCCATCTCCAGGATCGTGGCGTGCAGGTCCTGCGGGACCGCCCGCGCCGGGTAGCGCAGCCGGGCCAGCTTGGCCACGTGCTGGGCCAGGTCGCCCGCGCGCTCCAGGTCGGCCGACATCCGCAGCGACGTGACGACGATGCGCAGGTCCGTCGCCACCGGCTGCTGCCGCGCCAGCAGGGCTATGGCCTTCGCCTCCAGGTCGTGCTGGAGCTCGTCGACCTTCTGGTCGCCCTCGATCACGTGCTCGGCCAGCTTCAGGTCGGAGTCGAGGATCGCGGTCGTGGCGCGTCCGATCGCCGACCCGACCAGCCGGGCCATCTCCACCAGACTGTCGCCGATCGAGTCCAGTTCCTCGTGGTACGCGTCCCGCATCAGGTTCCCTCTCGTACGTCCTGGGAGGGGGCTCGAGCCCCTTGCCGCACCCCCACGCTCACACGTTCCGGCCCGTACGCGTCCGTTTCCGGCACCACAAGTGAACCAACCCTGGCTCCAAGGTGAACTCTGGGCGACGAGTGTTCGAGGTCGCACCCCGATGGCTGATGCGGGGCCGTTCGCCATGCCTAACCTGGACGCATGGACGTGAACGCGGCGGTCGCCGCAGCGGCAGCGATCGCCGGAGTGCTCACCGGTGTCATCGCCATGCTGGCGTTCCGCTGGAGCGAGCGCGACCAGAAGCGCCCCACCCGCACCTCCCTGCACACCGACCCGGTGCTCCCGCCGGGCGTGGACACCGTCCTGTCGGTGCTGCGGTCCTCCGCCGTCGTCCTCGACGAGGCCGACGGAGTCGTCAAGGCCAGCTCGGCGGCGTACGCCCTCGGCCTGGTCCGGGGCGGCAAGCTCGCGGTCGACCCGATGCTGCAGATGGCGCGGGACACGCGGCGGGACGGGGAGATACGGCAGGTCGAGCTGGATCTGCCGAGGCGGGGCACCGGGCGCGGCGAGGCACTCGCCGTGTCCGCGCGCGTCGCGCCCCTCGGGTCGCGACTGGTGCTGCTGCTGGTCGAGGACCTGACCGAGGCCCGCCGCATCGAGGCCGTGCGGCGGGACTTCGTCGCCAACGTGAGCCACGAGCTGAAGACGCCGGTCGGCGCGCTCTCCCTGCTCTCGGAGGCCGTCATGGACGCCTCCGACGACCCGGAGGCCGTGGAGCGGTTTGCGGGGCGCATGCAGATCGAGGCGACGCGGCTCACCAACCTCGTGCAGGAGCTCATCGACCTGTCCCGGGTCCAGAACGACGACCCGCTGGACGACGCCGAGCCCGTCCGGGTGGACGAACTGGTCGCCGAGGCCATCGACCGCTGCCGGCAGGCGGCCGGTACGAAACAGATCACGATGGCCGCCGGAGGCACCGCGGACCTGCACGTCCGCGGCAACCGCGGCCAGCTCGCCGCCGCGCTCGGCAACCTCGTCGAGAACGCCGTAAACTACTCTCCCGCCCGCACCCGCGTCGGCATAGCGGCCCGGCGCGTCAGCGCCCCCGGCGGCGACCTGATCGAGATCGCCGTGACCGACCAGGGCATCGGGATCTCCGAGAAGGACAAGGAGCGCGTCTTCGAGCGCTTCTACCGCGTCGACCCGGCCCGCTCCCGGGCCACCGGGGGCACCGGCCTGGGTCTCGCGATCGTCAAGCACGTGGTCGCCTCGCACGGCGGGGAGGTCACGGTGTGGAGTGCCGAAGGCCAGGGCTCCACCTTCACCCTGCGACTGCCGGAGTCGGGCACCGCCCGCGACCGCGCAGCACGGCGGACCGCCCACGACGACGACCCCGTGGACCAGGTCGAACAGCTCGACCTGGGACACGTGGAGCACGGCGAGATCGCCGACGACGGACGGCCCGCCCCCAGCGCCCCCCACACATCCCCGTACGAAACGTTTCCCGCTCCGGAGGTCCTTCCGTGACCCGTGTGCTCGTCGTCGAGGACGAGGAGTCCTTCTCCGACGCCCTGTCCTACATGCTCCGCAAGGAGGGCTTCGAGGTCGCCGTGGCGACCACCGGGCCCGACGGACTCGACGAGTTCGAGCGCAACGGCGCCGACCTCGTCCTCCTCGACCTGATGCTGCCCGGCCTGCCGGGCACCGAGGTGTGCCGCCAGCTGCGCGGCCGCTCGAACGTCCCCGTGATCATGGTGACCGCCAAGGACAGCGAGATCGACAAGGTCGTCGGGCTGGAGATAGGGGCCGATGACTACGTCACCAAGCCCTTCTCCACGCGCGAGCTGGTCGCCCGCATCCGCGCCGTCCTGCGCCGCCGCGGCGAGCCCGAGGAGGTCACCCCCGCCGCGCTGGAGGCCGGGCCGGTCCGCATGGACGTCGACCGGCACGTGGTGACCGTCGGCGGCACCAAGGTCGACCTGCCGCTGAAGGAGTTCGACCTGCTGGAGATGCTGCTGCGCAACGCCGGCCGGGTGCTGACCCGCATGCAGCTGATCGACCGCGTGTGGGGCGCCGACTACGTCGGTGACACCAAGACCCTCGACGTCCACGTCAAGCGGCTGCGCGCCAAGATCGAGCCCGACCCGGGCGCGCCGCGGTACCTGGTGACGGTCCGCGGTCTGGGCTACAAGTTCGAGCCGTAGCCGGACCGGCTACGGCCCCCGACGGTACGACGAAGGGCGGGACCTCCTCACGGGGGTCCCGCCCTTCGGCGTACCGCGTGCTGCGGCGTACGGGGCTCAGTGGCCGGCCGTCTCCTCCTGCGCGGCGTCGGCGTCGGCGGCCGCACCGGTCGCGTCCGCCGAGGCACCGTCGGTCGCGTCACCCTCGGTCGCGCCGTCGGTCGCGTCACCCTCGGTCGCGCCGTCGGCCGGGGCGCCCGAGGTCTCGCCGGCGGCCGGCTCCCCGGAGGTCTCCGCGGACGGCTTCGCCGACGCGCCCGGCGCCGACGGGACGTCGGTCGGACCCCACGAGGAGAAGTAGCTCTCGGCCGGGACGACGAAGGCGCGCAGGCTCACGTCACCGGTCTCGCTGAAGGCGAAGGTGGTCTTCTGCGCGTTGCCGTCCTGGATCGCCTCGCGGCTGCTGGGCAGCACCGCGGAGGCGTTGCCCTTGCCGCCCAGGATCAGCGAGCCGCCGGCCGGGACGGTCAGGGCCTTGCCGCCGTCGGCGGGCTTCAGCGCGGCGGACTTGCCGGCCACGGTGATGGACTCCAGCGTCTGATCGGTCGAACCGCTGTTGAACAGGGTGGCGGAGACCACGGCCGGGCCGGTCGACTCCAGGTCGGGCTGCGTGATGACCAGCGCGTTCTGGACCTTGATGTGGCCGACCGAGGTCGCCGCGTTGTCCGGCTTGACTTCCAGGGTCTGGGCGTTGTGACCGGCACCGCACGCGGCGAGCGAGGCGATCGAGAACGCGATGGCGGCGGCGGCGAGGGCACCGCGTCGAAGGCTGCTGCTCACGGCGGCGGCAACTCCTTGGACTCGAGCGAGGCGGCGGCAACGGATAAAGCCGCCCTAAGTGACTGTCAGCGGCCTTAGGTTACCGAGCCGTTCCCGGGCCGCCGCACCCGACCCTCCCCGGAGGTGCTCGGCTTCGCCCGGCAGGCGGTAGCGGCGGGGCCGCCGAACGCGTCGGGAAGGGCGTCGAGCGCAGTGGCATCAGGCGTCACATTGGTACGCAGAGTCAACACACACTCATCCGCCATTCGGATAAGAAGCCCCGTCATACCGGTGCCCTGCCCGAGCACGAATTTTGCGTGAAGGAATGCGCGGACGGGCGCGGAATTGATCATCGGCAGGGGCCGTCCGGGGGCACCCGTGATCAATTCCGGATTCGGCCGGAAGCCCGGACCGGGCACCGAACGGAGTAGCGGAAGTCGCACGCATGGAACCGGACATATGGGGATCTTCGGGCGTTCGAGGGACCCTCTCGGCGTGTGTGGCGTGCACGTTTCGCCCGGCCGTAAGAGCGGCTCCGACCTGCGAATACCTTGTTCCGCTCACCCGGCGCAGCACGTTCCTGTTGCTGTTGTCAAGCCCCGAGATATGCCCTGACCTGCGAAAACGCCATTCAGAAGACGCCGTATCCGTGTTACCCTGGATAGCCACGGAAGGGGTACCTGTCACATGACGTTCAAGGTTGGCGACACCGTGGTCTATCCCCATCACGGGGCCGCGCTGATCGAGGCTATCGAAACTCGCCAGATCAAAGGCGTGGACAAGACCTACTTGGTGCTGAAGGTCGCCCAGGGTGACCTGACGGTACGTGTGCCAGCGGACAATGCGGAGTTCGTCGGCGTGCGTGATGTGGTCGGTCAGGACGGGCTGGACCGGGTCTTCGAGGTGCTGCGCGCGCCGTACGCCGAGGAGCCCACGAACTGGTCGCGTCGTTACAAGGCAAACCTGGAGAAGCTCGCCTCCGGCGACGTCATCAAGGTCGCGGAAGTCGTGCGCGACCTGTGGCGGCGCGAGCGCGAGCGCGGACTCTCCGCAGGTGAGAAGCGCATGCTCGCCAAGGCCCGCCAGATCCTGGTGAGCGAGCTCGCCCTCGCGGAGAACACCAACGAGGACAAGGCGGAGGCCCTGCTCGACGAGGTGCTCGCCTCCTGAGGCGAAACCCTCGCGGGACCTGACGCCCGACACGGCCCCGGCCGTTCGACTCAGGCCCCCTCGGTTCAGCGCACGGAAATGCCGCGGTGCCCGATGACATCTTTGCTGTCGCCGGGCGCTGCGGCATCTTCGTACCCCGACGCCGTACGCCTTCGTACGCTCATCCCGGGGAGGCTTCCCCCGGTCCTGGCGTGCCGGGCCCGGGCAGCAGGCTCGACCGGGGTCACGGAAGGGTCCGGTCAAGGCGTCGCGCCCGGCACGGTGAGGCCATACCCAACTAGGTCGAGCACACAAACCTGACAGGAACCGATGTCTGACGAATCGCGCCCCTCGCCCGCGCAGCCGCCCGCCGAGGCCCGTACGAACGCCCGGACCGCGGCCGTGATCCCGGCCGCCGGCCGCGGCGTACGCCTCGGCCCGGGCGCCCCGAAGGCCCTGCGCGCGCTGGGCGGCACGCCCATGCTCATCCACGCGGTGCGCGCCATGGCCGCGTCCCGCGCGGTCTCCCTGGTCGTCGTCGTGGCCCCGCCCGACGGCGCCCCCGAGGTCAAGAACCTCCTCGACGCGCACGCCCTGCCCGAGCGGACCGACTTCCTCGTCGTCCCCGGCGGCGAGTCGCGGCAGGAGTCCGTACGGCTCGGCCTGGACGCGCTGCCGCCGGAGTACGACATCGTCCTCGTGCACGACGCGGCCCGGCCGCTGGTGCCGGTGGACACGGTGGACGGCGTGATCGAGGCCGTGCGGGAGGGCGCGCCCGCCGTGGTGCCGGCGCTGCCGCTCGCCGACACCGTCAAGCAGGTCGAGCCCGCCGCGGTGCCGGGCGGGCCGGAACCCGTGGTGGCGACGCCCGAGCGGGCGAGGCTGCGGGCGGTGCAGACGCCGCAGGGCTTCGACCGGGCCACGCTGGTGCGGGCCCACGAGACGGTGACCGACGACGTCACCGACGACGCGAGCATGGTCGAGCGGCTGGGACCGACGGTGGTGGTCGTGCCCGGGCACGAGGAGGCGTTCAAGGTGACGCGGCCCCTCGACCTGGTGCTGGCGGAGGCCGTCCTGGCGCGCAGGAGGCTGAACGATGGGTTCTGAGGCGGACGTTCTCCCGGTGCTCCCGCAGGTCGGCATCGGTACCGACATCCACGCCTTCGAGGACGGACGCGAGCTGTGGTGCGCGGGGCTGAAGTGGGAGGGCGAGGGCACCGGGCTGGCCGGGCACTCCGACGCGGACGTCGTCGCCCACGCGGCGTGCAACGCGCTGTTCTCCGCGGCGGGGCTCGGTGACCTGGGGGAGCACTTCGGTACCGGGCGGCCCGAGTGGTCCGGGGCGTCGGGGGTGACCCTGCTGACGGAGGCCGCGCGCATCGTGCGGGCGGCCGGTTTCCGGATCGGGAATGTCGCGGTGCAGGTGGTGGGGCCGCGACCGAAGATCGGCAAGCGGCGGGACGAGGCGCAGAAGGTGCTGTCCGAGGCCGTGGGGGCGCCGGTGTCGGTGTCGGGGGCCACGACGGACGGGCTCGGGTTCCCCGGACGGGGGGAAGGGCTGATGGCGGTGGCCACGGCGCTGGTGGTGCGGGCGGCGGTGGGGTGACGGGCGTGGTCGGTGGCCGGCGGCAGCGGGGTGCCGCCGCTGCCGGGTGATCGCGGGGTGCTGCCCGTGCCCGACGGCCGCGCAGGGCTCCGCCCCGCACCCCGCCAGGGGCTCCGCCCCTGGACCCCGGCCTGCGCCCACCCACCACCCGACTCGGTCGGCCGAGCGGTGACCCTCGCCTCCGGGCTTGGTCGGCCGAGCGGTGAGCCTCGCCTCCGGGCTCGGTCGGGTGAGGGGTCGCCCTCGTCTTCGGGCTCGGTCGGGTGAGGGGTGGGTGTCGTCCGATGGATTCGGTGCCGTGAACACCGGGCCGTGCGCCCGTTGCACTGCCCGGGGACCACTACCCTGGACTCGTGACTATTCGCCTGTACGACACCAGCGCCCGGCAGATCCGTGACTTCGCCCCCCTCACGCCCGGGTGTGTCTCGATCTACCTGTGCGGTGCCACCGTGCAGGCCGCCCCGCACATCGGGCACATCCGCTCCGGCCTGAACTTCGACATCATGCGCCGCTGGTTCGCGTACCGCGGCTACGACGTCACGTTCATCCGGAACGTCACCGACATCGACGACAAGATCATCAGGAAGGCGGCCGAGCAGAACCGCCCCTGGTGGTCCATCGGCTACGAGAACGAGCGGGCGTTCAACGACGCCTACACCGCCCTCGGTTGCCTGCCCCCCACCTACGAGCCCCGCGCCACCGGCCACATCACCGAGATGGTCGAGATGATGCGCGGCCT
Source organism: Streptomyces sp. NPDC048185 (assembly GCF_043202495.1). Lineage (NCBI taxonomy): Bacteria > Bacillati > Actinomycetota > Actinomycetes > Kitasatosporales > Streptomycetaceae > Streptomyces > Streptomyces sp. NPDC048185. The sequence goes on from NZ_JBIDAN010000006.1 coordinate 81,886, forward strand.
CATCGAACGCGGGCACGCCTACGAGGCCGAGGGCAACGTCTACTTCGACGTACGGTCCCTGCCCGGGTACCTGTCGCTGTCCAACCAGGACATCGACGAACTGCGCCAGCCCGCGGGCGAGGGCGAGACCGGCAAGCGGGACCCGCGGGACTTCGCCATGTGGAAGGCGGCCAAGCCCGGGGAGCCGAGCTGGGAGACGCCGTGGGGACGCGGCCGGCCCGGCTGGCACCTGGAGTGCTCCGCCATGGCGCACAAGTACCTGGGCACCGAGTTCGACATCCACGGCGGCGGCATCGACCTGATCTTCCCGCACCACGAGAACGAGATCGCCCAGGCCGAGGGCTTCGGCGACGCCTTCGCCCGGTACTGGGTGCACAACGCCTGGGTCACCATGAGCGGCGAGAAGATGTCGAAGTCGCTCGGCAACAGCGTCCTCGTGAGCGAGATGGTGAAGAAGTGGCGGCCGGTCGTGCTCCGGTACTACCTGGGCACGCCGCACTACCGCTCCACCATCGAGTACAGCGAGGAGTCCCTGCGCGAGGCCGAGTCGGCGTACGCGCGGATCGAGGGCTTCGTGCAGCGCGTCACCGAGCTGGCCGGGACCGTCGAGTCCGCCGCCGAGGTGCCGCCCGCCTTCGCCGAGGCGATGGACGACGACCTGGGCGTCCCGCAGGCGCTCGCCGTCGTGCACACCACCGTGCGGCAGGGCAACAGCGCACTGGCCGCCGACGACAAGGAGGCAGCCGTCGCCCGCCTCGCCGAGGTCCGTGCGATGCTCGACGTGCTCGGCCTCGACCCGCAGGCGCCGCACTGGGCCGGCGAGGGCGACACGGGCGAGGACCTGCACGACGTCGTCGACAGCCTCGTACGCCTCGTCCTCGACCAGCGGGAGGCCGCCCGGGCGCGAAAGGACTGGGCCACCGCGGACGCCATCCGCGACCGGCTGAAGGAGTCGGGGCTGGCCATCGAGGACGGCCCGCAGGGTCCCCGCTGGAGCCTCGGCTCCCGCTGAGCCCCCTCGGTCCCGGAAGATCGACTGTGCCGCCCGGCCTCCCGGGCGGCACACTGCATAAGACGCAAGCACCACACCACGCACACCGCGTGAAGACGTAGAGAGCGGAGACAGGTAACTCATGGCCGCGAACAACCGCCGCATGTCCGGCAAGAAGGGCGCGCAGGTCGGCAGCGGCGGCAAGCGACGCCGGGGCCTGGAAGGCAAGGGGCCGACGCCCCCCGCCGAGATGCGCAAGGGGCACGCCAAGCAGCGTGCCGCGAACGCGAAGGCGCGCCGCGCCACGGGGCGCCCCCAGCAGCGGCGCGGGGGCGGCCGGTCGGCGTCCGAACTCGTCGTCGGCCGCAACCCCGTCTACGAGGCGCTGCGCGAGGGCGTGCCCGCCACGACGCTCTACGTCCAGCAGTTCATCGACAACGACGAGCGGGTGCGCGAGGCGCTCCAGCTCGCGGCCGAGCGCGGCGGCATCAACCTCATGGAGGCGCCGCGCCCGGAACTGGACCGGATGACCAACGGGCTCAACCACCAGGGGCTCGTCCTGCAGGTCCCGCCCTACGAGTACGCCCACCCCGAGGACCTGGTCGCCGCCGCCCACGACGAGGGCGCGGACCCGCTGATCGTCGCCCTCGACGGCGTGACCGACCCGCGCAACCTCGGTGCGGTCGTCCGCTCCGTCTCCGCCTTCGGCGGTCACGGCGTGGTCGTGCCCGAGCGGCGCGCGGCCGGCATGACGGCGGGCGCCTGGAAGACGTCGGCGGGCACCGCCGCCCGGACGCCGGTGGCCCGTGCCACCAACCTCACGCGCGCGCTGGAGCAGTACCAGAAGGCCGGGATCACCGTCGTGGGCCTCGCCGCCGACGGCGAGGTCGAACTCGGCGAGCTGGAGGCCCTGGACGGGCCCGTGGTCGTCGTGGTCGGCAGCGAGGGCAAGGGCCTGTCGCGGCTGGTCGGCGAGACCTGCGACTTCCGGGTGCGGATCCCGATGCCCGGCGGCGCGGAGTCGCTGAACGCCGGTGTGGCGGCGGGCATCGTGCTGTACGAGGCGTCGCGCCGGCGCGCCTGACGGCGGTCGGGCGCGGGGGACCGCGCCGCGGAGGCGGCTCCCGGTGAGGAGTGAGTGGCTCCGGCAGGGGGATCGGGTGTTCGGTTCGGTCCCCCGAACGGGGCGTTCCGGGTGGTCCGGACAAGCTTGACGCGGTCCGGACAGATCCGGCGGGGTGAGGCAGTGTCCTAACGACACATCACTCGGTTAGATGAGCGTGGACACCAGAACACCCCGCACACCCACGGGGGACCGCTCGTCGGGATACGACGACGCTCCCGCGCTGAGCATGGTGAAGGTGCCGAGCGATCCGGCCCAGGTCATCGTCAATCACGCGAGCTTCCGCGTGCAGCTCGGTGCCTCCGCGCGGCGGACCCGGTCCCCGCGGATCGCGCGGCACCTGAGCGCCACCCAGGACACCGCCCGCATGCCCGTCGCCGGCGCCGGGGTCCCCACGCCCGCCCGCCGCCGCCCCGTCGTCTGGAGCGGCCGGTCCGACCCGGACGACACCGGCGCCCACCGACTGCTTCAGGCGGTGCGGGCCGGAGCGGGCCGTCACGTCGAGGACCCGGTCGCCGACGCCTCCGCCGACGTCGGCGTCACCCGGGTCGTCCCCCGCTTCGGCGAGGGCGGCCGCCCCGGCTACGACCCGTACGACGACTTCGACGACGGGCCCGACACCCAGCCACTCGAGTCCCCCTTCGTCGGCGCCCAGCGCGGCCCCGTCCGCGACGGTGCCCCGCTGCTGCCCGCCATGCGCACCGTCGGCAGCGCCTACGACGAACCGGCTTACGCCGACGACGACTTCGGCCCGCCCCCCGCCGGGTGCGACGACGACCAGAACCACGACTACGGCTACGACTACGACGACGGCGCGGACACGCGCAGCCGGCGCCACGCCGACGACCCGTCCCGGCACGCCTATTACCCCGGACGCCGCCTCAACCTCGGCGTCGTGCTGCTGCCCCTGCGCGTCTTCCTCGGTTTCATCTCCGTCTACGCCGGCATGGGCAAGCTCTGCGACCCCGTCTACTTCGACGGCGGCGAGCGGGGGTCCATGGTCAAGTGGCTCAACACCCTGCACCCGTGGGACGTCGCCGAACCGCTGCGCCAGTTCGCCCTCGCGCACCCCGTCGGTTCCGGCCTGGTCATCGCCTTCCTCCAGGTCGTCGTCGGCGTGCTGACCGTCCTGGGCTGCTGGCAGCGCGTCGCCGCCGTCATCGGCGCGATCCTGTCCGCGGCGCTCCTGGTCACCGTCAGCTGGAAGAGCACCCCGGTCTACGACGCGCCCGACATCATCTACCTCGCCGCCTGGTCCCCGCTGATCATCGCCGGTGCCCCCGTCTACTCCGTGGACGGCCGTCTCGCCGGCGGTGCCTGGCGCCGCCTCGGCCCCCGCGCCGACATCTGGGACCTGCGCCGCTACGTGCTGCGCCGCGGTGCTCTCGTCACCTTCCTCGTCGCCGGCGTCACCCTCCTCGTCGGCTCGCTGCTCGGCGGTGCCGTGCGCGACGCCGACCGGGTGGTCGTGCCCGGACCCGGCGAGGGCCCGCGCAACGAACTCCCGGGCTCCCCGCTCCCCGAGGAGCCCGGCGAGCGCAAGGAGAAGACGCCGGAGGCCTCCTCCTCCGCATCCACCGAGGGCGCCGCCTCCGGTGCGGCCACCCCCTCCGAGGACGGCGAGAGCACGCCGGGGGCGACCAGCGACAGCGGTACCACGCCCGGCGGCACCCCCAGCCAGACGCAGGGCACCACGGGCCAGGCCCCGCCGCAGCGGACCTCACCGGCCGGACAGGCGCCGAGCACCAGTGCCGGTCCGACCTCCGGCGGCACCGACACGGGAGGCGGCGGCGACGGCTCCACCGGCTCCACCGGAAGCGGCGACGGCGACGGCGGCTCCTCCTCCACGGGCCAGCCCGGCGGCCGCCTGGTGGGCGGCCTCCTGGGCTAGGCCGCCCAGCCCCGGCACGGGGCAGGTACGACGACGAAGGGTCCCGCACGCATGACGTGCGGGACCCGTCGTCGTGGGGTCAATCCTGGCGAGCGCTCAGCGGCCGGCCAGGGCCGCCAGTTCACGGGCCGCCTCGGTCAGGTCCTTCGCGGTGTCGATCGCGCGCCAGTAGGAGCCCTGCGGGATCGGGAAACCGGCCAGCCGGTTCTCGCGGGCCAGGCGGGGGAACGTCGTCCGCTCGTGGTCGCCGCGCTCCGGGAGCATCTCAGCGAAGTCTGACGAGAAGACGTAGACACCCGCGTTGATCTCGAAGGTCGACGGAGGCGCCTCTATGAAGTCCGTGATGTGCCCGAAGCCGTCCGTCTGCACGGCGCCCCAGGGCAGCCGGGGGCGGGCCAGGGCGAGGGTCGCGACGGCGTCGCGCTCGGTGTGGAAGTCCGCCATGTCGCGCAGCGAGAAGCGCGTCCAGATGTCGCCGTTGGTGGCGTACCAGGGCTGGTCCGGGCGGGGGAGGCGCGCGGCGGCGTACTTCAGGCCGCCGCCGCGGCCGAGGGGCTCGGGCTCCACCACGGTGGTGACGGAGAGCGGCAGGTCGGCGGTCTCCAGCCACTTCTGGAGCACCTCGGCGAGGTGGCCGCAGGAGACCACCACGTCGGTCACGCCCTCCTCGGCGAGCCAGGCGAGCTGATGGCCGATGATCGGGGTACCGGTGCCCGGGATCTCGACCATCGGCTTGGGCCGGTCGTCGGTGTAGGGGCGCAGGCGGGAACCCTGCCCGCCGGCCAGGACGACGGCTTGAACGGGGCGGCGGGACGCGGCGTTCGGATCGGTCATGACCCGAACTGTACGTGGCGTCCCGTCGGCCCCGTGGGGGTGCTCGGCCCTGCCGCGCTCAGCGGTGTGCGGCCAGCACGCCCGAGGCGAAGGCGGTGTCGCAGACGGGGCGCGCGTACGACTGGGCGCGCGTGGGGCCGTAGACCTTGACGGCGGCGCGGCCGAGGGCGCGGGCGATGGAGGCGCAGTGCTTGGCCAGCGACGGGCGGTCGTCCACGGCCTGCTGGAGGTGGGTGAGGGCGACGCCCGGGTCCTCCTCCTGAAGCTCGGTCAGCAGCCGGTCGCGCAGCACCTCGTGCGGGGCACGGGCCGCGGCACGCGTGGAGGCCCCGGCGGCGGAGGCGTCGGACGCGGTGAGCACCGAGTTCGAGGGGTCCCCCGACCAGTTGACCCGGGTGACCGCGAGGGTCCCGGACAGCACCAGGACGACGGGCAGGACGAAGGCGAGAGAACGGCCGATCCGGCGGGCGGGGCCCCGGCCGCTTCGCGTCTGCTGGGAGGCGGAGTGCTTCACGGAGTGCTTCACGCGAGTGAGGGTAGCGCCCGGTGATGATTTGGCGACATTTAGTCACCGGTTCGGGTGACATGGAAAGGCCCGGAAATGGGTAGCGGGTTGACGCACACCGCTCGAAATGTCCGGTGTGCCTGGGTATTTGTCGACAACGAAAAGGGCCCCGCAGCAGGTTGCGGGGCCCTTCTCGTCAACGCGGGGGGAATTCACCCGTGCCGGGGACGCGCGTCCCCGGCACACACCGGTCGGGTCCTCAGTCGGACAGACGCGCGCCCGAGGAGGACGAGAACACGTGGAGCTCGCCCGGCCGCGGCACGACGTGCACGGTCGCGCCCTTCTCCGGCACCGCGCGGCTGCTGACGCGGACCACGAGGTCCTTCGACTCGCCGCCGACCTCGACCGTGCCGTAGATGTAGCCGTCCGCGCCGGTCTCCTCGACGACGTTGACCGAGACCGCGAGGCCGGCGGGGGCGTCGGCGGAATCCTTGGACAGGGACGCGGCGGCGCCGCCGTTCAGCTCCACCACGTCGAAGTGCTCGGGGCGGACGCCGACGGTGACCGTGCGGTCGCCCTTGTCGGCCGCGGCCTGCAGGGCGTCACGGTTGACCGGGACCACGCTGTTGCCGAACTTCACGCCGCCGTCGGTGATCGGCACCTCGACCAGGTTCATGGCCGGGGAGCCGATGAAGCCGGCGACGAAGAGGTTCGCGGGCTTGTCGTACATGTTGCGCGGCGAGTCGACCTGCTGGAGCAGACCGTCCTTCAGCACCGCCACCCGGTCGCCCATGGTCATGGCCTCGACCTGGTCGTGGGTGACGTAGACGGTGGTGATGCCCAGGCGGCGCTGGAGCGAGGCGATCTGCGTACGCGTGGAGACACGGAGCTTGGCGTCCAGGTTGGACAGCGGCTCGTCCATGAGGAACACCTGCGGCTCACGCACGATCGCGCGGCCCATCGCCACACGCTGGCGCTGACCACCGGAGAGCGCCTTCGGCTTGCGGTCCAGGTACTCGGTGAGGTCGAGGATCTTCGCCGCCTCCTCGACCTTCTGCCGGATCTCCGCCTTGTTGACGCCGGCGATCTTGAGCGCGAAGCCCATGTTGTCGGCGACCGTCATGTGCGGGTACAGCGCGTAGTTCTGGAACACCATGGCGATGTCCCGGTCCTTCGGCGGCAGGTGGGTGACGTCGCGGTCGCCGATGCGGATGGCGCCGCCGTTGACGTCCTCGAGCCCCGCGAGCATGCGGAGCGAGGTGGACTTGCCGCAGCCGGACGGGCCGACCAGGACGAGGAACTCGCCGTCCGCGATGTCGATGTCGAGACCGTCGACGGCGGGCTTGTCGGAACCCGGGTACACGCGGGTCGCCTTGTCGAACTGGACTGTGGCCATGGTGATGGGCCCCCTTCTACCGGCAGGAACGTGCCGGACGATCCGTTGTAGGAAGGTGGTTGGTGTAGTCCACACGGGTGAACTGGCTCAGGACGGTACCCGGCGTTCACCTGATCTGTCAGTACCTGCGCGGCTGTGAACTTCGCCGAAATTTTCGAATCCCATCGTTCACCGGCTCTGTGTACAGTGGAGCAGCCTCCGCGCGCGCCGTCGCGCGATGTTTGCCTCCTTAGCTCAGCTGGTCAGAGCGCCGCTCTTGTAAAGCGAAGGTCGTCGGTTCGAATCCGACAGGGGGCTCCGGTCCCGGCAGGGACGACGCCCCCGTGATCTCGGATCGCGGGGGCGTCGACGTTCCCTCTGGCGGGTCGGGGTCAGGTGCGGTTCGTGCTGGACGGGCCGAAGAACTCGATCTCCGCGATGGCGACCTGCTTCTTGGCCGAGGCCGCGTGGGCCGACTCGATGGTGAAGCGGACCTTGGTGACCTCACCGACCCGGAAGGGGCGGCGCTGGCCGCCGGCGCCCTGGTCCAGGGTGAGGTCGCGGGTCGTGGTGCTGCCGTCCTTCCTCGTGATCGTCGCCTTGACGCGGTGCGGCAGAGCCGACTCGCCGAGCTTGTCGGGCTGGGTGGAGACGCCCGGCGTGATGATCACGTCCAGCAGCCGGGTCGGCTCGGTGAAGCCGACCTCGATCCACTCTCCCCGGCCGGACTCCGAGACGCCCGGGCCCCACCAGGTGTTGCTGCGCTTGTCGAAGGCGAGCTGCGGTGAGTGCCCGGGGAAGGAGCGGGAGGCCGTGATCCTGTCCGGGGCGACCGGGGCGCGCTTGGCGAAGTGGTCGCGGGTGGCCTGGACGCCGTCGGGGATGTAGACGAAGCCCAGGATCGCCAGGGTGACGACGACGGCGAGGGTGACCCAGGTGCCGACGCGGTCGAACACGCGCCGCAGGCGGGGCCGGTCGCCCGCCCAGGGGGTCTCGCGGCGACGGCCGCCGAAGAGGCGGCGCCACCAGGGGGCCGGTGCCTGGGTGGTCCCGCCGGTGGCGGCCAGGGGCATCGCGCAGCGGGCGCAGTAGTGGCGGTCGGGCCGGTTGGGGGTGGAGCACCACGGGCAGGGCGGGCCGTCGGCGATGCCGGGTTGGTGGCCCGGGGCGCGTACCTGCGGCCGGGCGGCGTCGGGGCGGCCGGGCAGGACCGGGGCGACGGCGGGCGGCGGTGCGGGCGCGGGGTCTTCCGGGTCGTCGACGGGGACGAGCAGGGACCGCGCGCGGTGGTTCATGGTGTCGCTGAGGGCGTTCGGCCGGGCCGGCTCGGACGTCGACGGGATCGGGGTGGTGGGCGCGGTCTCGTCCACGTCGCGGGTGTCGGGGGCCGTGTACGGGTGGGGCGGGCCGCCGTCCGCGCGGGCGGGCGTCGTGGGGTGGGCGGGGCCGGTGGTGGGCGCGGACGGTTCGGGGGCCGGGGGGTGTGTGGTGCCGGCGGGCCAGGAGGGTGCGTTCGGTGCGGTGGGCGTCGTCGGTGCCGTGGTGCCGGGGGCTCCGGGGGCTCCGGGGGCGGGGGAGTGCGTGGCGTCGGCGGACCAGGAGGGCTGGGCGTCGGCCCGCTGGGGCGCGGTGGGGGCCGTGGTGCCGGCCGGTCCGGTGGACGCCGTGGCGCCCGCTGTGATCCTGGCGGTTCTGGCGGCCCTCGCCGCCCTGGCGGCTCGCGCGGCGCTCACGGTGTCGGTGGTGCCCGCGGGTGCCGGGGCGCTCGCCGCCTCGCCTGCCGCTCCCGCGGGTGTGTTGGTGTCGGAGCCCTCCGCGGTCCCCCGGGCGCCTGCGCCGGCCCCCGGGAGACCCGTGCCGGGCGTCGGGGTGCCTGCGCCGGCCCCCGGGTGTCCCGCATCGATCCCCGGGTGATTCGTGTCGGGCGTCGGGGTGCCCGTGCCGGCCCCGGGCCTGGCCGCGGTCCCCGGGTCGGGCGTGCCGGTCCCCCGGGTGCCCGTGCCGGCCCCTGTCGTCGTGTTCCGGGGGGTGTCCGGCTGCGGGGCGGGGGCAGGGGTGCCGGTGGTGGGCGGGGGTGCCCAGCCGTCGTCGTCGCCGTCGGCGCCGGGGGTGGACCGGTCGTCGTCGGCCGGGGCGGTCGTGGCGGGCGTGTGCGTGCCGCCGGAGTCCGGCCGGGCAGAGGTGTCCCGCGCGGGGGTCCGGTCGGGCGGGGCGGCGGTGTCCCGGGCGGGGCGGGCCGTGCCGGCCTGTTCCCAGCGGAGTACGGCGCCGCACGCGTCGCAGAAGGACTGGCCCGGTTCCGCGCGCGTTCCGCACTCGGCGCAGTTCTGCGTGGTCATCTCTCCGGGGTCCTTTCGGAGGCGGTCACTTCGACGGTGTAGGGCATGTGGGCGGGGCGGGCGGCCGCGACGAGGGCGTCCAGGCGGTGGGTGTCGGCCGGGGACGGGTTCGGCAGCCGCAGGGCGACGTGGAGGTGGGGGCGGGCGTCGCCGGGGAACGGGCCGAGGGGGCGGGCGTTCCACGCGGCACCGCCGCTCTCGGTGATGGTCGGGGCGACGCCGAACGCGAGCCGTACGGCCTCGGACAGGCCCCGCCGGGTGCCGCGCACGCGGTGCAGGCGGGCCGCCGCCGCGACGGCGGCGCGCAGCCGGGGCTCCGGTTCGGTGCCGTCGGTCTCGGCGCCGACCCAGGTGCCGAGCCACTGGGCGAAGTCGGCCGGGGTGAGGGCCGGATCGAAGTAGGTGTCCAGGCAGTCGAGGACGTTGAGGATGGGGGCGAGGACGTCGTCGAGGCCGCCGACGAAGCGCTGGGCGAGGTCGTCGTCGGCGAAGACGGCGGGGAGCATCGTGCCCAGGGGGAGGGAAGATCCGAGCCCGTCGACGGAGCCCCGGTACGCGGTGGTGCTCATGTGCCGTCTCCGATCACGCGGACGCGGTGGTCGAAGGAGAAGACCAGCGAGGGGGCCTGGAGGTCGATGCGGTCGGTGGGGTCGCCGCGCTTGCCGGTGAGGGGGTCGGCGGGGTGCAGGACGACCTCGTCCACGAGCTCCACACCGGGGACGCGCTGCAGCACGGCGAAGACCTCGCCGCTCTGCACCGGGCGGCCGAAGGGCCAGCCCTTGCCGTCGGTACCGCCGGTGAGCGGGTCGAGGTGGCGGTAGAGGGCGTCGTGGGCCTGGCGGCGCACGCGGTCGGTGTCGACGCCGCGGAAGGCGTGGACGGTGGCGACGACGGTGACGCCCTGGTAGTACGGCGGGCCGACGGCGAGGCGGGTGCCGATGAGGCGGCGCTCGTCGAGGTGGCGGGTGATGCGGGCCAGGAGGGCGTCGCCGGGGACGAGCTGCTCGAAGCGGAGCCGTCCGCCCGGGTCGGGGACGGCCTGCGGGACGACCAGGACGCGGACCGCGTAGGCGCCGTGGTCGCCCTCCTTGCCCTCCAGGCAGGTGATGCGGGCGGTCTCGGGGGCGGCGCGGCGGGCGAGTTCCTCGTAGTCGCGCAGGGTGACGGCGCGTTCCTGGGCGCGCAGCGTGATGGGCGCCCGGAGCTTCGCCTCCTCGACGGTCTCGCCGTCCACGCCGCCGCGGGCGGCCTCGCGGTTGACGACCTCGGAGACGTACGGGACGGAGGTGCGCAGGACCTGGACGGCGCCGCGTGCCACGTTGCCGGCCCGGCCGCCGCCGGTGCGGTAGCGGCGGGCGCGGATGACGGCGCCCTTGGGGGCGACGGTGCCGTACTGGCGCAGGGTGCCGTCGGGTTCGCGGACGGCGGGGCCGAAGGCGATCTCGCCGGTGGCGGCGTCCAGGGTGATGTGGTGGTCGTCGGGGCGGGACGCCGCGAAGTGCGGGACGACCTGCCAGTCCTGCCAGCCGGCGTCGGCGGCGGTCTGGAGGAGCAGGGGCGGGTCGTCGGCGACGACGGGGGCGTGGGCGAGGCGCAGCCGCTGGCCGGGCAGGCCGGTGGACTCGCCGAGGGCCTCGTCGTGGACGGTCTCGGCGTGGACGGCGCGGGTGGTGCCGCCGATGGTGAACGCCTCGGCGGAGCGGATGGTGGGCGAGGTGGTGTAGAAGGGCTGGCCGGGCAGCGGGTCGGTGACCCGGCACCGTATCCAGCCCGCCTCCTGGCCGCCGTTGCGGGACAGGACGTGGCCGCCGGGGACGTGGAGCACGACGTCGCCGGGGCGGTTGAGGCCGCCGGTGCCGTCGCGGTCGACCTCGCAGGACTGCCAGCCGTCCTCCGTCCACGCCTCCCAGACGAGGGGCGGCTGGCGGGGGTCGACGCCGACGCCGTCGACGCGGCTGTCGAGTTCGAGGGCGAGGGCGCAGTCCGGGACGGCGGCGGTGAGGCCGATGAGCATGCAGTCGCCGGGGCCGGGAGCCTCGGCGAAGCAGAGCAGGTCCTTGCCCTCCGCGAGGTCCGTCGTGCGGTCCGTGACGGGTTCGCCGCGGTGCTGCACCACGAGATGGCGCAGGGCGCACGGTACGACGGTCAGGTCCTCCTCGGTGGCGAAGACGACGGCGTCGTCGCGCTCGGTCCGCAGGGTGGCGACCTCCGCGCCGGCCGGGACCAGGATCGCGTCCTCCTGGGGCGCGGACAGCCAGAAGGTGACGTCCGTGCGCGCGGCGGAGGGCGGGAACAGGGTGATGCCGACCAGGTCGAGGAAGGCCAGGTGGTTCTTCTCGGGGACCCGGTTGAGCCGGTAGACGATCTGGTCGGCCATGTGGGCGACCGTCTCGACGAGGGTGACGCCGGGGTCGGACACGTTGTGGTCGGTCCACTCCGGGGCGCGCTGCTGGATGTAGCGCTTGGCGTCGTCGACGAACTGCTGGAAGCGGCGGTCGTCGAGGTTGGGGGAGGGCAGGGACATCAGTGGTCGCTTTCGGGAGAGCCCGGGAGGCCGGCAGGGCCGGCCGGACCGTCGGGGAGGTCCGGCTCGTCGTGGGACGGGATGACGTAGAAGGGGAAGACGAGGCTGCGCGGGTTGTTGGTGCCGCGGATCGAGTAGCGGACGTCGATGTAGAGGACGCTCTGGTCCGTGCCGGTGCTGACGTCGACCTCGTGGACCTCGATGCGGGGCTCCCAGCGGTCCAGGCTGACGTACACCTCGTGCTGGATGCGCCCGGCGGTCTGTTCGTTGACCGGGGCGAAGACGAGGTCGTGGATGGCGCAGCCGAACTCGGGGCGCATCGGCCGTTCGCCGGGCGCGGTGGCGAGGACGAGGCGGATGGCCTCCTCGACCTCGCGTTCGCCGCTGACCAGGGCGATGCCGCCGGTGGGTCCGATGCGCATGGGGAACGCCCAGCCGGAGCCCACGAACTGTTCGGCCATCAGGGGGCCACCTGCCTTCTGCTTCGCTCGGCGCTCATGCCGGGAGGGGGTACTTGATCGTGTTGACGAACACGGCGCCGAAGAGGTCGAGCTTGAGGCCCTTGATGTTCACGTTCGCCACGGCGTTGACCGAGACCATGCCGGTGGCGTTGATCGACGTCATGCCGGTCGACGACAGGTTCATGGCGCCGCCCATCGCGTTGACGTCGACGGCCCCGCCCAGCGACGTCATGCTGACCAGGCCCTTGCCCTTGAGGGTGAGCGGTCCGCCGCTGTCGATCAGGACGGACTGGCGGCCGTGCAGGCGCAGGCTGGTGCCGGCCTCCACCGACACCGAGCGGCTGCCGGTGATGCTGACCGAGCCCTTGCTGTCGACGGTGATCTCGGTCCGGGTGCGGTCGAGGTTGATGGTCAGCTTGTCGTTGCCGCTGGCGATCCGCACGCCCTGCCTGCGTCCGCCGGTCTGCTGGCTGAGCAGGTCGACGCGGTTGCCCTGGCGGTCGGACAGGGTGTGCCGGGCGGCCTTCTTCCGCAGACCGTCGTGCAGGGGGACGTCGGAGACCTTGGTGGGCAGGTCCCGGCCGTTGTAGAGGCCGCCGATCACGAACGGGTGGTCCAGCGCGCCCCGGTCGAAGGCGACCAGCACCTCGTCGCCGACGTCCATGGGGAAGACGCCGCCGCCCCCGACGCCGCCGAGCTGCACGCTGCGCGCCCAGTCGCTGACGTAGGTGTCGTCGAGCCAGGGGAACTGGAGCTTGACCCTGCCCTGCTTGAGCGGGTCCTGGACGTCGGTGACGACGGCGTTGGCGACGCTGGGCAGCCGGGCGGCGCTCGCGGCGTCCACGCCGCCGCCACCGCCGCCCGACGCCAGGCCGTACAGGGAGCGCCACTGGCGTCCGCTGACCGTGATCCAGGACTCGTAGTGCTTGCCGTCGCCGAAGACGTGGCGCACCGAGGTGACGGTGTACTTGCCCTCGAAGGGCCTGCCGACGTCGGACAGGGCCACCGGGACGCCGGGCCGCAGGTCCGGGTGGCCGTAGACGGCGACCTCCAGTTCGGCGAAGGAGGAGGTGACGTCCGCGGCCAGGGCCTTCGCGGCGTGCTGGACCTCGTCCTGCCGGTCGTAGGGGTGGGCGGTCTCGACGAGCTTGGCCGACTTGAACTTCCCGGCGGCCTCGCCCGGTGTCGAGCCGATGCTGATGCCCGGGTCGGTGGTGGCGGGAGCGATCTCGGTGATCTTCTTCTTGGTGGTGACGTTCCAGCCGCGCGACTCGACCCGGCCCACCTGGTCGGCGGCGGTGACGGCGGCCCGCAGCCGCAGGATGTCGTGGCCGGCCTGGAGCACGAAGGTGCTCTTGTCTCCGTCGGTCTGCGGTGAGGGCGCGCCGGCCGACGGCTGCGGCGTGACGAACCGGAACTTTCCCTTGGCGTCCAGGGACATGACCATGTTGTTCTCGTCGGCGAGCCGGGACAGGAAGTCCCAGTCGGTGACGTTGGACTGGCTGATGAACCCGTACATGCCCTTCGTCGGCTGGATGCGGCCGATGGACACGCCGTCCATGGCGGCGAGCTTGCGGGCGATGTCGGAGGCCTTCTGGTTGCGGTAGGCGGCGACGCGCCGCTGGCGCATCATGCGGTGCCCGTAGTCGTAGCCCCGGACGACGGTGAAGCTGCCGGTGCCGTCGTAGTCGGCCTCCAGGCCGGTGACCTCGCCGGTGAGCAGGGGGTTGCCGACGCCCTGCCCGTCGGCGACCGGGGTGATGACGACCTGGGTGCCGAACTGCACGTTCAGCTTGCCGAGGACCAGACGGTAGGGGTCGCGGAAGGTGAGGCGGAAGGCGGCGGGTACGCCGACGCCCTGGTCGACCCAGCCCTCCACGAGCAGGGGGGCGATGTCGGCGGGCAGTTTCGCTCCGCCGATCCTGACCTCGACGATGCTGGAGAAGGCGTGCCGCACCATCAGTGGGGCACCTCCTCGGCGGCGGGCAGCATGAGTTCGGTGCCGGGCGCCAGACGGGACGGGTCGTCGATGCCGTTCGCCTCGGCGATCGCCCGCCAGGCCTGGGCGCGGCCGTACTCGCTCCACGCCAGCGACTCGAGCGAGTCCCCCGCGACGACGCGGTGCACGCGCTGGGCGGTGAGGGCGCCGGAGGTCGGGTTCTGGCCCTCGGTCGGGCCGGGGATCTCCACCAGCGACACCCGGCAGGTGGCGCGGATGGGCACTCCGGTGGTGCCGAAGAGGGTGTACTGGGCCTCGACGGAGGAGACGTACGCGGCGAAGCGTGCCGTGGAGAACGAACCCCACTCGAAGACCACCCAGGGCGGCGACGGCTGCTTGGCGGCGATGCTCTTGGCGGTCACGTCGCAGCAGCGCAACAGGGACTCGACCTTCTTCATCACGGTGTTGCCGTTGGGCTTCATCGAGGAGTCCAGGAAGATCTCCAGGGTCATCTCCCGCGGTTCGGCACCCATGAACTCCGGCTTCGAGCCGTCCCGCACGGCCATGGTCGGCGTCGCCTTCCACTGGGCGCGCTGGGTCATGGACAGGTGTGCCGGGTTGAACTCGAAGCCGAACGTCCGCATCAGCGCGCCGGGCGTGGTGGTCGTGCCGGTGGGCGGTTCGTGGATGGCGAGGCTGGCGCGTACGAGGCTCTTGCCGGCGCCCTTGCCGCTGGTGGCCATGGGTTCTCCTCTCTGCTCCGCGGCGCCGTCAGTCCGTGAACCCGTGGTGGGCGATCTCCAGGACCTCCGTGGCCACGGCCGGGCTCGCGGGGTCGAGGCTCGGGCCCTGCCAGCTGACGGGCAGCACCTCGATCAGCCCCCAGCGGGCGACCAGCGAACCGTCCGCGCGCAGCGCCGAGATCTGCGCGGTGGGCCGCTTGATGCCGGTCTGGACGGAGGAGATCCACTTGGCGACCTTGGCCGTGTCCGGGGTGAGGGGGCGGGTCAGCCGGATGGTGGAGAAGGTGACGCGGGTCGGCAGCTGCCAGACGAACCCGTTGTTGCCGCCCTCCTGCCGCTGCTCGACCTCCACCTGGGACGCCAGGCCTTCGCACCCGTTGAAGTAACCGAGGCTCTCGCCGTCGATGGTGAGGGTGAACCAGATCGTGGAGCCCGGGTCCTGGCGGGACATCGGAGTGGCCTTTCTGTGGGTGAGCCGTGGGGTGCGAGGGGTGGCCGGTCAGGCGCGAGGGTCGCGGAGCCGTCCGATGCGCTCGCGGTCCATGCGCAGTTCGGTTCGGACCAGGCGGGTGACGCGGCCGATGATCCGGTGCACCAGCTCGTCGAGCTGGAAGTCGGTGAGCTCGCGCGGGTCGAACCCGCCCTCGGCGACCGCCGTGTACGCGGGCGGCGGGTCTGCCGCGGGACCGGGCGACGCGGAGGGCGGACGGTCGCCGGGCGGGGCGGTCGCCGCGCTGTACGACGGGGGCGGCGGGTCGCTCACGCCTGACTGCTGGGTCGAGGACGTCCGGAAGTGCCCCAGGGTGGAGGCGACGGTGGCCGACGCCGCCGCGGCGAGGGCGCCGATGCTGCGACCGGAAAGGCGCTGCACCGTGTGCGCAGGTGCGGTGTCCGCGGCCGGCGTCGCCGGGGGCGTGCGCTGGAGCGGGGGGTGCGGGGCCGCCGGGGGCGGGGTCAGGGGCGCCACGGGCAACGGACCGGCGGCTGCCCCGGCGCCGGGCGGGGCGGGCCGGCGCAGCGGTACGGCGCCGGCGGGCGCGCGCCGGCCCGTGTGCGCGGCGGAGCCTGCGACGGCGGGCAGCGGCAGGGGCGGCACCGGCCCGGGTGGCGGGCCGGTCGGGGTGGCGGGCGCCGCGGATACGGGCGGTGGCGGCGGAAACGGGGTGGCGGCCTGCCGGTTCGGCGGGGGTGTGGCGGTGGTGGTGCGCTGGACCGGGGGTGCGGGGTGGCCCGGGAGGGGCGGGTTGGGGCCGGGGGTGGCCGCGTGGACCGGCGGGGGTGTCGTGGTGGCGCGCTGGATCTGGGGTGCGGGGTGGTCCGTGACGGGGGCGCTGGGGCCGGGGGGCGTCGGCGGGGACGTGGACGCGGGGGCCTGGAGGACGTCGGCGGCCGGCACCGGGGTCCGGAACCCGGGGACGAAGGGGGCGGTGGCTCGCTGGACCGGCGGGGGTGCGGGCGTACCGGCGCGCGGACCGGGGGCCGGTGCGGTGAGCGGCGTGCTGCCGGCCGGCGTGGTGGTGAGGGGGGTGCCGAGCGGGGAGCGGCGCCGGTCGGCGGGCGGGGCCGCCGTGCCGGGGGCCGGGCGCGCGGGCTCGGGTGCCGGGGCCGGGTGTGCGGGGGTCGGTGCGGAGGCGGGGGCGCCCAGTCCCGGACGGTGTACCGCGGTGCTGCGCTGGACCAGGGGTGCGGTGCCGGGGGGCACCGGGCCGGGGCGTACGGACGTGGGGCCGGTGGAGTGCGAGGCGGTGGCCGCGTCGGTCGTCGGACGGGCCGAGCGGTCGGAGGCACCCGGGGCGGCCGACGGCGACCGCCGGACGGGGGCCGGTGCCGTGGCGGGCGCCGGAGGCGTCGCGGACGCGGGTGCTCCGTCCGTGGAGCGCTGCACCGGGCCTGCGGGCGTGCCCGGGCGTACGGCCGTGGGGACGGTGGACGGGGCCGGGGCGGGGGTGCCGTCGGCGCGGTGCGGCGGCGAGGTCTTCGCTGCGGCCGGCCCGCCGGGCGTCGTCGTCCGCCGTTGGACGGGGGCCGTGGTGGCACCCGCGTCGGCGGGGCGGGTCGCGGCCGTGCTGTCGGCGGTGCGCGGTGACGTGGACGTCGTGGGGGTGGGCGCGGTGGCACCGGGGTGGCGTCCCGCGCCGGAGGGATCCGCCGGTGGCCGGGCGGTGGCGGTCGGCCGGGGTCCGCTCGCCGCGGGGGTGTTCCGGGGCACGGCCCGCTGGACGGGCGGGGCCGAGGCGTCGGGTGCCGTGCCGGTCGCTCCGCCGCCGCCCTTGCCGCCGGGCGTGCCGGGTGCCGCGGTCGGGCGGACGGTGCCGGGCGCGGGCCGCTGGACCGGGGTGCTCGTCGCGGGGGCGCCACCGGTGGTGGGCGTCGCCGGACCGGCGGCCGCGGAGGGCCGGCTCTGCGGGCGTGCCGCCGGTGCGGACGTGCCGCCGCCGGGCGCGGTGCTGCCCGGGGTGGCGGCCCGCTGTACCGGGAGACCGGCTGCCGGGTCGTGAGGGGCGGGCGTCCGTCGGTCGCCCGTGGAGCCGGGTACGGCCCCCTGGGCCCGCGTGGTCGGTCGCGTGCCGTCGGTCGTGGTGCCGGAGGCAGGGGCGGCGTTCGGTACGGAGCCGTGCGGGTGCACGGGTGCGGCGGGCGTGCTGCTACCGGGGGCGGACGAGGACCGGGTGCTCGCGGGGGTGGGGCCCGTACTCGTGCGGGCGGTCTGCGGGCCCCGCGGGGGCACCGCACCCTGCACCGGGAGGTCGGACGCCGGGCCGCCGAGGGCGCCTTCGCGTGCGGGGGTGCCGGCCGCCGGGGGGTTGCCGGCCGGGTCGGTGCGTGGTGGGGCGGAGGTGGCTCGTTGGACCGGAGCCCCGGGTGCGGGGGCGTTGGCGGCCGGGTCGGTGCGCGGCGCCGACGATGCGCGCTGGGCGGGGGTGCCGGTCGTCGAGGTGCTGTCGTTGCCGGTCGGGGTCGGGGTCGGGGTCGGGGTCGGGGTCTGGTGCGGGGCGGATGTCGGCCGCTGGGCCGGGGTGCCGGTCGCCGGGGAGTTGCCGTTGCCGGTCGGGCCCGGGTGCGGGGCGGAGGTGCCTCGTTGGACCGGAGTTCCGGGTGCGGGGGCGTTGGCGGCCGGGTCGGTGCGCGGCGCCGACGATGCGCGCTGGGCGGGGGTGCCGGTCGTCGAGGTGCTGTCGTTGCCGGTGGGGCCCGGGTGCGGGGCGGATGTCGTCCGCTGGACCGGAGTTCCGGGTGTCGGGGTGTTGGCGGCCGGGTCGGTGCGCGGCGCCGACGATGCGCGCTGGACCGGACGTCCGGCCGCCGGGGCACCGGCCGCCGGGGCGTTCGCGGGTCGTGCGGTGGTGCGTGGGGCCGGGGTGGTGCGGGGCGTGGGCCGGGCCTCGTGGGTCGCCCGCTGGACCGGCGTGCCGGACCGCGGGGCGCCGCCCGGTGTCGGGGTGCTGGTGGTGGGGCCGGGCAGGCGAACGGGACCCGGGGACGCGTCGGCGACCGTCGGGCCGTCCGGGGACGCGGCCGTCGCCCGGGGACCGGAGGTGTGCGTCCGTGGTGCGGGCGCGGCGCCGGGCGGGCGTGCGGTGCGCTGGACGGGCGCCGCGGCAGGCGCGGGCGTCCGGTCGGCGGACCCGGGCTGAAGCGCGCCGGGGCCTCCTCGGTCGCCGTCCGGTGACGAGGGCGCGGTGTCCGAGGAGGCGGGAGCGGCGTCGGGCGCGCGCCGGGTCGCGGGCAGGGCCCGCCGCTGCACGGCCGCCGGCGCGGACGGCGCCCTGGTCAGCAGGTCCCGTGTGCGCGGTGCGGCGGGCGGCACGGGAGTCACGCGGACGCCGTGCGCGCCCCGGGCCGGGGGACCCGCGGGAGCCGACGGCGACGCCGGCGCCGTGGGGCGCGGTCGCTGGACCGGCGTCCGGGACGCGGTCGGTGCCGCGGCGGACGGCGGAGTGTGCGCCCGCGTCACGGGCGACGCGGCCGGGGAC
Organism: Streptomyces sp. NPDC048185; assembly: GCF_043202495.1. Lineage (NCBI taxonomy): Bacteria > Bacillati > Actinomycetota > Actinomycetes > Kitasatosporales > Streptomycetaceae > Streptomyces > Streptomyces sp. NPDC048185. Next base: position 100,585 of record NZ_JBIDAN010000006.1, read on the forward strand.
GAGGCGGGCGCGGCCGGGGACGGCGCCGGTGTCCTCGGTACCGTCCGCAGCGGCGCCACCGGCATGCGCTGCACGGCGGGAGCGCCCGCCGGGGACGCCGACGGGAGCCCTCGCGTACGGGGGCCGGACTCCGCGCCCGGCCGCGCCGGCTCGGCGAACGCCCCCGAGAGCAGGCCGTGGCCGGCCGCCGGGTCGAGGACCGCCGGGGACGGTGCCCCGCTGAACGACGGGTTCTGCCAGGTGGGCAGCCGTCCGCCGAACCCGGCGTCCGCGACGCCTGGACGCCGGTCGCCCGTCGACCGCTGGATCGGCGGCAGGGCCGTCCACGCGGCGACGGCCACGGGCGGCGCCGTGACATCGGCCGGGGCCGGCACGCCCTCCGGGCTCGGCACGCTCTCCGGGCTCGGCACGTCCGCCGGGCTCGGCACGTCCCCGCGCGGGGGCGGGCTCTGCGCGGAGCCCGCCGCGCCGGCACCGCCCTGCCGTCCCCGCAGCCGGTCGAGGAATCCCACCGCTCAGCCCTCCGTCGCGCCGCGCGTCACGAGGGACGCGATCTGCTCCGTGTACCGGCGCCGGTCCTGGTGCTCCAGGTCCAGGATCGCGTCCAGGCCCCAGTGGAAGTGGAAGGCGACGTACGCGATCTCCTCGTGCAGCCGGTCGGTCGCGTACGTCACGATTCCCCCAGGCGGCTCCCGCCGAGTTCCACCTCGAAGGGCTCCGAGCAGTGCGGGCACTGCACGGCCGCGCGGGTGTGCCCCTCCGCGTTGATCTGGCGGTAGAAGTCCTGGAGGAACGCCAGGTCGGAGGCGAACATGTTCTCCACGACCCCGTCGTGCACCATCGCCAGCGTGCCGAGCCGGGTGATGACCCGGCCGAGCAGCACCACCGACAGGTACGCGGGGTTCTCCTGCACGCGCACGTCGCGCAACGGGACCAGCTCGTCCCGGGCCGTCGACAGGCGCATCACACCGTCCCGGTGCACCGTGCCCGCCTCGTCGACGTACCCGCGCGGCAGCTCGAAGGGGAACTCGGTGACGAGCTGCCGGCGGGGCAGCGCGTCGGCCGGAGCTTCCGCAGGCGCGGCGGCGGGAGCCGAACGGGGGGAGTCCGCTCCCGCCGCCGCAGTCATGGGTGCCGCGGCGGGTGCCTGGGCAGCCGTACGCCGCATTACTCGATGACCAGTTCTTCGAACACGATGGTGACGGTCTCGGTCAGGGCCGCCGCCTCGCCCGCCTTCACCGTGCTCGTGTCGATCTTGCTGCACCAGGCGTTGCGCAGGTTGTACCGCTTCACCGGGTTGTCCTGGAAGTCCATCATGATGATGGACGCGTTCTTGCGGGCCGTGCTCATCTGGCCGCGGATCGAGTCGTTGATCCACTGGGTGAACGACGCCGACTGGGTCATGCCGCGCACGACGGTGCACTGGCCGTTCTTCTGCACGCCCGGCAGCAGCGCCACCTCGGCCCGGCCCTGCGCGCTGTTCTGCTGGTAGGTGATGACGTCCTGTTCGAGGGTCAGGCCGCTGACCTCGGCGAGGTACTCGACCATCACACCGTCGATCTGGAGACCGAAGTTGTGTGAAGTGAGGGCGTCACCCGGCTGGAGACTCATGTGTTCGCTGTCCTTCTGGGGATGGGAGGGGGCTTACGGGGAGCGGGCGGGTGCCGCCTACTCCTCCAGCTCCCCGCTGCCGCTGGAGAACTGGGCCAGCCGGAAGATCACGAACTCGGCGGGCTTGACCGGGGCGATGCCGATCTCGCAGATGACCCGGCCGAGGTCGACGGACTCCGGCGGGTTGGTCTCCTCGTCGCACTTGACGTAGTAGGCCTGCTCGGGGCTCTGGCCGAACAGGGCGCCGTTGCGCCACTCGTTGACCAGGAACGCCGAGACGTTGCGGCGGATGCGGGCCCAGAGGTTGTGGTCGTTCGGCTCGAACACCACCCACTGGGTGCCGATCAGGATCGACTCCTCCAGGTAGTTGAAGTACCGGCGGATGTTCAGGTAGCGCCACGCCGGGTCGGAGGAGAGGGTGCGGGCGCCCCAGACGCGGATGCCGCGGCCCGGGAAGGCGCGGATGCAGTTGACGCCGACCGGGTTGAGCAGGTCCTGCTCGCCGCGGGTGATCTGGAGCTCCAGGTCGACGGCGCCGCGGACGACCTCGTTGGCGGGGGCCTTGTGCACGCCCCGCTCGGAGTCGTTGCGGGCCCAGATGCCGGCCACGTGGCCGCTCGGCGGGATCAGGCGGGACTGGCCGGAGGCCGGGTCGAAGGTCTTGATCCACGGGTAGTACAGGGCCGCGTACTTGGAGTCGTAGCCGGCCGTCTCCTGGCGCCAGACCCGGATCTGACGGGCGTTCAGCCCGGGCGGCGGGTCGATGACGGCGACGCGGTCGCCCATCAGCTCGCAGTGGGCGATGAGACCGAGCTGGACGGCCTTGACGGCTTCCAGGTCGATCGCGCCGCGCTGGTAGGCGGCCATCAGGTCGGGCACGGCGACCATGGAGACCTCGTCGACGGCCTCCAGACCGCCGAAGCCGGTGCGGTCGGCGGAGTCGCCGAGGTACTGCGCCGGGCCGGGGTGGGAGACCTCGCCGGCCGGAGCGGCCTTCCCGGCGGGAGCGGCGGGAGCGGCGGGCGGTGCGGGCAGCGCCACGGTCTGGTTCTCCGGACGGGCCAGCTGCGCGGACGGCGCGGCCTCCGTCACGGTGATGAGCTTGGAGCGCTCCTTGACCTGGGTGACGACGTAGGCGCGGTTGCCCTTCTTGGCGCTCACGTCGAAGGTCTCGACCGGCCGGTCGCCGTCCTTGACGATCAGCTTGAAGCGCTCGGCGGGGCCCTCGCCCTCGGGGTCGGCGACCTCGACGGACAGCGGCCCGTGCTCGCCCGCGGCGGTGGCCGTCACGGCGAAGGTGCCGAGCTGCCGGGGTTCGGCGGCGGGCAGCGCGGCGGGAGCGGTGCCGGCCGTCACCGAGGCGGCGGCGTCCGTCCCCGGGGCCTCACCCGCGGCGTCCTCGGCGGAGCCGCCCACGCGGACGACGTAGGCGGCGCTGCCGCCGTTGTTGAAGAAGCCGTAGACGGAGTGCGCGAGGTAGTACCCGTCGGTGAAGTCACCGAACGCCGCGACGTACTGGGTCCAGTTGGTGACCAGCGTGGGCTCGTTCAGCGGTCCGGTCGGCGCGAGTCCGACGAAGGCCGCCACCGAGGTGCCCACCCCTTCGATCGGGCGCGAGCCGCTGGCCACCTCCTCGACGTAGACGCCGGGCGACAGGTAGGACGGCATGCTCTGCTCTCCTCGGGGTACGAGACAGGACGCCCCTCACCCTCGCGCGCGCGTCGCGCCCGCCGGAACGGCCCCGGGGGCCGTTCCCGGGGCAGCCCCGCTGCCCCGACGGGCACGTTCGCGCGCTGCCCCCGCGGCTGCCCCCGTGGTCCTTCCCGCTCCCGCCGCCGCCCGGCACAGTGTCGTCCCGACGTGTATCCACCGCCGAGGGGAGCGCCCGTGCGCGCGCAGGACAACGGCAAGGAGCGGGATCCGGCGAACGGGCAGGCGGGGCGCCCGCCCAGGCCCTCCCGGACACCCTCGTGGGCGGCCGGGGCGCTCGCGCTCCAGCGGCAGGCGGGCAACGCGGCCTTCTCCCGCGCCGTCTCCCAGGACCGGCACGAGCACGGCGCCGGCTGCGGGCACGCCGACGCGGCGGTGCAGCGCCTGGCGGAGGGCGACCGGCACCGGCACGGCGCCGGCTGCGGGCACGAGGAGGCGGCGGTGCAGCGCCGGGTCGCTCCCGGTGACGCCATCGCGACGCCCGGCCGGCCACTGCCGTCGCACATCCTGGAGCGGGTGGAGCAGGCGTACCCCATGAAGTTCGGGCACGTCCGCCTGCACGACGGGCCGGTGGCGCAGCGTTCGGCGGCCGACCACGGCGCCGTCGCCTACACCACCGGTTCCCACATCGTCAGCGGGCGCTCCAGCCTGGACGACGAGACCCTCTTCCACGAGGCCGGGCACGTCTGGCAGCAGGCCATGGGCAAGGTGGCGGGCACCGACGACGGCACCGGGACCCGGGTCTCCAGCCCGGACGACGCCTTCGAGGTGCAGGCCGCGGAGCACGGGCGGATCATGGCGCGGGGCGGGGTGCCCGACCTGACGCTGCCCGGCGCGACGGCCTCGGGCGCCGCGGTGCAGCGTGCCGCCGAGCCCGGCGCGCACGTCCAGCGGGCGCCGTCCGGCCGGGTGACCAAGCCGCAGGGGCGGGGCGGCCGGCGGAAGAAGGTGCAGAGCGTCGCCGACTCGGTGGCGGACGCGCTGGTGGCCCTCGGCTGGAAGCGCAGGGGCGCCAACCAGAGCCTCACCCTCCACCTGGTGCCGGACGCGCAGCAGATGGAGGAGGGGACCGCCAAGTCGGTGCTGGACGAGCGCTACGCGGGCTCGGCCAACCGGAGCCAGGCGCACAGCTTCGACGGCGCCCGCACCCGGCAGGTGCTGCGCTGGGTGTGCACGACCGTCAACCGGTACCTGCTGGCCGACGGCCTCAAGCCGACGGAGGTGCAGGCGGCGACCGTCCGGCCCGCCCAGGACCTGGAGCCCACGCCCGAACAGGAGCAGGCCTTCAAGCTGTTCGTCTCCACCAACCACACCCGGGTGAACGATGCGCTGCGCGCCGGCATCGACGGACAGGCCGCCGACGCCTACCTGCTGGGTCTGCTGGAGAAGGTGGCACCCGAGGAGGGCCGCGAGAAGCGCCACACGGCGAAGCTGCGGCACCTGTTGTCGCAGATGAAGACCAAGGAGAACCTGCATCCCGACTTCTGGCCGGTCATGGCGGCGCTCGCCGGGCAGGCCACGGTGCCCGACGGGGAGAAGGACATCCACGCGGAGCGGGCCATCCACGCCGCCGCGGAGAAGGAGGGCGCGACCGCGGACACGTACGGCGGACTGAAGCGGCCCTGCGTGATCTGCTACATGGAGCTGTTCCAGGGCACCGACCGCACTCCGGGCCCGTACTGGCCCAGCACCGCGGCCAACACGGACATCGCCGACTACACGGCCGACCAGGCGCCCGCCCTCGCGCGGCGCATCGACACCGTCATCCGGCAGGCCGGCGGCACCCGCGTCACCGTGCCGCTGAACTGCGAGCTCCACCAGCTCACCACCGATCACGACTCCGACTCCGACTCCCCGGCGCCCAGCGAGGGGGAGCGGGAGACCGAACCGATGGACACCTCCGCCTGACCCGAGGGGCAACGGGGTCTGCCCCGCCGCCCGGTGACCCGGCGGCGCGGGCCCCGTAGCGTCGCGGCGTGAGCCTTTGGACCTCCCTGGAGCCCGCGTCCGCCACGGTCGATCCCGGCAGCAGCACACGGGTGCGGCTGCGGCTGCGCAACACCGGTGACGTCGTCGACGAGTACCGGTTCGAACCCGTCGGGGACGTGGCCCCGTGGACGACCGTCGAGCCGCAGACACTGCGGCTGTACCCCGGTACGACCGGCACCGTCGAGCTGACGTTCGCGCCGCCGCGGACCCCCGACGCCGCGGCCGGCCCGAATCCGTACGCGGTGCGGATCACGCCGACCGAGCACCCGGAAGCGGTGACGGTTCCCGAGGGCAACCTGACGATCACGCCGTTCACGCAGGTGCGGGCCGAACTGGTGCCGCCGACGGTGAAGGGCAGGTTCCGGGGGCGGCCGCGGCTCGCGGTGGACAACCTCGGCAACACCAAGGTGACGGCGTCGGTCGCGGGCAGCGACACCGGCGACCACCTGACGTACGAGATCCGTCCGGGGAACGTGCAGATCGAGCCGGGACGCGCGGCGTTCGTGGACACGACGCTGAGGCCGCGCCGGATCATCTGGTTCGGCTCGAAGGAGGAACGGCCCTACACGCTGGCGGTGCGCCGGTCGGGCGTCGAGCCGACGGAGGTCGAGGGGACCTACGTGCAGCGCGGGTTCCTGCCCCGCTGGCTGGCCACGTTCTTCGGCATCGCGCTGGCCCTGACCATCGCCTTCGTCATGATCTGGATCGCCTACAAGCCCCAGGTCCGCAGCAGCGCCACCGAGCAGACGGAGCAGGCGGGCGCAGCGCTCGCCCCCAGCCCCAGTGCCCCGCCCCAGCCGCTGCCCAGCGCGGCCGCGTCGGCTCCCGTCGAGGCACCCGAGCAGCCGGCCGCCGAGGAACCCGAGGACGACGGCGGTGGCGGCGGTGGCGGCGGCGGTGACGCGTCGCCGTCCCCGAAGCCCAAGAGCGAGCCGCCCGTGGTGCCCGCCCGGAACATCCTGCTGCGCAACACCGCCAGCGACATGTGCGCCGAACTGCCCGGCCGTGAGAAGGGGGAGATCAACGGCCCCGTGCAGCAGGCCGCCTGCGACGACACCGACGGGGACAACCAGATCTGGGACCTGGAGGTGACGGACGAGAAGGGCGGCCCCGGCGGGGCGGCTCTCTTCCAGATCCGCAACGTCAAGGACAAGTACTGCATGGACCTGGGCGAGTACGGTGCCCGGCCCTTCGGGACGCCCGTCGCCGAGTTCCACTGCGACGGCACGACCGCCGACAACCAGCTCTGGTGGCTCGACGAGCAGCAGAGCGGCGTCTACTGGATCCGCAACTTCGCCAGCAACAACGCGTGTCTGGACGTGGACGGCGTCGACGGGGGCAACCTCTTCGCCCGGCTGATGATCTACGACTGCGCCGCCTCCGACGACGCGGAGTGGAAGATCGTCCGGCCGGACGGGGCCTGACCGGTCACCAGCCGCCCTCGCCCGGCACCAGCCGCCCCGCCTTGCGGTACTCGCGGCGGGCGCCCTCCAGGAGGTCGCCCGCCGTCACCCGGTCACCGCGCCCGGCGGCCAGGTAGGCGGCGGTGACCACCGCGCTGCGGATCGAACCCCCGGCCAGCTCGAAGTCCCGCGCCAGGGGCGCCGGGTCGATGCCGTCGGCGGAGGGGACGTGCGCCATGCCGTGCCGCCACAGGGCCAGCCGCTGCCCGGCGTCCGGGAACGGGAAGTCGACCACGAGGTCCAGGCGCCGGGTGAACGCCTCGTCGATGTTGGCCCGCAGGTTGGTGGTGAGCAGGGCGATGCCGTCGAAGGACTCCAGCCGCTGGAGCAGGTAGGCGCTCTCCATGTTGGCGTACCGGTCGTGCGCGTCCTTGACCTCGGAGCGCTTGCCGAACACGGCGTCGGCCTCGTCGAAGAGGAGCACGGCGTCGGTGCGGTCGGCCTCCGTGAAGATCCGTTCCAGGTTCTTCTCGGTCTCGCCGACGTACTTGTCCACGATCGACGACAACTGGACGACGTACAGGTCCAGGCCCAGGTCGGCCGCGACCACCTCCGCCGACAGGGTCTTGCCGGTGCCGGACTCGCCCGCGAACAGCCCGAGCACGCCCCGGCCGCGCCCGCCGCCGGCGCTGAGCCGCCAGTCGCCGAGCACGCGGTCGCGGTGGCGGGCGCGCAGGGCGAGTTCGCGCAGCTGGGTGAGGGGCTTCTCGGGCAGGACCAGGTCTCCCCAGTCCACCGCGGGACGGATGCGCCGGGCGTGGCTCTCCAGTCCGGAGGCTGACTGGCGGCGGGCGGCGAGCCGGACGTGGGCGGCGGTGACCGGGCCGCCGTCGAAGACGGCGAGGGCGTGGGCGGCCTCGGCGGCCCGCCGGATGCGCTCGCCACCGAGGCGGTACGGGGCGACGGTGGCGGCCAGGTCGAAGCCGTCGGCGTCCGGGCCGAGCGCGGCCCGCCAGGCCTGCGCCCCGCCGGCCCCGCGTCCCGGCGCCTCCAGGACCAGCGGATCGCCCAGGGACCAGTGGGGGTCGTAGGGGCGGGTGTCCGTCAGCAGTACGGTCACGTCCCTCGCCGCCGTCAGCGCCCGGACCAGCGGGCCCGGCTGTCCGGGCAGGCCCGGGACGACGACGGCGCGGCCGTCGAGGCGGGCCTCGCGGAGGAGTTCGGGGACGTGGTCCCCCGGGTCCGGGCAGTGCAGCGCGTCGAGGCCGGCGAGGCGCAGCGCGGCGGCGACGGCGGCCAGGCCGTCACCCTCGTGCTGTTCGCGGAGGTGCACGGTGAGCGGTCCGGCGAGCAGGCGGGCGGCGAGCCGGCGCGCGAAGTCCTCGGCGGCGGCGCCCGCGGGCAGCGGCTCGGGCATCGGGCGCAGCCGGCCGAGCAGGGCCGCGTCCGGGGTGTCGTCGCCGAGGAGGTGGCCGGTCAGCCGGTCGGGAACCCGCAGCGAACGGGTCAGGAAGGGGCGTTCCGGCTCCTCGACCTCCAGCAGACCGAGGGCGCGCAGGGGTGCCGAGGCGTGCAGGCGGGCGCGGGCCGCCGCCGCGTGCGCGGGCACGGCGCACAGCTCGAGGGCGAGGCCCGCGGTGGCCCGGCGGCGGCTGACGTCGTCGTTGAGGTAGCCGTAGAGCGGCTCGAAGGTGCGGTCGACGTCGGGGGCGAGGGCCACGAGCAGCACGGCGACGTCCAGCTCGGTCAGCGCCGCCCGCCCGGCGAGCCGGGACAGCCGGTCGGCCGGCGTCCCGTCGTGGCCGGCGCCGGGGGCGGCCCCGGTGGCCGCTGCGGTGGCCTCGGCCCCCGCGGGCGGGGACCAGGTGTGCAGCAGGCGCCGCACCGCCTCCTCGGACAGGTAGAGGCCGCGCAGCGGGTCGTCGGCGGTCGGATCGGTGGCGGAACGCCGCTCGACCAGAGCGGTCACCCGCTCCCGCAGCACCGCGAGCCGGGCGAGCAGCGCGGGGGCGGCACCCTCACCGGTGCCCGTGGCCGCTCCCGGGCCGTCGGAGGGGGTGCACGGCGCGTTCACCGCGGGTCCGCGGGGCGGCCGGCCCGGCGGGCGGCCCGGGCCGCCGCGACCTGGTGCGGGCGGTGGGAGCGTCCGCCGGCCTCCGCCGGGTCGTCGGCCAGGTCGCGGACCCGGACCGTGGCGCCCTCGGTGACCGGGGGACCGGCGTCGTACTCGGGGAAGGCGGGGAAGGGCGCGGTCACCACCAGGTCGAGGGAGGGTTTCAGCTCACCGCCCAGGGCGGACCAGATCTCGGCGAGGGACCGGGACTCCGTCTGGATGCCGGCCACCGTCAGCGGCACCGACAGGCCGAGTGCGCCCAGGGAGCCCGGGAGTCCGGCGGGCGGCACCATCTCGTGGGGCAGCAGGGTCGCGAGCACGGCGGACAGCAGCCGGTGCTCGTCCTGCGGGGTCTTCGTCCAGGCCGTCACCAGGTACGACAGCCGGAACCAGCGGGGCGGCTGGCGGCGCCGCACCACGATGTCGTGCTCGTCGCGGACCGCCATCTGCCCGCGCTGGCGCCGGGCCACGTCCTCGCGGATGTCGTACAGGTAGGTGTTGACCACCGGGCCGTTGCGCCGGGCCGCCCAGTCGCGCGTGGGTGCCTCGAAGGACACGTCGATGCCCGAGCCCGCCAAGGCCCCGCCGCCGAGGAGGGTCTTGAGGACCTCGTCCACCTCGTGGATCACGTTCGCGCTCCCGCCCTGCCCGCACCGCCGCCGCTTCGCCCGGCCTGTCGTCCGCCGTCGATCGTGCCCCGGGGGCCGCCCGGCCCGCAGGCACGCCGGGGACGGCCGGCGGGCAGGACGGTCTGCCCGTGCGGCTCCGACGCGCCGCCTTCGATTGCCCGTTCGGTCAGATGTAGCCTTCCCGGAGGGCATAGGCCACGGCGTGCGCGCGGTTGCGCAGATGGAGCCGCGTGGTGAGTCCGTGCATGACGTTCTTGACGGTCCGTTCGGAGTAGGACAGCTTGCCGGCGATCTCCCCGGTGTCGAGGCCGTCGGCGACCAGTCGCAGGACGTCCACCTCGCGGGGTGCGAGGCCCAGCGAGGGGGCGCCGGGGCGGCCCGCCGCGCCCCGATGCAGGGTTCCCACCTGGTGGACGAGCCGCCCGATCAGGTCGGCCGGCAGGTCGCCGTCGCCGCGGGAGGCCGCCAGGACCGCCTGCACCAGCCGGTGCGCGGTGGCCTCGTGGCGCCACACGATGGCGCCGACGCCGCACTCGACGACGTCCAGCAGTTCGGTCTCGCGGATCGAGCCGACCACGAGCACGGCACGCGCGCCCTCGCTGCGCACGATCCGCCGCAGCCGGGTGAGCGCCGCCTCGTCCAGCGCGTCCTCGATGAGCAGCGCCACCGTGCCGGGACCGGACTCCTCGCGCAGGTCGACCTCCGGGTGCCGGCGCAACTGGCTGACCGCGCCCTCGCGGCTGATCGGATCCGGAGCGGACACCGCCACCGGAACGCGCCCGTCGCCGGCACCGGTGACCCGGCCGGCGCCGAGGGCGGCCGTGGTGGTGGTCCGGGGTGAGCTGAGCAACCGTTTCCCCCCTGTTCACGAACCCGCCGTCCGGCACTGGCCGGCAGCGGATGAGCAGGTTCCACACTTCTTCGGGTGCCGGGGCCGCGCAATCGTGGAGCACCACGAGGCACACCACGAGACAAGCACCGCCGGGAACCGCCCCGTTCGGGTGTCTCCGCAGGTCAGGCGGGTCCTGTGCAGGGAGAGCGCGGGCCCGTGGCCCGACGGCGCACCACCGTGAGCCTCGCCACAGCCGCCGCGGCGGCCGCTCACCGGCCCATGGAACACCGTTGCCACGCGTGGGCCACTTCACACCACCCCCGCCCGCATTCACCCGTCTCACAGGCGGGAGGAGCATCATCCACCGCAGGAGGCACCCGATGACCGGACCGCTCCGTGAACGCGACGACGCACGGGCGCTGTTGGCGGCCGAGACCGAGCGGGCCCGGGCCGGCACCGGGGGCTTCGTCCTGGTGCGCGGCGCCACCGGAACCGGCCGCACCGCCGTGCTGGAGAGCGCCGCGCGGCACGCGGCGGACCTGGGCATGCGCGTCCTGCGGGCGCGCTGTTCACCCGAGGACACCGCGGTGCCCTTCGGGGCGATCCTGCAACTCCTCGGCCCGGTACCGGACTTCACCGACCTGGCGCCCGACGGAGACGACCGCGGCAGCGCGGCCCGCCTGTGGCGGCTGCTGCGGTCGTACGCGACCAAGGGACCGCTGTTCGTGGCCGCCGACGACATCCACCTGGCCGACCAGTCGTCGCGCCGCTGGCTGCTGGAGGCGGCCCGCCGGCTGGACCGATTACCGGTGCTGCTGGTGGCCACCGAGCGCAGCCAGTACGACGTCGACCCGCGGCCGGCCGGACTCAGCCAGGCCCTGTCGCCCTCCCTCGTGCGCACCCACACCCTCCCCCCGCTCGGCGACACGGCGGCGGCCGCCCTGGTGCGGGCGGCCTTCCCGGAGGCCGGCCCGCAGTGGACGGCCCAGTGCGTGCGGGCCGGAGCCGGCAGCCCGCTGCTGCTGCACGCCCTGCTGGACGACCTGGGCGGCACACCGGGCCCGGAGCGTCCCGCGGACCACGGCGTCCCTCCCCTGCCCGACACCTGCGCCGAGCTGTACCCGGGGACGTACCCGGCGGCCGTCTCCTGGTGGCTGAGCAGCGCCGGTGCCGCGACGGCCGACGTGGCCCGGTGCCTCGCGGCGCTGGAGCAGGCCTGGCCGCCGGGCGGCGAGGACGACGCGGCGGGCGGGCCGGCCGGGGCGGACGCCGGTGAAACGGCCGACCTGCTCGCCGAGGCGGCCGGGGCCGACCCCGTCCGGGTCGCCGGGTGGCTCGCCGCCGCCACGCGGCTCGGACTGCTGCGGCGCGACGGCGCCGGCCGCCCCCGCTACGCGCACCCGCTGCTGCGCGACGCCGTGCTCACCGGGTGGCCGAGACCCCGCCGGGAGGCCGCGCACCGGGCGGCGGCGGAGGCACTGCTGCGCCGGGGCGGACGGGTGGAGGCGGTCGCCCGGCACCTGCTGCGCGCACCGGCCGTCGGGCTGCCCTGGGCCCTGCGCGTGCTGCGGGACGCGGTGACGGTCGCCGTGCACGACGCCCGGCCCGGCGACGCCGTCGGCTATCTGCGCCGGGCGCTGGACGAGCCGCTCGATGACGGTCAGCGGCAGCGGCTGCTGACCGAACTGGGCTCCCTGGAGTACGCGTCGGCCGACGCGCCCGCGGCCATCGCGCGCCTCGCCGAGGCCCAGCACCTGCCGGCCGACCCCCGCAACCGGGTGCGGACGGCCGTCGCCCTCGGCACCGCCCTCGCGGGCCGCGGGGAGATCCGTACGGCCATGGAGGTACTGCGCCGCACCGAGGGCCGGCTGTCCGGCCATCCGGGTCTCACCCGCACCGTGCAGGCCGCGGGCGCGCTGCTGTCCGACGTGGACCTGGCGACCCGGCAGGAGGTGTACCGGACGCTGTGCGAGAGCGGCGAGGACTCCCCGGAGGTGATCGGTACCGCCGGGCAGGCCCTGCTGGTGCGGTACGCGGCGACGGCCGGGCTGATCTCGGCCCGGGAGGCCATGACCCGGGTACGGGCCCTGCTCGCCCAGCCGACCGATCCGCTCGCCGAGCCCTTCCTGCTGGGCACGGCCGCCGCGGTGGCCCAGTGGGCCGACGAACTGGACGAGGCGGAACGGCTCGTGGAGCGCGGGCTGTCCGGCCAGCACCCGGCCCTGCTGCACCCGATGCAGCACGCGCTTCTCAACACCCGCGCGGACATCGCCGCGGCCCGCGGCGACCACGCCCGCCTGCTCGCCCGGGAGCCCGGCACCGCCGCGGCCGGCTCCCGCACCGGCCCCACCAACCACGACGCCCACGCCCTGCTGGCGCTCGTCCACACCGGCCGCGTCGACGAGGCCGCGCGCCTCGCGGCCGCGTTCGACCTGCGCGACGCACCGGAGTCCTGGGAACTCAACCGCTTCCTGTACGCGCGCGGTGTGCAGCGGGCGGCCGCCGGCGACGCGGCGGGAGCGCTGCACGACTTACTGGAGTGCGGACGGCGGCAGACGGCCCGCGAGGTGGTCAGCCCGGTCGTCACCCCGTGGCGGACAGCGGTCGCGGAGTGCCGGCTGGCGCTGGGCGGCGGCCAGGAGGCACTGGCCCTGGCGACGGAGGAACTGCGGCTGGCCCGTGTGTGGAACACCCCGCGCACGGTGGGCCGGGCCCTGCGCGTGCTGGGCACCGCGACCGGCGGGAGGCGCGGCCTGAAGCTGGCCGAGGAGGCCGTGAGCACCCTGCGGGACGCGCCCGCCGGCACCGCGACGGAGCTGGTCGAGGCACTGCTGGCGCAGGGCCGCCAGCTCCTCGCCGCCGGGGAACGGGGCCGCGCCCGCGACCGCCTGCGCGAGGCGGCGGAACGGGCCGAGCTCGCGGGCGCCGCGCGGCTGCTCACCCTGACCGGGCAGGTCCTGCGGGACAGCGGCGCCCGAGGCCCGGCGACCACCCGCACCGGCTCCGGGGCGCTGACCGACAGCGAACGACGGATCGCCGAACTGGCCGCCGCGGGGCGGACCAACACCGAGATCGCCGACCTGCTGCACCTGGCCCGGCGCACCGTGGAGACCCACCTGACCAGCACCTACCGCAAGCTGCGCATACGCCGCCGGACCGAACTGCCCGCCGCCCTGCACGACGACCGCCCCTGAGCCCGGTCCGCCTGAAGCTCCCCGCCGCTCGGCCGCGCGGCACCGGTCACGGGCCCCGCGGGCGCCGAAAGTCCACGGAATCCGAAGCAGACAACGGCCCCCCACCAGGGCTAACGTCCTGCCATGAGCAGCCCGAGCAGCGGCGTCGTGAACGGTGGCATCTCCTACTGGTACGCGGACGACGGTCTCCCGGCGGTGCGGGAGCCGCTCGCCGGGGACGCGTCGGCGGACGTGGTGATCGTCGGGGGTGGCTACACCGGACTGTGGACGGCGTACTACCTCAAGAAGGCGGCGCCGACCCTGCGGATCACGGTCCTGGAGCAGAGGTTCTGCGGTTACGGCGCCTCCGGCCGCAACGGCGGCTGGCTGTACAACGGCATCGCCGGCCGCGACCGGTACGCGAAGCTGCACGGCCACGAGGCGGCGGTACGCCTGCAGCGGGCGATGAACGACACCGTGGACGAGGTGATCCGGGTGGCCGCGGCGGAGGGCATCGACGCCGACGTGCACAAGGGCGGGGTGCTGGAAGTGGCGTGCACGCCCGCGCAGGCGGCCCGGCTGAAGGCGTTCCACGAGGCGGAGCTGGCGTTCGGCGAGAAGGACCGGGAGTCGTACGGGGCCCGGGAGACGGCGGAGCGGATCAGGGTGGCGGGAGCCGTCGGTTCGACGTGGACGCCGCACGGGGCCCGGCTGCATCCCGTGAAGCTGGTGAAGGGGCTCGCGGCGGCCGTCGAGCGCCTCGGGGTGACCATCCACGAGTCGACGCCGGTCACGGAGATCCGGCCCCGCCGGGCGGTGACGCCGTACGGCACCGTCCGCGCTCCCTACGTGCTGCGCTGCACCGAGGGCTTCACCGCCTCGCTCAGGGGCCAGCGGCGGACCTGGCTGCCGATGAACTCCTCGATGATCACCACCGAGCCGCTCACCGACGAGCAGTGGGAGTCGGTGGGCTGGGCGGGCCGTCAGACCCTCGGCGACATGGCGCACGCCTACATGTACGCCCAGCGCACCGCCGACGGCCGGATCGCGCTCGGCGGACGCGGGGTGCCCTACCGCTTCGGTTCCCGCACCGACAACGACGGCACGACGCAGGCCGCGACCGTCGAGGCGTTGCGGGAGATCCTGGTCCACTTCTTCCCCTCCCTGGCCGGGCTGCGGATCGAGCACGCCTGGTCGGGGGTGCTGGGCGTGCCGCGCGACTGGTGCGCGAGCGTCACCCTGGACCGGTCGACGGGGCTGGGCTGGGCCGGCGGTTACGTCGGTTCCGGTGTCGCCACCGCCAACCTGGCCGCCCGCACCCTGGGCGACCTGGTCCGGCGGGACTCGGGCGAGGGCGGCCCCACCGAGCTGACCGGCCTGCCGTGGGTGGGGCACCGGGTGCGCCGCTGGGAACCGGAGCCGCTGCGCTGGCTGGGCGTGCAGGGCATGTACGCCGTGTACCGCGAGGCGGACCGGCGTGAGCGCACGACGCACAGCGCGTCGTCGTCCCGGCTGGCGCGGCTGGCGGACCGGGTGGCGGGCCGCCACTGAGCGCTTCGCGCCGGGCCGGGGACCGCGGGCGGCCCGGGGCCCCTCAGCCCACCGGTTCCGGCACCGGGCGGTCGGCCGGGTTGCCGTGCCTCGGGGCCTTGGCGGTGACCATCAGACCCGCGATCACGCCCGCCAGCAGCATGATGCCGGCGGCCAGCCAGATGGCGACCGTGTAGCCGTGGACGATGCCCTCCCTGACGATCTCGCCCCGCCGGGTCGGGTCGGTGAGGTGGGAGGTGATCCACGTGGCGCTGGTGCTGGTGGCGACGGTGTTGAGCAGCGCCGTGCCGATGGAGCCGCCCACCTGCTGCGAGGTGTTGACCGTAGCCGAGGTGACGCCGGAGTCCTGGGGGGCGACACCGGCGGTGGCGGTGGAGAAGACCGGCATGAAGGTCAGGCCCATGCCGAGGCCCATCATGAGCAGGGCGGGCAGGATGTCGGTGGCGTACTGCGAGTGCACGGTCATCTGCGTGAGGACCACCATGCCGCCGGAGGCGAGGAGCATGCCGGGGACCATCAGCATGCGCGGGCCCACGCGGGGCAGCAGCCGGGCCGAGATCTGGGTGGAGCCGATCACGATCGCGGCCGTCATCGGCAGGAAGGCCAGGCCGGTCCGCACGGGCGAGTAGACGAGGATGACCTGCAGGTAGTAGGTCATGAACAGGAACAGCCCGAACATGCCGATGACGGCCAGCATCATCGTCAGGAAGCAGCCGGCGCGGTTGCGGTCGCGGATGATGTGCAACGGCAGCAGGGGCACCGGCGCCCGGGTCTGCCACCACACGAAGACCCCCAGGAGGACGGCGCCCGCGGCGAACAGCGCCAGCACGAGCGGGTCGCTCCAGCCGCGCGGCTGTGCCTCGCTGAAGCCGTAGACGAGCGCCACCAGGCCGCCGCAGCCGAGGACCACGCCCGGCACGTCGAGGCGGACGTCGGCGTGGCCGGGCCGGTCGTGCAGGAGGACCAGAGCGCCGGTCACGGCGACGACGGCGATGGGGATGTTGACGTACAGGCACCAGCGCCAGTTCAGGAACTCGGTGAGCACGCCGCCGACGATGAAGCCGACGGCGGCGCCGCTGCCGGCCAGCGCGCCGTAGATGCCGAAGGCCTTCCCCCGTTCCTCGGGGTCGGTGAAGGTGGTCGTCAGCAGGGACAGCGCGGAGGGCGCGAGGACGGCGGCGAAGACGCCCTGCAGCGCGCGGGCGCCGAAGAGCATCGCGGGGCCGACGGCGGCGCCGCCGATCGCGGAGGCGGCGGCGAAGCCGATCAGTCCGATGACGAAGGTGCGTTTGCGTCCCACAAGGTCGGCGATGCGTCCGCCGAGCAGCAGCAGACCGCCGAAGGCGAGGGTGTAGGCGGTGATCACCCACTGGCGGTTGGCGTCGGACATGCCCAGGTCGCGCTGCGCGGAGGGCAGCGCGATGTTCACGATCGTCGCGTCGAGGACGACCATCAGCTGGGCCAGGGCGATCACCACCAGCCCCCACCAGCGGCGGGGGTCGGCGTCCGCGGAGGCGGTTCCCTCACCTGTCCGGGTGGCACTCATTGGCCCAGAAGACCACGGATCGGGACGTATCGCATCCCGTTCGGTCGTCCGAGGGGCCGTCGGCCGTCACGGCTCCAGGACCACCTTCCCGGTCGTGCGCCGGTCCTGGAGCGCGCGGTGCGCGGCCGCGGCCGCGGCGAGCGGGAAGCGGTGCACGACGGGGGAGAGGCGGCCCTCGGCGGCCTCGGCGAGGGCGCGCAGTTCGAGGGCGCGTGCGGCTCGTGGTCCGGGGTCCACTCAACGACCTCAGGCCTGCTTGAGGTCAAGCTCCTTCCGGCCGAGCGCGAGGGACACGGCCGTCAGGGCGCTGTTGAAGGAGACCTCGGACAGCAGTCCCGGCGCGGCGACCTGGTCCCCGGCGAGGTAGACGCCGTCGCCGCGGTCGACCGCGGGCCGGTCCCGCCAGGTGGTGCCGGGCGGGTCGACGGCGCCGGTACGGCCGTTCGCGACGGACTCGCGCCGCCAGGTCAGGCGCTCGCGCCAGCCGGGGAAGCCCAGGTCGAGCAGGTGCTCCGCGCGTGCGGTGCCGTCGGCCTTCGACTCGTCCGGGCCGATCGGGATCTGCCCCTGGATCAGCTGCTCGCCCGCCGGGGCCAGCGTGCGGTCCTGCGCCGTGAACCGCTCGATCCAGCCCGGCGCGTCCAGGTCGGAGACCGCGAAGGCGTCACCGCGCCGGGACCGCACGGCCAGGTCGACCAGCGTGGTGCGTCCGCTGGGCCAGCTCAGCGAGGGGTCGCCGAGCAGACGGCGGGCCGCGTCGAGGGAGGTGGCGACGACGACCGGGGTGTCCACCGGGAGGGTGTCGACCCGGGACAGGGTCTCCATCCGGACCCCGAGGTTCCATGCCAGGGCGGCCATCCGGTCGATGACGGCGGACCAGCCGCCGCGCGGGTAGTGCGCCTCGGGCGGCAGCTTGGCCGCCCGGCGCAGGCGTTCCTGCACGAAGGCGGCGGACAGCGAACCGGGGTCGTGGTGGAAGAGGGCGACGGCGCAGTAGTGCGCGGCGGCACGGGCGCCCTCCTCGCCCGCGACGCCGGTCGCCCAGGTGAGGAAGTCGGTGTCGACGGGTGCCGGCCCGACGCTCCGGCGCAGCAGCCTGAGCATGGCGAAGGGCGGGGTGCGGCGCAGGGCGCCCCGGTGGTGCAGCCGCAGCCGGGCCGCCTCCAGCGGCGGCAGGGGCGCGAGGGGGCCGATCAGGTCGCGCTGCCGGAGCCAGGACCAGTGCGGGCCGCCGTTGTAGAGGGCGTGCGGGCCTTCGTTGGTGCGGTACGGGCCGTCGGCGGTACGGGCCCGTCCGCCCAGGGTGTGGTGGGCCTCGTGGACGGTGACCTTGGCGCCCGCCTCGGCGGCGGTGATGGCGGCGGTCAGTCCGGCGAAGCCGCCGCCGACGACGGTGATGCGGTGCATGGCTGAGGGCTCCCTCGGGTCGCGTTCACCTGCTGTCGTGCCTTTCTGCGAGTACGACGGATGGGCGGCCGGGAAACGTGACACGCGACCGGGGAAGATCGCGAAGCCGCAGGTGGGGGCGGGTGTCGGTGGCGGGGTGCAGCATGGGGCCATGGCGAGGAGAGCGGCGGGTGGCGGCGGTGCGGCGGCGGTGCGGGCGGTGCGCCGCCCGGAGGTGCGGCTGCCGGCGCTGGAGCCCTACGGCGGCGGGGCACTGGAGCCGGACGGCGACTACGACGGGCTGCAGTTCCCGGAGACGGACCTCTCCGGACAGGACGGGACGGGCGCCCGCTTCCTGGACTGCGGGCTGACGGCGTGCGTGCTGGACGAGACGTCACTGCCGCGCGCCCGGCTGCTCGACTCGGTCCTCACCGGCGTACGGGGTGTCGGGACGGACCTGGCCGAGGCCACGCTGCGCGACGTGGAGCTGGTCGATGCCCGGCTGGGCGGCACGCAGCTGCACGGGGCAGTGCTTGAGCGGGTGCTGGTCCGCGGCGGCAAGATCGATTGCCTGAATCTGCGCCGCGCCCGGCTCAAGGACGTCGTCTTCGAGGGCTGCGTCCTGGTCGAGCCGGACTTCGGGGGCGCGCGCCTGGAGCGGGTGGCGTTCGTCGACTGTGCCCTGAGGGACGCGGACCTGAGCGCGGCGACCCTGACGGACGTGGACCTGCGCGGCGCGGCTCCGCTGGAGGTGTCCCGCGGTGTGGACCGGCTGGCGGGTGCGGTGATCAGCCCGGCCCAGCTGCTGGACCTGGCCCCGGTGCTGGCGGCGCAGCTGGGGGTGCGGGTGCTGGGGAAGGAGTAGGCGGGACGGGACGTCCGGCCCGGCCGGGCGCGCCGGAGGGGCCCGGGTGCGCTCAGCCGATACGGGGGAAGCGTGCCTGGAGGGTCCAGATCGCCGGGTTCTCCGCCAGGGCCTCGTGCATGTCCGTGAGGTCGGCGATCAGGTCGTGGAGGAAGTCCCGGGCCTCCCGGCGCAGCGCGGTGTGCGAGAAGGACAGCGGCGGTTCGCTCGCCGGCAGCCACTCCGCCTCGATGTCGACCCAGCCGAAGCGGCGCTCGAACAGCAGACGGTCGGTGGACTCGGTGAAGTCCAGCTCGGCGTGCTGCGGCCGGGCGGCCCGGGAGCCCGCCGGGTCCCGGTCGACCAGCTCCACGATGTCGCACAGCGCCCACGCGAAGTCGAGCACCGGCACCCATCCCCAGGCCGTGGAGATCTCCCGGTCCTCCTTGGTGTCGGCGAGGTACACGTCGCCGCAGAACAGGTCGTGCCGCAGGGCGTGGACGTCCGCGCGGCGGTAGTCCGTCTGCGGCGGATCGGGGAACCGGGTGGAGAGGGCGTAGCCGATGTCGAGCACGCAGGTGATGGTGTCACGTCCGCGGTCCCGGACCACCGCGGGACCGGGCGGGGTAGGTTGCCCCGCGTGATCATCACCCCGCTCACGCTCGCCCCCGACCACGACATCCCGGGCCCGCTGCTCACCGAGCTGACCGCCCTCTACGCCTCCCACCGCGCCTTCCACGCGCTCAGCGGCGACTTCCCCGACCCCGACGACATCCGTCCGGAACAGGTGGCGGCGGCGCTGGCCGACGAGCTGGCGCACCCCGGCGCGGAGGTCCTGCTGGCCCGGGACGCGGGGCGGCTGGCCGGGATCGCGATCACCCTCGCCCGGCACCCGGACCAGGCCGACCCGGACCCGTGGATCGGCCTGCTGATGGTGGACGCGCACCTGGGCCGGAGGGGTCACGGCAGGCGGCTGGCGTCCCTCGTCGAGGACCGCTTCCGGGCCGCGGGCCACGCCGGCCTGCGGCTCGCCGTCCTCGACGGCAACAGTGACGCCCTCGCCTTCTGGACCGCCCTCGGGTACGAGACCATCGGCCACCGCCGGGACCTGCGCGCCGCCCGCCCCTGCACGGTGCTGCGCAAGCCGCTGCGCGTCCCGCGCCGTGCGGCCCGCGTCGCCGTGCTCGACCCCGACGGCGCGGTCTTCCTGCTGCGGTACGACAACGTCGAGGTCGGCGTGCACTGGGCGATGCCCGGCGGCGGGCTCGACGGGGACGAGAGCCCCCGCGAGGGCGCCCTGCGCGAACTGCGCGAGGAGACCGGCTGGACGGACCTGGAGCCCGGCCCGCTGCTGTGCACCTGGGAACACGACTTCACCCACCTGAGCGTGGGCCCGGTCCGCCAGCACGAGCACATCTACGTCGCCCGCGGCCCCCGGCGCGAGCCCACCGGGCCCCACCTCGCCGCCGCGCACGCCGCGGACGGCATCCTCACCTGGCGCTGGTGGAGCCGCGCGGAACTCGCCGAGGCGCCCGAGGCCCTGTGGCCGCCGGACCTGCCCCGGCTGCTCGACGCCTTCGAGGAGTCCGACGCGTCCGCGCGGTGAGGCGGCGGCCGGCGCCCCCACTCACGGGCGCTCCGGTTTCCCGTCTCCGTACAGCCAGTCGTCCCAGATCTCCGTGAAGTCCTTGCCGGGAGCCGACTTCTCCACGAACGCCGTGAAGTCGCCGGTGTCCGCGTTGCCGTGGCGGTGGGCGGCGGCCCAGTCGCGCAGCAGGGCGCGGAAGGCGTCGTCGCCGACCGTCTGCCGGATGCGGTGCAGCACCATCGCGCCGCGCTCGTAGACCGGGCTGTCGGAGATGTGGGCGGCATCGGACGGTTTGCCGGGCGGGAACGCCCAGACGGCCTCGTTCGCTTCCTCGTCGTCGTAGTAGTCGCCGTCGTAGAGTGCGTCGAAGGTCTCCTGCGCGGTGTCGCCGCCGTGGTCCTCGGTCCACAGCCACTCCGCGTAGGTGGCGAAGCCCTCGTTGAGCCACATGTCCCGCCAGGTCTTCGGCGTGACGGAGTCGCCGTACCACTGGTGGGCCAGCTCGTGGACGAGGGTCTCGGTGTCGGGAGCGCCGGGGAAGTAGGGCCGGGTCTGGGTCTCCAGGGCGTATCCGGCGTCGTCCGGACGGTCGACGATCGCGCCGGTGGAGGAGAACGGGTACGGGCCGAAGAGGTCCTGCTCCCACTTCATGATCGCGGGGATTCGCGCGAGGACCGTCCGGCTCGCGGCGGCCTGCTCCGGGTCGACGGCCGTGTACACCGGCAGGCCGTCGTCGGTGACCGAGCGGCTGATCCGCCAGTCGCCGACGGCGATCGTGGCGACATGGCTCGCCATCGGCTCGGCGGTGTGCCAGCGGAACGTCGTACGGCCGTTCCTGGTCGTCTCGCCGGCCGGCTGCCCGTTGGAGACGACCCCGTAGTCCTCGGGGACGGTGACCGCGATGTCGTAGGTCGCCTTGTCGGACGGGTGGTGGTTGCCGGGGAACCAGGCCATGGAGCCGGTGGGCTCGCCGAGCCCGACCGCACCGTCGTCGGTGGGCAGCCAGCCCTCCTCGGAGTCGTCCGGGTCGGTCACGGTCTCGGGCTTTCCCGAGTAGCGGATCCGCACCCGGAAGGTCTCGCCGTCGTCCAGCTCGTCCGGCGGGCGGACGGTCAGCTCCTGCCCGGCCCGGTTGAAGCGTGCCTCCC
This sequence comes from Streptomyces sp. NPDC048185, assembly GCF_043202495.1. Taxonomy (NCBI): domain Bacteria; kingdom Bacillati; phylum Actinomycetota; class Actinomycetes; order Kitasatosporales; family Streptomycetaceae; genus Streptomyces; species Streptomyces sp. NPDC048185. The sequence goes on from NZ_JBIDAN010000006.1 coordinate 122,108, forward strand.
GGCCCTCGACGGTGACGTTCTGGACGTCCAGGCCCTTGAGGTCCAGGTCGAAGGCGGAGAGGTCCTGGGTGGCACGTGCGGTGATCGTCGCCGTGCCGGTGAGACGCTCGGCGTCGGGGTCGTAGTCGAGGACCAGGTCGTAGTGGCCGACGTCGTACCCGCCGTTGCCCGCCTTCGGGAAGTACGGATCGCGCACGCCGGAACCGCCCGGGGTGCCGTCGACACCACCACCACCGCCACTGCTGCACGCCGCGAGGGCGGTGACGGTGGCGGTGGCTACGAGCAGACGAGTGAGGCGCACGCCGTGATCCTAGGGGGCGTTTCACGTGAAACGCCCGCCGGAACCGGCCGTTGTGGCCCCTCGGTCGTCTAGCGCAGCGCCTCCGCGCCCGCCTGCGCGAACTTCTCGTCCAGGGCGCCGGACGGAGCGCCCGCGACACCGATGCCGGCGATCGGCGCCTTGTCGGCGGTGACCGGGACGCCACCGCCCAGGAACAGCGTGCCCGGGATGTCCTTCAGGTTCGGGGCGTTCTCCAGGCGACCCTCGAGCTCGGTGGTGGTGGCGTTCCAGGAGACGGCGGTGTACGCCTTCTTCACGGCCGACTCGTAGGACTGCGGGCCTGCGCCGTCCCCGCGCATGGTGAGGATCGTGTTGCCGTTGCGGTCGACGACGGCGACCGTGATGCGCTGGCCGTCCTTCTTGGCGGCCTTCAGCGCGGCCTGTGCCGCCTCGGTCGCGGCCTCGACCGTCAGGTGCGTGGAGGTCGTGGTGTCACGCTTGCCGGCCGCGGCGGCGGGGGCGGCGGCCACCGCGGCGTCCGGGGCGGACTCCGGCGCCGAGGCGTTGGCCGCCACCGTGCCGAAGGTGCCCACGGCGACGGCGGCGAGGACGGCGCCGCCGGTGGCGATGCGGGCGCGCCGGGAAAGAGTCTTCTTCATGGGGGATCTGCTCCTCGGGGTCGGGGCGGACGGTCCGCGTCGGGGCCCCTGCGGGCCGCTTCCGTCCTTCTGCTCTCCACCCTCCGCCCGGGACCCGGGCTCTCCGGTCGCCGTTCCGGCTGCTCACCCGCGACGGAACGGGCGACGGCGGGTCGTCCGATCGGCTGATCCCCCGACCGCCCGGACAGGTCACCATGGAAGGGAACGCGCAGCTCAGCGTGGTAGGAGACAACGGTGGAAAGGAGACGTGCGCGGATGCCGAAGCCCTGCGACCCGGACACCCGGTGGCTCGGTGCCGTCCTGCACGTGGCCTTCTTCCTGCTGCTCGGCGGCGCCCTCGCCCGCTTCCTGCTGCGCCACCCCGGCGAGCCCCGCACCCCGTGGATCATCGCCCTGTCCCTCGTGCTCGCCGCGCTGCACCTGCTCGGGCCCGTGCTGAGCGGCGCCGGGGCGCGGCCCGGCCGGCGGAGCCTCGCCTGGCTCGGTGCGGTGGTCGCGGTGTGGATGGTGCTCGTCGTCCTCGCGCCCAGCTTCTCCTGGTGCGCCGTGCCCCTCTTCTACACCGGCCTGCGGACCCTGCCGGCCCGGGCGGCGCTCGGGCTGGTGACCGTCCTGACGGTGTTCGTCGTCGCCGCGCAGCTCCGGCTCGCCGGGCGCTTCGACCCGAACCTGCTGCTCGCCCCGCCGGCCGTCGCCGCCATCGCCACGGCCGTGTTCCTGCACACCGAGCGGCAGGCGGCCCGGCAGCGCGCCCTGATCGACGACCTGATCCGCACCCGCCGCGAACTCGCCGCGGCCGAACGCCGCGAGGGCACCCTCGCCGAGCGCCAGCGGCTGTCCATGGAGATCCACGACACCCTCGCCCAGGGCCTGTCCAGCCAGCGGATGCTGCTCCAGGCGGCCGAGCGGGTCTGGGAGTCCGACCCGGGCAAGGCCCGCACCCACGTCCGGGGCGCCGCGTCCGTCGCCGAGCACAACCTCACCGAGGCCCGCCGCTTCGTGCACGACCTCGCCCCGGCCGACCTAGCCCGCGGCGGCGGCCTGGTGGCGGCACTGCGCGCCCTGGCCGAGCGGGAGACCGGCGACCACCTCACCGTGCGGGTCCACGTGGACGACGGCGGCCGGGCCCCGCGGCTGCCCGACCGCGTCCAGTCGGCCCTGCTCCGGATCGCCCAGGGGGCCCTGGCCAACGTCCGCGAGCACACGGGCGCCTCCACCGCCGCGCTCACCCTCACCCTCCTCGACGACGAGGCCGTCCTGGACGTCAGCGACGACGGCCACGGCTTCGACCCGGGGGCGCTGTCCGGCGCCCCGTCCGGGGTGCGCGGGCACGGGCTGCCTGCCATGCGGGCCCGGCTGCGCGGCCTCGGCGGCACCCTGACCGTCGAGTCGGCCCCCGGCGAGGGCACCGTCGTGTCCGCCGCCGTCCCCCTGGACCCGCCCGGCCCGGCCGACCCGCTGGAGACACCCCGATGACCGAACCGCCCGCCCCGGCCCCCGTCCGCATCCTCGTCTGCGACGACCACGTCGTCGTCCGCGCCGGGCTGCTGGCCCTGCTCGACAGCGCCCCCGGCATCGAGGTGGCCGGCGAGGCGGGCACCGGCGAGGAGGCGCTCGCCCTCGCCGCGCGGCTGGCGCCCGACGTGGTGCTGATGGACCTTCAGCTCGGCGAGGGCATCGACGGGGTGGAGACCACGCGCCGCCTCACCTCCGGCGACGGCCCGTCCCCGCACGTCCTGGTGCTCACCACGTACGACACCGACGCCGACATCACCCGCGCCATCGAGGCCGGGGCGACCGGCTACCTGCTCAAGGCCGAGCGCCCCGAGGAGCTGTTCGCCGCGATCCACGCCGCCGCGCGGGGCCGTACGGCGCTGTCCGGTCCGGTCGCCAGCCGGGTCATGGCCAACATGCGCAGCCCGCGCCCCTCCCTCACCGACCGTGAACGCGACATCCTGGCCCAGCTCGCCACCGGCCTCGGCAACCGGGAGATCGCCCGCGCCCTGTTCATCAGCGAGGCCACGGTGAAGACCCATCTGCGCCGCATCTACGACAAGCTCGGCGTCGACACCCGCGCGGGCGCGGTGTCCGTGGCGAAGGAACAGCGCCTGCTGCCGTGGGGGGCGCGCGGCGCCCCCCCCCCCGCGGGGGGGGGGGGGGGGCGCGCGGCGCCGGGGGGGGGGGTGTGGTTGTGGCGCGCGGCCGGGGGGGGGGCCCAGACCCCCCCCG
>NZ_JBIDAN010000006.1:125285-526642 GCF_043202495.1 Streptomyces sp. NPDC048185
TCGGCCGGGGGGGGGGGGGCCCGCCCCCCGCACTCGGGGTCAACGGCCGGCGGCCCGCCCGGGGCGGCGCCCCCCCCCCCCCCCCCGCCCGGGGGGGGGGGGGCGTGGGGGCGCCACGGCAGCAGGCGGACGTCAGACGTTGACGCCGAAGTCCTGGGCGATGCCCACCAGGCCCGAGGCGTAGCCCTGGCCGACGGCGCGGAACTTCCACTCGGCGCCGTTGCGGTAGAGCTCGCCGAAGACCATCGCGGTCTCCGTGGCCGCGTCCTCGGACAGGTCGTAGCGGGCGATCTCGGCGCCGCCGGCCTGGTTGATGATGCGGATGTAGGCGTTGCGCACCTGGCCGAAGTTCTGCGACCGGTTCTCGGCGTCGTAGATCGAGACCGGGAAGACGATCTTGTCGATGTCGGCCGGCAGGGCGGCCAGGTTGACGTTGATCGCCTCGTCGTCGCCGGCGCCCTCACCGGTGCGGTTGTCACCGGTGTGGACGATCGTGTTGTCCGGGGTCTGCTTGTTGTTGAAGAACACGAAGTGGGCGTCGGAGTAGACCTTGCCCTGCGTGTTGACCGCGATCGCCGACGCGTCGAGGTCGAAGTCGGTGCCGGTGGTGGTACGGACGTCCCAGCCGAGGCCCACGGTGACTTCGGTCAGGCCCGGAGCCTCCTTGGTGAGCGAGACGTTGCCACCCTTGGACAGGCTTACAGCCATTGTTGGGAGTCCCTTCCCTCGTTTACGTACGGCAAGAAAGCTACAGCTACCCCCATGAACGACGAGAGGGGTACGCAAGGTTCCAGGTCTCTTTACTTTCTTTACCGATTCCGGGGGCGAGGATATTCGGGTGACGTGGACCGCCGGGGGACGGGAACATGGACGGCATGTCCGGTCCCCATGTCATCCGCGGCTCCGTCTCGCTGCCCGAGTCCGAGCTCCTCTGGCGTTTCTCGCGTTCCTCCGGGCCGGGCGGACAGCACGTCAACACCACGGACACGGCCGTGGAGCTCCGCTTCGACCTGGCGCGCACCGAGGCGCTGCCCGAGGTGTGGAAGCGGCGGGCGCTGGAGCGGCTGGCCGGGCGGCTGACCGACGGGGTCGTCACCGTGCGGGCCTCCGAGCACCGCTCCCAGTGGCGCAACCGCGAGACGGCCGCGGTGCGCCTCGCGGCGCTGCTCGCGGAGGCGACCGCGCCGCCGCCCAAGCCGCGTCGTGCGACCCGCATCCCGCGCGGCATCAACGAGCGGCGGCTGCGGGAGAAGAAGCAGCGCTCCGAGACCAAGCGGGGGCGCTCCGCGCGGGACTGGGGATGACCGGCCGGGGCGCCCACGCGGCAGAGCCGCAGGTGCCACGGCCCCGCGCCCGGTTCAGTCGAGGGTGAGGACGCCCACCGTCTCCTCCTCGGCCTTCTCGCCGTTCGGACGGAAGCCCAGGTTGAGGTAGAAGTTCTCCGGGCCGTGCTCGCCGGGGTGCCAGGTGACGAAGCACTCCGTGCCGCCGCGGCGCCGGACCTCGGCGGCCACCGACTCCACGGCGAAGCGGCCGTACCCCCGGCCCTGCTCCTCGGCGGCTATGTTCAGGCGCCACAGGCCCGAGCGCAGCGCGCTGCCGTCGTCGTACCAGTCGATGCCGAAGAAGCCCATGAGGAAGCCGACGGGGCGGCCGTCGTCGACGATCAGGCGCGGCCAGGCCTTCTCGGGATGGACGTAGGCCTCGGCGAGGGACTTCACCACCGGGGAGACGGCGAACTCCTGCTCGGGGCGCACGCGGACGGCGAGCGCGGCCTCGATGTTCGCGGGGGTGATCCGCTCCAGGCGGAGCGTCGTGCTGGTCGTCATGCGCGCACCCTAGGCGGGCGCCCGCGCGCCGGACGAGCGATTTACCGCCCGGGACTCAGCCCAACTGCCGGTACCGCCCCCGGAAGTACGTCAGCGGCCCCCCGTCCGCACTCGGCACGGCGGCGGTCAGGACGCGGCCGATCACCAGGGTGTGGTCACCGGCCGGTATGCGCCGCTCGGTGCGGCACTCCAGGGTCGCGAGGGCGCCGCCCACCAGCGGGGACCCGGACACCTCGCCCCGCGCGTAGGGGATGTCCTCGAAGAGGAGGCGGTCGCTGACCCGGCCCTTCATGGCGAAGCGCCCCGCGATGTGCCGCTGGCTCTCGGACAGGACGGAGACCGCCCACACGGGCTGCTCGTCGAGCAGGTCGTCCATGCGGGAGCCCTCGCGCAGGCTGACCAGCACCAGCGGCGGGTCGAGGGACACCGACATGAACGCCGTCGCCGTCATCCCGACGTCCTCGCCGCGCGGCGCCCCCGGATCGTCGGGGTCGAGCGGCGGCTCCTGGGCGGTCACCAGGACCACGCCCGAGGCCAGCCGGGACATCACGGCACGGAACTCGTCGTTGCTCACCCCTTCAGCATGCCCGGAGGCCGGCGACGGCGACGGGAACGAGGAGGGGGCGGGAGACGCGAGTGAGGGAGTGTTCGGCACGCCGCCACGCTAACCGCCGGGCCGCGGGCCCGGCATCGGCCCCCGGCCCGAACAGGGACCTAGGACCGGCCTAGGACCGCGGAAGGAGCCGTCCCGGAGGAGTCGTGCGCATACCTACAAAGTTTGCGTTCAGTAAACGCACGCGGAAAACGCAGAATCACCACTCAATTGTTCATCTTTAGCTGTGACTTGAGTCACAAGGGACATTAATTGTTGACCCTGTGTACCGAGTGGGCAGCGCGCTGTGATTCAGTGGCGGAAGCTGGTAAGGACGATACGCCGAAGAGGACCCTTGATTCGCTGCGAGGTCTCGGGGGGAGGGCGAACATGGAGACCGAGTCGGAGCCCTACGTCCGCCTTGCCTCCTTGCGGCAACTGCACCAGGTCATGGCCGACATGAACACGGCCCGCAGCCTGGCGGACACCCTGCAGACCGTCGCCGACGGCGTCGTCGAGGCCCTCGGGTACGAGCTGGCGTGCGTCAACCTGGTCCGCCCGGACGGCGACCTCGTCGTCGCGGCCTTCTCCGGCAACCAGGCGGCCGAGGCCCTGATCACCGGCCGGGCCGGCTCCCGCGAGTCCTGGGAGCGCCGCCTGAGCATGGGCGAGCAGTGGGGCGACCTGATCTTCATACCCCACACCGAGGGCTGGATCCTCGACGACGACGACGTCCCGCAGTGGTACACCGACGGGCCCGCGCCCCGCTTCGAGGACGAGTGGCACCCCTCGGACCGCCTCTTCGCCCCCATGTACGCGCCCGGCCCGCAGCGCGGCGACACCAGCGGCGAACTGATCGGCGTCCTGTCCGTGGACCGCCCGCGCAACGGCCGCAGGCCCGGGGCCTGGGGCCGCGAGGCCCTGCAGATGTACGCCTTCCAGGCCGCCATCGCCATCAGTAACGCCCGCCTCCGCTCCAACATGCAGCGCGCCCTGGTCCGCCTCGAGCGCGACCAGCAGGCCCTCAGGGCGAGCGAGGAGAGCTTCCGGCAGGCCTTCGAGTACGCCCCCTCCGGCATGGCCATCGCCGAGATGGGCGGCGACCAGCACGGCCGCATCCTGCGCACCAACGACGCCCTGTGCCGGCTGCTGGGCCGCCCCGCCTCCGCGATGCGCCGCTACGCCTTCTCCGACCTCGTCCACCCCGAGGACATCGGCACCCTGCTGCGCACCTCCGCCGAGGGCGGCCGGGCCGAGCTGCGCCTGGGCCGCCGCGACGGCACGTACGTCTGGGTCTCCCTGCGCAACAGCGTCGTCGCCGACGCCGCCGACGGGCCCCGCTTCCTGCTCACCCACGTCGAGGACATAGAGGAGCGCAAGCGCCGCGAGCTCCAGCTCGCCCACCGCGCCTCCCACGACTCCCTCACCGGCCTGCCGAACTCCGCCGAGCTGCGCGCCCGGCTCGCCGCCCGGCTGTGCCGGCGCCCGCAGTCCCCGCACACGGCCGTCGCCGACGCGATGGACGCGGCCTACGGGCACCCCGTCACCGACTCCGGGGGCCACACCTTCGACTTCGGCTCCGGCGCCGACCCCTACGGGGCCTACGACCACCACGTGCACACCGTCGCCCCCGGCGACGGCCGGGACGACGGCACCAAGGGACTCGCGGTCCTCTTCTGCGACCTGGACGGCTTCAAGTCGATCAACGACCGGTTCGGGCACAACGCGGGCGACGCCGTCCTCATCGAGGTGGCCCGCCGCCTCGGCGGCGGCGTGCGCGACGGCGACACGGTGGCCCGGCTCGGCGGTGACGAGTTCGTGATCCTCGCCGACGGACTCGGCCGGGCCGACGCCGAGGACCTCGCCGTACGGCTGCGCAACGAGATCATCCAGCCGATCCGGGCCGAGGGACGGGCCGTCCGCGTGGGCGCCAGCTTCGGCATCGGATGGGCCCACTGCGGCATGACGGCGGACGAAGTCCTGAAGTCCGCCGACGAACGGATGTACGTAGAGAAACGATCTCGTCCCAAACAGCACCGCCGTGCCGGCTGATCCCCAGGTCAGCGTGCTGATGCGGTCCGAGTCACCCGTTCGGGTCAGTCGGAGCGGGTAGGCTCGCCCTCTCACCACCTGTACCGCAAACGCACCGCACCTGGTTAGGAGACCTAGGGATGACGCCCGGCAACAACGGCGCGAGCACGCCCGAGGACGACGACCCGTTCGGCTACCTGTACGCCGACGGGCAGGCCAACGGGGCCCAGCCGCCGTCAGGCGGCTACGGCTACCCGAACAGCGTCAACCGGGTGCGCCCCGTCGGCACACGGCAGTACGGCGCGCCGCAGGGCCAGGCCGCCCCGACCGCCGCGTACGGCCAGGCGGCCCCGCAGCAGCAGGGCGCCTACGGTCCGCAGCAGGGCGCCTACGGCCGGCCGAACGCGCACTACGCCGCGCCGGAGACGATCCCCGGCGGCGGTGCCCCCACCGCCCCGCAGCAGCCGTCCCGCGCCGGCGGTGGCGGCGGACGCCGCGGCCCCAACACCAAGGGCCTGCTGATCGGCGCGGTCGCGGTGGTCGCCGCGGTCGTCATCGGCATCGCCGTGGCGATGACCAGCAGCGGCGCGGACGACGACAAGGGCGGCGACGAGGCCGGCGGCAACACGGCCCCCACCCAGTCCGAGAGCACCGACCCGACCCCGTCGGCGAGCAGCAGCGCCGACGACGAGGTCGAACTGCCGAAGACGGACGCCAAGGGGCTCCAGCTGTCGCCAGGACTGGCCGCCGCCTCGGAGGTCAAGGGTGCGCAGGCCGACGGCGGGACCTATGTGGCGGGTTTCAACCAGGTAGGAGCAAAGGTCACCTGGACCGTCGACGGTATCGAGGAGGCGGGTGCTTACCGGCTGTACGTGCGGTATGGCATCCCCGGAGTCGATGCCAACGCGACGCTGGTGGTCAACGGCAAGACCGACAGCCGTCCGCTGAACATGCAGAACTTCGCCGAATCGCCTGAGGGCGATTGGGAGAAGGGCTGGCAGAGCACCTGGGCGAACGTCAACCTGAACAAGGGCACCAACACCATCGAGCTGGCGTGCAACGCGGGCAACCAGTGCAACGCCAACCTCGACCAGTTCTGGCTGACGAAGTAGCCCCTGAGCTGACCGCTCGAGACGCCCAGTCGGCGATCCCCACGCACTCTTACCCCCGTGGAACCGGCCAGCCTATGTCGCAATGGGCACTGTCCAGCCCCATCCCCGTGGTTAGCATCCCGATCATCTGTTGATCAAGCGTTCGAGGGAGCTTCCATGAGTATGGTCAAGAAGAGCCTGACGACGGTGGCTGTGGCCGGCGTACTGCTGGGCGGCGCTTTCGCCACACCGGCTTCCGCCGCCGACCCCAACACCTGCCCGAGCGGGAAGGTGCGTGGTTGGTCGGGGACGAACAGGACTGGGACGAGGACCGTCCTGTCTGTGACGCCCGGCTGTTATCCGTTCAAGACCGCGCGGTCCGTCTCGAACCAGACGTCCTACAAGATCGAGTTTTGGAGCATCACCACCGGCTGTGGCGCTGGCACCAAGCGGGTCACGCTGCAGCCGGGCACCTACTCGGACAACCCCGGCACCATCACGGGCATAGCCGTCTACGCGCGGTAGGGGTCTGGCGGCCGGGTGTGCTCGCCTTCCCGCGCACGCGCACGCCTAGGCCGCGCCGGCCTCCGCCGTCACCGCGACCCCCCGGCCGAGCAGCTCCTCGTACGCCGCCCGGTCGAACTCGCCCGCCACCGGCGACAGCACCGTCGCCGCGGACAGGGCGACCGCGCGGGCCAGGCGGTCCGGCCAGGGCAGGTGCTCCACCAGGCCCGACAGCAGGCCGGCGACGGCGGAGTCGCCCGCGCCGGTCGGATTGCCGCGGACGTGCGCGGGCGGTGCCGCCCGCCAGCGTCCCTCGGGGGTCACCGCGAGCAGCCCCTCGGCGCCCAGGGAGGCCACCACGGACCCGGCGCCGCGCCGCCGGGCGGCCTGTCCGGCCCGCAGCGGCTCGTGCGAGCCGGTCAGCTCGGCCAGTTCGTCGGCGTTCGGCTTGATCATGTCCGGGCGGGCGGCGACGCCCCGGCGCAGCGGCTCCCCGCTGGTGTCCAGCAGCACCGGCACACCCGCCGCGCGCGCGGTGCGCACCAGCCCCGCGTAGGCGCCCACCGGCACGCCGGGCGGCAGGCTGCCGCACAGGGCCACGGCAGAGGCGTCGGCGAGCAGGTCGGCGTAGGTCTCCTGGAAGGCGTTCCACTCGGCGGGGGCGACGGCCGGGCCCGGCTCGTTGAGCTGGGTGGTGTCGCCGGTGCGCTCGTCGACGACGGCGATGGTGCGCCGGGTGGCCCCGGCGACCGGCAGGAGCGCGTCGGTCACCCCGGGCACGCCGGCCAGCCCCTCCCGCACGACCTGCCCGGTGATGCCGCCCGCGAAGCCGGTCACCGTCACCCGGTGTCCGAGGGCCGCGAGCACCCGGGCCACGTTCAGCCCCTTGCCGCCCGGGCGCTCCGTCACGTCGGTGACCCGGTGGGAGGCGTGCGGCCGCAGGGAGCGGACGCGGTACGTGATGTCGAGCGCGGTGTTCAGCGTGACCGTGACAATCACCCGTGCCGACCTCCCCCGATGGTCTGTGTCCGCCATGTGTCCCGAAGACGTTTCCGCCAGTCACGATCATGCCAAACGGACGGCCGTCGGCCCAGCCCCAGGACCGGCCACCCTCGGCCGGCCCGGGAGCGGACTCGGGGACGGACTCGGGGACGGATCAGCCCAGTTGCGGACCGACCACCCATTCGCCCCGGCGCATCACGCCCACCAGGTCGAATCCGGCGTCGAGCACCACCAGGTCGGCGTCCTTGCCGGGCTCCAGCGAACCGACGCGGTCCGCGAGGCCGAGCAGCCGGGCCGGGTTGGCCGAGATCGCGGCGACGACGTCCTCGACGGGCAGCCCGTCCACCGTCACCGCCCGCTTGAAGGCGCGGTCCAGGGTGAGCGTGGAGCCGGCGATCGAGCCGCCCTCCACCAGCCGGGCCACCCCGTCGGCGACCTCGACCTCCATCGGACCGAGCATGTAGCGGCCGTCGCCGAAGCCCGCCGCGTCCATCGCGTCGGTGATGAAGGCGACCCGGGAGGCACCCGCGTGGTGGAAGGCCAGTTGGAGCGCGGCCGGGTGCAGATGGGTGCCGTCGTTGATCAGCTCCACGGTGATCCGCTCGTCCTCGAGCAGCGCCGTGATCGGGCCGGGGGAGCGGTGGCCGAGCGGCGGCATGGCGTTGAACAGGTGCGTGGCGACGGTCGCGCCGGCGTCGATGGCCCGGAGCGTCTGCTCGTAGGTGGCGTCGGTGTGCCCGACGGCCGCGATCACGCCGTGCTCGGTGAGCAGCCGCACGGAGTCCAGGCCGCCCGGCAGCTCGGTGGCCAGCGTCATCATCTTCGCGTGGCCGTGCGCCGCGTCGATCAGCTTGCGGACCTCGGCCGGGTCGGGGTCGCGCAGCAGCTCCTCGTCGTGCGCGCCCTTGCGGCACGGGGAGATGAACGGCCCCTCGAAGTGGATGCCGGCGATGTCGCCCTGCTGGGCCAGCTCGGCGAGCACCCCGGCGTGCCGGGCGAGGAAGTCCAGGTCGCCGGTGACGGCGGAGGCCACCACCGTGGTGGTGCCGTGCAGGCGGTGGGTGTGGACGCCCTTGAGGACGTCCTCGGCGGTGCCGCCGGTGAAGGAGGCGCCGCCGCCGCCGTGGTTGTGGAGGTCGACGAAGCCGGGGACCACCCAGTGGCCGGTCAGGTCGACGGTCTCCGCGTCCGGGGGCGCCGTGTCCGCGATCCGCGTGCCGTCGACGATCACGCGGCCGTCGTCCACGGTGCCGGTGGGCAGTACCACCCGGGCGCCGGCGAGAACCTTGCTTGGGGCCATCAGGTGGTTACCTCCGGGGGAGTCGCGGTCGTGGGAGTGGTGTCGAGCAGGTCCCAGGCCATCAGCCCGGCACCGAGGCAGCCGGCGGTGTCCCCCAGGGCCGCGGGAACGAGCTCCGGCAGCTTCTGGAAGGTGACGCGCCGCCGGACGGCGTCCCGCAGCGGTGTGAACAAGGTTTCCCCGGCCTCCGCCAGGCCGCCACCGATGATCAGGACGCGCGGGTCCAGCAGGGTGAGCGCGGTGACCAGCCCGTCGGCGAGCGCGTCCACCGCGTCCTGCCACACGCGGGCGGCGCGGGCGTCGCCCGACTCGACGGCCTTGGCGCAGTCGGCGGCGTCGGCCTCCGGGTCGCCGCAGGCCTCGGCCCAGGCCTGGCTGACGGCCGACGCGGACGCGAACCGCTCCAGGCAGCCGCGCTGCCCGCACGGGCACGGGGTGCCGCCGGGGCGCACGACGACGTGGCCGATCTCGCCCGCGAAGCCGTGGGCGCCCGCCTCCACCCGGCCGTCGATGCCGATGGCGCCCGCGATGCCGGTGCCCAGCGGCACGAACATGAACCGGTCGGTGCCCCGCCCGGCCCCGATCCGGCCCTCGGCGAGCCCGCCGGAGCGCACGTCGTGGCCGAGGGCGACCGGGATGCCCCCGAGCCGCTCGCTGAGCAGCGCGCGCAGGGGGACGTCGCGCCAGCCCAGGTTGGCCGCGTACACGGCGGTGCCGTGCTCCTCGTCGATGATGCCGGGGACGGCGACGCCGGCGGCGACGGCGTCCTCGCCGAACCGCTCGGCGCCCAGGGCGCGCAGTTCGGCGGCGAAGTCCAGGATGCCCGCGACGACGGCCTCGGGCCCGCGGTCGCGTCCGGTGGCGCGGCGGGCCTGGTGCAGCAGCTCGCCTCCCGGCCCCGCCAGAGCGGCCTTCATCCCGGTGCCGCCCACATCGAGGGCGATGACATGTCTCACGGGGGACAGTGTGGCCCGTACACCCGGGAGAGGTCTAGTCCACTCGCGTGGTGTAGACCTTAGTCCGGTAAGCGGACGATCGAACCGATCGACACACGGCAGGGGCGGGGCAGGAACGGTGCAGCGGCGTAGGACTGGAACGATCGCGGCGGTGTCCGCCCTCGGGCTGACGGCCGTCCTCGGCGGCTGCGGACTCACCGGCGGCTCCGACGAGGTGACGCTGAAGCTGGTCGCCGCCGACTACGGCGACAGCAAGGACAACAGCTCCCAGGAGTACTGGGACGAGCTGGCCAAGTCCTACGAGGCCAAGCACCCCGACGTGCACGTGGACGTCACCGTCTACTCCTGGAACGACGTCGACCGCAAGGTCCGCGAGATGGTCGACGCCGGCGACGCCCCCGACATGGCGCAGATCGGCGCCTACGCCGACTACGCGGCCAAGGACCTGCTCTACCGGGCCGACGACGTGCTCTCCATCCCGGTCCAGGCCGACTTCGTCTCCCAGCTCGCCACGGCCGGCCAGGTCCACGGCGTCCAGTACGGCCTGCCGTTCGCCGCCTCCACCCGCGTGCTCTTCTACAACAAGACCCTCTTCGACAAGGCCGGCATCACCCCGCCCAAGACCTGGGACGACCTCGCCGACGCGGCCGAGGCGCTCGAGGAGGACGGCGTGAAGTACCCGTACGCGCTGCCGTTGGGCCCCGAGGAGGCTCAGGCCGAGACGATGCAGTGGATGCTCAGCGGCGGCGGCGGCTACACCGACGACGTCGGCACCTACTCGGTCGACTCGCCGCAGAACGTCACCACCTTCACCTGGCTCAGGGACGAACTGGTGGCCAAGGGCCTCACCGGGCCCGTCGCCCCCGGCAAGCTCGACCGGGCCGCCGCCTTCACCGCCTTCGCGAACGGCGAGGTCGGCATGCTCAACGGCCACCCCTCCCTGATGAAGGCGGCCTCCGCCAAGGGCGTGAAGTACGGCATGGTGCCCACCCCCGGCGCCGAGGGCGAGAGCAGGAACACCCTCGGTGTCACCGACTGGATGACGGCCTTCAAGAAGAACGGCCACCAGGAGGAGATCGGCGACTTCCTCGACTTCGTCTACGACGACGAGAACGTCCTCGACTTCTCCCGCGAGTACGACCTGCTGCCGGTCACCACCTCCGCGTCCGAGGCGATGAGCACGGCGGCCGAGGACAAGGACCTCAAGCCCTTCCTGGACGAGCTGCTCCTCTCCGAGCTCTACCCGGTCGGCAAGACCTCCTGGGCCTCGGTCAGCGCGGACGTCAAGAAGCGCATCGGCCAGGCGGTCGTCCCCGGCGGCAGCCCCTCGGAGGTCCTCGGCCAGATCCAGACGTCGGCCATGCGGGCGGACAGCGCCGAATAGCGCCGCTGTCGGTGGCGGGCGTTACGGTGCCGTACATGGACCTCGGAGCAAGGGAGCGCGGCATCCTCGCGCTGGAGCGCCGCGGCTTTCCCGGCCCCGGCGCGAAGGAACGCGCGATCCGCGAGGAACTGGGCCTGGCCCCCGTCCGCTACTACCAGCTCCTCAACGCCCTCCTGGACGACCCGCGCGCCCTGGCCCTCGACCCGGTGACGGTCAACCGGCTGCGCCGGGTGCGGGAGAAGCGGCGCGGCGAGCGCTGAGGTTCGTTCCCGGGCCCGCGGGATAGGTTCGCCGTATGGGCAGCCACCAGGAATCCACCCCCGACTCCCGGGTCCCCGCGGACCACCTGCCGACGCCCGCGACCGAGGCCGGCCGCGAGGGGCTCGACGCCCTTCTCGCCCGCCCCGGCCGCGCGCTGATCGCGCTCGACTTCGACGGCACGCTCGCCCCGATCGTGCCGGACCCCGACCTGGCCCGCGCGCACCCGGACGCGGTGCCCGCGCTCGCGGCCCTCGCCCCGAAGGTCGCCTCCGTCGCCGTGATCACCGGGCGCCCGGCCGAGGTCGCCGTCCACCACGGAGGCTTCGCGGACGTCCCCGGCCTGGACCGCCTCGTCGTCCTCGGCCACTACGGCGCCGAGCGCTGGGACGCGGCGACCGGCACCCTCACCACGCCCGAACCGCACCCCGGCGTCGCCGCCGTCCGTGCCGAGCTGCCGGGACTGCTGGAGCGGTCCGGCGCGGGCGAGGGCACATGGATCGAGGAGAAGGGCCACGCGGTGGCCGTCCACACCCGCCGCGCCCCCGACCCGCAGGCCGCCTTCGACACCCTGCGCGCCCCCCTCGCCGACCTGGCCTCCCGGGCCGGCCTGATCGTCGAACCGGGCCGCATGGTGCTGGAACTGCGCCCACCGGGCATGGACAAGGGCGCAGCCCTGCGGGAGTACGTCCGCGAGCTGGACGCGGGGTCCGTCCTCTACGCCGGCGACGACCTCGGCGACCTCCCCGCCTACACGGCCGCGGACGAGCTCCGCGCCGAGGGCGTTCCGGGCCTGCTGGTCTGCAGCGGCAGCGACGAGGTGACGGAGCTGAGGAAGCGCGCGGACGTGGAGGTGGACGGCCCGGCCGGGGTGGTGGCGCTCCTGCGCGCCCTCGCGGGCCGGCTGGGCTGAGACAACGTCACGGCGAGGCTCCCCGCTCGTCACAGACGTGTCCGGACGCCGGCGCCGGGGCAACCCGCCCCGGCGTGCGGGCCCCCCTGGGAGATGTACAGCGCCTGCCCGCTGAGGCCCGGAACCCTGGAGGACACGTCATGCCCGCTCGCCGCACGTTCCCGGTGCTCGCCCTCGCCGTCATGGCCGCCGGCCTGGCACTCACGGCCTGCGACAACGGCGGCGGCGCCGACGACGCCGCGCCCTCCGCCGCCCCGACGAGCGTCACGCAGTCCTCCGCCGCCGAGCCGGCCACCCCCACCGGCGGGTCCGGCGAGAAGTGCACGGACCAGGTGAACTACGCGGGTGACCCGCGGTCGAACGCGGAGATCAACTCGATCGGCGAGGAGACCGGCACCTGCCCGCCGGTCCAGGGGCGGTCGGGCGGTGCCGCCCCGTCCGGCACCCCCGTGCAGGACGGCGAGAAGTGCACGGACCAGGTGAACTACGCGGGTGATCCGCGGTCGAACGCGGAGATCAACTCGATCGGCGACAAGACCGGGTACTGCCCGCCGGTCCAGGGGCGGTGACGCCCGTCGGCGTCAGCCCCGCAGTGCCTCCAGCTGATCGAGGAACCAGCGGGCCGGCGGCAGCGCGGTGGCGGCGGCGGACAGCCGCTTCGACCGCTCGGCCCGCTCGCCCGCCGACACGGTGAGCGCCCGGTGCAGCGCGTCCGCCGTCGCGCCGATGTCGTACGGGTTCACCACCAGCGCGTCCTCGCCCAGCTCCTCGTACGCCCCGGCCTCCCGCGACAGCACCAGCACGCAGCCCTCGTCGGAGACGACCGGCACCTCCTTCGCCACCAGGTTCATCCCGTCCCGGATGGGGTTGACCAGCGCCACGTCCGCCAGCCGGTACGCCGCCAGCGAGCGCGCGAAGTCGTCCTTCACGTGCAGCACGACCGGCGTCCACCCGGCCGTCCCGAACTCCGCGTTGATCTCCTCCGCGACCCGCTGCACCTCGGCCGTGTAGTCCCGGTACACGGCGAGGTCCTGCCGCGACGGGTAGGCGAACGCGACGTGCACCACCCGCTCCCGCCACTCCGGCCGGTCGGCGAGCAGCTGCCGGTACGCCAGCATGCCCCGCACGATGTTCTTGGACAGCTCGGTCCGGTCCACCCGGACGATCGTCCGGCGCCCCTCGCCGATCTCCTCCCGGAGCGCCGCCATCCGTTCGTCCACGTCGGCCTCGTGCGACCGCTTCCGCAGGAAGTCCGCGTCCGCCCCCAGCCCGTGCACGCCGATCTCCGTGCCGCCGAGCCCGCCCACCAGCGCGTCGCAGCAGGCGGTGAACGCGTCCGCCCAGCGCCGGGTGAGGAAGCCGAGCCGGTCGGCGCCCAGCATTCCGCGCAGCACCTGCTCGGCGATGTCGTCCGGCAGCATCCGGAAGTAGTCGACCGGCGCCCACGGCGTGTGCGAGAAGTGCCCGATCCTGAGGTCGGGCCGCAGCTCGCGCAGCATCCCCGGCACCAGCGTCAGGTGGTAGTCCTGCACGACCGCGACCGCCCCCTCGGCGGCCTCCTCGGCCAGTGCCTCGGCGAAGGCCCGGTTGTACGCCTCGTAGGACGCCCACTGCCGCCGGAACTCCGCGTCGAAGACCGGCTCCAGGGGTGTCTGGTACAGCATGTGGTGCACGAACCACAGCACCGAGTTGGCGATCCCGTTGTAGGCGTCCGCGTGCACGTCGGCCGGCACGTCCAGCATCCGCACGCCGTCCTCGCCCACCCCGCGCCGCACCGCCTCGCGGTCGCCGTCGCTCAGCGCGGAGCAGACCCACAACGCGCCCGCGTCCGGCCCGATGGCCGAGAGTCCGGAGACCAGTCCGCCACCGCCCCGCCGGGCATGCAGCGAACCGTCCTCCCGCACCTCGTACGAGACGGGCCCCCGATTGGAGGCGACCAGCACCTGAGCAGCACCGAACCTTGAAGCCATACGCCTCAACCTAGCCCGGGCCCCAAATCCTCAAACGTGCCCACGCGGCACCTCGACGGCGATTTGGTCACGTCGCTTGTGTGGAGGATGTGAACACGTTGAATATGTGCAGTGCACATTTCAACTATCTGGGGGGTGGGTGCACCGTGCCCATGTACTGGCACCAGGCGCGCATACGGGGATTCGCCGCCACCGCGGCACTGATCGCGGCGTCCGCGCTGGCCCTGGCCGGCTGCGGCGACGGCGACACCGCCGCGACGACGGACGAGCGGCCCGCGGCGGCCACCGCCACCGCCGCCGCCGCGCCGAGCGACAGTCCGACCCCCGAGGCGACCGCCGGCAGCGAGACCCCGACGCCGACGCCCACCCCGACCCCGACTCCGGTCACGCTGCCCGACCTCGGCGGCGGCACCATCGGGTCGGCCGTCGCCGCGGCGAAGAAGGCCGGGGTCCACTACGTCGTCCAGCTCCAGGGCACCGGACGCGCCGCGGCCTCCTGGGGCGCGGGTGAGAAGGTCTGCGAGCAGACCGGCGGCGCCGGCGACGTGACCTTCACCGTCCCCCGCGACGGCCGCGACTGCGCCGGACGCCTGCTGCACACGCCGAAGCCGACCCCGCCCGCGCAGCCCGCACCGGAGCAGACCCGGGACACCGGGGGCGGCGGGGACGGCGGGAGCACCGGCACCGGCGCCTGCGAGCTGATGAGCCCCGCGGGCAACTGCTACGCCGACGGCCAGTTCTGCGCCAACCGGCACCACGGTCTGAGCACCCACGGCCGCGGCGGCGAGTACCTGACCTGCTCGCCGGACTCGGGCGGCAGGTGGCGCTGGTCGGACGGCGTCACCGGCTGACGCTCAGGCCACCCGGCGGGAGGCGTACTCCGCGATCTCCGCCATCGGCGGCCGTTCCTCGGTGTCGACGGCGTAGGTGCGCGGCTCGAAGCCGCCGGCGCCCCGCTCGAACTGGGTGAGGGCCGGGCGGAGCAGATGGCCGCGGGCCAGCCGGAGCTGGGCGGTGCGGTAGATCGCGGCGGACATGCGGCCCAGCGCCCGGCCGTCCTGATGACGGTGCCGGCGCACCCCGACGTCGACCTGGGCGAGCGCGTCCAGACCCACCAGGTGCAGGGAGTCGACCAGCATCCCCAGCTCGACGCCGTAGCCGACGGGGAAGGGCAGGCGTTCCAGCAGGGAGCGGCGGGCCGCGTACTCGCCGCCGAGCGGCTGGACGAAGCCCGCCAGCCGCGGCCAGTGCAGGTTGAGCAGCGGCCGGGCCATCAGCTCGGTGACCCGGCCGCCCTCGCCCGGGGCGGCGTCGAGCGGGCGGTCGTACATGGCCTTGACGAGGTGGACCTCCGGGTCGGTGAGCAGCGGGCCCACGATGCCGGAGACGAAGTCGGCGGAGAACTCGCGCAGGTCGGCGTCGACGAAGCAGACGATGTCCCCGCCGGTGACCAGCAGCGAGCGCCACAGCACCTCGCCCTTGCCGGGCGCGGCCGGGATGCGGGGGAGTATCTCGTCGCGAGGGACGACCCGCGCCCCCGCCGCCGCGGCCACCGCCGCCGTACGGTCGGTCGACCCGGAGTCCACGACCACGAGTTCGTCGACGAGCGGCACCCGCAGCATCAGCTCGCGGCGGATCACCGCGACGATGTCGCCGACGGTCGCCTCCTCGTCGAGCGCCGGCAGCACCACGCTGACCGACTGGCCCGTGGCGTGCTTGGCCGCCATGATCTGCGGAAGCGTGCGGTCTGCCACGGACCAGGAGCGTGCGCCAAGCCAGCGCTCGACTTCTTCCAGCACGGTCGGTGGGCTCCTTTGTGATCCATCTCGCGGTACGGACGACTATCTCAACCGTCCTGGCCTTCGGTTACAGTCTTGAACAACGCGGAGGACCGGCGCATGCCGGGGTCACCTGTGAACCAGTGCAGAACAACCACATACCGCTCATCCAGAGGGGCAGAGGGAAACGGCCCGATGAAGCCCCGGCAACCCTCCAGTCGGTTCTCGTAGATCACTGTCGATCGCAGCGCGAGGCTCCCGGCTAGGGAAGGTGCCAAATCCGTCTCACGGCGAGATGCGTCGTGAGGAAGATGAGGAGAAAGGGCCTCGCCTCACATGGCTGTGCAGACTGTCGCAAGCACCACCGACACCACCGCTTCCCCCGCCTCCCCCGTGGACCTGGGCCCCGCCGCGGCGCTCTCGTGCCGCGAGTGCGGTCACCGTGTGCCCCTCGGCCCGGTCTTCGCCTGCGAGGAGTGTTTCGGCCCGCTGGAGATCGCCTACGACTTCTCGGCCTACGACACCGAGGAACTGCGGAAGCGGATCGAAGCGGGCCCCGCGAACATCTGGCGCTACGCGCCCCTGCTGCCCGTCCCGGCCGACGTGGCGACCAAGCCGAACATCAACCCGGGCTGGACCAAGCTGGTCAAGGCCGAGAACCTGGCCCGCGAGCTCGGCGTCACCGGCGGTCTGTACGTCAAGGACGACTCCGGCAACCCGACGCACTCCTTCAAGGACCGCGTCGTCGCCCAGGCCCTGGAGGCCGCCCGCGCCTTCGGCTTCACCACCCTGTCCTGCTCCTCCACCGGCAACCTCGCCGGCGCCGTCGGCGCCGCCGCCGCCCGGGCCGGCTTCCGCTCCTGCGTGTTCATCCCGCACGACCTGGAGCAGGGCAAGGTCGTCATGGCCGCCGTCTACGGCGGTGAGCTCGTCGGCATCGAGGGCAACTACGACGACGTGAACCGCTTCTGCTCCGAGCTGATCGGCGACCCGGCCGGCGAGGGCTGGGGCTTCGTCAACGTCAACCTGCGGCCGTACTACGCCGAGGGTTCCAAGACCCTCGCGTACGAGATCTGCGAGCAGCTCGGCTGGCGGCTGCCCGACCAGCTCGTCGTCCCGATCGCGTCCGGCTCCCAGCTCACGAAGATCGACAAGGGGCTGCAGGAGCTGATCAGGCTCGGCCTGGTCGAGGACAAGCCGTACAAGATCTTCGGCGCCCAGGCCGAGGGCTGCTCGCCGGTGTCCACCGCCTACAAGGCGGGACACGACGTCGTGCGCCCCCAGAAGCCGAACACCATCGCCAAGTCCCTCGCGATCGGCAACCCGGCCGACGGCCCCTACGTCCTCGACATCGCCCGCCGCACCGGCGGCGCGGTGGAGGACGTGAACGACGAGCAGGTCGTCGACGCGATCAAGCTGCTCGCCCGCACGGAGGGCATCTTCGCGGAGACCGCCGGCGGTGTGACGGTGGGCGTCACGAAGAAGCTGATCGAGAACGGCGTCCTGGACCCGTCCCTCACCACGGTCGTCCTCAACACCGGCGACGGCCTCAAGACGCTGGACGCGGTGGCCGGTACCGGCCTGACCGCGACGATCCGCCCCAACCTGGACTCCTTCCGAGAGGCTGGCCTCGCATGAGCGTGACCGTTCGCATCCCCACCATCCTGCGCACCTACACCGGTGGGCAGGCCGAGGTCGCCGCCGAGGGCGCGACCCTCTCCGAGGTCATCTCGGACCTCGAGAAGAACCACACCGGCATCGCCGCCCGCGTCCTGGACGACCAGGGCAAGCTGCGCCGCTTCGTCAACGTCTACGTCAACGACGACGACGTCCGCTTCGAGCAGGGCCTGGAGACGGCGACGCCGGACGGTGCGGGCGTGTCCATCATCCCGGCGGTCGCCGGCGGCTGATCCGCCCCGCCCGGTCGCCTTCGGTGACCGGCGTGACGCAGAGTTCATGGAATTGCCCCCTCCGTGGGAAAAGCGGAGGGGGTAATTCCATGTGATTGAGCGCGGTAGAGTTGGGGAACGCGCTCCCGATCACCGAGACGGCGCTCCGCAATTCCTGCCGCAGGCCCGACAAGATGTAGCCAAAGTGTGGGTGTATTTCGCGGCTTTTGTTCGCTTTGTGTAGCCCGACTTGACCCGAATTCAGGCGAATTCTCGCCACATTCCGGACCGGCTACGTCCAGATTTCTCGTCCGATTGACCTGTTGCAGACGGCAGTTGGACCGATACATTCAGCCGCGGTCGACGCGTTCCGGCGCACGCCCCCACCCATCGGGGGGTGAGGTCTGACCCGGATCCGCGAAGTGCGGATCTGTGCAAGGGCCAGTAATAGGGGAGTTAGGCATGGCTCAGGGCACCGTCAAGTGGTTCAACGCGGAGAAGGGGTACGGCTTCATCGCGGTCGACGGTGGTGCGGATGTTTTCGTCCACTACAGCGCGATTCAGATGGACGGCTACCGCACCCTCGAAGAAGGCCAGCGGGTCGAGTTCGAGATCTCGCAGGGTCAGAAGGGCCCGCAGGCCGACATGGTTCGCCTCAGCGCCTGAGACGTGCGGCCGGCGCAAGCCAACGGTCTTCTCCGAAGGGCCCGTACCCCCTGGGGTGCGGGCCCTTCGGCCTGCCCGGGAGCCGGGTGCCGCAGGTGTTCGCGGGCGGCTGAGCGACCGGCCCGATCCCCGAGAGGCGCTTGCACTCGATGGGGGCGAGTGCTAATCATTGGCGTTAGCACTCTGAAGGTGAGAGTGACAACGAAGGACCGGGTCGGTGAGGCCCGCAGGCCGGGTGGGGAAGGAACCACGAGGCCGGCGAGCCGTCCGTCGCGGGCGCGGGCGCGGTCCGAAGGAATCACCCCCAGTCCTGGAGGGACCACTTCACATGGCCAAGATCATCGCGTTCGACGAGGAGGCGCGGCGCGGCCTCGAGCGCGGCATGAACCAGCTCGCGGACGCCGTCAAGGTGACGCTCGGCCCCAAGGGCCGCAACGTCGTCCTCGAGAAGAAGTGGGGCGCGCCCACGATCACCAACGACGGTGTCTCCATCGCCAAGGAGATCGAGCTCGAGGACCCGTACGAGAAGATCGGCGCCGAGCTGGTCAAGGAAGTCGCCAAGAAGACGGACGACGTCGCCGGTGACGGTACGACCACCGCGACCGTTCTCGCCCAGGCCCTGGTGCGCGAGGGTCTGCGCAACGTGGCCGCCGGTGCCAACCCGATGGCGCTGAAGCGCGGTATCGAGAAGGCCGTCGAGGCCGTCTCCGCCGCCCTGCTCGAGCAGGCCAAGGACGTCGAGACCAAGGAGCAGATCGCCTCCACGGCCTCCATCTCCGCCGCCGACACCCAGATCGGCGAGCTCATCGCCGAGGCCATGGACAAGGTCGGCAAGGAAGGCGTCATCACCGTCGAGGAGTCCCAGACCTTCGGTCTGGAGCTGGAGCTCACCGAGGGTATGCGCTTCGACAAGGGCTACATCTCGGCGTACTTCGCCACCGACATGGAGCGGATGGAGGCGTCGCTCGACGACCCGTACATCCTCATCGCCAACTCCAAGATCGGCAACGTCAAGGACCTGCTGCCGCTCCTGGAGAAGGTCATGCAGTCGGGCAAGCCGCTGCTGATCATCGCCGAGGACGTCGAGGGCGAGGCCCTGTCGACCCTGGTCGTCAACAAGATCCGCGGCACCTTCAAGTCCGTCGCCGTCAAGGCCCCGGGCTTCGGCGACCGCCGCAAGGCCATGCTCGGCGACATCGCCATCCTCACGGGCGGCGAGGTCATCTCCGAGGAGGTCGGCCTCAAGCTGGAGAACGCGTCCCTGGACCTCCTGGGCCGCGCCCGCAAGGTCGTCATCACCAAGGACGAGACCACCATCGTCGACGGCGCCGGCTCGACCGACCAGGTCAACGGCCGCGTCAACCAGATCCGCGCCGAGATCGAGAACAGCGACTCGGACTACGACCGCGAGAAGCTCCAGGAGCGCCTGGCGAAGCTGGCCGGCGGCGTGGCCGTCATCAAGGCCGGTGCCGCCACCGAGGTCGAGCTCAAGGAGCGCAAGCACCGCATCGAGGACGCCGTCCGCAACGCGAAGGCGGCCGTCGAGGAGGGCATCGTCGCCGGTGGTGGCGTGGCCCTGCTCCAGGCCTCCCAGGTCTTCGAGAAGCTGGAGCTGACGGGTGACGAGGCGACCGGCGCCAACGCCGTGAAGCTCGCCCTGGAGGCCCCGCTGAAGCAGATCGCCGTCAACGGTGGTCTCGAGGGCGGCGTCGTCGTGGAGAAGGTCCGCAACCTGACCGTCGGCCACGGCCTGAACGCCGCGACCGGTGAGTACGTGGACATGATCGCCGAGGGCATCATCGATCCGGCGAAGGTGACCCGTTCCGCGCTGCAGAACGCCGCCTCCATCGCCGCGCTGTTCCTCACCACCGAGGCCGTCATCGCCGACAAGCCGGAGAAGGCCGCCGCGGCCGCTCCGGGCGGCATGCCGGGCGGTGACATGGACTTCTGATCGACCCCTTCGGGTTGATCGAGCGTCCTTCACGTACCGAGGGCGGTACTCCTGGCCACGGCCGGGGGTGCCGCCCTCGGGCGCGTCGCGCCCGCGGCGCCTCGGGCCCGTGTGAGCCGGGTCACGGATGGCGGACGGCCGGAATGACGGCGCCGGGCCCACCGGTTGGACGGGGCAGGCATGTATGCGCATGCACATACTGACCGGTACCTCCCAAGGAGTCCCCCCGTGACCGTCACCGCCTCCGAAGCCGCCTCGCGCGCCGCGCAGATCCTCGCCCGCCCGGCCGTCATCAACGGCCTGACCGTGCCGAACCGCATCGCGATGGCGCCGATGACCCGCATGTTCTCCCCGGGCGGCATCCCCGGCGAGGACGTCGTCTCGTACTACGCGCGCCGCGCCGCCGCCGGTGTCGGCCTGATCGTCACCGAGGGGACGTACGTCGGCCACGACTCCGCCGGTCAGAGCGACCGCGTGCCGCGCTTCCACGGTGACGAGCAGCTCGCCGGATGGGCGAAGGTCGCCGACGCCGTGCACGCGGCGGGCGGCACGATCGTGCCGCAGCTGTGGCACATCGGCATGGTGCGCCGGCAGGGCGACCAGCCGTTCCCCGACGCCCCCGCCGTCGGCCCCTCGGGCCTGCGCATCGGCGAGGACGAGGTCACCGGCAGGGCCATGACCCAGCGCGACCTGGACGACGTCATCGCCGCCTTCGCCGAGGCCGCGGCCGCCGCCGAGCGCATCGGCTTCGACGGCGTGGAGATCCACGGCGCCCACGGCTACCTCGTCGACCAGTTCCTGTGGGCGGGCACCAACCGCCGCACCGACGCCTACGGCGGCGACCCCGTGGCCCGCACGAAGTTCGCCGCGGAGATCGTGGCCGCCGTGCGGGAGAGGGTCTCGGCCGAGTTCCCCGTGATCTTCCGCTACTCCCAGTGGAAGCAGGACGCCTACGACGCCCGTCTCGCCGAGACCCCCGAGGAGCTGGAGGCGATCCTCGCGCCGCTGGCCTCGGCCGGCGTCGACGCCTTCCACGCCTCCACCCGCCGCTACTGGCGCCCCGAGTTCGACGACTCCGACCTCAACCTCGCCGGCTGGACCAAGAAGCTGACCGGCAGGACCGCCATCACCGTCGGCTCCGTCGGGCTCGACGGCGAGTTCGGCAAGGCGTTCCAGGGCGAGGGCGCCGGCCTCGGCAGCCTCGACGACCTCCTGGACCGCATGGAGCGCGACGAGTTCGACCTCGTCGCCGTCGGCCGTGCCCTGCTCCAGGACCCGCAGTGGGCCCGGAAGGTCCTGGACGGCCGCTTCGACGAGCTGACGCCGTTCGACGCGAAGGCGCTGCAGACCCTGAGCTGAACTTGGGGCCGCTCACGGCCTGGCCTCGTGGACAACCGGCGGCGCCGCGACCGATGATTTTTCGCGAGCACCGCGGTCGAAGAGTGCAGAACGCGTGCCGCGACAGCGGACCGGCGCCGCCCGGAACCACGAGCCACCCAGGAGACCCAGATGCGCACCCTGATCAGCACCGCCTTCGTCTCGCTCGACGGGGTCGTGGAGGCGCCCGGCGGCGAGCCCGGTTACCGCAACGCGGGCTGGACCTTCAAGGACCTGGAGTTCCTCCCCGAGGCCTACGAGATCAAGGGCAGGGAGCAGAAGGAGGCCGGCGCGATGCTGCTCGGCCGGGTCAGCTACGAGGCGTTCAGCGCGGTCTGGCCGGCCATGGAGGACTTCGCCGGCTACAAGGCGATGCCGAAGTACGTCGTCTCCACCACCCTCACCGACGGCGACCTGGTGCCGGACTGGGGCGAGACCGCGATCCTGCGTTCGCTCGACGAGGTCGCCGCGCTGAAGGAGACGGAGGGCGGCCCGATCATCGTGCACGGCAGCGCCACCCTCAACCGGGCGCTCGCGGACGCCGGCCTCGTCGACCGCTACCACCTGCTCGTCTTCCCGCTGCTCCTCGGGGCGGGCAAGCGGCTCTTCAGCGACACGGACAAGGACACCCAGAAGCTGAGGCTCGTCGAGCACGAGGCGTACGCCAACGGCATCCAGAAGAACGTCTTCGACGTCGTCCGCTGACGTGACGGGCGGCGCCGCTCAGCCCATCGGCTCGATGTCCACCCGCACCGGCGTCCCCCACACGCGCAGCACCTCGTAGTCCGTGAACTCGTGCACCAGCCGGTACGCCATGGCCGCGCGCGGGGCGCGAAGCTGGGCGGCGATGTACAGCTCCGCCTCGCGGCGGTCCCGGCGCGGGGTGCCGCACAGCTGCCACGCCTGGCCGTTCCACAGCTCCGGCAGCCAGCGCTGCTGCGGCTGCGGCCGGTCGCCGCGCACCCCGTAGCGGGACGGGGCCGGCTCGGCGGGCCGCGCCGGGAGGGGGCCGCCGCCGTACTCGGCCCGCCGGGCGGCGCGGCGGCGGGTCTCGCACAGCAGGCACAGGTCGGGGGCGGCCTCGTCGACCGGTCCGTTCGGATGCTCCCGGCAGCGGGTGCTGGGGGCCGTCGTGGTGACGCTCTCCTCCAGCCGGTCCAGCGCGCGCTTCAGGTCGGCGCGGATCTCGTGCACCTTGGCGTCCGGCGTGTCGGCGGTCAGGGCCTCGCCGTGCTCACCGAGGAGACGCAGGGCGCGGCCCAGGGCGGTCAGCTGGGCGTGGTTCATGCTCCTCAGGGTCGCACACGGCGCCGGCGTCCCACCCGCCTCCGCCGCCCGGGGGCCGTCGCCGAGGCGGGGGGAGCGCGTCGTCAGCCCTTCGCCGCCGACAGCGCGGCCCGCAGATGGCCGTCGGAGTCCGCCAGGAGGCGGGCGGCGGTCGGGCCGTCGACGTCGGCCAGCAGGGTCAGGATGGCGTGCTTGACCTCGCCGTCGGTGGCGGCCAGGGCGCGTTCGATCTCCTCGTCCCCGGCCCCGGTGGCGAGCGCGACAATACGCCGGGAGCGGGCGCGCAGCTTCTCGTTGGAGGCGCGGACGTCGACCATCAGGTTCCCGTACGTCTTGCCGAGCCGGATCATCGTGATCGTCGACAGCATGTTGAGGACCAGCTTCTGCGCCGTACCGGCCTTCAGCCGGGTGGAGCCGGTGATCAGCTCCGGGCCGGTGACGACCTCGATGCCGTGATCGGCGGCGGCGGCCAGCGCGCTGCCCGCGTTGCAGGCCAGGCCGACGGTCAGCGCACCCAGCGCGCGGGCGTGCTCGACGGCACCGATCGCGTACGGGGTGCGGCCGGAGGCGGACACGCCGACCACCGTGTCCTCGGCGGTGAGGGCGAGGGCGTCGAGGTCGGCACGGGCCAGCTCCCTGGAGTCCTCGGCGCCCTCGACGGAGGTGACCATGGCCTCCGGACCGCCCGCGATCAGGCCGACGACCTGCCCCGGCCCGGTGTTGAAGGTGGGCGGGCACTCCGAGGCGTCCAGCACACCGAGCCGGCCCGCCGTGCCGGCGCCCGCGTAGACCAGCCGGCCGCCCCGCCTCATCCGGGCGGCCACGGCATCGACGGCGGCGGCTATCTCGGGCAGCCGCGCGGCGACGGCCGCGGGCACGGCGGCGTCCTCGCCGCTCATCACCCGCGCGATGTCGAGCGTGGACATCCGGTCGATCTCGGCCAGCTCCGGCCGGAACGCCTCGGTGGTCATCGTCTCCAACTGGGAGCGGAGGTCGGGGTGATGGGGGGTGGAGGTCATGAGGATGCGGCCCTTTTCCACTTGCGATGCCTGTACATGCCTGGGGGCGCGGGGAACTGCGCGATCAACCACGAAGGACCCGCGGCCACCCGCGAAGATCAAGCGCTACGGTCTGCCGCGCGACCCGTGCCGATGGGCCAACGCCTCGTAAGAAGCCGCCAGCGCCGGCGCCGCCGACTCGTACGTCCGCTGCGCCACCCCCACGAACAGGCAGTCCACCACCAGCAGCTGACTGGTCCGCGAGGACATCGCCGCCGGCCGCAGCTCGCTCTCCCGCGCCGTGGACGTGGTCAGCACATGGTCGGCGTACTGCGTGACGGGACTGTCGGGGCGGCCGGTGATCGCGACGGTCGTCGCCCCGCGCTCGAAGGCGGCCCGCAGCGGCTCGATGACGTCCCCGGTCGACCCGGAGTGCGTGATGGCGAGGGCGACGTCCCCGGCGCGCAGCTGCACCGCGTTGGTGACGGCCAGGTGCGGGTCGCTCGGGGCATGGGCTATCAGCCCTATGCGCAGGAGTTTCTGGGTGAGATCCTGGGCGACGAGGCCGGACGCGCCGATGCCGTACACATCGGTGCGGCGGGCGGCCGCCAGGGCGGCGACGGCCGCGCCGAGCTGGACGGTGTCCAGTCCGGCGGCGGTGTCGGCGAGGGTCTGCTGCTCGTCGTAGGCCAGCTTGGCGACGACGTCGCCGATCGGGTCGTCGACCGCGATGTCCGTCGTGATGGCGGGTGCGCGCCCCGACTGCTGCTGCGCGGCGAGCCCGGCGAGCGCGAGGCGCAGATCGCGGTAGCCGGGGTAACCGAGCAGGCGGGCGGTGCGCACGACGGTGGCCTCGCTGGTGCCGGTGAGCTCGGCGAGGCCGGTGACCGTGAGGGCCGCGCAGCCGGCCGGGTCGCCCGCGACGGCCTCGGCGACCCGCTGCATGGAGCGCGTCATCGACGGCGCCAGCGTGCGCACCTTGGCCGCGAGGGCGGCGGGCGCGGGCGGCGCGCTCCCGCCTCCCGGGGCGCGACGGCCCCCGGACGCACTCGCGAAAGTTTCCTTCACGTCATCGGTCACTCATGAAAGATATTTTCGTTTCGGTCCGCGGGTCAAGAGTGCGCACAATGGGGGGCATGGACCCCATCAGCCCCCTGGAGCAGGCCCTGCACGCCGCACGCGCCCTCGTGCTCGCCGACCTGGTGGCGGGCCAGGTGGCCGAGGCGGACGTCGTGTCGCTCGTCGAGGAGTCCGTCGTCCAGCGGCGCTGGTGGGTCGAGCAGTGGCCCGAGGGCGCCCCGTTCGTGGCCGGACTGGTCGCGCAGGACGTCCAGGACGCCCTGCTGGAGCGGTACGGACGCTGGCCGCTGTGCCCGGTGTGCGGCTCGGGCGACCCGCACGCCCTGGACGTCGAACCGGAACTCGGCCCGGACCCGCACTGGGTGTGCGGCAAGGCCGGGGTGAAGGTCGCGGCGGTCGGCTCGCTGGGCGCCGCCACGGGCGGCACGCAGTCGTCGTGAGGACGCCCCGGTGACCGTTTACATCGACCCGCCGACCTGGCCGGGCCACGGCCGGATGTGGTCGCACCTCGTCAGCGACGTCTCCTACGCCGAACTGCACGCGTTCGCCGAGACCCTGGGCGTCCCGCGCCGCGCCTTCGAGCGCGACCACTACGACCTCCCCGCCCACCGCTACGCGGACGCCGTGTCCGCCGGCGCCCTGGAGGTCAGCAGCCGCGAGGTGGTGCGGCTGCTGCACGCGGCGGGGCTGCGGCGGCGCAAGGGCGCCGGTCAGGGGCGCGGGGCCCGCAGCTCGTAGGCGAACTGTCCCTCGTCGTCCCCCGCGACCCGAGTGAAACCGGCCCGCGCGATGACGGCCTGGGACGGCAGGTTGCCGGGCTCCGTCGTCGCGAAGACGGACGTCACCTCGTCGCGCCCCAACGCCCAGGCGGACAGCGCGCGCAGCCCCTCGGTGGCGTACCCGTGGCCCCGGGCCGCCTCGGCGAGGTCGTAGCCGATCTCCACCCGGCCGTCCTCGTCGGGCGCGCCGTGGAAGCCCATGCCGCCGACGGCCCGCCCGTCCTCCGTGCGCACGAGCGTGAACACGCCCCACTCCGGCCGGTGCACGCCCGCCTCGTACGCCTTCAGCAGCATCCCGGCGGCGTCCCGCGTGCCCTGGTACGGCCCGCCGTCGACCCACAGGAACCCGCCGTCGCCGCCCGCGGCCAGGTCGGTGGCGGCGGCGGGCGTGACGCCCTGGAGGGTGAGGCGCCCGGCGGGGACCACGAGGTTGTTGTTCCAGCGCCACTCGGTGAGCGGGGCGCGTCCGGGCAGTTCGCCGCGGCCGGTGGCCCACAGGAGGGTGCGCCAGTGGTCGGGGCCGGGAGTCACGTGCGGGAAGATCCGGGTCAGCACATCCTCGCACAGCCCGGCGGGCGGCTCGTACCGCAGGCCCAGGCCCTCGGCGATGTCGTGCGTGTGCACCAGCACCTCGGTGATCCCCATCGCGGCGAAGCCCTCGCGGTCCGCGCCGCGGAACGGGTACGGGTGGAAGGCGCGGACCTCGCGCGGGGTGGTGCGGACGGTGGCGGCCAGCAGCGCACCCGTCGTCTCGATGACCTGCACGACGCCCTCGTTGTCCGTGCCGTCGTCGAGGGTGATCTCGAAGGGCACGTAGGCGTCGGTCGCGCGGCCCGCGAGCTGCCCGGCGTACGCGATGAGGTCCGAGGCGACGTGCTCCGCCGTCTCCCGGCAGCTCCACTCCAGCCGCCCGGCCCGCGCCCCCTCCCAGTCCCGGTCCGTCACGGTGCGCAGCAGCGCCGCCGCGCCCGCCATGGCCTCTTCCACCTGGTCCCCGCCCATGGTCCGCATGCCGGGCAGGCTACGGTGCCGGGCTGTCCCCGGGCGACAGCATTTCCAGCTCGCCGGTGAGGTTGTGGCGAGCGGTCGCCTCCCACTCCCGCCGCCCGTACGGCGTGCGGAACAGCCTTGGCAGGCCGAGCAGTTGCCGCAGGATCGCGGCGCGTCCCCCGCGGAAGGCGTCGTTCGGCACGAAGTGGTACTCCGCGCGGACGGCGGCCGTGTAGGCGGCGTACGCCGACGGGGGCGAGGCGAGGACCGCCAGGTCGGCGTCGCACAGCACCTGTCCGTCGCGGTCGTCGTCGGCGGGGTCGTGCGAGACGGTGAGCCGCACCAGCCGGGCCACCTCCGCGGTCCTCTCCGCCGGCACGCCGGCCTCGGGCAGGGCGCGCTCGGCCAGCCGCGCCGACCGCTCCTCGTTCTCGGACCGCTCGGGCAGGTACACGGCGTCGTGGAACCAGGCTGCCAGCCGTACGGCGTCCGGGTCGTCCGCGTACCGCTCCAGCTCGTCGACGCGGTCGAGGACCGCGGTGAGGTGGGCGAGCGTGTGGTAGCGCCGCTGCGGCTCCTGCCAGCGGGCGAGCAGGTTGTCGGCGTACGGCGCCGGGTCCGGCCCGGTGCCGGAGCCCCGGGCTCCGTTCAGGGCGCGGGCGAAGCGGGCGCGGAGGGCGTCGGGATCGGCCATGCCCTCATTCTCCCGCGACCGGCCCGCCGGGCGCCCCAGGCCCTAGCGTGGAGCCCATGACGACTCCTGCTGATGTGCACGACGTACGCGACCCCGAGCTGCCCGGGCGGCTGCTGACCCTCGAACGGGACGACCTGGTGCCGCTGCTGCGGTCCCGGACGGACGGTGACTTCGCGCTGCCGGTGGTGGCGTGTCCGGGCTGGACCGTGCGGGACGTGCTGGCGCACTGCTCGTCCGCGCTGATGCGGGTGGTGGAGAACCGCTTCGAGAAGGGCGTCTTCTCGCCCGCGTCCAACGACCGGGACATCGCCGAGCGCGCCGACTGGGCGAACTCCCGGATCGTCGACGAGCTGGAACGCGGCATGACCGAGGCCGGGCCGGTCATCGGCCGTGCGGGTGGTGTCCTGGACCGGGTCGCGCTGGGCGAGTGGGTGCACGCCGGTGATGTGCGGGTGGCCTTCGGCGAGCCGGGGGCGTACGCGGGGCGCGGGCTGCCGGACGCGCTCACTCTGCTCACCACGGTCACGCGCGACCTCGGCCACGTCCCGCTGCACGCCGACCTCGACGACGTGGACGAGCCGCTGAAGCTGGGGGAGGTGAGCGGTGAGCGGCCGCCGGGGCGGTTCATCGGGGACGCGGCGACGCTGGTGCGGCTGTACGCGGGGCGGCCGGTGGACGCCGGGGCCGGGTACGAGCTGGCCGGGGTCGAGGCGGCGGAGCTGAACATCTTCGGCGGCTGAGCGGCGGCGGGGCCGCGGCGGGTCCGCGGCGGACCCGCGACGGGGGGACCCCGTGGGGGCCCTCGGGGCGTAGTCTTGGATTGGACTAGACCTGTAGCGGTCCGGACAGCCGAGCAAGCCCGACGAAGCCCGACGAATGGGGTCCCATGAGCAAGCGTGCAGTCCTGGAGGTGATCGCCCTCGACGTCGAGGACGCGGTCGCCGCCCAGGCCGGAGGCGCGGATCGCCTCGAACTGGTCACCGACATGGCGGCCGACGGACTCACCCCGTCGGCCCGGACCGTCGCCGCGATCCGCGCCGCCGTCGACATCGACCTGCGGGTGATGCTGCGGCTCGCGGACGGGTTCGCCGCCGGGGACGTCGGCCGGCTGGCGGGGATCGCCGGGGAGATGCGGGGGGCCGGGGCGGACCAGTTCGTGCTCGGGTTCCTCGACGCTGACGGTGACGTGGACCTGCGGGCGGTGGAACGGGTCGCCGGGGCGCTGGAGGGGTGCCGGTGGACGTTCCACCGGGCCATCGACCGGGCCGCCGACCGGGACGCGGTGCGCAAGCAGCTGGCCGACTTCCCCGGCCTGGACACCTATCTGACGGCCGGATCGGCGGGGGGCGTCGGTGAGGGCCTCCCCACGCTGCTCGCCGAGGCGCGGCGGCGGGGAGAGCCGGGGTACGGGCAGCAGCTCTTGGTGGGCGGCGGGCTCCGGCTGGAACACGTACCGACGCTGCTGGACGCGGGGGTCGACGGTTTCCACATCGGCGGCGCGGCGAGGCCCTCCGGGTGGGACGGCCCGGTCTCGGCGACCGCGGTCGCGGAATGGCGACGGGTCCTGGGCGGATAGCCACGTGGCCCACCCAGCCGCGGGCAGTCGTGCCGCCTGGGGCGGCACGGGTGGGCGCGGCGGCACCCGGCCAGTGCCGGGTCACGTCACCCAGCCCTCAGCGGTGACGCAGGTCGCGTTCACAGTTGCCCCGCGCCGGTGCGGGCCGGTGGTGGGTCGTGGAGCCCGGCGCTGCCGGGGTGCCGCTGCGCCCACCCGTGCCGCCCCAGCGGCACGACTGCCCGCAGCTACGACCGGCGACGTCCGGCGGTGGCTGCCCGCGGCTACGGCTGGTGACGTCCGGCGGTGGCTGCCCGCGGCTGCGGCCGGTGACGTCCGGCGGTGGCTGCCGGCAGGTACGGCCGGTGACGTTCGGTGGCTGTCCGCGGCTCGGGAAACGGCTACCGCGTCAGCTGCGGCGGCAGCGTTGTCGCGTGGGTCAGCAGGAGGCCCGAGACCGCTCGGGTCAGGCAGACGTACAGGCGGCGCAGGCCCGTGCGTTCGTCGGGCTCGCCGTCGACCACGGCCTGGGGCTCGTCCAGGACCACGTAGTCGTACTCCAGGCCCTTGGCCAGTGACGCCGGGACCAGGGTCAGACGCGTGTCCCGCGTCGTCTCCTCGCCCGGGCCGAGGTGGCCGATCCCGGCGGCGGTGAGCGCGTCCGCCAGCTCCGGCACGCGCGCGTCGGCGGCAATCAGGCCGACCGAGCCCTCCCGGGACAGCAGCTCGCGGCACGCCGCCACCACGTCGGCCGTTCCCTCCGCGGCCGCACGGATCTCACGGGTCTCGAAGAAGCCCGGGTTCTCACGGATCGACGCCACCGGCGTCAGACCCGGCGCGATGGACGGCAGCAGCCGCGACGCGTACGTGATGACGTCCGTCGGCACGCGGAAACCGGCCGTCAGCTCCTCGATCACCGCCTCGCCCTTGCCCAGGTGGGCCAGCGCCTCCTCCCAGCTCCGCGTCGCCCAGGGCGTGGTGCCCTGCGCCAGGTCGCCGAGGACGGTCGCCGAGCCGGTGGTGCAGCGCCGGCCCACCGCGCGGTACTGCATGGGGGACAGGTCCTGCGCCTCGTCGAGGACCACGTGCCCGAGGGAGTGCGTGCGCTCGACCAGGTCGGCCGCCTCGTCGATCAGCACGGCGTCCGCGGGTGCCCACCTGGCGGACTTCACCGAGCGGGCCGGCTTCACCCACAGGATCGTCTTCTGCTCGTCGGCGGTGAGGACGCCCTCGGCGTGCTCGGCGAGGAAGTCCGCGTCGGTCAGCAGGCGCAGCACCAGCCTCGCCGGGTCGACCTGCGGCCAGATCGCCTTCACCGCCGCCTTCACCGCGGCGTTGCGCGCCACCGCGTTCTGCACCCGGTCGTCCGGCGCCTCGCCGGCCCGCTCCATCTGCACCAGCACCGCGTGCGCGACCCGCTGCGGCAGGGCCTCGCGGGCGGCACCGTAGCGGATGTCGCGGGCGAGCAACTCGCGGACGATCTCCTCCAGTTCGTACGCCGCCACCCGCCAGCGGCGCGAGCCGCGCACGACCACGACTCCCTCGGTGGGCAGCGTGACGTGCGAGTACAGGGCCCTGCGCAGCACCTCCGCCATCCGCGCGTCACCCTTGATCACCGCCGTGCCGGCGTCGTCCGCGCCCCGCACCTCGACGTGCGCGACCAGGTCGTCGACGGTGGCCTGACGCACCGTCAGCTCGCCCAGGGCGGGCAGGACCTGCTCGATGTAGTGCAGGAAGGACTTGTTCGGCCCGATGACGAGCGTGCCGGTGCGGGCGAGCCGCTCGCGGTGGGCGTAGAGGAGGTAGGCGACGCGGTGCAGGCCCACGGCGGTCTTGCCGGTGCCGGGACCGCCCTGCACGCAGACCGATCCGGCGAGTCCGGCGCGCACGATCTCGTCCTGCTCGGGCTGGATGGTCGCCACGATGTCGCGCATCGGGCCGACGCGGGGCCGCTCGATCTCCTGCTGGAGCAGCTTGCTGGTCGTCGCCGCCTCGGCCGGGTCGGACAGGTGCTCGTCCTCGTACGCCGTGAGCTCGCCGCCGGTGTACCCGAAGCGGCGGCGCAGCCCGACGTCCAGCGGGTCCTTCTTCGACGCCCGGTAGAACGGCTGCGAGACCGGCGCCCGCCAGTCGATCACCATCGGGTCGCCGTCCGCGTCGTGCACATGACGGCGCCCGATGTAGAAGCGCTCCCCTTCGGCGCCCTCGGCACGCTCCGCCCCGGGGGCGTGCAGGTAGTCGAGCCGACCGAAGAACAGCGGGGTGTCGCTGAGGTCGGCGAGCGCCTTGATGCGGTCCTCGATCTGGGCTTCCAGCACCGCGGCGTTGACCCAGTTCGCGGTGACGTCGGTGATGTCGAGCGACTCGACGTCCTCCCGCATGGCCCGCAGCGCGGAACGGGACGCTGCCAGGTGGGTGCGCTCGCGGGACAGGGGGTCGTCGTGGACGGGCGTGGACAAGGGGGTGCCTCCGGATGACCTGCGGTTCGGTGGGCGCGGGCTGCGCGGTGGGCCGACCGGTTTCCGTCCGGACGGCGGCACTCCGTGGGGGGAGGCGGGCAAGAGCGGAGATTCTAGGCGACGGGGTGCGGCGCGGGCCAACGGTTTTCCCCGGCCCCTAGGGGATCGCGTCCTCCGCAGCGGTGGTGCGCTCCCCCCATGGTCGTACCGGACGACGGCGCGGGGTCGGTCCGGAGACCGATGACAGTGGTATGTCCACAATCGCACCATGGAGACATGAGCGCAGCAACCATCTCCCCCGCCCCGGCACCGGGCCGCCCGCACGGCGCCACGCCCGTGGCCGGCAGCCACCGGCACCGGCTCGGTGACGCCCTGCGCGCCGTCAGGGTGTTCGCGGGCGCCGCCTTCGACGTGGTCGTCCTCGGCGAGTACGGCGAGGAGGCCGGCGTCCGCCGCCGGTGACGCCTCAGCCCTCCGCCAGCAGCTCGTCCGCGTCCATGATCCGGTAGGCGTAGCCCTGTTCCGCCAGGAAGCGCTGGCGGTGGGCCGCGAAGTCCTGGTCGAGCGTGTCACGGGCGACGACCGAGTAGAAGTGCGCCTGGTGCCCGTCGGCCTTCGGGCGCAGCACCCGGCCCAGGCGCTGGGCCTCCTCCTGCCGCGAACCGAAGGTGCCGGACACCTGGATCGCGACCGTCGCCTCCGGCAGGTCGATGGAGAAGTTCGCGACCTTCGACACCACGAGGACGCTGATCTCGCCCTGCCGGAAGGACTCGAAGAGCTTCTCCCGCTGGGCGTTGGACGTCTCGCCCTTGATGACCGGCGCGCCCAGGTGCTCGCCCAGTTCGTCGAGCTGGTCGATGTACTGGCCGATGACGAGGATCTGCTGCCCGGCGAAGCGGCGCACGATCGCCTCCGTCACCTTCCGCTTGGTCGCGGTCGTCGCGCAGAAGCGGTACTTCTCCTCCGTCTCGGCGGTGGCGTACGCGAGCCGCTCGGAGTCGGTGAGGTTGACCCGGACCTCGACGCAGTCGGCGGGCGCGATGTAACCCTGCGCCTCGATCTCCTTCCACGGCGCGTCGAAGCGCTTGGGACCGATGAGCGAGAACACGTCCGACTCGCGGCCGTCCTCGCGGACCAGCGTCGCGGTGAGCCCGAGCCGGCGCCGCGCCTGGAGGTCGGCGGTGAACTTGAAGACCGGCGCCGGCAGCAGGTGCACCTCGTCGTAGACGATCAGCCCCCAGTCCCGGGAGTCGAACAGCTCCAGGTGCGGGTAGACGCCCTTGCGGCGGGTCGTCAGCACCTGGTACGTGGCGATGGTGACGGGCCGGATCTCCTTCTTCGTCCCGCTGTACTCGCCGATCTCGTCCTCGGTCAGCGAGGTCCGCTTCACCAGCTCGTGCTTCCACTGCCGGGCCGAGACGGTGTTGGTGACGAGGATCAGCGTGGTCGACTTGGCCTGCGCCATCGACCCGGCGCCGACCAGCGTCTTGCCCGCGCCGCAGGGCAGGACGACGACACCGCTGCCGCCGTGCCAGAAGTTCTCCACGGCCTGCTTCTGGTACGGGCGCAGCGCCCACCCGTCCTCGGCCAGCTCGATCGGGTGCGCCTCGCCGTCGACGTACCCGGCGAGGTCCTCGGCGGGCCAGCCCAGCTTCAGCAGCGTCTGCTTGATCTGCCCGCGCTCGGAGGGGTGCACGGCCACCGTGTCGGCGTCGATCCGTGCGCCGACCAGCGGGGCGATCCGCTTCGACTTCAGGACCTCCTCGAGGACCGGCCGGTCGGTGGTCGTCAGGACCAGTCCGTGCGCGGGGTGCTTGGAGAGGGTGAGGCGGCCGTAGCGGTCCATCGTCTCGGCGATGTCGACGAGCAGCGCGTGCGGCACCGGGTAGCGGCTGTACTGCACGAGGGCGTCCACGACCTGCTCGGCGTCGTGGCCGGCGGCCCGCGCGTTCCACAGGCCCAGCGGGGTCACCCGGTAGGTGTGGATGTGCTCCGGCGCCCGCTCCAGTTCGGCGAAGGGCGCGATGGCACGGCGGCAGTCGTCGGCCTGCTCGTGGTCGACCTCCAGGAGCAGGGTCTTGTCGGACTGGACGATGAGCGGACCATTCACGGGCGGCACCCTTTCGCGTGCGTACGGCCGGACGACGGCACGGCCGATCGTCCAGTGTGCCTGATCGGGGCCCGCCGGTGCCCGCTACCGCGGCGTGAGGTTGCCGACCGGCGGCCCCTGCGCGGCGGCTGTCCCGCTGACCGGCGGCGCGGCGCCCGCCACCGGCAGCGGGAGCGGCAGCGCGCCGGCCTTGGGGGCGAGCGAGCCGAACAGGGCGGCCGCCGTGATCAGGGCGGCGACGGAGACGGCGACGGCGGAGCGGGCGGAGTCGGAGAGCTTCGGGTACATGGGGCGGTCCGGCCTTTCGGAGTGCACGGGGAGGGAGGAAGCGGGAGCGGGCCGGACCCAGGGAGAGGACTGGGGCCGGCCCGCTCACGACGCGGATGCGGGACGGACGGGTCAGAGGGTGAGGCCTCCACCCGGATCGATGCCGGCCGCGGTGGCCTCGGCGCCCGGCGCGGTGAGCGGCGCGCCGGCGGAGACCAGGACGGTGACGACACGACGAACGGCACGCATCGGGATCTTCCTTTCGGTTCGGCGGTGGGACACCCGGTGGCTGCCCACGCCCCCGAGGACCGATGCGGAACACGGAGAAAGCTCCCCCGCAGGTGGGAAAACCCCGGCGTGGCGTGCATGAACCGGCCCGTACGCCCGAAAGTGCGCACAGGAACGGAACCGGTGTGCCGGGACGCCGAGCGGAAGACGTCAGGTCGCGTCGTCGGCGAGCTCCGCCACGCCCGTGATCCGGTGCAGCGGATACGTGCGCACCTCGTCCGCCGTGTGGTCGTACGCCGTGACGAAACCGCCCTCCACCCGGATCGGGGCGATGACGCGCTGGCTGGCGGCGCCCTCGGCGTTCACGTAGCCGATCCACAGCGCCCCGCCGGTCAGCACGGCCGCCTGCACCGTGGCCAGGGTCTCGGCCGCGCCCGTGCGGGGCAGCTCGCCGTTCGCGGCCGGCGTGCTCTCGCCGCCGCCCGGGCCCGGCTTGCGCGGGGCCGTGGACGCCGCGTCACCGGCCCGGACGGCGCGGATCGCGGCCGCAAGCAGCGTGTCGTCGGGCACCGGCGGGCCGTCCGGGACCGGCTCCGGCGCCGAACGCGGCGGCGTGCGGTGGGCGTCGGCGCGGGCGACGAGCACATCGCCCCCGGCCGACTCGGCGGCCGGCGCGAACCCCATCGCGCGCAGCCCCTCCAGCAGCGCCGCCGGGTCGGCCTGCGCCGCCAGCACGGTCGGCGCGAGGCGGCGCAGGCCGAGGCCCGCGGCCCGCTTGTCGGCGAGGATCTCGTCCAGCGTCGCGTCGTCGTCGCACCGCACGTACGCCGAGGCGGCCCCGACCCGCAGCTGCCCGTGCCGGCGGGCCACGTCGTCGATCAGGTACGTGAGCGGCTGCGGCACCGCCGTACGGGAGTGCCGGGCGAGGAAGGCGTGCAGGTCGGCGGCGGTCCGGCCGGCGTCCAGCGCGCGGCGCACCGAACCCGGCGTGAACCGGTACACCGTCGCCCCGCCCCTCGACTCCACGTCCGCGAGCACCCCCAGCATGTCCGCCAGCGGACGCTCCAGCGGTCCCGGGGCCACCGCCGTCAGGTCGGCCTGCAGCAGCACGTGGTCCAGCGGCTCGGGCAGCAGGGGCGCGAGCAGCCGGGCGGCCGTCGCCGTCGCGGCGGCCCGCTCGGTGGCACTCGGCGGCGCGAGCGCGGCGGGCGCGCGGTGGTGGACGGGAAGCTTGGCACCCGGCCCTCCGGGCTCCTGGGGCGCCTGGGCCGGGCGGGGCGGCTCGGGCGCCCCGATCAGCGCCCGCCCCGGCGCCGCCAGCGCGCCACGCCCGGTGACGCCCAGCAGCTCCGCCTCGGACAGCGTCCAGCGGGCCAGCCGGGTGCGCAGGTCGTCCTCCTCGCCGTCCCGCCCGTCGCGCCGCGGCCCGCGCAGCGGACGCTCCCAGCGCAGCCTGGCCAGCACCGACTCCCCGGCCGGCGCGGAACCCTCCGGCAGCCCGGCCAGCAGGGCCAGCACCCGGTGCCGTACCTCGGGCGCGGCCGACCGGTCCAGGTTCGGGCCGAGCGCCGACAGCGTGCGGTCCTTCGCGTCCCGCCCGCCGACCAGCCCCGGCGTGCGGGTGGCCGTCAGCCACGCCTGCGCGAGCAGCGCCCAGCGCTCGGCGGCGGGCAGCTCGCGCCAGTCGTCGTACGCCGGGGTCGCCGCGTACCGCTCGTCCGCCTCGCCGTCGGAGGCCAGCAGCCCGGCCGCGTAGGCCAGCTCGGCCCAGAACGCGGCGACCGGCTCGGGCACGTCCAGCGCGACGGCGGTCCGCTTGAGGTCGCGCACGCTCAGCCCGCCGGCCCGCAGCACCGCCGGCCCGCCCTCGTGCCAGTCCTTCAGCAGCTCCTCGACGGTCGCCAGCGCCGCGAGGGCCTGGCCGGCCGCGGTGGCGTCCACAACCTGTGGACGGTGCGCGGCCGCCGCCTCCACCGGCGGCGGCACCGGCTCGCACGCACGGTGCGCCCGGCCGGCGCGCAGATGCAGGGCGACCTCTCGGGGCAGGACGACCGTGCCGGGCGCGGTCGGCAGCAGCAGGCCGCTGTCCAGCAGCCGGCGCAGATGGGGCGCGGGATCGTGGGTGACCTGACCGTAGGGCGGACCCCAGACCAGCCGGTCCAGCACCTCGACGGAGCCCGCCGGCAGCTCGGCCAGCAGGGTCGCCATCCGCTCCCGGTCGGTGAACAGGGCGCTGAGTTCGGCCAGCGCGGTGACCGAGTCGTGGGTCGAGGGCAGACCGAGGGCGGTCAGGATCTCCTGGACGCGGCCGGGCGACATCCCCGCCGCGGCCTCCCGCACGGTGGGCCCCAGGCCCGTCGGGGACGGATGCTGCGGGGAGGGCGCGAGCAGCTCGCGGGCCGTGCGCACCAGCCGCAGCCGGTCGTCACCGCCCCACACCAGGGCCTGTTCGCGCAGCAGGGCGAGGGCCCGCGGCAGGGCGCCGGCGACGGCCGGATCGCCGTCGTCACCGGCCATGAGACCGAGCAGCTCGCCGTAGGCCGCCGGGTCCGCCGCCACGGCCAGCGCCTCCGCCGTCTGCAGCGTGAACCGGTCCAGGCGCTCCAGCGCCCGCACCACCGAGGCCCGGGTGCCGGCCCGGGTGGCGAGCTGGGTCAGGTCGGTGGGCACGGGAGTGATGAGGTCGGGACGGCTGCGCAGGAGGGCGGCCAGGGAGACGTCGTCCCTCGCGCGGAGCGCTTCCGCGAGGGACCGGGGTGCCGCGGACTTCTCCTCGGTGCTCATCCGGCCAACGTTAGCGGGTGGGTGGGACGGCGGAGCCGCGCGTGCACGGTGCGGTCCGCCGCGCGGGGCGTCCACCGCGCCCGGGAACATTCGGTACCGTCGTCCGACGGGGTATCACCACTCAGCCGCCCCGGAGGGGTTCGTGGGCATCGAGAGCGACCAGGTCGTCTACGAGTATCTGAGCCGCGTCGGCGACGTGGCGCAGCAGCGTCAGCTGCCGTCGGCCACGCGCATGCGGCTGGTCTCCGAGCTGCGCAACGAGATCGACCGGCGCCGCGCGAGGACGACCGTCGACAGCCCGGCCGCCGTCCGCCGCATCCTGGACCGGATCGGCAGCCCCGACGACGTCGTCGACGCGGCGGGCACCGGCGGGTCCGGCGGGGCGTCCCGGGAGGCGTCCGCCGCCGTGCCCGAGCAGCGGGACGGCGAGCCGGAGAGCCGGGAGAAGCGCAAGGGCCTGCGGCGGGCCGTGCCCCGTCCCCGCCCCGCCGCGGCGTCCGCACCCGAGCCCGCCGCCTCCCCGCCGCACCTGGCGAGCGCGCGGGAGCTGGGGGACAGCGCGGTGCAGCCGGACTGGTGGAGGGTGGACGACGGGCCGTTCGGGGGCGGCGGCGACAGCGTGCCGGGGTTCGTCGGGGGAGTGGAGATCCCGGACCTGCTCAGGCCGCCGCCGCGGGAGAAGGACGGCAAGGGCGGGACCGGCCGGAAGACGCCGGTGGAGGCCGAGGCGGAGGAGGCGGCGGATCCGCCTGCCGCGAAGCCCGGGAAACCCGGGAAGCCCGGCAAGGCCCGCCCGGCTCGCGCCCCGCGCCGCCGCCTGTGGCCGGAGGGCGGCTGGAACAACCCCCTCCTGCTGATCGCGGCCGCCCTGCTCATCGCCGGCGCCGTGCTCGGCAGCCTCGTCCCGCTCGGCCTGGGCTGGCTGATCGCCTACCTCTCCCGCCGCCTCACCCCCGCCCAGGCGAAGTGGGCGGTACTGGGCCTGCCCGGCACCGTCCTGGCGGCCGGCGTCGTCTGGCTCTGGGGCCGCGCGGACGGCCGCTGGGGCGACCCGGTCGCCGAGGGCCACATGAACGAGGCCGTCGCCGAGACCTGGCCGTGGGTCCTGCGCTCGGCGGCCGTCGCCACGGCCCTGTACCTCCTCTGGCGCTCCCGCCGGCCCGGGTCCTGACGCCGCCCGGCGACGGACCCGGGGCCACGGGGGGTGCCGTTGCGCCCACCCGTGCGCGTGCCCGCGACCGGGTGGGGTCGGTCGGTCAGGTGCCCGTCGACGGGCCTGGCGTCGGGGTGGGTGCGGGGCCCGGCGTCGCGGGGTGCCGTTGCGCCCACCCGTGCCGCCCCAGCGGCACGACTGCCCGCAACTGGGTGGGGTGGCTGTGCCCGGGACCGGGACTAGGTGTATTGATCACGAGCGTTGTAGGGCCGGTGCCGTTGCGCTCACCCGTGCGCGTGCCCGTGACCGGGTGGGGTGGCTGTGCCCGGGACCGGCACAATGGCGGCATGGCCTCCACGATCCGCCCCGCCTCCGCGCCCACCGTCGGCTTCGACCTCGACATGACGCTGATCGACTCCCGGCCCGGCATCCGGGCCTGCTACCTGGCGCTGTCCGAGCGGACGGGGACGTACGTCGACGCCGACCTGGCCGTCACCCGGCTGGGGCCGCCGCTCGTGGAGGAGCTGGCGAACTGGTTCCCCGCCGACGAGATCGCGGCCACCGCCGCCCTGTACCGCGAGCTGTACCCGACGTACGCCGTCGACGCCACGACCGCGCTGCCCGGCGCCCGGGAGGCGGTCGAGGCGGTGCGGGCGGCCGGCGGGCGGGCGATCGTCGTCACCGCCAAGTACGAGCCCAGCGCCAAGCTGCACCTGGAGCACCTCGGCATAGAACCCGACGCGGTGATCGGCGACCTGTGGGCCGAGCAGAAGGCCGTGGCCCTGCGCGAGCACGGCGCGGACGTGTACGTCGGCGACCACCTCGGCGACGTCCGCGGCGCACGCACCGCGGACGCCCTCTCCGTCGCCGTGGCCAGCGGACCGTGCAGCGCCGAGGAACTGCGCGCGGCCGGTGCCGACGTGGTCCTCGCCGACCTGACGGAATTCCCGGAATGGCTCGCCGGCTACCGCGAAGGGCTCGCCGCCGCACGCGCCTGACGCCGCCCCGCGGCGATCGACCGGAGCACCCCCGCGCCGGCGACCAGGAACCCCACTCCCATGAGCATGCTCAGCCCGAACATGTAGGTGGGAAAGGGCGTCGTCCCCAGAAACAGCGGGGCCACCGTGACCAGTGTGGCCACGGCGCCGACGAAGAAGACGATCGCACCGGCGCGGATCAGTCGGTCACCGGGCGCGGCGGAATTCGTTTGGGTTTGTTCACGCACTCGACCAGGGTAGTTCCCAGCCCGAAGGAACAGCCGGGGGACGTCTTGTCACCGGCCTGAAGACGATTAGCCTGGGTACCGGCGGGTCCCACGACCCGCCCGAGTGCTATCAAGAGCAGTTTTCCGACGAGTACGAGGACGAGGACAGACGTGCCCACCGGCAAGGTCAAGTGGTTCAACAACGAGAAGGGCTTCGGCTTCCTCTCCCGTGACGACGGCGGCGACGTCTTCGTCCACTCCTCGGTCCTCCCCGCCGGAGTCGAGACGCTGAAGCCCGGACAGCGCGTCGAGTTCGGTGTCGTCGCCGGACAGCGCGGCGACCAGGCCCTGTCCCTGACGCTGCTGGAGCCGGCCCCCTCGGTCGCGGCCGCGCAGCGCAAGAAGCCCGACGAACTCGCCTCCATCGTCCAGGACCTGACGACCCTGCTCGAGAACATCACCCCGATGCTGGAGCGGGGCCGCTACCCCGAGAAGACC
The DNA here is from genome assembly GCF_043202495.1 of Streptomyces sp. NPDC048185. Classification (NCBI taxonomy): domain Bacteria; kingdom Bacillati; phylum Actinomycetota; class Actinomycetes; order Kitasatosporales; family Streptomycetaceae; genus Streptomyces; species Streptomyces sp. NPDC048185. The sequence goes on from NZ_JBIDAN010000006.1 coordinate 164,863, forward strand.
GCCGGCAAGAAGATCGCCGGGCTGCTCCGCGCCGTCGCCGACCAGCTCGACGTCTGACCCGCCCTACGGGAAGTCCAGCGCGCCCGGGCCGAGGGCCGGCACCAGTCCCTCGGCCGCGGCGCGGGTGAGCAGGCCCCGGATCGCCGCGTAGCCGTCCTCGCCGAGGTCGGCCGTGAACTCGTTGACGTACAGCCCGATGTGCTGGTCGGCGACGGCCGGGTCCATCTCCTGGGCGTGCTCCATCACGTACGGGCGGGACGCCTCGGGGTCGTCCCAGGCCGCGCGGACCGAGGCGCGCACGGACTCGGCGAGCCGCGTCAGCGTTCCGGCGCCCAGCGACCGCTTGGCGATGATCGCGCCGAGCGGGATCGGCAGCCCGGTGGTGTGCTCCCAGTGCTCACCCATGTCGGCGAGCTTGTGCAGACCGTAGTTCTGGTACGTGAAGCGGGCCTCGTGGATCACGAGACCGGCGTCGACCTTCCCGTCCCGCACGGCCGGCATGATCTCGTGGAACGGCATGACGACGATCTCGCCGACCCCGCCGGGCACGGTGTCCGCCGCCCAGAGGCGGAAGAGCAGGTACGCGGTCGACGTCTCGCTCGGCACGGCGACGGTACGGCCGCGCAGGTCCGCGTCCGCCTCCCGGGTCAGCACCAGCGGCCCGCAGCCCCGGCCCAGTGCGCCGCCGCAGGGCAGCAGGGCGTACTCGCCGAGGACGTACGGCAGTACCGCGTACGACACCTTCAGCACGTCGGACTCGCCGCGCTCGGCCATGCCGTTGGTGATGTCGATGTCGGCGAACGTCACGTCGAGGGCGGGGGCGCCGGGGACCCGGCCGTGGGCCAGGGCGTCGAAGACGAACGTGTCGTTCGGGCAGGGCGAGTACGCGATCTGCAGGGGCTCAGTCGTCATGGGGGTTCCAACTCGTGAGGACGGGTGCGAGCTTCCCGAAGGCTTCCGTCAGGGCCGCGAGCGCGTCGCCGATCCGCCACGCGGCGCGGTCCCGCGGGCCGACCGGGTTGGAGACCGCGCGCAGCTCCAGCACGGGCACCCCGTGCGCGGCGGCGGCCTCGGCGACGCCGAAGCCCTCCATGGCCTCGGCGAGGGCGTGGGGGTGGCGGGCGCGCAGCAGCGCGGCGCGGTGGGCGGTCCCGGTGACGGTGGAGCCGGTCAGGACGGTGCCGGGGCGGGCCCCGGTCGCGGCGGCGACCCGGCGGACGAGCCCGGCGGGCGGGCGGTGGGTGACGGTGCCGAAGCCGAGGTCGGTCACCGGCAGGAAGCCGTCGGCGGTCTCGGCGCCCAGGTCGGCCGCGGTGATCTCGTCGGCGACGACGAGGGAGCCGACGGGCGCGCCGGGAGCGAAGCCGCCGCCGATGCCGGCCGAGACGACCAGGCCGTACGGGGCGCCGTCCAGGGCCGCGGCCGTCAGGGCGGCGGCGGTGGAGGCGGCGGCGAGGGCGGGGCCGACACCGGCCGCCAGCAGGTCCGGCCCGTCCGGGACCCGGTGGAGGACCACCCCGGGCCGGGGCGTGCCCTTCGGCGGCTCGGGGAACGCCTGAGCCACCGCGTCCCGTTCGGCGGGGACCGCGGTGGCCACGAGGACGCGCACGGAGGACGTGGTCAGTCGTCCTTCTTCAGCTTGAAGACCCACACGCCGGTGATCTTCTGGCTGCCGTCCTTGCCGTCCCGGGCCGCGATGGCGACGTTCGTCGAGTTGCCCTGGGCGCCGTACTGGGCGTTGAAGAAGACGCTGCCCGGGATGGTGCGGTAGGTCTTCTTGCTGTCCTCGACCAGCTGCTGGCCGTTCATCAGGATCGTCCAGTGATCGTCGGCGATCTCCGGGTCGACGCCGAAGCGGACGGTCTCGTCCTGGTCGACGCTGATGGACTTGGCGTCCGCGTCCTTCAGGCACTTGTTGATCTCGTCGTCGGAGAGGGCCTTGTCCTTCCCTCCGCAGGTGGCCTCGGAGCTGACCGAGTCACTGCCGACCGTGATCGTGGACAGGGCGGTCGGCTCGTCACAGGCGGACAGCAGGAGCAGTCCGGCGGATACGGCACCGGCGGCGGCGACGGCACGGCGGCGTCGCACAACGCGGTGTCCGATGGCGGCTGCGCCGCGGGGCAACGTGGTCATGGACGAAGGCTATATTGCGCCTCCGGCCGTCCCCCCACCTGGGTACGGCGTGGCGTGGTCACGCCACCCTGGCCCGCGGGGCGCCGCCGTGCCGGGCCGAACCGATCAACCCCCGTACGGTGGTCAGCCATCCGGCGGCGACGATCGCGGCGGCCACCGACAGGCCCAGCGTGCCGTTCAGCGGCATGGCGATGCCCACCGCCCCGCCGAACACCCAGGCGACCTGGAGCAGCGTCTCCGATCGTGCGAACGCCGACGTGCGGACGTGTTCGGGCACGTCCCGCTGGATCAGCGCGTCCAGCGACAGCTTGGCCAGTGCCTGCGCGAAACCGGCCACCGCGGCCAGACACGCCACCAGCACCGCGCCGAAGAACACCGCGGCGGTGAGCGCCGCGCCGAGCACGAGCGCGACGACCGTCACGATGATGATCTCCGGGGCCCGGGACCGCAGCCACGCCCCGACCGCCGTGCCCAGCGCGTTGCCCGCACCGGCCGCGACGCCCACGATGCCGAGCGACACGGCCGCGCTCTGGCCCGTCATCGGATGCACGCGCAGCAGGAACGCCAGGAAGAAGATCAGGAAGCCGGTCAGGCAGCGGATGGCGGCGTTGGCGGCCAGCGCGTGGGTGACCGCCGGGCCCACCGTGCGCAGCCCGGGGCGCTTGCCGGACCTGCGGTGCGGCCCGTGCAGATGCCGCTCGTCCGCGGCGAGCAGCGCCCGGTCCTCGCCCCGCGCCGAGTCCACCTTCCGCGGCAGCGTGAACGACAGCACGGTCCCCGCGACGAAGATCACGAACGCGCCGTACAGCGGCCAGCGCGGCCCGAAGTGCTGGAGGCCCGCCCCGATCGGCGCGGCCACGCCGGTGGCGAGCAGCCCGCACAGCGTCACCCGGGAGTTGGCCTTCACCAGGGAGAACCCGGGCGGCAGCAGCCGCGGCACCACCGCGCTTCTGACCACGCCGTACGCCTTGGAGGCGACCAGCACACCGAGCGCCGCCGGATACATCTCGATGCTGCCGGTGATCACCGCGCCGGAGAGCACCAGCGCGAGGAGCGCACGCGCCCCCATCGCCGTCGCCATGGCCGCGCGGCGGCCGTGCGGGACGCGGTCCAGGAGCGGGCCGATGACGGGCGCGAGGAGCGTGAACGGCGCCATGGTGATGGCGAGGTAGAGCGCGACCCGGCCGCGCGCCTCGTCCGTCGGCACGGAGAAGAAGACGGTGGAGGCGAGCGCGACGGTGATCATGACGTCGCCGGCGCCGTTCACCCCGTGCAGCTCGATCAGCTTGCCCAGGCCGGACTCGCCGGCGCCGTGCGCGTGCGTCGCCCGGCGGATGCCGCGCACGGTCCAGGTGACCGGCAGGCGCAGGGCACGGCCGACCGCGCGGAACCTGCCGGGACCACGTCCCCGGCTCCCGCCCTTGAACTCCGTCCGTGCGGCTGCCACTCCGTCATAGTGCCCCGAGAGCACCGCCTCTAGCGTGGTTGCGGCACGGACGGCACCGACGAGTCGGACGACGCACCCGGGGGCCCGGGGCGGGTCCGGGGCCGGTTCTCTCCGGGTTCCGTCCGGGCCGGAGCAGGGGGCGGGGCCGCTTCGAAGCGGGATCGTGCCCCCGCGGAAACTCCCGTCGGTGTAGGCCCAGCGCACATGAGCAGGTAGCGTGCCTAGCGCGCCGTGGCGAACGTTCTCGGCCGCGCGCCTTACGTCCATACCGCAGAATGGATGACGTAGGTGTGCCCGAGCGCGATCGGGCGCGGACGTCGACGCGGTCCACAGGTCCGCTCCGTCCGCCCTCTCGCAGGCAGCGGTGCACTCGTGAGACGGCGTATGGAGAGAAGCGATACCTGTGAGCGCAGCGACAACGCGAAGCCGCACCCCTGACCGTCTGTGCGCCGAGGCCGTCGACCTCGCCCGCGCCGCCGCCGAGGAGGCCGCCGCACCCGGCGTCGTCGGCGAGCACGAGGGGCTGGTGTCGGAGGGCGACCGGGTCGTCACGCACTACTTCGCCGCCAAGGAGCTCGGCTACCGGGGCTGGCGGTGGGCCGTCACCGTGGCCCGGGCCTCCCGCGCCAAGATCGTGACCGTGGACGAGGCGGTGCTGCTGCCCGGCCCGGACGCCCTGCTCGCCCCGGAGTGGGTGCCGTGGAGCGAGCGGCTGCGCCCCGGCGACATGGGCCCCGGCGACCTGCTGCCCACCGACGCGGAGGACCTGCGGCTGGAGCCGGGCTGGACCGGCGAGGACGAGCCGCCGCCGAACTCCGCCGTCTCCCACGAGATGGCCGACCTGGTCGAGGCCGAGGACGCCGAGGTCACGTCCGGGCCGCCCGCCGAGCTGCCGACCACGCCGGCCCGCGGCACGATCGCGGCGGTCGCCGAGGAACTGGGCCTGCGCCGTGCGCGGGTGCTCTCCCGCTACGGCCTGCACGTCGCCGCCGACCGGTGGGAGGACGCGTTCGGGCCCGGGACGGCGATGGCCCAGGCCGCGCCCGCCTCCTGCGCCTCCTGCGGCTTCCTCGCCCGCATCGGCGGCTCGCTGGGCCAGGCCTTCGGCGTGTGCGCCAACGAGTTCTCCCCGGCGGACGGCCGGGTCGTGTCCCTGTCCTACGGCTGCGGTGGCCACTCCGAGGCCGCGGTGATGCCGAAGACGCCGCAGCCGGCTCCGCCGGTGATCGACGAGACGCGGATCGACCCGTTCCCGCTGCGGCCGGCGCCGGACTCCGGGTCGGTCCCGGTCACCGAGGACGAGGCGTCGGCGGAGCTCGGGCACTCCTGAGGGCCGCGGGGTGTTCGGGTGCGGGTGCGTCGTGGCTCGCGTCCCCGGGGGCTGCGCCCCCGGACCCCCGTCGGCCTTGACGGCCTCGTCCTCAAACGCCGGACGGGCTGGGAAGCGGCGTTGACCGGCGTTCGTCGTGGGCTGCCCGGACAAGCTGGAGATCGGCGTTGGCCGCGTCGTCACGGGCTGCCGGGGCGGGCTGGGAGGCGGTGTCGACCGGTTGCTTGCCTTGGCCGTTGTGGTGGGGCGGGAGGCGGGGCGGACGGAGTTCGGGGAAGGCCGTCGGGAACCGGGTTGGGGGGCCGTGTCGGTCGGTACTCGGGTGCGGGCCTTCGGGACCGTGCCGGGCAGCCGGACGGCGGGGGTGTGTCCTCGCGGTACCTTCGTGGTCCGTCGAAGAGGAGAGTGACCGTGAGCATGTTCGTGCGGCCCGCCGACGAGGGCGCGGACCCTTTCGCTACGGCACGTCTGCGGCGCGGGGTGCTGGACGCCTGGGCGACGAGCCCCGCCCGGTTCCGTGAGGACGCCAACGCCGAGGAGGACCTCGTCCTCGGCGGCTACCGCGACCGGCTGGTCGTCGAGCTCGCCCAGAACGCCGCCGACGCCGCGGCCCGCGCGGGCGTACCGGGCAGGCTCCGGCTGACCCTGCGCGACGGCGTCCTCGTCGCCGCCAACACCGGCGCCCCGCTGGACGCGGCCGGCGCCGAGTCGCTGTCCACGCTGCGCGCCTCCGCCAAGCGGGAGGGCGGCGAGGGCGCGGTCGGCCGGTTCGGGGTCGGCTTCGCCGCCGTCCTCGCCGTCACCGACGAACCCGCCGTCGTCGGCCGGCAGGGCGGCGTGCGCTGGTCCCTGGCCGAGGCGCGGGGACTGGCCGCCGACACCGCGCTGCACAGCCCCGGCCTGGGCGACGAGATCCGGCGGCGCGACGGGCACGTGCCGCTGCTGCGGCTGCCGTTCCCCGCCGAGGGCAGCGCCCCGGACCCGTACGACACGGCCGTCATCCTGCCGCTGCGGGACACCGCCGCCGCCGACCTCGCCGAGCGGCTCCTGCACGCCGTGGACGACGCGCTGCTCCTCGCGCTGCCCGGCCTCGAGGAGGTCGTGATCGAGGCGGGGGACGACCTCCGCACGCTGCGCCGCAGCACGGACGGTGCCCTGACCGTCGTGGAGGACTCACGAGAGGGGACCACCCGGTGGCGCACCGCCGCCGCGCACGGTCCGCTCACGCCCGACCTGCTCGCCGACCGGCCGGTGGAGGAGCGCCTGCGCCCCCACTGGTCCGTGACGTGGGCCGTCCCCGTGGACGCCGACGGCGGTCCCGCACGCCCCCGCACCAGCCCCGTCGTGCACGCCCCCACCCCCAGCGACGAGCCGCTCGGCGTCCCCGCCCTGCTCATCGCGTCCTTCCCGCTGGACTCGACCCGCCGGCACGCAGCGCCCGGCCCGCTGACCGACTTCCTGACCCAGCGCGCGGCGGACGCCTACGCCGCCCTCCTCGCCGGCTGGCGCCCGGTCGCCGCCGGCGTCATCGACCTCGTCCCCGGCCCGCTGGGCAAGGGCGAACTGGACGGCGCGCTGCGCCGGGCGATCCTCGACCGGCTGCCGCGCACCGCCTTCCTGCCGCCCGCCGCCGAACCGCGCGGCGACGACGCCGACGAGCTGCCCGAGTCCCTGCGTCCCCGTGACGCCGAGGTGGTCGAGGGGGCCGGCGCGGAGACGGTGCGGGTGCTCGCCGAGGTGCTGCCGACCCTGCTGCCCGGCGGCCTGGAGCGCCGGCCGGAGCTGCGCACGCTGGGTGTGGCCCGGGTGCCGCTGACCGACGCGATCGACCGGCTGGCCGGGCTGGAGAAGGCCCCGGCGTGGTGGCGGCGGCTCTACGACAGCCTCGCGGGCGTCGACCCGGACCGGCTGTCCGGCCTGCCCGTGCCCCTCGCCGGGGACACCTCCAGGGCTCCGGGCACCGGGGGAGTGCGGACCACCATCGGCCCCCGGCAGGTGCTGCTGCCCTCCCCGGACGCCGCCTCCCTCGACCCCGAGGTCCTCACCCGCCTCGGTCTCAAGATCGCCCACCCGGACGCCGCCCACCCGATCCTGGAGAAGCTCGGCGCCCTCCCGGCCACCCCGCGGGCCGTGCTCACCACCCCGCAGGTCCGGGCCGCCGTCGCCGCCTCCCTGGACGACGACGGCGGCGTGAACTGGGAGGAGGACGCCCTCGACGCCGAGGAACTGGCCGACACGGTCCTCGGTCTGGTCCGCGACGCCGGGCTCGACCCCGGCGACGAGCCGTGGCTGGGCGCCCTCGCGCTGCCCGACGAGGACGGCGAACTCTCCCCGGCCGGTGAACTCGTCTTCCCCGGCGGCCCCTTCGCCCAGGTCATGCGCGAGGACGAACTCGCCGCCGTGGATGCCGAGCTGGCCGGGAAGTGGGGGCCGGAGCCGCTCGCCGCCTGCGGGGTCCTCGTCACCTTCGCCCTCGTCCGCGCCACCGACGTCGTCCTGGACCCGGACGAACTGGAGCCCCGCGAGGGCGACTTCGCCGAGCCCGACGACGCGGGCCTGCTGGACGCCGTGGACGTGTGGAGCGAGGACGTCCTCGACCGTTTCCCGGACAGCCCGGTGCCGCCGGTCGCCACCGAGATCGTCGCCGTGCGCGACCTGGACCTGGTGGACGACGACCAGTGGCCGCGGGCCCTCGCCCTGCTGTCGCAGCCGCCGCTGCGGGACGCCCTGGTGGAGCCGGTGCGCGTCCTGCTGCCCGACGGCACCCACGAGGTCGTACGGCCCTACACCGCGTGGTGGCTGCGCGGGCACCCGGTGCTCGGCGGGCGGCGCCCGGCCGGACTGCGCGCGGCCGGCGGCGACCCGCTCCTGCGGGGCCTGTACGACGAGGCGGACGCGACGGGCTTCGAGGACGAGCAGGTGCTGCGGGCGCTGGGTGTGCGCACCTCCGTGGCCGCCCTGCTCGACGAGCCCGGCGGCGCCGCCGAGCTGCTCGACCGGCTCGCCGACCCCGACCGCCCGGTCACGGCCGCCCAGCTGCACGCCCTGTACGGGGCGCTGGCCGAGCTCGACCCGGAGCAGGTCACCCTGCCGGACGACCTGCGTGCCGTCCGGGACGGCCGCGTCGAGGTGGTGGACGCCTCCGACGCCGTCGTGGTCGACTCGCCCGACCTGCTGCCCTTCACCTCGGGCGTCCCGCTGCTGCCGGTACGGCCGGCGCTGGCCGCCGAGCTGGCGGAGCTGTTCCAGGTGCGGCGGCTGAGCGAGTCCGTCACCGGCGACGTGCACTCCGAGGGCACCGAGCACGAGGTGCCGGAGCCGGTGCGCGTGCTGCTGGGGGCCCGGACGCCCGCGTCGTACGTGGAGCACGAGGAGCTGGTGGTCGACGGCGTGGAGATCGACTGGCGGCTCACGCCCGACGGAGTGCTGCACGCCGCGACCCTGGAGGGCGTGGCGGCGGGCCTCGCCTGGGCGGCGGGGCAGTGGCCGCGGCGGTTCGAGGTGGCGGCGCTGCTGGAGGACCCGACCCGCACGGAGGAGCTGGCCAGGGACCGCTGGTTCGACTGACGGAGGTGTAGCGCGCCCCAAAGGGGCGCGGGGAACTGCGCGCCCAGCCACGACGGCGCCGCAGCATCCCACGGACCGAGCGCCCCCTCACACCGGGAACCGCCGCCCCACCCATCTCCACGCCAGCTCCAAAAGACCCGCACCAACCGCCGCAATGCCGACGGCGGTCCACGGCATGGTGACCCCCACCAGCTTCAGCGCGAAGAAGTCCTGGAGCCACGGCACCGCCAGGACCACCACGAAGGCCAGTCCCATCGCCGCGACCAGCAGCACCCGCCACCAGGTGTAGGGCCGGGCGACGATCGCCAGCACCCACATGGAGACCAGGAACAGCGTCAGCGTCGCCGCGCTGGTCTCCGCGTCCAGCGCCCCGGGCCCGCTGTAGTGGTGCCGGGCGAGGAGGTACGTCGCGAAGGTCGCCGCCCCGGCCACCAGCCCGCCCGGGACGGCGTACCGCATCACCCGCCGGACGAAGTGCGGCCTGGCCCGTTCCCTGTTCGGGGCGAGGGCCAGGAAGAAGGCCGGGACGCCGATGGTGAGCGTGGACAGCAGGGTCAGGTGCCGGGGCAGGAAGGGGTACTCGACGCGCGAGCACACCACGAGGACCGCCAGCAGCACGGAGTACACCGTCTTCACCAGGAACAGGGTCGCGACGCGGGTGATGTTGCCGATGACCCGGCGGCCCTCGGCCACCACCGACGGCAGGGTGGCGAAGCTGTTGTCCAGCAGCACGATCTGCGCGACCGCCCGGGTGGCCTCGGAGCCCGAGCCCATCGCCACGCCGATGTCGGCGTCCTTCAGCGCCAGGACGTCGTTCACCCCGTCGCCGGTCATCGCGACCGTGTGCCCGCGCGACTGGAGGGCGCCCACCATGTCCCGCTTCTGCTGCGGGGTGACCCGCCCGAACACCGTGCCCGCGTCGAGTTCGGCGGCCATGGAGTCCCGCTCGGCGGGCAGCCGGCGCGCGTCGACGGTGGCGCCGGACAGCCCGAGCTTGGCGGCGACCGCGCCGACGGAGACCGCGTTGTCCCCGGAGATGACCTTGGCCCGTACGTCCTGGTCGGCGAAGTAGCGCAGGGTGTCGGCGGCGTCCGGCCGCAGCCGCTGTTCCAGGACGACCAGCGCGGCCGGCTCGGCGTCCTCGGCCGGCTCGGCGTCGTCGAGGTCCCGGGCGGCGCGGGCGAGCAGCAGCACCCGCATGCCCTGCTCGTTGAGCCGCCCGGCCTCGGCGAGGGCGGGGTCGTCCTCGGCCAGCAGCACGTCGGGTGCCCCCAGCAGCCAGGTGCCGGCGGCTCCGTCGGCCTCGGCGAAGGTGGCGCCGGCGTACTTGCGGGCGGAGGAGAAGGGCAGGGACTCGGTGCAGCGCCAGTCCCCGGCGACCTCGGCGGCCGGGAAGGCGTCGATGATCGCCTGGAGGGAGGCGTTGGGGCGCGGGTCTGAGCCGCCGAGGGCGCCGAGCACCGCGCGGACCTGGGCCTCGTCGGCGCCGCCGAGCGGGTGCAGCCCGGTGACGTCCATGCCGCCCTCGGTGAGGGTGCCGGTCTTGTCCAGGCAGACGGTGTCGACGCGGGCGAGGCCCTCGATGGCGGGCAGCTCCTGGACGAGGCACTGCTTGCGGCCGAGGCGGATCACGCCGATCGCGAAGGCGACGGAGGTGAGCAGGACCAGCCCCTCGGGGACCATGGGCACGATGCCGCCGACGGTGCGCGCGACGGAGTCCTTGAAGGCGTCGTCCTTGGTGAGCAGCTGGCTGACGATCAGGCCGATCGCGGTCGGGACCATCATCCACGTGACGTACTTCAGGATCGTGGAGATGCCGGAGCGCAGCTCGGACTGGACGAGGGTGAAGCGGGACGCCTCCTCGGCGAGCTGGGCGGCGTAGGCCTCGCGGCCCACCTTGGTCGCCCGGAAGGCGCCGCCGCCCGCGACGACGAAGCTGCCGGACAGCACCTGGTCCCCGGGCCGTTTGACGACCGGGTCGGCCTCACCTGTCAGCAGCGACTCGTCGATCTCGAGTCCGTCGGCCTCGACGCACACCCCGTCGACCACGGCCTTGTCCCCGGGGCCGATCTCGATGACGTCGTCCAGCACGATCTGCGAGGTGCTGAGCTCGGTGCTCTTCCCGTCCCGGCGCACGGCCGGCCTGACCTCGCCGATCAGGGCCAGGGAGTCGAGGGTCTTCTTCGCCCGCCACTCCTGGACGATGCCGATGCCGGTGTTCGCGAGGATCACGAAGCCGAAGAGGCTGTCCTGGATCGGCGCCACGATCAGCATGATCACCCACAGCACGCCGATGATCGCGTTGAAGCGCGTGAAGACGTTGGCGCGGACGATCTCGCCGAGCGAGCGGCTGCTGCGCACCGGTACGTCGTTGACCTGTCCGCGCGCGACCCGTTCGGCGACCTCCCCGGCGGTCAGCCCCGTCTCCGGCGACGGCAGGGGGAGGGGATGCGCCGGATCGAGTGCGGAGCCCGCGTCGATATGCGTCATGCATTCGACGGTACGTGCGGTTTTACGGCTTCACCCGCTGGATGTGCGGAAGATCCGACCTGGGTACGAGGAGGTCCGGCGCCGAGTGCTGCCCCGGTACTACGCGGTGGGGCGGGCCTCCGGGGCCGCGTCGTTCCGCCGGGCCTCGGCGTCCCGCTTGATCGCGGCGTCGCGCCTGCGGACGTACCAGATGCCGATCAGGCCGAGGCCGCCGCCCGCCAGGCAGGTCCACACCCACCAGGCGTGTCCGTGGTCGTCGAACCAGCCGTAGAAGGGCAGCTGGGCCAGGAAGAGGACGAACCAGAGGATGGTGCCGCCGGTGATGGTCGCGACCACGGGGCCCTCCAGGGGCTCCGGCGCCTCGTGCGTAGGTGTCCACTTCGCCATGCGTACAGCTTACGAGGGTGTCGCCCGTACCCCCGCGGGACCGCGTCCGGGCGGCCGACGAGCCACGCCGCACGGGTCTACGCGCGGAGATAGCGATCTGTGGCTCATACGTTCATACTGAACCCGTTTGTCTCTGACCGCTTTCATTCGTAGAAAACACCAACAAGGCCGTGGGGGAACCTGTTGGTGATGAGGTCTCGCATGTCCGCCTCGGCTGCTGCCAAGGTCCCCCCGTCCCCCGAGTCGCCCGAAGACCGGCGGCCCCCGCAGAACGCCCTCGACCGCTACTTCAGGATCTCCGAGCGCGGCAGCTCGCTGCCCCGCGAGATCCGCGGCGGTCTCGCGACCTTCTTCGCGATGGCCTACATCATCGTGCTGAACCCGATCATCCTGGGCAGCGCGAAGGACATGTACGGCCACCAGCTCGACAACGGTCAGCTGGTCACCGCGACCGCGCTGACGGCGGCGTTCACCACGCTCCTGATGGGCGTGATCGGCAACGTCCCGATCGCGCTCGCGGCCGGTCTCGGCGTGAACTCCGTCGTCGCCCTCCAGCTCGCCCCGCGGATGTCCTGGCCGGACGCCATGGGCATGGTGGTGCTGGCCGGCTTCGTGGTCATGCTGCTGGTCGCCACCGGTCTGCGCGAGCGCGTGATGAACGCCGTGCCCTTCGGGCTGCGCAAGGCCATCGCCATCGGTATCGGCCTGTTCATCATGCTCATCGGTCTCGTCGACTCCGGGTTCGTCACCCGGATGCCGGACGCCGCCCAGACCACCGTCCCGCTCCAGCTGGGCACCGGCGGCCACCTGCTCGGCTGGCCCGTCCTGGTCTTCGTCCTCGGTGTGCTGCTCACGCTGGCGCTGATCGTCCGCAAGACCCCCGGCGCCATCCTGATCTCCATCGTCGTGATGACCGCCGTCGCGATGATCATCAACGCCGTCGCCGACGTCCCGTCCTGGGGCCTGACCACCCCCGAGTGGCCCGGCAACCCGGTCTCCACGCCGGACTTCGGGCTGGTCGGTCAGGTCAGCCTGTTCGGCGGGTTCGACAAGGTCGGCGTCCTGACCGGCGTCCTCTTCGTCTTCACCGTCCTGCTGTCCTGCTTCTTCGACGCCATGGGCACGATCATGGCGGTCAGCGACGAGGCCAAGCTGACCGACGCCAAGGGCCAGATGCCGGGCATCAACAAGGTCCTGTTCGTGGACGGCGTCGCGGTCGCCGCGGGCGGCGCCAGCTCCGCCTCGGCCACGACCTGCTTCGTGGAGTCCACGGCCGGCGTCGGCGAGGGTGCCCGTACCGGCTTCGCCAACATCGTCAGCGGCGGGCTGTTCGCCCTGGCCCTCTTCCTCACGCCGGTCGCCACGATGGTCCCGTCGCAGGCGGCCACCCCGGCACTGGTCGCGGTGGGCTTCCTGATCCTGGCCGGTTCGATCAAGGAGATCGACTGGAGCGACTTCACGGTCGCCGTCCCGGCCTTCGTGACGATGCTGATGATGCCGTTCACGTACTCGATCACCAACGGCATCGGCATGGGCTTCATCACCTTCACGGTGCTGCGCCTGGCGGTCGGCCGGGGCCGGGACGTGCCGGTGGCGATGTACGCGGTCTCGGCGGTCTTCGCCTTCTACTACCTGATGCCGGCCCTGGGCCTGACCTGATCCAGCGGGGTCACGGCACCCCGTAGAAGCGTTCCGTCTCCTCGACGGCGGACTGGAACCGCTCGTCGAAGTCATCGCGAATGAGCGTCCGGACGACATAGTCCTGGACGCTCATTCCTCTTTTCGCCGCATGGTGCCGGAGCCGTTCGAGCAGCTCCCCGTCCATCCGCAGGCTGAGCACGCTGGTCCCCATGCGCACGAGGGTCGCCCCCGCCGACCGGGTGATGCTCCGGTTTCCGGAAACAGCTCACTCGTACGGGTGAAGCTGGGGTTTCAGTGGCAAGAGTCACGGGCAGTCGGCGGGACGAGCATTGGTATTTCGCGAGCCTAATGAGTTAGTCTAAGGAACATGCCGGACCTCAAGCATGGCGACGATGCTGCCGCCGTGAACTCCCTGCGCTCCGCCGTGATGCGGCTGTCCCGTCGGCTCAAGCACCAGAGGGTCGACGAGTCGCTCAGCCCCACCGAGATGTCGGTGCTCGGCACCCTGTCCAACTGCGGCCGGGCGACCCCGGGCGAGCTCGCCCGCAAGGAGCACGTCCAGCCGCCCTCGATGACCCGCATCGTGGCGCTCCTGGAGGCCAAGGGACTGGTCCGGCTGGAGCCGCACCCCGAGGACCGGCGGCAGAAGGTCGTGACGCCGACCGAGCAGGCCGTGGTGATGCTCGAGGAGAGCCGCCGCAAGCGCAACGCGTTCCTGGCCGCGCTGGTCGACGGGCTCGACGACGAGGAGTGGGCGAAGCTGCGCGCAGCAGCCCCCGTGCTGGAGAAGCTCGCACACCTGTAAGCAGTATTCGCGAGGAGGCGAACCCTTTTGAGTACGGGACCCGGAGCAGCTTCCGTCCCCGCACCTGACCACGACGACTCCCTGTCCAAGACGGCCAAGTCCCCTCACGCCCCGCGCAAGACGTCCATGTTCGCCTCCCTGAAGGTCAGGAACTACCGCCTGTTCTTCCTGGGCCAGGTCGTCTCCAACATCGGCACCTGGATGCAGCGCATCGCCCAGGACTGGCTGGTGCTCAGCCTCACCGGCTCCTCCGCGGCCGTCGGCATCACGACGGCCCTGCAGTTCCTGCCGATGCTGCTCTTCGGTCTCTACGGCGGCGTCCTCGTCGACCGGCTGCGCAAGCGGCCCACGCTGCTGGTCACCCAGTCCGCGATGGCCCTGACCGCGCTCGCCCTCGCCGCGCTCACCCTGACCGGCTCCGTGCAGGTCTGGCACGTCTACGTCGCCGCCTTCGCGATGGGCCTGGCCACCGTCATGGACAACCCGGCCCGGCAGTCCTTCGTCTCCGAGCTGGTCGGACGCGACCAGCTGCAGAACGCGGTCAGCCTGAACTCGGCCAACTTCCAGTCCGCCCGCCTGGTCGGCCCCGCCGTCGCCGGCCTGATGATCACCGGCGTGGGCACCGGCTGGGCGTTCCTCGCCAACGGCCTGTCCTTCGTGGCGCCGCTGAGCTGCCTGCTGCTGATGCGCGCCCGCGAGCTGCACGTCGTCCAGCGCGCCCCGCGCGGCAAGGGCCAGCTCCGCGAGGGCCTGCACTACGTCGCCGGGCGTCCCGAGCTGATCTGGACCATCGTCCTGGTCGGCTTCATCGGCACCTTCGGCTTCAACTTCCCGGTGTTCCTGTCCGCCTTCGCCGACGACGTCTTCCACGCGGGCGCCGGCGAGTACAGCCTCTTCAACACGCTCATGGCCGTCGGCTCCCTGGCCGGTGCGCTCCTCGCCGCCCGGCGCGGCACGGCCCGGCTGCGGGTCCTGATCGCGGCGGCCCTCGGCTTCGGGCTGCTGGAGATCGTCGCCGCGACGGCACCGGCGCTGTGGCTGTTCGCCCTGCTGATGGTCCCGATCGGCGTCTTCAGCATGACGGTCAACGTCACCGCCAACACCAGCATCCAGATGTCCACCGACCCGGCCATGCGGGGCCGCGTGATGGCCCTGTACATGATGGTCTTCCTCGGTGGGTCCCCGGTCGGCGCCCCGATCGTCGGCTGGGTCACCGACACCTACGGCGCCCGGGTCGGCTTCGCCGCGGGCGGCGCCGTCGCGGCCACGGCGGCGGCCGTGGTCGGCCTGGTCCTGGCCCGCGTCGGCAACCTGCGCCTGTCGGTCGGCTGGCACCGGGGGCACCCGCAGGTGCGCTTCGTGCCGCGGGAGCGCCGGGAGGAGCTGGCGCCGGCGGCGTAGACGGGGGCCGGCGCAGGGTCAGTCGCGGGGGAAGTCGTCGGTCTTGAGGGCGAGACCGACGACGGTGCCGGTCAGGTCGACGTCCTCGCCGAAGCCGAAGCTGACGGAGCCGTGGTACTCGCCGTCCTTGGGCAGGGTGTGGAGGTGCCACTCGCCGGTGTACGGGTCGACGATCAGGTACACCGGGACGCCGGCGGCGGCGTAGGTGTCCTTCTTGGGGCCGTAGTCGTTGGCGGCGGTGTCCTTGGAGATGACCTCGGCGACGAATTCGACGTCCTGATAGCGCCAGTGGCCCTTGCCGTCCTTCACCGAGCGTTCGGCGATGGCCGCGACGTCGCAGGCGAATCCGTTGAGCCGCCCGGGGAAGTCGATCCGCACGTCAGAGGCCAGTTGCTTGCGTGTGTACGTGACGCGCAGTTGCTCAAGAATGTCGAAGATGATCTCGAAGTGATGGTGCCGCTGCGGCGACATGAAGACGTGCCCCCCGACGATCTCGGTCTTGTATCCCTCGGGGACGGGCAACTTCTCGAGCCACTCGAACATGACGTCCAGAGTCAGCTCGGTGCTCTCCTCGGCCATCTCGATCCTGTCGTCAAGGACGGTCATCGTGGCGCTCCTCCCCGGCTGCCCCCGACGCGAGTGCAGCCGCGCGGTACAACGATACGCACGGTGACCGGGGCACGCGCGGACGTACGCGTGTTCTCCGGGGGAGACTGACCGGCATGAGACTCTTCGCCGCCGTGCTGCCCCCCGAGGACGTCACCGCTTCCCTGGCCACCGAGGTGGCCGCGCTGAGGCGCCTGCCCGGCGCCGACGGGCTGCGCTGGACCGGGCGCCCGGGATGGCACTTCACGCTGGCCTTCTACGGCGAGGTCGACACCGACGTCGTGCCGGACCTGTCGGCCCGCCTGGAGCGAGCCGCGCACCGTACCGCGCCCTTCGAGCTGGCGTTGCGCGGCGGCGGCCAGTTCGGGCACGGGCGGGCCCTGTGGGCGGGCGCGGACGGTGAGCTCGCGACGCTGCGGCTGCTCGCCGACCGCGCGGAGTCGGCCGGGCGCAGGGCGGGCGTCGAGATGGGCGAGCACCGGCGCTACCATCCCCACCTCACCGTGGCCCGCGGCCGGGAGGCGTTCGACGTGGCACCGTACGTCGACGCGCTGGACGGATTCACCAGCCGCACCTGGACCGTGACGGACCTGGCGCTGGTGCGCAGCAACCTGCCGAGGTCCGGGGTGCCGGGAGAGCAGCCCCGTTACGAGACGGTCGCCCGCAGCCCGCTCGGTGCGGCCGGTTAGGCTCGGGGGCGTGGACCCGAAGACCCGTAACCGGATCATGGCCGGTGTGCTCGTGCTGATGCTCGTCGTCGTGGCGGTGGCGGCGGCGCTCGGTTAGCCGAGGGCCGCCGCCACCTCCGAGCCCCGCGCGCCCTACCAGGCGAAGGCCTCCGGAGAGGGCCCCGGCCCCGGGAAGATCTCGTCCAGTCCGGCCAGCAGCTCGTCGGACAGCTCCAGCTCCACGGCCCGCAGCGCCGACGCCAGCTGCTCGGCGGTCCGCGGACCCACGATGGGGCCGGTCACGCCGGGCCGGGTCAGCAGCCAGGCCAGCGCGGCCTCGCCGGGTTCGACGCCGTGCTTGTCGAGCAGGTCCTCGTAGGCCTGGATCTGCGCGCGCTTCGCGGGGGCGGCCAGGGTGTCGGCGGCCCGCCCGGAGGCCCTGCGCCCGCCCTGGACCTCCTTCTTGATGACCCCGCCCAGCAGCCCGCCGTGCAGCGGCGACCACGGGATGACGCCGAGGCCGTAGTCCTGCGCGGCCGGGATCACCTCCATCTCGGCGCGGCGCTCGGCCAGGTTGTACAGGCACTGCTCGCTGACCAGGCCGATGGTGCCGCCGCGCCGGGCGGCGGTCTCGTTGGCCTGGGCGATCTTGTACCCGGGGAAGTTCGACGAACCGGCGTACAGCACCTTGCCCTGCTGGACCAGCGTGTCGATGGCCTGCCAGATCTCGTCGAAGCCGGTGGCGCGGTCGATGTGGTGGAACTGGTACAGGTCGATGTGGTCGGTCCGCAGCCGCTTCAGGCTGGCGTCGACGGCCCGGCGGATGTTCACGGCGGACAGCTTGTCGTGGTTGGGCCACGCGTCGCCGTCGGCGGCCATGTTGCCGTACACCTTGGTGGCGATGACGGTCTTGTCGCGCCGGTCGCCGCCCTTGGCGAACCAGTTGCCGATGATCTCCTCGGTACGGCCCTTGTTCTCGCCCCAGCCGTACACGTTGGCGGTGTCGAAGAAGTTGATGCCCGCGTCCAGCGCCGCGTCCATGATCGCGTGGCTGTCGGCCTCGTCGGTCTGCGGACCGAAGTTCATGGTGCCGAGGACGAGCCGGCTGACCTTGAGTCCTGTGCGTCCGAGCTGCGTGTACTTCATGGTCCCCAAGCCAACGACTTGGAGTGCGCTCCAGGCAAGCGGCTCGGAGCGGTCAGTCGCGGGGGAAGTCGGCGGTGGGGAGGGTGAGGCCGAGGACGGTGTCGGTGAGGTCCAGGTCCTGCCCGAAGGCGACCCGCGTCTCGGTCGTGTAGTCGCCGTCCTTGGGGTGGGTGAAGATGTGGCACCTGCCCTGGTAGGGGTCGGCGATGAGGTACAGAGGGACCTCGGCGGCGGCGTACGCATGCTTCTTGGGGCCGTAGTCGTTGGCGGCGGTGCCCTGGGAGATGACCTCGGCCACGAACTCGACGTCCTGGTGGCGCCAGTGACCCGTGTCGTCCTGCTCCGCTCCCTCGCGGAGCTTGGCCACGTCCGGGCAGAAGCCGTTCTCATGGCCGGGGAAGTCGATGCGGACGTCCGAGAAGACGGCGACGTTCATGCCGAACCGGTCCTCGATGGGCCGTACGATCCGGCGGATGATTCCCCAGTGCGTGTCCCGCTGCGGTGTCATGTGGACGTTGCCCCCGACGATCTCGACCCTGAATCCTTCGGGGACGGGCATCCGCTCCAGCCGCTCGAACCACTCGTCCAGGCGCTGGGTGTTGGCGTCGGCCATGGCGATCCTGTCGTCAAGGACGGTCATCGTGGCGCTTCTCACCGGCTGTCCCACGGGCCGGAGCAGCCGCGCGGTACAACGATACGCACGGAGGTCAGCTCACGGCAGGCCGCGCATATGCCAGCAGACTAGGACTCGCCGGAGTACGGCCCGCCCAGCCCCCACTCCTCGTGCAGCGCCTTCGCGAACGCGCCCGCGATCTTGTGCTCGCCGTCCTCGTTGGGGTGGGTGCCGTCGTACGTGTCGGTGTGGAAGTCGTACGACGCCGGCGGCGGGACGAGGAGGAGGGCGGAGCCCGGCTCGTCGAGGTCGGTGACCGTCTTGGCCAGGAGGTCGTTGAAGCGGTGGACCTGGTCGGCGAAGGGCGCGTCGGTGTCCACCCGGATGTTGTGCAGCACCGGCATCACGGCCACGCGGACGCGCGGGTTCGCCGACCGGGCGTCCGCGACGAAGGCCCGGACGTTGTCGGCGGTCTGCTCCGCGTTCGTGTAGAAGCCGAGGTCGATCAGGCCCAGCGAGACCAGGAGCACGTCCGCGCGGCAGGACCGTACCGTCTCGCCGATGACCGGCGTCATGTGGTGCCAGCCCTCGCCCCAGCCGGCCAGGTGGGCCCGGGGGAAGTCGGGGACGGCGTAGGCGTGCGAGGTCGGGGCGTCCGTCGACGGGTCGTGCAGTGTCTCGCGGGGGCCGACGAAGGTGAAGGGGCGGCCGTAGGAGTCCCGCAGGTGCTGCCACATGCGGTAGCGCCAGGTGTGTTCGCCGGCGCTCCCGATCGTCATGGAGTCACCGACGAACATGAACCTGAGCATCCGCTCATCATGGACGATCGGACTGGCCGGCGCGATGTGAGCCCGGCCACCCGGGACGACCGTCACCGTGAACCCCCGCGCGGGATGGCAGGCTTGGCGCATGCGCCGATCTTTCGCCCTCCTCGCCTCGGCCCTTCTCGTGGGCGCGTTCGCCGTGCCCGCCTCCGTCGCCGAGGGGGACGACGGGAGCGACGGGTTCACGATCAGGGACCCGCGCATCACCGAGTCCAGCGGCCTCGCCGCCTCCCGCCTCCACCCCGGCATCTACTGGACGCACAACGACCAGGACAACGGGCCCTACCTGTACGCCGTCGACGGCGCCACCGGCGAGACCGTGGCGCGCGTCGCCCTCTCCGGCGTGGGCACGCCCCGGGACGTCGAGGCGATCTCCATCGGCCCCGGCAACAAGATCTTCGTGGGCGACATCGGCGACAACCTCGGCGGCACCTGGCCGTACGTGTGGATCTACGAGCTGCCCGAGCCGAAGGAACTGAAGGACCAGACGGTCAAGGCCACGCAGTACGTCGTGAAGTACGCGGACGGCGCCCGCGACGCCGAGTCGATGGTCGTCCACCCGAAGACCGGCCGGGTCTACATCATCGACAAGAACGAGGACGGCGGGCACCTGTACGAGGGCCCGGCGACGCTGTCCTCCTCCGGCACCAACGTCTTCCGGCCCACCGTCCCCGTCGATCTCTGGGCCACCGACGCCGCGTTCTCCCCGGACGGTGAGCAGCTCGCCGTGCGCGGCTACCTCGGCGGCATCTGGTACGCGTGGAACGACGGCAAGATCCAGCGCAAGGGCCGGATCAGCGTGCCCCTGGGACAGGGGGAGTCGGCCACGTACACGGCCGACGGCAAGAAGCTGCTGCTCGGTATGGAGGGGGCGAACAGCCCGGTGAAGGCGGAGGACGCGCCCGGAGGCTCGTCGGGCGGCGACGGCGCCTCGTCCGACGGCGGCGGGTCCGAGGCCTCCGGCGAGGACGGGGCCGGTGGCAACACGCTCAAGGTCGGCGCGGTCGGCCTGATCGTGGCGTGCGCGGCGCTGTTCGGGATGCGCCGGCTGTTCCGGCGCCGCTGATTCCGCAGGGCCCTCGTGCGGCTGAGCCGGTAGGGCCGGCCGGAGCGGCCGGCCCGGGGCCACGAGGAGGCGGGGACGGCGGTCGCCGGTGGGTGTGCGCGGGCCCGCCCGGGTCAGGCCGGGCGGTGCGCGACCGCCTTGAAGAACGTGTAGCAGAACACTCCGTCGGGTTCGGCGGTGCGTCGCAGCGCGGCGATGCCCGCGTCGAAGGTGCCCGGGTCGATCAGCCCCGCCGCGACCGCGGGCTCCCGGACACCGGAGATCATCGCGGTGAAGGTGCGTCTGGTGAAGCTCTCGGCCAGGTCCGGCCGGCTGCCGTCGACGTAGACGGTGCGCGGGCCGACGGCGATGTCCGACCACCCCGCTCCGTGCAGCAGGGGGAAGAGCCGACGGCCTATGAGGGCGTCACCGCCGGCGTGCCGCTGCAGGGTCACCTGGCACGCGATGGCCGCACGCGCGGCTTCGTCGTCCGGATGGAAATAGGTGGAGCCGTGGTCCCCCTCGACGACGGTGATCGTGCCACCCGGCCGGACCAGGCGCCGCAGCCGTCGCAGCGCGTCGGCCGGATCGGGCAGGTGCTCGAGCAGGAAGCACACGAAGACGTGGTCGAAGGAACCGTCGCCGAATCCGCCCTCCCGCTCGGGAAGGGCGAACACGTCCTTCTCGACGAACTCGACATTCGTCAGCCCCGCCGCGGCGACGCGACGCGAGGCCGTCGCGAGCGACTCGGGGGCGACGTCCGCCGACACGAAGTGCGTGTGGGGGCTGCGGGACGCCAGGGCGGTGGTCTGCGCACCCACACCGCACCCCATCTCCAGGACCCGTTGGCCGGGCTCGAAGCGGGTGTCGCCGTGCAGCAACTCGACCAGCGCGTCGGCCTGGTCCGCGAGCCGGGTGCTCTCCTCGGACCGGTAGCCGTGCACGTACTGCTCGAACATGGTCATGGTCTCGATCACCTTCATCAACTGGTCCGGTTCCGGACTCTCCAGCGCGGCCACGAGCCGGTCCCGGAGGCGGCTCCGCCGTCCGAGGTCCTCCTCGACGTCGCCGAGGTGGGCGCGCAACGTCGCCGCCGGGTCCGGATCCTCGTGGTCCAGCAGAGCGGCGATCCGCCGGAGCCCCAGGCCGGTCCGGCGCAGGGCCATCGCCCGGTAGAGACGGGTGACGTGCGCGGGTCCGTAACGGCGGTGGCCGCTCGACGTCCGCGCGGGAGACACCACGCCCAACGCGTCCCAGTGCCGCAACACCCGCACCGACACCCCGGACGCCAGCGCCAGTTCGCCCACCGTCCACCACGTCCCGTCGTCGCCCACAGCCACAACGCTAGGTCCTCACACGGTGTCAGCTTCAAGCCCGGGAAGTTCCCGCGGGCATCACACACACGGAGGGCGCCCGGCGGTGATCCGCGGGGCGCCCTCCGTCGTCGTACGGGAGAAACGACTACAGCTTCTCGATCACGTAGTCGATGCACTTGGTCAGCGCCTCGACGTCCGCCGGGTCGATCGCCGGGAACATGGCGACGCGCAGCTGGTTGCGGCCGAGCTTGCGGTACGGCTCGGTGTCGACGATGCCGTTGGCGCGCAGCACCTTGGCGACGGCGGCGGCGTCGATGTCGTCGGAGAAGTCGACGGTGCCGATGACCTGCGACCGCTTCGCCGGGTCGGTGACGAACGGCGTCGCGAACTTCACGTCCTCCGCCCAGCCGTACAGCGTGCGCGCGGAGGTCGCGGTGCGGCGGACGGTGAAGTCCAGGCCGCCCTGGCCGTTCATCCACTCCAGCTGCTCGTTGAGCAGGAACAGGGTGGCCAGCGCCGGGGTGTTGTAGGTCTGGTTCTTGCGGGAGTTGTCGATCGCCGTCGGCAGCGAGAAGAACTCCGGGACGTGCCGGCCGGAGGCGTGGATCCGCTCGGCGCGCTCGATCGCGGCCGGGGAGAAGACGCCGATCCACAGGCCGCCGTCGGAGGCGAAGGACTTCTGCGGGGCGAAGTAGTAGACGTCGGTCTCGGCGATGTCGACGGGCAGGCCGCCGGCACCCGAGGTGGCGTCGACCAGCACGAGGGAGCCCTCGTCGGCGCCGGCGACACGCTTGATCGGCATGGCGACGCCGGTCGAGGTCTCGTTGTGGGTGAACGCGTACACGTCCACGCCGGCCTCGGCCCGCGCCTCGGGGTGGGTGCCCGGGTCGGCGGAGACGACCGTCGGCTCGGCCAGCCAGGGGGCGAGCTTGGCCGCCTTGGCGAACTTGGAGGAGAACTCGCCGAAGGTGAGGTGCTGCGACTTGTTCTCGATCAGGCCGTGCGTCGCGACGTCCCAGAACGCCGTCGAGCCACCGTTGCCGAGGATCACCTCGTAACCGTCGGGGAGCTGGAACAGCTCGCGGATGCCCTCACGGACCTTGCCGACCAGGTTCTTGACCGGGGCCTGGCGGTGGGAGGTCCCGAGCAGGGACGTACCGGTGGCGGCCAGCGCGTCCAGCGCCTCCACCCGCACCTTGGAGGGACCCGCGCCGAATCGACCGTCCGCGGGCTTGATGTCAGCAGGAATCTGGATCTCAGCCACGAGCCGGAGGCTACCCCCTGGGCGAAACCGGACGGTGACATGTCCGTCCGATGAGACGAGATCTCCGCCTTGCGGACCTGTACCGACCTACGAGAAGCCATCCTGGACGCATGACCGATCTGGAGGCAGCACTGCGCGGGGCCGTCCGGGGCGAGGTCGGATTCGACGTCACCTCCCGGGCGCTGACCACCATGGACGCGTCCAACTACCGTCGTGTGCCGCTCGGTGTGGTGGCACCGTGGGACGCCGACGACGTCGCGGCCGTGCTGGAGGTGTGCCGGGAGCGCGGCGTGCCGGTCGTGGCGCGCGGCGGGGGCACGTCGATCGCCGGGCAGGCGACGGGGACGGGCGTCGTGCTCGACTTCACCCGGCACATGAACCGGCTGGTCTCGGTCGACCCGGAGACGCGCACGGCCGTCGTCCAGCCCGGCCTGGTCCTCGACCGGCTCCAGGAGGCCGCCGCCCCGCACGGCCTGCGCTTCGGCCCCGATCCGTCGACCCACAGCCGCTGCACGCTCGGCGGGATGATCGGCAACAACGCGTGCGGCTCCCACTCGGTGGCCTGGGGCACGACGGCGGACAGCGTGCGCGAGCTGACCGTGCTCACCGCACGCGGACGCCGGCTGCGCCTCGGGCGGGACTGGGCCGGGGCCCCGGAGGGCCTGCGCGAGCTGGTCGACGGCGACCTGGCGCGGCTGCGCACCGGCTTCCCCGCCCTGCCCCGCCGTATCTCCGGCTACGCGCTGGACGCGCTGCTCCCGGAGCGCGGCGCGGACGTGGCCCGCTCCTTCTGCGGCTCGGAGGGCACGCTGGGCGTGCTGACCGAGGCGGTGGTGAGGCTGGTCGAGGCGCCCCGCGCGCGTGCCCTCGCGGTGCTGGGCTACGCCGACGAGTCCGGGGCGGCGGAGGCGGCGGCCGGGCTGCTGCCGCTCGGCCCGCTGACGGTGGAGGGCATGGCGGTGGATCTGGTGCCGTCCTCGGACGGGCTGCCGCGGGGCGGGGCGTGGCTGTTCGTGGAGACGGGCGGCGACACGGAGGCGGAGGCACGCGCGCGTGCGGAGGCGGTCGTGCGGGCCGCGGACGTCGTGGACGCGCTGGTGGTGACCGACCCGGCCGGGCAGCGGGCGCTGTGGCGGATCAGGGAGGACGCGAGCGGCACGGCGACGCGGATGCCCGCGGGCACCTCCGGGACGGGGGCCGGGGGAGGGGCGGAGGCGTGGCCGGGGTGGGAGGACTGCGCGGTGCCGCCGGCACGGCTGGGCGCCTATCTGCGGGACTTCCGGGCGTTGCTGACGTCCCACGGCCTGCGGGGCACGCCGTACGGCCACTTCGGGGACGGCTGCATCCACGTACGCATCGACTTCGACCTGCTGTCGGAGGCGGGCGTGGCCCGTTTCCGCCGCTTCTCGCAGGAGCTGGCGGACGTGGTCGTGGCGCACGGGGGCTCGCTGTCCGGGGAGCACGGGGACGGGCAGGCGCGGGCGGAGCTGCTGCCGCGGATGTACGGCGAGGAGACGGTGGCCCTCTTCGAGCGGGCCAAGGGCGTCTGGGACCCGGACGACCTGCTCAACCCGGGGATGCTGGTCCGTCCGGCGCCGCTCGACGCGAACCTGCGCTTCTCCGTCCTGCCGCGCGAGCCGGTGGACGTGGTGTTCGGCTACCCGGCCGACGGCGGCGACTTCTCGGCGGCGGTGCGGCGCTGTGTCGGAGTCGCCAAGTGCCGTACGGCGTCGGTGACCGGCCCGGGGGTGATGTGCCCGTCCTTCCGTGCGACGGGGGACGAGGAGCACTCCACGCGCGGACGGGCCCGCCTGCTGCACGAGATGCTCGCCGGTGAGCTGGTGACCGACGGCTGGCGGTCGACGGAGGTACGGGACGCCCTCGACCTGTGCCTGTCCTGCAAGGGCTGCCGCTCCGACTGCCCCGTCGAGGTCGACATGGCCACGTACAAGGCGGAGTTCCTGCACCACCACTACGCGGGACGGCGCCGCCCGGCCGCCCACTACGCGATGGGGTGGCTGCCGGTGTGGCTGCGCTGGGTGGCGCGGACCCGGGCCGCTCCGGTCGTCAACGCCCTCGCCTCCGTCCGGCCGTTGGCCGCGGTGGCGAAACGGCTGGGCGGGATCGCGGCCGAGCGGGAGCTGCCGCGGCTGGCGGGGGAGACGTTCAGCGCGTGGTGGCGCGGGCGGCGTCCGGCTCCCGGGCCGTCCGGTGAGCTGGTGGTGCTGTGGCCCGACACCTTCACCGAGCACCTGTCACCGTCCGTGGGCCGGGCGGCCGTACGGGTGCTGGAGGCGGCGGGGCTGCGGGTGGTGCTGCCGCCGACGCTGCGGGGACGGGCCGTCGGGGACGGCGCCTCGCGGTCGGCGACCGCCCTGTCGAAGGTCCGCCGGGGCCGGGTCTGCTGCGGCCTGACGTACGTCTCCACGGGCCAACTGGACCGCGCCCGCGCGGTGCTGCGCCGCACGCTGGACCTGATGGCGCCAGTGCTGGAGACGCGGGCGCCGGTCGTCGTCCTGGAACCGAGCTGTGCGGCGGCCCTGCGCACGGACCTGCCGGAACTGCTCCACGACGATCCGCGGGCGGCCCGGCTGGCCGCCCGCGTGGTGACGTTCGCGGAGGCCCTGGAGCGCCACGCCCCCGACTGGACCCCGCCCGCCGTGGACCGGCCGGTCACCGGCCAGACCCACTGCCACCAGCACGCGGTCCTGGGTGACGCGGCCGACCGCCGTCTGCGCGAGGCGGCGGGCCTGACCGGTGAGCTGAGCGGCGGCTGCTGCGGCCTCGCGGGCAACTTCGGTTTCGAGGACGGCCACTACGAGGTCTCGGCCGCCTGCGCCGAGGACCGGCTGCTGCCGGCGGTGCGCGAGGCACCGGACGGCGCGGTGGTTCTGGCGGACGGTTTCTCGTGCCGGACCCAGCTGGAGCAGCTGGCGGGGGTGCGGGGGCGGCACCTGGCGGAGGTGCTGGCGGAGGGGTTGGCGCGCGAGTGACGGTTCGGGGGCCCTACGGCCGGTGGAAGGCGACCTCCGGGCGGGAGGGCGTGGGGCCGTCGAGCAGGGGCCGGGGGATGCCGCGCAGGTGGAGGTCGAAGAAGGCGGCGACGTAGTCGCGGGTGAGGGACCAGCTCCGCTCGCCCGACAGCGGCACCGTCGGGTCGGGCAGTCCGAGCTGGTCCCCCAGCCAGGGGAAGTCGGTGAAGGAGAAGTGCCCGGCGCCGTCGAAGGTCAGCCAGCGCTTCCAGCCGTGCAGACGGTTCCAGGCCTCCGCCCAGTCGGTGCCGGTGCTGCCGGGACGGTGGGTGGCCTCCGCGCCGATCATCAGGAAGGGCCGCCCGCCGAGCCCGGCCCCGGGGGCCTGGACGAAGAAGTCACCGTCCAGGTCGGCACCCGCCCGCACCCGCCGGTCGGCCGCCATGGTCGCGGCGGCGGCCGCTCCCCCGATGGAGTGTCCGGCGGCCCCGATCCGCCGCGTGTCGATCATGCGGGAGAAGGCGGCGCCGGGGCCCCGGTGCGCCGTCAGTTCGTCGACGACGAAGGACAGGTCGGCGGCGCGCCCGCGCACGACGGCCGCCTGCTCCGGCCCCGGATCGACCTCTTCGCACGCCACGCAGGGCAGCATCCGGCCGCCGGGGAACTCCGTGCCGACGGACTCGTAGGCGTGGTCCACGGCAGCGACGACGTAGCCGCGACTGGCCAGGTCCTCGGCGAGCGAGGTGAGCGTGGTGCGCGGCATCCCGAAGCCGGGGGACAGCAGCACCAGGGGGAAGCGGCCCGGCGCCGGGGGAGCGGCGACCCGGGCATGGGTGCGCGTCCCGGCGACCGTCCCGGCCGGCACCACTCCGCCGAGCCCTCTCTCCTCCAGCAGGAGCCGCGCCTCCTCGGTGGTCATGTACGTCGCGGGCGCCCCGCCCGACGGACGGGCCGGGTAGGACACGGACACCATCAACTCCCGGTGTCCCACGGCCGGTACCCAGGGGTCCGTACGGCTCCGGTCGACGAGGTGCAGGGTGCGCCGGCCCACCGGGTGGGGCCCGGCGGGCGCGGGCAGCTCGGGCTCCGCGACGGCGGACGGTGCCTGGACCGCC
The DNA here is from genome assembly GCF_043202495.1 of Streptomyces sp. NPDC048185. Classification (NCBI taxonomy): domain Bacteria; kingdom Bacillati; phylum Actinomycetota; class Actinomycetes; order Kitasatosporales; family Streptomycetaceae; genus Streptomyces; species Streptomyces sp. NPDC048185. The sequence continues at coordinate 191,633 of NZ_JBIDAN010000006.1, forward strand.
CGGGGCGGGGCCGCCGATGCGCCGGGCGCGGCGCCCAGCAGCGGGACGGACAGGGCGCAGGTGAGCAACGCGGCCAGGGCGGCGGTGCGTGATCTCCGGTTCATGCAGGCGAAGTTAGGCCCGGACGGCCACCCGGCGCGTCGGACCGGGGCGGTACTTCGGCGTAGGCCCGGGGGGTGATCCTCGGCCCCGGTGTCCGACCGGGGTCCCGGGCCCACCCGCACGGCAGGCACGACCGAGGCCTGACCGGAGCTGACGCCGGCGAGTCCGCTCCGGCCGGCCGTAGGGCGCCGGCCGGTCCGACGGCGGTGGAACCGGGTGCCGCGGGCCTCGCGTGATCGTCCGTATGGACGGTTCGGGTGATCAAGCGGAGGCGCCGCGGCGGTGGGGCGGGAAGCGGGCGTGGCTGACCGGGGGCGGTGCGGCCGTCGTCGCGCTGGCGGTCGCTGTGGGTGCGGTGGTGGCCGACGACGAGCCGGCCGGCCTCGCCGCGCCGTACAGCTGCGGTACCGGCGTCCGCGGCACCGCGGCCACCGCGCCCGCCCCGGACGGCGCCGCCGACTTCGACGGGGACGGGCACCCCGACCTGGCCTTCGGCTCCCTGGGGAGCGTGCCGGGCGGGAGCGGGGGCGGGAGCATCGAGGTGGCGTACGGGACGGGGGCCGGGACCGGGATCGGCCGGTGCCAGTACCTGACGCAGGACGACGCCGGGATACCCGGGAAGAACCGTGACGAGGCCTTCTTCGGGACGGACGTCGTGGCCCGCGACCTCGACGGGGACGGGTACACCGACCTCGCCGCCTCCGTCTTCGACTGGAAGCCGAGCGTGATCATCGTGTGGGGTTCCGAGGACGGGCTGTCGCGCGCGACCAGGGTGCCGGGCACGGACCGCAGCCACGTCGCCTGGGACAACGACCCGATCCTGGACGAGCAGCTCGTCGGCGGGGACTTCGACGGGGACGGGCACGCCGACCTCGTCTTCGGGCTCGGCTCCGACAAGGGGCTGCTCGTGGGCCCCTTCGGACGCGACGGCGCCCCGGCCGGCACGGGCCGCGTCCCCGCGCCGCGCAGGCCCGCGCCGGACGTCGAGAACGCCGTCTACGGCGACCTCCTGGCCGGGGACCTCGACGGCGACGGCGCCGACGACCTGGTCAGCTTCCACGCGGCCGACCCGGACCCAGAGGCGCCCTGGGGCGAGCAGAGGCGGCCGGTGAGCTACCTGCACGGCGGCCGGGACGGCTTCACGCAGCCCGAGGACACGCGGCTCCCCGACGCGGGCGAGGGAGCGGTCGGTGACGTGGACGGGGACGGGTGTGACGACCTGGTCCTCAGCCCCCGGGGCGGTGACGCGAGCCGCAGCTCGGTGACGGTGGTGTACGGCTCGGAGGCCGGGCCGGGGCGGCGTACGACGACCGTCGACCGCGCCACGCCCGGCGTGCCCGGCGAGGAACCCCAGGACGAGGACGCCGTCTTCGTCGCCCTGGACACCGGGGACGTCGACGGCGACGGATACGAGGACGTGGTGGCCGGTGCTCCCCGCTGGGACGTGTACGGCGAGCCGGGCCCGGAGCAGGTGCTGTTCCTGGCGGGTGGCCCGGACGGGCTGAGCGGTGAGGGCGCCCGGTTGTTCGACGGCGACGACCTCGGCGCCGCACCCGGCGGTGACGCCGACTTCGGCGGCGCCGTGGGCCTCACCGACCTGGACGGCGACGGACGTGCCGACCTCGTGGTGACCGCGCCCGGCAGCGACACGGTCGACGGGGTCGCGTACCTGTTGCGTGGCACCGCGGACGGGCCGTCCACCGAGGGCGTCACCCGGCTGTCCGGGGACGTCTTCGACGACACGGAGGGGCTGGGGCTGCTGATGGGCGGCGGAGAGGTCGCCCACTAGACCGTCTCGGGGTTCCGCGCCTTCCGGTGCTCGATCTAGGACGGGATCTGACCTCGATGCCTCATAGCGTGGTCTCGACCGAGGGACACAGGAACACCGGAAGACGGAGAACGACCATGACCTTCGACGAGTCGACCACCCGAGACCTGGCCACCGACGACCTGGCCGTCCGTGACGCGGCCGAGGCCCCGGCCGTCTCCGGCGAGCGCGACGACCTGCTGGCGATGCTGGCCAAGCACCGGCACTTCCTGCGCTTCACCACCCGTGACCTCACCGACGAGCAGGCCGGGCTGCGGACCACCGCCGGCGAGCTCTGTCTGGGCGGGCTGATCAAGCACGTGACCTCGGTCGAGCGGAAGTGGGGCGACTTCCTCCTGGACGGCCCGTCGGCGTTCGGGGACTTCACGGCCATGACCGAGGCCGACTGGGAGCGGCGGGCCGACGAGTTCAGGATGCTGCCCGGTGAGACGCTGGCCGGTGTGCTGGCCGACTACGCCGAGGTGGCCCGCCGGACCGACGGCCTGGTCGCCACCCTGCCCGACCTGGGGGCCGTGCAGCCGTTGCCGAAGGCCCCGTGGTTCCAGGACACGCACTGGTCGGCGCGCCGGGTGCTGATGCACATCGTCGCCGAGACCGCTCAGCACGCCGGCCACGCCGACATCATCCGCGAGTCCCTGGACGGCGCCAAGAGCATGGCCTGACCGGCGGCGGGCGGTCAGCCGTAGAGCGAGCGGGCTGCCGGGCTGCCGGCCGCGAAGCGCTGGCCCATGGCGATCTCGTCGCCGACCACCGACCAGACCGTCTCGTCGTCCTGGAAGGGGAGCGGGTCGAGGCCGTCCGTCTCCCGGCGGACGCGCTCGACCTCGCGGTCCAGGCGCTCGAAGCCGGCCTCCTCGTCGTCGTCGCCGAAGGTGAACTCCTCCAGCAGGCGCTGGAACCGGACGGTGACCCGGACCAGCGAGGAGACGTCCGTGTGGAGCTCCCGCACGGTCTCCTCGTCGGGGTCGACGGCGTACACCGTGCCGCTGCCGGGGTCCAGGGCGAGGTGGGCGTTGAGCAGCCAGCCGATGACGGGCCAGCCGCCCGCGCCACGCGGGGCGGTCTCGAAGTCCTCGGCGTGCACGACGTCCCGGACGAGAGGCAGCCGGCCGGACTCCTCGTCGGGCTCGCGCAGCGAGAGCGTCCCGGTGGGGACGCCGACGGTCCCCAGGAGGCGCGCGCCCTCGGTGTCCGCCGCGAAGGGCGGGAAGGCGGTGGCGGGCAGGGTGGCGAGCCGGTCCTCGCCGAAGATGTCGGCGAGTTCGCCGCGGGTGACGTCGAAGAGCACTTGCCGGGACTCCGAACTCAGCTGAGGGCACGGGCGCCGTGGGGGCGGCCCGGTCACTCTACGGAGCCGTGCTCCGGGTGGGCGGCCGGGGGCACCCGTGCGTGACCGGAGCCGCGCCGGCCCGCGCCCGGTGGACGGGCGACGTCACGGCTACCGGCGGCGGCCCTCGCCCGACCCGCCACCGGTGTCTCCGACGCCCCGGGGCGACCGCTCACGGAGCCGTCTCGCCCCGCACCAGCGGACCGCAGACCGGCTGGGTCCCCTCGGGGAGGTCGTCCGGGCGGCACCAGCGGGCCTCCAGGATCTCGAACGGGTCGAGGCGCAACTCGCCGCCCAGCAGACGGGCCTCGTACGCCACCTCCAGGCGGGTGCGCAGACCGCTGTTCAGCATGACCAGCCGGCCCACCTCGACGTCCAGGCCGGTCTCCTCGGCGACCTCGCGCACCACGGTGGCCCGGAAGTCCTCGCCCTTGCGTGCGAAGCCGCTCGGCAGACCCCACTGGCGGCCCGGCGGCCACATCCGGTGCCTCAGCATCAGGACCCGGCCCTCGTCGTCCCGCACGACCCCGGTCACACCGACCACGAACTTGGCGTTCAGCAACCACATGATGCGGCTCTGCAGCGGGCGCAGCAGGCGCCAGAGGCGGGCAAGGAGTCGTCTCACGCCGCGGACGCTACCTCCTCGGTGAGCGGGCCCGTCCGGCGAGGCCCCCGCCCGCCAGGCGGACGTCCGTTGACAGCCGCACACCCCGCCCCCGACAGTTGCATGGCAGGGCTACGCGCCTGACCGAGTCCACTACCCTGGACTGTGCCGTACAGCACGATGAACGACATCGACCCGCAGACCGACCCGGAGCCCTCGTGAGCACCTCCAGCGCCACCCCCGGCACCCCCTCCCCGGCCGCCTCCACGGCGGGCCCCGAGGCGGCGCAGGCCGCCGGCCACGCGCCCGCGCCGGGTGGTGCCCCGGCGGGCCGGTGGGGTTCCCTCGGCCCGGTCGGGCTGGTCCTCGCCGGCGGCATCTCCGTGCAGTTCGGCGCCGCGCTCGCGGTGAGCCTCATGCCCCGGGCCGGCGCCCTCGGCGTGGTGACCCTGCGGCTGGTCGTCGCCGCCGTCGTCCTGCTCCTGGTCTGCCGGCCCCGGCTGCGCGGCCACTCGCGGGCCGACTGGGGCACGGTCGTCGTCTTCGGCATCGCCATGGCCGGCATGAACGGCCTCTTCTACCAGGCCGTCGACCGCATCCCCCTCGGCCCCGCCGTCACCCTGGAGGTGCTCGGCCCGCTGGCCCTGTCCGTCTTCGCCTCCCGCCGCGCGGTCAACCTGGTCTGGGCCGCGCTCGCCCTGGCCGGCGTCTTCCTGCTCAGCGGCGGCGGCTTCGACAGTCTCGATCCGGCCGGTGCCGCCTTCGCGCTGGGGGCCGGCGTGATGTGGGCCGCGTACATCGTCTTCAGCGCGCGTACCGGCCGCCGCTTCCCGCAGGCCGACGGGCTGGCCCTCGCCATGGCGGTCGGCGCGGTGCTGTTCCTGCCGCTGGGCATCGCCGAGTCGGGGTCGAAGCTGATCGACCCCGTGACGCTCGCGCTGGGTGCCGGGGTGGCCCTGCTCTCGTCCGTCCTGCCGTACACGCTCGAGCTGCTCGCGCTGCGGCGGCTGCCCGCGCCGACCTTCGCCATCCTGATGAGCCTGGAGCCCGCCATCGCCGCGACGGCCGGCTTCCTCATCCTGGACCAGGCCCTGAGCGCCGCCCAGTCCGCCGCCATCGCCCTGGTCGTCGCGGCCAGCATGGGCGCGGTGCGCACGCAGGTGGGACGGCGCGGCCGCGCGAAGCGCGAGCTGCCGGGGGCGGGAGCGGACGGGCAGTAGACGGCCCCCTGTCCGGCAGCCTCCAACGGGCACACGCTGGACGCGCGGCACCTCCTTCCGGCACCTCCGCCCCCGGCCCCCGCCCCGGTTCGCCCCCGGTACGGGGGCCGCGGCGCTTCCGCCCCGCCTCGCCCCGGCCTGCCCGGCCCTGTCCCGGCCCGCCTCGCCCCGGCCCCGGCCTTCGCGGCCTTCCGCGCGAAATTCATGCAAGCATGCTTGATTGTTTGCGCCCCCGCTGCCATGCTCCACCCCACACCGCGCCGCACGCCGCCGTGCTCGAGGGGAGCGCCCGTGTCCGACCCGACACCCGTGATCGACGACCTGCGCGAGGAGGGCGAGGAGCTCGACGCGCTGGTCGCCGCGCTGAGCCCCGAGCAGTGGGCGCTCGCCACCCCCGCCCCCGGCTGGACGATCGCCCACCAGATCGCCCACCTGGCCTGGACCGACGGGTCCGCCCTGCTCGCCGTCACCGACGAGGACGGCTTCCGGACGCTGGTGGAGAAGGCCCTCGCCGCGCCCGGCACCTTCGTCGACGAGGGCGCGGAGGACGGCGCCCGCCGGCCCCCCGCCGAGCTGCTGGAGCACTGGCGGGAGGGCCGCCGGCGGCTCGAGACCGCACTGCGCGCGTCGGCCCCCGGCGCCCGTTTCCCCTGGTACGGCCCGCCCATGGCGGCCGCCTCCATGGCCACCGCCCGGCTCATGGAGACCTGGGCCCACGGCCTCGACATCGCCGCCACGGCCGGTGTCACGCGCCCGCCCACCGACCGCCTGCGGCACATCGCCCGCATCGGTGCCCGGACCCGGGACTTCGCCTTCGCCGCCCACGGCCTCACCCCGCCCGCCGAGCAGTTCCGCGTGGAACTCACCGGACCGGACGGCGCCCCGTGGACGTACGGCCCCGAGGACGCGGCCCAGCGCGTCACCGGCCCCGCCCTCGACTTCTGCCTGCTGGTCACCCAGCGCGCCCACCGCGCCGACCTCGCCCTCACCGCCGAGGGACGGGACGCCGACCGCTGGCTGGACATCGCCCAGGCCTTCGCCGGACCGCCGGGAGCGGGACGGAAACCGAAGGGGGCCGAGGGATGACGGCGCCCCTCCGCGTCGGCAACGCCTCCGGCTTCTACGGCGACCGCTTCGACTCGATGCGCGAGATGCTCACCGGCGGCCCCCTGGACGTCCTCACCGGCGACTACCTCGCCGAGCTGACCATGCTCATCCTCGGCCGCGACCGGCTCGCGAACCCCGACGCGGGATACGCGCGCACCTTCCTGCGCCAGCTGGAGGAGTGCCTCGGCCTCGCCCACGACCGGGGCGTCCGCATCGTCACCAACGCCGGCGGACTCAACCCCGCCGGACTCGCCGACGCCGTGCGCGCCCTCGCCGGGCGGCTCGGCATCCCCGTACGGGTCGCGCACGTCGAGGGCGACGACCTCACCGCCGGCCACCCGGGAGCGCTGGCCGCGCACGCCTACCTCGGCGGCTTCGGCATCGCGGAGTGCCTGCGCGCGGGGGCGGACGTCGTCGTCACCGGGCGGGTCACCGACGCCGCCCTGGTCACCGGGCCCGCCGCCGCGCACTTCGGCTGGGCGCCGACGGACCACGACCGGCTCGCGGGCGCGGTCGTCGCCGGTCACGTACTGGAGTGCGGGGCGCAGGCGACCGGCGGCAACTACGCCTTCTTCCGGGACGGCGACGTACGGCGCCCCGGCTTCCCGCTCGCCGAGCTGCACGCCGACGGCACCTCGGTCGTCACCAAGCACGACGGCACCGGCGGCTTCGTCGACGTCGGCACGGTGACGGCCCAGCTGCTGTACGAGACGGACGGTGCCCGGTACGCGGGGCCGGACGTCACCGCCCGGCTGGACACCGTACGGCTCACCCAGGACGGCCCCGACCGGGTGCGCATCGACGGCGTCCGGGGCGAGGCCCCGCCGCCCACGCTCAAGGTCGGCCGCAACCGGCTCGGCGGCTTCCGCAACGAGGTCACCTTCGTGCTCACCGGCCTCGACGTCGAGGCCAAGGCCGCGCTGGTGCGGGCGCAGATGGAGCCCGCCCTCGGCAAGGTCGCCGACGTCCGCTGGGACCTGGTCCGCACCGACCGTCCCGACGCGCCGGCCGAGGAGACGGCGAGTGCCCTGCTGCGGCTGGTCGTCCGCGACGCCGACCAGCGGGCCGTCGGGCGGGCACTGAGCGGCGCCGCGATCGAGCTGGCCCTCGCGAGCTACCCGGGCTTCCACGTGACCGCGCCGCCCGGCAAGGGCACCCCCTACGGCGTCTTCGAGGCCGTCCACGTCCCGCAGGACGCCGTCGAGCACGCCGCGGTCCTGCCCGACGGCCGCCGGGTCCCGGTGGCGCCGCCCCGCGACAGCGCCGTCCTGCGCGCCGTACCCGAGCCGCCGCTGCCGGAGCCGCTGCCGGACGGGCCCCGCCGCAGCGCCCCCCTCGGCCTGGTCGCCGGGGCCCGCAGCGGCGACAAGGGCGGCAGCGCCAACGTCGGCGTGTGGGCCCGCACCGACGAGGTCTGGCGCTGGCTCGCGCACGAGCTGACCGCCGACCGGTTCCGGGAACTGCTCCCGGAGGCCCGCGACCTGCCCGTCACCCGGCACGCGCTGCCGAACCTGCGCGCCCTGAACTTCGTGGTCGAGTCGATCCTCGGCGAGGGCGTCGCCGCCCAGCACCGCTTCGACCCGCAGGCCAAGGCGCTCGGGGAGTGGCTGCGCTCCCGCCACCTGGACATCCCGGAGGTTCTCCTGTGACGGTCCTGCCCACCACCGTCGACCCGGCCGCCCCCGACCACCGGGCGAACCGCGAGGCCATGCTCGCCCGACTCGCCGAGCTGGACGCCGAACACGCCAAGGCCCTCGCGGGCGGCGGCGAGAAGTACGTCGCCCGGCACCGGGCGCGCGGCAAGCTGCTCGCCCGCGAACGCATCGAGCTGCTCCTCGACCCCGACACGCCGTTCCTGGAACTGTCGCCGCTGGCCGCCTGGGGCAGCGAGTACACCGTCGGCGCCTCCCTCGTCACCGGCATCGGCGTCGTCGAGGGCGTCGAGTGCCTGATCACCGCCAACGACCCGACCGTGCGCGGCGGCGCCAGCAACCCCTGGACGCTGAAGAAGTCGCTGCGCGCCAACGACATCGCCCTCGCCAACCGGCTGCCCTGCATCAGCCTGGTCGAGTCCGGCGGCGCCGACCTGCCCTCCCAGAAGGAGATCTTCATCCCCGGCGGCGCGATCTTCCGCGACCTCACCCGGCTCTCCGCCGCCGGCATCCCCACCGTCGCCGTCGTCTTCGGCAACTCCACGGCCGGCGGTGCCTACATCCCCGGCATGTCCGACCACGTGATCATGGTCAAGGAGCGCGCCAAGGTGTTCCTCGGCGGGCCGCCGTTGGTGAAGATGGCCACCGGCGAGGAGAGCGACGACGAGTCGCTCGGCGGCGCCGAGATGCATGCGCGCACCTCGGGCCTCGCCGACTACTTCGCCGTCGACGAACCGGACGCCCTGCGCCAGGCCCGCCGCGTGGTCGCCCGCCTCAACCACCGCAAGGCGTACGCCGATCCGCCGCTGGCCGAACCGCCGAAGTACGACCCCGGGGAACTCCTCGGCATCGTCCCCGACGACCTCAGGACCCCCTTCGACCCGCGCGAGGTGATCGCCCGGATCGTCGACGCCTCCGACTTCGACGAGTTCAAGCCGCTGTACGGGACCAGCCTGACCACCGGCTGGGCACGCCTGCACGGCTACCCGGTCGGCATCCTCGCCAACGCCCGGGGCGTCCTGTTCAGCGAGGAGTCGCAGAAGGCCGCCCAGTTCATCCAGCTCGCCAACCAGCGCGACATCCCGCTGCTGTTCCTGCACAACACCACCGGCTACATGGTCGGCAAGGAGTACGAGCAGGGCGGCATCATCAAGCACGGCGCCATGATGATCAACGCCGTGTCCAACTCGCGGGTGCCGCACCTGTCCGTCCTCATGGGGGCGTCGTACGGCGCCGGGCACTACGGCATGTGCGGCCGCGCCTACGACCCGCGCTTCCTGTTCGCCTGGCCCAGCGCCAAGTCCGCCGTCATGGGCCCGCAACAGCTCGCCGGGGTGCTCTCCATCGTCGCCCGCCAGTCGGCCGCCGCGAAGGGACAGCCCTACGACGACGAGGCGGACGCGGCGCTGCGCGCCATGGTGGAGCAGCAGATCGAGTCCGAGTCGCTGCCCGTGTTCCTGTCCGGCCGGCTCTACGACGACGGCGTCATCGACCCGCGCGACACCCGCACCGTCCTCGGCCTGTGCCTGTCCGCCGTCCACACCGCGCTCTACGAAGGTGCGCGCGGTGGCTTCGGCGTCTTCCGGATGTGAGGGGTGAGGGACCAGTGATCACTTCCGTCCTCGTCGCCAACCGGGGCGAGATCGCCTGCCGCGTCTTCCGCACCTGCCGGGAGTCGGGCATCAGGACCGTCGCGGTGTACTCGGACGCCGACGAGAACGCCCTCCACACGCGCGAGGCCGACGCGGCGGTCCGCCTGCCGGGAACGGCGTCCGCCGACACCTACCTGCGCGGCGACCTGATCGTGAAGGCCGCCGTCGCCGCCGGCGCCGACGCCGTGCACCCCGGCTACGGCTTCCTCTCCGAGAACGCCGACTTCGCACGCGCCGTCACCGACGCCGGCCTGACCTGGATCGGACCGCCACCGCGGGCCATCGAGGCGATGGCGTCCAAGACCCGCGCCAAGGAGCTGATGGGCATCACCCCCCTCGGCGAGGTCACCGAGGCCGACCTGCCGGTGCTGGTCAAGGCCGCGGCGGGCGGCGGCGGACGCGGCATGCGCGTCGTACGGCGCCTGGCGGACCTGGACGCCGAGCTGACCGCCGCCCGCGCGGAGGCGGCGGCCGCCTTCGGCGACGGCGAGGTGTTCGTCGAGCCCTACCTGGAGAACGGCCGCCACGTCGAGGTGCAGATCCTCGCCGACACGCACGGCACGGTGTGGGCGCTCGGCACCCGGGACTGCTCCCTCCAGCGCCGCCACCAGAAGGTGATCGAGGAGGCGCCGGCGCCGGGACTGTCCGCGTCGCTCACCCGGGACCTGCACGAGCAGGCCGTCCGGGCCGCCCGCGCCGTCGACTACACCGGCGCCGGCACCGTCGAGTTCCTCGTCGCGGACGGCCGGGCCCACTTCCTGGAGATGAACACCCGGCTGCAGGTCGAACACCCCGTCACCGAGGCGGTCTTCGGGATCGACCTGGTCGCCCTCCAGCTCCGCGTCGCCGAGGGCCACGCCCTCGACACCGACCCCCCGCGCGCGCGTGGCCACGCCGTCGAGGCCCGCCTGTACGCCGAGGACCCGGCGCGGGGCTGGGCCCCGCAGACCGGCCGCCTGCACCGCCTCGCCGTCCCGGACGGCATCCGCCTGGACACCGGCTGCACCGACGGCGACGACATCGGCGTCCACTACGACCCGATGCTCGCCAAGGCCGTCGCCCACGCCCCCACCCGCGCGGAAGCCGTCCGCCGCCTCGCCGGAGCGCTGGAACGGGCGGCGATCCACGGCCCGGTCACCAACCGGGACCTCCTCGTCCGTTCCCTGCGCCACGAGGACTTCACCTCCGCCCGCATGGACACCGGCTTCTACGACCGCCACCTCGCCGCCCTCACCGAGCCGGCCCCCGACCCCCTCGCCCCGCTGGCCGCCGCCCTGGCCGACGCCCACGGCCGCTCCCGGTTCGGGGGCTGGCGGAACGTCCCGTCACAGCCCCAGGTCAAGCGGTACGCCATCGCGGGCGAGGAACACGAGGTCCGCTACCGGCACACCCGTGACGGCCTCGCCGCCGACGGCGTACGCGTCCTCCACGCCGACGCCGCACGCGTCGTCCTGGAGACGGACGGCGTCCGGCGCACGTACGAGATCGCCCGCTACGGCGACCGGGTCCACGTGAACACCACCGCCCTCACCCTCCTGCCCCGCTTCCCCGACCCCACCGCCCAGCACGCCCCCGGCTCCCTCCTCGCGCCCATGCCGGGCACGGTCGTCCGCATCGCGGAGGGCCTGACCGAGGGCATGACCGTGCAGGCGGGCCAGCCCTTGCTGTGGCTGGAGGCGATGAAGATGGAACACAGGATCACCGCCCCGGCCACGGGAACGCTGAGCGCTCTCAACGCCGAGCCCGGCAGACAGGTGGAGGTCGGCGCCCTCCTGGCCGTGGTCGACGGGGACGCCGGTTAGGGGCGCGGGGAACTGCGCGACCAGCCACGACGAAACCCGCACCCGAAGGAGCACAGTGACCACCCTCATCGAATCCGACGAGCACAAGTCCCTCCGCGAAGCGGTCGCGGCCTTCGCCAAGAACCACCCCGCCACCGACAACCGGCAGTTCTGGCGCGACGCCGCCAAGCTCGGCTACATCGGCGTCAACCTGCCGGAGGCGTACGGCGGTGGCGGCGGCGGCATCGCCGAACTCTCCCTCGTCCTCGAGGAGATGGGCGCCGCGGGCAATCCCCTGCTCATGATGATCGTCTCCCCGGCGATCTGCGGCACCGTCATCGCCCGCTTCGGCACCGAGGCCCAGAAACAGGAATGGCTCCCCGCCCTCGCCGACGGCAGCCGCCTGATGGCCTTCGGCATCACCGAACCCGACGCCGGCTCCAACAGCCACCGCATCACCACCACCGCCCGCCGCGACCCGGCGAACGGGGACTGGCTGCTCACCGGCCGCAAGGTCTTCGTCTCCGGCGTCGACATCGCCGACGCCACCCTCGTCGTCGGCCGCACCGAGGACGCTCGCACCGGCAGGCTCAAGCCCTGCCTCTTCATCGTCCCGCGCGACGCGGAAGGCTTCCAGCGGCGCCCCATCGACATGGAACTCAACGCCGCCGAGAAGCAGTTCGAGCTCGTCCTGGACGACGTACGGCTGCCCGCCGAGGCCCTCGTCGGCGACGAGGACGCCGGGCTCCTCCAGCTGTTCGCCGGCCTCAACCCCGAGCGCGTCATGACCGCCGCCTTCGCGATCGGCATGGGCCGCTTCGCCCTGGCCCGCGCCGTCGAGTACGCCCGCGAACGCACCGTCTGGAAGGCCCCCATCGGCGCCCACCAGGCCATCGCCCACCCCCTCGCCCAGGCGCACATCGACCTCGAACTGGCCCGCCTGATGATGCAGAGGGCGGCCCACCTGTACGACGCAGGCGACGACATGGGAGCCGGTGAGGCCGCCAACATGGCCAAGTACGCGGCCGGCGAGGCCTGTGTGAAGGCCGTCGACCAGGCCGTGCACACCCTCGGCGGCAACGGCCTCACCCGCGAGTACGGGATCGCCCGGCTGATCACGGCCGCGCGTGTGTCCCGCATCGCCCCGGTGAGCCGGGAGATGATTCTCAACTACGTCTCCCACCAGACCCTGGGCCTGCCCAAGTCGTACTAGCCCACCGTGGAGGAACCGTGTTCCGCAGCGAGTACGCAGAAGTCCCGCCCGTCGAACTGCCCATCCACGAAGCCGTGCTCGGCCGGGCCGCCGTGTTCGGGAACACCCCGGCACTGATCGACGGCACCGACGGCACCACGCTCACCTACGAACAGGTGGACCGGTTCCACCGGCGCGTCGCCGCCGCCCTCGCCGAGGCCGGCCTGCGCAAGGGCGACGTCCTCGCCCTGCACAGCCCCAACACGGTCGCCTTCCCGGTCGCGTTCTACGGCGCCACCCGCGCGGGCGCCGCCGTGACCACCGTGCACCCGCTCGCCACGGCGGAGGAGTTCGCCAAACAGCTCGGCGACGCCCGGGCCCGCTGGATCGTCACCGTCTCACCCCTGCTGGCCACCGCCCGCCGGGCCGCCGAACTCGCGGGCGGGGTCCAGGAGATCTTCGTGTGCGACAGCGCACCCGGTCACCGCTCCCTCATCGACATGCTGGCCTCGACCGCACCCGAACCCGACGTCGCCGTCGACCCGGCCGAGGACGTCGCCGCCCTGCCGTACTCCTCCGGCACCACCGGCGTCCCCAAGGGCGTCATGCTCACCCACCGCCAGATCGCCACCAACCTCGCCCAGCTCCAGCCCGCCGTCGCCGCCGGACCCGGCGACCGGATTCTGGCGGTTCTGCCCCTTTTCCACATCTATGGGCTCACGGCGCTCATGAACGCCCCGCTGCGGCTCGGCGCCACCGTCGTCGTCCTGCCCCGCTTCGACCTGGAACAGTTCCTCGCCGCCATCCAGAACCACCGCATCACCGGCCTGTACGTCGCCCCGCCGATCGTCCTCGCCCTCGCCAAGCACCCCCTGGTCGCCGACTACGACCTGTCCTCCCTGAAGTACGTCATCAGCGCCGCCGCCCCCCTGGACGCCGGCCTCGCCGCCGCCTGCTCCAGGAGGCTCGGCCTGCCGCCCGTCGGCCAGGCCTACGGCATGACCGAACTGTCCCCGGGCACCCACGTCGTCCCCCTGGACGCCATGGCCGACGCACCCCCCGGAACCGTCGGCAAGCTCATCGCCGGCACCGAGATGCGCATCGTCTCCCTCGACGACCCCGGCAAGGACCTCCCCGCCGGCGAGTCCGGCGAGATCCTCATCCGCGGCCCCCAGGTCATGAAGGGCTACCTCGGACGCCCCGACGCCACCGCGGCCATGATCGACCAGGACGGCTGGCTGCACACCGGGGACGTCGGACACGTCGACGCCGAGGGCTGGCTGTTCGTCGTGGACCGCGTCAAGGAACTGATCAAGTACAAGGGCTTCCAGGTGGCCCCCGCCGAACTCGAGGCCCTCCTCCTCACCCACCCCGGCGTCGCCGACGCCGCCGTCGTCGGCACCCACGACGACGACGGCAACGAGGTGCCGCACGCCCACGTCGTGCGCCGGGCGCCCGCCGAAGGGCCGACCGAAGGAGAGGTCATGATGTACGTCGCCGAACGCGTCGCCCCTTACAAACGCGTACGCCGGGTCACCTTCGTCGACGCCGTGCCCCGGGCCGCCAGCGGCAAGATCCTCCGCCGGGAACTGCGAGGCCGCCCGTGACCCCGGTCCACCGCACCCGCGCGCGGGGCGTCGAGACCCTCACCCTCGACTCCCCGCACAACCGCAACGCCCTCTCCGCGGCCCTCGTCACCGGCCTGGCCGACGCCCTCACGGAAGCCGGCGACGACCCCGCCGTCCGCGCCGTCGTCCTCACCCACACCGGCACCACCTTCAGCGCCGGCGCCGACCTGCGGGACCCGCCCGCCCCGGACGCCCTCGTCGCCCTGCTCCGGCGCATCGTGGAGCTGCCCAAACCGGTGATCGCCCGGGTCACCGGACACGTCCGCGCCGGCGGCCTCGGACTGCTCGCCGCCTGCGACGTCGCCGTCGCCTCCACCACGTCGACGTACGCCTTCACCGAGGTCCGCATCGGCGTCGCCCCCGCCGTCATCAGCCTCACCGTGCTGCCCCGCACCGACCCCCGCGCCCTCGCCCGCCACTACCTCACCGGCGAGCGCTTCGACGCCGCCGAGGCCGCCCGCATCGGCCTGGTCACGGCGGCGGGCGACGACGTCGACGCCGTCCTCGCGCCCGTCCTCGACGGTGTGCGCCGTGCCTCACCGCAGGGCCTGGCCGAGACGAAACGGCTGCTCACGGCTAGGGTGCTGGAAGCCTTCGACCGGGACGCGGCCGACCTGACCGCGCTCTCGGCCCGGCTGTTCTCCTCCCCGCAGGCCCGCGAGGGGATGACGGCCTTCCTCGAACGACGGGATCCGGAATGGGTGGTGTGAGCACGGCCGACCGAGCCGAGCGAGTACCCAAGCAGGACCGCAGCCGGGCCACTCGGCAGCGGCTCCTCGAAGCCGCCGTGGCCTGCCTCGCCGAACACGGCTGGGCCGGCTCCACGGTCTCCGCCGTCGCCGAACGCGCCGGCGTCTCCCGCGGTGCCGCCCAGCACCACTTCCCGACCCGCGAGGACCTGTTCACGGCGGCGGTCGAGTACGTCGCCGAGGAACGCTCGGGCGCGCTGCGCGCCCTGTTCCCCGACGGCGCGGCGACCGACGACCGCCGCGCCGTCGTGGCCGCCCTCGTCGACCTGTACACGGGCCCGCTGTTCCGCGCCGCGCTCCACCTGTGGGTCGCCGCCTCCGACGAGGAGCAGCTGCGCGGCCGGGTGACCGAGCTGGAGGCCCGCGTCGGCCGCGAGACGCACCGCATCGCCGTCGACCTCCTCGGCGCCGACGAGAGCCGCCCCGGCGTCCGCGAGACCGTCCAGGGCCTCCTGGACATGGCCCGCGGCCTCGGCCTCGCCAACCTCCTCACCGACGACGCCGGCCGGCGGGAACGGGTCGTGGCCCAGTGGGCGGACCTGCTGGACGGGGCGCTGGGCTGACGCCCGCCGGCCCGCATTCCGCGGCCCGCCCGGCGGCTCACGGCGCGAGCCGCTCCACCCGCCAGCCCCCGCCGTCCGGAGCCACGTACCGCAGCCGGTCGTGCAGCCGGTTCTCCCGGCCCTGCCAGAACTCCACCGCGCTCGGCACCACCCGGAACCCGCCCCAGTGCGGCGGCACCGGCACTTGCTCGCCCTCCGGATAGCGCGCCGACAGCTCCGCGTACACGGAGTCCAGGGCCTCCCGGCCGGCCACCACCGACGACTGGACACTCGCCCACGCCCCCAGCTGGGAGCCGTGCGGCCGGGTCCGGAAGTACGCGGCGGTCTCGTCCCGCCCGGTCCGCCGCGCGACACCCGTGACGATGACCTGGCGGGCCATTGCGTGCCAGGGGAACAGCAGCGACACGTGCGGGTTCTCGCCCAGCTCGCGGCCCTTGCGGGACTCGTAGTTGGTGTAGAAGACGAAGCCCCGCTCGTCGAAGTGCTTCAGCAGCACCGTGCGCGAGCTGGGCCGGCCCTCGGCGTCCGCCGTGGAGACGACCATGGCGTTCGGCTCGAACAGGCCGCCGTCCGTCGCGGCCTGCTTGAACCAGCGCGCGAACTGCTCGACGGGGGTGGCGGCGAGCTCGCTCTCGCGGAGCCCGTCGGCCCGGTACTGCTTGCGCATCGACGGAAGATCGAAGGGGGCGGCATCGCGGTCGGTCACGACGGCCATCCTGCCGTATCCGCACGGCCCCGTTCCGCGGTGTCCTTCGTCACTGAGTGGCACTGAGTGCCGCGACCCCTCCCCAAGGGTGACACCCGGGGTTATCGTGCTGGTTCCGTCCCGGTCGGGTGAGCGCCTGCCGGACGGGGCATCACACGGGTGACCGCGGGGACCGCGAGCCGGCACACGGCCGTGGATCCATCGGGACGACCGCACTCGTCCCCGCGCCGGTCGCCACACATCACGACCACGAGGAGCCGCCTGATGTCCGATTTTGTACCCGGGCTAGAGGGAGTCGTCGCGTTCGAGACGGAGATCGCCGAACCCGACAAGGAGGGCGGCGCCCTCCGCTACCGCGGGGTCGACATCGAGGACCTGGTCGGCCACGTCTCCTTCGGCAACGTGTGGGGCCTGCTCGTCGACGGCGCGTTCAACCCCGGCCTGCCGCCCGCCGAACCCTTCCCCATCCCCGTGCACTCCGGCGACATCCGCGTCGACGTCCAGTCCGCGCTCGCCATGCTGGCTCCGGTCTGGGGCCTCAAGCCCCTGCTGGACATCGACGCCGAGCAGGCCCGCGCCGACCTCGCCCGCGCCGCCGTCATGGCCCTGTCCTACGTCGCCCAGTCCGCACGCGGCCAGGGCCTGCCGATGGTCCCGCAACGCGAGATCGACAAGGCCCGGTCGGTGGTCGAACGCTTCATGATCCGCTGGCGCGGCGAGCCCGACCCCAAGCACGTGGCCGCCGTGGACGCCTACTGGACCTCCGCCGCCGAGCACGGCATGAACGCCTCCACCTTCACCGCCCGCGTCATCGCCTCCACCGGCGCGGACGTGGCCGCGGCCCTGTCCGGCGCCGTGGGCGCCATGTCCGGCCCGCTGCACGGCGGCGCGCCCTCCCGCGTCCTGCACATGATCGAGGAGATCGAACGCACCGGCGACGCCGAGGCGTACGTCAAGAAGACCCTCGACGCCGGCGAACGCCTCATGGGCTTCGGCCACCGCGTCTACCGCGCCGAGGACCCCCGCGCCCGCGTCCTGCGCCGCACCGCCCGCGAACTGGGCGCCCCGCGCTACGAGGTCGCGGAGGCCCTGGAGAAGGCGGCCCTCGCCGAACTCCACGCCCGCCGCCCCGACCGGGTCCTGGCCACCAACGTCGAGTTCTGGGCGGCCATCATGCTGGACTTCGCCGAGGTCCCGGCCCACATGTTCACGTCCATGTTCACCTGCGCCCGCACGGCCGGCTGGTCGGCGCACATCCTGGAACAGAAGCGCACGGGCCGCCTGGTCCGCCCCTCCGCCCGCTACACCGGCCCGGGCCCCCGCGACCCGCGTGCGGTCGAGGGCTACGAGGACATCGCGGGCTGACCTTCGGGAGCTGCCGCGAAACGCAGACGACCCGCGAGTCTGGTTCCTCCGGGGAGGAGCCGGCCGGACGTACCGGCGACTCGCGGGTCGGGTGACTGCTTGGGATTGGGCCGGCTGCACGCGTTTCTCACGCGCTGGTCCGGCACCGCACTCCGTGTGGTGCCGGGCCGCTAGCCCGCAGCCACCTCACGCGTCCGGATCTCATACATCTGCCGAACCACCTCCCTTCTCGTGTGCCACCACACTAGGAACCGGACGGCCACCGAGGCAACGGCTTTTTTTCGAGCCGGTCCGCCGACCGATATGCTTGGACGTGTTCTGCCTGGTCACCTACCGTTCCGCGCATGACGCAGCGGCGGACGATTCTGAGTGGGTCCACGTTCGAGGAGCGGATCGGGTATGCCCGGGCCGTCGTCGACGGGGACCGGGTGCACGTGTCGGGGACCACCGGGTTCGACTACGCGGCGATGACCATCGCCGACGACGTGGTGGAGCAGGCCGAGCAGTGCCTGCGCAACATCGGGACCGCGCTGGCCGGGGCCGGCTGCACCTTCGCGGACGTGGTGCGGGTGCGGTACCTGCTGCCCGAGCGGGAGGACTTCGAGCCGTGCTGGCCGGTGCTGCGGCGGGTGTTCGGCGCGGTGCGGCCCGCGGCGACGATGGCGGTGTGCGGGCTCGCGGACGAGCGGATGCGCATCGAGATCGAGGTGGACGCGCGCCGTGGGCCCGTCGGGCCGGGGTCGGGGCTGCGGATCGCCGCCGTGGCCGGCGACGACATGGCGGAGGAGTGGCGGCACGTCCACAACGAGATCGTGCCGCCGGCGGCGATGTCCCTGGACGACGTGCGCGAGCGCAGCGTCCGGTACCGGCTGGAGAACGCCTACCTGGGGGACGTCCTCGTCGGCTGCTCGACCGTGCGTCCGCCCGAGGGGGAGGAGCGGGTGGCGACCGTGATCGCCCGGGTGCTGCCGGCGTTCCGGGGGCGCGGGATCGGCGCGGCGCTCTATGAGCGGGGGCTCGCGCACGCGCGCGGGCTCGGTGCCGGGGCGGTGGAGACGGTGGTGCTGGCGGCCAACGAGGAGGGGCTGCGGTTCGCCGGGGCGCGCGGGTTCACGGAGCGGGAGCGGTACGTCCTGGACGGCGGGAGCGACGAGTGGGTCGATCTGCGGCTGGCGACCGGGGCGTGACGGCGGGACCCTTGATGACAGGGGCGTATGCCGGGTTTCCGCTGCGCAACGATTTCCGCAATCTTGCGGGAACCCGGTGTGTGCTGCATCACGTTCGAGTTGAATGAAGGCCAGTGAACGAACCGGCGTACGGTACGGCGGACGCAGCCTGCAGGGGGTTCAGGTGAGTGCTTCCCGGCGTAGTGGGACCACTGACGAGCTGGGGCCGGGCGAACCGGAGCAGCCCGAGCGGGACGGTGCGGACCTGTTGGCCGCGCTCCTCGACGGGATGGACGCGGCGCTGTGCGCCTTCGACGCCGAGGGCGTCGTCACCCACTGGAACCGTGAGGCGGAGCGCATCCTGGGCTGGACCGCGGCGGAGGCCGTGGGGCGGCAGGGGTTCGCCGGCTGGGCGGTGCGCAGCGCGGACGCCGGGGAGGTCGAGGAGCGGCTGCTGTCCGCGATGCGGTCGCCGGGGCGTCAGGTGAACGAGTTCGCGTTGCTGACGAAGGACGGCGGGCGGGTGCTGGTGCGTACCCAGTCGGCGGCCGTGCGCGGCCCGGACGGCGGACCGGCCGGGGTGTACTGCGCGTTCAGCGAGGTGCACGCGCAGATCGACCTGGAGCGGTCGATCGCGCTGAGCGAGGCGCTGCTGGAGGACGCGAGCTGGGGCGTCGTGCTGGTGGACGTGGATCTGCGGCCCGCCGTGGTCAACGCGCACGCGGCGCGCGCGCTGGGTACCGGCCGTACGTCGGTGCTGGGCCGGCCGCTGGGCGATCTGCTCTCCCAGGGCGTGGAGGAACTGGAGAGCGCCCTCACGCACGTCCTGGCGGAGGGTGCGCCGCCGGCGCCCGCAGAGGTGTGGGTGAGCGTGCGCACGCCCGACGGCGAGCGGCGGCGGTGCTGGCGCAGCGGTTTCGTGCGGCTGGCCTCGCCGCTCGCGGAGGAGCCGGTGCCGCTGGGCGTCGGCTGGCTGTTCCAGGACGTCACGGAGGCCAAGCAGGGCGAGCAGGAGGCGGCGCTGCTGCGGTTCCGTGCCAATCAGCTGCACCGGGCGGCGCGGGCGGCGGCGGAGTGCGAGGACCCGGCGGAGGCGGCGACCGTCCATCTCGACTTCGCGCTGGCCGGGTTCGCGGACCACGCGCTGATCGACCGGGTGGCGGGCGGGGCGCTCGCGGAGACCGGGCCGGCGGATCCGGTGCGTCTGGTGCGGGTGGTGACGACGCCGTCCGGGGCGCCGGGGACCGGCCTGCCCTCCGGGGCGGCCGGGCTGCCGGTGCGGTACGGCGAGGGGCATCCGGCGTTGCAGTGCGTGGAGCGCGTCGGCTCGGTGCGGGCCAGTGCGGGGGTCGGCGCGGTGCCCCCCGAGCAGGCGCGCCGGTGGGCCGAGGCCCGGCAGTGGCCGCCGGACACGGTGCACGCTCTGTGCACCGTGCTACGCAGCCGGGGGCGGACGCTGGGTGTGGTGACGTTCCTGCGGGGCGCCGGCCGCGGTGCCTTCGAGCGCCCCGACGCGATGTACGCGGAGGACGTGGCGGTCCGCATCGCGACGACGCTGGACCTGGCCGGGGCGGTGGCCGGGGAGTAGGCGTACCTGCTCGGCCGGGGCCGGCCGTCCGCGCGTGACGCGGGTGTGCCCGGTGAGCCGGGGTCGCGGTGGCGCGCCGCCGGGTGGGACGGGACCCGGGCCGCGGGTGTCCCCGGTGGGGGCGGCCGCCCGCCGTGGCGCGGGCGGTGTGCCGTCGGCGGCGGTGCGTCCGGGGGTCAGTGCCGGTAGAAGATCCGGTCGCGGTACTCCTGCAGGACGCGGCCGTTCCATTCGTGACCGCCGTCCACGTTGCCGGAGCGCAGCAGGGGCGGTTCGATGCCGTGCTCGGCGAGGACGCCGGCCGCCGTGGCCATCACCGCCTGCATCAGTGCCGTGGTGACGACCGTGGAGGCGGGCGCGAAGGGGGCCGGGACGGTGTCGAGGGTGAGTTCCGCGTCGCCGACGGCGATCTTGGAGTCGAGGACCAGGTCGCAGTGGTCCTTGAGGAAGGTGCCGGAGGTGTGCCGGGACCTGGTCCCGGAGGCGTACGCCACCGAGGTGACGCCGATGACCTTCACGCCGAGCGCGCGGGCGTTCATGGCCATCTCGACGGGGAGGGCGTTGCGCCCGGACAGGGAGATGATCACCAGGGCGTCGCCCTCGCGCAGGGGCGAGGAGTCCAGTACGGCGCTCGCGAGGCCGTCGACGCGCTCCAGGGCGGAGCCGAGCGTGGCCGGCATGACGTCGACGCCGACGACGCCGGGCACGGCGAGCAGGTTCATCAGGGCCAGTCCGCCGGCGCGGTAGACGACGTCCTGGGCGGCGAGCGAGGAGTGGCCGGCGCCGAAGGCGAAGAGGCGCCCCCCGTCGCGGACGGTGTCGGCGAGCAGGGTGCCGGCCGCCTCGATGGCGTCGGCCTCTTCGTCGCGGACGCGGCGCAGCAGGTCGATCGCCGCGTCGAGGAACTGGCCGGCCGGCTTGCGGTCGCTCATGCGGGGCCCCTTCGGTGTGGCTGCGTCGCGATCACGGTGCGGTCTGGACCTGTGCGGTGTCAATACGGCCGAGCGGGGCGCGCGGGCGGCGTCCGGGGGTGCCGGATGCGGCCGGCTTCCCGCGGCGAGGGACGCTTGTCGGTGGTATGCGTCAGAATTGAATGCAGGGCCAGCGCACGCGCCGGTGGGCCTCGGCCTCCGGCACATCTCATCGAGGGGCACGTATGTCCGGACTGATCGACACCACGGAGATGTATCTCCGCACCATCCTCGAGCTGGAGGAGGAAGGTGTGGTCCCGATGCGTGCCCGGATCGCCGAGCGGCTCGACCAGAGCGGCCCGACGGTCAGCCAGACGGTGGCGCGGATGGAGCGCGACGGTCTGGTGTCCGTGGCGGCCGACCGGCATCTGGAGCTGACCGACGAGGGGCGCCGGCTGGCGACGCGCGTGATGCGCAAGCACCGGCTCGCGGAGTGCCTGCTCGTCGATGTGATCGGCCTGGAGTGGGAGCAGGTGCACGCCGAGGCCTGTCGCTGGGAGCACGTGATGAGCGAGGCCGTCGAGCGCCGCGTGCTGGAGCTGCTGCGGCACCCGACGGAGTCGCCCTACGGCAATCCGATCCCGGGCCTGGAGGAGCTGGGCGAGACGGACGGCGTCCACCCGTTCCTGGACGAGGGCATGGTGTCGCTCGCCGAGCTCGGCCCGGGTCCCGAGGGCAAGACGGTCGTCGTGCGCCGCATCGGCGAGCCGATCCAGACGGACGCGCAGCTGATGTACACGCTGCGCCGGGCCGGTGTGCAGCCGGGCTCGGTGGTGAGCGTGACGGAGTCGGCGGGCGGTGTGCTGGTCGGCAGCGGCGGCGAGGCGGCCGAGCTGGAGGCGGACGTCGCGTCCCACGTGTTCGTCGCCAAGCGCTGAGCGCGCGTATCGGCCGGTCGCGGGGCGGCCGGGCGGTCGGTGAGGCAGGGGGCGTGCCACCGCGCCGATCCCGTCGTTTCCGGGACGGGGTGCGCCGAATCGCAGCGGTCGCGCGCTTCGCGTGCGAGGCTGTCGCGTGAGTGCGGATGCGCCGGGCGGTGGACCGTGGTCCGACGGCACCGTGGTCCGACAGCGATGTCGGCCCGGCCGGGGAGGGGGAGGGACATGCCGGTGAGACGGAGAGGGCCCCGGCGCCTGGTGGCGCCGGGGCCTGTCCTCCCCTGTGCTGACCCGGAGCCCCGAGCTCTCAGGGTCAATCCCCTCGGACCGTTTTCCCCGAGCGGTCCGCCTCCCGCTGAAGATCTCCCCCCGGCGGCGGCGATCAATCCCTGAGGGGTGTCACTCGAATGAGGGGTGTTGCCCAGCGGGACGGCATTTTCGAATACGTATTCGATACTCTGCGACGGTCGGACACGAACGGCCCGTACGACAGGCGCCCGGCAGGACAAGCGCGGACACGAGAAGCAGCGCGGGGACGGCAGGGCGCAGGCACGGCAGGGCGCGACACTTGGGGGTGCCAGGACCTATGGCGCGGCGCATCGACGTCACCGGGGCGGGCGGGGTACGCCTCGCCGCCTGGGAGTTCGCGGACCCGCCCAAGACCGACGGGACGCACGGCACGGAGCCGGCCGACGGGCACGGCGGCCTCCCGGGCGTGCTGTTACTGCACGGCCTGATGGGCCGCGCCTCGCACTGGGCGCCCACCGCGCGCTGGCTCTCCGCGCGCCACCGGGCCGTGGCCCTCGACCAGCGCGGCCACGGCCGCAGCGACAAGCCCTCGGGGAGTGCCTACACCCGGGAGGCCTACGTCGAGGACGCAGAGGCCGCCCTGGAGCAGCTCGGCCTCGGCCCGGCCGTCCTCGTCGGTCACGCCATGGGGGCGCTCACCGCCTGGCAGCTCGCCGCCAAACGGCCCGACCTGGTCCGCGGCCTGATCATCTGCGACATGCGGGCCTCCGCGCTCGGCGCCGCCTCGCAGCAGGTGTGGGCCGAGTGGTTCAAGGCCTGGCCGGTCCCCTTCGCGACGCTCGCCGACGTGCGCAAGTGGTTCGGCGAGGACGACCCGTGGGTGGAGCGGCCCAACCCGGCCCGGGGCGAGTTCTACGCCGAGGTGATGGCCGAGTCCCCGGACGGCTGGCGCCCCGTCTTCGAACCCGAGCAGATGCTGCGCTCCCGCGCGACCTGGGTCCACGACGCCCACTGGGAGGAGCTGGCCCAGGTCCGCTGCCCCACCCTGGTCGTGCGCGGCCTGGACGGTGAGCTCGGCCGTGCGGAGGCCCAGGAGATGGTCCGGGTCCTGCCGCGGGGCCAGTACGCGGAGGTCGCCGACGCCGGCCACCTCGTCCACTACGACCAGCCGGAGGCCTGGCGGGCGGCCATCGAGCCGTTCCTGGACGCCCTCAGGGTGGAGTGAGGCGGGGCGGCCGCCCCGCCCCCGTCATCCCTTGCTCACCGCCGTCAGGATCTCCGGCAGCCGCCGCGCCGTGTGCGGGGCGGCCAGCCGCAGGCCGAGCAGGGTGAGCAGCGCCCCGTACACCGCGCCGACCGGCAGCAGGACCGCGCTCCACGCGTCGCCGCCCTCGCGCACGTTCAGCCAGACGGTCAGCGCGATGACCGGCGCGCACAGCAGGGCGGCTCCCACCATCCCGCCGACGATGGAGATCCAGGCCAGTCCGACCTGGCCGGGGACCACGTTCTTGTGGCCCTCCTGCGGAATGGAGTACGGGAAGCGGGCCGAGGTCCAGGCACCGGTCGCCAGCATCGCGCCGAGCAGGGCGAAGGACAGGCCGAGCGCCTCCGGCAGCGTCCGCCAGTCGTCGAGCATCGCCGTGGTCAGGACGGTGACGAGGACGGCGTACGGCAGGGTGATCAGCAGCAGTGCCAGCGCCCTGGCGCGCAGCTCGACGTACGCGTCCCGCGTCGAGGAGATCGTCATCGCGACGATCCAGAAGGCGGACGTGTCCTGGCCGAACTGGTTGTACATCTGGATGCCGAGCATCCCGGCGGCGAAGCAGGAGAAGTAGACCGAGCCGGTGCCCTGCCAGGCGTTGAACACCGGCACGATCAGGCCGATGGCGAGCGAGGTCACCCAGGCCGCCTTGGTCTTGGGGTCGCGCCACACGTACCGCAGGGAGCGCTCCATGGTGGTGCCGGTGCGGCCCGCCGGGAGCAGCCGGGCCGGGCCCGCCGAGCCCGGTCCGCGGGCGGGCCTGCCCTCGGCCGCCTGGAGGGTGGAGCCGTCGGGCGAGGTCATCAGCCGCGTCAGGTGCCGTGCCCACACCCACAGCAGCAGCACCAGGGCGGCCGCGGTCAGCGCCAGCTGGGCGAGGGCGACGCCGTACGCCCCGTCGCTCGCCGCGTCCATCGCGCCGACCGCCGACGCGGGTGGCACCCAGCGCAGCACGTCGGCCACCGGGTCGAGCTGCTCCAGACCGGACGTGCCCAGCCGCTGCGCGCCGAAGTTGACCAGCTGCGCCCCGACCGCGACGACCAGGCCGCTCAGCACGGCGAGATCCCGGCCCTTGCGACTGGTCAGCAGCCGGACGTTCGCGGCGGCGACGGCCCGCGCGAGGGTCACGCACACCAGCAGCGCGAGGACGGCACCGACGACGCCGACGGCGAAGGCCGCACCGCCGTGCGCGACCGCGACCACGGAACCGGCGAACATGCACAGCGTGAACAGCGGCCCGATCCCGACCAGCGAGGCCGCGAGCAGGGCCCGCACCAGCGGGCGGGGCCGCAGCGGCAGCATCACCAGCCGCGTCGGGTCGAGCGTCTCGTCGCCGCTCGGGAAGAACAGCGGCATCACCGCCCAGCCCAGGGCGAGCACCGCCGCGAGCAGCACGATCAGCGCGTCCACGTGCGCGTGTCCGCGCAGGGCGATCAGGCCGATCAGCTGGAGCGCGGCGAAGAGCAGCACGACGACGGCCGAGGCGACCCAGGCGGCCCGCCGGCCGCCGGACTGCCGCAGCCCGTTGCGCAGCAGGGACAGTTTCAGCCGTACGAAGACGGCCGTCAGGGGCGTGGCCCCGGCGGCGGGGACGGTCCGCGCGCTCATCGCGCCCCGCCGCCCAGCCAGTCGAGGTCGCTTCCGGCGTTCCGGCCGCCCGCGCCGACGAGTTCCAGGAAGGCCTCCTGCAACGAGGCGGCGTCGCCGCGCACGTCGGCGAGCGGGCCGGTGGCGCGGATGCGTCCGGCGGCCATGACGGCCACCCAGTCGCACAGCGACTCCACCAGCTCCATCACGTGCGAGGAGAAGACGACGGTGGCGCCGGACGCGGTGTAGCGCTCCAGGACGCCGCGGATCGTCTGCGCCGACACCGGGTCGACCCCCTCGAACGGCTCGTCCAGGAACAGCACTTCGGGATTGTGCAGCAGCGCGGTCGCGAGGCCGATCTTCTTGCGCATGCCGGTCGAGTAGTCGACGACCAGCTTGTGCTGGGCCCCGGCCAGGTCGAGCACGTCCAGCAACTGCGTGGCGCGCTTGTCCACCTCGGCGCCGGGCAGTCCGCGCAGCCGGCCCGAGTAGGCGAGCAGCTCCCGTCCCGACAGCCGCTCGAACAGCCGCAGTCCCTCGGGCAGTACGCCGATCCGGGCCTTCACCTCGACCGGGTCGCGCCACACGTCGTGCCCGACGACCTCGACCGACCCCTGATCGGGCCGGAGCAGCCCGGTGACCATGGAGAGCGTGGTGGTCTTCCCGGCCCCGTTCGGCCCGACGAGCCCGATGAACTTGCCCGCGGGCAACTCCAGATCGATCCCGCCCACGGCCACCTGCTGCCCGAACCGCTTCCACAACCCCTGCACCCGCACGGCACTAGCACTCACCGCAACTCCCTCCGTCAGGTGAAACCCTACGGGGGAGGAGCGCCCCGTCAGGGGCGCGGGGAACTGCGCGAGCAACCGAGAACGACCCGCAGCCGCCGCCGGGCTCGAGCCACGCAGATGAAGGGGCGCCCCCTAGCGATCCCGACCGCACGCATACGCCAACGGCGAGATCAACTCCTCCACGTCCGGCAGCCACCGGTTCGCCGGCGTCGGCCGGCACACCCACTGCACCGCCCCCCGCGTCCCCACCCGCGTCGGCGGAGCCGCGACGTACCCGCCCTCCCCGAGCACGGTCAGGTCGAGCGAGCGAGGGGACCAGCCCAGATTCCGCACCAGCTCGGGCACCTTCACCGTGGCCCCCGGCAGGACGAAGAACCGCATCCGGCGGTCCGGCGCCAGCGTCACCGGCCCGAGCGTCAGCTCCATCCGCTCCATCCGGGCGAGTGCGAGGAACCCCGCGGTCTCCGGCACCTCGATCGCGTCGAACGTCCGCCCCGTCGGCAGCAGCACCGACGCCGACGGGTGCTGCTGCCACATCCGGCGGACGACCGTCGCACTGCCCGTCGCCTGCGTCGCCCAGTCCTCGCGCGCCGGGTGCGCCCCCGGGGCGGCGCACGCCGCCTCCCCGCAGGAGCAGCGCTGCACCCCGTCGGAGGCGTCCAGCCAGACCCCGGGAAACACGTCCCAGTGGCGTTCCTCGGCATAGCGGACGGCGGTCTCCAGCAGCGACGTTCCTCGTTGCTGCGGGATCTGAGCGGTATCGGTGCCCGGGATGGTCTCTTCCACGTGGAACTCAACTCCCGCACCCACCACGGGTTACGGCTCCCCCGCGCGCGGGGGAGGAGCATCGATCCCGCACTCGGGGCGCATGGGTGCACGTTCGGGGGCGCGCGGGAGGATCCGTGGCCGGAGCTGGGTAGCCACGTCTGGGGCCGGCACCGGCCGTAACCCCGGCAAACCTCACAAGCCTCGCATTGTCGGCACAGCGGCGGGGCATTGATCTTCACGGCCGGAAATTCCTCGTTCCGCCGAGACAGCATCGAGACCGCATGGGGGTACGCCATGGCCGCAAGGCCTCTCGTCGCGCGACAGCCGAACGAACGGCTGCAGGCGCTCATTCAGGAAGCGGGCTGCTCGAACGCGGGCCTCGCCCGCCGGGTGAACATGTGCGGCGTCGAGCACGGCCTCGACCTGAGGTACGACAAGACGTCGGTGGCCCGGTGGCTGCGCGGTCAGCAGCCGCGCGGACGGGCACCGGCGATCATCGCGGAGGCGCTGGGACGCAAGCTCGGCCGTACGGTCACGATCGACGAGATCGGCATGGCCAACGGCAAGAACCTCGCGTCGGGCGTCGGCCTCCAGTTCTCGCCGACGGTACTGGGAGCCATCGAGCAGGTCTGCGAACTGTGGCGCAGCGACGTGGGGCGGCGGGACTTCCTGTCCGGTTCCTCCGTCGCCGCGTCCGCCCTGGTCGAGCCGAGCCGCGACTGGCTGATCTCCGCGCCCGACCCGCAGGTGTCGCGCTCGGCCGGGCCGCGGGTGGGCCAGTCCGACGTGGCGGCCGTGCGGGCGATGACGCAGGCACTGGTGGACCTGGACCACCAGCACGGCAGCGGGCACGTGCGCCCGGTCGTCGTGCACTACCTCAACAGCGTCGTCTCCGGCCTGCTCGCGGGCTCCTACCGGGAGGCGGTCGGGCGGGAGTTGTTCGCCACGGTCGCCCGGCTGACCGAGCTCGCCGGGTACATGGCCGTCGACACCGGGCAACCGGGCCTGGCCCAGCGGTACTACATCCAGTCGCTGCGGCTCGCGCAGGCGGCCGGCGACCGCGGGTACGGCGGATACGTCCTCGCCGCGTCGATGAGCCACCTGGCCGCGCAGCTCGGGAATCCGCGGGAGATCGCGCAGTTGGCGCGGGCCGCGCAGGAGGGAGCCCGGGGGCGGGTGACGCCGCGCGCGGAGTCGATGTTCCACGCGGCCGAGGCGCGCGGCCACGCCCTGCTCGGCGACGCGCGCTCGGCCCAGGAGGCGGCCGGGCGCGCGGTCGGGGCGATGGAGGCGGCCGACGCCGCCTCCGGCGACGACCCGGCGTGGATCGCGCACTTCGACCAGGCCTACCTGGCCGACGAGTTGGCGCACTGCCACCGGGACCTCGGACAGGCCGACGCGGCGGCGCGGTGCGCCGAGGAGTCCCTGGCCGGGCACCCCGAGTCCCGGGTGCGCAGGCGGGCCATCGGCCATGTGCTGCTCGCCACGGCGCAGGTGCAGCAGCGGGAGATCGAACAGGCCTGCCACACGGCGCTGAAGGCCGTGGACCTGCTGGAGACGCTGCGGTCCAACCGGGGCGCCGAGTACCTGGAGGACTTCCAGCAGCGCCTGGAGCCCTACCGGGAGGAGGCGGTGGTGAGGGAGTTCGGGGCGCGGCTCGACCTGCCCGCCGCCGCCTGAGCCGACGGGCCCGGTGCGTGAACGTGCGGTGAAACACTGTGCGGAGAGCGGAAAGGAACGTAAACAGCGTGCCGGGGCCCGGTTTTGTTACTGCGGTCACAGGGAAGAAGGTCGCGCCCCGGGCGGCGTGGCAGGGGGCTCGGGGTACCCGGTAGCGTGAGCCGACGATTCCGAAGGTCCCCCATTCACAGGAGTCCCGGTGACGCAGAGTGGACAGGGCGAGGAGCCCTCGCCGCGGCAAGCGCGCGAAGGCATCGTGCTGCCCTCGGACGGCGGTGCGCCCTTGCTGCCGGGCCCGGCGGGCGGGACCGCCGGGCCGCAGGCCGCTCGGCCCGCGCCCGCCTCGGCGCCGCCCGGCGCCCAGGCCTGGGACCAGCCGTGGGGGCCCGGGCAGCAGCAGTACGGCCCGCCCCAGGGGGAGAGCTGGCCCACTCCGCCCGGCGCCCAGCCCTGGGGTTCCCCGGACACCGGCCGCCCGCCCGCCGAGCAGCACGGCTGGCCGGCGCAGGCCCCCGGCGGCCTGCCGCCCGAGGCGGGCCCCGGCCCGCTGCCCCCGGAGAACACGCAGCCGCCGGCGTACGGCGGTCCGGCCGCGGCCGGGCACGCCCAGAGCCCGCAACCGCCGTACGGGCAGCCGGAGTACGGGCAGCCGCAGTACGGGCAGCCGGAGCACGGGCAACCCGCGTACGGACAGCAGGCGTACGGGCAGCAGGCGTACGGACAGCACGGGCAGCCGTCCGCGCCGCTCCCGCCGGCCGACGAGGGCGCCACCCAGTACCTGCCGCCGGTCGGCATGCCCGCCGACGAGGGGGCGACGCAGTACATACCCCCCGTCTCCCCGGGGGCGCTGCCTCCCGAGAGACCCGCCGGCGCGCCCTCCGACGCCACGCAGTTCCTCGGCCACGCGCCGCAGCACACCCCGCACCCCGGGGCCGGCCATCAGCCCGCCCCGGCGGCCGGCGGCCCCGACGCCGAGGCCACGCAGTACATCGCGCCCGTGCCCGCCGGGCCCCACGGCGGCGTTCCCGGCGCCGACGACGGCCGGCAGCCGCCCGCCGAGTTCGACAACCTCTTCCGCAGCGCCCCCGGCGCCGACGGCCCCGCCTCCGCCACCCAGCAGATGCCCCGCTTCGACGAGCCGGGCCCCGCGCACTCCCCGGACCCGGCCGGGTACGTCCCCCAGGGTCCGGGCGGCGGCAGGCGGCGCGGCGGTCACGACGACGGTGGCCGGGGCGGCCGCGGCGGACGGACCGGTTCGCGCCTCCCGCTCCTCGCGGCCGTCGGCGTCGGCATCGCCGTCGTCGGGATCGGCGCCGGCGCGATGATGGCCGGCGGGGACAGCGACGACGACAAGGCCGACAACCAGACCGTCTCCGCCACGGCCCCCGCGGACTCCGCGTCGGCCCCGGCGTCACCGTCCGCCGACCCGGTCCGCCAGCAGGCCGTGGCCCTCGACAAGCTGCTGGCCGACAGCGGCAGCAGCCGGACCACCGTGATCGACGCGGTGGCGGACGTGAAGTCCTGCGACAACCTGCCGCAGGCCGCCAAGGACCTGCGCGAGGCCGCCAAGCAGCGCACCGGCCTGGTCACGAGCCTCTCCCAGCTCTCCGTGGACAAGCTGCCCGGCCACGCCGAGCTGACCGCCGCGCTCACCAAGGCGTGGCAGGCCTCGGCGTCGGCCGACAACCACTACGCGGCCTGGGCCGACCAGACGGCCGGGAAGAAGGGCTGCAAGAAGGGCAAGGCCCGCAGCACCACCGAGACCCAGGCGGGCAACCGGGCGAGCGGCACGGCGAGCACGGAGAAGGCGAAGGCCGCCGACCTCTGGAACACCATCGCCAAGCAGTACGGCCTGACGGAGCGCGACGCGACCCAGCTGTGACCGCCCGCGGGCGGGCTCGCACGGCCCGCCCGCCCGTGACGCGGCCCGGTCCGGTCCGGCTCAGGCGATGTCGGCGTCGCCCAGGGTCCGGGTGGTGTCGACGGCGCCCTCGCGGGCCGACACCAGCCGGCCCTGCCGGACGACCTGCAGGGTGACCTCCGTGTTGACCAGCCGCGGGAAGCCGACGGAGGCCAGCTTGTCCTGGAACTTCCACTGGAGCGTCGGCGTGAGGCCGCCCGTGCCGACCTTCAGCCCGCCGTCCAGGGCCCGGGTGACCCGGTCGGCGCTCACCCCGCCGTCGCCGAGGGACTCGACGACCTCCTTGAACACGGTGTACGCGATCCAGGTGGTCTGCACCCCGGCGTCCGCGGCGTCGACGGTGTTGTCGCCGAACGCCTCCTCCTGGATGACCTTCTTCATCCCGGCCCAGCCCGGATCGCTCACCTCCGGGTACCAGCCGGTGACGTACGCGCCCTCGTACGGTCCCGAGGCGCCGCCGGACGCGTTCACGGTCGACTGGTCGACGCTGCCGAGCACGGTCGCCGTCCGCACCTCCGGGTAGTTCTCGCGGGCCCGCCGGAAGGAGTCCATGAAGGTGCCGGTGCGGTCCCCGAGGACCGGCACCACGCATCCCCGGTTCGCCGGGTCGGCGGTCGCCTGCCGCAGTGCCCGGTCGGACTCGGCGTCGTACGCGGTGGCGTCCTCCTTCGCCCGCTGGTCGTGCGTCGAGGAGTGCCCGGCTCCGGTCAGCCCCGAGTCGAGCAGCGCGGGCAGCTGGTCGCCGGCGATGGTGTCGGGGCGGACCAGCGTGACGGGCCCGCAGGGCTCGGCGAGCGCACTGCCCAGACCGGCGAGCAGCGCGGGCTGGCCGCCGTTGACGGGGTACGACAGCGGGCTGGTGAACTCGGCGTTGGTGATGCCGTAGCCGCCGATGTAGGGGATGCCGGCGCCCTCCAGGACGGGGAAGAACGAGTCGGCGTGCTGGCTGTAGGAGCCGACCACGGCGACCGCGCCCTCCTTGACTGCGCGGCGGGCGCACTTCGCGGCGGCCACGCTGTCGTTGTGGTCGTTGCAGGTCAGGACGTTCAGCCTGCGGCCGCCCAGGCCGCCGTGGGCGTTGACCCAGCGGGCGTAGGCACGGGCGAAGGCGGGCATGCCGGGCTTGTTGGTCGCGCCCGTGTCCGTGGGCGCCCAGGTCATGACGGTGATCGGGTCGTCCCCGGCGCCCCCCGTGACACCGGGGACGACCCCGCAGCCGGTGACGAGCGACGCACACGCCGCCAGCGCACCCGCCGCCGTCAGTGCTCCGGCTCGGGTGCGCCGGGAGCGGCCCGGGAGGTCGCGGAGGAACGTGCTGCGGTTGCGTCGCCTGCCGGTCATGGTCACGCACGATTCCGCCACACGGATAACCTGGAAGTGACCTCCGGTCAACGCACGGTGACACCGAGGTGAATTGCGGGGGCCGGTACGCCACGGGTGGAGGGGAACGTACGATCGATGACCGTGCAAGGTTCGGAGAACACTTCCCGTCGCGGCCGTCGCTCCTCCACCATGGGCGGCATGCCACTCAACGACATGCCGTGGTGGCGCTGGCGCAGCCAGGTGCGCTCCGCGCTGCACATGCTCTCCGCGCCCGCCTTCCAGCGGGACGTCTGGCTGGCCGGTACGCCCGGCTACGGCGACGTCACCGACGCGGTGTACCGGCTGGTGGAGGACACCTGGCTGGACCACTGGTCCGCGGAGAAGTACGTCGGCACCATCTTCCGCGACTCCCAGGAGGCGTCCCTCGTCGACACCGCCGTGCTGCGGGTCCTGCGGATCATGCACCAGGTGGGGCCGGACGCCCCGGTGGCCGCCTACCTGGACCACCCGGACTGGCCGGAGGCGGTGCGGGCGGCGCGGGACGCGCACGTGCGGCTGGCCACCAGCGACGGGGAGGAGCCGGACTCGGAGCCGCGCAGCCTCGAGGTGCTGCGGATCATGACGCGGTCCGCCTGACGGGCGGCCCTCGGCCCGGCAGGGCCGGGTATGGGACCCTGTCCCCCATGAACGAGCAGTCCAGCCCCGCCGCCGCACCGGCCGACCAGTACGTCCTCACCCTGTTCTGCCCGGACAAGCAGGGCATCGTGCACGCCGTGTCGAGCTACCTGTTCATGACCGGCTGCAACATCGAGGACAGCCAGCAGTTCGGCGACCACGACACGGGCCTGTTCTTCATGCGTGTCCACTTCTCGGCGGACGCTCCGGTGACCGTGGACAAGCTGCGGGCCAGCTTCGCGGCGATCGGTGACTCCTTCCACATGGACTGGCAGATCAACCGGGCCGACGAGAAGATGCGCATCGTGCTCATGGTCAGCAAGTTCGGGCACTGCCTGAACGACCTGCTGTTCCGGGCCCGGACCGGCGCACTGCCCGTGGAGATCGCCGCCGTGGTGTCCAATCACACCGACTTCGCGGAGCTGGTGGGGTCCTATGACATCCCCTTCCACCACATCCCCGTGACGAAGGACACCAAGGCGGACGCCGAGGCGCGGCTGCTGGAGCTGGTGCGCGAGGAGAACGTCGAACTCGTCGTGCTGGCCCGCTACATGCAGGTCCTCTCCGACGACCTGTGCAAGCAGCTCAGCGGCCGCATCATCAACATCCACCACTCCTTCCTGCCGAGCTTCAAGGGCGCGAAGCCGTACCACCAGGCGCACGCCCGGGGCGTGAAGCTGATCGGCGCGACCGCGCACTACGTGACGGCCGACCTCGACGAGGGGCCGATCATCGAGCAGGAGGTCGAGCGCGTGGGCCACGACGTCACGCCGGACCAACTGGTCGCCATCGGGCGGGACGTGGAGTGCCAGGCGCTGGCGCGGGCCGTGAAGTGGCACGCCGAGCGGAGGATTTTGCTGAACGGGCGGCGGACGGTCGTGTTCGCCTAGCGGCTCGGGGGGTTCTGTCTCGTCGGCGGCTGCGCGTAGTCGTCGGCTGGTCGCGCAGTTCCCCGCGCCCCTGGAGGTACGCGCAGGCAACGCGCCCCGAAGGGCGCGGGGAACTGCGCGACCAGCCCTCACGCGCCCGCAGTCCCCCACGAAACCGCGACCCGCCCCTACATCCGGCTCAGGCTCGCCGCAGCGAACAGCACGTCCCTGATCGCCTCCCGGTCACCGACCTGCCCCGCCGCCGCCTCCGCCGGAGGCACGTGGCCCGCGGCCAGGCGGCAGAACTCGACCCCGTCCAGGGCGACATGGGCCACCTCGTGCTCCGCGGAGCCCACCGCCGCCGGTGAGTCCAGCGGGATGAGCCACTCGCCGCCGCCCGAGCCCTCGATCTCCAGCCGCAGGCTGCGCCCCGGCTCGCCCGCCGCGACCAGACGGCGGCCGCCGGCGGGCGCGGCGAGCCCGGCCCTGCGGCGCTCGGCCAGGACGCCCGGCAGCATCCGCGCCGCCAGGTCGATCATCCGGTTGAGATGGCGCGGCGAGGGCGGCTCGTAGGGGTAGTCCACCGCCTCGGCGATGTCCTCCGCGTGTACCCAGCACTCGAAGGCCCGGTCCAGCATGGCGTCGCGCAGCGGCAGCGCGAAGTCGCCGTAGGAGACCGGCATCCGGCCCGTGCCGCCACCCGTGCCGCCCGTGAACGCCACGGTCCGGACGAGGGCGTGGCTCTGCTCGCGCCACGGTGCCCGCACCGCGCGCGTGGGCGGGTAGTGCGAGGCGCGCCAGTAGGCCTCGGTGCGGCTCGCCGGAGCGGGTGCCGGGGAGGTGATCTCGCCGAGCGGGTCGGGCAGGCCCAGCGCGACCCCGACCAGTCCGTCGACCGTCAGCAGGTGCGCGATGACCCCGGCCACGGTGGTGCGCCGGCTCGCCGTGCCGTCGGCACCGAACCAGCGCAACCGTACCGGCGCGTGCCACTCGGAGTCCCCGAAGTCCTGGAGCAGTGCGTCCAGGCGCGCCGTCTCGGCGTCGTACGGTGTCGCCCACTCGGGCACCGGGATGCGCGGCGGGCGGCGCTCCAGGCAGCCCTCCAGGACCCGGGTGCGCAGGGCGGGGTCCAGGTCGAGACTCTCCGGACGCTGGAGCAGCCCGACCGCGTCGCGCAGCCGCAGCGCCTCCTCCGCACAGGCGCCGCACTCGCCCAGGTGCTCCTCGACGGCCGTGGCCTCCTCCTGGGAACAGGCGGCCAGCGCCCAGGCACCGAGGAGGGAGGTCAGCACGTGATGCTCCAGTACGAGGGGCGCGGCCGGCCGCGCCGCGGGCAGCGGACGCCCACCGTCCTCGACGGACGCACGGGGCAGCGGTATGCGCGGCGGCGTGGGGTCCGGCTCGCCGGCACCGCCGTACGCCTCGCTCCCGCCGTCCGTGTTCTTCTCGTCACGTTCACCGTGAACATCGCGCTCACCGCGGTCACCGCGCTCACCGCGGTCACCGCGCTCACCGCGGTCACCGCGCTCACCGCGGTCACCGGGAACGTCGCGTTCGTCACGCTCGCCGTGCTCGCCGAAGGTGCTGTACTCGTCGCTCCCGCCGTGCTCGTCGTGCGCCCCGCTCATGCCGCACCCCCGTATCCCGGCGGTGCCCCCGGTGATCCGGCGTCGCGGGCGGTGGCCAGCAGTTGCAGGCCCAGGCGCAGGCGGCGGCGGGCCTCGTCCTCCGTGACGCCGAGGTCGGCGGCGGTCTGGCGGTAGTCGCGGCGCTGGAAGTAGGCCAGCTCCAGGGCGGCCCGCAGCGGGGCCGGCATGGACTGGACGATGTAGTCGGCGCGGGCGGCGACCGAGGCGTGGCGCACCTTGCGCTCCAGCTCCTCGGTGGTGCCGGGGCCCCCGCGCGCCAGGGCGGCCGCCTCGGTGGCCCGCAGCCGCTGCACGGCCAGGCGGTGGGTCAGCGTGGCGACCCAGCTCCGCAGCGGTCCCTGCTTGGGGTCGTAGGTGTCCGGGTGTTCCCAGACGTGCGCGAACACGTCGCGGGTGATGTGGTCGGCGGCCCGCTCGTCGTCCAGCACGCGGTGCGCCAAGCCGTGCACGAGCGAGGCGAACCGGTCGTAGAGCTCACCGAGGGCCGCGGCCTCGCCCCGGGCGAGCCGCTGCTGCATTTTCCGGTCCCAGCGCAGCGGCAGGTCCTTCTTCGCCATACGGCTCCTCCACCCCCCTGCTCGGGCCCGACGGTCGGGCCGGTCCCGTGCCGGCCTCCAGCCTGTGGCCACCGTCTCCTCGAATGTAGTCGGCACGTCCGGCGACACGCGCCCCTTTGTGTCAATGTGCGCCCCCGGCGGGCCGCAGGTGGTAGGGCGCTCATCGGACTCTCAGGTCGACCGCCTAGGCTCCATCGTGCGACCGAATTCGATCGAACGGGATCGAAAGCGTCTGAAACAAGCCTCTTCTGATCGAGGCCCGTTTCCGGCCGGGTGTTTGCGGGAACGGCCGCTGGGCAGGCGCGCGCCCAAGAAGCGTAGGCATGGCCTCCGTTTCAGGCGAGTCCGGACGTACCGACGAATGAAGGGCATGGTGGTGACGTTCAATGTGACCGGCGGCGAGCGGGGCGACTGGGCCGTGCTCCAGGTGTCGGGCGAACTGGACCTGGTGACGTCCCCGGTGCTGCGGCAGCGGGTGCACGACGAGGTGGCCGAGGGGCGGCACAGCCTCGTCCTGGACCTTTCCGAGGTGCTCTTCTGCGATTCCAGCGGGGTCGGGGTGCTCATCGCCTCCCGGCGTCTCATCCGCTCCTGCCAGGGCAGGCTGCGCCTGATACTGCCCGCCCAGGGCGCCGTCGACGGCTCCCACGTCAACCGGGTCCTCGGTGCGCTGGGTGTGCGCCGGCTCTTCGACGTCCACCCCGACCTCGCCTCGGCCACCGGCGACGAACCGCGCCCGCTCTCCGCGTAGGAGCGTGCACCGGGCGTGCCCCGGGGAGGGACGGGCGCCCGTTCGCCCTGCGGGCGGTCCCGGGGCGTCGTACTCTCCGTGCGAGACGCACCCACCGACGTGATGTGAAGGCGGTCGGAGAAGACATGGTCAACAGCGAGTACGAGCGCAGGATCGCGGCGCGATTCGCCACCTTCGACCAGGACGGCAACGGCTACATCGACCGGCAGGACTTCAGCGCGGCCGCCAAGGCGCTGCTCGCCGAGTTCGCCGTCGCCGCCCGGTCCGACCGGGGCCAGGCCCTGTACGGCGGAGCGGAGGCACTGTGGCAGGGCATGGCCGGCATCGCCGATCGCGACGGCGACCAGCGCATCACCCGTGAGGAGTTCGTCACCGCGGCGGTCAAGCGGCTGCGTGACAACCCGGACCGGTTCGCCGAGATCGCCCGTCCGTTCCTGCACGCGGCCCTCGCGGTCGCCGACGCGGACGGCGACGGGGCCGTCACGGTCGCCGACACCGCGCGGGTCCTCACCGCGTTCGGCGTCCCCGGGGACACCGCCCGGACGGTCGCCGCCGAACTCGACACGGACGGCGACGGCAAGGTGGGGGAGGCGGAGGCCGTCCCGGCGTTCGCCCGCTGGTTCACCGTGCCCGAGTGACACGCGCGGCGGTGTGGCGTCCCCGCCCGTGGTGTCGCGGATCGTGGCAGTGCGTGGTCACTGAGCGTTGACATCCGGTCGGGCCCGGGGCGCGCCCCGTCACGGCCCGGAGTCGGCGCCGTGCTCCGGTACCTTGTGTGGGATGCGAGTGCTCCCGAGCGCCGGCCGCGCCGGTGCCGCCCGCCGGGCGGCCCCGGAACCGGGCGTGTGCGCCGTGCCCCGCAAGGCCGGACGGCCGTCGGCCGCCGCCTGTTCGACTGCCCGGACCGAGCGTCGCACAGTATGCCGCACGGGTACTCCTTCGCGCGGGAATATGCCCGAAGCGCTTGTTGGGGTGACTGTACGTCAACCATGCTGTCCCGTACGGGATTCACGTTCCGTGAACCCTGACCCGGCCGTTGTTCTGGCCATGCAGAAAATGGCTACGATCGTGGCCCTCATGAGGCGCGAGCCTTTGTGTCCGCCGGTTCGGATGGTGTGAGCGGTGCAGGTGCTTCAAGTGCAGCTGGAGATCCGGCCCGACCCCGCAGAGGTGGGGCGAGCCCGTCGGTGGGCGCGCGCACGGCTCGCCGGGTCCGGGATACAGGCCGACGAGCAACTCGCCGAGACGCTGGTCCTCCTCGTCTCCGAACTCGTCACCAACGCCGTGGTGCACACGGGCTGCCCCGCCGTGCTGCGGCTCGTCCTGCCGGGCGCGGTGAGCGAGGAGACCACGGTCCGCCTCGAGGTGGACGACACCAGCGGTTGCGCCCCGGTGCCCCGGTGCGTGGACGGCGACGCGACGGGCGGCCGGGGCCTCGCCCTCGTCGACGGGCTCGCCGACCGCTGGGGCTGGAGCCGGGAGGGCGCCGGCAAGCGGATCTGGTGCGAACTGGACCGCTGTCCCGGGTCGGAAGCGGCCCCGCCGGCCTGCGCGGGCGGCACGGTGGCCCCGGAGGGGCTGGCCTACGAAGCGGTGTAGGCCCGGCGGGACGCGCGGGGTGTGCCGGGCGCGCCGGCCCGGAGCCCCCGTCGTCGCGGCAGTGCGCCGGGCTGTGCTTCCGTGCGCTTCCCGCGTGACCAAGCCCCAAGTGAGTAGGCCCCTCTTGCCGGTTGACGGATCGTGACCATTTCTTCACGCTTGTAGGCAACGATTCGCCGCGAGGGGACGACGAGGGCTCGGTGACGGAGCCCTCGACGAGTGTGGGTCGTGATTCGGCGGCGGTTCCCCCGGGGGCGGCGGGAACCGGGCGGGAGCGCCGGAGTCGGGTGGCGGCGTGCGGTGCCCATGCTCGGTGCGGACGGCACCGCGCCGCCGGCCGACACCTTGGGGCAGCGCCCCCCTCATTGTCCACAGGCTGTGGACGACTCCGCGCGGAACGTCCGCCGGTACGCGGTGGGCGTGACCCCGAGCACCGCCTGCAGATGCTGCCGCATCGACTGAGCCGTCCCGAAACCCGCCTCACGCGCCACCTGGTCCACGGACAGGCCGGTGGACTCCAGGAGGTGCCGGGCCCGTTCCACCCGCTGCCGGGTCAGCCACTGGCCGGGACTGACGCCGACCTCCTCGCGGAACCGGCGGGTGAAGGTGCGCACCGACATGGCCTCCCGCTCGGCCATGTCCCGCAGCTGGATCGGCTCCCGGAGCCGGGCGAGCGCCCAGGCGCGGGCGCCGGTCGTGGACGACTGCTGCGGATCGGGCACCGGCCGCTCGATGTACTGCGCCTGCCCGCCGTCGCGGTGGGGCGGCACGACGGTCCGGCGGGCCACGTCGTTGGCGACGGCGGTGCCGTGGTCCCGGCGCACGATGTGCACGCACAGGTCGATCCCGGCGGCGACCCCGGCCGAGGTGAGCACGTCGCCGTCGTCGACGAACAGCACGTCGGCGTCCACCCGGACCTTCGGGAAGAGGCGCTGGAAGTGCGCGGCCGAGGCCCAGTGCGTGGTCGCCGGGCGGCCGTCGAGGTAGCCGGCGGCGGCCAGCACGTACCCCCCGGTGCAGATGGCGACCAGCCGGGTGCCGGGCCGGATCAGAGCCAGCGCGGCGGCCAGCTCCCCGGTCAGCGTGCCCTCCTCGTGGACCGGGCCCAGCTCGTACGACGCCGGGACGACGACCGTGTCGGCGCCGGCCAGTGCCTCGGGCCCGTTCTCGACCAGGATCGCGAAGTCGGCGTCCGTCAGCACCGGCCCCGGTGGCCGGACCGAGCAGGTGACGACCTCGTACAGCCGGCGCCCGTCGGCGTCGCGGGCGCGCCCGAAGATGCGCTGCGGGATGCCCAGTTCGAAGGGGAGCAGGCCGTCGAGGGCGAGGACGACGACGCGGTGCGGACGGTGCGGACGGTGCGGACGGCCGGACGTCATGGCCCGATCCTAGCGAACCCTGACTTTCGGGCCACTCGATCGCGTGGTGCCGAGGCGGCACGCTCGATGACGTGACCCAGACAACCGACGCCACAGCGGCCGCGCGGCGGACCGATCCCCGCCGGCCCCGCCGCGGCCCCCGGGTGCACCGTGCCTGGTGGGTGGCCGCCGTGACCTTCGTGACGATCATCGGCGCCGCGGCCTTCCGCTCCCTGCCCGGCATCCTCATCGACCCGCTCCAGGACGACTTCGGCTGGTCGCGCGGCACGATCGGCGCCGCCGTCTCTGTCAATCTCGCGCTCTACGGCCTGACCGCACCCTTCGCCGCCGCCCTGATGGACCGGTTCGGCATCCGCCGCGTGGTGGCCGTCGCCCTCACCGTCATCGCGCTCGGCTCGGGCCTGACCGTGTGGATGGAGTCCGCCTGGCAACTCATCCTGTGCTGGGGCCTGCTGGTCGGACTCGGCTCCGGCTCGATGGCGCTGGCCTTCGCCGCCACGGTGACCAACCGCTGGTTCACCGAACGGCGCGGGCTGGTCACCGGCGTCCTCACCGCCGCCTCGGCCTCCGGGCAGCTGATCTTCCTGCCGCTGCTGTCCTGGATCGTGGAGACGTACCGGTGGCGCCCCGCGGCCGTCACCGTGGCCCTCGCCGCCCTCGCCGTGGTCCCCTTCGTCTGGCTCCTGCTGCACGACCATCCGGCCGACGTCGGCCTGAAGCCGTACGGCGGCAAGAAGTTCGTACCGAAGCCCGCCCCAGTCCCCGGCGCCGCCCGCCGCGCCCTGACGGTCCTGTTCTCCGCCGTGCGCACCGGTCCGTTCTGGCTGCTGGCCGGCACCTTCGCGATCTGCGGCGCCTCCACCAACGGCCTGATCCAGACCCACTTCGTGCCCGCGGCCCACGACCACGGCATGCCGCTGACCGCCGCCGCCTCGCTGCTCGCCGTGATCGGCGTGTTCGACGTGATCGGCACGATCGCCTCCGGCTGGTTCACCGACCGCTTCGAACCGCGCCGCCTGCTCGCCGTCTACTACGCCCTGCGCGGCGTCTCCCTCCTCTTCCTCCCCTTCCTGCTGGCCCCCGGCGTCCACCCGCCGATGATCTTCTTCATCGTCTTCTACGGCCTCGACTGGGTCGCCACCGTCCCGCCCACCCTCGCCCTGTGCCGCGAGCAGTACGGCGAGGACAGCGCGATCGTCTTCGGCTGGGTCCTCGCCTCCCACCAGGTCGGCGCGGCCCTCGTCGCCTTCCTCGGCGGCGTCGCCCGCGACACCTTCGGCACGTACGACGTCGTCTGGTACGCCTCCGGCGCCCTGTGCGCGGTCGCGGCCCTGATGTCCCTGGTGATCCGACGCCGGACCGCTCCGGTGCTCGCGGTGTCGTGACCCGCGGCCGAGCCGCCGTCAGCCCGGCAGCCGTGAGACCCGGTCGCCCTCGGTTTTCGCGATCGCCCTGGCGATCCGTGTGGCGTCCAGGGCCAGTTCCCGGAGCATGCCGCTGATCGGGTTGGTGAAGCCCGTGAAGTACAGGCCGGGGGTGTCCGCCGGGGTGCGGGCGCCCCGTGCCACCGGTCTGCCGTGGGTGTCGAGGACGCCGAGGTGGCCGACCAGGGGCTCCAGGCCCCGCAGGTAACCCGTGGCCGCGATCACCGCGTCGGGGGCGACGCGGGTGCCGTCCGTGAGGAGGACCTTGCCGTCCTCGAAGCCGGACACCGCGGCCACGATCTCCACCCGGCCCGTGCGCACCGCGTCGATCAGGCCGACGTCCTGCACCGGGATGGCACCCTGCCGGGCCCGGGTGTAGAGCCCGGTCCCGGGGCGCGGCAGGCCCTGGGCCGAGAGGTCGGGCACGCTGACCCGGGCCAGCGGCCGGGCCAGCCGGTCGACCAGGCCGGCCGGGAGCCGCCGGCACAGGACGCCGGTGTACTGGGCGGGCCAGCCGGCGGTGGAGCGGCGGACGATGTGCGGCGGGGTGCGCACGGACAGCCGCACCCGTGCGGCGCCGCCCTCCACCAGGTCCACGGCGATCTCCGCACCGGTGTTGCCGACACCGGCGACCAGGACGTCCCGGCCGGCGTAGGGGGCCGGATTCCGGTACTCGGCGGCGTGCCGCAGCTCCCCCGCGTACGTGTCCCGGCCGGGCCAGTCCGGCAGGCGCGGGGTGTGGTTGTGGCCGGTGGCCACCACGACGGCGGCGCCGGTCAGTTCGCGGCCCCCGGACGCGTGCAGCAGCCAGCCGGTGCCGTCGGGCGAGCGCTGGACGCGGGAGACCTCGACACCGGTGACGATCTCCAGCTGGTGGTGGTCGGCGTACTTCTCCAGGTACCGCACCACGTCGTCGCGGGCCACCCACCGTCCGAAGCGGCGCGGCATCGGCAGGCCGGGCAGTGCCGACAGGCGGCGGGTGGTGTGCAGGCGCAGCCGGTCGTAGTGGCGCCGCCAGGACGCGCCGACCCGGTCGGCCCGCTCCAGGACGACGGCCCGCAGCCCCCGCGCGCGCAGCGCGTGGGCGACGGCCAGGCCGCCCGGGCCGGCGCCTATGACGTACACGGGGAGGTCCGCGGGGTGGGCGGACCGCTGTTCAGCGGACGCTGTGGAGTCGGCCATGCGGCGAGCGTAATCCGGGACAGGCTTGATGGGTCTCGGTCAAGACCGGAATCGGTTGCGGATCGGTCACGGGGAAACTCACGGGCCCGGCCGGCCCCCGGTCGGCTTGAATGGACCGATGGCCCACACACGTATACGCACCCTCGCCCCCTCCGTCACCGAACCGCGCGGGCACGGTCTGCACCTCCGTTCCTGGGACGCCGGCGGCGACGCCGACGCGCGGACGTGGCTGCGCGGATGCCTGGACCCCGACTTCCGGCGCTGGAACACGCCGCTCAGGCCGGTGACCGACCTCGAGGCGGCCCGCGAGTCGCTGCGTGCGCGGGCCCGGGACGCCGGCGAGGGCAGGTCCGCGTCGTTCCGGATCACGGAAGGGGCGGACGGCGCGACGCTCGGGCACATCGGCGTCAACGAGATCAACCTGCCCCTGGGGCACGCCCACGTCGGATACTGGGTGCTGCCCGAGGCCCGCGGCCGGGGCGTCGCCACCCGCGCCCTGCTCCTCGCGTCGCGCTGGGCCTTCGCCGAACTCGGCCTCCACCGCCTGGAACTGGGCCACGCGCTGGGCCACGACGCCTCCTGCCGGGTCGCCGAGCGGTGCGGCTACCTCTGCGAGGGGACGATGCGCGGGGCCATGTTCGAGGCCGACCGGCGCGACGCCTTCCGGGACGCGCACCTGCACGCCCGGCTGGCGACCGACCCGGAGCCGGCCGCTCCCGGCGTGCGGTGACCGCCGCTCACGGCCACAGCATCTGCGTGCGCCACCCCTCCTCCGCCCGCCGGTAGGCGAGGCGGACGTGGCGGCGCCGCGCGTCGCCCTGGAAGAACTCCACCTCGTCCGGCCGCAGCCGGTACAGCGTCCAGGACGGGACGGACGCGTCCGGGTCGCGCTCCGCCTGCTCCCACGCGGCCTCGGAGGCGCGCGCCAGCTCGTCCGGGGAGCTCAGGGGCGCGCTCTGCCGGCCGGTGAGGGCGGCGGCCAGCGCACCGGTCGACCGGGCGTGCAGGTCGGCCCGCGCCTGGTCGGCCGGGGCGACGGCGACCGGGCCGCGGACCCGGACCTGGCGGCCCAGTACGGGCCAGTAGAAGACGAGCGCGGCGTACGGGCGGGCGG
Organism: Streptomyces sp. NPDC048185; assembly: GCF_043202495.1. NCBI lineage: Bacteria > Bacillati > Actinomycetota > Actinomycetes > Kitasatosporales > Streptomycetaceae > Streptomyces > Streptomyces sp. NPDC048185. The sequence continues at coordinate 234,491 of NZ_JBIDAN010000006.1, forward strand.
CGAGGTGGCGGCCCTTGCGGCTGTCGGCGTGCGTGGCGAAGGACCAGCCGTCCGCGTCCGCGCCGTGCAGCATCACGATCCGTACGTCCGGCCACCCCTCGGCGTCGGCCGTCGCCAGCGACACGGTGTGCGGCTCGCTCTGGCCGGCCGCGACCGCCTCGGCGAGCCACCGGGTGAACAACGGCAGCGGGTCGCCGGGCGCGCCGGCCGGGTCGAACGGGGGCAGCTCGGTGACCGCCGGGTCCCAGACCCGCAGCGACCTCAGCAGCTCGTGAAGATCGGTTTCCATGCCCCGATTGTCACGTGGTGACGGGCCGGGGGAGGGGTGTTCGCCGTGCGGTTCACACCTGGCCGAGGTCGGAGGAGACCCAGCGCTCGGGCCGCATCCGGACGACGACCTGCTCGCCGTGGTTGTTCCAGGCGAAGTCGACGTAGCCGTCGACCTTCTCGGCCGGGAGGTACCGGGCGGACATCTCCCGCAGCAGCTCGACGGTCGCGGGGACCGTCTCGACGACCGGGCCCTCCACCGACACGTACCGGATGGTGGGCTCCAGCCGGTCGACCATGAGGGAGAACCGGCCCGCGGCCTTGATCAGCTCGTTCTTGCGGCTCTCCAGCCCGGTCATGATCCAGGCGTCGCCGCCGGGCTCGTACTGGTACCAGATCGGCACGGTCAGCGGGGCGCGTCCGGCTCCCGCGTCCACCGCCAACGCGGCGATGTGGGGTTCTGCCAGGAACTGCTCGCGCTCTTCGCGGGTCAGGGCCATTCCGACTCTCCTCCAACGGCGCTCGGGCGTCCGGCTGTCCGGGGGACTGCACCGGGTGCAACACCGGCCGGGCGGACGGTTGTTCCCCGGGAGGACGGTCGACGGCGGCTGGGAGCCCGGTACCTCGGGCCGAGTGCGGCGGGCGGGCGTCCGACAGGAAGGAGGCGCGGGGGGGGGGGGGGCGGGGAGTCACCGACGTGGGTGAGGGCGTCCGCGGGGCGGGGCGTGGTGGACCGGGCGGGTATGACAGGTGCCGCGTGACCGGTCGGGCGCGTTACTTCGTGGGCTTCTTGCCGGTGATGCCCAGGTACATCAACAGGGCCAGACTGGGCTTGAGTTCGGCCTGCTTCACGCCCCAGGACGTGAAGCCCTTCTGGTGCGAGGCGACGGCCGAGAGCATCGTGACCAGGGAACCCGCGATCGCCGCCGGGTTCACGTCCTTGTCGACCTTGCCCTTGGCCTGCAGTTCGGCGACGGAGTCCGCGAGAGCCGTGTTCACCGAGTTGAGGATCTTCATCCGGAGCTTGTAGAACCGCTTGTCGCCCTCCGCCGCGCCGAGGTCGACCACCCGGAGGATCGCGTCGTTCTTCCGCCAGAACTCCAGGAACCCGTCGACCAGTTCCTGTGCCGTCTGCCAGCCGGCCTTGCCGACCCACGAGCGTTCCGCCGCCAGCTCGGCCAGGCCGGAACTCTCGGCCACCGTCTGCTCGGCGATCTCCAGGACGGCTCCCTCGACGTCCGGAAAGTACTGGTAGAAGGTCGCGGGCGACGTGCCTGCCTTCCGGGCGACATCGATGACCTTGACGTCCCGGTAGGGGGAGGAGCTCAGCATGTCGCCCAGGCAGTCGAGCAGTTTCTGCCGGGTCGCCTGCCCGCGTCGACCGGCCACGCGGCCGTCGACGGTGCGCACTTGTCCTGTCATGCCGTCAGCTTACCGACGGGCGTTCCGAGCGCGATTCGGCCGACTGCAAATGGGGTGTGCGGGGGAGAAGTGGCTGCTGTGCCTGGTCTGCGGGGTGCGCGGGACGCGGTTACGTTGGCGGCATGGCCGAAAACGGTGCATCCGCCCAGAGGGCGTCCGCGTACGCAGAAGGCGTCCCCTGCTGGGTGGACGCACAGCTCTCCGACGTCCCGGCGGGCCGGCGCTTCTACGGCGAGCTCTTCGGGTGGACCTTCGACGGGACGGGGCCCGGCGGCGCCGACCGGGCGCGGCTGGACGGCGAGCCCGTCGCCGCACTGGTGCCCAAGACGGACGGCCGGATGCCCACCGTGTGGACGGTGTACTTCGCCACCCGGGACGCCGGTGCGCTGGCCGGACGGATCCGGGACGCCGGCGGACAGATCGTCACGCCGCCCGCGCCGGTCGACGGCCTGGGCACGAGCGCACTCGTCGCCGACCCCCAGGGCGCGGTCTTCGCCCTGTGGGAGCGGGCCCCCGGCGCCGGCGGGGCCGCCTTCGCCGGCTTCGGCAGGCGGCACGAGCCGGGCACCTTCGCCTGGGCCGAGCTGTACACCAGCGACACCGAGGCCGCCAACGCCTTCTACAGCGACCTGTTCCACGACGCCCTCTTCGGCCCCGGTGCCGCGCCCGACGTGGGCCGCGCCGCGGTGACCGACGTCTTCCCCGCCGAGATGCCGCCGCACTTCCTCGTGCACTTCCGGGTCGAGGACTGCGAGACCGCGCTCGGCACGGTGGCGCGGCTCGGCGGCCGGGTGCGGGTGCCGCCGTTCGAGACGTCGTACGGGAGGGTGGCCGTGGTCTCGGACGGCCAGGGGGCGTCGTTCGCGCTGCTCCAGCGGTGAAAGCCGCCGCGGCACCGCACCGGGGTGGGTGTTCGCCCGGGATTGCGGCGTGACATCCCGATTGTCCCGGGGTTCGCCACCAGCGCTCCGGACAGGAAGAATCGGGGTGTGTGCAGCCGCGGCGGTGCGGTGGTGAGACGCTGCACGTCGGTCGCGTACATATGTGGGTGGCGCGGCTCGTACGGGGAGGTGGCAGGCAAGTGGTGGATCAGCTGACGCAGCACGATCCGCGGCGGATCGGGCCGTTCGAGGTGCTGGGGCGGCTCGGCGCCGGCGGCATGGGGCTGGTCTATCTGGCGCGCTCGGCGTCCGGCCGGCGCGTGGCGATCAAGACGGTGCGGACGGAGCTCGCGGAGGACCAGCTGTTCCGCGTCCGCTTCACGCGCGAGGTGGAGGCCGCCCGCGCGGTCTCGGGCTTCTACACGGCGGCCGTGGTCGACGCCGACCCCCGGGCCGCCGTGCCGTGGCTGGCCACCGCGTACGTCCCCGCGCCCTCCCTCGAGGAAATAGTGAACGAGTGCGGGCCGCTGCCGGCCCAGGCCGTGCGCTGGCTGGCCGCGGGCGTCGCGGAGGCGCTCCAGTCGATCCACGGCGCCGGGCTGGTCCACCGCGACCTCAAGCCGTCCAACGTCCTCGTCGTCGAGGACGGCCCCCGGGTGATCGACTTCGGTATCGCCTCCGGCGTCTCGAACACCCGCCTGACCATGACGAACGTCGCCGTCGGCACCCCCGCGTACATGTCCCCGGAGCAGGCGAAGGACTCGCGCAGCGTCACCGGCGCCAGCGACGTGTTCTCGCTCGGTTCCATGCTGGTCTTCGCCGCCACCGGGCACCCGCCCTTCCACGGGGCCAACCCGGTCGAGACGGTCTTCATGCTGCTGCGCGAGGGCCCCGACCTGGAGGGCCTCCCCGACGAGCTGCGTCCGCTCATCGAGTCCTGCATGCAGATGGAGGCGACGGCCCGCCCCAACCCCGCCGACCTCCAGTCCCAGCTCGCCCCGCACCTGTTCGGCTCCGGCTCCGACGACAGCGGTACGGCGTCGGCGTGGCTGCCCGAGCGGGCGGTGGGGCTGATCGAGGGGCGGCGCGGCGGCCGCACCACGACGCGGCCCGCGGCGACGGCCGGCGGGCGCAGCGGCGGCTCGGCCGGTGTCCGGCCGGGCGTACCGGCGCCCCCGCTGCCGCCCCCGCCCTCGCACGACCCCGTCGTCCCGGCGCCGCCCACGCACGGACCCGCGGTGCCCGTGCCCGTCGGCGCCCCGGACACCGGGCCGGTCCGGCTGCCCGGCGCCCCGGTGCCCATCGGTCCCGGCCCCCGCGTCGCCGACATGCGCGCCGCCGCGGTGGCCCCGCCCCCGCCGGAGTCCGCCCTCGCCGCCTCCTGGTCCCGGCCGCGCCCCGGCGTCAACGGCGCCGACCCGGCCGTACCGGCACCGGCCGCGCCCGCGACGCCCCCCGATGCGGCGGCGAGCGGCTGGCGCCCCTGGCGCTTCCGCATGTCCAACGACGTCTGGGGCACCCCGTCCGTCGACGGGGACCTGGTCTACGTCACCTCGTTCGAGGTGCACGCCCTGGACGTGGCCACCGGGCGCCGCCGCTTCAAGACCCGGGACGTGGCCTGGTCGATGGCGGTCGCCGGCGGCCGTATCCACGCCTCGGACGGTCCGACCCTCTTCGCCCTGGACGCGCGGGAGGGCGCCGACCTGTGGCGCGTCCAGACGGACGCCTGGGTCTACTCCCTGCAGGCCGACCGGGGCACGGTCGTCACCGCCACCCGCGGCGGCGGCGTCCAGGCGTGGGAGGCCTCGGGCGGCCAGAAGCTGTGGGAGATCACCGGGGCGCAGACCGACTTCGAGTCCCCGGAGGCGGGTGCCACGGTCCACGACGGCACGGTGTACGTCTGGCAGGACGCCCGGCTGCGTGCCCTGGACGCCCGTACCGGCGACGAGCGCTGGTCGTACCCGATCGGCGACGCGGCGTCCTGCGGCGGAGTGCCGGTGCGCCTGGCCCAGGCACCCGACGGCTACGTGTACGTCGCGGCCGGCACCCGCGTCCTCGCGCTGGAGGTCGCCTCCGGCCACGTCCGCTGGCACTTCGAGGCCCCGGCGGTCTTCCTGTCCCCGCCGGTCTTCGTGCCCGGCCCCGCGGTGACCGGCGGCGGCGTGTACCTGGCCGACTACCTCGGCACGGTGTACGCCCTCGACGCCACCGACGGCCGCGACCGCTGGCGCATCGCGACCGAGGGCCGTTCCTCGACCGACCCGGTCCTGGTGGCGGCCGGCCACGTCCACGTGGGCAGCGGCAAGGGCCTGTACACCCTGGACGCCGTCACGGGCACGCCCAAGTGGCGCTTCCAGGCGGGCGGCGAGATCGTCGGCGCGCCCGCGGTGGCCGAGGGCCGCATCCACTTCGGCTCCACCGACCACCTCCTCTACACGCTGAAGGCCGACGACGGCCGCCTGCGCTGGAAGCTGGCGACGGGCGGCGAGATCACCGGCTCCCCGGTCGTGCGGGACGGCATCGTGTACGCCTGCAGCAAGGACCGCTGCGTGTACGCGCTGGACGCGGAGAAAGGCACGGGGACGGCCCGCACGACGTGACGCGGTCCGTCCCGGCACGGTCACACCGCGTGCCCGGCCGTGGCAGGGCAGTGACATGCCCGTGACAGCGGCTGGTTAGCGTGGGGCCATGACGACACGGGGACGGGCCTTCAGGTACACGGCGATCTCGGCACTGGTGGTGCTCAGCCTGACCGGTTTCTCGACGGGCCGCGGCCACGGCCACGGTCACGGCGGCGGTGACGGGGGCGGTTGCAGCAGCAGCAGCCAGGACCACGACAGTTCGTCGTCCTCGTCGGACGGCGACGTGTACAAGGACGACGACTCCTACGGCAGCGGCACCAGCGGCGGTTACGGGTACGGCCACTCCGGGTCCGACTACGACGACGACACCGACGGCGGCAGCGGCGGCGGCAGCGGCGGCAGTGCCCAGCGGGCCGCCACGGTGGAACTCGTGAGCTGCGCGACCGAGGACGATCCGTACGCCACGGTCGAGGTCACCAACCCGAACGACCGCGAGTACACCTTCGCCGTCACCGTGTTCTTCAAGGACGGCGGCGACGTCACGATCGACGACGCCCGCCAGGAGAGCACCGTCCCCGCCGGCACCGCGACCCGCGTACGCCTCGCGGTCGACGCACCCGGCCGGACCGTCGACCACTGCGAGCTGGACGAGGAGGAGGTCATGCCGCTCACGTGACGCGGCACCGTGCGGTCACGAGCGGGCCGCCCGGCGCTCCGCCTCGGTGATCGGCGGGGCGTCCAGGTGCGGCTTCCTCGGGCCGAACAGCATCGGCACCAGCATGTCCAGCGAGAAGAGCCGGGTCGGGGGCCGCTCCATGCCCATCACGTCGAGCAGGGCGCCCATGGCCCGCGGGCTGCGGGCGCCGGTCGCGACGGCCCGGTCGACGTAGCGGGCCAGGAGCCGTTCCACCGCGGTCGGCGGTGTGTCGGCGGCGCCCGGGTAGAAGGCGTCCTGGCCGACGGCCAGGTTCCAGGCGCCGGAGACCGGGCGGGCCGCGGCGCGCTGGAGGGCACCGGCCGTCCCGGGCGCCGTCAGAGCGGTGTGGCGCAGCACGTCACGGACGGCGAGGGCGCCCTGCGCCGCGACGGTCAGGCCGTGCCCGTAGACGGGGTTGTAGCCGGCGACGGCGTCACCGAGGACGACGAAGCCGTCGGGCCGGCGCCTGAGCTTCTCGAAGTAGCGGCGCCGGTTGGCGGTGCTGCGGGTGACGGTGACGCCGCCGAGCGGTTCGGCGTCCCGCAGCAGCTCGCCGATGACCGGATCGGCGAGGCCGAGCGCGAACGGCACGAAGGCGTCCGGGTCGGCGCCGGGCTCGCCGCCCCGCGTGCCGCCCAGGGTGACGATCCACCGGTCGCCCTCCACGGGCAGGATGACGCCGCCCCGCCCCGGCGCCTTGGCCGGGTTGGCCTGCACGTTGATCAGCGGGAAGGCGCCGTCGGCGGTGGTGCCGGGGGCGCGGTACACACGGGTGGCGTACGTGAGGCCGGCGTCGACCTCCCGCTCGGTGACCCGGGGCAGGCCCAGGTCGACGAGCCACTGCGGGGCGCGCGAGCCGCGCCCGGTCGCGTCCACCACGAGGTCGGCGCCGAGTACGTGCTCGCCGTCGCCGGACCGGACGCGGACCCCGTCCACGCGGCGGGCGTCGCCCTCCAGGCCCAGGACGGAGGTGCCCTGGCGCAGGGTGATCCGCTCGCTCTTGAGGACGTGGTCGCGGACGACGGAGTCGAGCAGGTCCCGCGAGCAGACCAGGTTCCGGTGGTGGGTCGCCAGGAACCTGCGGAACCACACCTCGTTGGGGGCCCGGGACACCATGTCGCCCATGATGTGGACCAGGCGTCCGCCCCGGCACACCACGTCGTCGACGAGCCCGGGCAGCAGCTCGCGCAGGGCCCGCACACCGCCGCTCCACACCAGATGCGCGTGCCGGGCCTGCGGGACGCCCCGGCGCGGTTCGGGCCCCCCGGGCAGGACGTCGCGCTCGACGACCGTGACGTCCGCGAACTCGGTCAGCGCGGCGGCGGCGAAGAGGCCCGCCGCGCCGGCGCCGAGGACGACGGCGCGTGGCCGGTGGGCGGCGGGATTGCTAGGCATGGGTGTCGAGGCCGCTTTCTGTGCTGGTCACCCGGCGGCCGAGGGCGGCGAGGGCACGCCGTCGGTACAGGGCGAGTGAGATGGTGCCGATGTGGTCGCTGATGTCGGTGCCGATGCCCGGCGGGCGCCCGGTCGCGGGCGCCGGGACACCGGCCGCGTAGGCGTCGATGGCGTCGCGCAGCGCGACGGCACCGGCGAGGTCGCGGGCCCGCGCGTCGCCGTGGGCGGCCCGCGCCGCGGCGAGGGCCCGTTCGTGGACGTCGTGGCGGAAGTGCGGGGCCAGCAGCCGCAGCGCGTCGTGGATGCGCTGCTGGCGCTGCATGACCCGCAGGTCCAGCGGCGCCCAGAACCCGAAGCGGGCCGGTGCCGCCGCCGGCGCGAGCACCCGCAGCGCCCGCCACAGCGGCCGCAGCCGCAGGTACTCCCGCTGGTCGCGCACCGCGTTGCGCAGCGCGGGCCCGGCCTGCGGGACGATGAACCCGACGGCGACCAGCGAGGCCTGCAGCAGCGCGAACGGCGGCGCGACCCCCGTGCTGAGGACGTCCCAGTCCGCCCCGCACCACCGGGCCGCCACCGCGACCAGTTTCGCCGCGTCGAAGACCAGCCCGGCGGCGAAGCCGAGCAGCAGGAAGACGACCCCCGACTTCACCCAGCGGTCGGTCACGGTCGGCGACCACTGCCGCAGCATCCGCGTGGCGACGATGCCGGTGACCGCGTGCGCACCCAGGTAGAGCAGGATGTGCTCGCGCATCCACGGGGTGCCGGCGTAGTAGGTGTCGAGGTCGTACACGCGTGGCTCCGGCACGCTGGCCAGGAAGAAGGTCACCCACAGGCCGGCCACGACCCCGCCGTACGCCCAGTGGATGCGGCGGATGCCGCGCCTGCGCCGCTCCGACGGCGGCTCCCGCCACCGCGTGATCATGGTCAGCCCGGTCGCTCCGGACGCGGTCAGGAACGAGTACGCCCAGGGCGAGGCGAAGTTGGGGATGCCCGTCCACGCGTTGAGGCGCTCGATGTTGACGGGGGTGACGACGACGAGCACGCACGTAGCGCACACCAGCAGCACGGTCGTCGCCCGCACCTCGGGGTTGCGCCAGGCCCGGACGAAGGTCGGCAGCTTGAGCAGGACGGCGAGGGCGAGCAGGACGGTGGGCAGCGCGTAGGGGATGTGGAGGTGCCGGCCCATCAGAGCAGGCGCCCGCCGCGGTTGGTCAGCGACAGGTTCATGCGGCCCTCCACGGTCGCCGGGGAGACCGGACCCTCGGCGTACCGGCCGTGCATCCAGGTGCGCACCTCGCGGCCGAACAGCAACCCGAAGGTCTCGGCGGCCACTTCGTGCCCGTTCGGCGACTCGTCGCGGGCCGCGACGGCCAGCAGCGCGGCGCGCGGCACCTCCGCCTCGGCGAGGATCTGCTCCGCCGCCCGCCGCACCGCGTCGGACGCCTGCTGCGGGGAGGCCACGGCGCGCGCGGAGGCGTCGGCGAGCCCGGCGACGTGATGCCCGCAGTCGCCCTGCTCCTCGTGCCACAGCTCGTGCCCGAGAATCACCAACTGGGCCTCCGGGACGGTGCGTTCCTCCACCACGACGAGCGACCGGTCCCCGAGGTCGAGCCGTAGCCCCGACACCGGGATGTCGGCCGGGAACGCCCGGAACACCAGCTCCACCGGCCGCCCCGAGCGCACGCTCATGGCCCGGCAGAAGGCCCGCATGACGGCCTCCGGCTCCCCGGGCCTCTCGACGTCCTGGGCGGCTTCCCTGCCGAGGGCACGGAGCAGCGCCTTCATCGCTCGTGGACTCACCGGCCGGGGCCTCCCTCCCGGGGACATCACCGACGTACACCGACATGACGGGGCGACCCTAGTGACACACGAGCCCTCGTTCGACCCTTTCGAACGACTCAGGCCAGGGCTTGGCCGGAACTGGCCGCCACCTCACATGCGTCGGCCGCGGCGGCTCCCCCTCCGCGCCGCCGCGGCCGATCCCCGTGCGGGAAAAGGTCTACTTGCCGTCCAGGTCCAGGGCGGGCGGGGCAGGCATCGCGTTGTCCATGGTGGTGACGGCGTCCTTCGCGGGCGGCACGGGCATCGCGTTGTCCATCGTGGTGATGGCCTCGTCCTTGGCCGGCGGCACGGGCATCGCGTTGTCCTGCGTGGTGGCTTCCGCGTCCTTCTTGATGTCGCTCATGGCCTGTGTCCTTCGCTGCGGTGACGGCTGGTGGGGAACGCCCGTCCGGTAGCTCCCCCGCGGGCTGCCGGACGGGCGTCCGGAGCCGCACGATACTGGCCCGGCTCCTGGTCAGACCGCCTGCCCCCCGACGCGACGGTGTGACAGGAAGAAGAGTGCACGGGGGAGATAAACGAACGCTGAACGCCCTCAGGCGGCCGAGGCCGGGGAGAGCAGCGCCCGCGCCTCGTCCGCCTCCGGTGCGCCGCACTGGGCGAGCAGGCCGAGGGCGTCCCGCCAGCAGGCTCTGGCCCGGTCCGCCTGGCCGAGCGCGGCGAGGGCGCGCCCGAGGAGCGTCAGCACGCTTCCCCGTATCCGGTCACCGCCGATGCACCCCAGGGCCAGTGCCTGTTCGGCGTGCTGCGCCGCCTGGGCAGGCGAACGCGCCGCCAAGTGGACCTGCGCGATGCGGAAGTTGGTCGTGCCCTGCCACAGCCGCTGCCGGTGGTCCTCGAAGATGCGCAACGCGTCGGAGAACTGGCCGAGAGCCTCCGTGTGCCGGCCGGCTCCGGTCAGCGCCATGCCCAGGGTGAAGTGCCCGTTGGCGAGCCTCATGGTCCGGCCGATGTCGAGCTGGGCGGTGAGCCCTCGGTGCGCGATGGCCACCGCCTTGTCGGTGTCGCCCATACCCAGGTGCGCACGGGAGAGGTTGCAGAGGCTGAGCGCTTCGCCGGCCCGGTTGTCGGCTGCCCGGTATCCGGCGATGGCCTGCTTCAGGAAGGTCCGCCCGTCCGCGTACCGGCCCTGGTGCAGCGAGATGAGGCCCCGGTCGTTGGCGACCCAGCTGACGGCGGTGGTGTCCCGCGCGGACTCCGCGAGCGCCATGGCCAGCTCCGCCTGCTCTGCGGCCTGCTGAATGCGCCCGGAGACCAGGAGCACGTTGGTGAGCGTCGTGCGCGCCCTGCCCTCGGCACGCGGGTCCCCGCCCGCTCCGGTGGCGTCGCACATCGCGCGGGCCGTCGTCTCGTACTGGTGGGAGTCGGCTCCCGACTCCGTCAGGTCCTTGGCGGCCCACAGCAGGTCGACCGCTCGCCGCAGCCGCTCCGTCCCGGCGGCCTGCCGCACGCTCGCGAGCAGCGGTGCCGCCTCGCTGTACAGCCAGTCCAGCGCCGCCGAGCCCTCGGAGAACGCCAGCCCCGGGTACTCGGTCGGCTCCAGTCCGTCCACGAGCCGGTCCCCCGGCCGTTCGATCGCGTACACCTCCGCCGCCGTGGCCAGGTAGAAGTCCAGCAGCCGGGACAGTGCGGCCGACCGCTCGCCCGGCGGGTGCTCGTCGCGTTCCGCGCACGCACGCGCGTAGAGGCGGACCAGGTCGTGGAAGCGGTAGCGACCCGGTGCCGCCGACTCCAGCAAGGACGTGTCCACCAGGGACTCCAGCAGGTCCTCCGTGTCCTCCGCCGGGAGGTCCAGCAGCGCCGCCGCCGCTGCGAGGGAGATGTCCGGGCCGTCCGCCAGGCCCAGCAGGCGGAAGGCACGGGCCTGGGCCGGCTCCAGCTGCCCGTAGCCCAGCTCGAACGTGGCCTTGACCGCCAGGTCACCGGCCTGCAGCTCGTCCAGCCGGCGTCGCTCGTCCGCCAGCTTCGCGGCGAGGACGGACACCGTCCACGTGCGGCGGGCCGCGAGACGGGACGCCGCGATGCGGATGGCCAGCGGCAGGAAACCGCAGGCCGCGACCACGTCCAGGGCCGCTTCCCGCTCCGAGGCGACCCGCTCCTCGCCCACGATCCTCGTGAAGAGCGCCAGCGCCTCCTCCGGGGACATCACGTCCAGGTCGACCAGGTGCGCACCGGCGAGGTCCACCATCCGCACCCGCGACGTCACCAGCGCCGCGCAGCCGTCCGTGCCGGGCAGCAGCGGGCGTACCTGCGCGGCGTCGCGGGCGTTGTCCAGCAGGACGAGGACGCGGCGGCCGTCCAGGACGGAACGGTAGAGGGCCGCGCGCTCCTCCAGGGTGTCCGGGACGGCCGAGTCGGCCGTGCCCAGGGCGCGCAGGAAGGCGCCCAGCACCGTCTCCGGTTCCGCCGCCCGCGCCCCCGCGCCCTGGAGGTCGACGTACAGCTGCCCGTCGGGGAAGGCGGTCCGCGCCTGGTGGGCGACGTGCACGGCGAGGGTCGTCTTGCCGACGCCGCCGATGCCCGCGAGCGCGGAGACGGCCATCACCCGCCCGTCGGTGCCGGACGCCGAGCCCAGCACCTCGCTCAGCTCCCGCACGAGGGACGCGCGTCCCGTGAAGTCCGGCACCGTGGCGGGCAGTTGCGCCGGACGGACCAGGGCCGGGGCCGACTCCGCGGCCGGCGCGGGCGGTTCCGCCAGGGCCGGGTCGGCCTGGAGGATGCGCTGTTGCAGTTCCCGCAGGCCGGGCCGCGGGTCGACACCCAGCTCGTCGGCGAGCAGGCGGCGCGTGTCCGCGTAGACGGCCAGCGCCTCGGCCTGCCGCCCGCTGCGGTACAGGGCGAGCATGAGGAGCTCCCGCAGCCGCTCGCGCAGCGGGTGCGCGGCGGTCAGCGCGGTCAGTTCCGAGACGGCCTCCGCGTGGCAGCCCTGCTCCAGATCCATGTCCAGTCGGGTCTCCAGGAGTTGCAGCCGCCACTCCTCCAGCCGGACCCGCTGCGCCTGCGCGTACGGACCCGGGACGGCGGCCAGTGCCTCGCCGTCCCACAGCGCCAGCGCACGGCTCAGCACGTCACGCGCACCGCACAGGTCGCCGGCGGCCCGCGCCTTCTCCGCCCCGGCGGCCAGGTCCTGGGCGAGCGTCAGGTCCAGGGCCCCGCTGTCCAGCCCGCGCACGGCGTAGCCGCCCGACTCGCTCACCAGCACACCGGGGTCCAGCACCTTCCGCAGCCGGGACGCGTACGTCCGTACCGCCGCCAGGGCCTGCGACGGCGGTTCCTCGCCCCACAGGGCGTCGATCAGCTCGGCCGCGGTGGCCGTGCGGCCCTCGCGCAGCAGCAGGGCGGCCAGCAGGGCGCGTTGCTGCGGGGAGCCGGTGGCCAGCGGTTCGTCGCCGCGCCAGGCGCGCACCGGACCGAGCACGCCGAAGCGCAGCGCGGCCGACTGCTCCGGCTGCGCCGGGGGTCCGGGCAGCCGTTGCTCCGGAACCCGCGGTCCACCGTCCATGCCGTCCCCCTAGACATCCTGAGCAACCAGGTCAGTTTGCCTTGTTCATGCCGACCTCGTCAGCCGTGGGAGACGCCGATCACAGGTTCCTCACCTGCTCCCTGCCTCCTCCAGGTCCACCCGCACCGTCAGCAGCCCCGTCCCGACGCCCATCGCCCGCACGGCCAGGCTGTTGAAGCGGGGCAGGCGGCGCAGGCGCGCGACCGGATCGTCGTCGGGGAGCAGGTGGGCCGTCCCCGCGTGCCAGCGGCCCCGGATGCGCACCCGTACCCGCGGATCGGCCCGGATGTTGCGGATGTACTGCGCCCGCTCACCGAACTCCGACACCAGCCAGAAGGAGTCCCCGACCCGGCGTCCCCCGACGGGCGTACGGCGGGGAAGGCCGGAGACACGGCCGGTGGTCTCCAGCAGCGTCTGGGCCGGAAGCCGGCGCGCGACCGCGTTGAGCCGGCGCTGGAAGGCCGTGACGGCCCGGTACTTGGTCTCGGCGTAGGACGACATCGTTCGTTCACGCTCCCGTCTCGTGTGCCTCCATGTTCCCTGGAAAACCTGAAGGGGAAGGTGCGGACGGACGGAGAGACGGGCGGTGCGGGCGTGCGGGTCGTGACCTGGAACCTGTGGTGGAGGTTCGGCCCGTGGGCCGACCGGCGGAAGGCGATCCTCGCCGTCTTGCGCGACCTGGAGCCCGACGTCGTCGGACTCCAGGAGGTGTGGGCCACCGAGGAGGAGAACCTCGCCGAGTGGCTGGCCGGCGAGCTCGGCCTGCACTGCGCCTGGGAGCCCTCGCCCGTGCCCGGCCCCTGGCAGCGCCGCATCGGCGACGACACCGTCGGCATCGGCACCGCGGTGCTCAGCCGCTGGCCCGTCGTGGAGCGGGCCGTGCTGCGCCTGCCCGTCCCCGGCGACCTGGACGACGGACGGCTCGCCCTCCACGCCCGCCTCGACGCACCCGCTCACCGCATCCCGTTCTTCACCACCCACCTGACCTCCGCGTCCCGTGCCGCGGGAGTGCGCCGCGACCAGGTGGCCGCCCTCGCCGGCTTCGTCGCCGAGCACCGGCACGGCACCGCCCACCCGCCCGTCGTCACCGGTGACTTCAACGCCCGCCCGGACACCGAGGAGGTGCGGCTCCTGCGCACCGTGCCCCTGCGCGACGCCTGGGACCACGCCGGCCCCGCCGAGCCGGGCGGCACCTGGGACACGGCCAACCCCTACGTGTCCCACGCCGACGGCGAGCCGAGCATCCGCATCGACTACGTCCACGTCGGCCCGCCCGGCCCCGGCGGACTGGGCTCGGTCCGCACCGTGCGCCGCGCGGGCGCGGGCCCCGTGGCCGGCGTCTGGCCCTCCGACCACGCTGCGGTCGTCGCCGACCTCGACGACGGCAGGGCGGCTACCGCCGGCCCAGGAACACCGGGTTGGTGAGCGCCGCCGGCGCCCCGGGCAGGGGGCCCGCGGCCGCCTCGTGCCGCAGCTCCGCCCGTACGTACGCCGCGTAGGAGGCCGTCGTCCGCCACTCCACGGTGCCCGCGCCGGACACCGGCAGCGGGGCGCTGGTGAACAGCACCCCCTGGTCCGTGACGAACCGGACCGTGCAGCGCGGGGCGCCCGACACCTCCAGGCGGACGGTGACCGGGGTGTCCGGGCCGACGGGGAGCCGTCCGCCGATGCCGGCGTGCTCGCCGCGGCCGCCCGACGCCGTGAGGGCGAGCGTCGGCTTCGCCGACTCGGCGATGTACGACCGCCCGGCCCGGATGCCCTCCTGGATGGCCTCCCGGGTCAGGTCGTCGGCGAGGACGACGGTCTGCGGGAGCCCGATGACGTCCGGGTCCCGGTGGGAGTCGCTGTTGCCCATGGCCGGGATCCAGTCACGGCCGTCGCGCACCGAGGCGACCAGCGTGCCGTCCCAGTCGGCCAGTGCCACCTCGTCGTCGGGCGTCCAGGGCCCGTTCCACACCTCGACCGCGTCGGCCTCCCCGAAGCCGAACTTCCAGTTGCAGCCGATGCAGGTGGCGTGCGGGTGGGCCGGGACGACCAGGCCGCCGGCGCGGCGGATCTGCCGCGCGAACCGGCCGAAGCGGTTGTCGCGGGCCCGGTAGCGCCAGTCGACGAAGGTGCCGGGGTCGGTGCCGAGGGCGACCACGTGTCCGTTCCGGGTGGTCACCTCCTCGCCCAGCATGATCAGCAGGTCGTCGCCGGCCAGGTCCGCCCAGTGCGCGTGCGCGGAGTGCGTGTTGTGCTCGGAGGAGTTGATGAAGTCGAGCCCCGCCGCCCGCGCGAGCGCCGCGATCTCGGCGGGGGTGCGGCGCCCGTCGGAGTGCACGGAGTGCAGGTGGCAGTCGCCCCGGTACCAGGCGCGTCCCCGCCCCTTGGCGCGGGACGGCGGGAACACGGGCCGTGCGGTCTCGCCCGGCTCCCCGAACGTCAGTGTGACGGTCAGCTCGTAGGACAGGCCCTGCGGCGCGACCGTGTACGGGCCGAGCGCGATGTGCCAGGTGCCCGGCCGCACGGGCCCCGGGAGATAGCCGGGCGTGGCGTCGTCCGCGCGGACGAAGAACTCCGTGCGGGCCCCGCCGGACCAGCCCCGGAAGCCCCGGCCGCCGAGTTCGGTGCCGCGCTCGTCGAAGACGCCGATGTCGAGGGCGTTGCCCGGGGTCCCGGCGGGGACGGCGGGCCGGTCGTAGGTGTAGGAGACCCTGAGCTCCCGCACGCCCGGCGGGACTTCGACCGGGACGTACACGAAGTCGGGCGAACCGGGAGGAAGGGTGCCGCGTACCGTTCTGGTCCGCGGGCCCGGGCCGCCCGCTGCCGAAGCGAAGCTCACGGTCCCCAACGTAAGCGCGGCGGCGGCTCCCGTCACGAACACCGCGCGTCTGCCGATCCCGGCGTGGTCGTCCTCGCACATGCTGCTCTCCCCAGGTGTCGTGGGTGACATGGCACGGGTGGTGCGGGGGTGGTGCGTGCAACTCTCGTATTGAGCCGTGAACTCCCGTGCAAGGAAAGGGGGTCGGCGGATGGAGGGCCGGAAACCGGCCGGTGGGGGAGCGGCACGCGCGCCGCGTCCGATCATGCCGCTCGTATGCTCGAAGGATGACGACTTCCGCGACCTCCGGAACCGGACCCGCCGACCGAGCCGGTGCGACCGGTCCCACCGAGAACTCCATGCGTCGCGCCCTCAAACGCGCCCGGGACGGTGTCGCCCTCGACGTCTCCGAGGCCGCGGTGCTGCTCCAGGCCCGCGGCGAGCACCTCGACGCCCTCACCGCGTCCGCCGCCCGGGTCCGGGACGCGGGCCTGGAGGCGGCCGGGCGCCCCGGTGTCATCACGTACTCCAAGAGCGTCTTCATCCCCCTGACCCGGCTGTGCCGGGACAAGTGCCACTACTGCACCTTCGTCACCGTCCCCGGCAAGCTGCGCCGCGAGGGGCACGGGATGTTCATGTCGCCGGACGAGGTGCTGGACGTCGCCCGCAAGGGAGCCGCCCTCGGCTGCAAGGAAGCGCTGATCACCCTCGGCGACAAGCCCGAGGACCGCTGGCCCGAGGCCCGCGAGTGGCTCGACGCGCACGGCTACGACGACACGATCGCCTACGTCCGCGCGATCTCCGTCCGCATCCTGGAGGAGACGGGACTGCTGCCCCACCTCAACCCGGGCGTCATGACCTGGACGGACTTCCAGCGCCTCAAGCCCGTCGCGCCCTCCATGGGCATGATGCTGGAGACCACCGCCACCCGCCTGTGGTCCGAGCCCGGCGGTCCCCACCACGGCTCCCCGGACAAGGAGCCCGCGGTCCGCCTGCGCGTCCTGGAGGACGCCGGCCGTTCCTCGGTCCCCTTCACCTCGGGCCTGCTCATCGGCATCGGGGAGACGTACGAGGAGCGTGCCGAGTCCCTCTTCGCGCTGCGCAAGGTCTCCCGCGCCTACCACGGCATCCAGGAACTGATCATCCAGAACTTCCGCGCCAAGCCGGACACCGCGATGCGCGGCATGCCGGACGCGGAGCTGGACGAGCTGGTCGCCACCGTGGCCGTGGCCCGGCACATCATGGGCCCCGCCGCCTGCCTCCAGGCCCCGCCCAACCTGGTGGACGCGGAGTACGAGCGCCTGATCGGGGCCGGCGTCGACGACTGGGGCGGCGTCTCCCCGCTCACCATCGACCACGTCAACCCCGAACGCCCCTGGCCGCAGATCGAGGAGCTGGCGGAGAGGTCCCGCACGGCCGGCTTCGAACTGCGCGAACGGCTGTGCGTCTACCCCGAGTTCGTCCGGCGAGGCGAGCCCTGGCTGGACCCGCGCCTGCTGCCGCACGTCCGCGCGCTCGCCGACCCTGACACCGGCCTCGCGCGCGAGGACGCCACGGTGGAGGGCCGGCCGTGGCAGGAGCCGGAGGAGGTCTTCGAGGCGTCCGGCCGCACCGACCTGCACCGCACCATCGACACCGACGGCCGTACCTCGGACCGCCGCGACGACTTCGACGAGGTGTACGGCGACTGGGGCGCCCTGCGCGAGGCGGCGGCGCCCGGCATGGCCCCGGAGCGCATCGACACCGACGTGCGCCAGGCGCTGGCGACGGCGGCCGACGATCCGACGAGGCTGACGGACGACGAGGCGCTGGCCCTGCTGCACGCCGACGGTCCGGCGCTGGACGCCCTGTGCCGGGTGGCCGACGACGTCCGCCGGTCGGCGGTGGGCGACGACGTGACGTACATCGTCACGCGGAACATCAACTTCACCAACGTCTGCTACACCGGCTGCCGCTTCTGCGCCTTCGCCCAGCGCCGCACGGACGCCGACGCGTACACGCTCTCCCTCGACCAGGTCGCGGACCGCGCCCAGCAGGCGTGGGAGGTCGGCGCGGTCGAGGTCTGCATGCAGGGCGGCATCCACCCCGACCTGCCCGGCACCGCGTACTTCGACATCGCGAAGGCGGTGAAGGCCCGCGTCCCCGGCATGCACGTGCACGCCTTCTCGCCGATGGAGGTCGTCAACGGCGCCACCCGCACCGGGATGTCGATCCGCGAGTGGCTGACCGCGGCCAAGGAGGCGGGCCTCGACTCCGTCCCGGGCACGGCGGCGGAGATCCTCGACGACGAGGTCCGCTGGGTCCTGACCAAGGGAAAGCTGCCCGCGGCGACGTGGATCGAGGTCATCGAGACGGCCCACGAACTGGGCATCCGGTCGAGCTCCACGATGATGTACGGCCACGTCGACCAGCCCCGCCACTGGCTGGGCCACCTGCGCACCCTCGCCGGCATCCAGCAGCGCACGGGCGGCTTCACGGAGTTCGTGACGCTGCCCTTCATCCACACGAACGCGCCGGTGTACCTGGCGGGCATCGCCCGGCCCGGACCCACCATGCGGGACAACCGGGCGGTCACCGCGATGGCCCGTCTCCTCCTGCACCCGCACATCCCCAACATCCAGACGAGCTGGGTGAAACTCGGCACGGAGGGTGCGGCGGAGATGCTCCGCTCCGGCGCGAACGACCTCGGCGGCACGCTCATGGAGGAGACGATCTCCCGCATGGCGGGCTCGTCCTACGGCTCCTACAAGTCGGTCAAGGACCTGATCGCCGTCGCGGACGCGGCCGGCCGCCCCGCCAAGCCACGCACCACGCTGTACGGCGAGGTCCCCGAGGAGCGGCAGCGGGCGGCCGCGGCCTCGGACGGGCACCTGCCGGAGCTGCTGCCGGTGCTGGACTGACGGCGCCGGAACGAGGCACGGGCCGCTCACAGTACGATGATCGGACCCCCGGTGTGTCGGGGTTCTCGTAGCTGAGGAGATGCGTGCCCGTGCCTGCCCGACTTCCCTCGTGGGCCTGGGTCTCCGGTCTGACCGTGGGAGCGATAGCGGCGGTCAGCGTGCTGACCGTGCAGGCGGACCGGGGCCCGCACCCCACCGCCACCGTCGCCGAGCAGCCGAAGCCGTCGGCCACGGCTTCGCCCGCGCCGAAGGAGACGGCGCCGGCCCCGGTCCCGGAGGGCTCCGGAACCGGGCGGCGCATCGTCTACTCCCTCGGCCAGAAGCGCGTCTGGCTGGTCGACGCGAGCGACGCCTCGCGCCGGACGTTCACCGTGTGGCCCGGCACGGTCGGCCCCGACCCCGGTGCCTACACGGTCGGCACCCGCACCGAGGGCGCCACGACGGGTTCCGACGGCGTGCGGATCGAGCAGATCGTCTACTTCGCCCTGGCGGACGGCGTCTCGGTCGCCTTCTCCCACGCGGTCGACGGCTCCTCGCCGCCGCCGCCCGTCCCGGGGACGAAGACCGGCGGCATCCGGCTGCACAAGGCGGACGGCCAGGCCGTCTGGGCCTTCGCGACCGCCGGCACGAAGGTCACGGTCGTCCGGTAGCTCCGGCCCGGTCCAGCGGCAGGTGCGTGACGATCAGCACGACGCCGCTGAGCAGGAAGATCCGCGTCGCCGCGTCCAGTCCGTTCCAGGTGTCCGACTGCCACATCGCGAACCACTCCCCGCCGATGCCGATGAATCCGACGCCGAAGAGCAGCATCACCATCAGCAGGCCGAGGGTGGAGATCCGGCGGGCCCTCGCACCGTCCCGCCGGAACCAGAACCAGGTACCGGCGACGAGCACGAGCGCGGCCACCGTCTCCCAGACGATGATCGCCACGTACGCCGCGTTCTGCAGTCCCTCGCTGGTGACGGCCCGCCACATCAGGTCGTCGTCCTTGAACGTGGTGTCCATGGCGAGCACGTGCTGGACGAACGCCTGGTTCGTCCCGAAATCGGTGATGTTTCCGAAGGCGACCAGCGCCATGTAGAGGGCGACGGTGCCGGTGAGGAGGGCCGCGGCCGGCGACAGGGCCCGTGAGGCCGTAGTGGTGGTCATGCCCACCTCATTACCCACGGGCCCGGCGCTCATCCGACGAGCAGCTCCGCCTTCAGCGTCCGCAGCTCCCGGCCGTCCAGACCGAGGGCCGTGCGCTCGTACGATGCGAAGGAGCCGTACGCCTCCTCGACCTCGTCGAAGCCGGAGTTCAGGTACGCGGGGCGGACGTCGAGCATCGGCTTGTACACCGCGGCCTGAGCGGCGGGCATGGCGGCCAGGGCGGCGGCGTTGGCCTCGGCGCGGTAGTCGTTGGAGGCCAGGTAGTCCTTCATCACCGTCTCGCGCGGCACACCGAGCGCCGTGAGCAGGGCGGCGCTCGCCCAGCCGGTGCGGTCCTTGCCCGCGGTGCAGTGGTAGAGGGTGCCGTCGGCGTCGCGGACCAGGCCGGCGAACACGGTGGAGTAGGCGGACCTGGCGCCGGTCGAGCTGACCATCGACTTCTCGCCGTCGATCATCATCTGCTCAGCCTCGGCGGCCGTCGCCGGCATGGCGAAGACGGGGGAGGAGTCGCCGAGGACGTCCGCCACGACGTACCGGACCCCCGTGGGGAGGCGGTCAGGGGCCGCCGAGCGCTCGGAGGCGGTGCGCAGGTCGTAGTCGACGGAGAGGCCGAGCCGCTTCAGCTTGGCCAGGTCGGCGTCGGTGAGCTTGTCCAGGGAGTCGGTGCGGTACACCGCGCCCATCCGCACCCACTGCCCGTCCTCGGTGCGGTAGCCGCCCGCGTCCCGGAAGTTGACCGTGCCCTCCAGCTCGATCAGCCGGTCGGCGAGCCGCAGCCGCTGCCCTCGGTCGGGCACCAGGTCGAACCACTGCCGGTCGGCGGCGGGCAGCCCGGACACGGTGACCTTGCCGGCGGACCCGCCGGTGGCGACGGTACGGCCGTTCGCCCGGACGGCGACCTTGCGCACGCCGGGCGCCTTCCAGGTGATCTCGTACGTGCCGTCGTCCCGCGCGGTCACCTCGGCGGCCGTGAACGGTATCTGCCGGTCGGACCGGCCGGGGTGGGCGAGGTGGTGTGCGGCGGGCGCGGCCGTGGCGGCCGGAGCGGCGACGCCGGTGAGGAGCGCGGCGGCCGACAGGGCACAGGCCGTGCTGACACGTGTCTTGTTCGTCATGGCCGGGATCGTCCAGCGGTCCGACGGGCACCCCGCCAACGGATCATGAACGGTGCCTGTCGGCCGGCCGTCGTGACGGTGCGCGCGAACGCGCCGGGAGGCCACGCGCCGTCTCGTGAACGTTCCCACACCGTTCCCGCCCTGACCGGCCGTTCCCGTTCGCATACAGTGCTGGACATCGCACGTACGGACAGTGGTGTGGGCGGTGCCGAGAGGAGGTCGGGTGGGCGCGACGGGCGGTGCCGCCGTGTGGGGGCGTGCCGAGCAGCAGGACTTCCGGAGCCGGGTGCGCGGGACGCTGCTCGGTGTCGCCGTCGGGGACGCCTTCGGGGCGCCCGTCGACGGAATGGACCCCGACGCCGTCCGCGCGGCGCACGGACCCGAGGGTCCCGCCGACCTCGCCCCCGCCCACGGGCGGCGCGGTGCCGTCACCCACCTCACCCAGCTCACCCTGTTCTCCGTCGACGGGCTGATCCGCGCCCAGGTGCGGCGCGACACGGGGGCCTGGCACCCGCCGACCGATCTGCACCGGGCGTACCGGCGCTGGTACGCGACCCAGCGGGACTGGGGGCCCGACGAGCGGCGCGAGGACGACGGCTGGCTGGCCCGCGAGGAGTGGCTGTACGCCCGCCGGGGCCCCACCCGCGCGCTGCTGCTCGGGCTGGGCGACGACACGATGGGGACCCCCGAGGCGCCCAAGAACCCCGTTGAGCGGGGACCCGAGGCAGCCGCCCGGTCGGCGCCCTTCGGGCTGCTGGTCGGCTGGGAGCCGCAGCTCGTCGCCCAGCTCGCCGTGGAGTGCGCCGCGCAGACCCACGGCCACCCCACCGGCAGCCTCGCCGCGGGCGCGTACGCCGTGGTCGTGCACGGGCTGGCGCGGGGGGAGAGCGTGGACCCGGCGGTGCAGCGGGCGCTGGCGCTGCTCGCCGTCCGCCCCGGGCACGAGCCGGTGTCGGAGGCGTTGCAGCACGCGCTGGGTGCGGTACGGCAGGGGCTTCCGACGCCCGCGCGGGTGGCCGAGCTGGCCGGCGAGGGCACGGCGGAGGGCCTGGTCGCCGCCGCCGTGTACTGCGCCCTCGTCGCCGAGGACGTACGGCACGGGCTGCGGCTGGCCGCGGGCCACGGCGGGCCCTCCGCCGCGGCCGGCGCGCTGACGGGCGGGCTGCTCGGTGCCCTGCACGGCGAGACGGCCCTCCCGCCGGCCTGGCTGGCCGAGCTGGAGGGCCGTCCGACGATCCTGGAACTGGCCGACGACTTCGCCATGGAGATGACCCAGGGGCCCGCACTGCACGGACCGGCGGGCTCGTCCCCGGGCTGGCTGGCGAGGTACCCCCGGGCGTGAGCGGTCCCCGGGGCGTGGACGCCGGCCCTCAGTCCTTCACCCGGGTCCGCCCCACCGCGTCGTCCCTGCCCCCGGCGGGAGCCGGGACGGCCGCCGCGGCCCCGGAGGCGTCGTCGTCCGTGTTGACCCGCTCGATGATCGCCAGCCGCTCCGGGGTGTCCTCCGGCTTCAGGTAGCCGACGACGACGTAGAGGACCAGGGAGACCGCCAGCGGGACGGACACCTGGTACTCCAGGGGTACCCCGCCCTCGACGTTCCAGTTGATCGGGTAGTTGACCAGCCAGAAGGCGATCAGGCCGACCGCCCAGCTGGTGAGCGCGGCCGTCGGCCCCGAGCGGCGGAAGGGCCGCAGCAGACCGAGCATCATCGGGATCGCGATCGGGCCCATCAGACCGGCCACCCACTTGATGACGACGGTGATGATGTCCTTGAACGTCGGCGAGTCGACCTGCGTGGCCACCGCCATGGACAGGGCGAGGAAGACGACCGTCGTCACCCGGGCCGCGACCAGCCCGGACCGCTCGCCCCAGGCCCGGGCCCGCGCCGAGACGACCGGTGCCACATCGCGGGTGAACACGGCCGCGATGGCGTTGGCGTCCGACGAGCACATGGCCATGGTGTGCGAGAAGAAGCCGACGACGACCAGGCCCAGCAGTCCGTGCGGCAGGAGCTGCTCGGTCATCAGGCCGTAGGAGTCGGAGCCGTCCGGCTTCTGGGACTCCACCAGCAGCGGCGACATCCACATCGGGAAGAACAGCACCACCGGCCAGACCAGCCACAGCACCGCCGACAGCCGTGCCGACCGCGCGGCCTCGCGGGCGTTGCTCGTGGCCATGTAGCGCTGGGCCTGGTTGAGCATGCCGCCGTTGTACTCGAAGAGCTTGATGAAGAGGAAGGCGAGCAGGAACACCGTTCCGTACGGACCGACCAGCGGCTTGCCGTGACCCTGCAGGGCGGGCTCGTCCCACACCCCGAAGAAACCGCCGTGGTCGCCGAGCTTCATGACGACGGCCACGAACATCGCGACGCCGGCCAGCAGCTGGATGACGAACTGGCCGAGCTCGGTCAGCGCGTCGGCCCACAGGCCGCCGATCGTGCAGTAGATGCCCGTGATGACACCGGTGATCAGGATCCCCTGATTGAGGGTGATGCCGGTGAAGACCGACAGCAGCGTGGCGATGGCCGCCCACTTCGCGGCCACGTCCACGATCTTCAGCAGCATGCCGGACCAGGCCAGGGCCTGCTGGGTGGGCAGGTTGTAGCGGTTCTTCAGGTACTCCAGCGGCGAGGCCACGTGGAGCCGTGAGCGCAGCCGGTTGATGCGCGGCGCGAACAGCTTCGACCCGACGGCGATGCCCAGGGCGATGGGGAACGACCAGGTGACGAAGGACGTGACGCCGTAGGTGTAGGCGATGCCCGCGTACCCGGTGAACATCACCGCGCTGTAGCCCGACATGTGGTGCGAGATGCCGGACAGCCACCAGGGCATCTTGCCGCCGGCCGTGAAGAAGTCGCTGACGTTGTCCACGCGTTTGTGCGACCAGACACCGATCGCCACCATCACGGCGAAGTAGCCGATCAGCACGGACCAGTCGAGACCGTTCATGTGCCCCCTTCCGGGGTCCGCCTTGTGAACTCCGCTCAGCTGGCTGGCACTTCGCAAGAGCGGGGTGTGGGCGAGGCGCGCGGCGAAGTGCCCGCTCATCGTGGTTGCGTCGGCGCGGGCACGACAAGAAAGTGACGGGTCAAGAGCGGGTAAAAAAGTTCTGCTTGCTGACCTCGGTTCACGGACATGAACGACGGTGACACGCGTCGGCCGGGACCCCGGATCGGGATCCCGGCCGTGCGCCCAGGTCGGAGGCTACTCGGGCGCGAACTTCAGCTCGTCCCCGAACCGGTCCACGATCTGGTCCGTGAGCTCGTCCTTCATCTCGTCCGGGCAGGGGGTGCCGCGCGAGAGCCCGTACGGTGCCGCCAGCCGGTACGTGCCCGCCTCGGGGGCGATCAGCACCGTCCACCTGTCGCCGTCGACGGTCTCCTCCGTCTCCGTGAGGCAGCCGTTGACGTTGTCGAACGCCTTGGGCGAGTCCTCGGGAGCGTCCTCGGAGGCCTCCGTCTCCTGCGGCGGCTTGAGCTTCTTGCCCTCGGCGTCGACGAGGCTCAGCCACGGCGAGTACGGCATCCGGACCAGGACCGGGCCGGGCCGCTGCACGTCGATCACCCACTCGTCCTGCTCGGCCCGCTGGACGACCGCGTCCGGCTCCGCCAGCGGCGTGGGGTCGGTCACCTGGAACAGCTGCCAGTTGGCGTCCCCCCAGACCTGCTTCAGGTACGGCAGGCCCCGCTGCAGCAGCTCCCGCTCGCGCTTGCCGCCGTCCCCGTCCGGTTCGTCCTTGGGCAGCACCACGTAGTGCACGGCCCAGCGCTGCAGCCACTCGTGGTAGTTCGCCGAGTTGAGCGTGTCGTCGTAGAAGAGCGGGTTGCGCTCCATGTCGGCCTGGCGGGTCCAGCCACGGGCCAGGTTCACGTAGGGGGCGAGCGCCGAGGCCTCGCGGTGGGAGCGCGCGGGCACGGCCTCCACGCGGCCCTTCTCGGCACCGACCTCCTGCAGCTCGTTCAGTAGCGGTGCCAGCTCGCGCGCCCAGGAGGCGGCCGGCGTGGTGTGCACGGCGTCGTCGGCCGACTTGAAGCCGATCCAGCCGACGAAGCCGGCGAGCGCGACCACGAGCGCGTACCACTTGCGCGAGCGCGGCACCGTGAACGGCAGCGCGGCCACCAGCGCCACCCCGGCGAACAGCATCGACAGGCGCGTGATGTTGGAGCCGATCTGGGAGCTGATCACCCAGACGAGGAGCACCGACAGCCCGTAGACCGCCGACGTGATCCGCACGGTCTTCCAGGTGCGCGGCACGAACACGAACACGAAACCGGCGTACAGCAACGGCAGGACGGCCGAGCCGAAACCCATGGGCTGGGTGCCGGAGAACGGGAACAGCCAGGCCGACAGCGCGACCACCGCGGCCGGCGCGAGACCCAGCGCCCAGGCGCCCGGACGGCGCTTCTGCAGGAACAGCGCCACCGCCACCAGACCCACGAACAGGCCCGAGACCGGCGAGGCCATCGTGGACAGCGCGGCCAGCGGCGCCGCGCACAGCGCCTTGGCCCAGCGCTCGTGGCGCCAGCGGTGCGGCCAGCAGAACACCGTGGCCACCGCGCCCAGCGCGAACATCGTGCCCAGCCCGAACGTCACCCGCCCCGACACCGCGTTGGCCAGCAGCCCGAACAGGCCCGCGAGCGACGCCCACAGCGGATTGCGCACCACCCGGCTGCGGATCAGGATCAGCGTCAGCAGCCCGGCCGACAGCGTCCCCGCGATCATCATCGTGGTCCGGACGCCGAGCGCCGACATCAGGTACGGCGACACCACGCTGTACGACACCGGGTGCATGCCGCCGTACCAGGCGAGGTTGTACGCCGAGGCCGGGTGCCGGCCGACGAACTCCGCCCACGCGTCCTGCGCCGCGAGGTCGCCGCCACTGTTCGCGAAGGTGAAGAACCAGGCGATGTGGAGGACCCCGGCGAGGGCGGTGACGGACAGGACGGGATGGCGCAGCATGCGCTCGCGCACGGCCAGGAAGGCGCCCTTCACCGCGGACGGCGCTTCCGGCTCGGCAGGCTCCGGCCCCGAACGGTGCGGTTCACGGGCACCGCCCGCCGGTCCGGTACCGGACCGCCCGCTGTCCCCGCCGTCCCTGCGGGGCGCGGGTACGTGTGGTCGCGGGCCCGCTTCCGGGCCCGGATCGGCGTCGTCGGCGCGTGTCGGCTCCGCAGTGGCCACCTGAAGGCACTCCCCGTGTCCCGTCTTCTGCTTTCGGCCGCGTCCGTTGCGTACTCTTCACGGCCGCGTTCCCGCGACCCGGCGACCTGCCCCGTTTCGTGACGCTAGCACGCACGCGCGGGCCCCGGCTCCCTCGCCCACGGCGGTGCCCCGCGTCCCTGCGGATCCAGCTCGCCCGCAGGGGCGCGGGGCACCGTGGCGTGGTCCGGCCCCGCGGGGCCGGCGGTCAGCCGATCCGGGTCAGCTTGTCCGTGAAGGCCGGCTCGACGAGGTCCTGCTGGAGCGCGACGGGCACCTTCACCGCGCCGCTGACCCCGCCGTCGCCCACGGTGAGCGTGCCCACCGCGGTGCCGGCCGGCGCCGTGTGCGGCACCTCGTCCGCCTCGAAGGTCAGCTTCACCGTCAGCCCCGGCCAGCCGACGGCCTTGACGTCCTGCGTGGCGACGACCGGCGTGCGGTTGCCGAGGCCGTCGTCGACGTACCCGACGACGGAGCCCTTCTTCAGGATCGTCGACGACTCCAGCGTGTCCTGCGCGGCCCGGATCAGCTTGTCGCCGGCGCTCAGCGCGGCGGCGAGGATTCCCTGGTCCGCGGTCGCCGGCTGGCGCACCACGGCCCCGACGACGGTCCGGGTCTCACCGCCGACCTCCTTCTTCGCCGCGAAGACGAGGTTGCCGAGCGCGGAGGTGGTGGTGCCGGTCTTGATGCCGACGACGTCGTTGTGACCGACCAGCTGGTTCCAGTTGCCGTGGTTCTCGCCCTTGTAGTCGTCGTACGACATCATCGCGGCGACCTCGCGGAACGCGGGCTGCTTCATCGCCTCCTTGGCGAGCTTCACCTGGTCCACGGCCGTGCTCACCGTCGTGTTGTTCAGGCCCGACGGGTCGGTGTACGTCGTGTTGGTCATGCCGAGGTCCTTCGCGGTGGCGTTCATCTTCTCCACGAACGCCTTCTCGGACCCCGCGTCCCAGCGGGCCAGCAGCCGCGCCACGTTGTTCGCGGACGCGATGAGGATGCTCTCCAGGGCCTCCCGCTGGGAGATCGAGTCGCCCGCCGTGACGTTGACGGTCGACTCCTGGCCCGCCTGCGACTGGTCCTCGGCGGCCTGGTCGATCTTGATCTTCGGGCCGTCGACGCCGCTCTTGAGCGGGTGGTCGCGCAGGATGATGTACGCGGTCATGACCTTGGCGACACTGGCGATCGGCACGGGCCTCTGCTCGCCGGACGAGCCGAACGAACCGATGCCCTGCACGTCGAGCGCCGCCTGTCCGCTGGACGGCCACGGGATCTCCGGCTTGCCGCCCTGGAAGGTGAAGCTGTCCTGCGCCGTGAGGTCGAGCGTCGGCTCGGGCAGCGGGCGCATCGCCTGCACCACACCGAAGACGATCACCAGCAGGAGGACCAGCGGGGTCCAGATCTTGACCCGGCGCACGGTCGTCCGCAGCGGGGTCTCCGGGGGCGGCGGGGTGTTCGTCAGCTCCGCCAGCAGGTCCAGCGGCGGCTTCGGCGGCAGCGGCTGCTGCGTGGTCCGCTCGGGACCGACCTGCGGCACGGCCGCCGTGGCCCCGGCGGCGGGCGTACGGGGCGCCTCGGAGCCGGGCTGCGCGGGGCGCGGCGGCTTGCGGGTGGCCGGGTCGTCCGGGTGCCGCAGGGCGACGAACTTGCTGGTGCGCTCGGCGTCGGACTCGACCCTGTCAGCCTTGTCAGCCTTGTCGGCTTTGTCAGTCTTGCCAGGCTTGTCGGTCTTTCCGTCCTTCGTCCCGGCGTCGCCGAGCTTCAGCATGGTCGTCGGCTGGTCGACGGAGGGTTCGGCGGGCGGCCGTACGGCCTTGAAGACGGCGGTGGGCTGATCGACCGGGCCCTTGCCGGCCCCGGCCTTCTCGGCCTTCTCAGCCTTTTCGGCCTTCTCGTCCGCGTCGGCTTCCCGCCCGGCGCCGGCACCGTCGCCCGCGGGCTCCTCGGCGGCGTCCCCGGGCCCGGCGAGGGCCGCGTCGGCGTCCTGTGCGGGCTCCTCGGGGGCCGCGGCGTCCTCCGGGCCGTCCTCGGCCTCGTGCCGGGCGTTGGCGGCGGCCCGCTCGTCCGCGGTCGCGACCCAGGCCGCCACGGCGTCACGCAGCCGCCCGTCGCCGGAGGTGTCCGACGGGCTCTTCGCACCGGCCTCCGGCGAACCGCCGCCCACACCGTCCGCCTCCGCCTCGACGTCGGCACCGGACCCGGCCACCGCCCCGGGCTCGGCGTCGGCGGTGTCGCCGGCCGCGGTCTCGGGCTTGGCATCGGCCTGAGCCGCCGTCTCGCGTGCGGTGCCGGTCTTGAGCCCGGCGCCGGCAGTGCCGTCGGCCTGGGCTTCGGGCTTGGCGTCGGCCGGGGCTTCCGCCTCGGGCGAGGTGCCGTTCTTGGGCCCGGCGCCGGCAGTGCCGTCGGCCTGGGCTTCGGCCCCGGCGTCGGCAGTGGCGTCAGCCCCGGTCTCGGTCTCGGCGGCGGCCTGGGGTCCCGCCTCGGCCTTCGTTCCCGCCTCGGCCTTCGTTCCCGCCTCGGCCTTCGTTCCCGCCTCGGCCTTCGTTCCCGCCTCGGGTCCGGCCTCCGCCTCTGCGTCCGGCACCGCATCGGTCCCGGCCTCACCGGCGGCCTCTGCCTTCGCCCCCGGCGTCCGCGCCCCGGCCTCCGTCTCGCGGGCCGACAGCACCCGGGTGGCCGTGTCCACGCCGCCGCGGGACGTCGCGGACCCGGCGGACGCCTCACGCGCCACCGCCAGCCGCGGATCACGCGTCTCGCTCGCCTCGGTCCTGGCTTCGGGAACCGGACCCGCGCTCCCCGACGTCGGTTCTTCCGACGA
This sequence comes from Streptomyces sp. NPDC048185, assembly GCF_043202495.1. Lineage (NCBI taxonomy): Bacteria > Bacillati > Actinomycetota > Actinomycetes > Kitasatosporales > Streptomycetaceae > Streptomyces > Streptomyces sp. NPDC048185. Next base: position 263,053 of record NZ_JBIDAN010000006.1, read on the forward strand.
CTCGCGCTGCTTCGACCTGTCGGGGGACTCGCCCGCCACCGATGCCTCCTCCATGCGCCGCACGTCCTGTGTGCGCTACCGAACCATGTACCAGTGTCCTGTGTACGGGTAGAACCCACGCGGTAGACGAGAACGACATACCTACTGGTTCCACTACGAACCGGTCACGCACCCTCGACAGACCAATGTGAGAGGGGTCACCCTGTCTGTCATCCACGCGGGGAGGCATGGATGGGCAGGAGCCGCAGAACACTTCCGGAGGAGCTTCTGCTGCTGGCGCTGGACCCGACCACGGGTACCACCGCACAGCCGCAGTCGCTCGACCTCGGTCTGGCCGGAGCACAGCTGGTGGAGCTGGCGCTGGCCGGACGGATAGCCCCAGACGGGGATCGTATCGCCGTGGTGGCCCCACGGCCGACTGGAGATCCGACACTCGACTGCGCGTTGGAGCTGCTGCGAAGGCGTGGCGCTCCCGTACGGGCGGTCAACTGGATAGGCGGACCCCGCTTGGGGCTGCGCCAGACCTATCTCTCGCATCTGGAGCGCTGCGGCATGGTGCATGCCGTGGAGGGCCAGATGTGCGGGGTGCTGCCGACGACTCGCTACCAGGCGACGGACACGGCGATCAGCCGGGAGATCAAGTCCCGGCTGGACTCGGCGATCCGCACCGGCGTACCGCCGGACCCGCGGACCGCGGCGCTCGCCGCGCTGGCCCACGCGGTCGGTCTCGGCAAGCACCTCTACCCGGGCAACGAAGGACGCTCGTCGCGGTCCCGGCTGCGGGACCTCATCCGGCACGACCCCATGGGCGGCCTGGTGGCGCACGCGGTGATGGACGTCCAGAACGGTGCGGCGGCCCAGCCGCGCCGCAGCCCGGCACCGGCCGGCCGGCAGGCCGCCGGACCAGGGGCGAGGCCCGCCCCGGAACCCGCCCGCGGTGTTCCGGCGCAGCCGCGCCACGGATCCATGGCGCGTGCCGTGGTCCACTGAGCCGCTCCACCGGCACCACACGCCGGACCGCACCACGCACGTCCGCACCACGCACGACCACGCACCGCCGCACCGACCGTCCCCTGGACCCGGTAACGGGAGCCGCAGGTCCGCGCGGGGCGGCGGGACCGACCGTACGTCCGGCACACCCGGACCGGGCCGGACCCGCCGCCCCGCGCGGCCATGTGTGCGGGTACGACCCCGAACTGGCGTGTACGCAGCGCATATCGACCGTTTGCCAGCGGTGGAAAGCACCTTGGTGGCAGTCTGCTCAACAGCAGATACGCAAAGTGGCAGGTATGAGTCACGCAGCCGGAGGTGCACGTCCCGTGGCGTCCAATGTCAATCCCACCGTCAGGCGGCGCCGGCTGGGCCAGGAGCTGCGCCGGCTCCGCGAGCTCAAGGGCATGACGGCCGAGGAGGTGGCGGAGCGGCTGCTGGTCTCGCAGTCGAAGATCAGCCGCCTGGAGAACGGCCGGCGCAGCATCAGCCAGCGCGACGTCCGTGACCTGTGCGGGGTGTACGAGGTCGAGGACCAGCGCATCGTCGACTCGCTGATGCAGATGGCGAAGGACTCGCGCCAGCAGGGCTGGTGGCACGCCTTCGGGGACATCCCGTACAGCGTGTACATCGGCCTGGAGACCGACGCGGAGTCGCTGCGCACGTACGAACCCCAGATCATCACGGGCCTGTTGCAGACCCGCCCGTACGCGGAGGCGCTGATCCAGGGCGCGTTGCCCGAGACGTCGGTCGCCGACATCGAGAAGCGGGTGCAGGTCCGCATACGGCGCCAGGAGCGCATCACCGCCGAGGCCAACCCGCTGCGCCTGTGGGTCGTCCTCGACGAGGCGTCGCTGCGCCGGGTGGTGGGCGGCAGGCAGGTGATGCGCGAACAGCTGGAGCACGTCGCCGAGATGTCGCAGCTCCCGCATATCACCGTGCAGGTGCTGCCGTTCGACGTCGGGGCGCACCCCGGCATCAACGGTCAGTACTCCATCCTGGAGTTCGCCGACGCGGCCGACTCGAGCGTCGTGTACATCGAGGGCGTCACCAGCGACCTGTACCTGGAGAAGGCGCAGGACGTGCAGAAATACACGGTGATGTACGAGCATCTGCGGGCGCAGGCCCTGAACGTGGAGCAGTCGCGCCAGCTCATCGAGGACGTGGCGAAGGAGTATGCGCGCTGAAGGCGGCGGGATGCTACACCCCTCCTGCGTCCGTCTGGAAGAGTCGCTTGGAATATGCCATCCGGTCGGGTGAATGGCTGCTCCGATCCGCGAGGTCAGCGAGTAGCGTCGATCACGCCAAAGATCACACGTCATTGGCGTAAACCGCTGTCACTCGCCATCGGAGCAGACATGGCAATTCTTCAGGGCGCCACGGAATCTTGGACCAAGTCCTCCTACTCCGGAGGAAACGGCGCGTGCGTCGAGGTCAAGTCCCCGATCGTGGCGGCGCTCGCCGTCCGCGACTCCAAGGTCCCCGAGGGGCCGGTCCTGGCTTTCCCCGCCGACGCGTGGAACGCCTTCGTGACCTCGGTCAAGGGCTGACGACTCCACGCACGTCCCGACCGGCACCGCCGTCAGGGCCCTCTCGACCAGTTCGCCGACCTTGCCGAGAGGGCCCTGTTCACTCCGGCGGCACGGTCGCCTCCCGGCGACGCGACACTCGGCCCCGTCGCTGGGGCGAGGTCAGCCGGCGAGGTGCTCCTCGACGGCCGCGACGACCTCGGCCGACTCCGGCTCGGTCTGCGGCGAGAAGCGTGCCGCGACCTTGCCGTCCCGTCCGATCAGGAACTTCTCGAAGTTCCAGCGGATGTCCCCGCTGTGCCCCTCGGCGTCGGCGAAGCCGGTCAGGCGGTCGTACAGCGGGTGCCGGTCCTCCCCGTTGACGTCCACCTTCTCGGTCATCGGGAAGGTGACGCCGTACGTGGCCGAGCAGAACTCGGCGATCTCCTCGGCGGTGCCGGGCTCCTGCCCCATGAACTGGTTGCACGGCACGCCGAGCACCGTGAAGCCCCGCTCCGCGTACCGCTCGTGCAGCCGCTCCAGGCCGGAGTACTGCGGGGTCAGCCCGCACTTGGAGGCGACGTTGACCACCAGCACCACCCGGCCGGTGTACTGGGAGAGGTCGGCGGCCCCGCCCTGGAGGGCACCGATCCGGACGTCGAGGGGAAGGCTGTCGTTGCTGGCGTTCTCTGAGGTCGTCATGGACGGATGCTAGCCCCGCCCCCGAGGCCCGGTGGGCCCCCGGTGCTCAGTGGCCGTGACTGTGCAGCCGGGGCCAGTGGGGCCGGTGGGCGGCCGGGCGGCGTTCCGTCGTCTCCCCCGCGGAACCGGTCCCGATCTCTCCGTCCAGCCGGCGCCTCCTGCCGCGGCGCCGCGCCAGCGCGCTGTCGCCCAGCAGCATCGACATGCCCAGACCGAAGATCAGGGTCAGGGCGATGCCCCCCAGGAACGCCCCGAGGGTGTTGATCGTGAACGGCTGGCTCCCCAGCAGGGTCACCGTGTAGTCCGGGCTCCCGGACAGGTTGTACGCGATCAGCAGGCCCGTGAACGCGGCGGCGCCCGCCATGAGCAGAAGACCCAACAGCACCATCGTTCTCACCTCGTCGTGTGGTGGGCGTGCGCGGGTGTCTGTCCGACGGGTTACCAGAAGCGCGGAAGAGCAACGCGCCTCGGCCGACCGGTCCCCGACGCGGCCCTGGCGCCATCCGGCGTCATCCGGTGCCAGACGGTGCCATCCTGTGCCACCGAGGGGCCCGCGACGCGCTGACGTCGGCGCGACATGCACAGCGTCGGCCTGCTTTTTCCCAGGTCAGAAGCGGTGCCGCCGTGCGCGATGCCGGACGATGCCGGGAAGGCTTGCGCATGGCGCCAACATGGTGCCATCATGGCGTCATGGACCTCACCCCGTATGTCGACACCATCCGCCGCGAACTCGTGGTGGCCGCCGATGCCGGCGGCGACGAAGCGCGCGAGCTGGCCGAGCGGCTCACGGCTCCCCTGGAGTCGGCGACCCGGCTGACCATGCTCAACGTGCTCTCCGCCGCGATGGACGAGATCACTCGTGAACTCGCCCCCGGCTCGGTCGACGTGCGGCTGCGCGGACTGGATCCCGACTTCGTCGTGACACCGCCGCCCACCGACGCCGGCATCCCGGCCGAGCCGGCCGACGTGCCGGCCGGCCCGCTTCCCACCCCGGTCCCCGCCGAGGGCGACGAGGGTGGCACCGCACGCGTCAACCTGCGTCTGCCGGCCCACCTGAAGGTGCGCGCCGAGGAGGCCGCTAACCGTGAGGGTCTGTCGGTCAACGCGTGGCTGGTGCGGGCCGTGTCGGCAGCGGTCGAGGGCGGCGGCGTACCGCGCACGACGGAGCGGGCCCGCAATGTCGGACAGAGCTTCACCGGCTGGGTGCGCTAGCCCGCGCCCACGCCCGCACCTCGAAGAAGCACAGCAACCCACCCCACCCACGTCCCACCAGCGGGGACGCCCCACGGACCCATGAGGACGGTACAGCCATGCCTTCTTTCGACACTCCCGAACCGATCGCGGTGACCGCCCACGTGGGCGCGGGTTCCATCCGGTTCACCGCGGGCGACCGGACCGACACCGTCGTCGAGGTGCGGCCCGGCGACCCCAAGCGGGACAAGGACGTACGGGCCGCCGAGCAGACCGACGTCGCCTTCGCGGGCGGCGTCCTGACGATCAGCACGAAGGAGCGCCGCTTCATCGGGCCGACCGGCTCCGTCGACGTGACGGTGGAACTGCCCACGGGCTCGCGCATCGACACGACCGGCTCCTGGACCCAGGTGCTCGGCGAGGGCCGGCTCGGCGAGGTCCGGGTGAAGACCTCCGGCGGTGACGTCCGCCTCGACACGACCGGTCAGCTCCATCTGGCCGCCTCCCACGGCTCGGTCACCGTGGACCGGGTGGAGGGCGCGGCGGAGATCACCACCAGCTCCGGCAGCGTGCGCGTGGGCTTCGTCGAAGGCTCCGCCGTCCTGAAGAACTCGCACGGGGCCACGGCCGTCGGCACCGCACTCGGCGACCTGCGGGTGAGCCACGCCAACGGCGACATCGACATCACCCGCGCCGAGGGCTCGCTGACCGCCACCACCGCCCACGGCGCGCTGCGGGTGGGTGAGGTGGCCCGCGGCGAGGTGCAGTTGGAGACCTCCTACGGTGCCATCGAGGTCGGCATCCGCGAGGGCACGGCCGCCTGGCTCGACGCGCACTCGGGCGCCGGGCAGGTGCGCAACACGCTCACCGCGTCCGGCACCCCCGGGCAGGCGGAGGACACCGTCAAGATCCGCGCCCGCACCCGGTACGGCAACATCGACGTCCGCCGCGCCAAGGCCTGACCCGTACCCCGCACCCCCCGCCCGTCCGTCCACGTCCCAGTCACCCCACCCCCCGAACCGGAGGGCTCCATGCCTTCACCTGTCATGCCCACGCCCAGAAAGACGGCCGAACGGCCGTCGCCGGCCGCCGTCTCCGCCGTCGGTCTGCGCAAGTCGTACGGCGAGAAGACCGTTCTCGACGGCATCGACCTGTACATCCCGGCCGGTACCGTCTTCGCGCTGCTCGGTCCGAACGGCGCCGGCAAGACCACCGCCGTGAAGATCCTCTCCACGCTCGTCTCCGCCGACGGCGGCCAGGCCCAGGTCGCGGGCCACGACATCGCCACGTCACCGGACGGGGTGCGGGCCGCGATCGGCGTCACCGGGCAGTTCTCCGCCGTGGACGGGCTGATCACCGGCGAGGAGAACATGCTCCTCATGGCGGACCTGCACCACCTGTCCCGTGCGGAGGGCCGGCGGGTGACCGCCGAGCTGCTCGAGCGGTTCGACCTGACCGAGGCGGCGAAGAAGCCCGCCTCCACCTACTCCGGCGGCATGAAGCGCCGCCTCGACATCGCGATGACGCTGGTCGGCGACCCGCGCATCATCTTCCTCGACGAGCCGACCACGGGCCTCGACCCGCGCTCCCGGCACAACATGTGGGCCATCATCCGCGAGCTGGTCACGGGCGGGGTGACCGTCTTCCTCACCACCCAGTACCTGGAGGAGGCCGACGAACTCGCCGACCGCATCGCGGTGCTGCACGACGGCCGGATCGCCGCCGAGGGCAGCGCCGAGGAACTGAAGCGGATCGTCCCCGGCGGGCACGTACGACTGCGCTTCTCCGACCCCGCCGCCTACCGCTCCGCCGCCACCGCACTGCGGGAGGCCATCGGGGACGACGAGGCGCTCACGCTCCAGATCCCCTCGGGCGGCAGCCAGCGCGAACTGCGCGCCGTCCTCGACCGGCTGGACTCGGCCGGCATCGAGGCGGACGAGCTGACCGTGCACACCCCCGACCTCGACGACGTGTTCTTCGCCCTGACCGGCGGCACCGACCAGCCCGAGGAGACCACCCGATGAGCACCGCCACGGCGCCCGCCCGCCCGTCCCGTCTCGCCCTCGCCGTGCGCGACTCGTCCACGATGCTGCGCCGCAATCTCCTGCACGCCCGGCGCTACCCGTCCCTCACCCTGAACCTGCTGCTCACGCCGGTCATGCTCCTGCTGCTCTTCGTCTACATCTTCGGCGACGTGATGAGCGCCGGCATCGGGGACGGCGGGGCCGACCGCTCCGAGTACATCGCCTACCTCGTGCCGGGCGTGCTGCTGATGACCGTCGCCAGCACCACGGTCGGCACCGCGGTGTCCGTCTCCATGGACATGAGCGAGGGCATCATCGCCCGCTTCCGCACGATGGCCATCCACCGCGGCTCCGTCCTCATCGGGCACGTCGTCGGCAGCGTCGTGCAGTCGGTCCTGAGCGTCGTCCTCGTGGGCGCCGTCGGTGTGGCCATCGGGTTCCGGTCCACGGACGCCACGGCCCTGGAGTGGCTGGCGGCGTTCGGGCTGCTGGTGCTCTTCACCGTGGCGCTCACCTGGATCGCGGTCGGCATGGGGCTGGTCAGCCCCAACGCCGAGGCGGCCAGCAACAACGCACTGCCGTTGATCTTCCTCCCGCTCGTCTCGAGCACCTTCGTGCCGGTGGAAGCGATGCCGGGCTGGTTCCAGCCGATCGCCGAGTACCAGCCGTTCACCCCGGCCATCGAAACGCTGCGCGGCCTGCTCCTCGGCACCGGCATCGGCCACAACGGCTGGCTCGCCCTCGCCTGGTGCCTTGCGCTCACCGCGCTCGGCTACGTCTGGTCGAAGTCGGTCTTCGACCGCGACCCGAAGTAGCCGGACCCGGCCGTCCCGCTCCGAGGGCGGCGTACTCCGACACCACGTCGGCGTACGCCGCCCTCGGCGCGTCTCTCGGCCCCCTCGCCAGAGTGACGCCATCAGACAGAGCGGTATGCGCCAAAAAGAGGTGTCAGTGGTGCCATTACTGTGCCATCATGGCACCACTGGAAAGGGTCGGGGTGGCAAGGAGGGGGCGGGATCATGGCAGAGCTCATCCGGCGGCAGGCAGCACCCGGCGCCTTCGCGTCCTTCGCCCGCTTCGTCGTGTGCGGCGGCGGGGTGGGACTCGCGTCCAGCTTCGCCGTGGCGGCCCTCGCCTCCTGGATGCCCTGGGCCCTGGCCAACGCCGCGATCACCGTGGTCTCCACGCTCCTCGCCACCGAGCTGCACGCCCGCTTCACCTTCGGTGCCGGCGGCCGCGCGACCTGGCGCCAGCACACGCAGTCGGCCGGATCCGCCGCGGCCGCGTACGCGGTGACCTGCGGGGCGATGCTCGTCCTGCAGCAGCTGGTGGCGGCGCCCGGCGCGGTGGTCGAGCAGGTCGTCTACCTGTCCGCCTCCGCGCTCGCCGGGGTCGCGCGGTTCGCCGTGCTGCGCCTCGTCGTCTTCGCGCGGAACCGCTCGCGCCCCGCGGCCCCCGGCATCGGCGGGCGGCCGCGACGGCTCACGGACGCCACCGGCCCCCGCCCGCGCTTCAGGCCGGCCTGACGGCGCGAGGCGGTGCGGCCGTCAGGGAAGCGTCAAGGGCGCCCGGCCCGCCGTAAGGAGGTCGTCAACGGCGGTCGAATCCGGTCACGGACGGGCTTTCCTCTCCTTGTCAGATGCTCGTCCGCACCTCACTAGGAGCTCGCCATGGCCGACGTGGCCTTCGTCGTCACGACACTCGCGGTGTTCGCGCTCGTGGCTCTCGTCGCCAAGGGGGTGACGAAGCTGTGACCGCCGAGAACATCGTCGGCCTGATCGTGGCCGTCGCCCTGCTGGGATACCTCGTCCTCGCCCTGATCCACCCGGAGAGGTTCTGACCGGCACATGAGCCCCGTCCTCGCCGGCGTGCTCCAGCTGCTCGCGCTCATGGCCGCGCTGGCGCTCGCCCACCTCCCCCTCGGCACCTACATGGCCAGGATCTACTCCTCCCCCCGGCACCTGCGGGTGGAGAGGTGGATCTACCGGGCCATCGGCGCCGACCCGGACACGGAGATGCGCTGGCCCGCGTACCTGCGCGGCGTGCTCGCCTTCTCCCTCGCCGGCGTCCTCTTCCTGTACCTGCTCCAGCGGCTCCAGGGCGTGCTGCCCGGCTCACTGGGCTTCGCCCCGATCGACCCGGACCAGGCGTTCAACACTGCCGCGTCCTTCGTGACCAACACCAACTGGCAGTCGTACCACGGCGAGCAGGCCATGGGCCACGTCGTGCAGACCGCCGGGCTGGCCGTGCAGAACTTCGTCTCCGCCGCGGTCGGCATCGCCGTCGCCGTCGCCCTCGTGCGCGGCTTCACCCGGGCGCGCACCGGTGAACTGGGCAACTTCTGGGCCGACCTGGTCCGTGGAGTCGTCCGCCTCCTGGTGCCGCTCGCCACCGTCGCCGCCGTCGTCCTGGTGGCCTGCGGGGTCGTCCAGAACTTCTCCGGCATCCACGAGGTCGGCCAGTTCCTGAATGAGCACGGCATGGGCGGCACGCAGGAGTGGAACGGCGGCGCGGTCGCCTCGCAGGAGGCCATCAAGGAGCTGGGCACCAACGGCGGCGGCTACTTCAACGCCAACTCCGCCCACCCCTTCGAGAACCCGACTCCCTTCACCAACCTCTTCGAGATCTTCCTGATCCTGCTGATCCCGGTCGCGCTGACCCGGACCTTCGGCGTCATGGTCGGCTCGGTGCGCCAGGGCTACGCGATCCTCGCGACCATGGCCGCCATCTGGGTCGGCTTCGCCGCGCTGATGATGTGGACCGAGTTCGCCCACCACGGCCCGGCCCCGGACATCGCGGGCGCCTCGATGGAGGGCAAGGAGGTCCGGTTCGGCATCGGAGGCTCGTCGATCTTCGCGGTGTCCACGACCCTGACCTCCACCGGTGCGGTGGACTCCTTCCACTCCTCTTTCACCGGCCTCGGCGGCGGCATCACCCTGCTCGGGATGATGCTGGGCGAGATCGCGCCGGGCGGCGTGGGCTCCGGCCTCTACGGCATGCTGATCATGGCGGTCGTCGCGGTCTTCATCGCCGGTCTGATGGTCGGCCGCACCCCCGAGTACCTGGGCAGGAGGATCGGCACCCGCGAGATCAAGTACGCCGCCTGCTACATCCTCGTCACCCCGGCACTGGTGCTGACCCTCACCGCCGCGGCGATGGCCCTGCCCACCCCGGGCCACTCGATGACCAACACCGGCGCGCACGGCTTCACCGAGATCCTCTACGCCTACACCTCCGCCTCGAACAACAACGGCTCGGCGTTCGCCGGCCTGAACGCCGACACGCAGTGGTTCAACACCACCCTGGGCCTCGCCATGCTGCTCGGCCGTTTCCTGCCGATGGTGTTCGTCCTGGCGCTCGCGGGCTCCCTCGCCGGGCAGCAGCCCGTCCCGGCCACCGCGGGCACCCTGCGCACCGAGAAACCGCTGTTCAGCGGCCTGCTGGTGGGCGCCATCCTGATCATCACCGGTCTGACGTACTTCCCGGCGCTCGCCCTGGGCCCGCTCGCCGAGGGGCTGACGGCATGACCACCGACACGCAGAAGCACGAGGACTCCATGTCCACAGCCACCCAGCCCCGGGCGCCGCACGACGACGCGCCCACCGGGCACCCGTCCGGACGGGAACGTGCCGGCGCGGGCCTCTTCGACCCCGGGCAACTGGTCGCGTCGCTGCCCGACGCGTTCCGCAAGCTCGACCCGCGGGTGATGGTGAGGTCGCCCGTCATGTTCGTCGTCCTCGTCGGGTCCGTGCTGACCACGGCCTTCTCCTTCACGGACCCCGGCGACCTGTTCGGCTGGGCCATCAGCGCCTGGCTCTGGCTCACCGTGATCTTCGCCAACCTGGCGGAGGCGGTCGCCGAGGGCCGCGGCAAGGCGCAGGCCGACACCCTGCGCAGGGCCAAGGCCGGCACGGTCGCCCGCCGGGCCGACGGGACCGTGGTGCCCGGCACCGAGCTGAAGGTCGGCGACCTGGTCGTCTGCGAGGCCGGGGACGTCATACCCGGCGACGGCGACGTCGTCGAGGGGGTCGCCTCCGTCGACGAGTCGGCCGTCACCGGGGAGTCGGCGCCCGTCATCCGCGAGTCCGGCGGCGACCGGTCCGCCGTCACCGGCGGCACCAAGGTCCTCTCCGACCGCATCGTCGTCAGGATCACGACGAGGCCCGGTGAGACCTTCATCGACCGCATGATCAGCCTGGTCGAGGGCGCGGCCCGGCAGAAGACGCCCAACGAGACCGCGCTGAACATCCTGCTGGCCTCGCTGACCGTCGCCTTCCTGCTGGCCTGCGCCACGCTGCCGCCGTTCGCCGGTTACGCGGGCACCGACCTCACCCTGGTCGTGCTGGTGGCCCTGCTGGTCTGCCTGATCCCGACCACGATCGGCGCCCTCCTCTCCGCCATCGGCATCGCGGGCATGGACCGGCTGGTCCAGCGCAACGTGCTGGCCATGTCGGGCCGCGCCGTCGAGGCCGCCGGTGACGTCTCCACGCTGCTGCTGGACAAGACGGGCACGATCACGCTCGGCGACCGGCAGGCGGCCGCGTTCGTGCCGGTGGGCGGCACCCCCGAGGCGCTGCTGGCCGACGCGGCCCAGCTCTCCTCGCTGGCCGACGAGACCCCCGAGGGCCGCTCGGTCGTCGTCCTGGCCCAGGAGAGGTACGGGCTGCGCGAACGCCCGCCCGTCGTCCACCACCCTGCCGAGGAAGCGCCTCGCGCCCTCGACCCGGGCGGACTCGCGGGCGCCCGGTGGATCGAGTTCACCGCGCAGACCCGCATGTCCGGTGTGGACGTCGACGGCCGCAAGGTGCGCAAGGGCGCGGCGAGTTCGGTGATCGCCTGGGTGGAGGAGCGGGGCGGGACGGTGGCCGGCGACGCGCGGGCGACCGCCGACCGGATCTCCGCGGCGGGTGGCACGCCGCTGCTCGTCGCCGTGGAGGACGAGCGCGGGGCCCGCGTCCTGGGCGCCGTCCACCTCAAGGACGTCGTCAAGGACGGCATGCGCGAGCGGTTCGCGGAACTGCGCCGCATGGGCATCAGAACCGTCATGATCACGGGCGACAACCCCCTGACCGCCAAGGCGATCGCGGACGAGGCGGGCGTCGACGACTTCCTCGCGGAGGCCACCCCCGAGGACAAGATGGCCCTGATCGTGCGGGAGCAGGCCGGCGGCAAGCTCGTCGCGATGACCGGCGACGGCACCAACGACGCCCCCGCGCTCGCGCAGGCCGACGTCGGCGTGGCGATGAACACGGGCACGTCGGCCGCCAAGGAGGCCGGCAACATGGTCGACCTCGACTCCGACCCGACCAAGCTCATCGAGATCGTCGGGATCGGCAAGCAGCTCCTGATCACCCGGGGCGCCCTGACCACGTTCTCCATCGCCAACGACGTCGCCAAGTACTTCGCGATCATCCCGGCGCTGTTCGCCACGGTCCACCCGGGCCTGGACAAGCTCAACGTCATGCGCCTGTCCTCGCCGGACTCCGCGATCCTGTCGGCCGTCGTCTTCAACGCGCTGATCATCGTCGCGCTGGTCCCGCTCGCCCTGAGGGGCGTGCGGTACCGGCCGGCGAGCGCGGACCGGATGCTCCGGCGGAACCTGGCCGTCTACGGCCTGGGCGGACTGATCGCCCCGTTCATCGGCATCAAGCTCATCGACCTGCTCGTCTCGCTCGTCCCCGGGATCGGCTGAAGGACATGAACACCTCCCTGACCACCACGGCCCGGCTCCTCGGAGCGGCCCTGCGCGCCCTCCTCGTCCTGACCGTGGTCACCGGCATCGCCTACCCGCTGCTGATCACCGGCATCGCCCAGGGGATCTTCCCCGGCGAAGCGAACGGCTCCGAGACCGAGGCCGGTGGCAAGGTCGTCGGCTCCTCCCTGATCGGGCAGTCGTACCTGCGGCCGGACGGTACCCCGGACCTGAAGTGGTTCCAGGGCCGCCCGGCACGCGGCCTGGGCACCAACAGCGTCAACACGCAGTACGACCTGCTCCTGTCCGGAGCGACCAACCGCGCCGCCGACGACGCGGAACTGGTCCGGTGGGTGAAGGAGGCCAAGGCCGCCGTCGTGCGGGACAACTCGGTCCCCGGTCACCCGGTCGCCCCGTCGGACGTACCCGCCGACGCGGTCACCTCCTCCGGCTCCGGCCTGGACCCGGACATCTCCCCGCAGTACGCCGGCCTCCAGGTCCGCCGGGTCGCCGAGCGCAACGGCCTGCCCGTGGAGGAGGTCCGGGAACTGGTCGCCGAGCACACCGAGAACCGCACCCTCGGCTTCATCGGCGAACCCCGGGTGAACGTACTGCGGCTCAACATCGCGCTGAAGGAACGGGCGGACAACAGCCGTTGACGCGCGAGGCGCCTCATGCCGGAGCGGGCCCCCTGTTCGGGAGGCCCGCTCCGGCACGGTCGAGGACGCGACGTCAGTGCTTGAACGCGTCCTTGGTCTTCTCCTTGGCCTCGCGGGCGTCGCCGGTGCTCTTCTTCGCCTGCCCCTCGGCGGCCATCCGCTCATTCCCGACGGCCTTTCCGAGGGTCTGCTCGGCCTTGCCCTCGGCCTGCTCGGTCTTCGCCTTGGCCTTTTCGCCCGCAGTCATGGAAAACGCCTCCTCGTCGTTGCTTTCCCGCTGTCGCGGTAGTCCGCTCGTGCCCCGCCTTTCCCTGCGCAAACAAGGCGTCGGCCGGTGTATGAAAGGCGAAACGCAGGGCACAAGGCCGGTCAGGAGGTTGATAACTATGGTCCCCCTGCTTCTTGTACTGCTTCTCGCCCTGATTCTTTTCGGCGCCGGCTTCGCCCTCAAGGTCCTTTGGTGGGTCGCCCTCGTCGTCCTGGTGGTCTGGCTCCTCGGCTTCGTCATGCGTTCCACGAGCGCGGGCGGCGGCCGCGGGCGCTGGTACCGATGGTGATCTGACCTGCGGACACCCTCTTTCGCACAGTCGCCCGGCGCCCAGGTCATGGACCACGAGGCGCCGGGCACACGCGCGCTCCGGCGGACGCGTCGAACCGCTCGGGTTCCCTCACGTCCCGCCCCCGGGTGCCCGATCCAGCGCTGATGCCCGCGCACCTCGAGCAGTACCACTGACGCTGCCTGCCGCCCGCACCGTCTGCCTCACGGTGGGGTGAGGCGGCACCCGCGGGAAATGCTCCGGCACTTCTCCCGAGCCGCGCCGGACACGGGGCGTTGGGGTGAGCCAGAACGCCCCTGCCCCGAAAGCCTTGTCCTTCTTCACGAGACGGTCGGCCGCGTTGTTCTGCCGCTCACCCCGCAGGCGTCGACCGGGTCGCCTTTCGCGAACCACTCGTCGACCCATCGCCCCATGTCTTCCGCCCCGGGCACCGGAGCCCGGACCGGTTTCCGCTGAAACCCCGCGGCTGTCGCGACATTCATACGAACCTCCTGGGGGGTTTCGGACCCAGCGGGATGGTTCCACCTCCACGGCCGGGGCGCCTCGGGCACGTGGCGGCATCCGGGAAACCGTCGTGGCGCGAGTCGCCGTGGGGCGCTGAAGCCGGGCGACCGATCGCTGCACCACCGTTGACAGGCGGCATGCCACCTCCATACGGTCACGCCACCATTTCGAACGAGTGACGATATTTCGAACAGTACGGCTGACGTATGTCCGGGTCCGCGCCGACGAGGACCGGACGGGCGGGGGTCAGACCCGCCCGTGGGGACGCTCAGCACCGTGACATGCAGACCGACCTCGACGACGTCGTCGGCCGGCTTCGTGCGATACGAAGGAGTACGCGGACGTGCACAGATCACGGAAGAGACCGAAAGCGCCGGCGTCATGGCGCCGGCGGGTGGCGGCCGTCGCGACGGCGGCGGCAGCCCTGGGCGCCGCGCTGGTGGCGCCGGCCGTCGGGACCGCGGCAGCCGCCGACGCCACCCCGAGCAAGGGTGCGACCATCACGGTGGACGGCCGAAGCGCCGGCCGGGTGTTCGACGGCGTCGGCGCGACGTCGGGCGGCGGCGCCACCACGCGTCTGCTCCTCGACTACCCCCAGCAGGAGCGCGACGAAATTCTCGACTACCTGTTCAAGCCCGGCTACGGCGCCGCCCTCCAGCTCCTCAAGGTGGAGATCGGGGGTGACACCAACTCGACGGACGGGTCGGAGTCCAGCCACATGCACGAGCGTGGCGTCGTCAACTGCAAGGCGGGCTACGAGTGGTGGCTCATGGAGGAGGCGGTCGAGCGCAACCCCGGCATCAAACTCGGTGGCCTCGCGTGGGGCGCGCCGGGATGGCTCGACGAGTACTACTCGCAGGACACGATCGACTACTTCCTGAACTGGCTCGGCTGCGCCGACCAGCACGGGCTGCACATCGACAACATGGGCGTGCGCAACGAGCGCGACTACGACGCCGAGTGGATCAAGAAGTTCCGGGCGGCACTCGACGACGCCGGCTACGACGACGTCCGGATCATCGGCGCCGACCAGGCCGCGGTGAAGGGGGAGTGGCCGATCGCCGTCGACATGGCCGCCGACCCGGAGCTGTTCGACGCCGTCGACCTCCTCGGCACCCACTACTCGTTCGGCCCCAGTTCCGAAACCGCCCAGTCGCTGGGCAAGCCGCTGTGGATCTCCGAGGGAGGTCCCTGGTCGGCCGAGTGGGGACACGGCGGCTCGGCCAAGTCGCTCCCGTCGCTGCTCAACCACGCGTACATCGAGGGGCGCATCACCGGGGTCAACATCTGGAACCTCCTCACGGCGTACTACGAGGGCCTGAGCATCTCCGACGCCGGGCTCATGCGCTCCAACACCCCGTGGTCGGGCGGCTATCAGGTGCAGTCGGCGATCTGGGCGATGGCGCAGACGACCCAGTTCGCCGAGCCGGGCTGGCGGTACCTGGACACGTCGTCCGGATACCTCGACCAGGACGACACCACGCGGGGGAGCTACGTGTCCCGGCGCTCGCCCGACGGCGGTGACTGGAGCACCGTGATCGAGACGATCGGCACGACGAAGCCGCAGCAGGTCACGCTCTCGGTCACCGGAGGCCTCGACGCCGGCGACCTGCACGTGTGGCGGACGACGGCCGACGAGTCCTTCACCCGGCAGCCGGACCTGGTGCGTGCCGCCGACGGGACCTACCGTGTGACCGTCCCGGCGAACGCGGTGGTCACGGTGACCACCACGAAGGGCCAGGGCCGCGGGAACGCTGTCGGGCAGCCCGACTCCGCCTTCCCGTTCCCGTACCACGACGACCTCTCCGACGGCGGTCAGAGCGGCCAGACGCGCTACTTCTCCCAGATGGAGGGCGCCTACGAGGAGCGCGCGTGCCAGGGGCACCGCCGGGGCACCTGCCTCACACAGGTCTCGCCCCAGCCGGCCATCTCCTGGGCGGCCTGGAAGAAGCCGGCCGGGATCATCGGCGACCTCGACTGGAGCGACTACTCCGTGTCCGTCGACGCCTTCGTCCCGCAGTCGGGCGAGGCGCAGGTCCTCGGGCGGGTGTCGAACGACGCGATGCAGCCGGTTCCCAACGGTTACGGGGTCACCCTCGCAGCCGACGGCACCTGGTCGATCGGGCGCGGTGAGCCGGGCGGCCGGTCGTGGAAGGAGCTGGCGAGCGGCACCGTCGACGGCGCGGGGGCGGGATGGCACCGCCTCGAGCTCGCCTTCGACGGCGACGAGATCACGGCCTCGGTCGACGGCGCGACCGTGGGGTCGGTGACCGACGGCACCTGGGTGTCCGGGATGGCCGGGCTCTCGGGCGACTACTCCGCGACGCAGTTCGCGGACCTCGCGATCGAACCTCTCGACAAGGTCATCGGAATCGACGACGCGGCGCGGGACATCAGGTACGCCGGGCACGGCTGGAAGCACTGCACGGCCAAGCCCGGCCGCTGCGGCGACTACACGCGTGCGCAGACCCGGGTCGCGTCCGGCGGCACGATCAGCGGCAGCGACCGTGACGGCGACGCCCTCACCGTGACGTTCGACGGCACCCAAGCGACCCTCGTGGGCGTCCGGAGCCCGCACGGCGGCACCGCCCTGGTGTCGATCGACGGCAACGCGCCCGAACGGCTCTCCTTCGACCGGTCCGGCAGGGACACGAGCGTCCGGTGGCGGACGCCGGTGCTGACCGACGGGAAGCACACCCTGCGCGTCGAGGTCGACGGGGGTAAGCGGGCCGGCTGGGTGGGCCTCGACCGGGTCGAGGTGATCGCGGGACGCGGCCACGACAGCTCGGTCGACGACCAGGAGACCGGCATCGGCCAGGGCCGGCTCGACTACCGGGGCGACGGGTGGCTGAGCTGCCCGGGCTGCATCAACCGGACGGGCCTGTACCACTCGTCCGTCACGTCGACGTCGGGGGTCGGCGACTCGGTCGACTTCCGGTTCACCGGGACGTCCGTCGACCTCTACGGCCTGCGAGCGTCCAACCAGGGTGTCGCGACGGTGCTGATCGACGGCGAGCAGGTCGGCACGGCCGACTTCTACGGCCGGCAGCGGGTGGGCAACCAGCTGATCTGGTCCAGCGGCGAGCTGGAACCGGGGAAGCACACGGTCACGCTGCGCTCGACCGGGGCGGCCAATGAGTCTGCGTCCGGCACCGAGATCAACGTCGACCGGTTCGTGGTCCGGCGTTAGCCGGACGCGGGAGGGTGCCGCCCGGGGGAGCCCCCGGCGCGGCACCCTCCGCCGCGTCGCCCCGGACGGGACGTCCGAGGCCGACCAGGACCCGCGGGCTGATCTGCGGCGGCTGCTTGCCGTGAGCGGAGCGAGCTGCCTTGAACCAGGCCGTCTCTCCCGAGTCTTGAGCACGGAGGCATCCAGGGCTCCGTCGTGCTCGTAGGCTTGTGACATGGCATTCCTGAGCACCCCGCACTGCTGCTTCCTGTGATCGGAAGGCGCTGAGGGCGATGCCGGACGGCGTCGCCCTCCTTGGCGTGCCTGCTGCGTGAATCGTCGTCCCGACGCTGCCCGTTCCTTCCTGAGGCAGTGACGTCCCGAGCGCGCAGGCACGATCCCTTCCCTTCCCGCTTGCCAGGAGTGCCTCGTGCCCGTGTCGCTTCCCCCTGCCCTCGATCTCTCCCTCGACCTGCTGCGCTGCCCGACGTGCCGAACGCGCCGCCTGCACCCCGACTCCGGTGCGCTGCGTTGTCCGGTGGGGCATACCTTCGACATCGCCCGTCACGGCTATGCCAGCCTGCTGACGGGCACCCGCGCCACCAGCGGCGACGACGCAGCCATGGTCCAGGCCCGGGACCGGTTCCTGTCCACCGGCACCTACGCGCCCATCCGCGAGGTCGGGGCCCGGCTGGCGGCCGACGCCATGTCCGAGCAGGGCACGGTGGTGGACGTGGGCTGCGGCACCGGCTACTACCTGGCCGGCGTGCTCGACCAGCTGCCCGACGCCCGCGGCCTGGGGCTGGACACGTCGGTGCGCGCGCTGCGCTCGGCGGCCCGTGCCCACGACCGCGCCGCCGCGGTCACCTGGGACGTCTTCCGTCCCTTCCCTCTGGCAGACGCGTCGGCCGATCTCGTGCTGGACGTGTTCGCCCCACGCAACCCGGCCGAGTTCCACCGCGTACTGCGCCCGACCGGTCGGCTGATCGTGGTCCGCCCCACCGGGCGGCACCTGACCGAGCTGCGCGGCCAGGTGCCTGCGATGGTCACGATCGACCCGGCCAAGGAACAGCGCCTGCACCGGGCGCTCAACCCCTACTTCGAGGCCGTCGTCACCGAACAGGTGGACTACTCCGCGTCCTTGACCAGGGTGGCTGCCCTGGACCTGGTCGCGATGACGCCGAGTGCACGCCACGTGAGTCGCGCAGACCTGACCGACGGCGGCGGCCTGCCCGATCGGGTCACCGTCTCCGTACTGGCCACCGCCTACCGGCCTCGGTGGCTTCCGGCCGCAGAAGGCTGAGAAGAAGGTCCGTAAGACAGCAGAGGCAAGAGGCCGACAGCTGGAGGCGCTTCGGCTTCGGCGGCACGGCGGAACGCCCCCGCCGTCGGGCTGCTAGGGCAGGTCGCGGCGGACCAACGCCTGAGCGAACGGTTCGCCGGTGGCCCGGGCGTAGGCCATCCGCTCACGCACCTCGCTGAGGGTGCGTGGGCGGTAGCCGGGGCCGCCGCAGCAGCTCTTGTGGAAGCGCACACCGGCGTGCAGCAGCACGGAGAGGGTTCGCCAGGCGGCGGTGTCCCGCCTCTTGGGTGCCGCGAAGGCGGAGCCGACGTGGATCAGTGGTTCGGCGCAGCGTGGACAGATCCGTTCGTGGTCGTGGTAGCCGGGGTAGGGCTGCTTGAACGAGGCCCGGCAGGGCAGGCAAACGTACGAGGTCTTTCCATGGGCCATGCGGGAAGGGTAGGGCGGCCGCAGGGTCGGGCTCGACAGATTTCCGGCATGCTGCGTCGGCTCTTCAGGAAAGGTGGGTCGGCGACGGGCGACCGTACTGTGCTGCAAGCGCAGGAACCCTCCCGTCCGCTGGACGAGAGGGCTCCTGACCTGGTGTGCCCCCGGCAGGATTCGAACCTGCGACACCCGCTTTAGGAGAGCGGTGCTCTATCCCCTGAGCTACGAAGGCATGATCGGTGGTACGGCTGTGCCACCGCGGACAGTGTAGCGGGTGGTCAGGTCGGGGGGACGGGGGTGAAGCGGCCTGCTGTGCGGAGGTCTGTCTCGATGTGGGTGGCCGTGCGGCCGAGTTCCGGGAGGATCTCCGTCACGCACGCCTCCGCCGTCCGGCGGGCCGCGTGCATCGCCACGTTCACCGCCGCCACCACCCGGCCCGTGCGGTCGCGTACCGGGACCGCGATCGAGCGCAGGCCGGCCTCCAGTTCCTCGTCGACCAGGGCGTAGCCCTGCGTCCGGACCTCGTCGAGGTCCCCGAGGAGGACGCGGCCCAGGGCGGTCGCGGGGGCCGGGAGGCGGGAGCCCACGGTGACGCGGGCGCTCAGCACGCGGCTCGTGGAGGCCGCCGCCGTGTACTGGATCTCCTCGCCCGAGTCCGACAGGACGGCCAGGGACGCCGACTCGCCGACCCGTGCGGCCAGTGCGGTCAGGTGGGGCTGGGCGATCCGGGGGAGCGAGAGGCGGGAGAGCGGCGGGAAGCCGAGGGAGAGGACGCGGGGGGTGAGAGTGAAGGTGCGGTCGGGGTGCTGTCTCACCAGGCCCGCGTGTTCGTGGGTGATCAGGGCGCGGCGGGCCGTCGCCCGTGACAGCCCCGTCGCCTTCGCGACCTCCGTGAGGGTGAGCGCGGGCCTGCCCTCGCCGAACGCCGTCAGGACGGTCAGTCCGCGCGCCAGGGATTCCACGAACTCCCGGCCCAGTTCCAGTTTCGACGCGCCCGTCCAGACGGCCAGGCCCGCCGGCGGTGGGCCCGGGGCCGGGGGTGGAGCGTGGCGCAGGTCGTCCTCCATCTGCGTCACCGCCGAGCGCAGGCGGGGGAGCAGGGCGGCGCGCAGGTCCTGTGCCGTGTGGCGGCTGGTGTGGCTCACCACGCTCGCCACGCACGCCACCCGGCCGGTGCCCGGGTCGCGTACCGGGGCGGAGACCGCGACCAGGCCCGGTTCGATCAGCTGGTCGTCCAGGGCCCAGCCGTCGGCCGCCGCCCTGGCCGTGCGGTGCTCGAAGTGCGCGTCGGCGGGTGCGGCGGGGCCGCGTGGCGGTACGGAGGGGAAGAAGCGGTCCTCCGGGTCCGCCGCCCGGCGGTCGTGCCAGTGGCGCCAGTCGGATTCCGTCCACTCCGTGGCGAACAGCGGGCCCGGTGCGGTGCGTTCGGCGGGCAGCAGGTCGCCGATGCGGAAGCTCAGGGACATCGCCCGGCGGCGCGTGGCCTGGTGGATGAAGCGGACGCCGTCCCGGTCGCCGACCGCCAGGGACACCGACTCGTCCAGCTCGTCGGCGAGTGCGTCGGCCCGGTGGGACAGCAGCGCGGGCAGGCGCAGGGCGGAGAGGTAGGCGTTGCCCAGGTCCATCAGGCGGGGTGCGAGGGTCACGTCGCGGCCGTCCGGGCGGACGTATCCCATGCGGGCCAGGGTGGCGGTGATGCGGTCGACCGTGGAGCGGGCGAGGCCGGTGGCCTTCTCCAGCTCGCTGAGGCTGAGGGTGCCGTCGTCCGCCTCGGTCAGCCGGCGCAGTACGGCGATGCCGCGCAGCAGCGGCGTGACCGCCTCGGCCGGTGCGACGCCGCCTGTCGTGCCCTGTGCCTGCCCGGCGGCCGCGGCGTCGATCGGGTCGGCGGTGCCGGCGGTGTCGTCGGCGTCGGCAGTGTGGTTGGCGGGCATCGGCTCTCCGGTACGGCGGGCGGGGCAGGCCTACCGTAGTCCGGTCGCCGGTCGCCGGTCGCCGGTCGCCGGTCGCCGGTCGCCGGTTAGCGGGCATCGGCCCCAGTCGTCGGTTCGCGCGCCCCGGTCGTCGGGCGCGAGCCCTGGTCGCCGCCCGCCGGTACCGCGCCGTCAGCCCCGTGTGACCCGTATCTGGTGGTTGCCCTTGAGGTCCGCCCCCGCCACCGTGATCGTGACGCCCCGGCGCGGGTCCTTGAAGGTCTCCCCGGGGACGAAGGCGGCGTCCGAGAGTTCGGCGTGGACGTTGGGGCTGCGGGTGCAGCCGCCGCTGTCCTTGCGGGAGTCGTAGACCGTCACCGGGCCCATCCCCGTGTCCACGTCCGCGTCGACCTTGTAGATCAGTACGCCCTCGCGGCAGACGGCCTCGTCGTTGCCCTCGCGGGTGCGCAGTTCGACCGCGTACCCGGACGTCCCGTCGAGCGGTACGACGACGAGCTTGTCGCCGCCCTTGCGGGCCAGCGGCGTCAGCGTGTACTCCGTCGTGCCCGGCTGTGACGCGCAGTGCACCTGGGACGGGTCCAGCCAGCCCAGTTTCCACTTGTGCCAGCCGAGCAGGTCGTTGTTGGCGCCCCAGTCCTCGCTCATGATGTCCCAGTGGCCGACCGCGCCCCCGCCCTCCTGGGTGTAGAGGTCGGGCAGGCCGAAGACGTGGCCGTTCTCGTGGGGGAGGACGCGGTAGCCGGTCTTGCCGTAGGACCCGGAGCCGTCGTCCTGCCGGGAGTAGACGAAGGAGGCGTTGGCCACCGGGACGCCGTCGGCGACCGGGGCCTCGCCGTTGCCGGCGAAGGTGACGGACAGGACCGTGTCCAGGGCGGAGGGGCCCGCGTTCGGCGTCACGAGCACGTTGAGCAGGTCGTACGCGCGGAAGTCCACCTTCGCGTCGGCCACCGACACCAGGTCCTGCACCAGTTCCCGGTAGCCGGGCTCGAAAGGCGCGCCGCGCTCTATGCCGTACTCGGCGAAGGACTTGGGCATGCGCAGCCAGCCGTGGACGGGGTTCTCGGGGCGGTAGTCGAGGCGGCCGTAGGAGCTGGTGCGGAACCACTCCTGGGTCTGCGGGAAGAACTCGTCGTACCGGTCCGTCGCCTTGCCCTCGCCGGGCGCGTCGGAGAAGTCGATCATCAGGTTGAGGGCCCGGACGGTGCCGGTGGAGCGGGCGTACCCGGACGAGGTAGGGACGCCTTCCGACATCTGGATCTCGGAACCGCCGCTGATCAGGCAGGGGCTGTGCGCGGAGGAGCGGGACAGGGTGGCCGGGCCGGGGCCGGCCGTGGAGGTGCCGGGGGCGAGCCGGCCGGTGCCCGCCGAGGTGCTGACGGCGAGCGTCAGGACGGCGACGGTCGCGATCGCGGCCGGCCGGCGCAGGCGTATCCGGCGGCGCGGTGGCCGCACCTGCGGCTGCGGCTGCATGCAGACCTCCCGGACCACGGCAGCCGACGGTCACCGGCCGCTCCCTTGCGCTCACCCTGTGTCGAAGGGGGTGCGGGCGCGCGCTGGGGCGGACCGATCGTGGGTTTCTCGCGGGTAGCCCTCGGAGGCGGTCGGAGGCGGGGTGCCCGTGCTCTTCCCGGCGCTGGTCACGGCCCGCTTGGCGACCCGGCGGCGGGCCCGCGGGGGTGGCTTCGGAGGGGGCGTCGGGGGAGGGGCCGGGATGGGCGCGGAGGGGTGTGACGCAGGTCACCGCGAATCGTTCCATGCACGGGAAATAACCGGGGATCGTTTCCCCGTTTAGTCCTGTGTCCGAGCGAAACGGGGAGACGTTCCCCGGATCGCAGCCCCGGCTTCCTCACCGCACCACCCGAGGCCGCCGCCCGAAACCCGAAGGAGTACGCCGTGCAGACCGCCACCCCCGTGCAGCGCAAGGCGACCCGGCCGCGCGCCGACGCCCTGCGCAACCGGGAGCGGATCGTCACCGCCGCCCGGGAGATGTTCGTCGAGCACGGCCCCGACGTGCCGCTCGACGAGGTCGCCCGCCGGGCCGGCGTCGGCAACGCCACGGTGTACCGCAACTTCCCCGACCGCGACGCCCTCGTCCGCGAGGTCGTCTGCTCGGTCATGGACCGTACGGCTCGGGCGGCCGAGCTGGCCCTCGCGGAGACCGGCGACGCGTTCGGGGCGCTGGAGCGCTTCGTGCACACCGCCGCCGACGAGCGGATCAGCGCGCTGTGCCCGATGGTGTCCACCACGTTCGACCAGCACCACCCCGACCTGGAGGCGGCGCGCGACCGCGTCGAGCGACTCGTCGCCGAGATCATGTCCCGGGCCACCGCGGCCGGGCAGCTCCGCGGTGACGTGGGCGTGGGCGATCTGATGATCGCCGCCGCCCAGCTCAGCCGGCCCCCGGCCGGAACGGGGTGCATGAGCGCCGACCGGTTCGTCCATCGCCATCTGCAGCTGTTCCTGGACGGGCTGCGGGCACCCGCCCGCTCCGCCCTGCCGGGTACGGCCGTGACCATGGAGGACCTGCGCCGGCCCTGCGACCAGTAGCCCGTCACCCGTAGTTCCACCTGTTCCGACTGTTCCACCTGTTCCGACTGTTCCGCCTGTTCCACGGTTCGCCGGTTCCTTCACCAGTAGCTCCGCGACTCAAGACCGTCCGACCGGAGGGCGGCGGGCCCCCGTGGCCGTCGCTCCGGGTCGAGTCGTCCCTTTTCATCGACCTTTTTCCGTCACGAAGTCCCGAAGTGGGTATCCCCATGTCTCAAGCAGCCGTCAAGGCTCCCGGCGTCCCGGACGCCGGCCGCTGGAAGGCGCTCGTCTTCATCGCGCTCGCCCAGCTGATGGTCGTCCTCGACTCCACCATCGTGAACATCGCCCTTCCGTCCGCCCAGCAGGACCTCGGCATCTCCGACGGCAACCGGCAGTGGGTCGTCACGGCCTACGCCCTCGCCTTCGGCGGCCTGCTGCTGTTCGGCGGCCGGATCGCCGACCTGTGGGGCCGCAAGCGGACCTTCGTCCTCGGCCTGGCCGGCTTCGCCGCCGCCTCCGCGCTCGGCGGTGCCGCCACCAACGAGGCGATGATGTTCGGCTCCCGCGCCCTCCAGGGCGTCTTCGGCGCGCTGCTCGCGCCCGCCGCGCTCTCCCTGCTCGCCGTGATGTTCACGGACGCCAAGGAGCGTGCCAAGGCGTTCGGCATCTACGGTGCGATCGCCGGTGGCGGCGCCGCCGTCGGTCTGATCCTCGGCGGCTTCCTCACCGAGTACCTGGACTGGCGCTGGACCTTCTTCGTCAACGTCCCGTTCGCGGTCGTCGCCGCGGCCGGTGCGTACCTGGTCATCCGTGAGCCGGAGGGCGGCCGCAACCGCTCCCCGCTCGACGTCCCCGGCGTGATCCTGTCCACCCTCGGTCTGGTCGCGCTCGTCTACGGCTTCACCCGCGCCGAGTCGGCCGGCTGGAGCGACGGCCTGACGATCGGCATGTTCGTCGCCTCCGCCGTACTGCTGGCGGCCTTCGTGCTGGTCGAGAGCCGGGTCAAGGCCCCGCTGCTGCCGCTGCGCGTGGTCACCGACCGCAGCCGCGGCGGTATCTACCTCTCGCTGGGCCTCGCCATCATCGGCATGTTCGGGCTGTTCCTCTTCCTGACCTACTACCTGCAGGTCGTGAAGGGCTACTCGCCGGTGAAGACCGGCTTCGCCTTCCTGCCCATGGTCGCGGGCATGATCACGGGCTCCACCCAGATCGGCGCCCGGCTGATGACCCGCGTCCCGGCCCGTCTCCTGATGGGCCCGGGCTTCCTGGTCGCCGCCGTCGGCATGCTGCTGCTGACCCAGCTGGAGGTCGACACCTCCTACGCCGCCGTGCTGCTGCCCGGCATGCTGCTGCTCGGTCTCGGCATGGGTACGGCGTTCATGCCGGCCATGTCCCTGGCCACCCAGGGCGTGCAGCCGCGGGACGCCGGTGTCGCCTCCGCGATGGTCAACACCTCCCAGCAGGTGGGCGGTGCCATCGGTACGGCGCTGCTGAACACGATCGCCGCCTCGGCCACCACGTCCTACATCGCCGACCACATCGGCGGCGCGGCCGGCCGGTCCCAGCAGCAGCTGGTCCAGCTGGAGGGCATGGTGCACGGCTACACCAGTGCGATCTGGTTCGCCGTCGGCATCCTGGCGGCCGCCGGCGTGATCGCCCTGACCTTCGTCACCGCCGGCCGTCCGGGCGCCACGTCCGTGACGGGGTCCGGTACCGGTGACGGGGTCGAGGACGAGCTGCCGGTGCCGGTCGTCGCCCACTGACCCGACACCGGCCGGTGACACCCCTCGGGCCCTGAGCACCACCCGCGCCACCCGTGCGTAGGGGGAGGGGACGCCCCGTACGCACGGTTCCCCGCGGACACTGCCCGGCTCCTGGGCGATCGGCTCAGCGCAGCCAGGGCAGGTCCGCGCCCGCCTCGGCGGGCTGAAGTCCCTCGGCGACGATCCGCATGATCTCGCCGAGGGACTTCTGCTGTTCCGGGGTGAGCCGGTCGAACACGGCCTGGCGCACGGCGTCCACGTGACCCGGCGCGGTCTCCCGGAGGACCGCGTACCCCTCGTCCGTGAGCACCGCGAACTGGCCGCGCTTGTCGGACGGGCAGTCCTCGCGGCGCACCCAGCCGCTCTTCTCCAGGCGGGCGATCGCGTGCGAGAGGCGGGAGCGGGTGATCTTCGCGTACTTGGCCAGCTCCGTCATCCGCAGGCGCCGTCTCGGGGACTCGGCGAGCTTGACCAGCAGGCCGTAGTAGACGTGCGGCATGCCCGCGTCGCGCTGGAGCTGGCGGTCGAGGTGGTCCTCCAGGAGGGTGGCGGCCTCGATGTAGGAGCGCCAGACGAGCTGCTCCTCGTCGGTGAGCCAGCGGGGCTCGTCGGCGGGGGCCGGGATGGGTGCCGTGTTCATGCATCCCACTCTACGAGACCACTCCTTGAACATTAAACAAAATCGGCGTAGATTCGGCCGGGAAAGAGATTGAGACTTCAAGCATCAGTGATGTGATGAGGAGCCGCCGCCATGTCGACCGACGTCCGGGAACGCATGCCCGCCCTCTACCTCAGCCACGGCGCCCCGCCCCTCGCCGACGACCCCGTCTGGCCCGGCGAACTGGCCGCATGGGCCGCCGGCCTGCCGCGCCCCAAGGCGATCCTCGTCGTCTCCGCCCACTGGGAGGAGGCCCCGCTCGCCCTCGGCGCCATCCGCACGGTGCCGCTCGTGTACGACTTCTGGGGCTTCCCCGAGCACTACTACCAGGTGCGCTACGAGGCCCCCGGCGCCCCCGGGCTCGCCGACTCCGTCCGCAAGCTGCTGCGCGCCCCCGGCACGCCCGTGCAGGACGTCCCCGACCGCGGGCTCGACCACGGCGCCTACGTCCCGCTGGTCGAGATGTACCCGGACGCCGACATCCCGGTCCTCCAGGTCTCCATGCCGACCCTCGACCCGGTCCGGCTGATGGAGATCGGCCGCAGGCTGGCGCCCCTGCGCGACGAGGGCGTTCTGATCATGGGCTCCGGGTTCTTCACCCACAACCTGGCCGCCCTGCGTCAGGGCGGCGTGCCGGCCTGGTCCGCGGAGTTCGACGACTGGGGGCGGCGCGCGCTCGACGCCGGTGACGTGGACGCGCTGCTCGACTTCACCCGCAAGTCCCCGGCGGGCCTGCTCGCCCACCCGCGCACCGAGCACTTCGCCCCGCTGTTCGTCACGATGGGGGCGGCCGACGCGGCCGGCGAGCTGGACCTGCGCAGGTCGGTGATCGACGGGTTCTGGATGGGGCTCGCGAAACGGTCGGTGCAGTTCGGCTGACGGTCGGCTCAGCGCCCGTGCCGGAGCGGCACCGGCTCAGCGCCCGTGCCCGAGCGGCTTCTCGTACCAGGCCACGTCCCAGTAGCGGCCGAACTTGCGGCCCACCTCGCGGAACGTGCCCACGTGCCGGAAACCGAGGCGTTCGTGCAGGCGGGTGGACGCCTCGTTGGGCTGGGCGATGCCCGCGTAGGCGCGGTGCAGGTCCTCGCCCGCCAGCGCCTCGAAGAGCGACGTGTAGAGCAGGGTGCCGATGCCCCGGCCGCCCGCGTGCGGGGCGACGTAGACGGTGGTCTCCACCGACGTCGCGTACGCGGGCTTGGCGCGATAAGGACTGGATGTGGCGTAGCCCAGAATCTCCTGTGAGTCCGCGTCCGTGGCAACCCTCAGCCGGTACGGGCCGTCTTCAGGGTGGGAGAGCAGCCAGGAGCGACGCTCCTGCGGGGTGAAGGGTGCGGTGTCGAACGTGATGGGCGTCTCACGTACGTAGTGGTTGTAGAGCTCGGTGAGGGCCGCGAGGTCGTCGTCCACCCCCGGCCTGACCTGGACATCCGTACGCTGCGACGGCATTGCTCCTCCTCCTGCGGCGGCACAGGGTACTGCATGATCAGAAAAATCGGGGGGCGGGTTGGGAATTCTGTCCGGATTCCAGTCGTTGTTTCCATCGGATGCAGGGCACCCGAGGAGAGTCCGGAGGGAGTCCGGAGACGGATTCCACCACCGCAAGGCAGATACCGGAGACAACTCGAAACGGGTGCTGAAGATCCGCAGGACCACCCGCTGAACCACTCATCGCAAGGGAGCACGCATGGCAACCCGTGCCGTCGCCCGTCGTAAGTCCGCCACCGGCGAGACGGCCGACGCGGCAACCAGCGTCCGCGCCAACGGCGGCGAGCTCGCCGACCGCGATCTGGTCGGCATGTACCTCGACGAGATCGCGCGGACCCCGCTGCTCGACGCCGCCAAGGAGGTCGAGCTGTCCCAGACCATCGAGGCGGGTGTGTTCGCGCGGCAGGTCCTCGAAGGTTACGAGGAGACCGGGGCGGATGCCACCCGAGAGGAGCTCGAGGCTCTGATCGCCGAGGGCGAGCGCGCGAAGGACGTCTTCATCCGCTCCAACCTCCGCCTGGTCGTGGCCGTCGCCCGCCGCTACCCGCGCAGCGGCCTGCCGCTCCTCGACCTCATCCAGGAGGGGAACGCCGGCCTGGTCCGCGCCGTCGAGAAGTTCGACTACCGCAAGGGCTTCAAGTTCTCGACGTACGCGACCTGGTGGATCCGCCAGGCCATCACCCGGTCGATCGCCGACCAGTCGCGCACCATCCGCCTGCCCGTCCACCTCGTGGAGGAGCTCGGCCGGATCCGGCGCGTGCAGCGCGAGTTCAACCGGGAGCACGGCCGTGAGCCCGAGCCCGCGGAGATCGCGGCCGAGCTCGGTTCGACGCCGGAGCGCGTCACCGACGTGCTCGACTGGGCCCGCGACCCGGTCTCCCTGAACATGTCGGTGGACGACGAGGGCGAGACCCAGTTCGGTGACCTGCTGGAGGACACCTCCGCCGTGTCGCCCGAGCAGTCCGTGATGACGCTGCTGCGCAGCGAGGAGCTGGACGACCTGATCGGCCGCCTCGACCCGCGCACGGCCTCCATCATCAAGATGCGCTACGGCATCGACGACGGCCGCGAGCGCACGCTGACCGAGGTCGGCAAGGAGCACGGGCTCACCCGCGAGCGGATCCGGCAGATCGAGAAGCACGCGCTGCTGGAGCTGAAGAAGCTGGCGCGTGACACCGGCTTCGAGGCCGCGGCGTAACGCCCCGCCGGGGGCCGTCGCAGGGCGGCCCCGTGAGGCCGGGGCGTGGCGTGACGCCTGGGGCGTACGCCGGTGGCCGAAGGCCGCGCAAACATGGCGTGTAACGCTGCTTCAACCGCCACGGGCCCGGGAACAAGAATTCCGGGCCCGGCGGTCGGGCCCCGATCCGCACCGGATCCGACCCACCCGACCCACACTGGACCACGTCCCGACGCACTCCCCCCGGCGCCGGGACTTCCCGAGCCGGGCTCGGCGCCCCTCCCCCCGGGCGCCGCGGCCCGGCTCTCCTCGTCCGGCGGGGCACGACCGCGCGGAAAGACGGGCCACCCCGAACCTGAACCCCGGGGTGACCCGCCGGATGGCAGATTCTGCCACAGCGGCATAGCCTGCCGAAGTGAGCAGCACCACCCGTACCTCCGCCCTCGGCCGGCCACCGGTCTCGCTGACCGAGCGGCGCAAGGCCGAGACCCGCATGGACATCGCCCGCGCCGCGGCCCACCTCTTCGTGCACCAGGGCCTGCGGCCCACCCGGGCCGAGGACATCGCGCGCGCCGCCGGCATCGCCCCGCGCACCTTCTACCGGTACTTCGCCACCAAGGAGGAGGCCGTCGCACCCCTGTACGCCCTGGGCGCCGAGCGCTGGGTCGAGGCGGTACGCCGGGCTCCGGCCGAGCTGTCCCCGCTGCAGGCCCTGGAACACGCGGCGCGGCACACGCTGACGCCGGGCGCGGGGGTGTCGGCCGCGTCGTGGGAAGGGGCCCGGACGCTGATCCGCCTGGCCGAGACGAGTCCGGCGCTGCGGAAGGTGTGGGCTGACGTGTGCCACATGACCGAGCGGGCGTTGGGGGAAGCGCTGGCGGAGCGGGTCGCTGCCGCGCCGGGTGGGGGCGACGACAACGTTGCCGAGGCGCCGGTGCCCGGACCCCGGCTCCGCTTCGCCGCCGCCACGGCGGGCGCGGCGCTGCGGGTGGCGGTGGAGCACTGGGCCGCTTCCGGTGAGGAGCCGGGGGCGGCGCTGGACGCGGCGCTGGCCAACCTCGAGGTGTTGAGGGGGTTCGCGTGGGAGGACGGGGCGTAGGCCGTCCGGCAGCAGGGGTGGGCGGGGGTGACGGGGCGGGTCGCGCGGCCCGGCGCTGACGGGGTGCCGCCGCGCCCACCCGTGCCGCCCCTGGCGGCACGATTGCCCGCGGTTACGGCGGCGGGGGGTGCGGGGGTCGGGCGGCTCGGCGCTGACGGGGTGCCGCCGCGCCTGCCTGTGCCGGCCTTGGCGGCACGATTGCCCGCGGTTACGGCGGCGGGGGTGCGGGGGCGCGGGGGTCGGCGGCCCGGCGCTGACGGGGTGCCGCCGCGTCCACCCGTGCCGGCCTTGGTGGCACGATTGCCCGTGGTCTCGGCGGGCGCGGTCTCGGCGGGGGCGGGGCGGGTGGGCGGCGTCAGGTCGCTCGGGTCAGGCGTGCTGCCAGGGTTCTTACGCTCGTCACCAGTTCCGGCGGTTCCTGGACGTGGAAGTCCACGCCCAGCATCGCGAGCCGTACCGCCATCCACTCCACCGCGTCCGAGACCGTGGCCCGCAGGACGCACGACGTCCCGTCGCCCACCGGCTGCGGCGGTCCGAGCCAGCCCGGCAGACGCGCGGCGATCTCCCCGGCCGGCGCCGCGAAGGTGACGACGATCTCGTACGAGTCGCCGCGCCGCTGCATGGACCGTCGCAGATACTCCGCCGCGTCCCCCGCCGGCAGCTCCCGGGCGGTGAACCGCGCGCCCGTGGCGAACGGCTCGCTCACCCGGTCCACCCGGAAGGTCCGCCAGTCGTCGCGGTCGAGGTCGTACGCGACCAGGTACCAGCGCCGCCCCGTAGAGACCAGCCGGTACGGCTCCGTCAGGCGCCGCGACCCGGTGCCGTCCCCGGCGCGGTAGGCGAACCGCAGCCGCTCCCGTCCGGCGACCGCGGAGGCCATGACGGTCAGCGTCTCGGTGGCGATGCTCGGCCCGTCCCCACTGGTCAGCGGCGTCGTCGCGGCCTGGAGCGTGGCGACGCGGTGCCGCAGCCGCGCCGGGAGCACCTGCTCCAGCTTGGCCAGTGCCCGCACCGACGCCTCGTCCACGCCCTCCACCGCGTGCCCCGCCCCGGCGCGCAGCCCGACCGCGATCGCCACCGCCTCCTCGTCGTCCAGCACGAGCGGCGGCATCGCCTTGCCGGCGACCAGCCGGTACCCGCCGTCGGCGCCCATGGTCGCCTGCACGGGGTAGCCCAGCTCGCGCAGCCTGTCGATGTCGCGCCGGACCGTGCGGCGGGAGACCCCGAGCCGGTCGGCGAGCTCGCCGCCGGGCCATTCACGGGGTGTCTGGAGGAGGGAGAGCAGCGTCAGGAGCCGGGCCGGAGTGTCCGTCGTCATGCGTCCGAGGATGCCGCACCTCTAGGACACGATCTGGCCTAGTGGGCTCATAGCTTGCTCCCATGACCTTCACGCACACCCCGGGCACACCCCAGGACCGGCCCGCCGCGGGCGGCGACCGCCGGCGCTGGTTCGCTCTCGCGATCGTGATGACCGCGGCGTTCATGGACCTCGTCGACGTCACGATCGTCAACATCGCGGTCCCGTCGATCCAGCGGGACGAGGGCGCCTCCTTCAGCCAGATCCAGTGGATCACCGCCGGATACGCCCTCGCGTTCGCCGCGGGCCTGATCACCGGCGGGCGGCTCGGCGACATCCACGGGCGCAAGCGGCTGTTCCTCGTGGGCATCGGCGGCTTCACGCTCGCGTCCGCGCTGTGCGGCTTCGCGGTGAACCCGGAGATGCTGGTCGCCTCCCGCGTCCTCCAGGGCGCCATGGCCGCGCTGATGGTGCCGCAGGTGCTGTCGATCGTGCACGCGACCTTCCCGGCGCACGAGCGCGGCAAGGTGTTCGGGCTGTTCGGCGCGATCGTCGGACTGGGGGCCGTCTCCGGTCCGCTGCTCGGCGCCCTGCTCACCGAGTGGAACCTGTTCGGGCTGGAGTGGCGGCCCATCTTCCTCATCAACCTGCCGGTCGGCATCGCCGGTCTGGTCCTCGGCAGTCGCTTCATCACCGAGTCCAGGGCCCCGCGCGCCCTCAAGCTGGACCTGGTCGGCGTCGCGCTGGTCACCCTCGGTCTGTTGATGCTGGTCTACCCGCTGACCCGGGGCCGTGAGCTGGGCTGGCCGCTGTGGGGGTACGTGTCGATGGGCGGCGCGTTCGTGGTCCTCGCGGTGCTGGTGGCGTACGAGCGGCGCAAGAGCGCGCGGGACGGGTCCCCGCTGGTCGAGCTGTCGCTGTTCAAGGTGAAGAGCTTCGCGGCGGGCATCGCCGTGCAGACCGTCTTCGGCGTCGGCCTCGGCATCTTCTTCCTGGTGTGGACGCTCTACATGCAGGTGGGACTGGGCTGGAGCCCGCTGCGGTCCGGTCTGACGGGTGTGCCGTTCTCGCTCGCGGTGTCCACGGCGGCGGGGCTGTCGGTGCAGAAGCTGGTCCCGCGCTTCGGGCGCAAGGTGCTCCAGGCGGGCGCGCTGGTGATGGCGGTCGGGGTGCTGCTCTACATCTGGGAGGCCGGGCGGTACGGACTCGGCATCACGTCCTGGCAGATGGCGTTGCCCCTGGTCGTCATGGGTGCCGGCATGGGCCTGATCGTCGCCCCGCTGACGGACGCGGTGCTGTCCCAGGTGCCGCGTGAGCACGCCGGTGCGGCGTCCGGGCTGATCAACACCGTGCAGCAGATGGGGAACGCGCTCGGACTCGGCCTGGTGTCGGTGGTCTTCTTCGGCGCGATGGACGACCACCTGACCAGGGCCGGCATCGGCCCGGCCTACGCGGACGCCTTCCAGAACGCGCTCGGCTGGGTGGCGGCGGTGCTGGGCGTCATCTTCCTGCTGATGTTCGCCCTCCCCGCGCGGCCGGCCCAGCACGTGGAGGGGGCCGAGGCGCAGGAGGAGGCCACGGAGGGGGGGAAGGAGCCCGCCCTGGTCTGAGGACGGGCCGGTCTGTGGGGGACGGGGACGGGGTGGGCCCGGCACTTCGGTGCCGGGCCCACCGGCGTGCGGATGCCCGCTGCGGATGCCCGCGTGCGGATGGCCGCGTGTGGATTCCCACGTGCGGATGCCTGCGTGTGGATTTCCGACCCGGTCACCCGGGGGTGCCCGTACGTGCCCGGTTGTGTCTGATCGTTTCCGCTTTCTGGTTTACTTTCCGGAAAACCGCGCGTAGCCTCCCCTGAAACCACACGTTCGGGCACAAGGTGGAGGTGAACAGGCATGTACGCACCGGAGCGGCAGCAGGAGATCCTCCGGCTCGCCCGGGACGGCGGCCGGGTGGACGTCGTGTCGTTGGCCGAGGAGTTCCAGGTGACGGCCGAGACCATCCGCCGCGACCTCAAGGCCCTCGACCGCGCCGGTCTGCTCCGCCGGGTGCACGGCGGCGCGATCCCCGCCGGGCGCCTCGACTTCGAGCCGGACCTCGCCGAGCGCGAGTCCACGGCGGCCGGCGAGAAGGAGCGGATCGCCGAGGCGGCCCTCGCGGAGCTGCCCTCCGACGGCACGGTCATCCTCGACGCCGGTTCGACGGTGGCCGGCCTGGCCGCCGTCTTCCCCCCCGAGGCACAGCTCACCGTCGTCACCCACAGCCTGCCCATCGCGGCCCGCCTCGCCGACCACCCCGGCATCCAGCTCCACCTGGTCGGCGGGCGCGTGCGGCACCGTACGCGCGCCGCCGTGGACGCCTGGGCGCTGCGCGCGTACGGCGAGATCCGCGCCGACGTGCTGATGGTGGCCGCCAACGGCTTCTCCGCCGAGCACGGCCTGACCACCCCCGACCTCGCCGAGGCCGCGGTCAAGCGGGCCGCGGTCGCGGCGGCCCGGCGCGTGGTGCTGCTCGCCGACTCCTCCAAGCACGGCCAGGAGCACTTCGCCCGCTTCGGCGCCCTGAGCGACGTGGACCTGCTGATCACCGACAGCGGGCTGAGCCCCGAAGACGCCGCCGCCATCGAGCGCGACGGCACGGAAGTAGTACGCGCATGATCCTCACCGTCACCCCCAACCCGTCGCTGGACCGCACCTACGAGGTGCCCTCACTGGACCGCGGCGAGGTCGTCCGCGCCACCGGCGAGCGGGTCGACCCGGGCGGCAAGGGGGTGAACGTCTCCCGTGCGGTCACGGCGGCCGGGCGGCGCACCGTCGCGGTGCTGCCCCTCGGCGGCGCACCCGGCGCACTCGTCGCCGACCTGCTCGACGCCCAGGGCATCGAGGTCGCGCCGGTGCCCGTCGCCGGGGCCACCCGCTCCAACATCGCCCTCGCCGAGGCCGACGGCGTCCTGACGAAGATCAACGCCCCGGGCCCCGAACTGTCGGCGGCCGAACAGGAACTGCTCCTGGAGACCGTACGGCGGCAGTCGCGTGGGGCCGATTGGATCGCCTGCTGCGGCAGCCTGCCCCGCGGCCTCGCCCCGTCCTGGTACGCCGCCCTCGTCGCCCGCGCGCACGCCGCCGGGGTCCGCATCGCCCTCGACACCTCCGGGCCGGCCCTGCGGGAGGCGCTGCGCGAGCGGCCCGACGTGGTCAAGCCCAACGCCGAGGAGCTCGCCGAGGTCGTCGGGCGCCCGCTGGCCACCGTCGGCGACGCCCTGAAGGCCGCCGAGGAGCTGCGGGAGCTGGGCGCGCGTGCCGTGCTCGCCAGCCTCGGCGCCGACGGGCAACTGCTCGTGGACGACGCGGGCACCTGGTTCGGCAGCGCCCGCGTGGACGCCGTACGCAGCAACGTCGGTGCCGGTGACTCCTCCCTCGCCGGATTCCTCGTCGCCGGCGGCGGCGGACCCGAGGCGCTCGCCTCCGCCGTCGCGCACGGTGCCGCGGCGGTCCGGCTCCCCGGCAGTGTCATGCCGACGCCGGCCGACCTGGACCCGGCCGCGGTGACGGTCACCGACCGGGTGCCGGTGGACCGCGCGCTGACGGAGCCGGTGTCATGACCGGCCCGCGAGACCCCGGCCCGCATCCGGACCCGCACCGCGGTACCCCCGCCCGCGGCACTCCCCACCGCACCACCCCTCCCCGCAGTCCCTCCGTCCCCACCCTCGCCCACCACCCCGCGTTCCGGGCGATACGCGCGCTAAGGAGCCCGCGATGAGCGACATGATCACCGCGGACCTGGTCGACCTCGACCTGTCCGCCGACACCAAGGAAGCGGCGGCGCGCGCCCTGGCCGCACGCATGGTGGCCCGCGGCCGGGTGACCGACCTCGAGGGCTTCCTCACCGACGTGGCCGCCCGCGAGGCACAGATGCCGACCGGCCTGGACGGCGGCATCGGCATCCCGCACTGCCGCAGCGAGCACGTCACCGAGCCGACCCTCGCCTTCGGCCGCAGCGCGCTCGGCATCGACTTCGGCGCGGCGGACGGCCCGGCCGACCTGATCTTCCTGATCGCCGCTCCGGCGGGCGCCGACGACGCCCACCTGACGATCCTCTCCGCACTGGCCCGGCAGCTGATGAACGCCGACTTCACGGCCGCGCTCCGCTCGGTGGGCGACGCCGAGACCGCCGCGGCGCTGATCCGCGGGGAGGCCCCCGACGGCGAGGAGGACTCCGTGGCGGTCCCGGCGGCGGCCTCCGCCGGGACCGCCACGGGCAGCACCGGCACCGGTGCCGGGGAGGGCGCCGAGGCCCGCACCCCGGGCGGCACGGAGAACGGCGCCGAGGACACGGCGGAGCCCGGGCGGCCCTTCCGCATCGTCGCCGTCACCTCCTGTCCCACCGGCATCGCGCACACCTACATGGCGGCCGAGGCGCTGGAGAACGCGGGCCGCGAGGCGGGCGTCGAGATCGTCGTCGAGACGCAGGGCTCGGCCGGCTTCACCCGCCTCGACCCGGCGGTGATCGAGGCGGCGGACGGCGTGATCCTCGCCCACGACGTGCCCGTGCGCGACAAGGACCGCTTCGCCGGGAAGGCCACCGTCGACACCGGCGCCAAGGCGGCCGTCAACCGTCCCGGCGAGCTGATCGCCGAGGTGCGCGGCAAGGCGGCCCGCGGCGAGGTCACCTCCGCCTCCCCGGGCGCGACGCCCGTCGAACGCGGCGGCGAGCCCGGCGAGGGCTACGGCACCAAGCTGCGCACGTGGCTGATGTCGGGCGTCAGCTACATGGTGCCGTTCGTCGCGGCGGGCGGCCTGCTCATCGCGCTCGGCTTCGCGATCGGCGGCTACGAGATCAACAAGGCGCCGTCGGTGATGGACCACTTCGTGTGGACGCAGGCCGACAGCTGGGCGGCACTGCTGTTCCAGGTCGGCGGCGTGGCGTTCGGCTTCCTCGTCCCGGTCCTGGCCGGTTACATCGCCTACGGCATGGCCGACCGGCCCGGCCTCGTCCCCGGCTTCGTCGGCGGATCGATCGCGTTGACCATCGACGCGGGCTTCCTCGGCGGCCTGGCGGCCGGTCTGATCTCCGGTGCCGTGGTGATGGCGATCCAGCGGGTGCGGGTCCCGGCCGCGCTGCGCGGCATCATGCCGGTGGTGGTGATCCCGCTGATCTCCTCGGCGGTCGTCGGCTTCCTGATGTTCGTGGTGATCGGCAAGCCCATCGCGTCCGCGCAGAAGGCGATGACCGACTGGCTGAGCGGTCTGTCCGGCGCCAACGCGGTCCTGCTCGGCGCCCTGCTCGGCCTGATGATGTGCTTCGACCTCGGCGGCCCGGTCAACAAGGTCGCCTACGCCTTCGCCACGGCCGGCATCGCGGTCAGCGACCCGAGCGACTCGGCGATGAAGATCATGGCGGCGGTCATGGCGGCCGGCATGGTCCCGCCGCTGGCGATGGCCCTGGCCACGACCGTGCGGGGCCGTCTGTTCGACGCCACCGAGCGCGAGAACGGCAAGGCCGCCTGGGTGCTGGGCGCCTCCTTCATCTCCGAGGGCGCGATCCCGTTCGCCGCGGCCGACCCGCTGCGGGTCATCCCCTCCTCGATGGTGGGCGGTGCGCTCACCGGCGCCCTGTCGATGGCCTTCGGCGCGACGCTGCGGGCCCCCCACGGCGGCATCTTCGTGGTCCCGCTGATCGGCAACCCGCTGCTCTACCTGGTCGCCGTCGCGGCCGGCGTCTGCGTCACCGCGGCCCTGGTGATCGTCCTGAAGGGCCTGCGCAAGCAGGCGCCGGGAGCGGCCGCGCCGGGCACCGGCGACGCGGACCCGTCGGCCTCGACGGCCGGGACGCAGCAGCCGGTGGCGGCCTGAGTCACCGCGGCAGCCGGGCCGGGTCCGACGAGGACCCGGCCCGGCTGCCGTACGACCGGCCGGTGACGGCGGTTCAGGACACCTGCGCCGCGCGCCGCTCCATGGCCCGGCGGGCCGTGTCCTCGCTGACGTACACCTCGCACATGTGCCGCCCGTCGGGCGTGGCCGTGTGCTCGACCTCCCACAGGGAGACCTCCGTGCCGTCCCGCAGCAGGAAGGCGTGCTCGTAGAGCGAGAAGCCGACGGCGGGGCGACCCGTGCGGCCGGGGCCGCCGAAGGCCTGCGTGATCTGGTGCGCGGACGCCGTCGACAGCAGGGCGGCGGTGTCCGCGCCGGGCCGGTCCGCGTTCTCCGCGCGCCGCAGCAGCCTGCGGGCGTGGTCGGCGGAACCGCCCTGGACGTAGACGTGCCGCGGGGTGGGGATCGGCGACAGCTGCACCGGCACCGGCAGTTCGAAGTCCGGGGTGTCCGGCGGCAGGGCCAGCCTCCCGGTGGCGGCGCGCAGCTCCTCCTCGTCCACGTACACCTCGTGCTGCGCCTCGCCGCCCGGGGCGGTGTTGTGGACGAGCTCCCAGAGGGTGAGTGCCGAGCCGTCGGCGAGCAGCCACGTGTGCCGGTACGTCTCGCGGTGCAGCCCCGCGCTGTGGTGCGCGGAGTGCAGCGAACCGTCGTGCGCCAGCGCGCAGTCCAGTTGCCGTATCGTCTCGTCGGGCAGCTCGAACGAGTTCAGGGCGCGGCCGAGCAGTCGCATGAGGTGCTCCTCCGGAGACTCGGGCGACTCGGCTGGTTCGTACGCTGCCGTCTCGTACGGAACGCTCAAGGTTTCTCCCGGCGTTGCTGCATGTCACCTGGTGGGTGCATACCGTAGCCCCTCGGTCGGACATCATGTTCGGGATCCGGGAAAACGTACGCAGGAAAAACGCGCGGGCCGCGCGAGGAGTTCCCGCGCGACCCGTCGTTCCGTCAAAATTAGCTGCTCAGAGGCCCGGTCGGCCGACAGGGGCCGGGATCAGAGGGCGCTGCCCGCGACCCACTCGCTCCAGCCCATGTTCCAGCCGTTGAGGCCGTTGTCGGGCGCGATCGTGTCGTCCGGGGAGTTCTTGACGACGACGACGTCCCCGATGAGCGAGTGGTCGTAGAACCACTTGCTCGGCGTGTCGCCCTGCCCGCCCTGCACGTCCCGCAGTCCCACGCAGCCGTGGCTGGTGCCCTGGCGGCCGAAGGGCGGATTGCCCGGCAGGTACCAGTAGTTGCCGTGGATGAACGTGCCGCTGCTGCTCAGCCGCATCGCGTGTGGCACGTCCGGGATGTCGTACTCGCCGCCGAAGCCGACCGTCGAGCCGTCCATGTGCGTCTGCAGCGACTTCTCGGAGATCACCATCTGCCCGTTGTAGGTCGGGTTCTCGGCGCTGCCCGCCGAGATCGGGATCGACTTGACCGTCTTGCCGTCGCGCACCACCGTCATGGTCTGCGTGTTCACGTCGACCGTGGAGACCTGCGAGCGGCCCACGGTGAAGGTGACGGTCTTCTTCTGGACGCCGAAGACGCCGTTCGCGCCCTCCACCCCGTCCAGGTCGATCTTCATCGTGACCTTGGAGCCGGCCTTCCAGTAGTCGTCGGGCCGGAAGTCGAGCCGCTGCGAGCCGAACCAGTGCCCGACCACCTCCTGGCCGCTGCTGGAGGTGACCGTGATGTGCGACTGCACGGCCTTCTTGTCGCCGATCTCCTTGTCGAACGTGAACGACACCGGCATGCCCACACCCACCGTGCTGCCGCCGTCCGGGGTGTACGTGCCGATGAAGCTGTTGTCCGAGGAGACGGTGGTGAAGGTCGAGTCGGCCGCGGCCGGCAGTCCGTCCGCGTCCTTCGCGGTCGCGCTGATCCGGTACTTCGTGCCGCGCTCCAGCTGCTCCTTCGGCTTCCAGCTCGTGCCGTCGGCGGACACCGAGCCCGGTACGGCCGTGCCCGTCCCCGCCACCGTCATCCTCACGTCGGTCAGCCGGCCGTCGCTGACCTTCACGCCGGTCGCGTTGATCGACGCGCCGGTCGACCCGTCCTTCGCGGAGATCACGACCTTCGCCACGGAGGTCTTGACCGAACCGGTGCCGTCCTTGCCGTCACCGCCGCTCTTGTCGTCGGCGCTGGCACTGCCGCCACAGGCGGTGAGGGTCAGGGCGCCGACCACGAGGGCGGCACAGGCCACCAGTGCACGACGCGCTGATATGTCCTGCGTAGTCACGGGCTGCTCCAGGTTCAGGTGATGTGCGTGTCCGCTTCGACCCTGAAGAGCGGACCGGCGGCCGACGGGGTTCCCACCGGCCGCCGGAAAGGCCGATCGGTGACAGAACCGCGACAATCGCCCCTCCCCGCCCGGAACTTGCCTCCGCCGCACCCGGCCCCTCCCGGCCCCGGCACCGCGGGCGACCTGCCTCTACGACACCCCGCGCCCGTCCCCGTACAACTCGCCGTACGCGGGCCAGGACCCGCCCGGCCCGTCCACCGGACCGGCGGCGCGCACCGCGCGCACGACGGCCCGCGTCACCATGTCCGCGCCCGCCGCCAGCACCTCGTTCAGCGCGAGCGGTCCCGTCGCGTCCAGCGGGCGCTCACCGGTCGCCAGGGCGAACACCGTGTCCCCGTCGTTGAGCAGGTGCACCGGCCGCACCGCCCGTGCGATGCCGTCGTGCGCCGTCCCGGCCAGCTTCTGCGCCTGAGCCTTGGACAACCCGGCGTCCGTGGCGACCACGGCGACCGTGGTGTTGAGCGGAGGCGGCGCGTTCCGCGCCGCGACCTCGGCGAGGCGCCGCCGCGCCGCCTCGTGCACGTCCGCCGCCGGATACTCCACGCGCCCTCCCTGGAACAGCTCCCCGTACAGCACCCCCGTCTCCGGATCCATCGCCGACCCCGCCGCGTTGGCCACCACCAGCGCGCCCACCGTGATGCCCGACTCCAGCACGGTGCTCGCCGTACCGACCCCGCCCTTCAGGAGCCCCACCACGGCACCCGTGCCGGCTCCGACCCCTCCCTCGGCCACCCGCGCGCCCGGAGCGCTCGCCTGCGCCGCCTCGACGGCCGCCCGCCCGGTGGCGGCGTCCGGCCTGGCCCGGAAGTCGCCGCCGCGCCCCAGGTCGAAGACGCAGGCGGCGGGCACCACCGGCACGACGTGCGCCGGGCCGGGGCCGACCCGCACCCCGCGTCCCCGCTCCTCCAGCCAGGCCATCACCCCCGACGCCGCGTCGAGCCCGTAGGCGCTGCCACCGGTCAGCACCACCGCGTCGACCCGCTGCACCAGATTGCGCGGATCGAGCGCGTCGGTCTCCTTGGTGCCGGGGCCACCGCCGCGCACGTCCACGGCGGCGACCGCCCCGCCCTCGGGCGCGAGCACCACCGTCGTCCCCGTGAGCCACCCGTCGCCGATGCGCGTCGCGTGTCCCACCCGCACCCCGGCGACGTCCGTCACTGCGTCAACTGTCATGCCCCCAGTGTCGGCCGGGCTCCGGCACCCCGGCCGGTGACAGGCGGGACGGGCAGGCGGGCGGCGGGCCCCGGACGGCCGCCCGCCGCCCGTGGCCGGGTCAGGCGGCGGGCGGGGTGCCGTGGAACGGCGTCCTCGTCCCCCGCTGCGGCAGGCCGGCGAGAGCCGTCAGCGTCACCCCCGTCGCCACGGTCAGCGCCAGGACGATGCCCGCCACGAGCACCGCGGCGTCCCCGAGGAACGTGCAGCCGATCACCAGCAGCGCCGCGGTCGGCAGGACCAGTTGCTGCGCGATGCCCACCTTGAAGTGGCGGGCGTGCAGCACCCACACCGTGATCAGGTACATCGCCGTCGGCAGGGTCACCGCTGCGGACGCCGCGAGGCTCGAGATGTGCGCCTTGCCGACCGCCTGTTCCACCGCCACCTCCAGCCCGGCCCCGATCGCCGCCGCCGAGGCGAAGACCAGGTAGTGGCCGTAACCCCACACGAACGCCTGCCTGCTGGAGCGCAGGTGCCCGTGGACGGGCACCACGAAGTAGATCCACCAGGCGGCGAAGACGATCAGCAGTCCGCCCACCGCGATCGGCAGCAGCTCGCCCAGCGCGTCGTTCTCGTCGATGCCCGACTTCACCGCGACCGTGGCGGCGGCGATCGTCTCGCCCAGCACGATGATCGTGAACAGCCCGTACCGCTCGGCGATGTGATGCGGGTGCCAGGACGACTGGTGGTTCCTCTCCGCGAGCGTCGGCACGCACAGCTCCAGCAGCGCCATCACCAGGAACAGCCACGCACGGCCGGCTTCGGGCACGAACAGCAGCCCCACCCAGCCGATCTGGCAGAGCAGCACGCCACCGGCGTACCTCAGCGTCATCGCGCGCTCCGCCGGTCCCGCACCGCGCGCCGCGCGCAGCCACTGCGCCGACATGGCGAGCCGCATGATCAGATAACCGATCACGATGACCAGGAAGTCGTGGTCCTCGAAGGCCGGGGAGATACCGGCGGCGAGCACCAGGACACCGGCGATCTGCACCAGGGTGACGATCCGGTAGAGCACGTCGTCGTTGTCGTACGCCGAGGCGAACCAGGTGAAGTTCATCCACGCCCACCAGATGGCGAAGAAGACCATCGCGTAGTAGAGGATCCCCTGGCCGGGGTGGCCCTCGGCGACGGCGTGCACCAGCTGGACGCCCGCCTGGGCGACGGCCACGACGAAGCACAGGTCGAAGAAGAGCTCCAACGACGAGGCGACGCGATGGGCCTCGTGACGGGGCCGGGCCGTGAGCCTGCGCAGCGGCCGGTGGCCGGCGGCCGGGGCGGAGGACTCGGGCGGGGGAGGGGGACTGGACGTCATGGGTCCCAGCACAGCAGAGACGAGGCGGAAGTGCTCGTGCGGGGCGGGCCGTACCCTGGGAAGCATGAGCACCGCCCCCGAACCCGAGGCCCGCGCGCCGAAGCCCGCGCTGGTCTTCGACGACCCGCTCGACCAGCAGTCCTCCGACGACACCGACCGGGGATGGGGCGAGCGGCCCGAGGCCGACAGCGCCGCCGACCTCAAGCGCTTCCTCGACGAGAAGCCGCCCCACCACCTGTGATCCGCCCGCGCGGCGGGCGTTCGCGCTGAGGGTCGTGGCCGCTAGGGGCGGTCGTGGCCCGAACCGCGCTGGGCGACCAGCGCGTCGCGGATCTCCTTGAGCACCTCCAGCTCGGTCACCTCGATGACCTCCTGCGTGCCCTCCCGCGCCTTGCGGCGGGCTTCCTGACGGGCCAGGTACTTCGACATGGGCAGGACCATCAGGAAGTAGACGACGGCCGCCGTGATCACGAACGT
Organism: Streptomyces sp. NPDC048185; assembly: GCF_043202495.1. NCBI lineage: Bacteria > Bacillati > Actinomycetota > Actinomycetes > Kitasatosporales > Streptomycetaceae > Streptomyces > Streptomyces sp. NPDC048185. The sequence continues at coordinate 304,872 of NZ_JBIDAN010000006.1, forward strand.
GAGGGTGGCGCCGAGCACCGATCCCCACAGGATGCGCACGCCGGTCGCGCTGTCGCCCGTACCCGTGCACGGGCCCTTGAGGCAGGAGCTGTAGCCGTCCAGGTTCTGCGTGCCGAACGCGCCGACCAGCGGATTGATGATTCCCTTCACCACCGAGTTGACGATGTTGGTGAAGGCGGCGCCGATGACCACCGCGACTGCCAGATCGACGACGTTCCCGCGCATCAGGAAGGCCTTGAAGCCCTGCCAGATGCTCGGTTCCTTCTTCGCGCTCACCTCGGGGGCACTCCTCACATGACCAGGTTGTGGAACAAAACGCTCCGCAACCTACGCCGACGCCCGGCGGTGCTGTCCAGTCCGGTCCCGCCGGCGAGGGACTCGGCGGGCTCAGCACAGCGTCACCGCGAGCCGCGCCCGGGCCCCCGCGCCGACCAGCCGGTGCGCGGTGGCGGGCGGCACGGCGAGCACGACCAGCGCCCCGGCCTCCGGCACCCCGCCCTCCGGGGCCGCCCCCGGGTCCGGGTCCGGCACCTTCACCACCCGCGCTCCCCGCGCGATCACCGAGGCCCCGTCGCCCGAGCCCTCCTCGGACGCGACGACGTCGACCCGGTCGCCCGGCGCCAGCAGCCGCACGGTCGCGGCGTCGGCGATCCGCACGGGCGCCGCCACCGGCCGCGCGGCCGGCCGTTCCCGCGCCCGGTCGGACACCGGATGCCCGCGCGCCCGGCCGTCGTCCTGCGCCCCGGCGCCCGGATGCGGGCCGGCCGCCACCAGCGCCGCGGCGGTGACGGCGAGACCGGCGGCCACGGCACGCCGCCGGTGCCGTACGAGCCGGTGCAGCTGATGGCGTCCGCCGCGCACCCGCAGGGGAGCGAAGTGCGGCACCTCGCAGGTGGGCGGGGCCTCCGCGCCGAGCGGCTGCGGGAAGGGGACGGCGGAAGGGGACACGGTGACCACCACCTGTGACGAGGGATCGGCTTGCCGCACCCACGATGAGGCGTCCCACCGTCCCCCGCCGGAGCCGGTGGACCACCGGCCGGCTGTGGAAAACTCCCTCACCCGATCGGGACGTTCCGCCACCCGATCGGGAGTTGAGCCACCGAGCCGGACGCTGCCGCTGCCGCTGCCGCTGCCGCTGCCGCTGCCGCTGCCGCTGCCGCCCGCCCGTCAGGGCAGCGCGATCCCCGGGTCCATCCCGCCCAGCGCCTGTCCGCACCGGCAGTCCCGCTCCCCGGCCGCCGGCAGCGCCGCCACCGCGTCGAACAGCACGCCCCGCAGCCGGTCCACGTTGGCCGCGAACACCCGCAGCACCTCCTCGTGCGAGACGCCTTCGCCGCTCTCGGCCCCGGCGTCGAGGTCGGTGACGAGGGTCAGCGAGGTGTAGCAGAGCTCCAGCTCACGGGCGAGTGCCGCCTCCGGGTGGCCGGTCATGCCGACCACCGACCAGCCCTGCGCCCGGTGCCACGACGACTCCGCACGGGTGCCGAAGCGCGGTCCCTCGACCACGACCAGGGTGCCGCCGTCGACCGGCTCCCAGTCCCGGCCCCGCGCCGCCTTCAGCGCGGCCGCCCGGCCGACGGGGCAGTACGGGTCGGCCAGCGACACGTGCACCACGTGGGGCACCGTGCCGTCGGGCAGCGGCATCCCGTCGAAGTACGTCGACGGGCGGGACAGCGTCCGGTCGACGAACTGGTCCGGGACCAGCAGCGTGCCCGGTCCGTACTCGGGGCGCAGCCCGCCCACCGCGCACGGACCGAGCACCTGGCGCACGCCCATCGAGCGCAATGCCCACAGGTTGGCCCGGTAGTTGATCCGGTGCGGCGGCAGATGGTGGCCGCGCCCGTGCCGGGGGAGGAAGGCGACCCGCCGGCCGGCGACCTCGCCGAGGAAGAGGGAGTCGCTGGGCGGCCCGTAAGGGGTGTCCACCTGGACCTCGGTCACGTCGTCGAGGAACGAGTAGAAACCGGAGCCGCCGATCACGCCGATCTCGGCGTTCACCTTGTTCGCCATGCCCGCACCCTAGCCGCCTCCCGGATCGGGCAATGCCGAAGACCCTGCCGTCGGACGACGGCAGGGTCCCGGTGAGAAGCGCTACGCGGCGGTGGTGCTCGAGGAGGAGCTGCCGGAGCTCGACGACGAGGCCGAGCCGGACGACGAACCCGAGTCCGACGAGGACGACGAGGAGGACGTCGAGGCAGACTTCGAGGACGACGCCGGCGAGCTGCTGGACGAGCTGCCGCGGCTGTCGTTGCGGTAGAAGCCGGAGCCCTTGAAGACGATGCCGACCGCCGAGAACACCTTCTTCAGGCGGCCCTTGCAGTTCGGGCACTCGGTCAGGGCGTCGTCGGTGAACTTCTGCACCGCCTCGAGGCCCTCGCCGCACTCGGTGCACTGGTACTGGTACGTCGGCACTGTCTTCCTCCTGGCACTCTCACTCGATGAGTGCTAACGACGATCCATAGTGACGCATTCCCGGGGTTCAGTCCACTGTGGCGGGCGAGCGGTGACCGACGCCACGTGCGACCGTCCGGCCGCGGGGCGGTGCCGCCAGCTGCGAGCGCAGGGTCACCAGCACCGCCAGCGCCAGCACCGTGCCGCCCATCGGGACCAGGAATCCGGCGCCGCCCCACAGGCGGTCCTCCAGCTGTCCGGCGACCGTGACGGCCGCCGCCTGCCCGAGCGCCACGGCGCCGGTCAGCCAGGTGAAGGCCTCGGTGCGGGCTCCCGCCGGGACCAGGTCCTCGACCAGCGTGTAGCCGGTGACCAGGGCGGGCGCGATGCACATGCCGACGAGCAGGCCGAGGCCGGCCAGCACGAGCACGGAGTGCGCGGCCCACAGACCGGAGGCGGTCAGGGCGAGGGCGGTGTAGCCGACGAGGAGGCGCCGCTGCGGGGCCACCTTCCAGGCGATGGCACCGCAGGCCAGGCCGGAGAGCATGTTGCCCGCGGCGAAGACGCCGTACAGGACGCCGTTCATGCCGGGCTCGCCGATCGACTCGGTGAACGCGGCCAGCGAGACCTGCATGCCGCCGAAGACCGAACCGATGCCCAGGAAGATCACGGCCAGCACGCGCACGCCGGGCACGCGCAGCGCCGGGACGTGGTCCACGCGCGCGTGGCCGCCGTCGCCGCCGGCGATCCGCGGCTGGGTGCCCTTCTGGGCGGCGAACAGCAGACCGCCCACGAGGGTCAGCGCGGACTCGGTGACCAGGCCGGCGGCCGGGCCCACGCCGGTGCACAGGGCGGTCGCCAGCAGCGGGCCGAGGACGAAGGTCAGCTCGTCCGTGACCGACTCGAAGGCCGCGGCCGTGCTCATCAGGGGGGTGCCCCCGAGCTTCACGCCCCAGCGGGCGCGCACCATGGGCCCGATCTGCGGCACCGAGGCGCCGGTGGGCACGGCCGCCGCGAACAGCGCCCACAGGGGGGCGTCCGAGAGCGCGAGGAGGGTCAGCGTCAGGCCGGACGCGGTGTGCACGAGCACGCCGGGCAGCAGGACGGCGCGCTGCCCGAAGCGGTCGGCGAGCCGGCCGCTGTAGGGGGCGAACAGGGCCATGGAGACGCCGGTGACGGCGGCGGCGGCGCCCGCGACGCCGTAGGAGCCGGTGGTGTGCTGCACCAGCAGCACGATGGAGATGGTCAGCATGGCGAACGGCTGGCGGGCCGCGAAGCCGGGAAGCAGGAACGTCCAGGCGCCGCGGGTACGCAGCAGTTGTCCGTATCCGGGGCGGGAGGGCGCGTCGTGCCGCGTCCCCTCCGGCGACTTCTTCGACGGGGTGACCGTGGATGCCACGGCCGTGCCTTTCTGCCGCCTGGTAGCGCCGGTCCCGCCTGGTGGCTGTTGGCCGTGCGGGAGCGCCGAGAGCTGTCCTCTTGCGCGGACTGCGGTAGATACCGGAGCCCGCTCAGCGGGGCGTTCCGGCCGCCATACGGTCGCGCCAGCTCTGCGTCAGGCAGAGTTGGTTCGATCAGGTGCCGCCTTCATCGTACAGGGGCCGGGCGGGTCGGCTCCTGTGAAAGCGAGCACCCGGACCCCGCTCACCCGCCCTTCGTGCCGGTCTCCGTGGTGCCGAGCCAGCCGGCGAGCTTGCCGCCGTGGCCGACCGCGCGCAGCCGTGCCTCGGCCGCGTCCCGGACGGGGTCGGTGGCGACCACGAGGAGCTCGTCCCCGCGTCGCAGGCCCGTCGTCGGCAGCGGCACGAACGACGTGCCGCCCCGCACGACCAGCGTGACGGCGGATCCGGCCGGCAGCCGCAGTTCGCTGATCTCGACGCCGTGCATCCGGGAGCCCTCGGGGATGGTGACGGACAGCAGATGCCCGCGCAGCCGCTCCAGGGGCGCCGACTCGATGCCGAGGTCGGCGGCCTCGTCCCCCTTGCCCAGGCGCAGCTTGCGGGCCAGCCAGGGCAGGGTCGGGCCCTGGATCAGGGTGTAGACGACGACCAGGACGAAGACGATGTTGAAGATCCGGCGGCTGCCCTCGACGCCCTCCACCATGGGGATCGTGGCGAGGATGATGGGCACGGCGCCGCGCAGCCCGGCCCAGGACATCAGGGTCTGCTCCTGCCAGGGCACCCGGAAGGGCAGCTGGCACAGCACGACGCTCAGCGGCCGGGCCACCATGGTCAGCACCAGCCCGATCACCAGGGCGGGGACGACGTCGTCACCGAGTTCGTGCGGGGTGACCAGCAGGCCGAGCAGGACGAACATGCCGATCTGCGCGAGCCAGCCGAGCCCGTCGGCGAAGCCGCGGGTGGCGGGCCAGTGCGGCAGCCGGGCGTTGCCCATCACCATCGAGGCCAGGTAGACGGCGAGGAAGCCACTGCCGTGCGCCATGGCACCGGCCGCGTAGGCGGCGACGGCGATGGCCATGACGGCGATCGGGTACAGGCCGGAGGCGGGCAGCGCCACGTGCCGCAGTCCCCACGAGCCCAGCCAGCCCACCGCGAGGCCGATGGCGGCGCCGATGGCCAGCTCCAGGGCGATCTCGCCGAGCAGCACGTACCAGTGCTCGATCGGGCCGGCCGTGGAGAAGGCGACGACGAGGATGACCACCGGGGCGTCGTTGAAGCCCGACTCGGCCTCCAGGGTGCCCGTGATGCGTGCGGGCAGGGGGATCCTGCGCAGCACCGAGAAGACCGCCGCCGCGTCCGTGGACGACACCACCGCCCCGACGATCAGCGCCTGCCGCCACTCCAGCCCGGTCAGGTAGTGCGCGCCCGCGGCGGTCACGCCGACGCTCACCGCGACTCCGGCCAGCGCCAGCGCGGAGGCGGACGGGAGGACCGGCTTGATCTCCTTCCACTTCGTGCCCAGGCCGCCCTCGGCCAGGATCACGACGAGGGCCGCGTACCCGATGACCTGCACCAGTTCGGCGCTGTCGAACTGGATGTGGCCGATGCCGTCCTGGCCCATGGCGATGCCGATGGCCAAGTAGACGAGCAGGCTGGGGAGCCCGCTGCGCGAGGAGATCCGGACCGCCGCGACGGCGATGAGGAGGACGAGCGAGCAGACGAGCAGGAGCTGGTTGAGGTGGTGGACAGTCAGCGGCCGTTCCCTTCCCTGGCGCACGTCACCCACGCGCGTCGTGGTGTACCTCCAGCATGCGCGCGGGGGCGCGGTCGCTCCTGCGCACGCCACGAGGCGTGGGTGGGTGTGCGGACACAGCGCGCGTGAGCGCACGTACATGGCACACGAAGCCGCGGGAGTCCGCGGCCGACTACTTCGTTACCTTACCTAACTCTTGACGATTTCTTGACGCTCGGCTTGGCAAGATCGAACGCTCGTGCGCGCCGGTACCCGACTCCGCGTCAAGGGGGCGTGGGCCCTGCGCCTACAGTTGCTCCAGCGTTCAGTACAAAGCACAGCCCGCCCCTGCCGCTCGTGTTAGGACAGCAAGGACAGCGATGCCCCCCACCAACACCGCCTCTTCGGGTCAGCAGCCCGGCAAGTCCGGCAGGAAGAAGGGGCGCAAAGCACGCCTTCTCGTCCTCGTGCTGGTGCTGGCCATCATCGGCGGCCTCGCCTACGGGGCGTACTGGTCCATCAGCACCGTCCGTGCCTCCTTCCCGCAGACCAAGGGCTCCGTCACGCTGGAGGGCCTGGCGGGTCCGGTCGACGTCAAGCGCGACGGCTACGGCATCCCGCAGGTGTACGCCTCCTCCGAGGAGGACCTGTTCATGGCGCAGGGCTACGTCCAGGCGCAGGACCGGTTCTACGAGATGGACGTGCGCCGCCACATGACCTCCGGCCGCCTGTCGGAGATGTTCGGCAAGGGCCAGGTCGACAACGACGAGTTCCTGCGGACCCTGGGCTGGGAGCGGGTCGCGAAGCAGGAGTACGACGAGAAGCTGTCGGCCTCCACGAAGAAGTACCTCCAGGCGTACTCCAAGGGAGTCAACGCCTACCTGGCGGGCAAGGACGGCGCGGACCTCTCGCTGGAGTACGCGGCCCTCGGCTTCACCAACGACTACAAGCCGCAGGCCTGGACCCCGGTCGACTCCGTCGCCTGGCTGAAGGCGATGGCCTGGGACCTGCGCGGCAACATGCAGGACGAGGTCGACCGCGCCCTGATGACCAGCCGCCTCGGCCCCAAGCAGATCGCCGACCTGTACCCGGCGTACCCGTACGACCGGAACAAGGCCATCGTCCAGGAGGGCCAGTACGACGAGCTCACCGAGACGTTCGAGGGCGGCGGCGACGGCTCCGCGGACGGCACGGGCACGGGCAGCGGAACGGATGCCGGCACCTCCGGCACCGGTACGGGCACCGGAACCGGCAGCGGCAGCGCCCTCGAGAGCCAACTGGCGGGCCTGCAGAACGTCCTGGACGACCTGCCCACCGCCGTCGGCGTGAACGGCAACGGCATCGGCTCCAACTCCTGGGTCGTCTCCGGCGACCACACCATCACCGGCAAGCCGCTGCTGGCCAACGACCCGCACCTGTCGCCCTCGCTGCCCTCCGTCTGGTACCAGATGGGCCTGCACTGCCGCACCGTCTCCGCCACGTGCCAGTACGACGTCACCGGCTACACCTTCGCGGGCATGCCCGGCGTCGTCATCGGCCACAACCAGGACATCGCCTGGGGCCTGACCAACTCCGGCGTCGACGTCACCGACCTGTACCTGGAGAAGATCACCGGCGACGGCTACCAGTACGACGGCAAGGTCGTGCCCTTCGAGACCCGCGAGGAGACCATCAAGGTCGCCGGCGGCGAGCCGAAGAAGATCGTCGTCCGCGAGACCAACAACGGCCCCCTCCTCTCCGACCGCGACGACGAACTGGTGAAGGTCGGCAAGAAGGCCACCGTCGACTCCGCGGCGCCCGACCGCGCCGACGGCTACGGCGTCTCCCTGCGCTGGACGGCACTGGACGCGGGCACCACGATGGACGCCGTCTTCGCGATCGACCGGGCCAAGGACTGGGACAGCTTCCGCGAGGCCGCCGCCCTGTTCGACGTGCCCTCCCAGAACCTGGTCTACGCCGACACCGACGGCCACATCGGCTACACGCTGCCGGGCCGGATCCCGATCCGCGCCGAGGGCCACGACGGCTCCGTCCCGGCACCGGGCTGGAACTCCAAGTACCGCTGGACCGGCAAGTACATCGACGACGACGAGCTGCCCTACGAGTTCGACCCCGACCGCGGCTACATCGTCACCGCCAACCAGGCGGTCATCGACGAGGACGCGTACCCGTACACCCTGACCACGGACTGGGGCTACGGCACCCGCAGTCAGCGGATCACCGCCCTGATCGAGCAGAAGATCAAGGACGGCGGCAAGATCTCCACGGACGACATGCGGCAGATGCAGCTGGACAACAGCAGCGAGATGGCCAAGCTGCTCGTGCCCCAGCTGCTGAAGATCGACGTCGCCGACAAGGACGTGCGCGAGGCGCAGAAGCTGCTGGAGGGCTGGGACTACACCCAGGACGCCGACTCGGCCGCCGCCGCCTACTTCAACGCGGTCTGGCGCAACATCCTCAAGCTCGCCTTCGGCAACAAGCTGCCCAAGGAGCTGCGGGTCGAGGGCCAGTGCCTGTGGGTCGACCCGGTCAACAGCACCGGGCCCGCCGACGAGGTCAGCAAGGTCTACGAGTGCGGCCAGCGCGACTCCGGCCAGGCGCAGCCGGACGGCGGCGACCGCTGGTTCGAGGTCGTCCGCACGCTGATGGAGGACCCGAAGAGCGACTGGTGGACGACGCCCGCCAACGGCACCCGCAAGGGCGCCGACCACAACCGCGACGACCTGTTCAAGCGCGCCATGGTCGACGCCCGCTGGGAGCTGACGGCCAAGCTCGGCAAGGACATCGACTCCTGGAACTGGGGCCGGCTGCACCGCCTGTTCCTGAAGAACCAGACCCTCGGCACCGAGGGCCCCGGCTTCGTGAAGTACGCCCTGAACCGCGGCCCGTGGAAGCTCAGCGGCGGCGAGGCGGCGGTCAACGCCACCGGCTGGAACGCGGCCGGCGGCTACGGAGTCGTGTGGGTGCCGTCCATGCGGATGGTCGTCAACCTCGGCGACCTCGACAAGTCGCGGTGGATCAACCTCACCGGCGCCTCCGGACACGCCTACAGCGCCCACTACACCGACCAGACGGACAAGTGGGCCGACGGTGAGCTGCTGCCGTGGTCCTTCTCCGCGAAGGCGGTCGACAACAGCACGAGCGACACCCTGGTGCTCAAGCCGTAGCGCTGCCACCGCGAACAGAACGGCCTCCACGCACACGCGTGGAGGCCGTTCTGTTCGCGGTGAGACCGCGCGGGCGCGTCAGCGGAACCTGCGCACCCCCGACGGCGTCACCACCGCGTCCACCGGCCGGTCGTGCGGCTCCTCGGGGACGTGCGCCACGACCTCCCGGTCGTACAGCAGGACCAGCAGCGCGGGCCGCGCGCCCGCCCGCTCGAGGCGGGCGAGGACCCGGTCGTAGGACCCGCCGCCGCGGCCCAGCCGCATGCCGCGCTCGTCGACCGCCAGGCCAGGCAGCAGTACGACGTCGGCGGCGGTCACCGCGTCGGGACCGAGGCGTTCGCCGCCGGGTTCGTACAGCGCCATCCGGCCGCCGTGCCGCACGCGCGCGAGGGAGTCCTCCCCGGTGTAGACGCCCCAGTCGAGGTCGTTGTCCGGCAGCAGCGCCGGCAGCAGCACGCGCACCCCCCGCGCGCGCAGCGCCTCCAGCAGGGCGAGGGTGCCCGGCTCGGTGCCGACGGAGACGTACGCCGCGACGACGCCCGCCCCCGTGACCTCGGGCAGCGCGAGCGCCCGCCCGGCCAGCGCGTCCGCCGCCGCGCGCCGCTCGTCCGCCGTCAGACCGTCCCTCACCATGAGGAACTCCCGCCGCAGGGCCCGCTTGCCGAAGTCGTCACCATGTCCGCTGAGCGTCAAAAGTGGCTCCTGTCCCGTTCTCGTCTGCTCATATGAGCGCAGGTGGTCCGGAGTTGCGGATTCTCCCAAAGTCACCGGATATGGTGGCGGGCATGACTCAGTCCCACCCCAGGATCAGCAAGGCTGTCATCCCCGCAGCCGGACTTGGTACCCGGTTCCTGCCGGCCACCAAAGCCACTCCCAAGGAGATGCTGCCGGTCGTCGACAAGCCGGCGATCCAGTACGTGGTCGAAGAGGCCGTCTCCGCGGGTCTCGGCGACGTCCTCATGGTCACGGGCCGCAACAAGCGCCCGCTGGAGGACCACTTCGACCGCAACTACGAGCTGGAGTCCGCCCTCCAGAAGAAGGGCGACGCGAGCCGGCTGGCCAAGGTCCAGGAGTCCAGCGACCTGGCGATGATCCACTACGTCCGCCAGGGCGACCCCAAGGGCCTCGGCCACGCCGTGCTGTGCGCCGCGCCGCACGTCGGTGACGAGCCCTTCGCGGTCCTGCTCGGCGACGACCTGATCGACCCGCGCGACCCGTTGCTGCAGCGCATGATCGACGTGCAGGAGCAGTACGGCGGCAGCGTCATCGCCCTCATGGAGGTCGAGCCCGAGCAGATCCACCTCTACGGCTGTGCCGCCGTCGAGACCACCGAGGACGGCGACGTCGTCAAGGTGAGCGGACTGGTCGAGAAGCCCGATCCGGCCGACGCCCCCTCCAACTACGCCATCATCGGCCGCTACGTCCTCGACCCGAACATCTTCGACATACTGCGCAAGACCGAGCCCGGCCGCGGCGGTGAGATCCAGCTCACCGACGCCCTCCAGCAGCTCGCCGAGGACGAGAAGGTCGGCGGCCCCGTGCACGGCGTCGTCTTCAAGGGCCGCCGCTACGACACCGGTGACCGCGGCGACTACCTGCGGGCCATCGTCAGGCTCGCGTGCGAACGTGAGGACCTGGGCCCCGACTTCCGGACCTGGCTCCGCAGTTACGTAGCCGAGGAGATGTAACGACGTTGAGCAGCGCCGAGCCCCGTGAGACCGGCCACGACCACGCAGGAGCGGACTTCGGTCCGGACCGGCTGTGGTCGGTGCAGGACCACCTGGACGACATCCTCGCCACCGTCCGCCCGCTGGAGCCCATCGAGCTGAACCTGCTCGACGCCCAGGGGTGCGTCCTGGTCGACGACATCACGGTGCCGCTCTCGCTGCCGCCGTTCGACAACAGCTCCATGGACGGGTACGCGGTGCGGGTCGCCGACGTGGCCGGCGCGAGCGAGGAGTTCCCCGCCGTCCTGGAGGTCGTCGGCGACGTCGCCGCCGGCCAGGCCGACCCGCCGTCCGTGGGCCCCGGCCAGGCCGCCCGCATCATGACCGGCGCCCCGCTGCCGCCCGGCGCCGAGACCGTCGTCCCCGTCGAGTGGACGGACGGCGGCCTCGGCGAGGGCCCGGTCGCCGGGATGCGGGCCCGCAGCCTCGCCCCCGAGGGCGCCGAGGGCCAGGTCCACGTGTACCGGCCGGCCGAGGCGCGCGCGCACGTGCGCGCGGCGGGCAGCGACGTGAAGTCCGGAGACCGCGCCCTGGAGGCCGGCACGGTCCTCGGGCCGCCGCAGATCGCCCTGCTCGCGGCGATCGGGCGCGGCAGGGTCCGGGTGCACCCCCGCCCGCGCGTGGTGGTGCTGTCCACCGGCAGCGAACTCGTCCAGCCCGACGAGGGCCTGGCGCGCGGTCAGATCTACGACTCCAACAGCTTCGCCCTCACCGCCGCCGCCCGCGACGCCGGTGCCATCGCCTACCGCGTGGGCGCGGTCGCCGACGACGCCGAGACGCTGCGGAGCACCATCGAGGACCAGCTCGTGCGCGCCGACCTGATGGTCACCACCGGCGGGGTCAGCGTCGGGGCGTACGACGTCGTCAAGGAGGCGCTGGCACACGTCGCCGACGAGGACGAGCCGGGCAGCGGCGTGGAGTTCCGCAAGCTCGCCATGCAGCCCGGCAAGCCGCAGGGCTTCGGCTCCATCGGCCCCGACCACACCCCGCTGCTCGCCCTGCCCGGCAACCCGGTGTCGTCGTACGTCTCCTTCGAGCTGTTCGTCCGCCCCGCCATCCGCACCCTCATGGGCCTCGACGACGTCCACCGCCCGACCGTCACCGCGACCCTCACCGCCGACAAGGCGCTGAGCTCGCCCAGGGGCCGCCGGCAGTTCCTGCGCGGCACCTGCGCCGACGGATCGGTCACCCCGGTCGGCGGCGCCGGGTCCCACCTGGTCGCGGCCCTCGCGCAGGCCGACGCGCTGATCGTCGTCCCCGAGGACGTCGAATCGGTCGAGCCCGGCACCGAGGTCGAGGTGATCCTGCTCCGCTGACCCCGCCCGGTTGGCGGTACCGTGTCGCGCACAGCAGGCCCACGCGCCGCACCGCGCCGGGCCCGGACCGGGAGCGCCACACAGCATGAGCACGCAGGACCGACCCACGCAGGACGGCCAGGACACGCAAGGCCGGCTGACGCACATCGACGAGGCGGGCGCCGCCCGGATGGTCGACGTGTCCGCCAAGGACGTGACCGCGCGCACCGCACGCGCCAGCGGACGCGTCCTGGTCGCGCCCCGCGTGGTCGAGCTGCTGCGCGGCGAGGGCGTCCCCAAGGGCGACGCCCTGGCCACCGCCCGGATCGCGGGCATCATGGGCGCCAAACGCACCCCCGACCTGATCCCGCTGTGCCACCCCCTGGCGCTCTCCGGTGTGAAACTGGACCTGTCGGTCGCGGACGACGCCGTGGAGATCACCGCCACGGTGCGGACGACGGACCGCACGGGTGTCGAGATGGAGGCGCTCACCGCGGTCTCCGTCGCCGCGCTCACCGTGATCGACATGGTCAAGGCGGTCGACAAGGGAGCGGTCATCACGGACGTGCGCGTGGAGGAGAAGACGGGCGGCAAGTCGGGCGACTGGAGCCGGTCATGACGCCGGACGCGTCGGCGGGCGGCGCCCTGCCCGCGCCGTACCGTGCCCTGGTCGTCACCGCCTCCAACCGGGCCGCCGCCGGTGTCTACGAGGACCGGGGCGGCCCCCTGATCGCGGAGGGCCTCGGCCGCCTCGGCTTCGGCGTCGACGGACCGCGGGTCGTCCCCGACGGCGACCCGGTGGAGGCGGCCCTGCGCGCGGGCGTCGACGCGGGCTACGACGTGATCGTCACCACCGGCGGCACCGGCATCTCGCCCACCGACCGCACCCCCGAGGCGACCCGGGCGGTGCTCGACCACGAGGTCCCGGGCATCGCGGAGGCGATCCGGGCGTACGGCCGCGACAAGGTGCCCACGGCGGCGCTCTCCCGCGGCCTCGCCGGGGTGGCGGGCAGGACGCTGATCGTCAACCTGCCGGGTTCCACCGGCGGCGTGAAGGACGGCCTCGCGGTGCTGGAGCCCCTGCTGAAGCACGCCGTGGACCAGCTCCGCGGCGGTGACCACCCCGGAAACACAGGCAGTGGGGGTGCGAGCTGAACGGCCCGTCCTGGCCCGTCGAGCTGGTGGACGGCGACATCGTCCTCCGGCCCATAAAGCTGCGCGACCAGCGGGCGTGGCGCGAGGTCAACCGCCGCAACCGCGACTGGCTGCGCCCCTGGGAGGCGACCATTCCGCCGCCCGGGCCCGGCGGGCCGCTCGCGCAGCGGCCGACGTACCGCCAGATGGTCCGCCACCTACGGTCGGAGGCGAACGCGGGCCGGATGCTGCCCTTCGTCATCGAGTACCAGGGGCGGCTGGTCGGGCAGCTGACGGTGGCCGGGATCACCTGGGGCTCGATGTGCTCCGGCCACGTCGGTTACTGGGTGGACGAGGCGGTGGCCGGGCGCGGGGTGATGCCCACGGCCGTCGCGATGGCAGTGGACCACTGTTTCCGCACCGTCGGCCTGCACCGCGTCGAGGTCTGCATTCGCCCGGAGAACGGGCCCAGCCGCCGGGTCGTGGAGAAACTCGGATTCCGTGAGGAGGGGCTCAGGCCCCGTTATCTCCACATCGACGGTGGATGGCGCGACCATCTCGTGTTCGCGCTCACCGCGGAAGAAGTACCGGACGGGTTGCTGCGGCGCTGGCACCGGTCACGGGACCGGAGCCCGCGCCGCAGTCCGGGAAATCCGGCCCGGCCGAGCACCGGAATTGAATAAACGTTCGAAATTGATCGGGTGGCGACCATGCCGGAGCGGTAATTCGCGATCCTGGCAGTCGGCTGGTCGCATCGGTCGCAAAAAAAGTTCGAAATATCAGCCTGATCGTGCGACACACCGGCCCAATTGGCGGATGGCCCCACGCAAACCCCTCTACCGTGTGAGTCGTGAGCAGCAGCGGCCTCATCTACGCAGTCATCGTCGGGGCCTGGGCCGCCTACTTGGTGCCGATGTGGCTCCGTAGGCAGGACGAGCTGAACGAGGCCCGTCCGACGGAACGCTTCAGCACCGCCATCCGGCTGCTGTCCGGACGGGCGGGCATGGAGCGCCGGTACGCCAAGGACCTGCAGTCGCGCTCCGCCGACGAGGCGGAGCCCGACGCCGACGCCCCGGACGCCGTCACCGACTCGGTGGACGTCCGGGCCTTCGCCGTGTCCAAGACCCGCCGGCACACCCGGCAGGTCCCCCAGCACACCGAGGAGCGGCCCGCGTCGGCCCGTGCCGAGACGGAGGGCCGCGCCGACCGCGACCGGTCCGCACAGGCTCCCGAGCCCGACGCCGCACCGGTCCGCAAGCGGGTGCCCGCCCCCCGGCCGGGTTCACCGGCGGCCGCCCGCGCCCGGCGCACCAAGGTGCTCGCCCGGCGCCGGCGTACGACGGTGATGCTCTTCCTGGCCTTCACGCTCGGCTCGGTCGTCGCCGCGGTCGGCGGACTGGCGTTCCTGTGGGCGCCCGGCGTGCCCGCGGTGCTGCTCAGCGCCTACATCGCCCACCTGCGCTCCCAGGAACGCCGCCGGTTCGCCTTCCACATGGACCGCCGCCAGGCCGAGGCCGCCGCCCAGCGGCTGCGCGACCGCCAGCCGCGCCGGCGCGCCCCCGCCGACGTCACCGGCGACCCCGACGCCGCGGAGCCGGACGACGCACCCGACACCGAATCCGACCCCGGGCTCTCCGCGCTCGCCGCGGACCGCCGGGCGCTGGTGGAGCAGACCGACCACGCCGAATGGGTCGACCAGCAGCGCGAACGGCAGCGGCGGCCCGGTCAGGGCGACAGCTGGGACCCCGTGCCGGTCCCCCTGCCCACCTACGTCACCGCACCGGTCGCCCCCCGCGCCACACCCGACGTGGACCTCGCGGCGCCCGACGCGTGGAGCTCGGCCCGCTCCAGCGCCGTCACCCCGGACCGGGCGGACCAGCGGGACGAAGAGACCCGGCCGGCACCCGACCGCCCGGCCGACGACGCCGAGGAGCGGCCCGAGGCCCCCGGCCGCAGCGGCGTCCGCCGCGCCGTGTCCGCCCGCCGCGCCCGGGAGCGGGGCCGGACACCGCTGTTCGACCAGTACGAGGACGGCGACCGCCCCCGCGCGGCCAACGAGTAACGCGCCCGCACCCCGCCCCGCCCGGTCGCGGGGGAGCGATTTTTGAGCAGACCGATCGGGGTGCTAAAGTTTCACTCGTTGCAAGGGCCTGTGGCGCAGTCCGGTAGCGCACCTCGTTCGCATCGAGGGGGCCAGGGGTTCAAATCCCCTCAGGTCCACGCACATTGACGAAGGTCCCGTCCGATCATCACGATCGGACGGGACCTTCGTCGTTACCGGACCCCGGCCCGCGCCGCCAGGATCTTCGATACGCATTCGTGATCATGTACAGCACAACCATGTGCGCTTCCCGCAGGTCTCCTGTGCGCGGTGTCACACCGTGGCACCTTCTTGTCGTCCGGGGAACGGAAGAAGCACACCATGAGACCAAGCTCCCTGTACTCGCCGTGGGCGCGTGCGGCAGTGGCCGGGGCGGCGGCCGCCGGGCTCGCCGCGGCCGGACTGGCCGGCGTCGCCCACGCAGCCGACGGCCAGGCGCCGCTGCCCGTCACCATCACCGGCACGGACAGGGTGGACCTGGCGCTCGACGGCGCCGAGACCGAGCCCGGGGAGCCGCAGATCGAACTCGGGCTCACCGGCCCGGGCGAGTACGACCCGGACAGCGGCACGGACCCGGAGCCGGTCCCCAACAACGGCTACCGGATCACCATCGACGCCACCGCACTCAAGGGCTTCGCCAAGGTCGGCCTGCCGAGCTCGTGCGACGTGGACGGCCTGATCGCCGTCTGCCAGTCGAGCAGCCTCTACCCGGGGGACGTCTACAACCCGTACTGGAGCGTCCGGCTCGACCTGCTGGACTCCGCCGCGGCCGGCGACCACGGCACGGTCAAGGTCACCGGCGAGGGCGAGGGCCTGCAGTTCAACGAGCACACCGTCGACGTGCTCGTCGGCGGACCCGAACTGCTCCAGAAGAAGCTTCCCGCCGAACCCGCGGGTTTCGAGGCCGGCGACACCTACACGGCCCCCCTCGGCTTCCGCAACGTGGGCGCCATGCCCGCCCACGGCGTCGTGCTCCGCCTCGCCGGCACCCGTGGCATCTCCTTCCCCGAGTCGTACGACAACTGCACGTACGCCGAGGAGAACAAGGACAACCTGATCCGCTACCGCCACGTCGCCCTGTGCACCTTCGAGGGCGACTTCACGCCCGGCACGGCCTACGCGCTGAGCGAGCCGATCGCCGCCAAGACCGCGGACTTCGCGCTCGGCGACATCTTCAGCTACGGCTTCGACGCGATCGGCACCGAGGGGGCCGACGCGCTGCGGGCGGACGCCGGTCACCGGCAGGGCACCGGCAGAACGCTCGCCCTCGAGCCGGTCGGGGGCGGACAGAGCGGCGACTACACCAAGTACGCCGAGATCGACCTGGCCACCAAGAACACCTACGACCTCGACCTCACCGGGGCACGCGTCGCGGGCGAACAGGGCCAGACCGTCACCGTCGACGTCGGCCTGAGCAACCACGGGCCCGCCTGGGTCGGGTCGCTGCGCGCGGGCGGCGAGCCGATCGGCTTCACCGTGCAGATCCCCGAGGGCGCCACCGTCGTCGAGAGCCCCTGCCGGCCCAAGAGCGGCGGGACGACCTCCGAGTACCTCTGCTTCGCAGGCACCCCCTTCCTGGAGAACGACGCGCGGACCTTCCCCTTCAAGCTGCGCATCGACAAGGTCGTCCCGGGCGCCAAGGGCAAGATCTACCTGCCCGACTTCGAGAACCCGTGGGAGGGCGACCCGTCCAACGACACCGGCTGGATCGTGCTCAACGGCACGGGTGACGAGGAGACGCCGGGCGACACGGGCGGCACCACCGGCGGCTCGGACTCCACGGGCGGCACCGGCACCACCGGTGGCTCCCCGGCCACGGGCGGCACCGGGACGGCCGGCGGTTCGGACACCGCCGGCGGCAGCACCGGCGGCACGTCCACCACCGGGACCACCGGCGGCACGGGCGGCGGCCAGTCGCCCCAGGGCGGTCAGGGCGGCCTGCTGGCCTCCACCGGCTCCACGGCCCTGCTGGGCTCGGCCGCGGCGGCCCTCGCGCTCGCGGCGGGCGGCGTCCTGTACGCCGTCTCGCGCCGCCGCAGGGCGGACGGCACGGCCTGACGACCCCCTGGGCCTAGGGGGCCTGGAGAGCCTTCGCGTAGCAGAGGCTCTCCTCGTGGAAGCGGTAGTAGCCGAACTTCTCGCAGGGCTCGTAGCCGCTGGAGAGGTACAGGGCCACGGCCTCCGGCTGCTTGGTGCCGGTCTCCAGGACCATGCGGGCCCGTCCGGCGGCGCGGGCGTCCTCCTCCAGGGCGGCCAGGATGCGGCGGGCCAGCCCCCGGCCGCGCACCTGCTCGATCACGAACATCCGCTTGAGCTCGGCGTCCCCGTCCCGGTTGCCCTCGCCGTTGGCGTCCTGACGGCGCCAGCCGCCGGAGGCGACCGGGACGTCGTTCTCGTCGTACGCGACCAGGTAGAGGCCGTTCGGCGGCGCGAAGTCCGCGGCGTCGAGGTGCGTGGCGTCGCCGCCGTCGCCGTAGCGGAGGTCGTACTCGGCCTGGACCTCGTCGTTCAGCTTCACGGCGTCGGGGTGGTCGAAGGGGACCCGGCGTATGTTCATGCTTCCTACCGTATATCGATGCGCAATCCGGAGAGGGACATCGTCCAGTGTGCCGGTATCGTGCCCTGGTGCTGACCGTGACCTCCGTGAATGTGAACGGTCTGCGTGCCGCCGCGAAGAAGGGCTTCGTGGAATGGCTCGCGGACACCTCCGCCGACGTGCTGTGCCTCCAGGAGGTGCGGGCCGAGCCCCAGCAGCTCCCCGAGCACGTGCGCACCCCTGACGGCTGGCACGTGACGCACGCCCCCGCCGCCGCCAAGGGCCGCGCCGGCGTCTCCCTCTACACGCGCCGCGAGCCCGACCGCGTGCAGGTCGGCTTCGGCTCGTCGGAGTTCGACACCAGCGGCCGGTACGTCGAGGCCGACCTGCCGGGTGTGACGGTCGCCTCCCTCTACCTGCCCTCCGGCGAGGTCGGCACGGAGCGCCAGGAGGAGAAGGTCCGCTTCATGGGCGAGTTCCTCGCCTACCTCAAGGACCTGCGCGAACGTGCCGCCGCGGAGGGGCGCGAGGTCGTGGTCTGCGGCGACTGGAACATCGCGCACCGGCAGGCCGACCTGAAGAACTGGCGCGGCAACACCAAGAACTCCGGCTTCCTCCCGGAGGAGCGGGAGTGGCTGAGCCGCGTCCTCGACCCGGCGGACGGCGGCTACGTCGACGTGGTCCGCGCCCTGCACCCGGACACCGAGGGCCCGTACTCGTGGTGGTCGTACCGGGGGCGGGCCTTCGACAACGACGCGGGATGGAGGATCGACCTCCAGGCGGCCACCCCCGGGCTGGCCTCCCGGGCCGTCAAGGGGTACGTCGAGCGGGCCGCCACGCACGCCGAGCGCTGGTCGGACCACGCGCCGGTGACCGTCGTCTACGAGCGCTGATCCTCGCCGGACCCCTTGCGCAGCCGGCGGTCCAGGGCCAGGGAGAGTTCCGCCTCCACCACGCTGCGGGCCAGGGGGCGCAGGCGGTGGAGGTCCTGTTCCGGGGCGTGGCGGAGGATCAGGTCGGCGAAGAGTTCGGCGAGGGCGTCGGCGTGGTCGCGGACGCGTTTGCCGGCGTCGAGGACCGCGGCGAGCGGTATGCCCTCGCGGACCAGCGCGGAGGAGACGTCCAGCAGGCGGTTGCTGATGTGGACGAGTTCGTCGCCGTCGGTGCCGAGGTAGCCCAGTTCCATCGCGGCGGCCAGGTTCTCCGGGGTGACCTCGCCCTCGAAGCGGGCGGCGAGTTCCTCGGGGGTGAGGCGGACCGGGGTCTCCTCGGTGGGTTCGCCGATGCCGAGCAGGTCGCCGACGTCGCGGCCGTGGTCGAAGGCGTCGGCGAGTTCGGCGATGCCGCTGAGGGTGTGGCCGCGTTCCAGGAGGGCGGCGATGGTGCGCAGGCGGGCCAGGTGGTGGTCGTCGTACCAGGCGATGCGGCCCTCGCGGCGGGGCGGCGGGATCAGTTTGCGTTCGCGGTAGAAGCGCAGGGTGCGCACCGTGATGCCGGCCAGCCGGGCCAGTTCCTCCATGCGGTACTCGCGCGGGCCATCGGGTCGTCCAGCGTCTCCAGCGTCTTCTGCCACGCCGGAAAGCCTATGTCGTACCGTCGGTAACTTTCCTTGTCGCGCCCCCTACCCATCAGTACGGAGCTGTTCTACTCTCCCCATTGCGCCAGTGTTCACTGGCAGAGTTCTAGGCGACGCGTGGAGGCTTCGGGATGGCCGAGCACGAGCAGGTTCACGAACACGTGCGGGTGGCGGTGATCGGGTCGGGCTTCGGCGGGCTGGGGGCCGCCGTGCGGCTGCGCCGCGAGGGGATCACCGACTTCGTCGTCCTCGAGAGGTCCGACAGCGTCGGCGGCACCTGGCGGGACAACAGCTACCCGGGGTGCGCCTGTGACGTGCCGTCCCACCTGTACTCGTTCTCCTTCGCGCCCAATCCCGACTGGCCGCGCACCTTCTCGGGGCAGCGGCACATCCGGGCCTACCTGGATCACGTGGCCGACACCTTCGGGCTGCGCCCCCACCTCCGCTTCGGCTCGGAGGTGAAGCGGATGGCGTGGGACACCGAACAGCTGCGGTGGGAGATCGAGACGGCGAGCGGCAACCTGACCGCCGACGTCGTCGTCTCCGCGACCGGCCCGCTGTCCGACCCCAAGGTGCCGGACGTCCCCGGCCTCGACACCTTCCCCGGCAAGGTCTTCCACTCGGCCCGCTGGGACCACGACTACGACCTCACCGGCAAGCGGGTCGCCATGATCGGCACCGGCGCCTCCGCCATCCAGATCGTGCCGTCCATCCAGCCGCAGGTCGGCCGCCTCACCCTCTTCCAGCGCACCCCGGCCTGGGTGATGCCCCGCATGGACCGGCCGATCAGCGGCGCCGAACGCGCCCTGCACCGGGCGCTGCCGGTCACCACCAAGCTGCGCCGCGGCCTGCTGTGGGGCATCCGGGAGCTCCAGGTGCAGGCCTTCACCAAGCACCCCGACGAGCTGGGCTTCGTCGAGAAGATCGCCAAGCGCAACATGGCCGCCGCCGTCAAGGACCCGGCCCTGCGCGCCAAGCTGACCCCCGACTACCGCATCGGCTGCAAGCGGATCCTGCTGTCGAGCACGTACTACCCGGCGCTCGCCCGGCCCAATGTGGACGTGGTCGCGAGCGGGCTCAGCGAGGTGCGCGGCAACACCCTCGTCGGTGCCGACGGCAGCGAGGCCGAGGTCGACGCGATCATCTTCGGCACCGGCTTCCACGTCACCGACATGCCCATCGCGGAGCGGGTCGTGGGCGCGGACGGGCGGACCCTCGCCGAGACCTGGAAGGGCGGCATGGAGGCCCTGCGCGGCGCCACCGCGGCCGGGTTCCCCAACTTCATGACGGTCATCGGGCCCAACACCGGCCTCGGCAACTCGTCCATGATCCTGATGATCGAGTCGCAGCTGAACTACATGGCCGACTACCTGCGCCAGCTGAACGTCCTCGGCGGCAAGGTCGCCCTGGACGCCCGCTCCACCGCCGTGCGGGGCTGGAACCACCGGGTGCAGGAGCGCATGAAGCGCACGGTGTGGAACACGGGCGGCTGCACCAGCTGGTACTTGGACCCGAGCGGCCGCAACACCACCATCTGGCCCGGCACGACCGCCGAGTTCCGGCGCGCGACACGGCAGGTGGACCTCGCCGAGTACGAGGTGCTGCGTGCCCCGGCCGCCCGGAAGACCCCGGCCGCCGAGAGCGCCGAGAGCGCGGAGGTGGGCGCGTGAGCCGCCTCCCGCACGTCGCCTCCGGCCCCTACGCCCCGCCCGTCGCGTCCCGCGTGCTGGACGTCACTTCCGCCGACGGCGCCCGGCTGCACGTCGAGGTGCACGGCCCCGAGGACGCGCCCGCCGTCGTCCTCTCCCACGGCTGGACCTGCTCGACCGCCTTCTGGGCGGCGCAGATCCGCGCCCTGTCCGCCGACCACCGGGTCATCGCCTACGACCAGCGCGGCCACGGCCGCAGTCCGGCGAGCCGGGTGTGCGGCACCGACGCCCTCGCCGACGACCTCGAAGCCGTGCTGAAGGCCACGCTCGCGCCGGGCGAACAGGCCGTGATCGCCGGGCACTCCATGGGCGGGATGACCGTGCTGGCCGCCGCCGCGCGGCCGGCGCTGCACGAGCACGCCGCGGCCGTCCTGCTGTGCAGCACGGGCAGTTCACGGCTGGTGGCGTCCGCGACCGTGCTGCCGTTGCGGGAGGGCCGGGTGCGCACCTGGCTGACCCGGCGCGTCCTCGGCTCCCGGGCCCCGCTCGGACCGGTCACGCCGCTCGCGCTGCGGATCCTCAAGTACGGAACGATGGGCCCGGGTTCGGCCGCGCCCATGGTCGAGGCGTGCGCCCGCATCGTGCACGCCTGCGCGCGCGGAGCGCGCCACGCCTGGTCGCAGGTGCTCGACCTGCTCGACCTCGACCACGGGGTACGGCAGTTGACGATGCCGGTCGAGGTGGTCGTCGGGACCGCGGACCGGCTGACCCCGCCCGTGCACGCCCGCGCGCTGGCCGCCGAGCTGCCCCACTGCGTCGGACTGACGGAGCTTCCGGGGCTCGGGCACATGACGCCGGTGGAGGCGCCGGAGCTGGTCACCGGGAAGATCCGCGCGCTCGTCGCCGCACACATGTCCGCCGCGTCCGCGCCGAAGGCGGACGCCGTACACGCCGAGGAGAGCGCATGAGCAGGGTGAGCCTGGAAGGACGCGTCGCCGTCGTGACCGGGGCGGCGCGTGGCGTCGGGGAGCTGCTGGCCCGCAAGCTCTCCGCGCGCGGGGTGAAGGTGGCCCTGGTCGGGCTGGAGCCGGACGGGCTCAAGCAGGTCGCGGCGCGGCTGCACACCGAGAGCGAGGTCTGGCACGCCGACGTCACCGACCACGAGGTGATGGCCCGGGTCGCCGGTGAGGTCAGGGAGCGGTTCGGCAAGGTCGACATCGTGGTCGCCAACGCCGGTGTGGCCACCGGCGGTCCGTTCGCCGACTCCGACCCGGAGTCCTGGCGGCGGGTCATCGAGGTCAACCTGATCGGCTCGGCGGTGACGGCCCGCGCCTTCCTGCCGGCGCTGGTGGAGAGCCGCGGCTACCTGCTCCAGATCGCGTCCCTGGCCGCCATCACGCCCGCGCCGATGATGACGGCCTACTGCGCTTCCAAGTCCGGTGTGGAGGCGTACGCGCACAGCCTGCGCGCCGAGGTCGGCCACCGGGGCGTGAAGGTCGGCGTCGGCTACCTGTCCTGGACCGACACCGACATGGTGCGCGGCGCCGACCAGGACGACGTCATGCGGGAGCTGCGGCAGCGGCTGCCGTGGCCGTCGAACAAGACGTATCCGCTGGGCCCGGCGGTGGACCGGCTCGTGGAGGGCGTCGAGCGGCGGTCGAGCCACGTCTACGGGCAGTGGTGGCTGCGCGGCATGCAGGGCGTGCGCGGGTACCTGCCGGCGGTCATCGGCACCGTCGGCCAGCGCGAGATGCGGCGCTTCGCGGACCGGCTGAACGGCATGCGCACGGGGCTGGTCGGGGCGGGGGGAGCGGCCGACGAACAGCACCGGACGGCCTCGGCTACGGAACGTCACTGATCGACATGCGCAGGGTCACCGCCCGTGTGAATCTGATCGGGCCCGGCCGATCCGGCCGGCCCGAAAGACCACAGGAGTGAACCCACATGGGTATCAAGGACCAGTTCCAGGACAAGGCCGAGCGCATGCAGCAGCAGGGCAAGCAGCGTGCCGAGCAGGGCAAGCAGCGCGCCGACCAGGCCAAGGACCAGATGCACAACCGCGACCGCCGTCGCGACGAGGACGAGATGGACCCGTCCTCGCGCCGCCGGGACGCCGACGAGCGTTTCGAGGAGAGCTACGACGCCTGACGCGTAGCCCCTGAGCGCAGGAGGCGCCCTCCGTCGTACGGAGGGCGCCTTCGCGCGTGCCCGGGCGTTTCCTCCGCCCCCGCCGTCAGCTCCGTGGCGGCAGCGGCGGCCGGGACCGGTCCGGCACGGCGTCGTAACCGGGGGGTGTGGTGGGCGGGTTGGCCTCCAGCAGCTCCAGTGCGAGCCGTACGGCCTCGTCGAGCACCGGGTAGCGGCCCTCCGCCCAGTCCAGGGGGGTGCGCAGCGCCTCGACGTCGGGGGCGACGCCGTAGTTCTCCACGGACCAGCCGTAGGCGTCGAACCAGGCCGCGTTCATCGGCACCGTGATCACCGTGCCGTCGCCGAGGCGGTGCCGGCCGGTCATGCCGACGACTCCACCCCAGGTGCGCTGTCCGACCACCGGGCCGAGCCGCAGCAGTTTGAACGCGGCCGTGATCATGTCGCCGTCGGAGGACGTCGCCTCGTCCGCGAGCGCCACCACCGGCCCGCGCGGGGCGTTGGACGTGTACGACACCGGCTGGGCGTCGCGCGTCAGGTCCCAGCCCAGGATGGTGCGCGTCAGTTTCTCGATGACCAGTTCGCTGATGTGCCCGCCCGCGTTGCCGCGCACGTCCACGATGAGCGCGGGCCGGGACACCTCCATGCGCAGGTCGCGGTTGAACTGGGCCCAGCCGGAGCCGCCCATGTCGGGGATGTGCAGGTAGCCGCAGCGTCCGTCGCTCAACCGCCGTACCACCTCCCGGC
Source organism: Streptomyces sp. NPDC048185 (assembly GCF_043202495.1). NCBI lineage: Bacteria > Bacillati > Actinomycetota > Actinomycetes > Kitasatosporales > Streptomycetaceae > Streptomyces > Streptomyces sp. NPDC048185. Next base: position 328,472 of record NZ_JBIDAN010000006.1, read on the forward strand.
GTTTGGTCACCCAGTCCTGGTAACGCAGCGGGCGCTCCTCGACGAGCGGGACGACGGCGACCCGGCGGGCGGGGCCCGGACCGTTTCCGGCCGGTGCGAAGGTGAGTTCCACGGTCGTACCGCCCGCGCCGGCGAGCAGCGGGGCGGGGCCCGCCACCGGGTCGACCGGGCGGCCGTCCACGTGGGTGAGGGCGGCGCCCTCGCGGATGCCCGTGCCGGCCAGCGGGGAGCGGGCCTTGGAGTCGGACGAGTCGCCGGGCAGGATCCGCTTGACGATCCAGCGGCCCTCCCGGCACACGAAGTTGGCGCCGAGCAGGCCCTGCCAGCGCTGGTAGTGCGCCGGGCCCTCGTTGCGGCGGGCGGCGGCGACGTAGGCGTGCGAGGTGCCCAGTTCGCCGAGGACCTCGCGGAGCAGGTCGGCGAACTCGTCGGGGGAGGCGACCCGTTCGACCAACGGGCGGTACTGCGCCAGCACCCCGTCCCAGTCGATGCCGCACATGCCCGGGTCCCAGAAGTAGGCGCGGATCAGACGGCCGGCCTCCTCGTACGCCTGGCGCCACTCGGCGGGCGGGTCGACCTCGTGCAGGATGCGGCGCAGGTCGATCCAGGTGGTCGAGTCGCCGTCGCCCGGCTCGGTCGCCGGTACGGCGCGCAGGTCGCCCTCGTCGAGCACGACCAGCCGGGTGCCGTCGCCGCTGACCCGGAACCAGTCGAGGTGGTTGACCAGCTCGGACTTCTTCGCCTTGGCGAGGCTGAAGTGCTCCAGGGTGGGGCGCTCGCTCGGGTCGTCCGGGTTGGCGAAGGTTTCGCCGAGCGCGCCCGAGATCGGCCAGCGCAGCCAGACCAGGCCGCCGCCGGCGACCGGGTGCAGCGCCGAGTACTTGGAGGCGGTCACCGGGAACGGCGTCACCCGCGCCTCCAGGCCCTCCGCCTCCACGGTCACCGGGCCGCCCTCGCCGGCCTCGTCCTCCAGCGGGTCCAGGCCGCCGGCGGCCGGGCGGCCCTCCGGGTTGAGGGCGAAGGGCGAAGGGGTCGCCGACGACAGCGGCACCAGGTAGGGGCGGCAGCCCAGCGGGAAGGACAGGTCCCCGGTGTGCACGTCGTACACCGGGTCGAAGCCGCGCCAGGACAGGAACGCGAGGTAGCGGCCGTCGCTGGTGAACACCGGGTTCTCGTCCTCGAAGCGGCCGTTGGTCACGTCGACGACGACCGGCCCGTCCGCTCCGTCGATGCGGGCCATCTTGATCTGCCGCAACGACCGCCCGATCCCCGGGTGGGACCAGGTCAGCCAGGCCCCGTCGGGGGAGAAGGCGAGGTCGCGGACCGGGCCGTTGTCCGACCGGACCAGCTCGGTGACGACGCCGCCGGCGGTGGTGCGGTCCGGGCCGACGCCCTCCGCGGCCCCGCGGCTCGGGTCCGTGCCGGTGCCCGCGGGGTCGATGTTCGGGGCCGCGTCGGCGTCCGCGGTCTCCGCGCTCGGGTCCGCGTCGGCGTCCGCGGTCTCCGCGCTCGGGTCCGCGTCCGCGCCCGCGGTCTCCGCGCTCGCGTCCGTGTCGCTGGCCGCGGTGTCGCCGTTCGGGTCCGGGCCGGTGTCCGCGCCGCCGATGTCCTCCAGTGCCGCCGCGGCCTCCGTCTCCTCCGAGACGTCGAGCAGCAGCAGCCGCCCGTCGTGCGAGGCGACGGCGAGGCGCTCGCCCGCCGGGTCCGAGACCAGCTCCAGCACCCGGCCGAGCCTGCCGGAGGCCAGCCTCCGGGGTGCCCGGCCGCCCGTCGCCCGCGGGAGGTAGGAGAGCTCGACGGCGTCCTCGCCGTCCGCGTCCGTCACGTACGCGACCCGTCCGCTGGCCCCGACCATCTCGGGGAGCCGGACCCGGACGCCCGGGGTGTCGGCGATGGTGCGCGCCGGGCCGTCGCGGTGGGTGAGCCAGTACAGGCTGCCGCGGACGACGACGGCACTCGCGCGGCCCGTCTCGTCGACGGAGATGCCGCCCACGTTCTGCGCGGCGGGCACCTGGTAGGTGCGCCGTCCCGCGCGCGGCCCGCTCAGCCGGACGTCGAGGCGGCGCGGCGCCGAGCCGGACGACAGGTCGTCGACGATCCACAGGTCACCGGCGCACTGGTAGACCACGCGGGTGCCGTCGCCGGCGGCGTGCCGGGCGTAGAAGGCGTCGTGGTCGGTGTGACGGCGCAGGTCGGAGCCGTCGTGGGCGCACGAGTAGAGGTTGCCGACGCCCTCGTGGTCGGAGAGGAACGCGATCCGGCCGCCGGTGAACATGGGGGAGTCGATGTGCCCGCCCAGGTCGGCGAGCAGCCGCTGCCCGTGCAGCCACAGCCGGCCCGTGGCGCCGCCCCGGTAGCGCTTCCAGGAGGCGGGTTCGTGCGGCGGGGTGCCGGTGAGCAGGAGTGTCCTGCGCTCGCCGTCGAGGTCGGCGGCCTGGATGTCGGCGACCGGGCCCCAGGGGAGTTTGCGGCCGGGGTCGCCGTCGAGGGAGATCTTGTAGGCCCAGGTCAGGTGCGAGAAGGGTTCGCCGTGGGAGGCGACGGCGAGGACGCTGCTGCTGCCGTCGGGGTCGGGGGGCGTCCAGCCGCAGACGCGGGTGTCGAAGCCGCCCCAGTGGGTGAGCCGGCGTCCGGGCCCGCCGTCCACCGGCACGAGGTGGACCTCCGGCGCGAGGGTGCGCCAGCTGGTGTAGGCGATGTGGCGGCCGTCGGGCGAGAAGCGTGGGTGGCCCGCCTTGGTGCGGTCCACGGTGAGCCGCCGGGCGTGGCCCGGACCGTCGAGGTCGGCGAGCCAGAGGTCGTCCTCGGCCACGAAGCACAGCCGGTCGCCGCTGAGGTGGGGAAGGCGCAGATAACTCACCCATCCCATGCTTTGCCGCGGGCTGGGCACCGGCAACTTATGGGGAGCTGACAACCGTGACCCACAACACGAACGAAACAGTTTCGTTTCGCTAGTGGCTCGGTGTACATTCGACACGTACGAAACGGTGTCGTTCTGAACGGAGAGGGGGAGAGCGAGATGACCGACGTCGCCACCGCGCGCCGCAGTCGGATCACTCCCGAGCGCGAGGCGGAGCTGTACGGCGCCGTGCTCGACCTGCTCCGGGAAGTCGGCTACGACGCCCTCACCATGGACGCCGTGGCCGCCCGCACCCGGTCCAGCAAGGCGACGCTCTACCGGCAGTGGGGCGGCAAGCCCGAGCTGGTCGTCAAGGCCATCCGGCACGGCAAGCCCGGCCAGATCGGCGAGATCGACACCGGCACCCTCCGCGGTGACCTGCACGCCCTGATGGCCCGCGAGGACGACTGCACCATGGAACAGAACTCCGCGCTGATGCGGGGTGTGGCCATGGCGCTCCACCAGAATCCGGACCTGCGCCAGGCGTTCCGGGAACAGCTCATCGAACCGGAGATGGCGGAGTTCCGGCGGCTGCTGCAACGCGCGGTCGACCGGGGCGAGGTCAGACCGGACTGTCCGGCGCTGGACTTCCTCGTGCACATGCTCGTCGGCGGCTTCGCCACCCGCACGCTGCTCGACGACCAGCCGCCCACCCGGGCGTTCCTCACCTCCTACATCGACGCCGTGATCCTCCCCGCCCTCGGCGTCCCCGTCTCCTGACACACGTCCCTCGGCCAGGCCCCACCTGAGCCCCGTGTGAGCCCCACCTGACGTCACCGCTCACGTCGTCGGGCTGATCACCCCTGCCCTGAAGACCTCACGACCTGACCGGGAGTACGCCCTCGTGGCCACATTCCTCTACAAACTCGGCCGGCTCGCCTTCCGGCGACGGCACTTCGTCGCCCTGATATGGGTGGCGCTGCTGACCCTCGCCGGTGTCGGCGCGGCCAGCGCCCCGCCCGCCGGCAACTCGTCCTTCTCCATCCCCGGCACGGAGGCGCAGAAGGCCTTCGACCTGCTCGAACAGCGCTTCCCGGGCCAGAGCGCCGACGGGGCGACCGCACGCGTCGTCTTCAAGGCACCGGCCGGCGAGAAGATGACGGACGCCGGCAACAAGGCGACCGTGGAGAAGACCGTCCACGAGCTGTCGGACGGCTCCGAGGTCGCCTCCGTCGCCGACCCCTACCAGGGCAAGGCCGTCAGCAAGGACGGCACGATCGCCTACGCCTCGGTGCGGTACGACGTCTCCGGCATGGAGCTGGAGGAGTCCACCAAGGACGCCCTGGAGGACGCCGCGCAGCAGGCGCGGGACGCCGGGCTGACCGTCGAGATCGGCGGTGACGCGCTCCAGGCCGTCCCGGAGACCGGCGCCACCGAGGTCATCGGCATCGCGGTCGCCGCCGTCGTCCTCGTCATCACCTTCGGCTCACTGGTCGCCGCCGGACTGCCGCTGCTCACCGCGCTGATCGGCGTCGGCATCGGCGTCTCGACGATCACCGCGCTGGCGAGCGCGCTGGAGCTGGGCTCCACGACCTCGATCCTGGCGATGATGATCGGCCTCGCGGTCGGCATCGACTACGCCCTGTTCATCGTCTCCCGCTACCGCGCGGAACTCGCCGAGGGCCGCGAGCGCGAGGAGGCGGCCGGCCGGGCCGTCGGCACCGCGGGCTCGGCCGTCGTCTTCGCCGGCCTCACCGTGGTCATCGCGCTGGTGGGACTGGCGGTCGTCAACATCCCGATGCTGACCAAGATGGGCGTCGCGGCGGCCGGCACGGTCGCCATCGCGGTCCTGATCGCCCTCACGATGATCCCCGCGCTGCTCGGCTACGCGGGCCGCCGGGTCAAGCCGGCCGGTGAGAAGAGCAAGCTGCTGGGCGGCGCCCGCGCCGCGCGGCGGAACGAGGCCGGCAAGCCCGCCAAGGTCAACATGGGCACCCGCTGGGCGAGCTTCGTCGTCCGCCGGCCCGTCGCCGTGCTCCTGCTCGGCGTCCTCGGCCTCGGCGCCGCCGCGATACCCGCGACCTCCCTCGAACTCGGTCTGCCCGACGACGGCTCCCAGCCGACGTCCACGACGCAGCGCCGGGCGTACGACCTGCTGTCGGAGGGCTTCGGCGCCGGCTTCAACGGTCCGCTGATGGTCGTGGTGGACGCGAAGGACAGCGACGCCCCGAAGGAAGCGTTCACCGACGTCTCCGACCAGATCAAGGGCCTGGACGGCGTGGTGGCGGTGACCCCGCCCGCGCCCAACAAGGCCGGCGACACCGCGACGATCACCGTGATCCCGGACTCCAAGCCGTCCTCCGTGCAGACCGAGGACCTGGTGCACGCCATCCGTGACGCGGGCGGCGGCATCGAGGCGGACACCGGCGCCCAGACCCTGGTCACCGGCTCCACGGCGATGAACATCGACGTCAGCCAGAAGCTCAACGACGCGCTGCTGCCCTACCTGGTCCTGGTCGTCGGCCTGGCCTTCCTCCTCCTGATCGTGGTCTTCCGCTCGATCCTGGTCCCGCTGAAGGCGGCCCTCGGCTTCCTGCTCTCCGTCATGGCGGCGCTCGGCGCGGTCGTCGCGGTCTTCCAGTGGGGCTGGCTGTCCGGCCTGATGGGCGTCGAGGAGACCGGCCCGGTCATGTCGATGATGCCGATCTTCATGGTGGGTGTCGTCTTCGGCCTGGCGATGGACTACGAGGTCTTCCTGGTCACCCGCATGCGGGAGGCGTACGTCCACGGCGAGAAGCCGAACCAGGCCGTCGTCACCGGATTCCGGCACGGCGCGCGGGTGGTGACGGCGGCGGCGGTCATCATGATGGCGGTCTTCGCGGGCTTCATCGGCTCCAGCGAGTCCATGGTCAAGATGATCGGCTTCGGCCTGGCGATCGCCGTCTTCTTCGACGCGTTCGTCGTCCGCATGGCCATCGTCCCGGCCGTCCTCGCGCTGCTCGGCAAGAAGGCCTGGTGGCTGCCGAAGTGGCTGGACCGCGCCCTGCCCAACGTGGACGTCGAGGGCGAGGGCCTGCGCACGGCCGCCGACGGCAGGCGCACCGACCCCGACGAGGACCGGGTGCCGGCGCGCACCTGACCCGGACCGGCCGGTGAGGGCCCCGTGGGGACGGGACGGCCCTCACCGGCCCCGCTGTGTGCGGGCCCGGTGCGAACCTGCTCGCATGCACGCTGCACGTACCGCTACGGTGCCGGGCATGACGACGACAGACGATGTTTCCGGGGCCTCCGCGGCCCACCCCCGTTTCGCCGACGCCCTGCGTGGGCTCGGGCTGGACGACCTGGTCGGGCAGGTGCGGCGGTTCCCGGAGGCCACGCGGACCGCCGCCGAGGCCGCCGCCGCCATCGGGTGCGAGCTCAGTCAGATCTGCAAGTCGCTGATCTTCGCCGCGGACGGGGTGCCCGTGCTGGTCCTCATGGACGGGGCCTCCCGCGTCGACGTGGAGCGGGTCCGGGAGGAACTCGGCGTCGAGAAGGTCACCCGGGCCAAGGCCGACGTCGTGCGGGAGACCACCGGCTACGCCATCGGCGGAGTGCCGCCCTTCGGGCACCGCAGCAGGACCCGGGTGCTCGCCGACCGGTCCCTGCTCGCGCACGAGACCGTGTGGGCCGCCGCCGGCACGCCGTACGCCGTCTTCCCGATGGCCCCCAAGGACCTCGTCGCCACCGCCGGTGCCGCCCTCGTGGACGTGCGCGAGCCCTCCGCGTGACCTCTGTGGTCACCGCCCCCGTCCTGCTCGCCGCGGTCACGCACGCCGGCTGGAACGCCGTCGCCCACCGGATCACCGACACGCGTCCGCCGCCGCGGCGGCGGGGTTCCTGGTCGTCGGGATAGTGCGGGCGGCGGCGACGAGGAGCACCCTGGAAGGAGGTGTTCCGGAGGTGATCGTCATGATGCACACCGCTGTGGGATGGCATGTGGAGCTGGAGTTCATGGAGGACGACCAGCACACGCGCGCGGTCGCGATGGTGCGGCTGCCCGACGGCACGGAGGTGCGGGCGCACGGCCATGCCAGCCGTCACCGGGTGGACTCCCAGCAGCCCCGGGTCGGGGAGGAGGTCGCCGGTGCGCGGGCGCTGAACGAGCTCGCGATGCAGTTGCTCACCAAGGCGCACAGCGAGATCGACGACGCGTCGGGCAGGATCTCCCACCCGATCCACGTCTGAGCCGGGTCTCAGCCCGCGTCGAGCGACGCCCGCACCGCCCGTACCAGCGCCTGGGCCCGCGGGTCGGCCGTCACGGTCCTGCGGAAGCCGTTGGTGACGTAGCCGAAGGAGATCCCCGTCTCCGGGTCGGCGAAGCCGAGGGCGCCGCCGCGGCCCGGGTGCCCGAAGGAGCCGGGTGACAGGAACGGGGACGCGCTGCCGTGCAGCATGTAGCCGAGGCCGAAGCGGGTGCCCACGACCAGCACCCGGTCCGGGCCCGCCGACTCCTCGGCGCGGGCGCGTGCCGCCGTCTCCGCCTCGAACAGCCGTACGCACCGCGTCACGCCGTCGACCTCGCCGATCAGCGCCGCGTAGAAGCGGGCCAGTGCGTCGGCCGTCGCGATGCCGTTGGTCGCCGGGAGGGCCGACGCCCGGTACGCCGGGTCGTTCTGGTCGGGGAACGGCGTGATCGCGGCGAAGGCGCGGCGGGTGAGGGAGCCGGGGTCCTCGTACGCCTCGGTGACGGAGCGCTTGGGACGCAGGCGCAGTCCGCCGCCGGAGGGCTCGGGTTCCTCGACGCGGCCGACCCGCCCGGCGCGGCCCGCGGCCTCCTCCTCGGCGGGCAGGCCGAGCCACAGGTCCAGGCCCAGCGGGCGGGCGATCTCGGCGGCGATCCACTCGCCCGTGCTCCGTCCGCCCGTCACCCTGCGCACCAGCTCGTCGAGCAGCCAGCCGTAGGTCAGCGCGTGGTAGCCGTGGTCGGTGCCCGGCTCCCAGACGGGTGCCTGGGCGGCGACGGCCTCGGGTCCGCGCAGCGGGTCGAGGGCCTCTTCGGGGGTGAGCGGCCGGTCCAGCACCGGCAGCCCGGCCCGGTGGTTCAGGATGTGCCGGACCAGCACCCGCTCCTTGCCGTGCGCCTTGAACTCCGGCCAGTACTCGCCCACCGGCGCGTCCAGGTCCAGCTCCCCGCGCTGGTGCAGCAGCAGCGGTACGGCGGCGGCGACGCCCTTCGTCGCCGAGCGCACGACCTGGGCGGTGCCCCGGCGCCACGGCTCGGTGCCGTCGATGTCGCGCGTGCCGCCCCACAGGTCGACGACCTTGCGCCCGTCCCGGTAGACGGCGACCGCCGCGCCCCGGTCCCCGAGCGTCGCGAAGTTCCGTGCGAACGCGTCCCTGACCGGCTCGAAGCCCCCGGCGACTGTGCCGTGCACGTCCACGCTCGCGCCCACTGTCCTGTGTCCCTTCCCGATACCCCGGGCCTGTCGGGCCCGTCGCCCGCGGCAGTGGGTGCAACAGCCACCGACCGCCCGTGATTCCTCACGTACCCGTCGTCACCGAACGCGGGTCGAAGCCGAAGGGCAGTTCCAGACGGTGGGCGCGCATCAGCGCGTCGTCGGAGAGCAGGTCGCCGGTCGGGCCGTCCGCCGCGATCACACCGTCGCTGAGGACCAGCGCGCGGGGGCACAGCTCCAGGGCGTAGGGCAGGTCGTGGGTGACCATCAGGACCGTGACGTCGAGGGAGCGCAGGATGTCGGCGAGTTCACGGCGGGAGGCGGGGTCCAGGTTGGAGGACGGTTCGTCCAGGACCAGGATCTCCGGCTGCATGGCGAGCACCGTCGCGACCGCGACCCGGCGCCGCTGGCCGAAGGAGAGGTGGTGCGGGGGCCGGTCCTTGAAGGCGGCCATGCCGACCAGGCCGAGCGCCCGGTCCACACGCGCCTCCAGTTCGGGTCCCTTCAGCCCGGCCGCCGCCGGTCCGAAGGCCACGTCCTCGCGCACGGTCGGCATGAAGAGCTGGTCGTCGGGGTCCTGGAAGACGATGCCGACCCGGCGGCGGATCTCCGCCATGTTCCGCTTGTCCACGGGCAGCCCGGCGACGGTGACCGTGCCGGTGCCGCCGGACAGGATGCCGTTGAGGTGGAGGACGAGGGTCGTCTTGCCGGCGCCGTTCGGGCCGAGCAGCGCGACCCGCTCGCCGCGGGCGACGGAGAAGTCCACGCCGAAGAGGGCCTGGTGCCCGTCGGGGTAGGCGAAGGCGAGGCCGGAGACCTCCAGAGAAGCTGTCACAGCATCCATCCCAGCAGACAGACGACCAGTGCCGCACACGGGAGGGTCAGTGCGTACGACCACTGCGCCCGGGACGCGGTCACCTCGTCGATGACCGGCATCGAACCGGCGTACCCGCGGCTGACCATGGCCAGGTGGACGCGCTCGCCGCGCTCGTAGGAGCGGATGAACAGGGCGCCGGCGGACTTGGCCAGCACGCCCCAGTGCCGGACGCCCCTCGCCTCGAAGCCCCGCGACTCGCGGGCGATCCGCATCCGCCGCATCTCGTCGGTGATGACGTCGCCGTAGCGGATCATGAAGGACGCGATCTGCACGAGCAGCGGCGGCAGCTTCAGCCGTTGCAGGCCGAGCAGCAGTTCACGCAGCTCGGTGGTGGAGGCGAGGAGGACGGACGCGGCGACGCCCAGCGTGCCCTTGGCCAGCACGTTCCAGGCGCCCCACAGACCGCTGACGCTCAGCGACATGCCGAGGACGCCGACCCGCTCGCCCTCCGCCACGAACGGCATCAGCACCGCGAACGCGACGAACGGCACCTCGATCAGCAGCCGCTTGAGCAGGAACCCGGCCGGGACGCGGGCCGCGTACGCCACCGTGGCCAGCAGGGCGGCGTACAGGCCGAAGGCCCACATCGCCTCGCGCGGCGTCGACACCACGACGACGACGAAGGCGAAGGCCGCCGCGAGCTTGGTGTGCGGCGGCAGACCGTGCACGGGGGAGTGCCCGTGCCGGTAGAGCCTGTGCGCGTGCCCGGCGCCCATCTCAGACGCTCGTGCCGCTGGTGGTGCCGGTCGTCGTGCTGCTCGGGGAGGTGTCGTCGCCGCGCCGCCTGCGCACCGCCCAGAACACCGCGCTGCCCGCGACGACGGTGACGCCGACGCCGATGACGCCCGCGAGGCCGCCGGAGACGCGGGCGTTCGCGATGTCCTTCACGCCGTAGTCGGCGAGCGGGGAGTCGGCGTTCGCGTGCTCCTCGGCCTTCTCGTCGATGCCCTTGTCGGCGGCGACCTTCTCCAGGCCGTCGGGGTTCGCGGAGGCGTAGAAGCTGACGAACCCGGCGAGGACCAGGGAGGCGACCAGGCCGGTGATCCACACCTTGCGCGGCGAGCGGGCGGCGGCGGGCGCGGGGGCCGGCTCGGCGGCGGGGGCGTCGACGAGTTCACCGTTCACGCGCAGCTTCAGCCGCTGCTGGAGCCCGCGCGCGCCGTGCACGAGGTCCGGTCGTACGGCGATGACGGCGCCGACGGTTAGCGCGGTGATCGCGGCCTCGCCGATGCCGATGAGGACGTGGACGCCGATCATCGCGGTGGCGACCTTGCCGATGGAGACGTCGGTGGTGCCGCCGATCCAGTACAGGAGGGTGAAGGCGAGGGCGGCGGCCGGGACGGAGACGAGCGCGGCGACGAAGGAGGCGACGGTGACCGACCGGCGGGTGCGCGGCAGGACCTTCACCAGGCCCCGGAAGAGGGCGTAGGCGACGACCGTCGTGACGATCGCCATGTCGGTGATGTTCACGCCGAGCGCGGTCAAACCGCCGTCCGCGAAGAGGATGCCCTGCATGAGCAGGACGACGGAGACGCACAGGATCCCCGTGTAGGGACCCACGAGTATCGCGGCCAGCGCGCCGCCGAGCAGATGCCCGCTGGTCCCCGCGGCGACGGGGAAGTTCAGCATCTGCACCGCGAAGATGAACGCCGCGACCAGGCCCGCCAGGGGCGCCGTGCGCTCGTCCAGCTCGCGCCGCGCACCGCGCAGGCTCACCGCGATGGCGCCGGCGGCGACGACTCCGGTCACGGCGGAGGTCGGGGCGTTGATGAATCCGTCAGGTACATGCACGGGTCGATGATAGAGGCTTGTTGCGAACCTCTTGCAAGAGCGAGGGGCTCGTCATCTCAGTTGTGAGATAGGCGACCGTGCGGCGCGGGGGCGGCGCGGGGTGACACTCCCTCAAAATGTGTCATTCGGAAAATATGGGACATTTGATGAGGGGTAGGGGCAGAGCTTCCACACCGGTGACAGAGCGTGAGGGGCGATCCGATGTCCGTTGTCGAACAGTACGCACGAGCCCACATCCTCACGGACGCGGACCTCCCCGAGGAGGACGACGGCGGCGCCATACCGGTCGTGCTGCGCTACGACCCCGACCACGACCCGCGCTCGGTGTGCGTGGGCCTGCCCGGCCGGGGCCGGAGCCCTGTCGCGCGCGAATGGAGCTTCTCCCGGGACCTGCTGGAACGGGGCCTGCGGGCACCCACGGGAAGCGGGGAGGTGCGGGTGTGGCCCTGCGGGCGGGTGCAGACGGTCGTCGAGTTCCACTCCCCGCAGGGGTGCTCGGTCGTCCAGTTCGAGACCAAGGCGCTCATCCGGTTCCTGAGCCGCACCTACGCCACGGCGGCCGAGCCGGTGCCGCACTGAGGGGACCGCCGCCCGGCCGCCCCCCCCGCCTGCTCCTGCCCGGCCGCCCCGGCGCGCCGCCGCCACGTGCCGCCGCCCGGCCGCCCCGCGCGCCCCGTCCGGACGCCCGCCGGAACCGGCAGCTCACCGGAGGCGTCGGCTCAGCCGCCCGCCTTCAGCAGCGCCGCCACGATGGGCCCCGCGGTGTCACCGCCGTGGCCGCCCTGCTGGACCACGCCCGCCGCCGCCAGGTCGCCCCGGTACGCGGTGAACCAGCCGTTGGGCTTGTCCTGGCCGTCGACCTCCGCGGACCCCGTCTTGGCGCCGGTCTCACCGCTCATCCCGGCCATCGCCTCGGCCGCCGTACCGTTCGTGGCCGTGTAGGACATCAGCTCGCGCAGCTGCCCGAGCGTCGACGCGGACATCGTGCGGGACGCCGTGGCGGTCCTGCGCCCGTCGGCCGACGGGTCCACCAGGTACGGCTGGTGGAAGGTGCCCGTGCGCACGGTCGCCGACACCGACGCCATGTTCAGCGGGTTCATCCGCACCCCGCCCTGCCCGATGAGGGAGGCGGCCATCGGCGCCGCGCTCTGCACCGGCACCGAGCCGTCGAAGCTGGGCACGCCGATCGCCCAGTCGTTCCTCGACAGGCCGAAGACCTCCTGGGCCTGCTTGGTCAGGTCGTCGTTCTCCAGCTCCGGGGCCTGGCTGATGAAGGCGGTGTTGCAGGACCGGGCGAAGCTGGCCTTGAACGTGCCGTTCTTGATCTCGAACTCGTCGTCGTTCTGGAACTTCCAGCCGCCGTAGCTGAAGTACTTCGGGCACGGGTGCTGCTTGTCGGCCGACGCGAGGCCCTTCTCGATGAGCAGCGAGGCGGTGACGACCTTCATGGTGGAGCCGGGGGCGAGGGAGCCCTGGAAGGCGGTGTTGAAGCCGTGGCTGCCGTTGGCGACCGCGAGGATCTCCCCCGTCGAGGCGCGCAGCAGCACGACCGACGCCCGCGCCTTGCCCGCCACCTGCCGCTCGGCGGCGGCCTGGAGGCCGGGGTCCAGGGTGGTCCGCACGGTGCCCGGCGTGCCCTCGCTGAGCTCCAGCAGGGTCTTGTCGGACGCCTTCGCGGCCTTCGACTTCTCGCCGCGGACCACACGCAGTTCGATGCCCGCCGTGCCGCCGGCCTTCTTGCCGTACTTCTCGCGCAGACCGTCCAGGACGGTGCCGAGCGACGGGTACGTCGCGGCGGTGATCTCCCCGCCGTCGCGGTCCAGGGCCTTGACCGGGGGCGTTCCGGCCTCGCCGGTGACCAGCCGGTCGCCGTCCTTCAGCTCGGGGTGGACGACCGAGGCGTGCCAGTCGACGAGCGGTGCCCCGTCGCCGGCCCGCCGGACGACGGTCAGCGCGCTGTCGTAGGCGAGCGGCACGCTGATCCCGCCGGACCGGGAGGTGCCGTTCCGCGTCCCGGCCTCGTAGGCCACGGTCGCCTTGACGGAGAACGGCACCTCGGCGCCGGCCGGGGCGCCCGGAGTGAAGGTCGCGCCCGTGATCCGGGCGTCCTTCGTCCAGCCGGTGAGCAGGGCCGTGGCGGCCGCGGCGTCGTCGGTCGCGGCGGCCGCGCCGGCGACGTCGCCGCGCTGCCAGGCCGTGAGGAACCGCTGGGACGCCGCGGTGACCTCGGCCGCCGTCAGCGGGCCGGTCCGCGCCTTCTCCTCGGCCGCGGCGGACGTGGTGCGCCCGGTCTCCTCGGCCGCCGCGCCGCCGCCGTACAGCGCCCACGCGCCGACTCCCGCGCCCACGACCACGGCGACCACCCCGCCGACCACGGCCGGTCTCGTCCTCCGTCGCCCGGCGACGGCCCTTCTGCTGCCCACTCGTGTCCCGTTCCTCCGCGTCGCCCGGAGAACTCCGGGCCCCTGCTGCCGCACCCTTGCCACGACGGCGACCACCCTAGGGTGTCCGTCCGGCGGGCCGTGCTCAGCCGCCTGCCCGCAGCACGTCCGCCACGATCGGACCGGCCGCGTCACCGCCGTGGCCGCCCTGCTGGGCCATGGCCGCCGCCGCGACGTCGTCACGGAAGCCGGTGAACCAGCTGTCGGACGTGGCCTTCCCGTCGACCTCGGCCGAGCCGGTCTTGGCGCCGATGTCGCCGCCGAGCCCGGACATGGCGTTCGCGGCGGTGCCCTGGGTGGCGGTGAGCCGCATCATCTGCTTGAGCTGGGAGGCGGTGCCCTGCGGCAGCCCCTTGGCGGTGGCCAGCTGCCGGCCGTCCAGCTCCGGCGACACCAGGTACGGCTGGCGGAACTCGCCGGTGACGGCGGTCGCCGTCACCGAGGCCATGTTCAGCGGGTTCATCTGGACCTGGCCCTGGCCGATGGCGCCCGCCGCGCGGTCGGGGCCGCTGACGGCGGGGACGCTGCCGTCGAAGGAGACGATGCCGGTCTGCCAGTCGTCCCGGCCCAGCCCGAACCGCTCCTGGGCCTCCTGCGTCAGCGACGAGTCGGTGAGCGGGTCCTCGTCGATGAGCTTGATGAAGCCCGTGTTGCAGGACCGCAGGAAGTCGCCGGCGAGCGTGGCGCCCATGTCGGGCTTCATGTTGGTGAGGTTCTTGAAGGTCTGGCTCTGCCAGGTCGCCGTGTCCGGGCAGGGCGCCGGGCCGTTCATCGAGGTCACGCCGTTGTCGATGAGCATGGCGGCCGTGATGATCTTCATGGTGGAGCCGGGGGCGACCCTGCCCTGGAAGGCGGCGTTGAAGCCGTCCGCGCGGTTGTTCGCGACGGCCAGCACCTCACCGGTGCTGGGCTTGACGGCGACCACGGAGGACTCGTCGTACCTGCCGACGGCCCGCTCGGCGGCCGCCTGCACGCTCGCGCTGAGCGTCGTCGGCAGCTTGCCGGGGCTGCCCTCGGTCAGCGTGAGCAGCGGGGTGTCCGGGGCCTGGGTCGTGGTGTGCCGGATCGCCAGTTCCACGCCCGGCGTGCCGCCCGCCCTGGCGCCGTACTTCTCGCGCAGGGTGGCGAGGACCGGGCCGAGCGAGGGGTACTTCTCCTTCGTCAGCACGGTGCCGTCGCGGTCGACGGCCTGGATCTGCGGCGTCGCCGACTCCTCGGTGACCAGCGTGTCGCCGTCCTTCAGCTGGGGATGGACGACGGCCGGCTCCCAGTCGACCAGCGCCCGCCCGGTGGTCTGCCCGCGCACCACGGTCAGCTCGCTGCGGTACGTCAGCGGCTTGGATGCGCCGTCGTAGGAGACCTTCGCCTTCACCGTGAACGGCACGGTCATCCCGCTCACGCTCACCTCGCCGGGCGTGATCTCGACGTCGGTGATGTGGGCGTCCTCGCCGTAGGCCGTGAGCAGCGTCCCGGCGATCGCGGCGTTGTTCGTGTACGAGGCCGCCGTCGTCGCGTCGCCCTTCTCCCAGGCGGTGAGGAACTTGTCCGCGGTCTCCTTCACCTCGTCGCCGCTCGGCGGCCCCGTCTTCACGGACGCCCCGGCGGCCCCGGAGCCGCCGCCCCCGTCCAGCGCCGACACGACGTTGTAGGCGCCGTAGCCGGCCCCGCCCACCATCACGGCGAACACGCCGCCTATGACGGCGACCTTCACCCCCCTGCCCATGGACAGTCCCCTCCCCGTCGGCTCTGCACGCGCTTACTTGAACGCGTTCAGAAGTAGTTGTGTGTGGCACTCTATGCGCAGGGGGTGACCGATGGTACGGATGTTTCCGTTTGGTGGCCGAACAGTGATGCCGCGCCCCGGCCCCGGGAGCGGCCCGGAGGCCCATGCGACCCCCATCCGTGCGAGGTCCTCACGTCCGGCGCCGTCATGATGCGTGTACGCATCACCGAGCGCGTCGACGGCGGCGCCGGCAGTGTCACCGTCCCGCCGACCCCCGACGACCCGGACGTGGCCGACAACACCGCGCCGGTGACCGTGACGTACACCGCGTGATCCAGCCCGGGGGGGTCAGACCCACGTATCGAGCCACATCCGCGACCGCCACTCCTCCATCGGGATCGCCGTCCCCGTGTAGAGCGGCCAGAAGTAGATGAAGTTCCACGCGATCAGCAGCACCAGCACCCCCGCGCCCGTCGCGCCCGCCACGCGCCGGGTGTCGCCGCAGCCCGGTCTGCCCACGACCGCCCCCAGCAGCATCGCCACCGCCAGGCACAGGAAGGGCAGGAAGACGACGGCGTAGAAGAGGAAGATCGTGCGCTCCTGGTACAGGAACCAGGGGAGGTAACCGGCCGCCAGGCCGCAGGCGATGGCGCCCGCGCGCCAGTCGCGGCGGAAGGCCCAGCGCCACAGGACGTACAGCAGGGCGAAGCAGCCGATCCACCACAGCAGCGGCGTGCCGATCGCCAGCACCTCGCGGGCGCACTTCTCGCCCGCGTCGACCGGACAGCCGTCCGTGCCGGCCCCCGGCGACTCGTAGAAGTAGGAGACCGGGCGGCCCAGGACGATCCAGCTCCACGGATTGGACTGGTACGTGTGCGGCGACGTCAGGTGGGTGTGGAACTCGTACACCTGCGTCTCGTAGTGCCACAGACTGCGCCACCAGTCCGGGAACAGCCACGACCAGGAGCTGGTCCGGCCGTCGGCCGTCGCCCAGTCGCGGTAGTAGCCGCCGGAGCCGTCGGAGGGGGAGAGGATCCAGCCGGTCCAGGACACGATGTAGGTGACGACGGCCACCGGCACGGTCGACAGGAACGCCCAGCCCAGGTCGTGCTTCAGGACCGCCAGGTACGGCCGGCGGGCGCCCGCGACCCGGCGGGAGCCGACGTCCCACAGCACGGCCATCACGCAGAACGCCGCCATCACGTACAGGCCGTTCCACTTGGTGGCCGCGGCGAGGCCCAGCATCACCCCCGCCGCCAGCCGCCAGGGCCGCCACCCGAGGCGCAGCGTCCCGGCCACGTGCGCGTCCGGACGGGCCCGGCCGTCGGCGTCCACGGGCAGCGCGGCGGCGAGCTTGGCGCGGGCCCGGTCGCGGTCCACGACCAGGCAGCCGAACGCGGCCAGCACGAAGAACATCAGCACGCTGTCCAGCAGCGCGGTGCGGCTCATCACGAACGCCAGCCCGTCCAGCGCCATCAGCGCGCCCGCCAGGCACCCCAGGAACGTGGAGCGGAACAGCCGGCGCCCGATCCGGCACAGCAGCAGCACCGACAGCGTGCCGAGCAGCGCCGTCATGAACCGCCAGCCGAACGGGTCGAACCCGAACATCAGCTCGCCCAGCCCGATCACGTACTTGCCGACCGGCGGATGGACGACGTACGCCGCGTCCGTCGGGATCGGTACGTGCCCGCCCGAGTTCAGGATCAGGTCGTTGGCGTTCTTGTCCCAGTTGACCTCGAAACCGCGGTGGACCAGCGCCCAGGCGTCCTTGGCGTAGTACGTCTCGTCGAATATCACCGCCTTCGGGCTGCCCAGGTTCCAGAACCGCAGCACGCCCGCCAGCAGCGTGACCAGCAGCGGACCGCCCCAGCCCGACCAGCGCCCGATCCGGTCGGCCGCCGTCCTCGACAGGCCGAGGAAGATCCACAGCCGCGGGCCGGGCCGGGTGTACGGCGGCACCAGCCGGTCGCGGACGTCGCCCGAGGGCGCCTTCGCCGTGTAGCCGAAGCGTCGCAGCCGCTGCTGCCAGGCGGGCCCCTGGTCGGGCGGGGCCTGGTCCTGCCGGAGGTCCGTGGAGGACGCGGTACTGGTCACCGCGCCATCGTAGGGAACCGTTCTGTGCGCGTCCCGCGCACGGCCCTCACCGGTCCGGATGCGTCCCCGGCCGCGCACCCCTGGGAGGATGGGGGACGTGACTGGAACCCTTGTACTGGCGGGCACCCCCATCGGCGACGTCCAGGACGCCCCGCCCCGGCTCGCCGCGGAACTCGCCGGCGCCGACGTCGTGGCCGCCGAGGACACCCGGCGGCTGCGCCGGCTCACCCAGGCGCTCGGGGTGACGCCCAAGGGGCGCGTCGTGTCGTACTTCGAGGGCAACGAGTCCGCCCGCACGCCCGAACTGGTCGAGGAGCTGGTGGGCGGCGCGCGCGTGCTGCTGGTGACCGACGCCGGCATGCCCTCGGTGTCCGACCCGGGCTACCGGCTGGTCGCCGCGGCCGTCGAGCGGGACGTCAGGGTGACCGCGGTGCCCGGCCCGTCCGCCGTGCTCACCGCGCTGGCGCTGTCCGGCCTGCCGGTCGACCGGTTCTGCTTCGAGGGCTTCCTGCCGCGCAAGGCCGGCGAACGGCTCGGCCGGCTCCGCGAGGTCGCCGCGGAACGCCGGACCCTCGTCTACTTCGAGGCGCCGCACCGCCTCGACGACACCCTCGCCGCGATGGCCGAGGTGTTCGGCGCCGACCGGCGGGCCGCCGTCTGCCGGGAGCTGACCAAGACGTACGAGGAGGTCAGGCGCGGCGGACTGGGCGAGCTCGCCGCGTGGGCCGCCGAAGGGGTGCGCGGCGAGATCACCGTCGTCGTCGAGGGCGCCGCGGACACCGGGCCCGAGGAGGTCGGCGCCGAGGAACTGGTGCGCCGGGTGCGGGTGCGCGAGGAGGCCGGGGAGCGGCGCAAGGAGGCGATCGCCGCGGTGGCCGCCGACGCGGGCGTGCCCAAGCGGGAGGTGTTCGACGCGGTGGTGGCCGCGAAGCACGCCGGCGCGTGAGAGCGGGAGGCGCGGGCGCCCGCGAGGCGCCCGCGCGGGCAGGACGGGCGTCACGCGCGCCTGCGCCCCATGGGTGGGCAAACAGCCTGTCCACAAGGCAAAGCCCCAGCCCGCCCGCCGAAGGCACTTGGGCAAGGAACGCTCAAAACGGTTCCAATACTCGACAGGACCGGTGCATTCCCGACGGGCGAGGCGTCCACTGGACGAAGGGGGACGTACCCGTTCCCCACGTCCAGCGGACATCGGGAGCTGGCATGAGCGAGATCACCGGGCAGCCCGGCCTGCGGGCCGGAGCCACCGACGTCGTCCACGAGTCGTACTCCTTCGCCTGCATGCGCTGCGGGCACGGCTGGGAGCAGTCGTTCGAGATACAGCACCACAGGGACTCCGACGGCCGCGAGTTCGTGCGCTACGTGGCGGACGGCCGCGTCGTGCCCTCTCCGCTGAGCCGGCCCACGTGCGCCAACTGCGACAACCACGTCGTACGGATCATGCGGCCGGGGCGCGTCGCCTCGGTGCGCGGCCCCGCGCACGGCGTGCACCGGGTGCCGCCGGCCGGACCGCTGGAGGTCCCGCGGGTGCCCGAGCAGCCCGGACCGGGGGCGCCGGGGGTCTCGTCCGGGCACCGGCACTCGCACCTGTCCGACCTCCTCCAGGCCCTCCACCTCCGGCGCAGGGCGAGCTGACCCCTCCACGACCTGCGGCGATCCACGAAGGCATGCCCCTTCCGTAGGATCGGGGCATGCCTTCGAACGCGTCCGACAAGAACGCCGCACCGCCGCTCCCGGAGCCCCTCCGGGTACCGGTAGCCGACTCGCACACCCACCTCGACATGCAGTCGGGCACGGTGGCCGAGGGCCTCGCGAAGGCCGCGTCCGTCGGCGTCACCACGGTCGTCCAGGTCGGCTGCGACCTCGCCGGCTCCCGCTGGGCGGCCGAGACGGCGGCGGAGCACGACGCCGTCCACGCCACCGTCGCCCTGCACCCCAACGAGGCGCCGCGCATCGTCCACGGCGATCCCGACGGCTGGTCCCGGCAGGGCGCGCGGCAGGCCGGCGGGGACGCGGCGCTCGACGACGCCCTCGCCGAGATCGACCGGCTCGCGGCACTCCCGCAGGTCAAGGGCGTCGGCGAGACGGGCCTGGACCACTTCCGCACCGGGCCCGAGGGCAAGGAGGCCCAGGAGCGGTCCTTCCGCGCCCACATCGAGATCGCGAAGCGGCACGGCAAGGCCCTGGTCATCCACGACCGGGACGCCCACGCCGACGTCCTGCGCGTCCTCAAGGAGGAGGGCGCCCCCGAGCGCACCGTCTTCCACTGCTACTCGGGCGACGCGGAGATGGCCGGGATCTGCGCCGAGGCCGGGTACTACATGTCCTTCGCGGGCAACGTCACCTTCAAGAACGCCCAGAACCTGCGCGACGCCCTCGCGGTGGCCCCGACGGAGCTGATCCTGGTGGAGACCGACGCGCCGTTCCTGACGCCGGTGCCCTACCGGGGCCGCCCCAACGCCCCCTACCTGGTGCCCGTCACGGTGCGGGCGATGGCCGCCGTGCGCGGCACCGACGAGGACACCCTGGCCGCGGCCCTCGCCGCGAACACCGCACGCGCCTTCGGCTACTGACACATCCCTCACGCCGCGTAGTCGCGTCGCTTTGGAGAGTGACGGCCGCTCGGCTAGGTTCTGGGGGCCCGATCCGGACCCCTGGAGCGTGTCGGCGTGAGCAAGACGCAGTTCGAGACGTACGAGACCTGTGAACCGTATGACGTGCACAGCGCGCCGACCCTGCCCTACGGGGAGACCTACCGGCCCGCCTACGAGGCGGCCGGGCCGGCGCTGCCCCGGCAGAGCCCACCGCGCGTGTCCGCCCCCGCCGCGGGCGGCCGGGCCGCGCACCGGCGCCGGGCGCGGTACGCCGGCCGCGCGGACGGCACCGTGCGCCGGCTGCTGCCGCAGGCCCTGGTCGTGGCGTTCCTCGCCGGCGGCACCACCGCCTTCGTCGCCGAGGACAAGGCGGTCGAGCTGACCGTCGACGGCCGGTCCCGCACCCTGCACACCTTCGCCGACGACGTGACCGAACTGCTCGCGCGGGAGAGCGTCCCGGTGGGCGCCCACGACGTCATCTCGCCCGCCCCCGGCACGCCGCTCACCAGCGGCGACGAGATCGCCGTCCGCCACGGGCGGCCCGTCCTGCTCACCCTCGACGGGCACCGGCGCCAGGTGTGGACCACCGCCGACACCGTCGAGGGGGCGCTGCGGCAGTTCGGGGTCCGCACGGAGGGCGCCCACCTGTCCACCTCCCGCTCCCGGCGCATCGGACGCGAAGGACTCGCGCTGGACGTCCGTACCGAACGCGTGGTGACGGTCATGGCGGACGGCCGGGCCCGCACCATCCGTACCAACGCCGCGACCGTGCGCGAGGCCGTCGAGCAGGCCGGCGTCACCCTGCGCGGCCAGGACACCACCTCCGTCCCCGGGGCCGGCTTCCCGCGGGACGGGCAGACCGTCACCGTGCTGCGCGTCACCGACACCAGGGAGGTCCGCGAGGACCCCCTGCCCTTCGCCGAGGAACGGGCGGAGGACTCCTCCCTGCCCCGGGGCACCGAGGTCGTCGAGCAGGCGGGGCAGCCCGGACTGCGGCGCACCACGTACGCCGTGCGCACGGTCAACGGGGTCCGGCAGAAGCCCCGCAGGCTGGACACCGAGGTGGTGCGCGAACCCCGGCCCCAGGTCGTGCGGGTCGGCACCCGGCCCCGGCCCGTCTCCGTGCGGGGCGCCGACCACCTGGACTGGCCGGGGCTGGCCGCCTGCGAGTCCGGCGGACGCCCGGACGCCGTCGACCCCTCGGGGACGTACGGGGGCCTGTACCAGTTCGACACCGCCACCTGGCAGAGCCTCGGCGGCCAGGGCCGCCCCCAGGAGGCGCCGGCGGCGGAGCAGACGTACCGGGCCAAGAAGCTGTACGTGCGCAGCGGGGCGAGCGCCTGGCCGCACTGCGGGGCCCGGCTGCGGGGGTGACCCGCGCTGCCCGGCCGCCCCGGGCCGCCCGGCGACGGCCCCCGGCTACCCTTGCGGGGTGAGCAGCCCCACCCCCGACGCCCTTCTGGGCCCCGCCGACGTCCGTGAACTCGCGGCCGCCCTCGGCGTGCGCCCCACCAAGCAGCGCGGCCAGAACTTCGTCATCGACGCCAACACGGTCCGCCGTATCGTCCGCACCGCCGAGGTACGCCCCGACGACGTGGTGGTCGAGGTGGGACCGGGTCTCGGCTCGCTCACCCTGGCCCTGCTGGAGGCCGCCGACCGGGTCACCGCCGTCGAGATCGACGACGTCCTCGCCGCAGCCCTGCCCGCCACCGTCGCCGCCCGCATGCCGGAGCGCGCCGACCGGTTCGCGCTCGTCCACTCCGACGCGATGCACGTGACCGAGCTGCCGGGCCCCGCCCCGACGGCGCTCGTCGCGAACCTGCCCTACAACGTCGCCGTGCCCGTCCTCCTCCACATGCTCGACACCTTCCCGAGCATCGAGCGGACCCTCGTCATGGTCCAGGCCGAGGTCGCCGACCGGCTCGCCGCCGGACCCGGGTCGAAGGTGTACGGCGTGCCGTCCGTGAAGGCCAACTGGTACGCCGAGGTCAAGCGGGCCGGCGCCATCGGGCGCAACGTCTTCTGGCCCGCGCCCAACGTCGACAGCGGGCTCGTGTCACTCGTCCGGCGGACCGAGCCGCTGAAGACCACGGCGTCCAAGCGCGAGGTGTTCGCCGTCGTCGACGCCGCGTTCGCCCAGCGCCGCAAGACCCTGCGGGCCGCCCTGTCCGGCTGGGCCGGGTCGGCCGCCGCCGCCGAGGCCGCCCTCGTCGCCGCGGGCGTGTCGCCGCAGGCGCGCGGAGAGGCGCTGACCGTGGAAGAGTTCGCGCGTATCGCCGAACACAAGGAGTGACGAGCAAGTGAGCGTGACGGTCCGCGTCCCCGCCAAGGTCAACGTCCAGCTCGCGGTCGGCGCCGCCCGCCCCGACGGCTTCCACGACCTGGCCAACGTCTTCCTCGCCGTCTCCCTGTACGACGAGGTCACCGCGACCCCCGCCGACGCCCTGCGCGTCACCTGCGAGGGCCCGGACGCCGACCAGGTCCCGCTCGACGGGACCAACCTCGCGGCGCGCGCCGCCCTCGCCCTCGCCGAGCGGTACGGCCGCGAGCCCGGCGTGCACCTGCACATCGCCAAGGACATCCCCGTCGCCGGCGGCATGGCGGGCGGCAGCGCCGACGGCGCCGCCGCCCTGGTCGCCTGCGACGCCCTGTGGGGCACCGGCGCGTCGCGCGCCGAGCTGCTGGAGATCTGCGCCGAGCTGGGCAGCGACGTGCCGTTCAGTCTGGTCGGCGGGGCGGCGCTGGGCACCGGGCGGGGCGAGAGGCTGAGGGAGCTGGAGACCGGCGGCGACTTCCACTGGGTGTTCGCACTGGCCTCGCGGGGCCTGTCCACGCCGGCCGTCTTCCGCGAGTTCGACCGCCTGGCCGAGGGCCGGGACGTCCCCGAGCCGGTCGCCGCGCAGCCCGTCCTCGACGCCCTCGCCAAGGGCGACCCCGCCGCGCTCGCCGTCGCGGTCACCAACGACCTCCAGCCCGCCGCGCTCTCCCTCTTCCCCGAGCTGTCCGACACCCTCGCGGCCGGGCGCGCCGCGGGGGCGCTGGCCGCGCTGGTCTCCGGCTCCGGGCCGACCACGGCCTTCCTCGCCCCGGACGCCAGGTCCGCGTCGGACATCGCCGGTGTGCTGAGGGCGTCCGGCACCTGCCGCGACGTCCGCACCGCCTCGGGGCCGGCAGCCGGGGCGACGGTGCTCTAGAGGCCCGCGGCCGGGACTACCCTGGAGGGTCGATCGTCCCCCAGGCAGGAGAGAAATGGCCGTCAACCTGGTCAATGTCGAGAACGTCAGCAAGGTGTACGGCACCCGTGCACTGCTCGACGGCGTGTCGCTCGGCGTCTCCGAAGGGGACCGCATCGGCGTCGTCGGCCGCAACGGCGACGGCAAGACGACCATGATCCGGATGCTCGCCAAGCTGGAGGAGCCCGACACCGGGCGCGTCACCCACTCCGGCGGTCTGCGGCTCGGCGTGCTCACCCAGCACGACTCCCTCGACCCCGAGGCCACCGTCCGCCACGAGGTCATCGGCGACATGGCCGACCACGAGTGGGCGGGCAACGCCAAGGTCCGGGACGTGCTGACCGGCCTGTTCGGCGGACTGGACCTGCCCGGGTTCCCGCAGGGGCTGGACACCGTGATCGGGCCGCTCTCCGGCGGCGAGCGGCGCCGGATCGCGCTCGCCAAGCTGCTCATCGACGAGCAGGACCTGATCGTCCTCGACGAGCCCACCAACCACCTCGACGTCGAGGGCATCGCCTGGCTGGCGAAGCACCTGCGCGAGCGGCGCTCGGCCCTCGTCTGCGTCACCCACGACCGCTGGTTCCTCGACCAGGTCTGCACCCGCATGTGGGACGTGCAGCGCGGCGACGTGTACGAGTACGAGGGCGGCTACTCCGACTACGTCTTCGCCCGCGCCGAGCGCGAGCGCATCGCCGCCACCGAGGAGACCAAGCGGCAGAACCTGGTCCGCAAGGAGCTGGCCTGGCTGCGGCGCGGCGCCCCCGCCCGCACCTCCAAGCCCCGCTTCCGCGTCGAGGCCGCCAACGAGCTGATCGCCGACGTGCCCCCGCCCCGCGACAGCAGCGAGCTGATGAAGTTCGCGTCGTCCCGGCTCGGCAAGACCGTGTTCGACCTGGAGGACGTGACCGTCCAGGCCGGCCCCAAGGTGCTGCTCAAGCACGTCACCTGGCAGCTCGGCCCCGGCGACCGCATCGGCCTGGTCGGCGTCAACGGCGCCGGCAAGACCTCCCTGCTGCGGGCCCTCGCCGAGGCCGCCCGCAGCGAGGGCGAGGAGCAGCCGGCCGGCGGGCAGGTGCGCGTCGGCAGGACGGTCAAGCTGGCGTACCTGTCGCAGGAGGTCGCCGAACTGGACCCCGACTGGCGGGTGCTGGAGGCCGTGCAGCGCGTGCGCGAGCGCGTCGACCTCGGCAAGGGCCGCGAGATGACCGCGGGTCAGCTGTGCGAGACGTTCGGCTTCGGCAAGGAGAAGCAGTGGACGCCGGTCGGCGACCTGTCCGGCGGTGAGCGGCGGCGGCTCCAGCTGCTGCGCCTGCTCATGGACGAGCCCAACGTCCTCTTCCTCGACGAGCCCACCAACGACCTCGACATCGAGACCCTGACCCAGCTGGAGGACCTCCTCGACGGCTGGCCCGGCTCGATGATCGTCATCTCCCACGACCGGTTCTTCATCGAGCGCACCACCGACCGCGTCTTCGCCCTCCTCGGCGACGGCGCGCTCCGGATGCTGCCGCGCGGCATCGACGAGTACCTGGAGCGGCGGCAGCGCATGGAGGAGGCCGCGGCGGCCTCCTCGTCCGCGCCCGCGGCGAAGCCGGCCGCCGAGGCGGCCGAGAAGAGCGCCGCCGACGTGCGCGCCGCGAAGAAGGAGCTCCAGAAGATCGAGCGGCAGCTCGACAAGATCTCCGAGAAGGAGACCAAGCTCCACGCCCGGATCGCCGAGAACGCCACGGACTTCGCGAAGGTGGCCGAACTGGACGCCGAGCTGCGCACCTTGACCGGGCAGCGCGACGAACTGGAGCTGCGCTGGCTGGAACTGGCGGAGGACGCCTGACCCGCGAGGTGCCGTTGCGCGTGCGGGGCGCGCAGCGCGTGAAGGGGGCGTGAAGGCGCGTAACGGAGGCATCACGGGCCCGTTCTCCCTTGGGAACAGGGGCGGACGCGGCCCGGTGTGCTGTCGGTGCCGGGTGATAGAAAGGGCCGTCTGAAGACTGTCTGAGTGACCGCCCGACGACGACTCCGGGGCCAGCGCGTACCTCGGGTCGTGGCGCGAAATCAGTGAGCAATAAGGGGGAACGCGCTGATGAGCCAGCCGCCCAACCAGCCGCCGCAGCCGGGTGGCTTCGGAGCACCGCAGAACCCGCCGCCGGCCGGTGGTTTCGGAGCGCCGCAGACGCCTCCGCCCCCACCGCCGCAGCCTCCGCAGGGCCCGCCGCAGCCGGGGTACGGGTACCCACAGCAGCAGCAGCCCGGCCCGTACGCGCAGCCCGGCCCGTACGCCTCCGGTCCGTACGCCCAGCCCCAGCAGCCGGGTCCCTACGGCCAGCAGCCCGGCTACGGCTACCCGCAGCCCCAGTTCCCCGGCGGTCCCGGCACCCCGCCGCCCGGCGGCTCAGGGTCCCGCAACCCCTTCAAGGGCAAGCCGGCCCTCGTGATCGGCGCCGCGGTCGCGGCCCTGCTCGTGATCGGCGGCACCGTGTGGGCGGTCACCGGCACCGGGGACGACGGCAAGGACAAGAAGCCGGTCGCAGAGAAGAGCGACGACGCCAAGCCCTCGGCCTCCGGCGGCGCCCCGGTCGACCCGGGTGACGGCAGCGGCGACGGCGGCGAGGACCCCGAGGACCTCAACGAGGGCCGCCAGGCCGGGGAGTCCAAGGTGCTCTGGTACAAGGAGGCGCCCGACGCCCCCGGTTCCGGCGCCGACGCCGACGGCATGTGGATCACCGACAAGGCCGCGGTGAAGGTGGCGTACAAGCAGGTCTTCGCCTACGGCGTCGCTGACGGCAAACCCGCCTGGGACCCGATCACCTTCCCGCAGAAGGTCTGCGCGGTCACCCCGGAGAAGACGGCCCTGAACACGGTCGTCGTCGCCTACATGAGCGGCTCGAGCGACCGCGCCGAGTGCAACCAGCTCCAGCAGATCGACCTCGCCACCGGCAAGCAGGGCTGGAAGCAGGTCGTCGCGGACGGCGAACTGTTCGACTCGACGCTTTCCCTGGAGCTCACCGTCAGCGGCAACACCCTGATGGTCGGCCGCTCCCAGTCCGGCACCGCCTACGACGTCACCAGCGGCAAGAAGCTGTACGACAAGAAGCGGTACGGCGACGCCTGCTTCCCCGCCGGCTTCGCGGGCAGCGCGACGAAGCTCGTCCAGGTCGCCTCCTGCGGCGCCGGCGGCGACAACGCGCACGACGAGCTGCAGGGCCTCGACCCGAAGACCGGCAAGGCCCTGTGGACCTACCGGTACGAGAAGGGCTGGCAGGTCGCCCGGGCCTACTCCGTCGACCCGCTCGTCATCTACGCCACCAACGAGGACAAGAAGGTCTGGAACATCTCCAGCTTCACCACCGCCGGCCGGGTCCGGGCGCAGGTCGGCGTCGACGAGGACTTCGCCCCCGAGTGCGGCTGGGCCATCCTCGAGCGCGACCTCCAGGGCTGCACGGGCGTCGTCGTCGCCGACAACACCCTCTACCTGCCGACGGAGGCCACCACCGGGGCCAACGAGATCGTCGCGATCAACCTCGCCGACGGCAAGGAGAAGTGGCGCACGAAGTCCCCCGCGGAGGAGTCGATGCTGCCGGTGAAGGCCGAGGGCGGCGCGCTCGTCGCCTACGTGGAGCCGTCGTACGACGCGGGCGGCCAGGTCGTGTCGATCCCGACGGGCGGCGGCAGCCACACGCCGGCCAAGCTGCTGCAGAACCCGCAGGGCGCCGCGGACATCGAGGACAGCTTCTACTCGCGGGACATCGACTGGGCCGACGGGCGCTTCTACATCTCCACCACCCGCCTCACCGGGAACGACGACGCGAAGGAGAAGTTGATGCTCGCCTACGGCAAGTGACCTTCTTCGCCCCCGCCGTCTCGCTCCCCGAGGTACTCACACCATGACCCAGCCCCCGCCCCCGCCGCCCCACCAGCCCCCGCAGGGAGGGGGCTTCGGCCCGCCGCAGGACCAGCCGCCGCAGCCGGCCCAGCCGGCCCAGCCCTCCGTCCCGCCGTCGGGGCCGAACCTCGGCAAGGCCCCCGAGCCCGGGTACGGCTACCCCCAGGCCCCGGGGACGCCTCCGGCGGCCCCGCAGCCGCCCGCCGCTCCGCCGGCCCCGCCGCAGCCGGCGTACGGCTATCCGCAGGCCCCGCAGCCGCCCCAGCCCGGGTACGGCTACCCCGGTCAGCCGGGCCCGTACGGGCAGCCGCAGCAGCCGGGGCCCTACGGGCAGCCGACGCCGCCGTACGGTCAGCCGGGGCAGCCCGGCCAGCCGGGCTACGGGTATCCGCACGCGACCGCGCCGATGCCGGTCCAGCCCGGCGGGACGGGCGGCGGGCGGAAGATCAACGCCTCGCTGGCGATCATCGTCGCGGCCGTCGTCGCGATCGCCCTCATCATCGGCGGCGGCGTCTGGTACGCGAACTCCTCCGGCAAGGACGACAAGAAGACCACCGCCGACGACGGCAAGGGCGGCACGGAGGAGAAGGGCGGCGGAGGCACGGCCTCCGGCAGCAAGGAGAAGGCGCCCGCCGACCCCACCGCCAGGGTGCTCTTCCAGGTGCCTGCCCCCCCGGTCACCAAGGAGCAGTCGAGCATCCCGACCGCCGGTTCCTGGCTCACCGACAAGGTGTACGCCAAGAGCGGCGTCGGCGAGGTCGTCGGCTACGACCCCGTCAAGGGGTCCAAGCTCTGGACGGTCGACCTCCCCGGCCCGGTGTGCGGGGCCAGCAAGTACGTCACCGCCGACAACAAGGCGGCGGTCATCTACAAGCCCGCCATGCCGGCCAAGAACGACCCGCAGTCCTGCACGCAGCTCGCCCTGATCGACCTGGACGCGGGCAAGCAGGTGTGGACCAAGACCGCCAAGGCCGGCGACCAGCTGATCACCTTCGACAACGTCACCATCAGCGGCGGCACCGTCGCCGCGGGCAGCAACAGCGGCGGTGTCGCCTGGGACGCCGCCACCGGCAAGCTGCTCTGGTCTCCCAAGACGACCGACTCCTGCTCCGACTCCGGCTACGGCGGCGGCGAGAAGCTGGTCGCGGTCCGCCGGTGCGGCTCGTACGACGCGCCGCAGCTGAACATCCAGACCCTCGACCCGAAGACCGGCAAGGTGCTCTCCGAGTACAAGATGGCCACGGGCATCGAGTACGCGGGCGTCGTCTCGACCAACCCGCTCGTCGTGGTCGCCGACGTCGGTGACTCCGCCGGTGACGGCAGCGGCATCTCGGACTTCTTCTCCATCGACAACGCGACCGGCAAGCTGCGCACGCGCATCTCCGCACCGGGTGACGACTTCGCGGCGAGCTGCGAGACGATCACCGAGATCGAGAACTGCCAGGGGCTGGCCGTCGGCACGGACCGGCTCTACATCCCGACCGAGGAGCACGACGGCAGCGGCGAGTCGTACAGCCAGACCAACGAGGTCGTCGCCTTCGACCTGCTCACCGGCAAGCAGACCGGGCAGCGGGCCGACGCCGGGGACGACTACACGATCACCCCCCTGCGCATGGACGGCGACAACGTGATCGCCTACAAGCGCACGTACAGCAAGGGTGACCAGGTCGTCAGCATCGACGGCAAGTCGTTCAAGCAGACGACGCTGCTGGAGAACCCGGACACCGAGCCGGTCCAGGACGCGGAGATGTCCATGTCGCCGGAGTACTCCGAGGTCCTCTACTCGCAGGGACACCTGTACATGTCGGAGGTGTACGCCAGCGAGCTGAGCGGCGGGACGAGCGAGAAGGAGTACCTCGCGGTCGCGTTCGGCACCGGCGGCTGACGCCGCGCCGCCCGCCCGTCGTGCGTCTCACGGCCCCGCCCCTGCTCAGGGGCGGGGCCGTGCTGCGAGGGATTTCCGCGTTCCGGGGCGGTTCTCACCGGTAGGGGCAGCGCGACACCGCACCAGCGTGTAGCTTCCGGGGGCATGAGGCGGGGCCGGGGGCCGGGGGGCCGCGGGCTGGGGGAGTGGGGGTTGCTCTATGGGAGTGCGGCTCATGGTGGTCGATGACCACCGGTTGCTCGCCGAGGCGCTGGCCTCGGCACTGAAGCTGCGGGGGCACCGGGTGCTCGCCGCGGCGGCGCCTGCCGCGGGGGCGGCGGAGCTGGTGATCAGCCGGGCGCCGGAGGTGTGCCTGCTGGGCACGGCGACACCGGCCGAGCCGGGGATCTTCGACCCGGTGGTGCGGATCAAGCGGGAGCGGCCGCAGGTGGCGGTGCTGGTGCTGGGGCCGGTGCCGAGTCCGCGCGGGATCGCGGCGGCGTTCGCGGCGGGGGCGTCGGGGTACGTCCGGCACGACGAGCGCATCGAGGGGGTCGAGCGGGCGATCATGAAGGCGCGGGCAGGTGAGGCGGCGGTGGCGCCGGCGTTGCTCCAGGGGGCGTTCGGGGAGCTGCTGAATCCGGCGGCACAGCCGGACGACGAGGGGCAGCGGCTGCTGGAGATGCTCACGCCGCGGGAGGTCGAGGTGCTGGTCCGGGTGGCCGACGGGGAGGACACCCGGCTGATCGCGGCGGGGATGGGCATCGCGCCCTCCACCGCGCGCACGCATGTGCAGCGGGTCCTGATGAAGCTGGGCGTGGGCTCCCGCCTGGAGGCGGCCGCGCTGGCCGCACGAACGGGCCTGCTGGACCGAGC
The DNA here is from genome assembly GCF_043202495.1 of Streptomyces sp. NPDC048185. Taxonomy (NCBI): domain Bacteria; kingdom Bacillati; phylum Actinomycetota; class Actinomycetes; order Kitasatosporales; family Streptomycetaceae; genus Streptomyces; species Streptomyces sp. NPDC048185. The sequence goes on from NZ_JBIDAN010000006.1 coordinate 358,119, forward strand.
GGGTGCCTCCGGCGGTTGAGCAGCGGGTGCCTCCGGCGGTGGTGCGGGGCGCCTGCGGCGGCCTGTGCGGGGTCGGTGGGGGTGCGGGGTGCCGGGTGCCTCCGGCGGTGGTGCCGCGTGCGGGGTGGCTGCGGCGGTGGTGCGGGGTGCGGGGTGCCTGCGGCGGCCTGTGCGGGTTCGGTGGGGGTGCGCGTAGCGCGGTGCGTGGTGTGTGGGTCGGGGCCGCGCCGGGGGGTGTCCGTCCTCGGAACGGCGCGGAATCGGTCCCTTTCCAGCAGGCGGGGCGTTGACGCGCCAACCGCTGCGGGCGGACACCCCCCGATACGTCCCCTTCCCGCCGTACGCGTCTGACCGCCGTCCCCCACCCAGCTGCGGGCAGCCGCACGCGCAGCCGTCCCGCCCCAGCTGCGGGCAGTCGTGCCGCTGGGGCGGCACGGGTGGGCGCAGCGGCACCCCGGCAGCGCCGGGCCACGCCACCCACCCCCGGCCCACAGCCGCGCCGGGTGCCCCACAACGTCGGGACAGGGACCCCGCGTCACTGACCCCGCGTCACTTCTTCGCGTCGTCCGGCGGCAGCGTCGGCGGGGCGATGGGCCGCAGCTTCAGCCAGGCCAGGAAGAACAGGCCCAGCACCAGCATCCCCACCCCGGTCCACAGATTGATGTTCACCCCCTGCGCCTTGTCGATGTCGTCGTCGGACGCCACGAAGCCCGCGATCGTCACGATGACGCCGTAGACCACGAACAGCCCGCCGATGATCCGCCGGATGTCGAACAGCCGTGCCGCGGTCGCGGACTTGCTCTCCAGCTCGGAGACCTCGTCCTGGACGTTCTTGTCGGAGTAGGAATCGGACATGTTCTCTCAATCCTCTCGCGATCAGAACGAGAACGGGATGTAGCAGACGGCGGCCAGCACGACCGCGCCCCAGCCCAGCAGCGCCGGCCTGCGGTACCACGCGTCGTCGCCCTCGGCGGGCGGCTCGGACATGCCGGGGGAGCGGGTGCCGTAGACCAGGCCCTGGAGCTCGGCGACCGGCTTGGGCTTGGTGAAGAGGGACACGGCGACCATGACGACCGCTCCGGCGACGAAGCCCGCGATCGCCGAGACGAAGTTGGCGCCCTGGTCGGAGGGGATGTCGATGATGCCCTGCTTGTAGATGACGAAGTAGTTCACCATCGCGGCCGTGGTGCCCGCGATCAGGCCCCAGAAGCCGGACTTCATCGACGCCCGCTTCCAGAACATGCCGATGATGAAGACCACGAACATCGGCACGTTGAAGAAGGAGAAGAGCGTCTGGAGGTAGCTCATGATGTTCGAGAAGGACGAGGCCAGGAACGCCGTCCCGATCGATGCCAGGACGCCGATCACCGTGATCAGGCGGCCGAAGCGCACGTAGTACGCGTCGTCGCGGTCCTTCACCACGTACTTCGCCCAGATGTCGGTGGTGAAGACCGTGTTGAAGGAGGAGACGTTCGCCGCCATGCCCGCCATGAAGGCCGCCAGGAGACCGGTCACGGCGATGCCGAGCACGCCGTTGGGCAGCAGCTGCTGCATCAGGTACGGGATCGCGTCGTTGTACTGGAGGTCCGAGCCCGGCGTGCCGATCTTCGGGACGAGGACCGCGGCGACCAGGCCGGGGATCATCACCAGGAAGACGATGAAGATCTTCGGGAACGCGGCGATCAGCGGCGTGCGCTGGGCGGCCGAGAGGTTCTTCGCCGACAGGGCGCGCTGCACCTCGGCGAAGTTCGTCGTCCAGTAGCCGAAGGAGAGCACGAAGCCGAGGCCGAGGACGATGGTCAGCCAGTTGGCGCCCAGCGGGTTCGCGCTGCCGATGCCCGTGCCGCCCCAGGAGGTCATGAAGTCGGCGCCGTGGGACTGGGTGAGGGAGTCGGACAGGCCGTCCCAGCCGCCGACCTTCTTCAGACCCAGGATGGTGATCGGGATGAGCGCCGCCATGATCACGAAGAACTGGAGGACCTCGTTGTAGATCGCCGAGGAGAGTCCGCCGAGGGTGATGTACGCCAGCACGAAGAAGCCGGCGACCACGATGGCCACCCACTCCGGCCAGCCGAGCAGCGCCTCCACGACGATCGCGAGGGCGTAGAGGTTCACACCGGCGATCAGGATGGCGGCAAAGGCGAACAGGATCGAACTCAGCAGGTGTGCCGCCTTGTCGAAGCGGAGCAGGAGGAACTCCGGAACCGAGCGCACCTTGGAGCCGTAGTAGAACGGCATCATCACCAGGCCGAGGAAGACCATCGCCGGGATGGCGCCGATCCAGTACCAGTGCGTCGTGTAGACGCCGTACTGCGCGCTGTTGGCGGCCATGCCCAGGATCTCGGTGGCACCGAGGTTGGCCGAGATGAAGGCGAGACCGGTGATCCAGGCGGCCAGGGACCGGCCGGACAGGAAGAAGTCCAGGCTGGTCTTGACCGAGCGGCGGGCGGCGAAGCCGATGCCGAGGACGACGACGAAGTAGATCCCGAGGATCGTGTAGTCGAGCCAGTTGGTGGGGAGTCGAAGCTCCGCGGCTAGATATGTGGGGGTATGCATACGAACTCGCTTCGTTGCGCGAACTGATCCGCAGCGGAACCTACGCCCCCGCGTTCAGTAATTGAACACTTCTGGTGATGTTCTTTGTTTGATTGTGATGATCGGGGTGCTGATTGGTTGTGATGTGTTATGTTTGATTGTGTTGAGTGATTGGGTGTGGGTGTAGAGGAGTGCGGCAGTGAAGAAGACCTCGACCCGGCTGGCCGACGGTCGCGAGCTCGTCTACTACGACCTGCGCGACGATGCCGTGCGGGACGCCGTGGACCGCCGCCCGCTGGAGCGGACCGTCACCACCTCGGAGGTCCGCCGCGACCCGCTGCTCGGCGACTCGGTCGCCGTCGCCTCGCACCGCCAGGGCCGCACCTACCACCCGCCCGCCGACCAGTGCCCCCTGTGCCCGTCCGCGGGTGAGCGGCTGAGCGAGATCCCCGACGCGTCGTACGACGTGGTGGTCTTCGAGAACCGTTTCCCCTCCCTGGCCGGCGACTCCGGCCGCTGCGAGGTCGTCTGCTTCACCTCCGACCACAAGGCCTCGTTCGCCGACCTGAGCGAGGGACAGGCCCGGCTCGTGCTCGACGCCTGGACGGACCGCACCTCGGAGCTGTCGCATCTGCCCTCCGTCGAACAGGTCTTCTGCTTCGAGAACCGCGGCGCCGAGATCGGTGTGACGCTCGGTCACCCGCACGGGCAGATCTACGCCTACCCGTTCACCACCCCCCGCACCGCCCTGATGCTCCGATCGCTCGCCGCGCACAAGGAGGCGACCGGCGGGGGGAACCTGTTCGACGCGGTGGTCGAGGAGGAACTGGCGGGTGAGCGGGTCGTCCTGGAGGGCGAGCACTGGGTCGCCTTCGTGCCGTACGCGGCGCACTGGCCGTACGAGGTGCACCTCTATCCCAAGCGGCGCGTGCCCGACCTGCTCGGCCTCGACGAGGCGGCGCGCACAGAGTTCCCCCAGGTCTATCTGGAACTGTTGAGGCGCTTCGACCGGATCTTCGGGGAGGGCGAGCCCCCGACGCCGTACATCGCGGCCTGGCACCAGGCCCCGTTCGGGCAGCTGGAGGAGTTCGAGGGCGTGACGCGGGACGACTTCGCGCTGCACCTGGAGCTTTTCACTATTCGCCGTACGTCCGGCAAGCTGAAGTTCCTCGCGGGCTCCGAGTCCGGCATGAACGTGTTCATCAACGACGTGCCCCCGGAGCGCGCGGCCGAGCGACTGCGAGAGGTAGCGAGTTCATGAGTGGGAAGTACCTGGTCACGGGCGGGGCCGGTTATGTCGGCAGCGTCGTCGCCCAGCATCTGCTGGAGGCGGGCCACGAGGTCGTCGTCCTCGACAACCTCTCCACCGGTTTCCGGGAGGGTGTCCCGGCGGGCGCCACGTTCGTCGAGGGCGACATCCGCGACGCCGCCAAATGGCTGGACGCCTCGTTCGACGGCGTCCTGCACTTCGCCGCGTTCTCGCAGGTCGGCGAGTCGGTCGTGAAGCCCGAGAAGTACTGGGACAACAACGTCGGCGGCACCATGGCCCTGCTGGAGGCCATGCGCTCGGCGGGCGTGCGCCGGCTCGTCTTCTCCTCCACGGCCGCCACCTACGGCGAGCCGGACGAGGTGCCGATCGTCGAGACCGCGCCGACGAGGCCCACCAACCCGTACGGCGCCTCCAAGCTGGCCGTCGACCACATGATCACCGGCGAGGCGGCGGCCCACGGGCTGGGCGCGGTCTCGCTGCGCTACTTCAACGTGGCCGGCGCGTACGGCGCCCACGGCGAGCGGCACGACCCCGAGTCGCACCTGATCCCCCTGGTCCTGCAGGTCGCGCAGGGCAGGCGCGAGGCGATCTCCGTCTACGGCGACGACTACCCGACGCCGGACGGCACCTGCGTGCGCGACTACATCCACGTCGCCGACCTGGCCGAGGCCCACCTGCTCGCCCTGGCCGCGGCCGTCCCCGGCGAGCACCTCATCTGCAACCTTGGCAACGGCAACGGCTTCTCGGTCCGCGAGGTCGTCGAGACCGTCCGCCGGGTGACGGGCCACCCGATCCCCGAGGTGGTGGCCCCCCGCCGGGGCGGCGACCCGGCCACCCTGGTGGCGTCGGCCGGCACCGCCCGCGAGAAGCTGGGCTGGAACCCGTCCCGCGCGGACCTCGCGGAAATCGTCGCCGACGCGTGGGAGTTCGCGCAGCGGCACGCGAAGTAGACCTGCAGTACGTGGAGAAGACGGAAGGGCGAGGGGTCAGGGCATGAGCGAGGCTGTCGCGCAGGCGGTCGGGGACCGGTTCCGCGAGCTGTACGGGGACCGGCCGCAGGGGGTGTGGGCGGCGCCGGGGCGGGTCAACCTCATCGGCGAACACACCGACTACAACGACGGCTTCGTCATGCCGTTCGCCCTGCCGCACACCGCGGTCGCCGCGGTCTCCCGGCGCGACGACGGCGTCCTGCGCCTGCACTCGGCGGACATCGACGCCGGCCCCGTCGAGCTGCGCGTCGCCGACCTGACCCCCGAGGCGGACACGTCCTGGACGGCGTACCCCTCGGGCGTCGTCTGGGCGCTGCGCGAGGCGGGGCACGAGATCACCGGCGCCGACATCCACCTGGCCTCGACCGTCCCGTCGGGCGCGGGCCTGTCCTCGTCGGCCGCCCTGGAGATCGTCGTCGCCCTGGCGCTGAACGACCTGTACGCCCTCGGGCTGCGCGGCTGGCAGCTGGCCCGCCTGTGCCAGCGCGCCGAGAACGTCTACGTCGGCGCACCGGTCGGCATCATGGACCAGACGGCGTCCGCCTGCTGCGAGGCCGGACACGCCCTGTTCCTGGACACCCGCGACCTCTCACAGCGCCAGATCCCCTTCGACCTGGCCGCCGAGGGCATGCGCCTGCTCGTCGTCGACACCCAGGTCAAGCACTCCCACAGCGAGGGCGAGTACGGCAAGCGCCGGGCCGGCTGCGAGAAGGGCGCCGCCCTGCTCGGCGTCGACGCCCTGCGGGACGTGCCCTACGCGGAACTGGACGCGGCGCTCGAGCGGCTGGGCGACGAGGAGGAGGTGCGCCGTCTGGTCCGCCACGTCGTCACGGAGGACGAGCGCGTGGAGCGGGTGGTGTCGCTGCTGGAGTCCGGGGACACCCGCGCCATCGGCCCGGTCCTCGTCGAGGGCCACGTCTCCCTGCGGGACGACTTCCGCATCTCCTGCCCCGAGCTGGACCTGGTCGTCGACACTGCCCTGGAAGCCGGTGCCCTGGGCGCGCGGATGACCGGCGGCGGCTTCGGCGGCTCGGCGATCGTGCTGGTGGAGACGGCGGACGTGGACGGCGTCACCAAGGCGGTCGAGGAGGCGTTCGCGGGGGCCGGCCTCACCGCTCCCCGGGTGTTCGAGGCGGTGCCCTCGGCGGGCGCGCGACGGGTGGCGTGACGGAGACGTGCTTCTGGAACTTGTCGTTCACGAGCTCGTACCGTCCTCTGCATGACGTGATCTCCATCGGACTTCGCGACCACCGATGGAGGCCGCTCACGGACCCGGGACACGCCCCGGCGAGGGCGGAACTGGGTGAGCAGGCCCCGTGACCGGTTGAACGTGAGGGTGGCCCTCGGCTGCGACGTGCTGATCGCGATCACGGCTGTGTCACGCGCGCCGGGTCAGCCTCCCGCTCGAGCAACGTGTGTCGCCTCTGCGACACCGCCCCAGGAACCCAGGTCCGCTCTCGATGGCGAAGTGCGGGGGCAGGCACGCCACTTGACGGCGGTCGGCTAATGTCTTCGCTGTCAGTACGGGAGGTCTGGGGCGCGCCGAAGCCACAGGGGGATCACATATGGCGTGGGATGAGTGGGAGCAACTGAAGGCCCAGGCGGCTGATCGGCAGTCCGTACAGATGCAGCTCAACCAGTACCCGGCCGACCGTGGAGGCGGCGGTGGTACCCAGGGAGACCTCGTAGCAGGTCATGAGGACCTCCAAGCGGTGGGCAAAGCGGCCCATGACCTGTTCGATGACTTCACGAGCTGGAGTGGGCACGCACGCGTCGCCTCCGAGACGGCTGCGGGTGGCCTCAAGGGCGAGGGTTTCGCTCTGGGGAGTGCCCTGGATCATGTGACGCAGCGTTGGGGCGAACAGGCGAAGACGCTGTTGGACGCCTGTGCCCACATTTCCAACCACCTGCGATTCACCAAGAACCGGCACGCAGCCGACGAGTCCTACATCGCCGGAGTGGTCAGCAGCATTGCCACCCTCGACGAGGGCTTCGACGACCGAAAAGGCAACTGACTCCGATGGACCTGGACGCCCTGCGCTACGGCAACCTCGCCAAACTCGGTGAAGCGATCACCGACTGGGAACAGATGGCGAAGAAGCTCGCCGAGCTGGGGAAGGATGCCGAGGACAACCTCAAGGCGAAAGCAGAAAAAGCCAGGTGGGCGGGCGTCAATGCCACCGTCAGCCGCGAGTTCATCGCGAAAACTGCGGCCGAGTTCACCGACGCGCACGCGGAGGCCAACTCCATCGCCAACATCCTCAGCGACACACGCGGCGAACTCATCAGCTACAGGACCCAGCTGAACGACGCTATCAAACGGGCCACGGATCAGCACCTGACCGTGATGGACACTGGTAACGGGACATTTTCTGTGGTCGGGAACACCAGGCCTGACTGGGCGAGCGATCCCAGTGGAAAAACTGGCGCCACGGACCAGAAAGTGGTTGACGCCTTCTGTAAAGAAATCCAGGGCATTCTCGCGAAGGCGACGGAGAGTGACAAAACTGCTGCGCAGGCCCTGAGGCTCCTCGTGGATCAGGCCAAGTACGGCTTCGCCGATTCCTCCTATGCAGACCGCGATGAGGCTGCCAAGGCCATTGCGGCTGCGGAGGGTCTGGCGAGGATGGGCAAGGACCCAGCTGGCATGTCCCTGAACGACATCGCCGCCTTCACCCGCACGATGGAGAAGTACCACGACGATCCCCTGTTCGCTGAGCAGTTTGCGAAGCGTCTGGGGGCCAAGGGAACGCTTCAGTTCTGGACCGAAATGACTCATAGTCATGCCGGTGCCCAGGGCGCGGAACTCAAAGCGATGAAGGACATGCAGACCAATCTGGGCCTGACCTTGGCCACAGCGTCCTTCTCGGAATCGGACGCCATGCGGGACTGGAAGAAGGACCTGATCGCCGAGAGCAACACCAGCTTCAAAGCGACGGGGTCAATGAGCCCGTTCGGTGCTCTCGGCTCTCAGGTGATCAGCAGTCTCATGCACCGGGGCCAGTTCGACACCGAGTTCCTCGACGGTTACCGGGAGAAGCTTTTCAAGGCGGACAAGGCGGCGGGAGGCTCGGGTGCCAATGACTTGTGGGTCAAGGGCTATGACGCTGTGGATCTTGTCTTTGGCGACGGGAACGGTCGGGACCCGCTGGAGGGGCTGTTCGACGGCCTCTCGCACAACCCCGAGGCGGCTGAGCACGCCTTCGAATCCAAGTCGGACCTGGACCACCTGCTCGGGACCACCAGGTACATGGACCGAGGAGAATCCCTTGGGCGTGCCCTGGAGAGCGCGGTCACTGGAATTGCGGCCGGTGACACCCCGTCCACGGCCCCGCCCCACAGTGCGGCACAGGCCGAGATCATGGCCAATATCATGAACGCGGTGGCCCGGCCCGACAGCGGTGAGGAACTTGTGACCAAGGGGCTGGGCGAGAGCTTCGGGGACATGGCAGCCGCTTACATGCCGGAGATCAGTCAAGCCCTGGCCGGTCCCAGCTCGGACTCTGTCTTCCTCACGAACAGCGGAGCGCCTGACGCGTTCCAAGGTGAGCGTGTTCCTGATGTGGTGAGGTTCCTCTCGGCGACAGCCGCGGATCCGGCAGGCAGAGCCGGGATCATCTACGGTGAAAGTATCTATACCGGCAGTCTCCTTGAATCGCATCTTTCTGATTCGTCCTTGTTTGACGGCCCCCGTGAGCAAGTGATCGAAAATATCGGCAGAAATGCAGGAATTATCGAGGGTCTCGTCGGGCATTCCGTGGCAGATGGTGATGTAAAGGCTGCGGTAGCTGGCGAGAAGGATTACAACGACGCCCTGAAGGCGAAGGGGGATTTCGCCAAGAGTTGGGCCGCGATCGGCTTGGCCGGCCTGAAGCTTCCCGAACATCTGGGCGGCGAGGTCATGGGGTCCGTGGTCGGCGGAGGGGCTGGTGCTGTTGCGGGTGCTGCCATCGATCGCCTGATTGAGGGCCAGCAGATGAAGGGCGCCAAGGACGAGGGGCTGTATATGAGTGCCAAGGACCTGTACGCGATGCGGGATTCTGTCAATCAGCAAACGCAGTGGTCGACTGAAGACGCGCTCGCTCGACATCACGTGAACTTGCCCAAGGATGGCACCGATGCTCTCGTTCGCAATGCTGTCAATGCAGGCTGGGACGCAAGCAGCGAATACCTGAGCAGTACGAAGGAGCGACCCTAGTGGAGAAGGGAGAGTGGCGTCACAAAGCACGTGCCTTCCGGGGTAATGTGAAAGTTGTATCCCTCTTCTTTGTGGCTCTTGGCCTGCTGTGTGGTGGTGGATGGATATTTCTCAACAAGGGCCTGTATCTACTCCCGGAGAGAATGTGCGAGGGTGCGCTCGACCGGGACGTGGTGAAACGCGTGCTGCCGGAGGCGCGAGAGGCTGAAAGCGGTTCTGATATTCGAGGCGCCGGAGCCGATCTGTCCTTCTCTTGTCATGTCACCACCAGTGACGACTCAACGCTATCCGGGAAAGCGCGAGTACAACCGCTTTCTCGTGATAAATGGCTCGAATATTATCGAGGACCCGGCGGGCAGCATCAGGTCATCCGCGTATCCGCGGGAGACGTAGAGGCGCTTGCCCTGACAGGTTCCAGTACGGTCTCCTCCGTGTACGTGCCCTGCGCTCCGCCCAGTGTCCCCTCCTACAACGCCTCTCAGCCGTATGCGGTGGTCGGGGAGGTTTGGGTGTATGGAGAGGCCAAGGCCGCAGGGGAGTCGCTGCGTCAGCATCTGACCGACTTTGCGTACCAGCTCGCCGCGCACGCATACGAGACGGCCGAGTGCAAGATGCCCCGTAGCTTTTCCCAGGAGCTGCCCCGCTACGGGGATCGGTGAGACGGTCTGAGCCCGATCGCCTCTCCTGGCTCAGCCCAGCCGTTTGACCAGGGTGTACTCGGTGATCCCCGGCGGGTATTCGGGGATCACGCACACCACCTCGTAACCCCGCCGGCGGTAGAAACCCGGTGCCTGGAAGTCCCAGGTCTCCACGCGCGCCGCCCCGCAGCCCCGTTCGTCGCGGGCCGCCCGTTCCGCCTCGCCCAGCAGCGCGGCGCCCAGCCCCGTGCCCCGGCACCGGCCGTCCACCCACAGATAGGTCACGTGCAGCCAGGTCGCCCAGGTGTGCCCGACCAGACCGCCAGCGAGACCGCCCCCGTCGTCCAGGGCCCAGACGTGCAGGGGGAATTCGCGTTCGTGAGGGGTGCCGCGCAGGGAACGCAGGATCGAGGAGGCGGCCGTGTTCGTCTCCCGCAGGCGGGTGCGCAGCAGATCGCGCCGTGCTTTGTCTACTTCTGTCACAAGACGAAACATGCGGCTCACCATAAACGTGCCCGGCTGTCAGTTCTGCAAATAACCTTCCGCTCCCGCCGCCCGCCCGTACTCTGATGGACAGCACCGGTGGGGGCCGGTGCCGATCAGGGGGCGAGACAGCCGGGTACGGGGCCCGGGACGGGGGTAGCGGTTACGCACGGCGGCGGCCGTGCGGCTGCGGCGACCCGTCCCCGGTACCGAACACGAGGTCGGATACGGGGGCTTCGGGCCCCGTGCCCGCGCCGGTGTCGTCCTTTGGCGATGTATCCCCTGCTCTCCGGGAGCGTGGGGAAGGGGGTTCCGTGGTTCGCATCCGAGTCCTGGTCGTCGACGACCACCGCATCTTCGCCGAGTCGCTCGCCGCCGCCCTGGCCGCCGAGCCGGACGTCGAGGTCTCCGCGGCCGGCAGCGGTCCGGCCGCGCTGCGCTGCCTGGAGCGGGCCGCGGCCGAGGGGCGCAGGTTCGACGTGCTGCTCGTCGACGCCGACCTGGGCGGCCGGGTGCCCGGCGCCCGGCCGGCCGTGCCCGTGCGGGACGGCAACGAGGACGGGCTGGTGGACGGCATCTCCCTGGTCACCGGGGTGCGGTCGGCCCAGCCGGCCGTGCGGATCGTCGTCCTCGCCGAGAAGGACGACCCCCGGCGGGCCGCCCTGGCGCTGGGTGCCGGCGCCTGCGGATGGGTCGCCAAGGACTGTTCCCTGTCACGGCTGCTCAGCGTCATCCGGGGAGTGCTGCGCGACGAGACGCATCTGCCGCCCGCGCTGCTCACCGGCGTCCTGCGCGAGCTGACCGCGGCCCGCAGGCACCGGACCGAGAGCGAGCGGCTGGTGGAGTCGCTCACCCCGCGCGAGCGGGAGGTGCTGCGCTGCATGGTCGCCGGGCTCGGCCGCAAGGCCGTCGCCGAACGGCTGTACCTGTCCCCGCACACGGTGCGCACCCACATGCAGAACGTGCTGGGCAAGCTGGGCGTCCACTCCACCCTCGCCGCCGTGGCACTGGCGCGCCGGGCCGGGGTGGGGCCGGCGGACCTAACCGGGGATGTTGTCGAACGGGGCGGTCAGCTGGCGTAGCAGCGCGGCCAGTTCGCTGCGCTGGGCCCGGGAGAGCTCGGCCAGGATCGCGCGCTCCTGGTCCAGCAGCCCGGCGAGGGCCTGGTCGGCGCGGTCCCGGCCCTCGTCGGTGAGCCGGACCAGCACGCCGCGCCGGTCGCTGGGGTCGGGCAGGCGCTCCACCAGGCCCTTCTTGGCGAGGCGGTCGATGCGGTTGGTCATCGTGCCGGAGGTGACCAGGGTCTGCGTGAGCAGCTGGCCCGGGGAGAGCTGGTACGGCGTGCCGGCGCGGCGCAGCGCCGTCAGCACGTCGAACTCCCACGGCTCGAGCTGATGTTCGGAGAAGGCCAGCCGGCGTGCGCGGTCGAGGTGCCGCGCGAGCCTGCTCACCCGGCTCAGCACCTCGAGCGGTTCCACGTCGAGGTCCGGGCGCTCCCGGCGCCACGCTGCGACCAGCCGATCGACCTCGTCCTCCATGACGATCAGTGTAGTGGTTGTGTCGATGTGAAGTCTCTTGGTATCAATCATCTTGACGTCGAGATAAATGTCGGGTGACGCTGGGTACCCGACCCGTCCGGCCGCTCCCCGGAGGCACCATGTCCGCCACCACGCCCGCCTGGGACCCCGCCCAGTACCTGCGTCACGCCGGCCACCGCGCCCGTCCCTTCGCCGACCTCCTCGCCCGCGTCCCCAGCCTGCCCGCGGAGCCGGCCGCGGAGCCGCCCCGCATCGCCGACCTCGGCTGCGGCCCCGGCAACGTCACCACCCTGCTCGCCGGCCGCTGGCCCACCGCCCGCATCACCGGCTACGACAACTCCGCCGAGATGCTCGCGCGGGCCGAGGAACACGCCGGCCCCACCCCGGGCGGCGGCCGCCTCGGCTTCGCCCACGCCGACGCCCGCACCTGGACCCCGGCCGAGCCGCACGACCTGATCATCAGCAACGCCACCCTCCAGTGGGTCCCCGGCCACGTCGAGCGCTTCGCCGACTGGACCGCCGCCCTGCGGCCCGGCGGCACCTTCGCCTTCCAGGTCCCCGGCAACTTCGGCGCCCCCAGTCACCGCCTGATGCGCGACATCGCCGGCTCCCCGCGCTGGCGGGACCGCCTCGACGGCGTCCTCCGCCACGACGACGCCGTCCTCACCCCCGAGGCGTACCTGGAGCGGCTGACCGGCCTCGGCTGCGCCGCGGACGTCTGGGAGACGACCTACCTCCACCTGCTGACCGGGGACGATGCCGTCCTCGACTGGGTCAGGGGCACGGGCCTGCGTCCGGTCCTCACCGCGCTCGCCGACGACCCGGAGTCCCGGGACGCGTTCGTCGAGGAGTACCGGGCCGCTCTCCGCGAGGCCTACCCGCCCGGCTCGCACGGCACCCCGTTCCCCTTCCGCCGCGTCTTCGCCGTCGCCACCAGGGAGGCGTGAGCCGTGCTCACCGCACTCGACCACGTGCAGTTGGCCGCCCCGCCCGGCTCGGAGGACGACCTGAGGGCCTACTACGCGGGCGTCCTCGGCATGACCGAGATCCCCAAGCCGCCGGCTCTCGCGGCGCGCGGCGGCTGCTGGTTCCGGGCCGGCGCCGTCCAGCTCCACCTGGGCATCGAGGCGGACTTCCGGCCCGCGAAGAAGGCCCACCCGGGCCTGAGGGTCAGCGGGATCGACACGTACGCCGCCCGGCTGGCGGCCCACGGGGCGCCTGTCATCCGGGACGGTGACCTCCCGGGCCACCGGCGCTTCTTCTCCGAGGATCCGGTCGGCAACCGGCTCGAATTCCTCGAACCGGCCGGCTGACCGGGCCCCGCTACGCCTTGCGGTGCCCGATCAGCCGCGGCTTCGGCTCCAGGCCGTCCAGGCCGTGCCACGCCAGGTTCACCAGGTGCGCCGCCACCTCCGCCTTCTTCGGACGGCGCACGTCCAGCCACCACTGCCCGGTCAGCGCCACCATCCCGACCAGCGCCTGCGCGTACAGCGGGGCCAGCTTGGCGTCGAAGCCGCGGTTCTTGAACTCGCGGCCCAGGATGTCCTCCACCTGGGTGGCGATGTCGGAGATCAGCGAGGCGAAGGTGCCCGTCGACTGCGGGATGGGGGAGTCGCGGACCAGGATGCGGAAACCGTCCGTGTACTCCTCGATGTAGTCGAGGAGCGCGAACGCCGCCTGCTCGCACAGCTCACGCGGGTGGCCGGCGGTCAGGGAGCTGGTCACCATCTCCAGCAGCCGCCGCATCTCGCGGTCGACCACCACCGCGTACAGGCCCTCCTTGCCGCCGAAGTGCTCGTACACCACCGGCTTGGACACCCCGGCCTTCGCCGCGATCTCCTCCACCGACGTGCCCTCGAAACCCTTCGCGGCGAAGAGGGTGCGACCGATCTCCAGCAGTTGCTGGCGACGCTCGGCACCGGTCATCCGGGTACGGCGCGCACGCCGCGGCTTGTCATTGCTGGGAGTGCTGGAGTCGGTCGCCACAGCGACCATCATGCCGCCTCGACGGTTTCCTTCCGGCGGCGGGCGGCTCCTTGATCCGTGTTGCGGCGCGCATCGATACGCGAGCGTGACGGCCACCGCACGTCGTACGCCCATCCCAGCTGCTCGAACCAGCGGATCAGGCGGGCGCTCGAGTCGAGCTGGCCGCGCATCACGCCGTGCCGCGCCGACGTCGGATCGGCATGGTGCAGGTTGTGCCAGGACTCGCCGCAGGACAGGACGGCCAGCCACCACACGTTGCCCGAACGGTCCCGGGACTTGAACGGCCGCTTGCCGACCGCGTGGCAGATCGAGTTGATCGACCACGTCACGTGGTGCAGCAGCGCCACCCGGACGAGGGACCCCCAGAAGAACCCGGTGAGCGCACCCCACCAGGACATCGTGACCAGCCCGCCGATCAGCGCCGGCAGGGCCAGCGACACCGCGGTCCACAGGACGAACTGGCGGGAGATCGCCCGCAGAGCCGGGTCCTTGATCAGATCCGGGGCGTACTTCTCCTGCGGGGTCTGCTCCTCGTCGAACATCCAGGCGATGTGCGCCCACCACAAGCCCTTGATCAGCGCCGGCACCGTCTCGCCGTACCGCCACGGCGAATGCGGGTCGCCCTCGGCGTCGGAGAACTTGTGGTGCTTGCGGTGGTCGGCGACCCAGCGGACCAGCGGCCCCTCGACCGCCATCGAACCCGCGATCGCCAGCGCGATCTTCAGCGGCCGCTTCGCCTTGAACGAACCATGGGTGAAGTGACGGTGGAAACCGATCGTGATGCCGTGGCAGCCCAGGTAGTAGAAGAAGACCAGCAGACCCAGGTCCAGCCAGCTCACCCCCCACCCCCACGCCAGCGGCACCGCCGCCACCAGCGCGAGGAAGGGGACGGTGATGAACAGCAGCAGGGTGATCTGCTCGATCGAACGCTTCTGCTCACCGCCCAGCGTGGCGGAGTCCGCGGACTCCTCGTCGGGGGCCTTCGGAGCGTCTGGGATCACATCGGAACTCGTGGTCATGCGCGTCCTTGGGGGGTCGAGGGTTTGGCCGTGCCGTGGGCCGCGGAAACACGCCGCGGAAACCACGCACAGTTTCCTACGGTTCCGTAACCTACGGCGACGTAAGTATGGCAGCGCGTCGCCCCGCGGCAAGAGCCCCAGAGCCTGCGCGTCCCGGTCGACACCTATCCTGGAGAGCGGTCGGACAGCGCGGTCCGCTCAGATTTCTTCCCGGACGTCCAGCCCCGTAAGCGGCGCCCGCCGCGCGAGACGCCGTCCGGGTTCCCTCCCAGACGAGCTTCAACACTGCAAGGAGCCGCACCTGTGAGCAGTGCCGACGACCAGACTGTGTCCCAGGCGACCACCAGCACCGAACTGCGGGCCGACATCCGCCGACTGGGCGACCTCCTCGGGGAGACCCTCGTCCGGCAGGAAGGCCCCGAACTGCTGGACCTCGTAGAGAAGGTACGCCGCCTGACCCGAGAGGACGGCGAGGCCGCCGCGGAGCTGCTGCGCGGTACCGAACTGCAGACCGCGGCGAAGCTGGTCCGCGCCTTCTCCACCTACTTCCACCTCGCCAACGTCACCGAGCAGGTGCACCGCGGCCGCGAACTGCGCGCCCGCCGCTCCGCCGAGGGCGGACTGCTCGCCCGGACCGCGGACCGCCTCAAGGACGCCGACCCCGAGCACCTGCGCGAGACGGTCCGCAACCTCAACGTGCGCCCCGTCTTCACCGCGCACCCCACCGAGGCCGCCCGCCGCTCCGTCCTCAACAAGCTGCGCCGCATCGCCGCCCTCCTCGACACCCCCGTCATCGAGTCCGACCGGCGCCGCCTCGACACCCGCCTCGCCGAGAACATCGACCTCGTCTGGCAGACCGACGAACTCCGCGTCGTACGCCCCGAACCCGCCGACGAGGCCCGCAACGCCATCTACTACCTCGACGAACTCCACGCCGGCGCCGTCGGCGACGTCCTCGAGGACCTGACGGCCGAACTCGAACGCGCCGGGGTCAAGCTCCCCGACGACACCCGCCCCCTCACCTTCGGCACCTGGATCGGCGGCGACCGCGACGGCAACCCCAACGTCACCCCCCAGGTCACCTGGGACGTCCTCATCCTCCAGCACGAACACGGCATCAACGACGCCCTGGAGATGATCGACGAGCTGCGCGGCTTCCTGTCCAACTCCATCCGCTACACCGGAGCGACGGAAGAACTCCTCACCTCCCTCCAGGCCGACCTCGACCGGCTCCCCGAGATCAGCCCCCGCTACAAGCGCCTCAACGCCGAAGAGCCCTACCGGCTCAAGGCCACCTGCATCCGGCAGAAGCTGGAGAACACCAAGGAGCGCCTCGCCCGGGGCATCCCCCACGAGGACGGCCACGACTACCTCGGCACCGCCGAACTCCTCGCCGACCTGCGCATCCTCCAGACCTCCCTGCGCGAACACCGCGGCGGCCTCTTCGCCGACGGCCGGCTCGCCCGCACCATCCGCACCCTGGCCGCCTTCGGCCTCCAGCTCGCCACCATGGACGTCCGCGAACACGCCGACGCCCACCACCACGCCCTCGGCCAGCTCTTCGACCGCCTCGGCGAGGAGTCCTGGCGCTACGCCGACATGCCCCGCGAGTACCGCACCAAGCTCCTCGCCAAGGAGCTGCGCTCCCGCAGGCCGCTCGCCCCGACCCCCGCCCCGGTGGACGCGGCCGGCGAGAAGACCCTCGGCGTCTTCCAGACCGTGCGCCGCGCCCTGGAGGTCTTCGGCCCCGAGGTCATCGAGTCCTACATCATCTCCATGTGCCAGGGCGCCGACGACGTCTTCGCCGCCGCCGTCCTCGCCCGCGAGGCCGGCCTCATCGACCTGCACGCCGGCTGGGCCAAGATCGGCATCGTGCCGCTCCTGGAGACCACCGACGAGCTCAAGGCCGCCGACACCATCCTCGAGGACCTCCTCGCCGACCCCTCCTACCGGCGCCTGGTCGCCCTGCGCGGCGACGTCCAGGAGGTCATGCTCGGCTACTCCGACTCCTCCAAGTTCGGCGGCATCACCACCAGCCAGTGGGAGATCCACCGCGCCCAGCGCCGCCTGCGCGACGTCGCCCACCGCTACGGCGTACGCCTGCGCCTCTTCCACGGCCGCGGCGGCACCGTCGGCCGCGGCGGCGGCCCCACCCACGACGCCATCCTCGCCCAGCCCTGGGGCACCCTGGAGGGCGAGATCAAGGTGACCGAGCAGGGCGAGGTCATCTCCGACAAGTACCTCATCCCGTCCCTGGCCCGCGAGAACCTGGAACTGACGGTCGCCGCCACCCTCCAGGCATCCGCCCTGCACACCGCGCCCCGCCAGTCCGACGAGGCCCTCGCCCGCTGGGACGCCGCCATGGACGTCGTCTCCGAGGCGGCCCACCAGGCCTACCGCAAGCTGGTCGAGGACCCCGACCTGCCCACCTACTTCCTGGCCTCCACACCCGTCGACCAGCTCGCCGACCTGCACCTGGGCTCCCGCCCCTCCCGCCGCCCCGGCTCCGGCGTCTCCCTCGACGGACTGCGCGCCATCCCGTGGGTGTTCGGCTGGACCCAGTCCCGGCAGATCGTCCCCGGCTGGTTCGGCGTCGGCTCCGGCCTCAAGGCCCTGCGCGAGGCCGGCCTGGACACCGTCCTCGAAGAGATGCACCAGCAGTGGCACTTCTTCCGGAACTTCATCTCCAACGTCGAGATGACCCTCGCCAAGACCGACCTGCGCATCGCCCAGCACTACGTCGACACCCTCGTCCCCGACGAACTCAAGCACGTCTTCGACGCCATCAAGGCCGAACACGAACTGACCGTCGCCGAGGTCCTCAACGTCACCGGCGAGGACGAACTGCTCGACGCCGACCCCGTCCTCAAGCAGACGTTCGCCATCCGCGACGCCTACCTCGACCCGATCTCCTACCTCCAGGTCGCCCTCCTCGGCCGCCAGCGCGAAGCGGCCGCCGCCGGCGAGGAACCCGACCCGCTGCTCGCCCGCGCCCTGCTGCTCACCGTCAACGGCGTCGCCGCCGGCCTCCGCAACACCGGCTGACACCCCACCACCCGCGAAACGGCGGTGCCCCCGCGCTCACCACGAGCACGGGGGCACCGCCGTATCCACGTCACACCGCGAAGAACGCCGCCGTCAGCAACCCCACCCCGGACCCGGCCAGCACCCACGCCGCCCGCGTCCGCCGCAGCCCGCCCGCCACCACCACCGACGCCAGCAGCAGCGCACCACCGAGCGGCACCCACGCGTACAGCACCCCGGCCGGACCCGAGCGGACGGCGTGCTCGCCACCCGGCTTCAGCACCACCGAGTAGGTCCGCCCCCGCGACACGGCCACCGAATCCTCGATCTCGACGCTCGCCCGCGCCCGCGACCCCGCCGACACCGGCGCGTACGGCCCGCTGCACGAACCGCCCCCGCACCGCGTCACCTCGACCGTGCCCTGCTCACGCCCCTTGGTCAGCATCACGTGCTGCGCCGTCCCCCACGACGCCCACACCCCGGCGATCAGGATCAACGCGGCGACCAGACCCATCGCCGCCACCCGGCCGAACCGCAGCGCGGCACGCGAGGCGCGCGAGGCCTGACGAGGACGGGCAGCGGCAGCGGCTGAGGCAGGCATGGCCGGGATCATTGGCCATACCTATGCGCTCGGTCAACTCACCCGGGCGGCAAACCCCGACACGTCACGAGTTGTACGTGCCCTGCGCCCGCTCCAGCCCCTCGATCACCAGACACTCCACCGCATCCGCCGCACGGTCCACGAAGTAGTCCAGCTCCTTGCGCTCCGCCGACGAGAAGTCCTTCAGCACGAAATCCGCCACCGGCATCCGCCCCGGCGGCCGGCCGATCCCGAACCGCACCCGGTGATAGTCCGACCCCAGCGACTTCGTGATCGACTTCAGCCCGTTGTGCCCGTTGTCCCCGCCGCCCAGCTTCAGCCGCAGCACGCCGTAGTCGATGTCCAGCTCGTCGTGCACCGCCACGATGTTGGCCACCGGCACCTTGTAGAAGTCCCGCAGCACCGTCACCGGCCCGCCCGACACGTTCATGAACGACATCGGCTTCGCCAGGATCACCCGCCGGTTCGCCGGCCCCGGAGGACCGATCCGCCCCTCCACCACCTGCGCCTGCGCCTTGCCGTGCCGCTTGAACCGCGCCCCGATCCGCTCCGCCAGCAGATCCACCACCATGAAACCGACATTGTGCCGGTTCGCGGCATACTCGGGCCCCGGATTTCCCAGACCGGCCACCAGCCAGGGCGCACCCGCGTCCGTCGTCACGTCCATGTCTCCTTGTCCGCCGTCCGTCCACACATACACGTCGGCCGCTGCCCCGCACGGGAACAGCGGCCGACCACACGATGACCGTGCGGGAGGATCAGGCCTCGGCGGCCTCTTCGCCCTCACCCTCGCCCTCGGCGGCGGGCTCCTCGGCCTGCGCGGCCAGGACCTGCAGCACCACGGCGTCGTCCTCGACGGCCAGCTTCACACCGGACGGCAGCTTGATGTCCTTGGCCAGGACGGAGGCACCGGCCTCCAGACCCTCCACGGACACCGTGACCGACTCGGGGATGTGCGTGGCCTCGGCCTCGACCGGCAGCGCGGCCAGCACGTGCTCCAGCAGGTTGCCGCCCGGGGCCAGCTCGCCCTCGGTCTGCACCGGGATCTCGACGGTCACGGTCTCGCCGCGCTTCACCAGCTGCAGGTCGACGTGCTCGAGGAAGCCCTTGATCGGGTCACGCTGGACCGACTTCGGGATCGCCAGCTCGTTCGTCTTGCCGTCGATGTCCAGCGCGATCAGCACGTTCGGCGTACGCAGCGCCAGCAGCAGCTCGTGACCCGGAAGGGTCAGGTGCACCGGGTCGGAACCGTGACCGTACAGAACACCCGGAACCTTGTTGTCACGACGGATGCGACGCGCGGCACCCTTGCCGAACTCGTTGCGCGTCTCGGCGGCGAGCTTCACCTCGGACATGATCACTCCTCGTAGAGGTAGAAACGGACGTGGTCACCCGGCCACGAACGGCCTGCTACGAAGAGCGCGTCGATAACGGACAGCCACACCCGCGAAACACGAGTACGGCCTCCCTCGCCGAGCAACTTCAGCAGTCTACTCGGAGACGAAGGCCGCACCCAAAACGATCTCGAGAGCCCCGCAGGCCCCCTGAAAAACCCTTACTGCTCGTCGAACAGGCTCGTCACCGAACCGTCCTCGAACACCTCACGCACCGCACGCGCGACCGTCGGCGCGATCGACAGCACCGTGATCTTGTCCAGCTCCAGCTCGCTCGGCGTCGGCAGCGTGTTCGTGAACACGAACTCGCTCACCTTCGAGTTCTTCAGCCGGTCCGCCGCCGGACCCGACAGCACACCGTGCGTCGCCGTCACGATGACATCCTCCGCACCGTGCGCGAACAGCGCGTCCGCCGCCGCACAGATCGTGCCACCGGTGTCGATCATGTCGTCGACCAGCACACAGATCCGGCCCTTCACATCACCGACGACCTCGTGCACCGTCACCTGGTTCGCCACGTCCTTGTCACGACGCTTGTGCACGATCGCCAGCGGCGCACCCAGACGGTCGCACCAGCGGTCCGCCACCCGCACCCGGCCCGCGTCCGGAGACACCACCGTCAGCTTCGAACGGTCCACCTTCGCACCCACGTAGTCCGCCAGCAGCGGCAGCGCGAACAGGTGGTCCACCGGACCGTCGAAGAAGCCCTGAATCTGATCCGTGTGCAGATCCACCGCCAGAATCCGGTCCGCACCCGCGGTCTTCATCAGGTCCGCGACCAGACGCGCCGAAATCGGTTCACGTCCCCGGTGCTTCTTGTCCTGCCGCGCGTAACCGTAGAAGGGCACGATGACGGTGATGGAGCGGGCCGACGCGCGCTTCAACGCGTCGATCATGATCAGCTGCTCCATGATCCACTTGTTGATCGGAGCCGTGTGGCTCTGGATCAGAAAGCAGTCCGCACCACGCGCCGACTCCTGATAACGGACGTAGATCTCACCGTTCGCGAAGTCGAAGGCCTTCGTCGGGACGACCCCGACACCCAGCTCGTGGGCGATCTCCTCGGCAAGCTCGGGGTGGGCGCGGCCGGAGAAGAACATCATCTTCTTCACGCCGGTCGTCTTGATCCCGGTCACAGCACTTTCTCCTCAGAGGTTTCGCAGCTGAGCCTCATCAGGCTCGTCCGGCTGGGTGCCGGAGGCGTCTCAGCTGGTGGGGTGCGGATGTGCACTTATCACGGTACGCCGTGTTCGACGCGCCGGTTTCCGGTCAGCCCTCGCCACCGGACTCCCGGGACACCGCCTCGGCCGCCTTCGCCGCCGCGCTCCCCGGACGCTTACGGGCCACCCAACCCTCGATATTCCGCTGCTGGCCACGGGCCACGGCCAGCGAACCGGGCGGCACATCCTTCGTGATCACCGAGCCGGCAGCCGTGTAGGCACCGTCCCCGACCGTGACAGGAGCCACAAACATGTTGTCCGAACCCGTCTTGCAGTGAGAACCCACCGTCGTGTGGTGCTTGCTCTCCCCGTCGTAGTTCACGAACACGCTCGCCGCACCGATGTTGGTGTACTCACCGATCGTCGCGTCACCCACGTAGGACAGGTGCGGGACCTTCGTCCCCTCACCGATCGAGGAGTTCTTCGTCTCCACATACGTACCGATCTTGGCCTTCAGCCCCAGCCGGGTACCCGGACGCAGATACGCGTACGGGCCCACGGTCGCCTCCGGACCGACATCGGCACCCAGGGACACCGTGTTGTCCACCCGCGCGCCCGCGCCCACCCTGGTGTCCGTGAGGCGGGAGTTCGGCCCGACCTCCGCACCCTCGGCGAGATGCGTGCCGCCCAGCAACTGCGTCCCCGGGTGCACGACGACGTCCTGCTCGAAGGTCACCGTCACGTCGACCCACGTGGTCGCCGGGTCCACGACCGTCACGCCGGCCAGCATCGCGCGCGTCAGCAGCCGGTCGTTGAGGATCCGGCGGGCCTCGGCGAGCTGCACCCGGTTGTTGATCCCCGCGATCTCCCGGTGGTCCCCCGCCACGGAGGCACCGACCCGGTGACCGGCCTCCCGCAGGATGCCGAGCACATCGGTCAGGTACTCCTCGCCCTGACTGTTGTCCGTCCGCACCTTCCCCAGCGCGTCCGCGAGCAGCTGCCCGTCGAAGGCGAAGACACCCGAGTTGATCTCACGGATCGCCCGCTGCGACTCGGAGGCGTCCTTGTGCTCCACGATCGCGGTGACCGCGCCGGAGGCCCCGTCCCGCACGATCCGCCCGTACCCCGTCGCGTCCGGCACCTCGGCCGTCAGCACCGTCACGGCGTTGCCGTCGGCCGAGTGGGTGGCGGCGAGGGCCCGCAGCGTCTCGCCGGTCAGCAGGGGAGTGTCACCGCAGACGACCACGACGGTGCCGTCCACGGCACCGCCCAGGGCCTCCAGCCCCATCCGGACGGCGTGCCCGGTGCCGTTCTGCTGCTCCTGCACGGCGGTGCGGACGTCGGGGGCGACCTCGGTGAGGTGCGCGGTGACCTTCTCGCGGGCGTGACCCACGACGACGACCAGGTTCTCGGGCTCCAGCTCACCGGCGGCGGCGAGCACGTGACCGACGAGGGAACGTCCGCACAGCTCGTGCAGGACCTTGGGTGTGGCCGACTTCATACGGGTGCCCTCACCCGCTGCGAGAACGACGACGGCTGCCGGGCGAATGGCGCTCACGGGATGCCCTTCGGCTTTGAGGGGGTGGGGGTGGACATCCGCAGGATACCGGGGTGGTTTGTGGGGGGCATGAGTGCGGGCCCTGACGGTGGCTTTCGCCGGTCAGGACCCGAACTGAATATGTGCTCCCGGGGGAGGACTCGAACCCCCATGATCAGAACCAAAATCTGACGTCTTGCCCTTAGACGACCCGGGATTACCGCTATGTCCGATTTGCTAGATCGGCTGCGGAGGCAGCACCTACTATGCCGTACCACCAGCCTTCGATGCGACGGTACAGGTCTGCCCCGCCTCGCACGTCGACGCGCAGGCAACCCCGGTAGCTCTGGTCGGTGTTCTTCCGATTGGTGCTCGGGTTGTGTCGCTTGAGAGTGGTCTTCAGGAGGTCGGCCGTCTTGATGCCGACGTGCTCGGCCCAGTACGCCTCGGCGCCTGGCACGTCCGCGGTTTCGTGGATGTGTACGGTGAATCTGAGGGACGCGGGATCGACGCGCAGCAACGTGAGCCAGGCCAGGAAGACCGTGATGACGTCGGGATCGCTGTTGATGAAGCTCACCCGCTCCCGGCGACTGTACGGCTTGCTCTTGGAGCCCTCCGCCCAGTACAGGGCCACGCCGGTGAGGAATAGTTCCCGATCGGTCATGGTGGCGACCTCTTCCGACGCTTTCCGTCGGGTCTGCTGCCTCTCCTCCTCCCGTACGCGCAGCGTCGCTTCCCAGCCGCGCTTGGCGATGGCGGAGGCTTCTGCGCGTGTGCGTGTGCGGGGCCGCTGCTCCGGCTTCGGCAGGTCCCGGACCCAGAGTGAGATCGAGCTCTTGCTGCATCCCAGTTCCACCTGGATCTGGTCGTACGTCCAGCCCTGAAGCCGCAGCTCACGGGCTCGCTCCCGCAGGTCGTCCTTCGCGTTCGGGCGCTTCGTCCATTCCGGGGGCGGCTCGCCCTCCAGGAGGCGGTTCAAAATGTCGTTGTTGTCGACGTGCAGCCGGTCGCGGATCTGACGGCGGCTGAGGCCCTCGCGTCGCAACGCCACCGCCTGCTCCCGCAAGCCTTCGAAGTCCGCGTACTTGTTCCGTGAAAGTGCCATGGGCATACCGTCCGGCCGGAATGGGCGGCTCCGGTGCTGGTCGGTCGAGGGTTCACCAGTTCGAGGGATATCGCGTCGTATCGCTTGGTGAAAGTCGACGGAAAGGGGGCGGGGGGCGCCCGTAGGGTGGTGGGTATGACCACGACGGGGGAAGACCACGTACCGGCCCGGGGTGGGCCTTGGTGGTGGGACAGGCGGCGCGGAGCGGTGCTCGATGTGAGCCTCGGCGTCGTGTCCGCGCTGGAGTGCGCGGCGGAGGGTGTGCCGTTCGCGAGGGAAGCCGGGATTCCGTGGGCGGCGGGGGTCGTCTTCGGGTTGCTGGCCGGTTCGGTGCTGGTGGTGCGGCGGAAGTGGCCCATCGCGGTGGTGCTGGTGGCGATCGCCGTCACGCCGGCGCAGATGGGTTTTCTGATGGGGGTCGTCGGCCTGTACACGCTGGCGGCGTCCGAGCTGCCGCGGCGGATCATCGGGTCGCTGGCCGGGATGTCGTTGCTCGGCACGTTGATCGTGACGTTCGTGCGGGTGCGGCAGGACATGGCGTCCGATGATCTGGACATCGGTGACTGGTTCATTCCGTTCGCGGCGATCACCACGTCCCTGGGGATGACCGCTCCGCCGGTGCTGCTGGGGCTGTACGTGGGGGCGCGGCGGCGGCTGATGGAGAGCCTGCGGGAGCGTGCGGACAGCCTGGAGCGGGAGTTGCAGCTGCTCGCGGAGCGGGCGGAGGAGCGTGCGGAGTGGGCGCGCAGCGAGGAGCGGACGCGGATCGCGCGGGAGATGCACGACGTGGTGGCGCACCGGGTGAGTCTGATGGTGGTGCATGCGGCCGCGTTGCAGGCGGTGGCGCGGAAGGATCCGGAGAAGGCGGTGAAGAACGCCGCGCTGGTGGGGGACATGGGGCGGCAGGCGCTGACGGAGCTGCGGGAGATGCTCGGGGTGTTGCGCGCGGGTGCGGAGGGGGCGCGGGCGGAGCGGGCGGCGGTGCCGTTGGCGGCGGTGGGGGTGGCCGCGGCGGCGGCTGCTTCGCGGGCGGCGGAGGACGGTGAGCGTCCTGCGGAGGGGCCGTGTCTGGCGGAGCTGGAGGAGTTGATCGGGCAGTCGACGGCGGCGGGGATGGTCGTGGCGTTGTCGGTGGAGGGGGAGGCGCGGTCGTATGCGCCGGAGGTGGAGTCGACGGCGTTCCGGGTGGTGCAGGAGGCGTTGACGAACGTCCATAAGCATGCGGCCGGTGCGAAGACGTATGTGCGGTTGGCGCATCGGGGGTCGGAGATCGCGATGCAGGTGGAGAACGAGCCGCCGCCGGAGGTGTCGTCGGCGTCGTCGGCGCGGTTGCCGTCGGGTGGCAACGGGTTGGTGGGGATGAAGGAGCGGGTGTCCGCTCTGGGTGGTGTGTTCGTGTCGGGGCCGACGGACGCGGGGGGTTTCCGGGTGTCGGCGGTGATTCCGGCGCCGTAGCCGTAGCCGTAGCCGTAGCCGTGGGCGCGGGCCGGGCGGGGTTCAGTCGGCGGTGGTGGCGGTGGTGGTGAGGCGGGTGGGCTGGGTGCCGGCGACGAGGGCGGCGAGGGCCTGGTCGATGTCGGGGCCGAGGTACCAGTCGCCGGTGTGGTCGAGGGCGTAGACGCGGCCTTCGGTGTCGATGGCGATGAGGGCCTGGGTGTCGGTCTCGGTGCCGAGGGGGCAGGTCTGGGTGTCGAGGGCGCGGCCGAGGTCGCCGAGGGTGCGGGCCATGTGGAGGCCGTGCAGGGGGTCGAGGTGGAGGGTGGCGGGGGCGATCTGGCGGCCGGGGCCGGTGGGGGTGATGGTGAGGCCGCCGAATTCGGCCCAGGCTTCGACGGCGGCGGGGAAGACGGAGTGGCGGTGTCCTGCGGGTGAGGTGTGTTCGCGCAGGGTGTCGGCCCAGATCTCGGCCTGCTTGATGTCCCAGCGTCCGGGTTGCCAGCCGGCGTCGCGCAGGGCGGCGTCGACGGGGACGGGGAAGCGGGTGGTGGAGGTGCGGTCGGCGTGCATCTGCCCTTGGTTCGTCTCGGTGGTGGCGTCGGCGTGGCGGGGTCGGTCAGTCGTCGGTGGTGGGGTCGACGATGCGGACGCCGAAGTGGGCGCTCAGGGCGGTGCAGGCGCGGCACGGGGTGGCGAAGCTGCCGTGGAGGGGGTCGCCGTCCTCGCGGATGCGGCGGGTGGTGAGTTTGGCGTGTTTGAGGGCTTTGCGGGCTTCGCCGTTGGTCATGGGTTTGCGTGCGGCGCGTTTGCTGCGGGCGGAGTCGGCGGTGGTGAGGTGCCGGGAGATGAGGATGGTTTCGGCGCAGCGGCCGGTGAAGCGGTCGCGTTGTCCGCTGGTGAGGGTGTCGAGGAAGTCCTGGACGAGGTGGTGCAGGGCGGGGGGTGTGTCGGCGCGGGTGGGGGTCCCGGTGAGGGTGGTGCCGCGGACGGAGAGGGCGGC
Source organism: Streptomyces sp. NPDC048185 (assembly GCF_043202495.1). Classification (NCBI taxonomy): domain Bacteria; kingdom Bacillati; phylum Actinomycetota; class Actinomycetes; order Kitasatosporales; family Streptomycetaceae; genus Streptomyces; species Streptomyces sp. NPDC048185. The sequence goes on from NZ_JBIDAN010000006.1 coordinate 384,033, forward strand.
GGCGACGGTGGGGAGTATGCCGTCGCGGCGGTGGCGCAGGGTGGGGGTGCGGGAGGTGTCGGTGGCGCTCCAGCCGATGCGGGGGTCGCCGGTCCGGGGGTCGTCGGACCTGCCGGTGTGTGGTCCCGTCTGCGTCGCACTCATGATCATCTTCCCCTCCTGGGCATCCCCCCGGAGGTCACAGGGTGCCAAATCCGGGGGCGTGTGCGGAAGCTGGGGCGGGGTGACACGCCCGGGAGTGGGCGGTCCGTCACGAGGGGGTGACGGCTGGTCACGGGTGGGGCGGGGGTGGTGGTGCGGGGCCGGTGACCGGTGTCGGCGTACCGCATAGGCTGTCGGCACCGCGTTCGCGTGCGGTGATGGAAGACAGTGCAGACAGACAGACGCCGCAGGGGGCTACCGCCATGACGACAGGTCGGCTCGGGCAGATCGCGCCGCCGAACGCGGCCTACGCCGGGCAGGTCGTGCATTTTCCGGATCCGGTGCGGGCGGCCCGTCACCCGAGAGGGGTACGGGTGGACGAGGGTGGTTACCCCGTTTTCTCGCCGTACGCCCGTGCGGTGGCGGAGATCGCGGAGCCGCCGGTGGGGTTCGGGGTCGACGAGCTGCGGCTGACGGACTACGTGTCGGCGAACGCGGCCTTGGCGGCGTCGGGGCACGAGCTGTGGGACACGGTGCCGGCGGTGGCGACGCCGCACGGCTGGACGTGGCATCACGCGGCCGGGTCGCGGCGGATGGAGCTGGTGCCGGTCGAGGTGAAGGCGTTGCTGCGGCATCACGGCGGTATCGCGACGGCGGCGGTGGACCAGGACAAGCGGGGCACGCGGCCGTTGCAGGAGACGCGTCCGGCGCATTTCGGGCTGCCGAAGTCGGGTGTGGCGGTGACGGAGCAGCAGGTGCAGGGGGTCGAGGAGGATCTCGGGTACCGGCTGCCGGGTGCGTACCGGTCGTTCCTGAAGGCGGCGGGTGGTTGCGCGCCGGTGGGTACGGCGTTGGACGCGGAGCTGGGGCTGCTGGTGGACCAGCCGTTCTTCACGGTGCGTGAGGAGGCGGCGGTCAATGACCTGGTCTATGTCAACAAGTGTCTGCGGGACCACCTGACGAAGGACTATCTGGGCGTCGCGTTCGTCCAGGGTGGTCTGCTCGCGGTGAAGGTGAAGGGCGAGCGGATCGGTTCGGTGTGGTTCTGCTCGTACGACGACGCGCGGGACGTGGATCCGTCCTGGTCGCCGGCGGAGCGGGTGGAGCGCCTGCTGCTGCCGTGCGGTGAGGACTTCGACGCGTTCCTGTCCCGGCTGGCGGGATCGCCGCCGGAGTTGGAGACGGTGGCGAACCTGATGGTGGACGGTGGTTTCGCGCGTGCGGTGCCCGTGGCGTCGGCGTCCTCGGCGCCGGTAGGGGAGTGAGCTGGCGATGGTGACGTTCGCGCAGGCGCAGGAGCGCGCGGAGGAGTGGGTCAACGGTGAGCTGCCGGCGTACCAGCACCGTGAGGTGCGGGTGCGGGAGTTCGGTCTCGGGTTCGTGGTGTGGGCCGAGGACCGTGCGGACGGGCCGCGTTCGGACGGGGGTGCGCAGCGGCTGGTGATCGCGCGGGACAGTGGTGAGGCGACGCTGTGGCCGGCGCTGGCGGTGGGGGAGGTGATCCGCCGCTACGAGGAGGAGTACGGCCGTCCGGAGGCGGTGGAGGAGCCGGCGCCCGCGCCCGCGGCGCGGGTGGACCTGAATCAGACGTCGTTCCTGCTGAGTCCGCCGGAGTGGTTGCAGGAGGCGGCGGACAAGCTGGGCATTCCGGACCGGCGGGGTGAGCGGGGCGCCGCTGACGGTGCCGCGGCGGATGCCACCGGTGCGGGCGGTGCGGGGGCGCTTCCCGAGACGCAGGCGGGGGCGCCGTCGGCGGCGCCTTCCGCTCCCGCTGCTTCCTCTGCGCCTTCTGCTCCCGCTGTGCCTCCCGCTCCGTCCGCGCCGTCGGCCGGGGCGGTCGCGGATGCCCGGGGCAGCGGTGCGGCGTGGCCGGCCGCCGGTGACGCCTCGGGTGCCGGTGGCGACACGTCCGGTGCGCCGGCCGCGCCCGCGGGAGCGACCCCCTGGGCGGGGACGGACACCAACGCGGACGCCGGGGAGGACCGTTCCGTTCCGCTGCCCGAGACGGTGTTCGCGCCGCCGTTGAGCGGTGCCGACGACGCGCCGCCGCCCTCGGTGACGCCGGACGCGAAGACGGCGCTGATGTCGGGCGGCAGCCGGCTTCCGCGGACGGCGCTCGCGCCGGCGGTCGGCGGCCCGAACACGCCGGCGACGCCCGCGGGCACGGGGACGCCGCCGCCTGCCGCGCCTTCCGCGCCGCCGGCCGCGCCTGCCGCGCCGCACACTCCGCCGCAGGCCGCGCCGCCCGCCGCGCCCGCGCCTCTGCCGCAGGCCGGTCCGAGCACGCCGGCGCGGCCGCTCCCGCCGAACGCCGGGGACATCGCCGACGCCGCGACCAGCAAGGCGGCGCCTCCGCGGCGCGGCGGCGGTCCGACGACGCCGCCTCCGCCGGGCGCTCCGGGTGTGCCGGGCGGGCGGCCGGGGAGTACGCCGCCGCCGGCCGCGCCGGGTGCGCCGGCGGGCGGTTATGTGCCGACGCAGCTGGTGTCGTCGCTCGGCCCCGAGGGCCCGGGCGCTCCCGGCGGTCCGGCCGGGCCGGGCGCGCCGCCTCCGCCGAGTGCCCCCGGCGGGACGCCCCCGGGCGGGGTGCACCATGCCGCGACGATGCTGGCCGACCCGGGCCGGACGGGCGGCGGGGCGCCTCAGCCTCCCGCGCCGCCCGCTGCTCCCGGTGTGCCGGGCGCCCCTGGTGTGCCGGGCGCCCCTGGGGCGCCGGGCGTTCCCGGCGCGGGTGGTGGTCCCGGTACGCCGCCGCCTCCCGCGGCTTCCGGCGCGCAGGGTTCCTCCGGCGGGCCGCGGGGTGCCGTGCACCATGCGGAGACGGTGCTGGCCGCGCCTCCGGTGGGCGGCCCGGGCATGCCTCCGCCTCCGTCCGCGCCGGGCGTGCCCGGCCCGCCGCCGCCTCCCGGTGCCCCGGGTGTCCCCGGTGGTGCGCAGCCCGCGCCGCCGGGCGCCGTGCCGCCGGGCGCCGTGCCGCCGGGCGCGATGCCGCCCGGTGCGGTGCCGCCGCCCGGGCAGCCGGTGCCGGGGCAGCCTCCGGCGTACGGCTATCCGCAGCCGCCCGCCGGTCAGCCGACCGTCGGCCCCGGTTACCAGGCGGTGCTGCGCTACCGCGCGCAGGACGGCTCCGAGCAGCAGCTCATCCGGCGTTCGGCGCCCGGCACGCCGCACCCGGAGTGGCAGATCTTCCACGAGCTGCGGGCCATGAACGTGCCGCCGGACCAGGTGCTCGAGCTGCACACCGAGCTGGAGTCGTGCGAGCTGCCGGGCGCGTACTGCGCGCGGATGATCCGGGAGCAGTGGCCGCAGGCGCGGATCACGTCCATCGCCCCGTACGGCACCGACCACGCGAGCCGGCAGCAGGGCATGCAGCAGCTGCTGGCGCACCAGGGCGAGCTGCACCAGGTGGCCGACGGGCCGGCGCGTCCGGCGCCGGTGCGGGCGCCGCTGCCGCAGGTGCAGCCGGCGCCGCCGATCCCGCCGGAGGGCATCGGTCAGGAACTGGCGGCGGCGTTCGGGCCGGGCGTCTTCCGGTTCGAGCAGGCCGCCGTGTCCCGGCAGGGTGTGCCGCCGGTCGTGGCGCACACGCTGGTGGCGGCGGGGCTGCCGATGGACATGGGGCCTTTCTTCTGGGCGCAGGCCCAGCCGGGCCGTCCGGTGCCGACGCTGGCGGAGCTGGCGGCCGAGCGGGGCGTGCAGCCGGCCTCGGACGCGGGCTCGTACCTCGTGGTGGGCAGCGACTTCGGCCGGGCGGTCTGTGTGCAGTACGGCACGGCGAACATCGTGGCGGTGCCGGTGGAGGCGGGTCCGGGCGGTGCGCCCGTGCCGCCGCAGTTCGTGAACACGGGGCTGCCGGAGTTCGCGCGCTGTCTGGCGCTGCTGGGCCGGATGTGGCGGCTCAGGTTCGGTCTGAACCAGGAGCAGGCGGGCCGCTGGACGGTGGACTTCCAGGCGCAGCTGGCCTCGATCGACCCGGCGGCGCTCGGGTCGGCGGAGAGCTGGTGGTCGGTGCTGCTGGAGCAGATGTGGGACGGGCTGCTGTGAGGCGGCGCCGCTGACACGCGACGACGGGCCGGGCCGGCCTCCCGCACGGGAGCCGGCCCGGCCCGTCGGCGTGGGGCCGGTCCGGGGCGCCATTGTCGTGCCTTTTGTGCGGAGTGTCGCGTTATGAGTGTTTACGTCTGATCCGTAAAGATGTCCGGACATCGCGGAAGTCTGTCAGTGGATCGGGCGAAACAGGGGTTCCGGTATGAGCAGCGCATCGGCGTCGCCGCACGGTTTCGTGACCGTACGGGCGCGCGGTTACCGTCCCGAGCAGGTCGACGCGTGTGCCGAGGCACTCTCCCGCGAGCGTGACGCCGCCTGGGAGCGGGCCGCACGGCTCACCGTGCTGGCCCGCCGGATGGGCACGGAGCTGGACCGGCTGCGGGAGACGGTGGCGGGGCTGGCGCCGCAGGACTACGCGTCGCTCGGGGACCGGGCCCGGCGCCTCTTCCGGCTCGGGCAGGAGGAGGCCGAGGCCGTACGGGAGCGCGGGCGGCGCGGGGCGCGGGAGCTGATGGACCGGGCGCGGGCCTTCGAAGCCGAGGCCGGGCGTGCTGCGCGGGCGCATGCGGACGCCGTGCGGGCCGAGGCCGACGCGTGGGCCCGGCAGCGGCTGACGAAGGCGCGGGCCGAGGCCCACCAGGTGCGGGTCACGGCCCGGCGCGAGGTGCGGGCCGGGCGGGGCGAGGCGCTGTCCGCGGCGCGGGAGGCGAGGCGGCGCGGTTCGTCGCTGCTCGCGGGGCAGGCGGCCGAGCAGGCGGAGCGGTGGGCGGAGGCCGAGCGCGAGGAGGCGGACCGGGCGGCCGAGCTGGACGCCTGCCACGAGGAGCGGCTCACGCGCGCCGAGCGGGCGCTGGCCGAGGCGGAACGGGCCCTGGCCGAGGAGGAGGCGTCGGCCCGGCGCCGGCAGGAGGAAGCGCGGACGCAGGCCGCGGAGACCGTCGCGGCGGCGCGGGCACGGGCCGAGCGGATCGCCCGGGAGACGGAGCGGGTGCTGCGCGAACACGGGGAGCGCTGGGACGAGGTCCAGAACCAGATCAGCTCGTCCCGCGGCCGCCTGGGCACCCTGACGGGCCACAGCGCGGAGTGACACCCTCGCTGCCCCGGCGTCGGTTCCCCTCTGGCGGGGGGCCATCCGCGTGCCGCGCCCCTTCGTCCACGGGTACGTCCCGCCGGTCACGAGGGCGGCCACCGCACGCCGTGCCGGCCGGGATGCGTATCTGCCGTCTGTCGCGGGGTGGCCCATCGCCGGCCGCGCCCGGCGCCCGCCGCCCCCGCGTGCGTTCCGCCTCTGGCGGGGGGCCATCCGCGTGCCGCGCCCCCTCGTCCACGGGTACGTCCCGCCGGTCGCGAGGGCGGCCACCGCACGCCGTGCCGGCCGGGATGCGTATCTGCCGTCTGTCGCGGGGTGGCCCATCGCCGGCCGCGCCCGGCGCCCGCCGCCCCCGCGTGCGTTCCGCCTCTGGCGGGGGGCCATCCGCGTGCCGCGCCCCCTCGCCCACGGGTACGTCCCGCCGGTCGCGAGGGCGGCCACCGCACGCCGCGCCCGGCCGGGATGCGTATGTGCCGTCGGCCGCGGGGGCGGCCACCCGCACGCCGCGTCCTTGCCAGCCGTCACGTGAGGGCCGGTCGGGCGGGAGGGCGCGGCCTTCCGGCGGGTGCGGCGGCGCCCGCCGCCCCCGCGTGCCGTCCCAGCGAGGACCCGCCGCCCCGTACGCGGCGGACGCCGTCCCGCACGGGGCGGACGCCGTCCCGCCGCCCCCTCCGGACGGAGTCCCCGTCACCCGCCCCTGCGGACCGCCCCCGCCAGGAGGCCCGCCTCCAGGGCCTCGTACCGTCGGCGCTGCTCGTCCGTCTTCCGGCGGCCGGAGGCCACCGTGCCGAGCCAGCCGAAGGCGAAACCGGCCGGGATGGAGACCAGCCCGGGGGTGGTGAACGGGAACCAGTTGAAGTCGGCGTCCGGGAAGGCCGCCACCGGGGTGCCGGAGACCAGGCTGGTGCCCGGCATCAGCACCAGGACCGTGACGGTGCCCCCGATCAGCGTCCACAGCAGGCCCGTTCGGGTGAAGCGGCGCCAGAAGAGGCTGTAGACCAGGGCGGGGCACAGGGCGGACGCGCCCAGGCAGAAGGACAGGGTGGCCAGCGGCTGCAGGCTGTGGTGCTGCACCAGGGTGGCCAGCGCGATCGCGGGCACGCCCACCGCCAGGGCGGACAGCCGGGCCAGTGTCATCTCGCGGCGTGGCGTCAGCTCCCGTGGCCGGGTGGCGAACACGTCGTGGGCCAGGGAGTTGGCGCAGGCGAGGATCATGCCGGCGACGGAGGCGAGCAGGGTGAGGAACAGGGCGGTGCTGACGGTGGTGAAGAGCAGGGTCTCCACCATGGTCACGTCCGTGCCGAAGGCGGCCCGTGAGCCCAGCAGGTAGGCGGTGTTGCCGGCCGGGTCGATGTGCGCGACGGTCTCGCGGCCGACCAGGGCCGTGGCGCCGAGGCCGACGACGGTGACGACCAGCACGAACAGGGCCACCAGCGACACCGCCCAGGACATCGACCGGCGTACCTGGCGGGCGCTGGAGGCGGTGTACATGCGCATCGTGACGTGCGGCAGGCAGGCGCCGCCGAGGACCACGGCCAGCTGGGAGGAGACCATGTCGAGCCCGGGGTGGGGTCCGGCGGAGGCGTACTCGAGGCCGGGGTGCAGGAAGGCGGGGCCCGCGCCGCTGCCCCGGGCGGCGGCGTCGAACAGGGCGCCCGGGTTCCAGTCGAAGCGGTTCAGGACGAGGACGGTGACCACCGCGCCGGATCCGAGCAGCATCACGATCTTCAGGATCTGAATGAGGGCGGTGCCCTTCATCCCGCCGATCGCCGCGTAGCTGATCATCAGCGCGCCCACGCCGACGATGCAGCCCGTCTGCACCGACTCGCTGGTGAACCCCAGCAGAAACGACAGCAGTTGCCCGGTACCGGCCAGCTGCACCAGCATCATCGGCAGCAGCGCGGCGATGGTCACCACGCAGGCCGCGACGCGCACGCTGCGCGCCGGGGTGCGGCGGGACAGCGCGTCGCCCATGGTGAACCGGCCCGCGTTGCGCAGCGGTTCGGCCATCAGGAACATGAGCAGCAGCAGGGACAGCGCGGTGCTGAGGGCGAGTACGACACCGTCGTAGCCGAACAGGGCGATCACGCCGCCGGTGCCGAGGACGGTCGCCGCGGAGATGTAGTCGCCCGCGATGGCCAGGCCGTTGCGCATCGGCGACAGGGTCCCGTAGCCGGTGTAGAACTCGTCGAGGTCGTCCCGGTCCGGGCCGGTCATCACGCACAGCAGCAGCGTGACCGTGGCGATGGCGGTGAAGGCGACCAGGGCCATCGCCTGCGCGTTGTCGTCGAATCCGGTCACCAGGCCGCCCCCCGCCTGACGTCCACTTCGCTGTCGTGGCGGATGCGGTCCGCGAGCGGGTCCACGGTGCGGCGTGCGGTGTGCTCGTACAGGACGATCGCCAGCCAGGTGACGGGGAGCTGGAGCAGCGCGAGCAGCAGGCCCAGCGGCAGCCCGTCGGCGACGGAGCCGGTGAGGGCCGACGGGGCGAACGCCGACAGGCCCAGGAACAGCAGGAAGTAGCCGAGCGCGGCGAAGGTGGCCGTGCGCCGCTGCCGGCGGTACGCGCCGCGCAGGACGCGCAGGTCGCTGTGGTGCCCGAGCGGCTGCCGGGACCGGGCGGCGTACGGCGGGTCGGTGTCGTGGCTCGGAGAGCCGTCGTACGAGGAGGCGGGGCCGTACGGCGAGGGCCCGTACGGCGGTGGCGCGCCGTGCCGTGGTGGTGGGTACGGGTCGAAGGACATCCCGGTGCTCCTTGCGCGGCTGGGGTCCGCGGGCGGACCGCAGGGAGGCGGGGGGTGGAGGGCCACGCACGTTACTCGCCGGTTCGGTTCCGCGGGCCCTTTTCGGCGAACTGAGTGGTCGGTATGCCGTCACCTCGGGTGCGCGGCCCACCGTCGCGCCGTTCTCGCAGGGCACCGGCACAACCGTCCCGCGCGATCAGTCCTTCAGCACCGGGAACTTCCGCGGCGCGACCACCAGCAGCACCACGAACGCCAGGGCCGCCGCCCCCGCCGCGCCCAGGTAGACCGCGTGGACGGCCTCGGCGATCGCGTGCCGTACGGGCTCGGCGGGGGCGCCGGTGTCCAGCGCACGGGTCACCGAGTCGAGGTCGCTCGCGCCGCCGAGCCGTGCGGCCAGCACGCCGTTGGCGATCGCGCCGAAGACGGCCGCGCCCACGGTCTGCCCGGTCTGGCGGCAGAAGAGGACGGACGCGGTCGCCGTGCCGCGCTCCGACCAGCCCACCGTCGACTGGACGCCGACGATGAGCGGGAGCTGGAACAGCCCGAGCGCGGCACCGAGCAGCAGCATCAGCAGCATCGGCTGCCAGGGCTCGCCCGGGTAGGGCAGGAAGGGGAAGGCGAGCAGGATCAGGGACGCGGTGCCGATGCCCAGCATGGCCGTGTGGCGGAAGCCGATCCTGCGGTACACGTGCTGGCTCAGCGCCGCCGACACGGGCCAGGTCAGCGTCCATACGGACAGCACGAAACCGGCGGCCACGGGGGCCAGGCCCAGCACCGACTGGGCGTAGGTGGGCAGGAACACGGTCGGGGCGACCATCAGCAGGCCCAGCGCGCCGAGCGCGAGGTTCACCGCGGCGATCGTCCGGCGCCGCCACACCCAGCCGGGGATGATGGGGTCCGCCGCCCGGCGCTCGACCACCACCACGACGGCCAGCAGCGCGAGCCCCGTACCGAACAGGGCGAGGGAGGGCGCCGACAGCCACGGCCAGGCCACACCGCCCTGCACCAGCGCGGTGAGCAGCACACCACCGCAGGCGAACACGGCCAGCGCGCCCGCCCAGTCGACCCGGGGCCGCGCGCCGGACGCCTCCCGCCGCGGCTCGTGCAGGTGACGCACGATCAGCCACAGGGCGAGGGCGCCGATCGGCAGGTTGACGAGGAAGATCCAGCGCCAGTCGGCGTAGGCGGCGAGCACACCGCCCAGGCCGGGCCCCGCGATCGCCGACACCGCCCACACGGTGGACAGCCGGGCCTGGATCCTGGGCCGCTCCTTCAGCGGGTAGAGGTCGGCGGCGAGGGTCTGGACCGTGCCCTGCAGGGCGCCGCCGCCCAGGCCCTGCACGACCCGGAAGGCGATCAGGGCGGCCATGTTCCACGCCAGCGCGCACAGCAGGGAGCCGAGCAGGAACAGGGCCGCACCCGCGACCAGCACCGGTTTGCGGCCGAAGGTGTCGGAGAGCTTGCCGTAGACGGGGAGGGTGACGGTGACGGCCAGCAGATAGCCCGAGAAGAGCCACGAGAAGAGGGAGAAGCCGCCGAGGTCGCCGACGATCTGCGGTACGGCGGTGGAGACGATGGTCGAGTCGAGGGCCGCCAGGGCCATCGCCAGCATCAGCGCGGCGACGACGGCGCCGCGCCGGTCCGTGCCGCCGCCGGACGCGGCCTCGCGTACCGCGGGTCTGGTGCCGCCCACCCCGGGTCTCCCCCCGTGTTCACCGGGGACCCCTGATGTGTGCCCCGTGCATCGACCTGCCGGGTTCAGCTTGCCACTTGAGCCTCACGTCGCGGGAGGGTGGAGGCTCGGTGCGTCCGAGGGCGGAGACCTACCCCTAGGAGAACTCCACCGACGGGTGGACAGCCCCTAGGGGTACCTCCGTACTACGGCCCGGGGAGGGTTCGTACCGGCGGAGGACGAGACGGGCCCCGGCGGGTCCTTAATCTGGCTTTACGCCGCTGGGGGGCGGCGAACCGGACCAGCGGGGGTGGGGTTTTCCCCAGCGGAAGAGTGCGCTGAGCACCAGCGCGCCCGACCCCTGGTCCCGGCCAGACTCTTCGACGTAGCAAGCAACGCCTTCAGCGGTACCGAACGACCCGTACCGCCGGCACCGGCGGCTCACTCGATGACCGACATAGGAGACTTGACATGACATCGGCCGTAACCACTCCCCTGCACGGGAGCACCGGAGGGCGTACAGCCGTCGCCGCGCGGGCGCGGCAGGTCGTCAAGGCCTACGGCAGCGGGGAGACCCGGGTGGTGGCCCTGGACCACGTGGACGTGGACATCGCCCGCGGCCGGTTCACGGCGATCATGGGTCCGTCGGGCTCCGGCAAGTCGACGCTGATGCACTGCCTGGCCGGCCTCGACACCGTCACCGGCGGACAGATCTACCTGGACGAGACCGAGATCACCGGCCTGAAGGACAAGAAGCTCACGCAGCTGCGCCGGGACCGGATCGGCTTCATCTTCCAGGCGTTCAACCTGCTGCCGACGCTGAACGCCATCGAGAACATCACGCTGCCCATGGACATCGCCGGCCGCAAGCCCGACAAGGCGTGGCTGGACCGGGTCGTGGAGACCGTGGGGCTCGCCGGCCGGCTCAAGCACCGGCCGACCCAGCTCTCCGGCGGCCAGCAGCAGCGCGTCGCCGTGGCGCGGGCCCTGGCGGCCCGGCCGGAGATCATCTTCGGGGACGAGCCGACCGGAAACCTCGACTCGCGGGCCGGCGCCGAGGTGCTGGGCTTCCTGCGCCGGTCGGTGGACGAGCTGGGCCAGACCATCGTGATGGTCACCCACGACCCCGTGGCCGCGAGCTACGCGGACCGGGTGCTCTACCTCGCCGACGGCCGGATCGTCGACGAGATGCACCGGCCGACCGCGGAAGCCGTCCTGGACCGCATGAAGGACTTCGACGCCCGGGGGCGTACGTCATGACCGTCGTCAAGACCTCGCTGCGCAACTTCTTCGCGCACAAGGGCCGGATGGCGCTCTCGGCGGTGGCGGTGCTGCTGTCGGTGGCGTTCGTGTGCGGCACCCTGGTGTTCACGGACACCATGAACACGACGTTCGACAAGCTGTTCGCGGCGACGGCGTCGGACGTGACGGTCTCCCCCGCGTCCGCGAAGAGCGACGAGGCGCCCCGCAATGGTGTGCCCGAGTCGCTTCCCGCCTCGGCGGTCGAGCGGTTGCGTGACGTGGAGGGGGTCACGTCGGTCGAGGGCGCCGTGAGCTCGGCCAGCGTCACCGTCGTCGACGGTGAGAACGAGAACATGGGCTCGTCGACGGGCGCTCCGACGATCGCCGGCAACTGGACGCGGAACGACCTGCGGTCGATGGAGATCACCTCGGGACACGCCCCGCGCGGGCCGACCCAGATGATGGTCGACAAGGACACCGCCGACAAGCACGGCCTGCGGCTCGGCGACGAGTTGCGCACCATCACCGCCCGCGGTGACCTCTCCGCGCGGATCGTCGGAATCGCCGCCTTCCGGGTGACCAACCCCGGGGCAGCGATCGTCTACTTCGACACGGCCACTGCCCAGAAGGTGCTGCTCGGCGCCGTAGGCCGGTTCACACAGATCAACGTCACCGCAGCCGACGGTGTCTCCGACGTCCGGCTCAAGGGAAGCGTCTCGGCCGAGCTGGACGGCGCGTACCTGGTCCGGACGCAGGCCGAGACCGCTGACGCGAACCGCAAGAGCGTCGGCGAGTTCCTGGATGTCATCAAGTACGCCATGCTCGGCTTCGCGGGCGTGGCGTTCCTCGTGGGTGTCTTCCTGATCGTCAACACGTTCTCCATGCTGGTCGCTCAGCGGACGCGTGAGATCGGCCTGATGCGGGCGATCGGCTCGTCGCGCGGTCAGGTCAACCGGTCCGTGCTGGCCGAAGCGCTGCTGCTGGGCGTGGTGGGCTCGGTCCTGGGCGTCGGGGCTGGAATCGGTCTCGCGGTCGGCCTGATGAAACTCATGGGCCTCATGGGCATGCACCTGTCGACGAGGGATCTGACGGTCACCGTGGCGACGCCGGTGGTGGGCCTGGTGCTCGGCATCCTGGTCACCGTCCTGGCCGCTTGGCTGCCCGCACGCCGGGCGGCGAGAATCTCTCCGATGTCCGCGCTGCGCGAGTCGGGCGCACCGGCCGGCGGCCGGGCGGGCTGGGTGCGGGCCGTGATCGGCCTGGTGCTCACGGGTGCCGGCGCCCTCGCCCTGTACGCCGCGGCGGACGCGTCGAAGGCGAGCGACGGTGCGCTTCTGCTCGGCGCCGGTGTCCTGCTGACCCTGCTCGGGTTCGTGGTGATCGGTCCGCTCCTCGCGGCCGGGGTGGTCCGCGTGCTCAGTGCCGTACTGCTGCGGGCCTTCGGACCCGTCGGACGCATGGCCGAACGCAACGCGCTGCGCAATCCACGCCGTACCGGCGCCACCGGGGCTGCGCTGATGATCGGCCTGGCCCTGGTCGCCTGCCTTTCCGTGGTCGGCTCTTCCATGGTGGCCTCCGCCACCGCCGAACTGGACAAGACGGTCGGTGCCGACTTCATCGTCGAGAGCGAAGGCGACAAGCCCCTCAACCCGGCCGCGGTCGCGGCGGCGAGAGGTGCTTCCGACCTCGGCCACGTCACGCGCCTTCGACAGGTTCCGGCCGACATCACCACACCGGACGGCACGGTCCACGAGGGCCGGCTGAGCGCCACCGACGCCGCCTACCAGCAGGACCTGCGCAGGCAGACCGTGTCGGGCAAGCTGTCCGAGGCCTACGGCGGCGACGCCATGTCCGTCGGGTCGGATTTCGCCGGAGACCACGGTGTGCGCGTGGGCGACACCCTGACCGTCGCCTTCGACGGGGGGCGTGTCGCCAGGCTGCGAGTGGCCGCCGTCACCTCGGACGACACCGCACTCGACCAGGGAGCGATGTACACGGGCATCGACACGGTGGAGCGGTACGTCCCGGCCGACCGGATGCCGCTGGACACGGCCCTGCTCATCACCGCCAAGGACGGGCAGGAGGAGCACGCGTACGAGTCACTGAAGGCCCACCTGGCTTCCGACCCCACCGTCACCGTGCTGAACCAGGCCGACTACAAGCAGGAACTGAAGGACCAAATAGGGCAGTTGCTCAACATGGTCTACGGTCTGCTGGCCCTGGCCATCGTGGTCGCGGTCCTCGGCGTGGTGAACACCCTCGCCCTGTCCGTGGTGGAGCGCACCCGGGAAATCGGTCTGGTCCGGGCCATCGGCCTCTCCCGTCGGCAGCTGCGCCGCATGATCAGGATGGAATCGGTGGTGATCGCCGTGTTCGGCGCGCTGCTGGGCCTGGGCCTCGGTATGGGCTGGGGTACGACCGCTCATGAACTGCTCGCCCTGGAAGGGCTGAAGGTGCTGGACATCCCCTGGCCGACGATCGCGGCGGTGTTCGCGGGCTCGGCGTTCGTCGGGCTGTTCGCGGCACTGGTACCCGCCTTCCGGGCAGGGCGGATGAATGTGCTGGACGCCATCGCGACGGACTGACCGCGCAACCTTCGGCGTACCGAGCAAGACGCGAGGGCGGCGGGACGTGGGTGCGATCCCACGTCCCGCCGCCCTCGTGGCCGTACGGAGGGGCACGGACCGGCTCGGACTCGGTGTCAGCCGAGAGCGCGGACGGCCGAGTAGTACTTCTTGGCCGTCTTGTAGCAGGCGGCCTTCAGCTTCTTCCGCTGGCCCGGCGTGTAGGGGTCCGCCCAGGGCTTGTACGTGCACACCCGGTTCATGTCGCCGAGGAATGCCTTGTCGATGCGCAGCTTGTGATCCCGCTTGAACGCGGTCTTGCCGGCGATGCTCTTGTAGTTCCGGTACCCGAAGTCGTGACGGTAGCAGGGGAAGGAGAAGTCGTACCCGCCGGGTATCTTGTTCGGGGACTTGGAGCAGTAGTCGGTCTTCCAGTTGAATTTGTACTTCGTGATCGCCGCCTTCTTCTGGCGGTACTGGCCGAGCGCGGTGAACCAGCGGTTCTGGGATGCTTCCGAGTTGTCGGTGAGGGACTTCAGCTTCGTCAGCTTCGCTCCCTTCGTCACGGCGGGGGCGGCCTGGGCGGAGCTTGTTCCGGCCGGAGCGGCGGAGTCCGCGAGCGCCGGCGTCGCTCCGGTGGCGAGCAGAAGGCCGGAAAGGGCGACAGCGGGGATTGCTTTGCGCAACTGGGTCATGTGCGACGCCTTTCGGTTCGAGGTGGCGGCAACAGTTGCACGGGCGTCGACGGCCGAACAAGCGGATGTGAGGGAAATGAGCCACGTCCGTGTTCGGAATAGTCCGTTCCATCTCCCTGAGCAGCATCAATGCGTCTTTCTCGCGCTTCATGCCAGTCGTGCTATATGCGTGTTCTGCGATATCGGAAGGCGCTTTCCGTCGAGCGGGAGGGCGGTATTGGGAAGCTCAGTTCTTGCTCAAATTGCACCGTCTCGGCGGGCCGGCCGGTTACCGTCCCGGGCGGGGGGCGGCTGACGAATTGATGTTTTGAATTGAACAACCGGGGGGTGGCGATGATGCGTCGATCGCGGGGAACGGGGCCGGGAATCGCGGGGCCTGGGCGCGTGGCGGGGGAAGGCGTCGCGAGGACGTGGGAGGCGTCGGTGGGCAAAGCCGTGCGCAGCCGGCGGGAAGCCGCCGGGATGACGCAGGTGCGCCTGGCCGCACTGTCCGGGCTGACGCAGGCAGCGATCTCCCGGCTCGAACGCGGCAGATGCGCGCCCACGTTTCCTTTACTGGAACGCATAGCTCAGGCGTTCGGTGCCGAACTGTTCGTGACCGTCGCACCGGGGCGGGGGGTGTTTGTCGCTTTCCGCGGTGCCGGTGACACCGCTGTGCGAGTCGGTACCGCCTTGCCGGCCGTCCCGTCGCGGACCGGGCCGCAGCGGCAGCACCCGGGCTCCCGGCCGCCCTCCGGCTGAGGGCGCGGGCGGACGGACCACGGGACGCGTCGAGAGCTGGGTGCTCCGGCCGGGAGCGGCGTGGGGCAGCCGGTACACCGCCTGGCCGAAGGCGTGGCGAGCCACGACGGGAGCCCTCGGCGGCGCGGCACCGGGCGACGTCCAGTCGTACCCTGGACACCCCCGGCCTTCGCACCGCCGGGTTACTCGTGTTGACAACCCGGACGCCCAGGACCACACCCCCAGGACGGAAGCGCCTCCTCAATGAGCCTGCACGGTCTGCTCGACGCCGTCGTCAAGGACGCCGCCCTCGCGGAAGCGATCACCGCCGCCGCCGACGGCAACCGCATGCACGTCGACCTGGTCGGCCCCCCCGCCGCCCGCCCCTTCTCGGTCGCCGCGCTGGCCCGCGAGACGAACCGCCCCGTCCTCGCGGTGACGGCGACGGGACGCGAGGCGGAGGACCTGGCCGCGGCCCTGCGCTCGCTGCTGCCGCCCGAGGGCGTCGTCGAGTACCCGTCCTGGGAGACCCTGCCGCACGAGCGGCTCAGCCCGCGCAGCGACACCGTCGGCCGCCGCCTGGCCGTCCTGCGGCGCCTGACCCACCCCCGCCCCGACGACCCGGAGACCGGCCCGGTCTCCGTCGTCGTCGCGCCCGTGCGCTCCGTGCTCCAGCCCCAGGTCAAAGGCCTGGGCGACCTGGAACCGGTCTCCCTGCGGACCGGGCAGAACGCCGACCTGAACGAGATCGTCGAGGGCCTCGCAGCCGCCGCGTACCAGCGTGTGGAGCTCGTGGAGAAGCGCGGCGAGTTCGCCGTGCGCGGCGGCATCCTGGACGTGTTCCCGCCCACCGAGGAACACCCGCTCCGCGTCGAGTTCTGGGGCGACGACGTCGAGGAGATCCGCTACTTCAAGGTCGCCGACCAGCGCTCCCTGGAGGTCGCCGAGCACGGACTGTGGGCCCCGCCCTGCCGCGAGCTGCTGCTGACGCCCGAGGTCCGCGAGCGGGCCGCCGCCCTCGCCGAGGAGCACCCCGAGCTCGGCGAGCTGCTCGGCAAGATCGCCGAGGGCATCGCCGTGGAGGGCATGGAGTCCCTGGCGCCCGTCCTCGTGGACGACATGGAGCTGCTGCTCGACGTCCTGCCCAAGGGCGCCATGGCGATCGTCTGCGACCCCGAGCGGGTCCGGACCCGGGCCGCCGACCTGGTGGCGACGAGCCAGGAGTTCCTCCAGGCGTCCTGGGCCGCCACCGCGGGCGGTGGCGAGGCGCCGATCGACGTCGACGCGGCCTCCCTGTGGTCCATCGCGGACGTCCGGGACCGGGCCCGCGAGCTGGACATGATGTGGTGGTCGGTGTCGCCGTTCGCCGCCGACGAAGAGCTCGACTCGGACACCCTCAAGCTCGGCATGCACGCCCCCGAGACCTACCGCGGCGACACCGCGAGGGCCCTGGCCGACACCAAGGGCTGGCTGTCCGACGGCTGGCGCGCGGTCTACCTCACCGAGGGCCACGGTCCGGCGGCCCGCACCGTCGAGGTGCTGGGCGGCGAGGGCATCGCCGCCCGCCTCGACAACGACCTGGGCGAGCTGTCCCCGTCCGTCGTGCACGTCTCCTGCGGTTCGATCGACCACGGCTTCGTCGACCCGGCGCTGAAGCTCGCCGTGCTCACCGAGACCGACCTGACCGGCCAGAAGGCCGCCGGCCGCGAGGGCGCCCGGATGCCCGCCAGGCGCCGCAAGACCATCGACCCGCTCACCCTGGAGTCGGGCGACTACATCGTCCACGAGCAGCACGGCGTGGGCCGCTACATCGAGATGGTCCAGCGCACCGTGCAGGGCGCCACCCGCGAGTACCTGGTCGTGGAGTACGCCCCCGCCAAGCGCGGCCAGCCCGGTGACCGGCTGTACATCCCGACGGACCAGCTGGAGCAGATCACCAAGTACGTCGGCGGCGAGGCCCCCACCCTGCACCGCCTCGGCGGCGCCGACTGGACCAAGACCAAGGCCCGCGCCAAGAAGGCCGTCAAGGAGATCGCCGCCGACCTGATCAAGCTCTACAGCGCCCGGATGGCGGCGCCGGGCCACGCGTTCGGCGCGGACACCCCCTGGCAGCGCGAGCTGGAGGACGCCTTCCCGTACGCGGAGACGCCCGACCAGCTCACGACCATCGCCGAGGTCAAGGAGGACATGGAGAAGACGGTCCCCATGGACCGCCTGATCTGCGGCGACGTCGGTTACGGCAAGACGGAGATCGCGGTCCGCGCCGCCTTCAAGGCCGTCCAGGACGGCAAGCAGGTCGCCGTCCTCGTGCCCACGACCCTGCTGGTGCAGCAGCACTTCGGGACGTTCAGCGAGCGGTACGCCCAGTTCCCGGTGAGCGTGAAGGCGCTGTCCCGTTTCCAGACCGACACCGAGTCCAAGGCCACCCTGGAGGGCCTGCGCGAGGGCTCCGTGGACATCGTCATCGGCACCCACCGCCTGTTCTCCTCCGAGACGAAGTTCAAGGACCTCGGTCTGGTCATCGTCGACGAGGAGCAGCGCTTCGGCGTCGAGCACAAGGAGCAGCTGAAGAAGCTCCGCGCCAACGTCGACGTGCTCACCATGTCCGCCACCCCTATCCCGCGCACCCTGGAGATGGCGGTCACCGGCATCCGCGAGATGTCCACGATCACCACCCCGCCCGAGGAGCGCCACCCGGTCCTGACCTTCGTCGGCCCCTACGAGCACAAGCAGATCGGCGCCGCGATCCGCCGCGAGCTGCTGCGCGAGGGCCAGGTCTTCTACATCCACAACCGCGTCGAGTCCATCGACCGCGCGGCGGCCAAGCTCCGCGAGATCGTGCCCGAGGCGCGGATCGCCACCGCCCACGGCCAGATGTCGGAGCAGGCCCTGGAGCAGGTCGTCGTCGACTTCTGGGAGAAGAAGTTCGACGTGCTGGTCTCCACGACCATCGTCGAGTCCGGCATCGACATCTCCAACGCCAACACCCTCATCGTCGAGCGCGGCGACAATTTCGGCCTCAGCCAGCTCCACCAGCTGCGCGGCCGCGTCGGCCGTGGCCGCGAGCGCGGCTACGCCTACTTCCTCTACCCGCCGGAGAAGCCGCTGACCGAGACCGCGCACGAGCGGCTCGCCACCATCGCCCAGCACACCGAGATGGGCGCGGGCATGTACGTGGCGATGAAGGACTTGGAGATCCGCGGCGCCGGCAACCTGCTCGGCGGCGAGCAGTCCGGCCACATCGCGGGCGTCGGCTTCGACCTGTACGTACGGATGGTCGGGGAGGCCGTCGCCGACTACCGGGCCTCCCTGGAGGGCGGCGTCGAGGAGGAGCCGCCGCTCGAGGTCAAGATCGAGCTGCCCGTCGACGCGCACGTCCCGCACGACTACGCCCCCGGCGAGCGGCTGCGGCTCCAGGCGTACCGGTCCATCGCCTCCGCGAACAGCGAGGAGGACGTCAAGGCCGTGCGGGAGGAACTCGTCGACCGCTACGGCAAGTTGCCGGAACCGGTGGAGAACCTGCTGCTGGTCGCCGGGCTGCGGATGCTGGCGCGGGCGTGCGGGGTCGGCGAGATCGTGCTCCAGGGCAACAACATCCGCTTCGCTCCGGTGGAGTTGCGCGAGTCCCAGGAGCTGCGCCTCAAGCGCCTGTACCCGGGCACGGTCATCAAGGCGACCGCCCACCAGGTGCTGGTGCCGCGCCCGAAGACCGCGAAGGTGGGCGGCAAGCCGCTCCTCGGGCGGGAACTGCTCGCGTGGGTGGGCGAGTTCCTGACCTCGATCCTGGGCTCGTAGTCCCTCGATCCCGGGCTCGTGGCCGCGGGGGAGGGAGAAGCCGTCCACGGGAGCGATCCCGTGGACGGCTTCGATGTGTGCTGTGTGATGTGAGGGAGCGCGCCTACGGCCGCTCCGGCCGGTCACCGCCCCGCTCGCGCCCGAAGCCCATCTGGTCCTCGGCCCGCTGCTGCGCGGCGTCGACCTGCTTCTCGTACTTGCCGCCGGTCCGCTCGTTTACCTTGCGTTCGGCGGCGTCGGACATCTTCCGGGAGCGGTCCTTGTCCTTTCCGGCCATGCTCTTCATCTTGTCGAGGAAGCCCATGCAGCGCTCCTTCCGAGACGTGACTCACCTCCGACCGTACGCCAGATATGTCCCTTGCGCCTACTAAGGCCCCCTATGGTCTGGACCTCTCTCTCGCTACGGTGGTGGCGGCGAAACAGCAAGGGGAGGGGCGCGCATGAGGCGGCGCAGCAGGATCCGTACCGCAGGGGCCGCGGGCGCGGTGCTCACCCTGGCCCTGGTGGCCGGGTGCGAGGGCCTGGACAGTGAGGGGGCCTCGCCGTCGGCCGGCGGTGCCGAGGCCCCGGCGGCGGGACAGGCCGTCAGCCCGCTGCGCAACCCGGACGGGACCGAGCCCGGCCTCGGCCCGGTCTCCGCCGACTCCGACCGCGCCGAGGCCCGCAGGCTCATCGAGAGCCTGAAGACCAAGGGGCGCGGCCCGAAGACGGGTTACGACCGGGACGAGTTCGGCTACGCCTGGATGGACACCGCGGACGGTGTGCCGCTGGCGAGGAACGGCTGTGACACCCGCAACGACCTGCTGCGACGCGATGGTCAGGAGGTGCGCTTCCGGTCCGGTTCGAACTGCGTGGTCATCGCGATGACGCTGCACGACCCGTACACCGGCACGACGATCGAGTGGCGCAAGCAGAAGGCGAGCGAGGTCCAGATCGACCACGTCGTGCCGCTGTCGTACAGCTGGCAGCTGGGTTCCTCGCGGTGGCCGGAGAGCAAGCGCCGGCAGCTCGCGAACGACCCGCTCAACCTGATCCCGGTCGAGGGCCGGGCCAACTCGGCCAAGAGCGACTCCGGGCCCGCCACCTGGCTGCCCCCGAGCAAGGGCATCCGGTGCGCGTACGCCGTCCGTTTCGCCCAGGTCGCCGTCAAGTACGAACTCGCGGTGACCGCGCCGGACCGGCAGGCCATGCTGCGGCAGTGCGGCGGCTGAGCGCGCCGCGCGGCCTCAGCCGCCCAGCGCGTCCAGGTCCAGGACCTGACCGGCGGGCGCCTTCGCGGCCACCGGCTCGTCGTACGCGCTGAAGGTCATCGTGCCGGGGTCCTCCTCGGACGCGCTGTCGAAGCGCAGCAGGTACGGCTTGCCCTCGGTGGCGACGTACAGCGTGTTGCGGTCCGCGCCGTCCTTCTCGGTGAGGACGAGCGCGGGCGTGCCGCCGACGGTGGCGGACTTGCCGCGCGTCACGTCCTGCCCGGCGCCCTCCATCTCGCCGAGCATCGTGTCCAGGTCGCAGAAGCCCGCCAGGTCCTTGGCGTCCTGGCCGGTGGCGGCCATCTTGGTCCACTTGCCGGCCAGCATCGCCACGGCCGCGTCGGTGTCGGCCGCCGGCTCGCCCTCGCTCTGCGCGCGCAGGAACTTCTCGTCGTACTTCATGTAGAGCGTGCTGCCGGTCTTGATCAGCTGGGCCTCGCCCTGGCCGTCCAGGCTCATGGTGCCGGCGCACTCGCCCTGCCGGTCCATGGCCAGGTCGATGCTGATGGTGCCGCCGCTCTCGTCGTCGGGGACGTCGCCGGTCATGCGCAGCGAGCGTGCCCCGGTGGTGGCCTCGACGGCCCGGTCGGCGATCTGCGCCCCGGTCAGTCCGGCGAACGGGTCCGCGGGTGCGGACGCCTTCGGCGCGGACGCGGACGCGGAGCTGCCCGACCCGCCACCGTCCTGACCGGACTGGCAGCCGGCGAGGGCGGCGGTGGTGGTTGCCGCGAGGCAGAGGGCGACGAGAGTGGTGCGCCGCATGAGGGCTCCTTGGTGGTGCTGGGGGTGTATCGGGGGTTTCGAGGGGGCCGAGGCGTGTGGTGGTGGCGGGTCAGCCGGTCTTCTGCCAGTCCGAGCAGCCGACCGTCTTGAAGTAGGCGTCCGAGGCGCTGATGCGCACGACCGCCGTACCGGACACGTTGTTGTTCGCGATGATCGACTCGAGCGAGTGGTCCGCGTCCTTGGTGCGCTCCCAGTAGCACATGTCGTCGGTGTTGCCCGTGGACTTGTAGGTGCCGGGGGCGATGTCGGTGCCGACCGCGAACATGCCGCCGTCCCCGGACATCTTCGAGGCGGGGGTGCCCTTGGCCTTCGGGTCGACGGCCTCCCAGTCGCCGCAGCCGTTCGACTTGAAGAACTTGTCGGTGGCCTTGACGGTGACGTAACTGGTACCGGTCACATTGTCGTTGGCCAGCAGCGAGTCGAGCTCGCCCGAGGCGTCCTTGGCGCGTTCCCAGTAGCACATGCCGTCCGTGTTGCCGGTGGTGCGATAGGTGCCGGGCTTGACGTCCGAGCCGACCTCGAAGTCGCCGTCCCCCTCGAAGGCGACCTTCTTCTCCGCCTTCGCCGTGTCCGCGCTGCCGGCCGAACCCGTGTCCTTCTGTCCGCCGGACTGCTGCCCCGCGGACGCCGAAGAGCTCTTTCCGTCGGAGCCGCCGTCGTCGCCGCCGGAGTTCGCCGAGATGGCTCCGATGACGACGATCCCCACGACGGCGCCCAGCGCGACCTTGCCCTTCATGCCCATGGCTGTGTCCCCTCCCGTGCGGCGACCGCCTCTGGTCGGCGGCCGCTCGTTGGCGGGGTCAATAAGACCAGAACCTGTGAATCGAGTCAACCAAGTTCACACGGCCCATCCGGTACACAGCCGTGAATGCCTCCATCCACGCCGCCTCGGTATGCTCGTCGCCACACAGGGACGAGGGGAGCAGCGCGGGTGCAGGACAACGCGACTGAAGTGACCGCCGCCGGGATCGCGCGGCTCGCCGGTGTCGGCCGTGCGGCCGTCAGCAACTGGCGCCGCCGGCACGCCGACTTCCCCAAGCCCGTCGGCGGCACCGAGACCAGCCCCTCCTTCGCCCTCGCCGAGATCGAGGAGTGGCTGCGCAGCCAGGGCAAACTCGCCGAGGTCCCCCTGCGTGAACGCGTCTGGCAGCAGCTCGTCGGCCACCCCGAGGGACCGGTCACGGCCCTCACCCACGCCGGCTGCGTCCTCCTGCTCATCCACGACCGCCCCACCGACTGGCTGGACATGAGCGCCGGCTCCGACGAGCGCCTCGCCGCCCTGCTGCCCGCCGCGCTCGACCAGGTGCTCGCCCCCCGCTTCGGCACCGCCCGCGACCGCACCGTCGCCACCCCGATCAGCCCCCGGCTGCTGCCCTCCGTGCCGCTCCTGCGCGGCGCCGCCGAACTCGCCGCGGCCCAGGGCGCCCGGCAGACGTACGAGTTCCTGCTCGGCCGGCACCTCGACGCCAACCCGCGCCAGTACACCCTCACCCCGCACCAGCTCGCCGAGCTGATGGCCGAACTCGCCGGTCCGGCCCGGACGGTGCTCGACCCGGCCTGCGGCACCGGCACCCTGCTCCGCGCCGTCGGCGCCCGCCCCGGACAGGAGCAGTACGGCCAGGACAGCGCCCCCGAACTGGCCGCGCTCACCGGACTGCGGCTCGCCCTGAGCACGAAGGCGGCCGTGCGCATCGCCGCCGGCGACACCCTGCGCGCCGACGCCTTCCCCGAACTGCGCGCCGACGCCGTCCTGTGCCACCCGCCGTTCAACGAACGCAACTGGGGACACGACGAACTCGCCTACGACACCCGCTGGGAGTACGGCTTCCCGGCCCGCACCGAGTCCGAGCTGGCCTGGGTGCAGCACGCCCTGGCCCGCCTGACGGACGGCGGCACGGCCGTCCTCCTCATGCCGCCCGCCGCCGCCTCCCGCCGCTCCGGCCGCCGCATCCGCGCCGACCTGCTGCGCCGGGGCGCGCTGCGGGCCGTCGTCGCCCTGCCGGCCGGCGCCGCACCCCCGTACAACCTCCCGCTCCACCTGTGGGTACTGCGCCGCCCCGAGAAGACCCCCGCGCAGCCGGAGCTGCTGCTCGCCGACACAGGGCAGTTCGCCGGCGAGGGACGCGGCGGGCCGGACTGGCGGGCCGTGCGGGAGGCCGTGCTCGACGCGTGGCGGGACTTCGACCGCTCCGGGCACCTCGACGAGCGCCCGGGCCTGGCCCGCTCCCTGCCCGTCATCGAACTCCTCGACGACGACGTCGACCTGGCACCGGCCCGCCACCTGCCGCCGCCCACGGCCACCGACGGCGCCGAACAGCTCACGGACGTACGCGAACGCCTCGGCGAGACCCTCCGCCTGGCCGCCGACCTCACCCCGCCGCCCGCCGGCACGGCACCGGCCGCGCCCCGCTGGCCCCTCACCACCGTCGGCGAACTCGCCCGCGGCGGCGCCCTGAAGATGCGCACCGGCACCAACGGCGGCCACGCGCGCGTGCCCGTCCTCACCGACCTCGACGTCCTCGCCGGCACCGCCCCCTCCGGCACCCTCCCCGAGAGCGACGAGGAAGCCGTGCTCACCGAGCCCGGCGACGTCGTCCTGCCCGTCCTCGGCGGCGACTCCGTCGCCCGCGTGATCGACGACGCCACCGCGGGTGCCGCCCTGGGACGCCACCTCGTCCTGCTGCGCCCCGACCCGGCCGCGCTGGACCCCTGGTTCCTCGCCGGGTTCCTGCGCGGCACCGCCAACAACCGCCAGGCCAGCAGCTACGCCTCCACCGCCACCCGCCTCGACGTGCGCCGCCTCCAGCTCCCGCGGCTCCCGCTCGACGCCCAGCGCCGCTACGGCGCCCGCTTCCGCGCCCTCGACGAGTTCGAGCGGGCGCTCAGGCACGCCGGCCGCCTCGGCGACCAGCTCGTACGCGGCATGTACGACGGCCTGACGGACGGCACGGTCGCCCCCGACTGACGTCCCGGGCACGGGAAGTGACCAGCACGACAACGGTTCGGTACAACCCTGGGCCGGTTGCCGGTGTCGGCCTATACGCTCGATGCCGACACCGTCGGTCCACGTCCCAGGTACCAGGAGCAGCCATGCATGGCCACGGCTACCAGCAGCCGGTGAAGCAGCCACCCCCGACGGGCTGGCTGGTCTTCCTGCGCGTGCTGTTCGTGGTCCTGTCCGTCCTCAGCATCGGCCTGCTGGCCTGGACGATGCTGCTGCGACTGGCGATCGTCACGCGCAAGGCGCTGGACTGGGGCCTGTTCGTGGCCGCGCTGGCCGCGGACGCGCTCGCCCTCGTCCTGGTCGGCACCGAGCCCGGCGAGGAGGTCCACACCGTGGGCGGCTGGACGGGCATGGCCCTGCTGTTCGGCACGCTCGTGGCCGCCATGGCGTACTACCTGGCGGCCGACGTCCGCCACTTCCACCAGCTCCGCTACGGGACGGGCTACGCCCCGCAGCCGGCCCCGGGATACGGCTATCCGCAGCCCCCGGCCACGCCGTACACCGGCACCACCGTCCCGCAGACGGCCCGTCAGCCGATCGTGCCCCGGCCGCACCACACCCCGCCCCCGATGCCGCCGGCACCGGCACCGACGCCGACACCCATACCGGCGCCCCCGGCCCAGACCCCCGCACCGGCCCCGCCGCCGCACACCCCCGCGCCCGCCCGCATCGACCAGGTCCGCGCCGAACTCGACGAGCTCAGCGACTACCTGCGCAGGCACGAAGGCAACGGCAACGGCGAGGGCGCGAGGTGAGCGTGGCGACAGGACGCGTCGTCGCCGGCCGCTACGAACTGTCCACGCTCATCGGACAGGGCGGCATGGGCCAGGTCTGGACGGCCTACGACCAGCGCCTCGACCGGCGCGTCGCGGTGAAGCTGCTGCGCCCCGACAAGGTCGCCGGCCAGGAGGCCGACGAGCTGCGCCGCCGCTTCGTGCGCGAATGCCGGGTGACCGCACAGGTCGACCACCCCGGCCTGGTCACCGTGCACGACGCGGGCAGCCAGGGCGAGGAACTCTTCCTCGTCATGCAGTACGTCGACGGCGCCGACCTCTCCGACCACCTCGCCGAGCACGACCCGTACCCCTGGCAGTGGGCCGTCGCGGTCGCCGCCCAGCTGTGCGCCGTCCTCAGCGCCGTGCACGCCGTGCCGATCGTCCACCGCGACCTCAAGCCGCGCAACGTGATGGTGAAGCAGGACGGCACCGTCACCGTCCTCGACCTCGGCGTCGCCTCCGTCATGGACGCCGACACCACCCGCCTCACCCACACCGGCACCCCCATAGGCTCACCCGCCTACATGGCCCCGGAGCAGGCGATGGGCGGCGCCGTCGGCCCCTACACCGACCTGTACGCCCTCGGCGTCCTCCTGCACGAACTGCTCAGCGGCGACGTCCCCTTCGCGGGGTCGACGGCCCTCGGCGTGCTCCACCGGCACCTGTACGAACCGCCGCTGCCCGTCCGCCGCCTCCGCCCCGAGGTCCCCGAAGCCCTCGAAGCCCTCGTCCTGCGCCTCCTCGCCAAGGACCCGCAGCACCGCCCCGCCTCCGCCCAGGAGGTCTACGAACACCTGGCCCTGCTGCTGCCCGCCCGCGGCATGCCCACCGGCGGCCCCCTCGACCCCACCCGCCCCTTCGTGCGCCCGCACGCCCCCTGGCCCGACCGCGCCCGGACCCCCGCACCCCAGCCCACCCCGGCACCTCCCGTCGCCGAAGCCGGGAAACCGGACGTCGCCCGCGCCGTCGACGACGTCAAACGCCTCCTCGGCGAGGGCCGCATCACCCAGGCCGTCGACATCCTCGGCGCGATCCTGCCCGCCGCCGCCGAGCAGCACGGCGAGCGCTCCCCGGTCGTCCGCACCCTGCGCAAGCAGTACGCCGCCACCCTCATGGACGACGGCCAGTACCGCCGCGCCCTGCCCGAGCTGCGCCGCCTGGCCGACGAGCGCGCCGCCGAGGCCGGCCAGGCCGACCCCCAGTCCCTGCGCCACCGCTACGACGCCGCCCAGTGCCTGGAACAACTGGGCGAACCGGCCGCCGCCCTCGCCGAGTACCGCGCCCTGCTGCCGTACTACGAGAACCAGTACGTCGCCGGCGACCCCGACCTCGCCCACGACGTCCGCCGCCGCATCGGCCACCTGCTCCTCGCCCTCGGCGACCGCGCCGCCGCCCACGAGACGCTGGCCCGGCTCCTGCACGACGTCGAGCGCCTCCACGGCCCCGGCCACCCCCTCGCGGCCGAGATCCGGCGCACCCTCGAGTGGCTCGGCCAGGTACGCGGCTAGTCGGCGGGCGCCCGGCACCTTCGGCGGCGGCGCGGCGGTGCCCGAAGTCCCCGTGAATCGTTGGTCGAATGGGTTGGCCAAAGCTGGGCCACTGCCTACCATCGATCATCGCAAGACTTTGTGCACCGTCGCACAATCTCCTCGGGAGGTTTCCTTGCACCGCCGCCGTCGCACCGCGCTCCTCCTCACCGCCGCGATCGCCGCCGCGGCACCCCTGCTCACCGCCTGCGGGAACGACGCGCATCCCGGCGCGGCCGCCGTCGTCGGCGACCAGCGGATCACCGTCGCCCAGCTGGAGAACCGGGTCGACGAGGTACGCGACGCGCAGCGGGCCGCCGTCCCGGACGACACCCAGTACCAGCAGGTCGTCGCCCGCACCGGCACCCTCACCCGCGACACCCTGCACGGCATGGTCCTCGACCGGGTCCTGCACCGCGCCGCCCAGGACGCGGGCGTGACCGTCAGCCGCAAGGAGGTCCAGCAGATGCGCACGGGCCTGGAGCAGCAGGCCGGCGGCGCCAAGCAGCTGGAGACCGTCTGGCTCCAGCAGTACGGCGTCGCCCCCGAGCGCCTCGACGAGAACCTCGTCGTCCAGCTCGAGGCCCAGAAGCTCGCCGAGCACCTCGGCACCGACACCAGCCGCCCCGAGTTCTGGCAGGCCCTGTCCAAGGCGTCCCAGCAGCTCGACGTCGACCTCAACCCGCGCTACGGCACCTGGGACGTCCAGAAGAGCAGCCGCGTCGACGCGAAGACGCCGTGGGTCCGCGAAGTGACGGCGGCCGGGGCCCAGCAGACGGCGTGACCGCGCCCCCGGGGGGGCCGCCCCCGGGGACGACCCGCGGGCCGGCCCGTACCGTGCGTTACGTTCGGAACGTGAACGAAACCACCGCCGACCCCGCACCCGGCACCACCCCCGGACCGGGCCGCATCGTCCTGCTCACCACCAGCCACCGCGTCGCCCCCGGCCTGCTGTCCTGGCCCGCCTGGCAGGCACTGCGCACCGCCGACCGCGTGCTGTGCGCCGACGCCGCGCACCCGCAGCTGCCGTACCTGCGCGAGGCGGGCATACGGGTCGACGAGGCGTCCCCGGCCGCCGAGGAACTGGTCGCCGCCTGCGCCGGGGGCCGCACGGTGGTCGTCGTCGCCACCGGCGAGGGCGAGCCGGCCCTCACCGACGGTCTGGCCCGCCTCGCCGGCTCCGGCCGCGTCTCCATGCCCGAGCTGGAGCTGCTTCCCGCCTCCTACGACCTCCCGGGCGCCCGGCTCCTCGACCTCGTGCAGGTCATGGACCGCATCCGCGTGGAATGCCCCTGGTCGTCCCTGCGGACCCACGAGGGCCTGGCCAAGTACGCCATCGAGGAGGCCTACGAACTCGTCGAGGCCATCGAGGACGGCGACCGCGACGAACTGCGCGAGGAACTGGGCGACGTCCTCCTCCAGGTCGTCTTCCACGCCCGCATCGCCGAGGAGGACACCGGCGCGCCGTTCTCGATCGACGACGTCGCCGCCGGCATCGTCACCAAGCTCGTCCACCGCCACCCGCACGTCTTCGGCGACGAGACGGCGACCACGCCGGAAGAGGTCAGGGAGCACTGGCTGCGCACCAAGGCGGTGGAGAAGCAGCGCACCTCGGTCACCGAGGGCGTCCCCCTCGGCCAGCCGGGCCTGGCCCTCGCCGCCAAACTGGCCTCCCGGGTCCGCACGGCGGGCCTGGAGGTGCCGCTCCCCACGGGCGAGGGCATCGGCTACGACCTCCTCGCCCTGGCGGCCCGCGCCGAGTCCGAGGGCACGGACCCGGAGGCGGCCCTGAGAGCGGCGGCGCGCGCGTACCGGGACGCGATCAGGGAGGTCGAGGGGTGACCGGCCGGCCCGTCCCCGACGGCCCGGCTCCCGAGCTGTTCACCTGGGAGTTCGCGAGCGATCCCTACCCCGCCTACGCCTGGCTGCGCGAGCACGCCCCCGTGCACCGCACGACGCTGCCCAGCGGCGTGGAGGCGTGGCTGGTCACCCGGTACGCCGACGCCCGGCAGGCCCTCGCCGACCAGCGGCTGTCCAAGAACCCGGCGCACCACGACGAGCCCGCGCACGCGAAGGGCAAGACCGGCATCCCGGGTGAGCGCAAGGCCGAGCTGATGACCCATCTGCTCAACATCGACCCGCCGGACCACACCAGGCTGCGCCGGCTGGTGAGCAAGGCGTTCACACCGCGGCGCGTCGCCGAGTTCGCGCCACGGGTGCAGGAGCTCGCCGACGACCTGATCGACCGGTTCGCCGCCGCCGGCTCGGCCGACCTCATCCACGAGTTCGCCTTCCCCCTGCCCATCTACGCCATCTGCGACCTGCTCGGCGTCCCCCGCGAGGACCAGGACGACTTCCGGGACTGGGCGGGCATGATGATCCGTCACGGGGGCGGTCCCCGCGGCGGCGTCGCACGGTCGGTGAAGAAGATGCGGGGCTACCTCGCCGACCTCATCCACCGCAAGCGCGCCGCGCTGCCGGCCGAGCCCGGCCCAGGCGAGGACCTCATCTCCGCTCTCATCCGCGCCTCCGACCACGGCGAGCACCTCACCGAGAACGAGGCCGCGGCGATGGCGTTCATCCTTTTGTTCGCGGGCTTCGAGACCACGGTCAATCTCGTCGGCAACGGCCTGTACGCCCTGCTCACCCACCCCGGGCAGCGGGCCCGTCTGCAGGCGTCCCTCGCCGCCGGGGAACGCGGCCTGCTGGAGACCGGGGTGGAGGAGCTCCTCCGCTACGACGGCCCCGTGGAGCTCGCCACCTGGCGCTTCGCCACCGAGGCGCTCACCGTCGGCGGGCAGGACATCGCCCCCGGAGATCCCGTCCTCGTCGTCCTGGCCGCCGCCGACCGGGACCCGGAGCGGTTCCCCGACCCCGACACCCTCGACCTCTCCCGCCGGGACAGCCAGCACCTCGGATACGGCCACGGCATCCACTACTGCCTCGGGGCCCCGCTCGCCCGGCTGGAGGGGCAGACCGCGCTCGCCACGCTCCTCACGCGGCTCCCGGACCTGGCCCTCGCCGCGGATCCGGCCGAGCTGCGCTGGCGCGGCGGTCTCATCATGCGGGGGCTGCGCACGCTTCCGGTGTCCTTCACACCGGTCCCGTCGCCGCGCGAGAACGATCCGTCACCCACGCAAAGGTGACACGCGCTCACCTCTGTGATCTTCACGTGATCTGCGCGGCATGAACTTGTGACAAGCGATCATCTGCCTATACGTTCACGGATCAGCGTGGCGCCGAGCATCACTCGCCGCGCCGTCCCCGCTGTCTCGTGAAAGGTCGTCGCATGCTCTCCGGGAACGGTCGTCACCGTCGCCCCCGCCAGGCTCCCGCCCTGGTCGTCGCTGCCGGAGTCACCGGCTCCGCCATCGCGATCCCGCTCCTGGGGGCCACCGGCGCCCACGCGGCCGACGGAACGAACTGGGACCGGGTCGCCGAGTGCGAGACGGGCGGCGCCTGGAGCCAGAACAGCGGCAACGGGTACTACGGCGGCCTGCAGCTGTCCCAGGACATGTGGGAGCAGTACGGCGGTCTGAGCTATGCCTCGAGTGCCGACCAGGCGAGCCGCTCGCAGCAGATAGCCGTCGCCGAGAAGGTGCTCGCGGCCCAGGGCATCGCCGCCTGGCCGACCTGCGGCCTGCTCGCGGGGCTGGGCAACGACTCGGGAATCCTCGGCGGCGGCTCCGGCGGCTCGGGTGACGGGGCGTCGGCGGGGGAGGAGGGGGCGGATGCACCGGGTACGTCCGAGTCATCCGGTCTGACCGGTTCCACCGAGTCCGCCCCTGAATCGTCCTCTTCGGCGACCCCTTCTCCGTCCCCGTCGCGGCACCAGTCCCCGTCGCCCTCCGCCCCGGCCACGACTGATGCCGCGTCGGGCGCCGGGGACGAAACGACCAAGTCCGACACGTCCACCCCGTCCGGCACCCCGGCCGGCGGTGACGCGCAGGCGTCCGGCAGCGCGGGCGCCACCGCGTCGGACGGTGACGAGTCCGGCAAGTCGGGGCAGAGCGACGCCGCTTCGGGGCTCACCGGCACCGAAGAGCCCGCGACCGGCCGGCACCGCGGCGGGAGCGCGGAGGAGGGCGCCGTGGACGGCCGTACGGCGGACTCGTCGGGGCGGCACGCCTCGCGCGACGAGGAGGGCGGTCGCGGTCTCACGGACGGCTCGTACACCGTGCGTTCGGGCGACAGCCTGTGGGGCATCGCCGACTCCCTTGACCTCACCGGCGGGTGGCACGCCCTCTATGCCGACAACAAGGACGTCGTCGGCGCCGACCCGGACCACATCCTGCCCGGTCAGACGCTCACAGTCGGGGGCGAACCGGTGCAGAACCAGGGGTAGTTCGCGTCACGATTAGAGATCGTATGTCCGTTTTGGATCACGTGAGAGATAGGTCTCAGAAGCCGTGATCGTCTTTGAAAAACCGCGGAGCGCGTGCTTACGGTCATGACCGCTCGCCACCGCGGGCCCCGGCCGCCGCAACGCCGAATCCTGCCAGTGGCGGTACGGGAACAGTCGTCGCGTCAAGCGCCGCAGGCAGGAGCGGGGGACCCAAGGTAAGTGCCGCAACGGGCAGCGATCCGGAGCGGCTAGGGGTGGAGCCGAGTCCCGCAAGGGACCCGGCCGGGCAACTCAACCGGCCCGAACCCGACAGCTCACCTCGCAGGCGTCGGTGAGGGGATCAACCATGCTGTTTTCCGACAAGGGCAAGCACCGTCGTCCGTCCAAGGCCACCCGTGTCATCGCCGTCGCCGGCGTCACCGGTGCCGCCGTCGCCGCCCCGCTGATGGCGGCCGGCAACGCCTCCGCCGCCACCGCGTCCGAGTGGGACACCGTCGCCCAGTGCGAGTCCGGCGGCAACTGGTCCATCAACACCGGCAACGGCTACTACGGCGGTCTGCAGTTCTCGGCCTCCACCTGGGCCGCCTACGGCGGTACGCAGTACGCCTCGACCGCCGACCAGGCGAGCAAGACGCAGCAGATCGCGGTCGCCGAGAAGGTGCTCGCCAGCCAGGGCAAGGGCGCCTGGCCGGTCTGCGGCACCGGCCTGTCGGGCGCCGCGTACTCCGGCGGCTCCGGCGAGAGCCAGGACAGCGGCTCCTCGCAGTCCTCCGGCTCGCAGAGCCAGAGCAGCGGTTCCACGGCCGAGCGCTCCACCGAGCAGAAGGCCTCCCGCTCCTCCGAGCGTCCGGCCGCCAAGGCCGAGACCAAGGCCGAGAAGAAGACCGTCACCACCCCGACCGGCAAGAAGGTCGAGAAGGGTGACGGCGAGTACAAGGTCGTCAAGGGCGACACGCTCAGCTCGATCGCCGCGGAGCACCACGTCAAGGGCGGCTGGGCGAAGCTGTTCAAGCTGAACGACGACATCGTCGACGAGGCCGACCTGATCTACCCGGGCCAGCAGCTGCACCTCAAGTAAGCGGCGGCCCGCCCTGCTCCCGCCCCGGTGCGTGTTCCCCCGTACGCACCGGGGCGGGTTTTTCACGTCCGGGTCACGTCCCGGCGGCCGGGGGAGCCTCCCCGATTTCCGTGAACGGTCTTTGTTCCGTTCGGAAACAATTTACTCTCGGTTCTGTCCACCGGGTGGGCGACCGGCTGGCCGATCGCCCGGAGCCGGTTAGGCTCGTCCCGCAGAACCGCTGCGGTCCTCGCGGACCCGCGTCACACCGAAGCGTCACATTGAAGAAGGAGATGCTCGTGCCGTCCATCGACGTCGTCGTAGCCCGGGAAATCCTGGACTCCCGAGGCAACCCCACGGTCGAGGTCGAGGTCGGCCTCGACGACGGCAGCACGGGGCGTGCCGCCGTTCCGTCCGGCGCCTCCACCGGTGCCTTCGAGGCCATCGAGCTCCGTGACGGCGACCCCAACCGCTACCAGGGCAAGGGTGTCGAGAAGGCCGTTCTGGCCGTCATCGAGCAGATCGGCCCGGAGCTCGTCGGCTACGACGCCACCGAGCAGCGCCTGATCGACCAGGCCATGTTCGACCTGGACGCCACCGACAACAAGGGCTCGCTGGGCGCCAACGCCATCCTCGGCGTCTCCCTCGCCGTCGCCCACGCCGCCTCCGAGGCCAGCGACCTGCCGCTGTTCCGCTACCTGGGCGGTCCGAACGCGCACCTGCTGCCGGTGCCGATGATGAACATCCTGAACGGCGGCTCGCACGCCGACTCCAACGTGGACATCCAGGAGTTCATGATCGCCCCGATCGGCGCGGAGTCCTTCTCCGAGGCGCTGCGCTGGGGCACCGAGGTCTACCACACCCTCAAGAAGGTGCTGAAGGGCAAGGGCCTGGCCACCGGCCTCGGCGACGAGGGCGGCTTCGCCCCGAACCTCGGCTCCAACCGCGAGGCCCTCGACCTCATCCTCGAGGCCATCAAGGAGGCCGGCTACACCCCGGGCGAGCAGATCGCGCTCGCCCTGGACGTCGCCGCGTCCGAGTTCTACAAGGACGGCTCCTACACCTTCGAGGGCAAGGAGCGCTCGGCCGCCGAGATGACCGAGTACTACGCCGAGCTGGTCGAGGCGTACCCGCTGGTCTCCATCGAGGACCCGCTGTTCGAGGACGACTGGGAGGGCTGGAAGACCATCACCGACAAGCTCGGTGACAAGGTCCAGCTCGTCGGCGACGACCTGTTCGTCACCAACCCGGAGCGCCTGGCCCGCGGCATCGAGGACGGCGCCGCCAACGCCCTGCTGGTCAAGGTCAACCAGATCGGTTCGCTGACCGAGACCCTGGACGCCGTGGAGCTGGCCCAGCGCAACGGCTTCAAGTGCATGATGTCCCACCGCTCCGGCGAGACCGAGGACGTCACCATCGCCGACCTCGCCGTCGCCACCAACTGCGGCCAGATCAAGACCGGCGCCCCGGCCCGCTCCGAGCGCGTCGCCAAGTACAACCAGCTGCTGCGCATCGAGGAGATCCTCGACGACGCCGCGGTGTACGCCGGCCGCAGCGCGTTCCCGCGCTTCAAGGGCTGACACAAGTAAAGAAGCGTCGTACGTACGTCCCCGTACCCGGTCCCGTACCGTGTGCGGGGACGTACGCGCGTGCACGGGAGGCGGAGACCAGATGGCCGTGAAGGACCGGGACCGTTTCTCCACCGCGACCAGAATCCGGATCATCGGGGAACAGACCGCGGCCCGGGTCTACCGCTCGCAGACCAAGCGCCAGGCCCGCCGCTCCCGGCTGACCGGCCGGGCGGCGCTGCTCGCGATGGTGCTGTGCTCGCTCGTCGTGGCGCTCGCCTACCCGATACGGCAGTACGTCGCCCAGCGCGCGGAGATCGCCGACCTGCGCGAGGAGCAGGCGCGGACCCGGCAGCGGGTGGAGGACCTGCGCGACCTCAAGGCACGCTGGCAGGACGACGCGTACGCCGAGCAGCAGATTCGCCTGCGGCTGCACTACGTGATGCCGGGGGAGACGGGCTTCGTCGTCGTCGACCCGCACGCGGCGGCGCAGTCGCGCACCGACGTCGGGGCGGCCGGCCGTCCCTGGTACCGGAACGTGTGGGACGGGGTCGACAAGGCCGACGCCGCCGCCCACCGGCAGTGACTCAACAGGAAGACCAGCAGAAGACAGTCATGCAGACTCCCCCGCCGACCACCCCGCGCACCGAACCGACCGACGCGGACGTGGCGGCCTTCAAGCAGCAGCTCGGACGCCCTCCGCGCGGCCTGCGCGCCATCGCGCACCGCTGCCCCTGCGGGCAGCCGGACGTCGTGGAGACGGCGCCGCGGCTGCCCGACGGCACGCCGTTCCCCACGCTGTACTACCTGACGTGCCCGAAGGCGGCCTCCGCGATCGGCACGCTGGAGGCGAACGGCGTGATGAAGGAGATGACCGAGCGGCTGGCCGCCGATCCGGAGCTGGCCGCCGCCTACCGGGCCGCGCACGAGGACTACGTCCGGCGGCGCGACGAGATCGAGGAGCTCACCGGCTTCCCGAGCGCGGGCGGCATGCCCGACCGGGTGAAGTGCCTGCACGTGCTGGTCGCCCACTCGCTGGCGGCCGGTCCCGGCGTCAACCCGCTGGGCGACGAGGCGATCGCGATGCTGCCGGAGTGGTGGCGCAAGGGGCCGTGCGTGACGGTCTCCGAGACGTGCGGGGAGGAGGGCCGGTGACCCGGGTCGCCGCCATCGACTGCGGTACGAACTCCATCCGGCTGCTGGTGGCCGACGCGGACCCGGCGACGGGCGAGCTGACCGACCTGGACCGGCGCATGACCATCGTGCGGCTCGGGCAGGGCGTCGACCGCACGGGGCGGCTGGCGCCCGAGGCGCTGGAGCGCACGTTCGCCGCCTGCCGCGAGTACGCCGGGATCATCAAGAGGCACGGTGCCGAGCGGCTGCGCTTCGTGGCGACGTCCGCCTCCCGGGACGCGGAGAACCGGGACGAGTTCGTGCGGGGGGTGCTGGACATCCTCGGCGTGGAGCCGGAGGTCATCTCCGGTGACCAGGAGGCCGAGTTCTCCTTCACCGGCGCGACGAAGGAGCTGACCGGCCGCGCGGACCTCGACAAGCCCTTCCTGGTCGTGGACATCGGCGGCGGCTCGACCGAGTTCGTCGTCGGCGACGACCACGTGCGGGCCGCCCGCTCCGTGGACGTCGGGTGCGTCCGGATGACGGAGCGGCACCTGGTCCGCGACGGCGCGGTGACCGACCCCCCGTCCGAGGAGCAGATCGCGGCCGTACGGGGCGACGTGGAGGCGGCGCTGGACCTCGCCGAGCGGTCCGTGCCGCTGCGCGAGGCGCGCACGCTGGTCGGTCTGGCGGGGTCCGTCACGACCGTGTCGGCGATCGCGCAGGAGCTGCCGGAGTACGACTCGGCCGCCATCCACCACTCCCGTATCTCCCGCGACCGGGTCCGTGAGATCACGGAGTGGCTGCTGCGCTCCACCCACGCCGAACGCGCCGCGGTGCCCTCGATGCATCCGGGCCGGGTGGACGTGATCGCGGCCGGGGCGCTGGTGCTCCTGTCGATCATGGAGCGGACGGGTGCGGAGGAGGTCGTCGTGAGCGAGCACGACATCCTCGACGGCATCGCGTGGTCGGTGGCGTAGGGGTCCGCGGTGGCTCTCTGAGCAGGCCGGACAACGTTTGAGCACGGTCGGGGGCCCCGCGAGGGCCCCCGACGACACTCCGTCGGGAAAACTTCGTGAAGTTCTTCACAAGGAATTCGGTCCCGGCGGACGGTCGAGGGCCGTCGGTTGACCCTTTTGGGGGTTCAACTGCCCTTTGAACGTGTTCAGGACGGTGCTGCGGAGGGGTCCCGGAGAGGGGCCGAGGGGGCCCGGTCCACCGCCCTCGACCGCACGGATCGGCAGCTCACGCGGCATTGACAACGGGATCCCCTACACGCTGGTTCCCCTCCCCGCCATGATCTCCGTCACGTGGGCGGCGGATGGTAGCACAGTGCCCCCTGGAGCTTGTGAAGGGGCGCACGAACCACCCCCCTCGGACGGGTGGATACTCGATGCCATGAGCACCACGGAGCGTCCCAGGATCCTCGTAGTAGGCGGTGGGTACGTAGGCCTGTACGCAGCTCGACGCATCCAGAAGAAGATGCGTTACGGCGAGGCGACCGTCACCGTCGTCGACCCGCGGTCGTACATGACCTACCAGCCCTTCCTCCCCGAAGCCGCCGCCGGCAACATCTCCCCGCGGCACGTCGTCGTCCCCCTCAGGCGCGTGCTTCCGAAGGCGGAGGTCCTCACCGGCCGGGTCACCACCATCGACCAGGACCGCAAGGTCGCCACGATCGCCCCGCTGGTCGGCGAGGCGTACGAGCTGCCCTTCGACTACCTGGTCATCGCCATGGGCGCGGTCTCCCGCACCTTCCCGATCCCCGGCCTCGCCGAGCAGGGCATCGGCATGAAGGGCATCGAGGAGTCCATCGGCCTGCGCAACCACGTCCTGGAGCAGCTGGACAAGGCCGACTCCACCACCGACGAGGAGATCCGCCGCAAGGCGCTCACCTTCGTCTTCGTCGGCGGCGGCTTCGCCGGTGCGGAGACCATCGGTGAGGTCGAGGACATGGCCCGCGACGCGGCCAAGTACTACAAGAACGTGTCCCGCGAGGACATGCGCTTCATCCTCGTGGACGCCGCGGACAAGATCCTTCCCGAGGTCGGCCCGAAGCTGGGCGCCTACGGCAAGGAGCACCTGGAGAGCCGCGGTGTGGAGATCTACCTCTCCACCTCGATGGACTCCTGCGTCGACGGCCACGTGGTGCTGAAGAACGGCCTCGAGGTCGACTCCAACACCATCGTCTGGACGGCCGGCGTCAAGCCGAACCCGGCCCTGTCCCGCTTCGGCCTGCCGCTGGGCCCCCGCGGCCACGTCGACTGCCAGCCGACCCTCCAGGTCACCGGCACCGACTACATCTGGGCCGCGGGCGACAACGCCCAGGTCCCGGACCTCGTCGGCCGCAAGGCGGGCAACGAGAACGCCTGGTGCCCGCCGAACGCCCAGCACGCGCTGCGCCAGGCCAAGGTCCTCGGCGACAACGTGGTGTCCGGCATGCGGGGCTTCCCGCAGAAGGACTACAGCCACGCCAACAAGGGCGCGGTGGCGGGCCTCGGCCTGCACAAGGGCGTCGCGATGATCGTCATGGGCAAGATGAAGATCAAGCTCAAGGGACGTCTCGCCTGGTACATGCACCGCGGATACCACGGTCTCGCGATGCCGACCTGGAACCGCAAGATCCGTGTCCTCGCGGACTGGACGCTCGGCATGTTCCTCAAGCGTGAGGTCGTCTCCCTCGGCGCGATCGAGACCCCGCGCGAGGAGTTCTACGAGGCCGCCAAGCCGGCCCCGGCCGCGCCGCCGAAGGCCGACAAGAGCGAGAAGCCGGCGGAGAAGACCGAGGCCAAGGCCTCCTGACGCCCGGTCACCCGTCACCGTAGTACCGGCAACTCCCCGAAGGGGCCACCCGCCATCCGTGGTGCGGGCGGCCCCTTCGGCGCGTCCGCCCCCCGCCAGTCGCCACGCGGACGGCCATCGGGGGCCTGACTCGTTCTGTTCCACCAGCAACCCCCGTCACCGCTCCCGTTGGTACGTTGCCCGCCACGTACGACGAAGGGGGCGCGGGGCAGTGGCGTGGGACGAGTGGGAGGCGCTGAAGGCCGACGCGGCCGTACAGCGGGACACGGGCATGCGGCTCAACCAGCTCGCGGCAGCGGGCGGCGGTGGCGGGCAGGACCTGGTGGTCTACCAGGACGACCTCGGAGCGGTCGGCCACGATGCCCACATCCTCTTCGACGGCCTCAGCGAGACGGCGGACATCGCCGGCGCGGGTGCCGACAAGGCGGGCGCCGGTTCCAGTGCGCAGGCCGCCTCCGCCCTGGCCTCCCACGATGCTGGTCGCAGGCGACGAGGACGGGTACAGGACGCTGACCGCTGCTCAGCAGTTGTACATGGCCAGTGGCCTCGCCGCTGCCGAGGGGAACCCGGACATCGGGACGTCGTTCGCCGAGAACGCGGCCAAGGTGCACGGGATCCTCGACGAGTCGCGGTCGCACGGCATCCGTGAGGAGTTCAAGGACGCGGAGGACGCGAAGAACCTGCAGCAGGAGAAGAACGGCGAGTGGCGGAAGTCGCTCATGGGCGGAGGCGTCGCCATCGGCGCGGCGGTCGGAGCTGCGGTGTTGGTCGGACCGGCGGCCGGCATCGTCGTGTCCACGGCCGTTCCGCTGGTCCTGGAATCCGGTGGTTCGGCTGCAAGTACCGCCTATGGCAACCACACGCTGCAGTACCTGCAGGACAACGAGTACAAGAACGATCCGGAGGCGCTCCTGGCGGTTCAGGACGTGGAGAAGATCGGTGAGCGGGCGGTCACCCAACCTGTCCTGCAGTATGCGCAGAACACCGGGATGAGCACATCAGAGGCGGACGACGTCGTGCGGGAGATCGAGCAGAGCTACTACACCGGCAAGGCTGCCATCTCGAACAACGAGAAGGTGTCCTCGTGACCGGGCTGTCGGGGGGCGGCCGTCGCGGTCTCGGCCGGGCCGCCGGGAGGGGCTTTCGGTGGCCGTTCTGGTGCGCGGTGAGTGCAGTACTGGCGCTGATGTCCGGGTGCTCGGACGACCCCTCTCTGCGCGAGAGATTTCCGACCCAGTGGAAGACCTGTGACGAGTTGTTCGGCGCGGAGAGGATGGGCGACGTCCGCGAGATGGTCGGGAGCGACGACCTCACGTTCACCAATCAGGCGCTTTCCGTCAGTGACGTGACGAAGGGTCTGCAGCGTGAGGCGCTCGAGCCCTACGACCGCGCCAGAGGGTTCGACGAGTACGACGTCTGCGGACTCCGGGGCAGTCGCCCCTTTTCCTCCTACGTGTACTGGTCGGCGGTCTCCCTGAGAGAGGTGTCCGTCCCAGCCGGGCGCTGGCGCGCGGCTGGCCCGGACGCCTATGTGGCCGATGGGACGTATGTGGGGCGAGACGTCGTTCTCGTCTTCCGGTGTGATGTCGCGGGCGCAAAGGGGAAGCAGGAGCAGGTGCTGCTGGAAACGCGCGTGG
This sequence comes from Streptomyces sp. NPDC048185, assembly GCF_043202495.1. Taxonomy (NCBI): domain Bacteria; kingdom Bacillati; phylum Actinomycetota; class Actinomycetes; order Kitasatosporales; family Streptomycetaceae; genus Streptomyces; species Streptomyces sp. NPDC048185. The sequence continues at coordinate 422,604 of NZ_JBIDAN010000006.1, forward strand.
GAAAGGTGAGAGCGCCCAAGTTCACGCGCACCTTTCACGAGCGGCTGGTCGTCGAGCTGGCGCGGTCGGTGCGGGACGCGGTGGGGTGTGTGAACCGTCCGGACATTCCCGACAGTTTGATCTCCGGAACCTGAGGGTTTTCGGCGGGCTGGTCGTGGGGGCGATATGGGTCTCGCCGGCGAGAAGGTGGTGTGTACATCTTTTTTTGCCCAGTCATGACTCCGTGGCGGGACTGCGATGGCGCCGCCCAGGTGTTTACGTGGTGTCAGGACATTCCGGGATCGCTTGTCACGGAGGTACGCCATGGCTGATGCCGCGCTGCGGCTGCAGAACCTCTTCGAACAGTTGCTGGGGGCACCGCTTCCGGTGCGCGTTCGCGCCTGGGACGGTTCGCAGGCGGGGCCGCCGGGCGCACCGACGCTCGTCGTCCGGCACCGCAGGGCGCTGCGCCGGCTGCTGTTCAAGCCGGGCGAGCTGGGGCTGGCCCGGGCCTGGGTGGCCGGCGACCTCGACATCGAGGGGGACCTCTACACCGCCCTCGACCTGCTCGCCGGGCTCGTCTGGGAACGCGGCGAGGACGCCCGGGGGCTGGTCGAGGCCCTCCGCGACCCCGAGGTGCGGGCCGCCGTACGCGGGCTGGTGAAGCTCGCCGGTCCGCCGCTGCCGCCCGCGCCGCCGCGGGAGGAGATCCGCAGAGTCCGCGGCCACCTCCACACCAAGCGCAGCGACCGGCGGGCCATCAGCCACCACTACGACGTCGGCAACGACTTCTACGAGCTCGTCCTCGGCCCGTCCATGGTGTACTCCTGCGCCTACTGGTTCGCCCCCGAGGCCGAGGGCGGCACCCTGGAGGACGCCCAGCGCGACAAGCTCGAACTCGTCTGCGGCAAGCTCGGCCTGAAGGCAGGTCAGCGGCTCCTCGACGTCGGCTGCGGCTGGGGCTCGATGGCCATCCACGCGGCCCGTGAGCACGGCGTGAGCGTCGTCGGCGTCACGTTGTCGCAGGAGCAGGCCGCGTACGCGCGCAAGCGGGTCGCCGACGAGGGGCTCACCGACCGGGTGGAGATCCGCGTCCAGGACTACCGGGACGTCGCCGACGGGCCGTACGACGCCATCTCGTCGATCGGCATGGCCGAGCACGTCGGTGCCGAGCGGTACCTGGAGTACGCCGTCGACCTGTACCGGCTCCTCAAGCCCGGCGGGCGGCTGCTGAACCACCAGATCGCCCGCCGCCCCCAGCGCGACGAGTCCACCTACAACGTGGACGAGTTCATCGACGCCTACGTCTTCCCCGACGGCGAGCTGGCTCCCGTCGGCACCACCGTCACCCAGCTGGAACGTGCCGGGTTCGAGGTGCGCGACGTGGAGTCGATCCGCGAGCACTACGCGCTCACCCTGCGCCGCTGGGTCGCCAACCTGGAGTCCGAGTGGGAGGCGGCCACCCGGCTGGTCACCCCCGGCCGGGCCCGTGTCTGGCGGCTGTACATGGCCGCGTCCGCGCTCGCCTTCGAGCGCAACCGCATCGGCGTCAACCAGGTCCTCGCCGTCCGGACGCCGCACTCGGGTGCCTCCGGGATGCCGTTGCGGGCCCGCGTGTGGGGTGCGCCCGCCCGCGCCTGATCCGCACACGACGCGAAGGGCCGGGCCCCCGCTGCGGGGAGCCCGGCCCTCGGTGTGCCGCGGTGCGGTGAGGTCACTCGGCCTTGATCGCGTTCAGCATGTTCAGCCGCGCGGCGTTGCGGGCCGGCCACATCGCGGCCAGGACGCCCACCAGGCCGGCCAGCACCACGAAGATCCCGATCCGGTCCCAGGGCAGGACCAGGGCGTATCCCGGGATCTGGTCGGCGACGGTCTCGCCGATCGCCCAGCCGAGGAACGTGCCGAGACCGATGCCGACCACCGCGCCGAACACCGAGATGACGACGGCCTCCAGCCGGACCATCCGCTTCACCCGGCGCCGGTCCAGACCGATCGCGCGCAGCATGCCGATCTCCTGCTGCCGTTCGAAGACGGACATCGCGAGGGTGTTGACGACGCCAAGGACCGCGATGATCAGGGCCATCGCGAGCAGGCCGTACATGACGTTCAGCAGGGTGTTGATGGCACCGCCGAACTCGTCGCGGATGTCCTGCCGGTCCATCACGGTGATCGCCGGGTTGTCGCCGAGCGCGTCGACGAGGACCTTCTCGTTCGCCGCGGACTGGCCGCCGTCGACCTTCACGAAGATCTGCCGGATGGACGGCTTCGTCTCGTGCCGGTCCACGACCCCGCGGTCCACGAGGACGGGGGAGAGGAACTCGCTGTCCTTGTACACGGCGCCGACCGTGAGCGTGGCCTTCTCGTCGTCGTCGAAGGTGACGGGCACGGTGTCGCCGGTCTTCCAGCCCCTGCTCTTCGCCGTCTTCTCGGCGACCGCGATCCGGCCGTCGGCGAGCGAGCCCGCGCTGCCGCTGACGACGTCGACGGCCAGGACCTTCTCGATGTCGCCCGGGGTGACCGCCGAGGCGGACACGTAGTCCTCGCCGATCCGGAAGTAGGCGTCCTGCTGCGGCGAGACCGCGGACACGCCCTCGGCCTTCTCCAGCGCCGTCAGCGCGGACCCGTCGAGGTCGCCGCCGTTGGCCATCGAGACCATGTAGTCGGCCTTGATGTTGTCCGTCGTCATCTTGTCGATGGCCGTGCCGACCGTGATGCCGAGCACCGACAGGCCGGTCACCAGCGTCAGGCCGATCGCCAGCGCCGAGGCGGTCGCGCCGGTGCGGCGCGGGTTGCGGACCGCGTTCTGGCCGGCCAGCTTGCCCGCCACCCCGAAGGGCCCGACGAGCAGTGGACGGACGAGCGCGATCACGGGCCGGGACAGCAGCGGGATCAGGACGATCACGCCGATCAGCGCGAGGAACGCGCCCGCCCCGATGTACATCCGGCCGTCGTCGCCGCCGGTCGAGGCGCCCGCCACGATCCCCGCCGCACCGAGGGCGGTGACGGCCGCGCCGATGGAGTTGCGCAGCACCAGCGACTTGGTGGTGGCCACCGCGTGGACGCTGTTCATGGCCGCCACCGGCGGGATCTTCGCGGCCCGGCGGCCGGGCAGCCAGGCGGCGAGCACCGTGATCAGCACGCCCACCGCGAAGGCCGCGACCACCGGCGTGGCGGACAGGACCAGCGGACCGTTCGGCATCTTCATGTCGAACGCGGCCATGCCGGAGCGCAGTCCGACGGCGAGGCCGACGCCGAGGGCGAAGCCGACGGCCGAGGCGACCAGGCCCACCAGCGCGGCCTCGGCGAGCACCGAACGGGTGATCTGCCGGCGGGACGCGCCGACGGCGCGCATCAGGGCGATCTCCTTGGTGCGCTGGGCGACCAGCATCGTGAACGTGTTGGAGATCAGGAAGATCCCGACGAAGAGCGCGATGCCCGCGAAGCCGAGCAGGACCTGCTTGAGGTTGCCGAGGCCCTGTTCGATCTGGTCGGCCTGCTCGTCGGCGAGCGCCTGGCCGGTCTGCGCCTCGGCGGTGTCGGGCAGCAGCGGCTCGACCGCGGCCAGGATCTTCGCGTCGTCCGCGCCGGGGGCGGCGGTGACGGTGGCGCTCTCGAAGTAGCCCGGCCGGAGGTACTGCTTCTGGGCGACGGCGGTGTCGAACAGGACGAGGCTGCCGCCGGCGTTGACGGCGCCGTCCTCGGTGGTGAACACCCCGCTGAGGGTGTACTCCTTCACCGGGCCGTTGGTCGCGACGCGCACCCGGTCGCCGACCTCGTACTCGCCCTTGGCGGCGGAGTCCTCGTCCAGGGCGATCTGGTCGTCCCGCACCGGGCCGGAGCCGCCGGTGAAGGTGTAGGCGGCGTCCTTGCCGTCCTTGCCGGGGGCGAAGTTCGAGCCCTTGTTGGACCAGCCGACACCGATGAGCTTCCCGTCGGGATCGGCGACGCCGGCGAAGCCCTCGACGCGGCCGTACACCCCGGCGACGCCGTCCACGGCGGAGATCCGGTCGAGGGTCTTGCCGGAGAGGCCGTACCCCTCCTTGGGGTTGTCCGAGTCGGCGTACGAGGTGACGGCGACGGCGACGTCGTCGTAGCTCTTCGCCGACTGGTTGCGGAAGGCGTTGGAGAGGGTGTCGGCGAAGACCAGGGTGCCGGACACGAACGCCACGCCGAGCATCACGGCGAGCACGGTCATCAACAGCCTGGCCTTGTGCGCGAAGACGTTGCGCAAGGCGGTACGGAACATGGGTCTACTTCGTCCAGACGTACGGGAGGGAAGGTGGCGGGGGCGTCAGCTCGTGCGGCCCTTGGCGTCGAACCGCTTCATGCGGTCCAGCACCGAGTCGGCCGTCGGCCCGTACAGCTCGTCGACGATGCGTCCGTCGGCGAGGAAGACCACCCGGTCCGCGTAGGCGGCGGCCACCGGGTCGTGGGTGACCATGACGACGGTCTGGCCCATCTCGCGCACCGAGTTGCGCAGGAAGCCCAGCACCTCGGCGCCCGAGCGGGAGTCCAGGTTTCCGGTCGGCTCGTCGCCGAAGATGATCTCCGGCCGCGAGGCCAGGGCCCGGGCCACGGCGACACGCTGCTGCTGGCCGCCGGAGAGCTGGGCGGGACGGTGCCCGAGGCGGCCCGACAGGCCGACCATCTGGATCACGGAGTCCAGCCACTGCTTGTCCGGCTTGCGGCCGGCGATGTCCATCGGGAGGGTGATGTTCTCCAGCGCGGTCAGCGTCGGCAGCAGGTTGAACGCCTGGAAGATGAAGCCGATCTTGTCCCGGCGCAACTTGGTGAGCTGCTTGTCCTTCAGCGAGCCCAGCTCCGTGTCGCCGATGCGCACCGAGCCGGAGGAGAAGGTGTCCAGTCCGGCGACGCAGTGCATCAGCGTGGACTTGCCGGAGCCGGAGGGGCCCATGATCGCGGTGAACTCGGCCTGCCGGAAGTCGACGGAGACCCGGTCGAGGGCGACCACCTGGGTCTCGCCCTGGCCGTAGATCTTGGAAAGCTCCGTGGCGCGTGCGGCCACGTCGGTGGACCGGTCGGCGATGGGTGCGGTGGTCACGGGAGGGCGCTCCTGTCGGTACGGCGGTGTGCTCGGGGACGTCATCCATCGTCCCGGCCGGAGGGTGCCGTGGAGTCAGCCGCTGTTCCGGTTTCGGGGGGCGACTGTGGTCGGACGGCCCCGGCCGGTGTCATACCTGCGGATGACGGGCGACCCTGACGGCACCCCTCCGGCGGCGCCCGCGACGGGCCCGCTGTTGTGCGCGGGCGCGAGAACGGGGCGGGCGTCCTGGTCGAGACGGTGAATTCCCGTCATTCCGCATGCGTGGCCGGTCGTCGCCCGCAAGGCTGTTGGCACGTGCGGACGGCCTGTTCCGGTAGCTGATGCTCCCTCAGGCGCCAATAAAATAAGACAACATCGGCCTGACCGCCCGCTGTCGGAGGGGTGCGTCCCGATAGGGTCGGAGCACTCGACGCGGTGCCCATGGCCTGCCCGGATGGTGGAATGCAGACACGGCGAGCTTAAACCTCGCTGCCCCTTCGCGGGCGTGCCGGTTCAAGTCCGGCTCCGGGCACTTACCGCGCTGCCGTGTTCCCCGGCGAAGAGCCGCGCGGTTTCGGGGGCGCCAAGTGAGCGCCACCCGGAACCGCCTCGGCCGGGCGGATCGCTCCTCCGGACCGGACCCGGTCGCGCCTGCGCGTCAGGCACGGTGGTGCGCGTCCCGGCTTCCTCCTCCCGCCCCCCTTCCGTCTCGGCGAGCTGCTCGGCGCGAACCGGCCCGGAACCGTTGACAGCCGCGCGCGGGGAGCCGAGACTCAGCGCAGCAGTGAGTGAAGGAATTTTCACCACGCGAACAACACAGCGACCCCCGCGGCAACGACGCCAATCGAAGGGAACGACCGATGCGCACCACCGTCGGCATCATCGGGGCCGGCCCCGCCGGACTCCTGCTCGCCCGGCTGCTCCACAACGCCGGGATCGACTCGGTCGTCCTGGAGAGCCGCGACCGCGCCTACGTCGAGCGGCGCCAGCGCGCCGGGATCCTGGAGCAGGGCACGGTGGACGTCCTGCGCGCGGCCGGAGCGGCGGAGCGCATGGACCGCGAGGGGCTGCGCCACGACGGCATCGAGCTGCGCTTCGACAGGCGGCGCCACCGCGTCGACTTCCCCGCGCTCACCGGCGGCCGGTCCGTGACGGTCTACGCCCAGACCGAGGTCTGCAAGGACCTCATCGCGCTCCAGCTCCAGAAGGGCGGCCCGCTGCTCTTCGAGGCGGAGGCACTGGCCGTCGAGGGCGCCGGCACCGACCGGCCGCGCGTCCGCTTCCGGCACGAGGGCGTCGAGGACGTCCTGGAGTGCGACTACGTCGTCGGCTGCGACGGCTTCTGGGGCGTCGCCCGCAAGGCGGTCCCGGCCGGCCTGAGCCGCACCTTCGAGCGCACGTACCCCTTCGGCTGGCTCGGCATCCTCGCCGACGTCGCCCCCTCCCACGACGAGCTGGTCTACGCCCGCCACGACCGGGGCTTCGCCCTGCTGTCCATGCGCTCCCCGTCCGTCTCCCGCCTCTACCTCCAGGTGCCCGAGGGCACGGACGCGCAGGCGTGGAGCGACGAGGAGATCTGGACCGAGCTGGAGCGCCGCTTCGAGACGGACGACGACTGGACGCTCCAGCGGGGGCCCATCACCCAGAAGTCCGTCACCCCCATGCGCTCCTACGTCCACGAGCCCATGCGGCACGGCCGCCTCTTCCTGGCCGGCGACGCCGCGCACATCGTGCCGCCCACCGGAGCCAAGGGCCTCAACCTCGCCGTCGGCGACGTCGTCACCTTCGCCCGCGCCCTGGCGCACCGGCGGCGGACCGGCTCCGACGAGCTGCTCGACGCCTACTCCGCCACCTGCCTGCGCCGGGTGTGGCAGGCCGAGCGGTTCTCGTACGACATGACGACCCTCCTGCACCGCGCCCCCGACGCCACGCCCTTCGACGACCGCCTCCAGGTGGCGCGCCTGGACCGGATCGCCTCCTCCCGCGCCGCCGAGACCGACCTCGCCGAGGCCTACACCGGCTTCCCGATCGGCTGAACGCGGGGCGCGGCCCCGGCAGTGAGCGGAATCACCGCTGCGCGTAGCGTGTTGCGCCACAGGACGAGGGAAAGATCCTCCCCAAGCAGTAGGGTCAATCCTTTGCCGTTCTATTACTCTTAGGCCAAGGCTGCGCAGTGTGGCCATGGAGGAGTGAAATGAGGAGCAGAAACCCGGTCTTCTCGCGACGGGGGTTCAGCCGCGACAACGGCTACGCGGGCTTCAACGCCGCGCCGCAGGCCGGGGGACCCGCCGTCGCCACGCAGGGCAATCCGTACGCGCAGGGCGCCCCGTACGCCCAGCCCGTCGGCAACCCCTACGCGCAGAACCCTTACGCCCAGCAGGACCAGCAGTACGGCACGCCGCCGCAGGCGCCGGCGACGACCGGCCGGATGACGATCGACGACGTCCTCGTCCGCACCGGGTCCACGCTCGGTGTCCTCATCGTCACCGCCGCGCTCGCCTGGGCGCTGCTGCCGGTCGACGACGCCCACATCAACCGCTCGTACGGCATCGGTATCGGCGCCGCGCTGATCGGCATGGTGCTGGCGTTCGTGCAGTCCTTCAAGCGCAAGGCCTCGCCCGCGCTGATCCTGACCTACGCGGCGTTCGAGGGCGTGTTCCTCGGCGTCGTCTCCAGCGTCGTCGACAACCGCATCGCGGACGGCGCGGCCATGCAGGCCGTGATCGGCACGATGGCGGTCTTCGCCGGTGTGCTGATCGCGTACAAGGCCGGCTGGATCCGGGTCAACCGGCGCTTCTACGGCTTCGTGATGGCGGCCGCGCTCGGCTTCGTCTTCCTGATGATGGTGAACCTGCTGTTCGCCGTCTTCGGCGGCGGTGACGGCCTCGGCTTCCGCAGCGGCTCCCTCGGCGTCGTCTTCGGCATCGTCGGCATCCTCCTCGGCGCGTGCTTCCTCGCCCTGGACTTCAAGCAGGTCGAGGACGGCATCGCCTACGGTGCCCCGCGCGAGGAGGCCTGGCTCGCCGCCTTCGGCCTCACGCTGACGCTGGTGTGGATCTACATGGAGTTCCTGCGGATCATCTCGATCCTCAACAGCAGCGACTAGAGCAGCGACTAGCACCACCGCGACGCCCCGCCCGCCGGAGCGCCGCGTGAAGGGGCCCCGGGCACTGTGCCCGGGGCCCCTTCGTCGTCGTCGTGGTTCATCACCACCGGTGGAACGGTGCACGCCTAGAGCAGATTGCGCGCGGCCCTCCTCAGGTCGTACTCGTGGACGATGGCCTTCGCGTGGCCGTACGCGAGGTTGTGTTCGTGACGGAGCCAGCTGACCTTCTCCTCGAAGCGGAAGAGAGCGGGTCCGTCCTCGACGGCGCGCAGCCAGTCGGCGATCTCACGACCGGTGCAGTGGGGGATGCGGGCGAGCAGGTTGCGGTGGGTCTCCTCGGAGAAGACGTGGGACATCGGCGCCTCCGGGCGAAAGGGGATGTAAGCCGGTCCTTCAGGTCACCGTGCCTGAGCGTTCGTCCGTTGGCAACAGTCCCGGAACGCCGCGTACGCTCACGCCGTGGTTGATACGACGCCTTTGACCCGTGCCGTGGACGACTTCGCCGACCGGCTGCGGGCCGCCCCGCAGAGCAGGCTGCAACGCGGGGCCGCCGCCGAGGCGCTGGAGCTGGCCAGGGAGCTCGCCCGGCGCGCCCAGCTCGCGGAGGACCCGGACGCCGAGCCGCGGGAGATGCCGGACGCGGGGATGTTCGCCGCGGCCGACCAGATCGCCGTGGCCGCGCACGACCTGGCCGTCGTCCTGACGGACGCGGACCAGGTGGAGCAGGCGGTGCGGCTGGTAGAGGAGGCCCGCAAGCGGGCCGGGGTGTGAGGGCGCGCCCGAGCGCTCCCGCGACTACAGGGACGCGATGACCCGGTCCGCCAGGATGTAGACGTTCTCCTCGCCGCACGCGAAGGTCAGCGTGTAGGCGCCGGAGATGCCCGAGCCGCCCAGGAGGTACGGCGTCCGGCCCGCCCGCAGGGCGGCGGCCAGGCGCTCCGCGGTCTCACGGTGGCCCGGCGTCATGCACAGGGTGGTGCCGTCGGCGAAGACGTACACGTCGAGGGTGCCCAGCGGGCCCGGGCGGACGTCCGCCAGCGCGACGTGGGAGGCGGCCAGCTCCTCCAGCGCGGCGACGGTGCGCTCGTGGTCGTTCACGGCCGGGGCCGGGTTCGGCACGAAGTCCGGGTGCGAGGGGTGCCGGCGGCGGGCCGCGGCCAGCTCGGCGGACTCCCCGGCCGGCTCGTCGGCGTCCGCGCCCGGCTCCGCCACCGGCTCCAGGCCCACGAGGTCCGCCTGGCGGGGCAGGAACAGCTCGCTGTCGGACAGGCCGAGCAGCAGGGGGGCGTCGGAGGCGTCGCGGGACTCCTGGGCGGCCCAGAAGGCGCGCGCCTCGGCGAGTTCCCGCTCGCGCTCCTCGGCGAGCGCCTCGGCGACGGCGGCGCGTATCTCCTCGGCGTCGCTGGTGGTGCGGGCGGCCGGGACCCGGCTCCGCTTCGCGGCGGCGCGGCTCTCCGTCAGCTCGGTGTGCAGGGCCGCGACCTGGCGGCGCAGCACGAGGACAGCGCGCAGGACGGCGACGCCCACGGCGCCGGTGGCGGCCGTGGTGAGCAGCAGGGCGATCGGCATGGCGCTCACGGACGTACTCCCGGTTTCAAAGTCGACCCCCGACTTCCTACCTCAGCTTGAAGGGCGGACCGGCCGTCTGTCAGTGCGTAACGTCACGAAAGGGACAGGGCTTTGGGCCCGTGAGGTACGCCTGTGACGGGGCTGACCTGCAGGGATCGCGGTGGCGGGAGAGGTAGGTCACATCCTGGGGGAGTTTGGGTCACAAATCGGCCCAGAACCCTGGTGCCGCCGGGTTCTGGGCCGAAGGGTGACGCTGGGTCCCCGGGGTGCTACTGACGGTTCCTCAGCAGCCGGTCCCGGCTCAGCTGAGGCGCTCGATGACCATGGCCATGCCCTGGCCGCCGCCGACGCACATCGTCTCCAGGCCGAACTGCTTGTCGTGCCACTGGAGGGAGTTGATCAGGGTGCCGGTGATGCGGGCGCCGGTCATGCCGAAGGGGTGGCCGACGGCGATGGCGCCGCCGTTGACGTTCAGCTTCTCCAGCGGGATGCCGAGGTCCCGGTAGGAGGGGATGACCTGCGCGGCGAAGGCCTCGTTGATCTCGACCAGGTCGATGTCGTCGATGGTCAGACCGGCGCGGGACAGCGCCTGCTTGCTCGCCTCCACCGGGCCGAGGCCCATGATCTCGGGGGAGAGGCCGGAGACCCCGGTGGAGACGATGCGGGCGAGCGGGGTCAGGCCCAGCTCCCGGGCCTTGGTGTCGCTCATGATCACGAGGGCGGCGGCGCCGTCGTTGAGCGGGCAGCAGTTGCCGGCGGTGACCAGGCCGTCGGGGCGGAAGACGGGCTTCAGGCCCTGGACGCCCTCCAGGGTGACGCCGGCGCGCGGGCCGTCGTCCTTGGACACCACGGTGCCGTCGGGCAGCGTGACCGGGGTGATCTCGCGCTCCCAGAAGCCGTTCTTGATGGCTTCCTCGGCGAGGTTCTGCGAGCGGACGCCGAACTCGTCCATGTCCTGCCGCGTGACGCCCTTGACGCGGGCGAGGTTCTCGGCGGTCTGGCCCATCGCGATGTAGGGGTCGGGGACGAGGCCGTCCTCGCGCGGGTCGTGCCAGGTGGTGCCCTCCTGCTGCGCGACCTCGGCGGTGCGGGCCTCGGCCTCGGCGAAGAGGGGGTTGCGGGTGTCCGGCAGGCTGTCGGAGTTGCCCTTGGCGAAGCGGGAGACCATCTCGACACCGGCCGAGATGAACACGTCGCCCTCGCCGGCCTTGATGGCGTGCAGGGCCATGCGGGAGGTCTGCAGGGACGAGGAGCAGTACCGGGTGACGGTGCAGCCGGGCAGGTGGTCCATGCCCATCTCGACGGCGACGATCCGGCCGAGGTTGTTGCCCTGCTCGCCGCCGGGCAGGCCGCAGCCGAGCATCAGGTCGTCGATGTCCCTCGGGTCCAGCTCGGGGACCTTGGCGAGCGCCGCCTGGATGATCGTGGCGGCCAGGTCGTCGGGGCGCAGGTCCTTCAGGGAGCCCTTGAAGGCGCGGCCGATGGGGGAGCGGGCGGCTGAGACGATCACGGCTTCGGGCATCACGGCTCCAGTGGCGTCGCGGGGATGAGGCGGCTGGTTGGGAAGTTACCCGGACGTATGGCCCGGGTCACGGGTCTGGGTGTGTGACATGGGCCGCAACTTTCTAAGCGCTTGCTTGGCCCCCCGGTGGTCGGGTGGACGCGGTGCGGGGGCGCGGGGAGCCGTGGCCGGGCGCGGGCCGTCCGTGGCCGGTCGCGCCGTTCCCCGCGCCCCTCCGGGGGCACGGATGCCGCCCCCGCCGCTGCGGCGCCTGGACGGCCTCGTGCTCGAACGCCGATCGGGCCGACGCCCCTTCCCGCCTACCTCCGCTGTGCCGACGTCGCCGGTTCCGCCTCCGAGACCCTCCGCCTGCGGCGGCGCTTGAGCAGGGCCCAGGGTCCCCGCGGCCCCGTGGGCATCGCCGCCGCGACCTCCGTGCCGGCCTCGTCCGCAGCCTCGGCCGCCGCCCGGGCCACCGGCAGGAAGCCCTCCCGGCGGGCGACGTCGGGCCGCTCTTCCTCCGCCGGCCACAGGCCGAGTGCCGCGCAGACCGACGGCAGGACCGCCATCGCCGCCGTGGCGTACCCCTCCGCGGAGGGGTGGTAGTTGTCGGGGCCGAACAGCTCCCGCGGGTTCTCCGCGAACTCCGGTCCCAGCAGGTCGCCCAGCGACACCGTGCGCCCGCCCTGTTCCACGACGCCGATCGTCTGCGCCGCCGCCAGCTGCCGCGAGGTCCGCCGGGCCAGCCAGCGCAGCGGCTGCGGTACCGGCTCGATGGTGCCGAGGTCCGGGCAGGTGCCGACGACCACCTCCGCGCCGGCCGTGCGCAGCCGCCGTACCGCCGTCGACAGGTGCCGCACCGAGCGGGTGGCCGGCATGCGGTGGGTCACGTCGTTCGCCCCCACCATGATCACGCAGATGTCGGGCATCCGGCCCGGATCGGCGAGCACCAGCCCCACCTGCCGGTCCAGGTCGTCCGACCGGGCCCCCGGCACCGCGACCGAGTGCAGCTCCACCGGCCGCTCGGCCACCGCCGCGAGCCCCGACGCCAGCAGCGCGCCCGGGGTCTGGCCGGCCCGGTGCACGCCCTGCCCGGCGGCCGTCGAGTCGCCCAGCATCACCAGCCGCAGCGGCGCCTCGGCGGCTGTCGCCAGAGTGCCGCCGTACAGTCCCGCCGCGTTCGGCACCCGGTCGGGCGTGCCGATGCCCACCCGGCGCCTGGCCAGCTGCACCTCCGCCAGCAGCAGACCGACCGCGGCCGCGCCGGCCAGCCCGATCCCGCCGCCGCCGTACGCGGCGCCGGCCGCGATCCGCCGGGCCACCCGCGCCCTCGACATGCTCGTCATACGTCGCCGCCACCTCCATCGAGCCGTACACCCACTGCTTGCCCCGTACGGACGGTCGCCCAATCTCGACGCGGAGTGAACGACCGACACAGGGCATCGGCGGGCCGCCAGGCCATAGGCTGGCGGAACCAATCACGACCACATCTTTTGCGGCATCCGGAGACCACGGTGCATTTCCACGACTCGATGATCAGCCTCGTCGGCAACACCCCGCTGGTGCGGCTCAACAGCGTGACCAAGGGCATCAGGGCCACCGTCCTGGCCAAGGTGGAGTACTTCAACCCGGGCGGCTCGGTGAAGGACCGCATCGCCCTGCGCATGATCGAGGCCGCCGAGCAGAGCGGCGAACTGAAGCCCGGCGGCACCATCGTCGAGCCGACCAGCGGCAACACGGGCGTCGGCCTCGCGATCGTGGCCCAGCAGAAGGGCTACAAGTGCATCTTCGTCTGCCCTGACAAGGTGTCCACGGACAAGATCAACGTGCTGCGCGCCTACGGCGCCGAGGTCGTCGTCTGCCCGACGGCGGTCGACCCCGAGCACCCGGACTCCTACTACAACGTCTCCGACCGCCTGGTCCGCGAGACGCCGGGAGCCTGGAAGCCGGACCAGTACTCCAACCCGCACAACCCGCTCTCCCACTACCACTCGACCGGCCCCGAGCTGTGGGAGCAGACGGAGGGGAAGATCACCCACTTCGTCGCCGGCGTCGGCACCGGCGGCACCATCTCGGGCACCGGGCGCTACCTGAAGGACGTCAGCGAGGGCGCGGTGAAGGTGATCGGCGCCGACCCGGAGGGCTCCGTCTACTCCGGCGGCTCCGGACGCCCGTACCTCGTGGAGGGCGTCGGCGAGGACTTCTGGCCCACGGCCTACGACCGCGACGTCGCGGACGAGATCGTCGCCGTCTCCGACAAGGACTCCTTCCAGATGACCCGCCGCCTCGCCAAGGAGGAGGGCCTGCTGGTGGGCGGCTCCTGCGGCATGGCCGTGGTCGCGGCGCTGGAGGTGGCCGAGCGGCTCGGCGAGGACGACGTCGTCGTCGTCCTGCTGCCGGACAGCGGCAAGGGCTACCTCAGCAAGATCTTCAACGACGAGTGGATGGCCGACTACGGCTTCCTGGAGGACACCGGCCCCAGCGCCCGCGTCGCCGACGTCCTGAACGACAAGGAGCACGGCGCCATCCCCTCCCTCGTCCACATGCACCCGGACGAGACCGTCGGCCAGGCCATCGAGGTCCTGCGCGAGTACGGCGTCTCGCAGATGCCGATCGTCAAGCCCGGCGCCGGCCACCCCGACGTGATGGCCGCCGAAGTCGTCGGCTCGGTCGTGGAACGCGAGCTGCTGGACGCCCTGTTCGCCCAGCGCGCCTCGCTGGAGGACCCGCTGGAGAAGCACATGTCCGCCCCGCTGCCGCAGGTCGGCTCCGGCGAGCCGGTCGCCGACCTGATGTCCGTGCTCGGCTCCGCCGACGCGGCGATCGTCCTGGTCGAGGGCAAGCCGACGGGCGTGGTGAGCCGTCAGGACCTGCTGGCCTTCCTCGCCAAGGGCGGCAAGTAGGCCCGGCGCCCGCACGGGCCCGTGGACTTCGCGGAAGTGGTACGCGCGCGTCACGTCGGCGCAGCACCCGCTTAACACGAGGTCGGCACAGTAGGGGGTGTCGGCAGGGCGGAGGGGGTGCCTCCCAGGCGTTGAGCACTGGGGGAGGCCTCCCGCCCGGCCGGCACCGAACGGCGTCGAGGACCTTCCGGAGCGGCTCCCGGACTTCCACGGACGCCACGGACGCGCCGCCCGGCCGTGAGGCCCGGCACCGCGTCCCCCGCGGGGACCGTCGTCGTCCCGCCCCCCGGCGATGGGGGTGCGGCGGTCCCCGCGCAGTCCTCCGGTGTGCTCAGTCCTCCCAGCGGTCCTCGCGGCCGGCGGTGCGGCGGCGGCCGAAGAGGCCCGGGTTGGTACGGGCGGCCTGGACGACGTTGACCCCGACGATGCCCGCCCAGGCGGTCAGCAGCCCGGGCAGGTGGGCGACGCCGCCGCCGATCGCGGAGAGCGGGACGGCGAGGACCAGCGAGACGATGCCGAAGCCGAAACGCTCGCCGAAGGAGTCGGTGGACCGCGGCGAGCGGCTGTCCCGGGCCGCCGACATCTGCTGCTCGGCGAACTGCCGGCGCACCCGGCGCTCGACCGTGCCGTCGATGCGCTGCTCGACCCTCTCCAGGAACGAGTCGACCAGTGCGGACTCGTACTCCTCACCGAGCTCCCTGCGGGTCTGCAGGGTGGCGTCGAGTTCCTTCTTGAGGTCGGTGTCCCGCCCGTCCATTCCCGTCATGGCTCCCACGGTAGGGGGCGGGGACGGCGCCGGCACGGGGGTTAGCCCCCGTCTTCGGCGGGGGCGGGCGGTACGGAGCGGGCGGCGGCGGGGGGTCCGCCGCCCGGCCCCGTCCGGCGGCGGCCCCGGCCGCTCAGCCGGCCTCCCGGGCGTCCCGCCGGAGCCGTGCGCGCCGGGTGGCCCGGTCGATCATCAGCAGGCCCCGGGACCGGCCCAGCGGGCGCAGGGCGGTCTGCAGCGGAGCGGACCAGGGCCGGCGCAGACCGCCGAGCACCGCGAAGCGCGTGCCCGACCCCTCGGCGACGGCCGCCATGCCGCCGACCACGTACTCGCTCTGCATCAGGCACCAGCCGGGCTGGAGCCGGACGTCGAAACGTGCGGTGTGGCCGAGGGGGCCGTACGCCCGGCCGTGGAAGCGGTCCCCGCCGCAGGGCCGGCACCGGAACTCGCGCAGCGTCGGTACCAGATGGGGGAGCTCTCCCTCCAAATCCCCGGCGACGGACCACACGTCCGCCATCGGCAGGTCGACATGGGCCTCCGCGTACATGACGGCGCGCAGTCCCGCGGCCATGACGCGCAGGCGCCGGACCGGGTCGAGTTCGGCCGTGGGCCAGTTCGTTGTCATCGCGGCCACGCCTTTCGGAAGCTGTGACGGGCACGGTGGAGCCGGGACTTCATCGTGCCGCAGGAGATGTCGAGGATCCGGCTCGCGGACCGCTCGTCCAGGCCCTCGAGTTCGCGCAGCACCAGGACCGCGCGGTGTTCCGTGGACATGCGGGCGAGCACGTCCTGGATGTCCACGGCCAGTTCCGGGCTGCCCGGCCAGACGATGTCGTCGAACTCGCACACGGGCGTCTCGCGTTCGGCCCGGCGGGCCACCCGCACCGCCTCGCGCACCGTGATGGTGCGCACCCACGCGTACAGGGCGCGGGGGTCGCGGAGCCGGGGCATGCCCTGGAAGACCGCGATCAGCGCCTCCTGCACGGCGTCGGCGCTGTGGCCGAGGGCGATCGGCCGGCACAGCCGGCTCACGTACGGCGTGAGCAGCCCCAGCAGATCGTTGAGGGCCATGGCGTCGCCGGACTGGGCGGCCCGCACGAGGACGCCTCCCGCGGCCCAGGGGTCCTCCTGTGTGTCGGACCGTGGGGCAGGGGCCTCGCGCAGGGTGCCCGCTCGGGCTGTGATCATGTGCCGTTCTCCTCCCTTGGACGTCGGCGCTCCAGCGGCGGCACCAGGACGGCGTCGGTGTGGGAGCTTTCGTGGATGAGGAGGAGCGGCGGCGGCCGGGCACTCCCGTCCGTCGGGAACTGGCTGGAACTGGAATCGGCGGGCGAGGGAGTGCATGGGCGCCGACGGGCCTCTGTCCGGGTGGGATGTCCGTCCCGCGGGCCGGGGGACCGGTTCGCCGGGCGGCATCGGAGTTGGCGGACAGTGAGTGCCGGGCGGAGCGAACGCCGAGGCACTCCCCGGCATGCGCGGAGCGCTATTCCGGTGTGCCGGGTTATCACCCGGGTGGGGAGAGGTGATGCGTTCTGGGGCGATCTGTTGCGGCCGCCGCCGGGCATCTGCCCGGCCGGGGCGGGCTCCTCGGCTCAACCTCCCGGATTTCTGCACCCGGTGCTAGGGTGGGCGCGATGTGCGGCTATTGAATTAGCCATCCACGGGGGGTCCGTCACACATGGTGCAGCTATTTCTCTGGAAAGCGGTTGTCGGCAAGGTCTGTTTGAATTCCCGTCAATACGAGAGGGTTCGGCGTCGCCCGTTCCCGTCGTCCGGCTATTCAGTTGAATCTCGAAATTCCCTGCGCGCCTGCCGCCCGGTCGCGGCGACGGCGGGGGCGCGGTGAGCGGGGGCGGAGAGGGGCGCACGGGGCAACGGGATCCGGAGCTGCTGGCCCGCCTGGTCGAGGGGGCGCGACGCGGGGACGCGCTGGCGATGGACGAACTGCTGGAGATCCTCGCCCCTTTCGTCGGCCGGATCTGCGGTCCGGTGGCGCTGCAGGACGGCCCCGATGCCGCGCAGGAGGCGCTGATCGCGGTGTTCCGCAGCATCCGCCAGCTGAAGGAGCCGGCGGCCCTGTTCGGCTGGGTGCGGGCGATCGCCGTGCGGGAGGCGCTGAAGTTCGCCAACCAGCGCCGGCGCCAGCCCACCGTGCCGATGGAGTGGGAGGACCTGCCGGTCGCGGGGGACCTGCACCTGGCCTCGGACATCACGGACGCGCTGGGCCGCCTGATGCTGGAGCACCGGGCGGTGCTGATGCTGCGTCACGTCGAGGGCCTGAGCGAACAGGAGGTCTCCGCGCTGCTGGAGATACCCGTGGGCACCGTCAGGTCGCGGCTGTTCCGGGCCCGCCGGTCATTCCGCTCGGCCTGGGGCTGAGCGGGCGGCGACCCGCTCGCCCAGGCGGTCGAGCATCCTCTCGGCCCGCCTCGCCGACCAGGGGGCGCGCAACCGGTCCAGCGTGCCGCCACCCGGCAGGCGCAGGGTGCTGAAGAAGGCGAAGCGGCAGCCGTCACCGTCCGGCACGGCGGCCATGCCGCTGGTCAGCGCGGTGCCCTGCATCAGGCACCACCCGGGGCGCAGGACGACGTCGAAGCTCTCCCGGTAACCGAGGGCGCCGACCGCCCGGCCCGCCAGGCGGTCACCGGAGGACTCCGTGACGGTGAAGGACCGCAGCCCCGGGACGATGAGCGGGAGTTCGGCCTCCAGGTCGGACGCGACGGACCAGACGCGGTCGACCGGCACGTCGAAGCGGCGCTCGGCGAAGGCCGGGTGGCGGGCGCTGGACGCGATGATCCTCAGCCGGCGTATCGCGTCGAGTTCGGCCAGCGGCCAATCGTTGTCCACCGAACCGGTCATTGCTGTCGCTCCCTCTTCACGCGTACGTGAGGTTACGTATGTGAGGGAGCGTCGCACTGTCTCCCGGGATGGTCAAGACCTGGAAAAATCTGACGTCATGGGCCCGCGGAAGTCGCGGACGAAGGGATTCGGCGCGCAGGGGAGTACATGCGCTCCATGGGCCCTCTTCCCTGTGTGAGAAACCAGGATACCGACCGTTGTGCGGGCCGGAGAAGGGTTCGCCCGGGCGGTCGGTCCCCGGTTCTCGCGGATACCGACGACAACGGACGGGGAAGCGAGCATCGTGTATTTCAGTGGGCCGCTCCACAATCTTCACCGCGCTTTTTCCAGTAATGGTCCGCGCATTCCGGGCATGGGTTTCGGGGTCGCCTCGGCCCACGAGGGACCGCCCGTCGCGGTGACCGACGAGGAGCGGAGCCTGGCGCGGACCATGCCGGAAGCGCGCCGGAGCGACTTCCTCATCGGACGCAGCGCCCTGCACCGGGCGGTGCGCGCGGCGGGACTGACCGCCGGTTCCGTGCTGTGCGACGGGCCCCGCCCCCGGCTGCCCGAGGGCATCGCCGCGTCCATCAGCCACTCCGGCGGAGTCGCGGTCGCCGTCGCCGGCCCCTCGGTCCGGTTCCGGGCCCTGGGCGTCGACCTGGAGATGACCCCGCTGCCCGTCCGGGCGGCCCACCTGGTGCTGCGCGGACCCGAACGCCCGCTGCTCGGCACGCCCCGCACCGCCGCGCGGCGCCTGCACGCCCTGTACTCCGCGAAGGAGTCCGCCTTCAAGGCACTCCACCCGCTGGTGGACCCGGCCCCGCGGGGGCTGCGGGACGTGCGACTGGAGCCGGACGGGGCCGGCTACCTCGCCTGGGCCGCCGGCCACCCCCGCACCCGCGTCCACGTGAGCGTCCGGCAACTGCCCGACCGGGGCGTCCTGTGCTGGGCGCTGCCCCAGGACTGAGACCGGGCGCCGCTCCCCGCTTCCCGCACGTGTTCCCCGCTCGCCCTCACCCCTGCCCGCATCCCACGACGGAGGCCGATCCCGCCATGCACCCGCCCGCCGTACTCACCTCACCCCGACGCGTGCCTCAGTGGACGCCGTCCGACTGGCGCGCACACCCGGCCGAGCAGCAGCCCGACTGGCCCGACCCGGGACTGCTGCGCCGGATCCGCGCCCGGCTGGCCGGCGCCGCACCCCTCGTACGGTCCGACGAGATCCTCGACCTGCGCCGCGCCCTCGCCGAGGCCGCCGCCGGGGAGGCCTTCGTGGTGCAGCTCGGCGACTGCGCGGAGACCTTCGACGCCCCGACGTTCGCCGGTGTGGCGGCGCGCGTCGGCCAGCTCCACGGCACCGCGGGCACCGTCCGGGCCGCGCTGGGCCGGCCCGTGATCCCCGTCGGCCGGCTGGCGGGCCAGTACGCCAAACCGCGTTCCTCCCCGACCGAGCGGGTCGGCGGACTGCTGCTGCCGTCCTTCCGCGGGCACCTCGTGAACGATCCGCGCCCCGAGCCGGCCGCGCGCGTTCCCGACGCCATGCGGCTGCTGCGCGGCCACGAGCACGCGCGCGAGGTCCTCGCCCTGCTGCGGGAGCTGGCCGAGTCCGGCATGGCCCTGCCGGGGGCGACGGTGCCCGGCGTCCCGGCGGTGTGGACCAGCCACGAGATGCTGGTCCTCGACTACGAGGAGCCCCAGGTGCGGCGCGACCCCGTGACGGGCAGCCTGTGCCTGACCTCCGCCCACCTGCCCTGGATCGGCGCGCGCACCGGTGACCCCGACGGGGCGCACGTGCGGTTCCTGTCCGGGGTCGCCAATCCGGTGGGCGTCAAGATCGGGCCGGGCACCGACCGCGGCCGGCTGGCCGCGCTGTGCGCCCGGCTCGACCCGGACCGGGAGCCGGGGCGCCTGGTGCTGATCTCGCGGATGGGCGCCGGCCAGGTGCGCGAGCTGCTCCCGCCGCTGCTGGAGGAGGTGGCGGGCTCGGGCCACCTGGTGGTGTGGATGTGCGACCCGATGCACGGCAACACCTATGTGGGCGGCAGCGGGCACAAGACCCGGGACGTGGCGACGGTGGCCGACGAGATCCGCGGCTTCTTCGCGGCGGTGCGGGCCGCCGGCGCGACACCCGGCGGTCTCCACCTGGAGGCCACGCCCGCCGAGGTCACCGAGTGCGTCGGGGGCGGCGCGGGCATCGCCGAGGACGGTCTGCACGTGCGGTACGAGACCGCCTGCGATCCCCGCCTCAACGGCTCCCAGACCGCCGAGATCGCCGCACTGACCGCGCGGCTGTGCGCGGGCGGGAGCTGACGGGCGCCCCACTGCCCCTGTCGCTGCCGCCCTCCGTCGCCGCCGGGCTCCGGCCCGGCGGCGACGCCGTGTGCGCGGACGCCGGCCACCGCCGCCTGGGCCACCGCGCCTGCGGCATCGGCGTGTTCGCAGCCACCGGCCACCGGCTACCGCGCACCGGCCACCGCCCACCGGTCACCAGGCCACCGCGCCTGCGGCATCGGCGTGTTGGCTGCCGGGGCCACCGGTCACCGGTCCGGCGGCAGCGGTCCTCTCGCGCCGGGGCCGGGCTCCCCCGCGCCGGCCCCTCACCGTCGCCACGCCCCGGCGAGGGGCCGGTCCGCGAGCCGGTGCTCGGCGGGAACCTTTGGCCCGGTCGCCGCCTCCTGACCGACCGAACGCACCGGTCCGACAACTCACAGGAGCTTCCGTGGAGTCCGTGGAGAACGCCTCAGCCTCACCGCCCCAGCCCGAACTGGACGGCGTGCGCCACCGCTGGGTGACCGTGCGGGGCGGCGTACGCCTGCATGTCGCCGAGGCGGGAGAGGGGGAGCCGGTCGTGCTGCTGCACGGCTTTCCCCAGCACTGGTACGGCTGGCGGCGGCTGATCCCGCTGCTGTCCGGCCGCTACCGGCTGATCTGCGTGGACCAGCGCGGCTTCGGCTGGTCCGACGCCCCGGCCAAGGGCTACGACACCGACAGCAGGGTGGCCGACGTGGTCGCCCTCCTGGACGAACTGGGCCTGGACCGGGTGCGGCTCATCGGGCACGACTGGGGCGCCTGGACCGGGTTCCACCTCTGCCTGGCCGCACCCGAGCGCGTCTCGCACTACCTGGCGCTGAACATGATGCACCCCTGGCCGCTGCACCGGCGCCTCATGCCGCAGTCCTGGCGCTTCTGGTACACCGCACTGCTGGAGCAGCCGCTCCTCGGGCGCTGGATGCTGCGCCACCGACCCGGGTTCACGCGCTACCTGATGCGCAAGGGCGTGGTGGACGGCGCGGTCTGGACGCCGGACGCGATGGAGGAGTTCGTCCGCGCCGGCCGGGAGCCCGCACGGGCGCGCGCCGGGGAGGCACTGCACCGGGCCTTCGCCCTGCGGGACATCGCACGGCTGCTGACGGGCCGCTACAAGAGGCTCCGGCTCACCACCCCGACCGTGATCATGGGAGGGGCGCGTGACTTCATGCTGCCCCCGAGCGTGCTGACGCCGGCCGGACGGCACGCCGACGACCTGCGGGTCCAGGTGGTCCCGGACTGCGGTCACTACCTCCACGAGGAACGGCCCGACCTGGTCGCCCGGACCGCCGAGCGGCTCTTCTCCCGGGCGCGCTGACGCCGCCCGGCCACGGCTCCGCCGCTCACCGCGCACCGGGGTGCGCCGGGTGCGGCCGTGGCGGAGCCGGAGCGTCCGGAAAATCTCGGATTTCGGTGGAGTGCATCGGCCGGGAACCCCCTCTTGTCTCATGTCGGCCGCTCCCGACCGAACGGTGAGCGATCCCGACCACTTCCGACACCGGACAGCCATATCCCGGCGCGCACGTCGTGCTGCCCGGACGTCTTCGCCAGGCCGAGCAGGGGGACTTTCCATGCCTGACATATCCGCACTGAAGCTCGATGTCATGCCGCAGCCGACCGCGCCCCTCGGGATCCTCCCGGCCGTCGCGGCGGAGAAGTACCCCGACACCCCCTTCCTGTCCGACACGCCCTGGCGCACCTACGACCACCCCGTCCGCGACTTCGCGGACTTCGCGCGGGCGGTCGACGACTACGCCGACCGGTTCTGGGCCGGCGGCATCCGCCGCGGGGACGTCGTCGCCGTGGTGCAGCGCAACCACATCGAGGTCGAGGGCGTGATGTGCGCCCTCGGCAAGATCGGTGCCCTGCCCGCCCTGCTCTCCTCCGCCATGGAGACGGGGGAGCTCCTGGAGTGCTTCGCCCGCCTGGACGACCCCTACCTGGTCGTCGACTCGACCGGCCTGTCGCGGCTCGCCGAACACCGGCACGCGCTGCGCCGCCTGACCCGCAACGTGCTGTGCCTGGAGGAGACGGACGAGCAGTGGGTCGTACCGCTCCAGGAGCGCGTCGCCCACACCGCGGACCCGCGCGACGCCGACGAGTGGTTCGTCATCACCCACTCCTCGGGCACCACCGGGGCGCCCAAGATGGCCGCGCACTCCACCCGGTCCCTGTTCGGCATGGTCGCCCCGATGATCATGATCTTCCGGGACCAGTACTCGCCGCAGGACCTGAACGCCAAGCACCTGTCCTTCGTGCACGCCCGCACCTGCGCGGGCACGCTGGCCTCGCTGGAGACCGCGATGCCCGCGCTGGCCATCGCCGACCCGGACCCCGCGAACGTCAAGCGGCTGATGCTCGAGCACAGTCCGACCTCGCTGGAGACCCACCCCAACATCTACATCCAGTGGGAGTCCCTCGCCGACGACCCCGACCGCCCCTTCCAGCACGTCGAACGGTTCATCAGCACCTTCGACGCCATGCACCCGCGCACCGTGCGGACGCTGCTGAACGCCTCCGAGCACCCCGGCGCCCACTACTTCCAGGCCTACGGGCAGACCGAGTCCGGCCCCATCTGCCTGCGCATCGTCACCCGCGAGGAGTCCGCCGACTACTCGCCGCGCAACGTCGGCCACAGCGGTGGCGGCATGGAGATCCGGATCGTCGACGAGCACGGCGTCCCGCAGCCGCCGAACACGCCCGGCCTGATCGAGACCCGCTCACCCGGCCGGATGCGCGGCTACGTCGGCGGCGACCCGATGCCGCCCGCGGACGCCTGGTGGCCCATGGGGGACATCGGCCGTCTCCTCGACGACGGCTCGCTGGAACTGCTCGACCGCAGCGTCGAGCACGTCGACGGCGTCGGCAGCCTCCTGGAGAAGGAGGACCACCTGCTGGAGGCCCTGCCCGAACTGGTCGAACTCGTCCTGGTCAAGGACGACGACGGCACCGTCTTCGCGGTGGCCTGCCCCCGCCCCGGCACCACCCCCGACGCCGGACGCTTCCGCGCCGTCGCCGCCGAGGCCGGGCTCCCCGGCCTGCGGGTGCGCTTCTGGGAGTGGGAGGCCATGCCCGTCACCGGCACCAGCAAGGTCCGCAGGTCCGTGCTGCGCCGCAGGCTCGCCGGCAGCGTCCACCGCACCGCCGCCCCCGCCACCGCCCCGAAGGAGGCCTGAGCAGCATGACGCACCTCTGGCACGAACTCTCCCGCGGCCTGCACGACGGCACGCTGCTGCACACGCCCTCGCGCACGGAGGAACCCGTCTCCGGCACCGCCCTGTTCGACCGTGCCGAGCGCACCGCCGGTGCCGTGCTCGCGGCCCGCGACGGCCGCGCCCCGCGCCGGGTCGGCCTGCTCATGGCCAACGGCGAGCCCTGGGTCCGCGGCATGCTCGCCGCGCTCCGCCTCGACGCGGCGGCCGTCCCGCTGGCCCTGCCGGTCGCCTTCGGCGGCGCCGACGCCTACGCCGCCCACGTCCGGCGCATCGCCGAGGACGCGGAACTGGACGCCATGCTCGTCGACGGCAGCCTCGGCGGCCGCATCGTCGCCCGCGTCGCCGAGGCCGTCCCGCACATCCCGTTCATCGACATCGCCGACGCCCCGCACGCCCGCGAGGACCTGCCGGCCCCGCACGGCGGCGGCACGGCACCCGCGATCGTCCAGTACACCTCCGGCTCCACCTCCGCCCCCAAGGGCGTCGTGGTCACCCACGCCAACGTGTCCGCCGGACTCGACGCGATCGAGGCCGGCACCCGGTGGACGCGTGAGGACGGGCTCGGCGAGTGGCTGCCGCTCTTCCACGACATGGGCCTGTTCACGCTGCTCGCCGCGCTGCGCATGGGCTCGCCGATCTCGCTGTGGCAGCCCGGCGACTTCGTCCGCCGCCCGATGCGGTGGCTCGCCGAGTTCGCGGCCAGCCGTGCCACGATCCTGCCGGCCCCGAACTTCTTCTACGACTACCTGGTCGCCGCCGCCGCCAAGGGCATCCCCGACGACCTGGACCTGTCCGCCTGGCGCTACGGCGGCAACGGCTCCGAGCCGGTGCGCCGCTCCAGCCTGGAGGAGTTCCAGCGGACGTTCGCGCCGTACGGGCTGCGCCCCCAGGTCGTCCAGCCGAACTACGGCCTCGCCGAGGCCACCCTGATCGTCAGCACCGGCGTCCCCGGCTCCCCGTACCGCAGCCTGGAGGCGGAACGTTCCAGCCTCGCCGTCGGCGACCGCGTCAGGGAAGCCGCCGAGTCCGGCCCCACCACCCGCACCGTCGTCTCCTGCGGCAGGCCCGTCGAGGGCGTCGAGGTGCGCATCGGCGACGCCGACGGCACACCCCTCGAGGACGGCGTGGTCGGCGAGGTGCAGATCGGCGGCGCCCCCGTCACGCCCGGCTACCTCGGACTCCCCGCCGAGCAGCAGCCCTTCACCCCGGACGGCATGCTCCGCACCGGCGACATCGGCTTCCGCCACGACGGCGAGCTCTACGTCATGGGCCGCGTGAAGGCCATGGCCGTGGTGCGCGGCCAGAACTATTACGCCGAGGACGTCGAGGAGATCGTCAAGTCCACCCCCGGCGTCGACCGCAGGCACTGCGCCGCCTTCGCCTGGGAGGACGACCGGGAGGAGTACATGGTCGTGATCTGGGAGACGAAGCTCGACACCGACACGGCCCGCGCGGTCGGCGAGGCCATCCGCACCCGGCTGGCCGAACACCTCGGCCTCACCGCCGTCGAGACCCTCGCGGTCTCCCCGCAGACCCTCCCCTTCACCAGCTCCGGCAAGGTCAAGCGCTCCGGCGCGGCCGACCTGTACCGCCGCCACCACTCCGCACTGCCCACCGCACCGGAAGGACAGCACTCGTGAGCGTCACCGCGACCCTGGACATCGTCGTACGGGCACTGGCCGCACAGGCCGGCGTCGCCGAGTCCTCCGTGGACCCCGACAAGCCGCTGTCGGCCGTGCCGGGCATCGAGTCCGTCAAGGCCCTGCGCGCGATCACCGAGATCGAGGACGAGTGCGACGTCGTCATCCCCGACGACTTCCTCTTCGAGACCGCGACCGTGCGCGAACTGGCGGACTTCGTGGCCCGGCTGACCCGGGAGGGCAGCTCCGTATGACCGTGGAGACCGCCGCCGCCGACAGCCTGCTCGGCGCCCTCGACCGGTTCCGCACCGCGCCGTCCGACGTCGCCCGCTACGACACCGACACCACCACCGCGGCCCGCGCCCTGCGGGCCGCCCCCGACCAGGTCGCGCGGCTCGCCTCGGCGGGACTGCCGCACGTCGTCGACTCCGCCCGGGGGCCGCTGTTCGACTACGACGACCTGATGAACGTCGGCATGTTCTGCGGCACCGGCCAGACCGTGCCCGAACTCGGCCTGCGCTTCCTGATGCGCTTCGCCGCCGCCCCCCGGGCGAGCTGGTTCGCGCCACGCGACTGGGAGATCGGCGTCCATCCCTCCCGTACGGCCGGCGGCGAGGCGGCGGAGGACCGCGCCGCCGGCGACGGGAGCCGGAAGGTGACCGTCCGCGTCCCCGACCTGTCCGCGCCCGGCGTGGAACTGCTGGAGGGCGGACCGTTCGGCCGGCCGCTGCACGACTCGGGATACACCGCGGCCATCCGGCTGACCGGCGCCGCGCACACCGTGCGCGACCCGCGCGTCCACGAGGCGTGGTCCGAGGTCGTCGACGCCCTGGCCGCGCGCCGCGTGATCTACCAGACCGTGCCCGAACCCCTGCGCGCCGACCACCACCGGGCCTGGGAACTCGGCATCGCCGACTGCGTCGTCGCCTCCCGGCTGCTCGCCGACCGGCTGCGCGCGGCCGGACTGCAGGCCACCGCTCGCCGCGGCTACCTGCTCGGGCTGTTCGGCAGCGACCACGCCTGGTGCGACGTCGTCGAGGACGGCGTGCACAAGTCGCTCGACCCGGTCTTCGCCTTCGTCGCCACGGTCGGCGACGAACGGGGCGTCGCGGAGTCGCCCGAGTTCGCCGCCGCCTGCTTCGGCAGCCGCTTCAACCGGCTGCTGCCCTGCCGCACCGACAGCGCCGAACCCCTCGTGTACTTCGACGGCGAACCCGCCCCCTACTGGGCGATGGTCGGCGTCGGCGCCCGCCCCAGGAGGAGCTCATGACCGCCGTCCGCTCCCTGACCGACGTACGCGCCCTGATCCGGGGCAGCCTGGACCACCCCGTCCTGCTGGACCGGCTCGGCGACGACGACGACTTCGCCGGCGCCGGCATCGGCTCCGGTGAGCTGATCCGCATCGCGCTGAGCCTGGAGGACGAGCTCGGCCGGCCGCTGGAGGACGAGGAACTCCTCGGCCTCACCACGGTCCGCGCCGTCGCCCGGCTGGCCGGGGCGGAGGCGAGCTGACATGTGGCTGAACCACGTGCTGCGCCGAGGCCTCGACCGGGACCCCGACGCCCTCGCCCTGCGCGACGTCCGCCGCGACGTCAGCTGGCGCACCCTGCACCGGGACGTGGCGGCGCTGGCCGCCCGGCTGCGCCACGACACCCTGCCCGGCAGCCGCGTCCTGGTGCTCAGCACCAACCGCGTCGAGGTGCTGGAGACCTACTTCGCCTGCGCCGTCGCCGGCCTGGTCGCGGTGCCGGTCAACCCCGCGCTGACCGACCCGGAGATCGGCGCCATCATGGAGTCCGTCGAGCCCTCGGCGGCCGTCGCCGAGGAGGCGTACGCGGCCCGGCTGGGCGCCCTGTACCCGGGGCTGCCCGTCACCGACATCGCGACCGTCGCCCAACTGCCCGACGAGGACGCCGGGTCCGCGGACGCGGGGGCCGCGGACGAGGCCGGCACCGGCATGGCCGACCCCGTGCTGATCCTGCACACCTCGGCGACGACCGGCCGCGCCAAGGGCGTCGTCGTCGACCAGCGCTCGCTCCAGATCAACGCGCTGTCCTGGCTCGCCGACGTCGGCCCGCGCCCGGGCACCGCCTTCCTCAACGCCGGCCCGCTCTTCCACGGCAGCGTCGTCATCGCCCTGGACCACCTGGCCGCGGGCGGCACCGTCTGCGTCCTGGACCGCTTCACCCCGCAGGGCTGCCTGGCCGCCCTGGAGCGGTGGGAGATCGAGCACGCCTTCCTCGTGCCGTCCATGGTCCGGCTCCTGCTGCGGGCCAAGGGCCTGCCCGGCACCGACCTGTCCCGGCTGCGGCTGCTGCTCCACGGCGCCGCCCCGATGCCCGAGGACCTGGCCCGCGAGGCCCGCGAGCGGCTCGGCGCCGACCTGCAGACCATCTTCGGGATCACCGAGGGCGGCGGCCCCGTCCTCACCCTGCGCCCGGACACGCCCGTCGGACCGCCGCCGGTCCCCGGAGCCGTCTGCGTCGGCGTGCCCATGCTCGGCGCCGGGCTGCGCGTCACCGACGCCGACGGGCGCGAGGTGCCCGCCGGTGTCATCGGCGAGCTCCAGGTCAGCGGCGACGGGCTGATGCAGGCCTACTGGAAGAACCCGGAGGCCACCGCCGACGTCCTGCGCGACGGCCGGCTCAACACCCACGACGTGGGCTGCGTCGACGCCGACGGCCGGGTCTGGGTCGTCGACCGGCGCAACGACCTCGTCCTGCGCGGCGGCCAGAACGTCTACCCGGCCGAGATCGAACACGTGCTGCGGCAGTCCGCGAACGTCGCCGACGTGGTCGTCGTACCGGTGCCGTCCGAGACCTGGGGCCAGACGCCGGTGGCGTTCGTGCAGCCCACCGACGACGACCGGTTCGACCCGGAGGAACTGCTGCGGCTGTGCGTGGCGGGCCTCGCCCCCTACAAGCGGCCCACCCACTTCCTGCCGATCGAGCGCATCCCGCGCAACCCGGCGGGCAAGGCCCTGCGCACCGACCTGCGCGAGATCGCCCGGCAGACGCTCACCGCCGACAGGGAGAACAGCTCATGAGCACCACCGACTACACGCGTCCCGAGGTACTGACGGACCTCGCCGGCGAGTGGGCCGTCCCGGTCAACGGCCGGGCCGTCATCCAGTGGGACTACGACCGGCGCAACGACAAGCTGGTCCGGCTGTACCAGCAGGGCAAGCAGCGCCAGTGGGACATGGACGAGCGGCTCGACTGGGACCACGAGGTGGACCCCGACGACCCGCTGGGCCTTCCCGACGACTTCATCTCCATCGCCGGCTCCAAGCTGTGGGACCGGCTGCCGGAGAGCGAACGGCGCATCGTGCGCCGGCACAGCAGCGGCTGGCTGTACTCGCAGTTCCTCCACTCCGAGCAGGCCGCGCTCATCGCGGTCGGCAAGATCCTGCTCACCGTGGAGGACCTCGACTCCAAGCTGTACGCGGCCACGCAGATGATGGACGAGGCCCGGCACGTGGAGGGCTTCAACCGGTTCCTGCACACCAAGATCGGGCTGCGCTACGGGCTGTCCCCGTCGATCTCCGCCATGTTCGAGCAGGCGATGCGCGAGCCCCGCTGGGACTTCGGGGTGCTGGCGGCGCACATCCTCGTCGAGAACATGGGCCTGGCCACCTTCGGCGTGCACCGCGAGCGGCTGCGCGACCCGCTGGCGCGTGCCTTCAGCGCCTACGTCGCCCGAGACGAGGCCCGGCACGTGGCCTTCGGCCGGCTGCTGCTGCGCGGCTACTACCCGCAGCTTTCCGAGGCGGAGCTGAAGGAGCGCGAGGACTTCGTCGTCGAGGGCTGCTGGGCGCTGCGCGACCGGTACGTCGACGACGAGATCTGGCAGCAGCTCGGCTACGGCGAGGAGGCGATCAAGGCCTCCCGGCGCTCGCCCGCCAAGCGGGAGTTCCGCCGGCTGGTCTTCATGCGCATCGTGCCCGGCCTCAAGGAGATCGGGATGTTCGGACCCCGGGTCCAGGAGGCGCTGGCCAAGATGGGCGTCCTCGGCTTCCACGAGGTGGACGAGGAAGCGCTGCGCGCCCTGGACGACAAGGCCGCCGTGGACGCGCTGACCGAACGGGAGATGGCGTTCCGGCACCGCGACATCGAACAGGTCGCCGACCTCGGCAGCGCGGCGCCCTCGGACGGCACGCCGGCCCCCTGAACCGGGCCGCCGCCGCGCCGGGGTACATCCCCCGGCCCCGTCGCGGCGGCGGCCCCACGCCACCCGGACCGGCGGTGCGGTGCGGTTGCCACCGTGGTGCGGCACGCCCGGCGCACGTGGCCGACCCGGCAGCGACCCGGCATCGGGAGACCGCGGCAGTGCTGCGGTCACCCGGCGGACGTGGCCGACCCGGCAGCGGGCGACGGTGGCACCTGTGCTGCGGTCACCGGCGGACGTGGCCGACCCGGCAGCGGGCGACGGTGGCACCTGTGCTGCGGTCACCCGGCGGACGTGGCCGACCCGGGTAGCGCCCGGCAGCGGGAGACCGCGGGCACCTGTCGTGCCGCGTCGCCCGACGCCCGACCCGTCCTGCGGGCGGTCCGGTGCGTCCGGTCGGCCGCGGGTGGACCCCGGCCGGAGCCCCGCCGGTCGCTCGGCGGCATCGGACGACCCGGGGCGCCCGGGCGCCGGGCCGGCGTCCGCTGCGTGCCGTCTCGGGCGGCACCCGGCGGCCGGGCCGGCGGTACTGCCGTCGGGCGACCCGGTGAACCGGAACGCCCGGCGTCCGGCAGGACGTCGCCCGGTCCGCCGGGAGGACGCGCCGCCCACCCCGTACCGGTCCCTCGACCCTGGAAACGCGGAGATGCCAGCATGCTCGAAACCACCCCGCCACCCGCCCGGCCGGCCCGGCTGCGCGGCCTGGCACCGGACGGTGCGGACACCAGCGGCCGGCGCATGCTCGTCGGCCTGGCCGACGGCACGGTGCCCGACCCTCCGGCCGCCCGCACGCTCGCCCTGCCGCCCGCCACCTCCTGGCTGCCCGGCCTGGTCGTCTGCGAGACGTCCTTCGACGAGGAGCTGACCCTCACCCCCGGCGTCGTCTTCGGCGGCTGGATCGCCTGCCTGGTCGACCACTTCGCCGGACTGGTGATGCTGTCGGCGATCCCCGACGGCACCGGCTTCCTCACCGCCGGACTGTCCGTCGACTACCACGCACCGCTGCTCCCCGGCCCCGTCCGCATCGAGACCGTACTGACCAGCTGCTCCACCCGGCGTGCCGTGGCCGAGGTGCGCTTCGAGCAGGCCGGCACCCGGGCCTGCACCGGGACCGTCGAACAGATCATCCACCGCACCACCGGCCCGCAGACGGAGCGAGGGACATGCGCGACAGCGAACTGACCCAGGACCACCGCGACTTCCAGGCCATGGTGCGCGACTTCGTCGAGCGGGAGATCGTCCCGTTCCACGCGGAGTGGGAGCGTGCCGGGCTCGTCGACCGCGAGGTGTGGCGCCGTGCCGGCAAGCTCGGGCTGCTGGGCATCGACGTACCGGAGGAGTACGGCGGCGGAGGCGTCCGCGACTTCCGCTACCAGGTCCTCCTCAGCGAGGAGATCATGCGCGTCGGCGCGACCGGCATCGGCTTCGCCCTGCACAACGACGTCGTCGCGCCCTACCTCCTGGAACTCGCCACCGACGAGCAGAAGCGGCGCTGGCTGCCCGGCTTCTGCTCGGGCGACCTGGTCACCGCCATCGCGATGACCGAACCGGAGGCCGGCAGCGACCTCCAGGCCATCCGGACCACCGCCTTCCAGGACGGCGACGACTACGTGCTCCGGGGCGCGAAGACGTTCATCACCAACGGCATCCACGCCGACCTGGTCGTCGTGGTCGCCCGGACCCGGCCCGGCCGGGGCGCGCGGGGCCTCAGCCTGCTCGTGGTCGAGCGCGGCATGCCCGGGTTCTCCCGCGGCCGCAAGCTGGAGAAGATCGGGATGGCGGCCCAGGACACCGCCGAGCTGTTCTTCGACGACGTCCGCGTCCCGGCGGCCAACCTGCTCGGCACCCCCGGCCGCGCCTTCCTGCACCTGGCCGCCAACCTGCCGCAGGAACGGCTCGGCATCGCCGCCTACGCCGTGGCCGCCGCCGAGACCGCCTTCGCCCAGACCCTCGCGTACTGCAAGAACCGCACCGCCTTCGGGCAGCCCGTGGGCGCGTTCCAGCACGTCCGCTTCGAACTGGCGGAGATGGCCACCGAACTGGACGTCGCCCGCACCTACGTCGACCGGGCGGTGGCCGAGCACAACGCGGGACGCCTCGACGCGGTGGCCGCGGCCAAGGCCAAGTGGTGGGCCACCGACGTCCAGCGCCGGGTGCTCGACCGCTGCGTGCAACTGCACGGCGGCTACGGCTTCATGCGGGAGACGCCCGTCGCCAGGGCGTTCGTGGACAACCGGGTGCACCCGATCTACGGCGGCACCAACGAGATCATGAAGGAGATCATCGGCCGGGACCTGGGCGTCTGACCGCCACCCGCGCCGCACTCCCCCCGCCGCGTGCCTCCCTCGCCGCGCCGCCCCCGGCCCCCGGCCGTACGCCACCAGGCCGTCCCCGCCCGCCTCAGCCCGGCGAATCCGCCGACGACCCGACGCAAAGGACCACGATGACGGCAACGACCCACCGGACCGCGGCGACGGCACACCAGTGGACCACCCCGGCCGGCGCCGAGGTGACCCGCCTGACCGAGGCCCTGGACCTCGAACGGGCGGAGACCGAACTCGCCCGCCTGGAAGAAGCCCTGGACACCCGGCGCGGACTGCTGATGTCGGGCCGTTCCGACCAGCCGGGCCGCTACCGGCCCCACGACATCGCCTACGTCGACCCGCCCGTCGAGGTGACCGCCCACCAGGACGACGTCCGGCTGCGCGCGCTCAACGAACGCGGCCGGGTCCTGCTGCCCGCGCTCTTCCGGGCCCTGGCCCCGCTGGGCCCGCGCCGGGACGGGACCGCGGGCACGGTCACGGTCGCGATCGACCCGAGCCGCGGCGCACGCCACGGCCAGGTCCCCTTCGCCGAGGAGGACCGCACCCGGCTGCCCTCCGCCTTCACCGTGCTGCGCGCCGTCGTCGCCGCCCTGGCGGGACCGCACGACGACGTGTGGGGCCTGTACGGGGCGTTCGGCTACGACCTCGTCCTGCAGCTCGACCCCGTACCGCAGCACCAGGACCGTGACCCGCGCGACCGCGTCCTCGTCCTGCACATACCGGATCGGATCCTGTGCATCGACCGGCACCGCGGCACCGCCGTGCGCCACAGCTATGACTTCTCCCACGCCGGCCGCAGCACCGTGGGGCTCGACCGCGCCACGCCCGCGACACCCCTCGCGCCGCCCGCCCGGCCCCCCGCCCCGCGCGACCACGCGCCGGGGGCGTACGCGGAGCTCGTCGGCCTCGCCAAGGAACGGTTCCGCGACGGCGACCTGTTCGAAGTCGTGCCCGGCCAGAGCTTCCACCGGCGCGCCGAGGCGCCGCCCTCGGAGGTGTTCCGCAGGCTGCGCGCCCGCAATCCGGCGCCGTACGGCCTGCTGATGAACCTCGCCGACGGCGAGCACCTGGTGGGGGCCTCGCCCGAGATGTTCGTGCGCGTCGACCCGCACGCCCGCACCGTCGAGTCCTGCCCGATCAGCGGCACCGCCGCCCGCGGCCGCAACCCCCAGGAGGACGCCGAACAGATCCGCGCGCTGCTCGGCTCCGACAAGGAGGAGTCGGAGCTGACGATGTGCACGGACGTCGACCGCAACGACAAGGCACGGGTGTGCGTGCCGGGCAGCGTGGAGCTCCTCGCGCGCCGGCAGATCGAGATGTACTCGCGGCTCATCCACACCGTCGACCACGTCCGCGGCCGGCTCCGCGACGACCGCGACGCGCTCGACGCCTTCATGAGCCACATGTGGGCGGTGACCGTCACGGGAGCGCCCAAGCGGGCGGCGATCGCCTTCGTCGAGGAGCACGAGCGCAGCCCGCGCCGCTGGTACGGCGGTGCGGTGGGCCGCGTCGGCTTCGACGGCGGCCTGGAGACCGCGCTCACCCTGCGCACGATTCAGTTCCGCGACGGCGTCGCCACGGTGCGGGCGGGCGCGACGCTGCTGTTCGACTCGGACCCGCGGGCGGAGGAGGCCGAGACCGTGCTCAAGGCGTCCGCGCTGCTCGACGCGGTCGAGAACCCGGGCGGGGACGCGGTGGCGCGGGCCGGCGTACGGGCGGGAGCCGGGCGGGCGGCGCGGACCGGCGGCCGGCGCCGCGTCCTGCTCGTCGACCACCAGGACTCCTTCGTGCACACGCTCGGCGACTACGTCCGGCAGACCGGCGCGGAGGTGGTCACCTACCGCGCCGGGTTCCCCCTGGACCTGCTGGACTCCGTGGCGCCCGACCTGGTGCTCCTCTCACCCGGTCCCGGCCGGCCGGCGGACTTCGGGATGTCCGCCCTGCTGGAGGGTGTCCTGACGCGCGGACTGCCGGTGTTCGGGGTCTGCCTGGGCCTGCAGGGCATCGTGGAGCACTTCGGCGGGACCCTCGGCACGCTGCCGTGGCCCGTGCACGGCAAGCCGTCCACGGTCGAGGTCACCGGTGACGGGGGGACGGTGTTCCGGAACATGCCGGCCCGTTTCCGCGCCGGGCGCTACCACTCCCTGTACGCCGATCCCGCGACGCTGCCGGACGGGCTGAGGGTGACCGCCCGCACCGCCGACGGCACGGTGATGGGCATCGAGCACCGCACGCTGCCGGTGGCGGCCGTGCAGTTCCACCCCGAGTCGATCATGACCACGGGGGAGGGCGCGGGTCACGCCCTGATCGCCAACGCCGTGACCGGACTCAAGGGCCCCGTGCGGGCCACCATGACGGCGGGGAGCCCACGATGACGAAGAACGAGACCCGAGCGGCCCCGACGCCGGACCACACCGGTGACCTCGCGGCCGAGCACACCACGAAACCGACCGACGACCCTGCCGGGGCACCGGCGGACGAGCCCACCACGGAACCGGCGGCCGGGCGGTCGGCGGCGACGACGACCGGCGCCACCACGGCACCGGCGGCCCCGGGTGGCGGGGAACCTGCGGACAAGCGGGCCGTGTTTCCGGTGGCCGAAGCCGCCACGAAACCGGCGGCCGAGCGGTCCGGGGCGTCGGCGGACGAGCGCACCACGGAACCAGCCGGCCGGGATGCCGGGGCACCGCACGACGGTTCCGCCGCGGCACCGTACGACGCCCCCGCCGCGCGTGCCGTCCCCCGCTCCTCCTTCACCCGCGGCGCGCGCCTGATGTCCCTGCCGCTCGGCTTCGCCGGCCGTTCCGCGCTCGGGTTCGGGCGGCGGCTGCTGGGGGAGTCCGGCGACCTGCTCGCCGGTGAACTGCAGCGCCGCACCGCCCGGCACCTCTTCCGCGTGCTGGGCGAACTCAAGGGCGGGGCCATGAAGTTCGGCCAGATGCTCTCCGTCTTCGAGGCCGCGCTCCCCCCGGAGGTGGTCGGCCCCTACCGGGCCGCCCTGACCCTGCTCCAGGAGGCCGCGCCCGCCCTGCCCGCGGACCAGGTGCACGCCGTCCTCCGGGAGGAACTCGGCCCGGACTGGCGCGAACAGTTCACCGCGTTCGAGGACACGCCCGCCGCGGCCGCGTCCATCGGCCAGGTGCACCGGGCCGTCCGCACGGACGGCACCACCGTCGCCGTGAAGATCCAGTACCCGGGCGCCGGCGAGGCGCTGCTCGGGGACTACGCCCAACTGGGCCGCCTGATCCGGCTGTTCTCCCTGGTCACCCCCGGCCTGGACGTCGAGCCCATGCTGCGCGAGCTGCGCGAACGGGTCGCCGAGGAGCTGGACTACCGGCTCGAGGCCGAGGCCCAGCAGGCGTTCGCCGACGCGTACCGGGGCGACAAGGAGATCCTGGTGCCCGACGTGGTGACGTACACCCGCCGGGTGCTCGTCACCCAGTGGCTGGAGGGGACACCGCTCGCCTCCGTCATCCGCGAGGGATCGCAGGCCGAGCGCGACGACGCGGGCCTGAAGTACGCGCGCTTCCTGTTCTCCGGGCCCGAGCGGGCCGGACGCCTGCACGCCGACCCGCATCCGGGGAACTTCCGCCTGCTCCCGGACGGCAGGCTCGGCATCCTGGACTTCGGCGCCGTCAAGCACCTCCCCGACGGCTTCCCCGCGGCCCTGGGGAGCCTGATCCGGCTGGCCCAGGACGGGGACTGGGCCGCCGCCCAGGAACTCCTCGTGCGGGAGGGGTTCGTCACGGCGGGCGCCCCCCTCGACCACGCCGCGCTCGGCGCGTTCCTGCTGCCCGTGGCCACGCCGTCGGCCGGTGAGACGTACCGCTTCACCCGCGAATGGCTCCGCGAGGAGGTCGTGCACTCCGTCGACCTGCGCGAGGGCGGACTGCTGCGCCGCCTCAACCTCCCGCCCTCCTACGTGCTGGTGAACCGTGTGGTCGGCGCGGCCACCGCGGTGCTGTGCCAGCTGGAGTGCGAGATCCCGTTCCGCGCGGAGGCGGCCCGCTGGCTGCCGGGATTCGTGCCCGGCACGGCCGGCGCGGAGGAGGAGAGGGAGGGGGAGGCGGGCGAGGCCGTGCGCGGCCGGTGAGCCGGGAGGGGCCCGGCCGTCCCAGCGCCGTGTGCCCCGGCCCCCGTGCGCCTGTATAACGGTATGCAGAAACCGTTACGGGTGAATAGGTCGAGGGGGAGCACGTCATGATCGGGACGGACGGCCCGGCCGCGCGGCTGCAGGCGCTCTTCGAGGGGCACCGGCTGACGCCCACCCAGCGGCGCATCGCGCACAGCATGGTGCGGCGCGCGGCCGACGTGCCCTTCCTGTCCAGCGTGGAGCTGGCCGAGCTGGCGGGGGTCAGCCAGCCGTCCGTGACCCGCTTCGCCGTCGCCCTCGGCTTCGACGGCTACCCGGCGCTGCGCCGGCACCTGCGCGAGGTCGCCCCCGCGGGAACGGCGGCGGACACGGGCTCCTCCAACGAGTACCAGCAGGCCGTGGAGGCCGAGATCGAGAACCTGCGGCACCTGGCCGAGGCGCTGGCCGACCCGGGGCCGGTGCGGGAGGCGGGCCGGGTCCTCGCGGGCAGCAGGCCGCTCCCGGTCCTCGGGCTGCGCGCGGCGGCCGCCCAGGCGCACGGCTTCGCGTACTTCGCCGCCAAGGTCCACCCCGACGTGCGGCTCCTCAACGAGGGCGGCACGATGGTCCACGACCGCATCGACGCCGCCGTCCGGGCCGGCGCGAGCGCCCTGATCTGCTTCGCCCTGCCCCGGCACCCGCGGGAGGTCGTCGACACCCTTGCCCACGCCAAGGAGGCGGGGCTCACGGTGGTGACCGTCGCCGACTCCGCGTTCGCCCCGGTCGCCAAGGTGTCCGACCTGCTGCTGCCCGCGGCCGTCGGTACGGGCCTCGCCTTCGACACGGCCTGCGCGCCGATGCTGATCGGCCGGGTGCTGCTGGAGGCGATGTGCGACGACCTGCCGGACGCCCAGGCCCGGCTCGAGGAGTTCGACGCGAAGGCGGCGGCCAGGGGCCTGTTCGTGGAGTGACCCGGCCCCGCGGGCGTCCCCGGACGGCTTCTCAGATTCGTCTCAGCTTCCCTCGCTACAGTGCGGCGCCCGACACACAGGACTGGGGACGAGGAGGCAGGAACGTGGCACGCGGAGGACAGGGACTGGCTCGGGTCGCCGTCGTCGTACGGGCGGGGGCGGCGCCGCTGTGGTGGCTGGGGGTGCTCGCGGCGGGCATCGGCGTGCTGGTGCCGGGACTGACCGGGCGCAGGATCGGCGTCCTGGCCGGTGCGGCGCTCTTCGTCGTGGCGACGGCCGTGGTGGCGTACGTGCGCCGCAAGCGGTACACCGCCCTGGCCGGTTCGGCCGTCCGCGCGGGCAAGCACGACGTGCTCCAGGACCGCGCGGTGACCGTGCGCAACTGGCGCCGGGGCCACCGCTGGTGGCTGCTGCTCGCCTTCCTCGCCGCGCTCGGCAGCGCCTTCGCCGTCCCGGCTGCCGCCGGACTGCTGATGGCGGGCTGCGGTGCCGGCCTGTGGCTGAAGTCCGCCTGGATCGGCCGCCGGGAAGAGGCCGGGGACGCCCTGCTCTGGGTCCGCGTCGACTGGCTCGCTCGCGACGCCGGCCGTCCCGCGGGCAGGGCGGTCAAGGCCTACCGCGGCACGGGCATCGCCGCGGGCGACGCGGCCCCCGGCGGCGCGAAGCGCAAGGCGCCGGCGCTGGTCTGACGCGGGGCCGGACGCCGGGGGCACGGGCGCTGTGTTTCACCGGGCGGCGGGCGGCCCCGCCGCCCGGGCGCGACCAGCCACGACGTGCGCCGCACCCTACGAAGCGCCCGCACCCCCACGGCGAAGCCCGCTCAGCGAGCCGACGTACGCACCGCCCGCCTCGGCCACGATCTCCTCGACGCTCTGCGCCTCCCGCACGGTCGCGAAGGCGACGCCCCCCGAGCCGTCCGCCACGAACCCGTACACGGCGGGCCGCGCCAGCGAGTTGTACGCGTAGTGGTGCGCGAAGTAGTACGCCCCCGTGTCCAGCGCCGCCGCGTAGTCGCCCTGCTCCAGCAGCGGCAGTGCCCGCCCCGTCGCCAGCAGGTCCCCCGCGAAGCACGCCGGCCCCGCCACGTCCTGCACCACGTCCGGCCCCTCCTTCGGCAGTCCCTTGCCGTCGTACGCGGCGATCCGCAGCGGCCACGCCCCCGGCGCGTACACCGTCCGCGTCGCCACCTGCACGCCCGCGTGCGTCACCGCGACCGGCCGGCCCCCGGCGCTCTTGGCGTACTCCACCCGGGCCACGACCGTGCCGTGCTTGGCCAGCAGCGACCGTCCGAACTCGGTGACCAGCCCGTACCGCCCGTCGAACAGCCCCGGCACCGCCTCGCGCAGCGTGCGCGCGTACGCGGCGTAGGTCGGCGTCGTCTCGTCGGAGGCGAAGTTCACCGGCAGCCCGCCGCCGATGTCGAGCGTGTCCACCTGCCGGCGCCCGGCACGCTCGTTGATCTCCTCGGCGAGCGCGTACGTCTCGGTCACACCCTCGGCCATCAGGCTGAGCGGAATGCCCTGGGAGCCGGTGTGCGCGTGCAGGCGGGTCAGCCAGGGCCGGTCCAGATACGCCCGCACCACCCACTCGCGCGCCCCCTCGTCGCGCAGCGCCACGCCGAACTTCGAGGTGGCCGTGGCCGTCGACAGCGCCTCGATGGCGCCGCCTCCGACCTGCGGGTTCACCCGGATGCCGAGCGGGGACCGGCTCGTCCCCGCCGCCGTCAGCGCGTCGAGCCGCGCCAGCTCCTGCGGGTTGTCCGCGTTGACGGCGATGCCCAGCGCCAGCGCCTCGCGCAGCTCGTCCGGCGTCTTGGCGGGCGAGTCCAGCACCGTCCGCTCCGCCGGCACGCCCGCGGCCCGCGCCAGGGCCAGCTCGCCGGGGCTCGCGACCTCCGCGCCGATGCCCTCCTCGTGCAGCAGCCGCAGCACCGGGACCAGGGGGGACGCCTTCACCGCGAAGGCGTGCAGCACGTCCGTCCCCGGCGCCGTCACCGCCGCGAACGCCGCCCGCAGCGCCGCCGCCGACTCCCGGATCCCGGCGACGTCCAGCAGTCCGGCGATCGGGGCGCCGGGCCCGAGCAGCCCCTGCTCCACGGCCGCCCGCACCGCCTCGTCCCGCAGCGCGGCCCGCTCCGCGTCGCCGCCGTCCAGATCACCGCTCGTGCCCACGCCGTCGCTCACGCGATCCTCCGTCCCTTCGCCGTCTGCCCGGACGTCCAGCCAAACATCCGCGCCGCGCCCGCGCCGCGACACGGGCGTATTGACTAGTTCTATTCACAAGGCGAGGATATGAATATCC
The DNA here is from genome assembly GCF_043202495.1 of Streptomyces sp. NPDC048185. NCBI lineage: Bacteria > Bacillati > Actinomycetota > Actinomycetes > Kitasatosporales > Streptomycetaceae > Streptomyces > Streptomyces sp. NPDC048185. The sequence goes on from NZ_JBIDAN010000006.1 coordinate 461,310, forward strand.
GCAGTAACAATCCGCCGGGAGCAAGCCACCAGGAGGCAGACCATGTCCGGACCCCGCCCGCCCGTCTCCCGCCACCACCCTCAACCGAGGCCCTACGGGCCGCCCCCTGGTGGAGTCCGAGCGCCGCGCGGCACGCAGCCGAGCGCCCTGGGCTGGCAGCAGGAGGCCGCCCTGCGGATGCTGCAGAACAACCTCGACCCCGAGGTCGCCGAGCACCCCGACAAGCTCGTCGTCTACGGCGGCACCGGCAAGGCGGCCCGCGACTGGCGCTCCTTCGACGCCATGGTCCGCACCCTGGAGACCCTCAAGCAGGACGAGACGATGCTCGTCCAGTCGGGCCGCCCGGTCGGCGTCATGCAGACCCACGAGTGGGCCCCGCGCGTCCTCATCGCCAACTCCAACCTCGTCGGCGACTGGGCCAACTGGGAGGAGTTCCGCCGCCTGGAGGCCCTCGGCCTGACCATGTACGGGCAGATGACGGCCGGCTCCTGGATCTACATCGGCACCCAGGGCATCCTCCAGGGCACCTACGAGACCTTCGCCGCCGTCGCCGCGAAGAAGTTCGGCGGCACCCTGGCCGGCACCATCACCCTCACCGCCGGCCTCGGCGGCATGGGCGGCGCCCAGCCCCTCGCGGTCACCATGAACGACGGCGTCGCGATCTGCGTCGACTGCGACCCCCGCGCCATCGACCGCCGCATCGAGCACCGCTACCTCGACGTGAAGGCCGACTCCCTCGACCACGCCCTGCACCTGGCCACCGAGGCCCGCGACCGGCGCAAGCCGCTGTCCATCGGCGTCCTCGGCAACGCCGCCGAGCTGGTGCCGCAGCTCCTCGCCATGGGCGCCCCCATCGACATCGTGACCGACCAGACCTCGGCCCACGACCCCCTGGCGTACCTCCCCACCGGCATCGCCTTCGAGGACATGGCCGACGCCGCCGCCAAGGACCCGGCGGGCTTCACGACCCGCGCCCGCGAGTCCATGGCCCGGCACGTCGAGGCCATGGTCGGCTTCCAGGACGCCGGCGCCGAGGTCTTCGACTACGGCAACTCCATCCGCGGCGAGGCCCAGCTCGCCGGGTACGACCGGGCGTTCGCCTTCCCCGGCTTCGTCCCCGCCTACATCCGCCCCCTGTTCTGCGAGGGCAAGGGCCCCTTCCGCTGGGCCGCGCTGTCCGGCGACCCCGCCGACATCGCCAAGACCGACAAGGCGATCCTCGACCTCTTCCCGGAGAACGAGTCGCTGGCCCGCTGGATCAAGATGGCCGGCGAGCGCGTCCACTTCCAGGGCCTGCCCGCCCGCATCTGCTGGCTCGGCTACGGCGAGCGCGACAAGGCCGGCGAGCGCTTCAACGACATGGTCGCGAGCGGTGAGCTGGCCGCCCCGATCGTCATCGGCCGCGACCACCTCGACTGCGGCTCCGTCGCCTCCCCCTACCGGGAGACCGAGGCCATGCTCGACGGCTCCGACGCCATCGCCGACTGGCCGCTGCTGAACGCCATGGTCAACGTGGCCTCCGGCGCCTCCTGGGTCTCCCTCCACCACGGCGGCGGCGTCGGCATGGGCCGCTCGATCCACGCCGGGCAGGTCACGGTCGCCGACGGCACCGCCCTGGCCGGCGAGAAGATCCGCCGGGTCCTCACCAACGACCCCGGCATGGGCGTCATCCGGCACGTCGACGCCGGGTACGACATCGCCGAGTCGGTGGCCGGGGAGCGGGGCGTGCGGGTGCCCATGCGCGAAGGCGACGGGACGCGCGAGGGTGGGGCCGCGTGAGCTTCCACAGCATGTGGGCGGAGCTGCTGCCGGTCGGCCGCAGCTCCGCCTCCGGCGGCTACCGCCGCTTCGCCTGGACCGGCGCCGACGCCGACTGCCGGGCCTGGTTCCGGCAGCAGGCCGAGGCGCGCGGCCTGGCCCACGAGGTCGACCGCAACGGTAACCAGTGGGCCTGGCTCGGCGACCCGGCCGCCGGCGACGCCGTCGTCACCGGCTCCCACCTGGACTCGGTGCCCGACGGCGGCGCCTTCGACGGCCCCCTCGGGGTGGTCTCCGCCTTCGCGGCCCTGGACGAACTGCGCCGCAGGGGAGCGCGGATCACCAGGCCGCTGGGCATCGTCAACTTCGGTGACGAGGAGGGCGCCCGCTTCGGCCTCGCCTGCGTCGGCTCCCGGCTCACCTCCGGGGCGCTCACCGTCGAGCAGGCCCGGCGCCTGACCGACGCCGACGGCATCACGCTGCCCCAGGCCATGGAGGCCGCCGGACACGACCCGGAGGCCATCGGACCCGACCACGAACGCCTGGACCGCATCGGCGCCTTCGTCGAACTCCACGTCGAGCAGGGCCGCGCCCTCGACCTGTCCGGCGACCGGATCGGCATCGCCAGCGCCATCTGGCCGCACGGACGCTGGCGGTTCGACTTCCGCGGCGAGGCCAACCACGCCGGCACCACCCGCCTCGCCGACCGGCGCGACCCGATGCTCTCCTACGCCGAGACCGTCCTCGCCGCCCGCCGCGAGGCCGAACTCGCCGGTGCCGTCGCCACCTTCGGCAAGATCGCCGTCGAGCCGAACGGCGTCAACGCGATCCCGTCCCTGGTCCGCGGCTGGCTCGACTCCCGCGCCGCCGACCAGGGGAGCCTGGACACCGTGGTCACCGGCATCGAGAAGGCGGCCCGCGAGTACGCCGCCGCCCACGGCGTCGACCTCGACGTCGTCCGCGAGTCGTTCACGCCCGTCGTGGAGTTCGACCACGCCCTGCGCGACGAACTCGCCCGCATCCTGGGCAGCGACACCGAGCTGAAGGTCCCCGTCCTCGGCACCGGGGCCGGACACGACGCGGGAATCCTCTCCGGACGCGTCCCGACCGCCATGCTGTTCGTACGCAACCCCACGGGTGTCTCGCACTCCCCGGCCGAATCCGCCGCCGAGGACGACTGCGTGGCCGGGGTGAACGCACTCGCCGACGTACTGGAAGGGCTGGCCCGCACGTGACCCCCACCCCGCGGACGTACTGGCTGGAACACGCCTGGCTCGGCACCCACGTCGAGCCGGGCGTCGCCCTGGAGGTGGGCGAGGGCCGCTTCACCGCCGTCCGGCAGGGCGTCGCCACCCCGCCCCCCGGCTCCGAGATCCTCCGCGGCCTGACCCTGCCCGGACTCGCCAACGCCCACAGCCACGCCTTCCACCGGGCCCTGCGCGGCACCGTCCAGGTCGGCTCCGGCACCTTCTGGACCTGGCGCGAGGTCATGTACTCCGTCGCCGACCGGCTGACCCCCGAGACCTACCACGACCTCGCCCGCGCGGTGTACGCCGAGATGGCCCTGGCCGGCATCACCACCGTCGGCGAGTTCCACTACGTCCACCACGCCCACGGCGGCGCCCCCTACGCCGACCCCAACGCGATGGGCGAGGCCCTGATCGAGGCCGCCGCCGCGGCCGGCGTCCGCATCACCCTCCTCGACACCTGCTACCTCTCCGCCGGCTTCGGCGAACCCCCGAACACCCATCAGCTCCGCTTCTCCGACGGGACGGCGGAGGCCTGGGCGGAACGCTGTTCCGTTCTCAAGGAACGGGATCACGCACGGATCGGTGCGGCCATCCACTCCGTACGGGCCGTGCCCGCGGACCAGCTGGCGACCGTGGCGCACTGGGCCGGGGAACGGCGGGCCCCGCTGCACGTGCACCTGTCCGAGCAGACGGCCGAGAACGACGCCTGCCTGCGGGCCCACGGACGCACCCCGACCCGCCTCCTCGCCGACCACGGCGTGCTGGGACCCCGCACCACCGGCGTCCACAACACGCACCTCACCGACGAGGACGTCGCCCTGCTCGGCGACAGCCGCACCGGCACCTGCATGTGCCCCACCACGGAACGGGACCTCGCCGACGGCATCGGCCCGGCGGCCGCCCTCCAGCGAGCGGGCTCCCCGCTCTCCCTCGGCTCGGACAGTCACGCCGTCGTCGACCTGCTGGAAGAAGCGCGCGCCATGGAGCTGAACGAACGCCTGCGCACCCGCACCCGCGGCCACTGGACCGCCGCCGCCCTGCTGCGCGCCGCCACCGCCGACGGTCATGCCGCCCTCGGCTGGGACGACGCCGGCCGCATCGAGGCCGGGGCCCGCGCCGACCTCACGACGATCGCCCTGGACTCGGTCAGGACAGCGGGGCCGCTGCCCAGGCTCGGCGCCGAGACGGCGGTATTCGCGGCGACCGCGGCGGACGTACGGCACACGGTCGTGGGCGGGCGTCACGTCGTACGCGACGGGGCCCACACGCTCGTCGCCGACGTGTCCGGCGCCCTCGCGCGGGCCGTCGAAGCCCTGCACGCCTGACCACCCACCCCCGCCCCCACGAGGACGTCACGGACACCATGAGCAGCAGCACCGTCATCACCAACATCGCCGCACTCGTCACCAACGACCCCTCCCTCGGCGACAACTCCCCCCTCGGACTGGTCCGGGACGCGGCCGTCGTCATCGACGGCGACCGCATCGCGTGGACCGGTGAATCAAGCAAAGCACCCGCCACTGACAACCGCGTCGACGCCGGCGGCCGGGCCGTCCTGCCCGGCTTCGTCGACTCCCACTCCCACCTCCTCTTCGCGGGCGACCGCACCGAGGAGTTCAACGCCCGCATGTCCGGCCGCCCCTACAGCGCCGGCGGCATCCGCACCACCGTCGCCGCCACCCGCGCCGCGAGCGACGAGGAACTGGAGGCCGGGCTCACCCGCTACCTCGCGGAGGCCCTGCGCCAGGGCACCACGACCTTCGAGACCAAGTCCGGCTACGGCCTGACCACCGCCGACGAGTCCCGCGCCCTGCGCATCGCCGCCCGCCACACCGACGAGGTCACCTACCTCGGCGCGCACGTCGTCGCCCCGGAACTCGCCGACGACCCGGCCGCCTACGTCGCCCTGGTCACCGGCGAGATGCTCGACGCCTGCGCCCCGCACGCCCGCTGGGTCGACGTGTTCTGCGAGAAGGGCGCCTTCGACGGCGACCAGGCCCGCGCGATCCTCACCGCCGGCCGGGCCAAGGGCCTGCACCCGCGCATCCACGCCAACCAGCTCTCCTACGGCCCCGGCGTCCAGCTGGCCGTCGAGCTGGACGCCGCCAGCGCCGACCACTGCACCCACCTCACCGACGCCGACGTGGACGCCCTCGCCCACAGCGACACGGTCGCCACGCTGCTGCCGGGCGCCGAATTCTCCACCCGCGCCGAGTGGCCGGACGCCCGCCGGCTCATCGACGCCGGCGCCACGGTCGCGCTCTCCACCGACTGCAACCCCGGCTCGTCGTTCACGTCCTCCGTCCCCTTCTGCATCGCCCTCGCGGTGCGGGACATGGGGATGACGCCGGACGAGGCGGTCTGGTCGGCCACCGCGGGCGGTGCGGCGGCCCTGCGCCGTGACGACGTCGGCCGCATCGCGCCGGGCGCGTACGCCGACCTGACCCTCCTCGACGCCCCGAGCCACGTCCACCTGGCCTACCGGCCCGGCGTGCCGCTGGTCGACGGGGTGTGGCGGCGCGGCGTGCGCGTCGTGTGACGTCCGCCGGAACCCGAAGGGGGGCGGCCCGGCCCGGACCGCCCCTCTGGAGGACAAGCGTCACCCGGTGAGGATCACTCCTCGACCGTGAGCCCCTTGCGCAGCCGTACCAGCGTCCGCGACAGCAGCCGGGACACGTGCATCTGGGAGATGCCGAGCTCCTCGCCGATCTCCGACTGGGTCATGCCCGCCACGAACCGCAGGGAGAGGATCTTCCGGTCCCGGGGCGGCAGTTCGGCGATCAGCGGCTTCAGCGACTCGACGTACTCGATGCCCTCGAGCCCGTGGTCCTCGTAGCCGATGCGGTCGGCGAGCGCGCCCTCCGCGTCGTCCTCCTCCGGCTGGGCGTCCAGCGAGGAGGCGGTGTAGGCGTTCGAAGCGGCCATGCCCTCGACGACCTCGTCCCGGGACAGGCCGAGGTGCTCCGCCAGTTCGGACACGGTCGGGGCGCGGTCGAGGCGCTGGGCCAGCTCGTCACCGGCCTTGGCCAGGTCGAGCCGCAGCTCCTGCAGGCGGCGCGGGACGCGCACGGACCACGAGGTGTCGCGGAAGAAGCGCTTGATCTCGCCGATGATGGTCGGCATCGCGAACGTGGGGAACTCGACACCGCGCGACATCTCGAAGCGGTCGATCGCCTTGATCAGGCCGATGGTGCCGACCTGGACGATGTCCTCCATCGGCTCGCTGCGGGAGCGGAAGCGGGAGGCGGCGAACTTGACGAGCGCGAGGTTGAGCTCGACGAGCGTGTTGCGCACGTACGAGAACTCGTGGGTGCCTTCGTCCAGCGACTCGAGCCGCTCGAAGAGGGTCTTCGACAGGGCTCGGGCGTCCGCCGGAGTCACCTCGTCGTAGGCGGGGATGTCCGGAAGCCCGGCGAGGGTGCCGTCGTGGTCGACGACGGCGTCGTGGTGCTCGATGGGATCCAGATGTTCCGGAGGGAGTGTCGACGTCGCTTCCTGGGTACGCGATCCGTCGAGCCGGGGTGACATGATGTCCTCCATCGTTCTCGGCACAGGGCTGCCGAAGCCAATTGCGTGCACTGCGGTGTGCGGCGCCTCCAAAGCCGGCCGTGTCGGGTGTGTGTTCCTACTAGGCCTACCGGGTTTACCGAGCCCACCGCAAGTGTGTTCTGTGCGTGTATGTCCGTTTGTGTGCAGTTGTTCGGGTGTCGGAGTGCCGCGGGAAGGCGTAGTGTTCGAGGGCGTCAGCAGCAGTCACGACGTCGGGAGAGAGAGACGGCATGGACCGCGGGACGGTCGGTAGCGCACAGTCGGGTCGGCTTCTGGTCGAGGTGCGCGAAGAGGGCCCCAGTGCCGTCGTAACCCCGGCGGGTGAGTTGGATCACCACACCGCCGATCTGTTGCGCGAGCCTCTGGAGGAGTGCCTCGCCAAGGGGTTCAGCCGGCTCGTCGTCGACTGTTCGCGTCTGGAGTTCTGCGACTCCACAGGACTCAACGTCCTGCTCGGCGCGCGGTTGAAGGCGGAAGCCGCGGGAGGCGGCGTGCATCTCGTGGCCATGCAGCCGGTGGTGGCGCGCGTGTTCGAGATCACGGGGGCCGAAGCGGTCTTCACCCTCCACGACACGCTCGAGGCGGCCCTGTCGGACGAGTCCGACTGAGCCGTCGCCGCGGGCGCGGCGGCGGGTCTCGTGCGGCCTCTGATGCCGGCGTTTTCACCCCGTCCCGTGTTTCGTGGCCAATACAGGGGTGTTCAGCCGGTCCGGTCGGGCAGGAGACATCCTGACTGTGACTGTGACTGTGTACGACTTTGAAACGTGAACTGGTGAATCGGTGAGGTGAAGCGCTGATGAGCACCACCCGGCCCTACTCGCCGGGCGACCGCGGTCCGGAGCCCAGCGGCGCTTCCGGGGCGTCCGATGCGGACGCACCCGGGGCCGGTGAGCCCGGGGGAAGCGGGACGCCCGCTCCTGGGACCGGCGTGCCCGCATCCGCGTCGGCGGGCGTGGCGGGCGGCCGCCAGGTCCGCAGGCTGAGCTTCGACGAACAGAGCGGCGTCGTGCCGCTCGCCCGTGACTTCACCCGCCAGGCCCTGTACGCGTGGGGCTGGCTGCCCTCCGCCACCGCCGACCAGCGTGCCGCCGCGGAGGACGTGCTGCTCGTCGTCTCCGAGCTGGTCACCAACGCGTGCCTGCACGCCGAGGGGCCGGACGAGCTGTCGATCACCTGCGACAAGAAGGTGATCCGGCTGGAGGTCTCCGACCGTGGCGCGGGCCAGCCCGCACCCCGCACCCCGCACCGCGCGGGCCGCCCCGGCGGCCACGGCATGTTCATCGTGCAGCGCCTGTGCCTGGACTGGGGCGTCGTCCGGACCCCGGGCGTCGCCGGCAAGCGGGTCTGGGCGGAACTGGGCGCCCCGGCGTAACCGTCGCCGGGCGTCGGCCGACCCGCCCTCCTTCCGTCGCAACGGCGTCACGGCACAGCCCTGGCCCTTCCGAGCCGCCAGGGCCCGTGGACGTCTCTCACGGCATCCCGTGCCCCCGTATCCCGCACTGAGGCGGGGTTTCAGTGCTGCCGACCGGCGAAGCGCACTGCGTGCGACCGGGCGGGGACGGCTCACGCGGCCCCGCGCCACCGGTGCGCCCCTGCGCCCACCCGTGCCGCCCTTGCGGCACGCCTGCCCGCAGCTGCGTCCTCCAGGGGGCCCCTGCGGCATGTACTGCTGCCCGCAGCTACAGCTACGTCATCCAGGCCGCCCCTTGCGGCATGTCTGTCCGCAGCTACGACGTCGAGGGCGCGTCTGCGGCATGTCTGTCCGCAGCTACGACGTCGAGGGCGCCTCTGCGGCATGTCTGCCCCGCAGCTACGGCGGCGAGGCCGTAGGGCGCCCCGTCCCCGAATGCCCGGAGGGCCACCGCATCCGGGTGGGATGCGGTGGCCCTCCGACAGCAAGGTCCGGCCGGCAGGCCTCAGCGGACGTCGCCCATGAGCTCCTTGACGCGCTTGCGGTACATCCAGATCGCGACACCGGCGACCACGGCGAGCGTGGCCTCCAGGGCCACGATGCCCGTCTTGTTCAGGTCGACGCCGGCGATGGAGAGCAGGCCGGTCGTGGCGTCACCGGCGGTGACGGCCAGGAACCAGACGCCCATCATCTGCGACGCGTACTTCACCGGCGCCATCTTCGTGGTGACCGACAGGCCGACCGGCGAGAGCATCAGCTCACCACAGGTCTGGACGAAGTAGATCGCCACCAGCCACATCGCGGCCGCCTTGTGACCGCCGTCGGCGATCGCCAGCGGGGCGAGGAAGAGGAAGAAGGACGCGCCGACCAGGACCAGACCGCCACAGAACTTGACGACCGTGCTCGGCTCCTTGCCGCGGCGGTTCAGCGCCAGCCACAGGGAGGCGAAGACCGGGGCCAGGGCCATGATGATGACCGGGTTGACCGACTGGTACCACGAGACCGGGAACTCCCAGCCGAACACGCTGTTCTCGGCGGAGGAGTCCGCGAAGATCGACAGCGTCGAGCCGCCCTGGTCGTAGATCATCCAGAACACGGCCGCGGCGACGAAGAACCAGATGTACGCCGACATCTTCGACTGCTCGCCGCGGTCCAGCGACTTGTCGCGCTTGATGCGGGACAGCACCAGGATCGGGATGATCACACCGAGCAGGGTCAGCGGGACCAGGATCCAGTTCAGCGTGTAGTGGCCGGAGAAGCCGACGATCGCGTAGAACACGACGGCGATCGCGGCCCAGAACGCGGCCTTGCGCAGCGTCGAGGTCTTCTCCTCCGCCGACAGCGGCTTCGGGACGACGCTGGAGTGGGGGTCGAGGTGGCGGCTGCCGATCAGGAACTGGACCACACCGAGAGCCATGCCGACCGCCGCGAGCGCGAAGCCCAGGTGCCAGTTGACGCTCTCACCGATGGTGCCGATGGTCAGCGGCGCGATGAAGGCACCGAGGTTGATGCCCATGTAGAAAACGGTGAAGCCACCGTCGCGGCGCGGGTCGTCCGGGCCGTCGTAGAGCTGGCCGACCATCGTGGAGATGTTGGCCTTCAGCAGACCCGAGCCGATGGCGACCAGACCCAGGCCCGCGTAGAACGTGCCCGAGGTGGGCAGGGCCAGCGTGAGGTGGCCGAGCATGATGACGCCGCCGGCGATGGCGACCGTCTTGCGGGGACCCCAGACGCGGTCGCCGAACCAGCCGCCCGGCATCGTGAGCAGGTACACCAGCGACAGGTACACCGAGTAGATCGCGGTCGCGGTGCCGGCGCTGAGGCCGAGACCGCCGGGAGCGACGAGGTACAGCGGGAGCAGAGCCCTCATGCCGTAGTAGGAGAAACGCTCCCACATCTCGGTCATGAAGAGAGTGGCCAGTCCGCGGGGGTGGCCGAAGAAGGTCTTCTCGGAACCGGGGGTGCCCGGACGGACCGAGTCCTTCGTCAGGCTGGACGCCATGGTCGTTCCTTGCTGTCGGGACGCGCTCATGAGGCGATGCGCGCCCGGTGGGGGGCAGCCGGCACCGGCGGCCTCACCCGTCCGACCCCACGCCTGAGGGATTCGCACCGGATCACGGAGCGATGGACGGCGACCACCGGGATCCACGCCTCCGCGCGCTTCACTGCACGCGATGAGGCCCGGCCACAGGTCATTCCTTTCGAGGCCGGCCGTGGACCGGCCCGCACACGAAAGCGACCTTCAGCGTCGAACTGCCGCCAAAGGTCCTCTGGGTGCTACAGGCGCTGATTCACCATACGGCAGGACACCGCCCGGTATGGAAGGACTTGAGACGCGGATCACAGGTGACGACGGAACCGCGAACGGTCTTTCGAAGGTCCATTCCAGGATGGCACCCCACAGCCGCAGGTCCGACACCGGGGCTCCGGTGCAGGCCGGACGGCATGCGCCGGTCCCGGGTGCGGCACCTGTCCGGCATGTCCGGAGGTAAGAGACCCTCACGCCGATCACACCCCGGGCGTTGCTCCGAGCGGACTACCATCAGCTCATGACCCGTGTACTGCTCGCCGAGGACGACGCGTCCATTTCGGAGCCGCTGGCCCGCGCACTGCGCCGGGAAGGGTACGAGGTCGAGGTGCGTGAGGACGGCCCCACCGCGCTCGACGCCGGGATGCAGGGCGGCGTCGACCTGGTGGTGCTGGACCTCGGGCTGCCCGGCATGGACGGACTGGAGGTCGCCCGCCGGCTGCGTTCCGAGGGGCACGCGGTGCCGATCCTGATCCTGACCGCCCGCGCCGACGAGGTGGACACCGTCGTGGGCCTGGACGCCGGGGCGGACGACTACGTCACCAAGCCCTTCCGGCTGGCCGAGCTGCTCGCCCGGGTCCGCGCCCTGCTGCGGCGCGGTGCCGCCGAGCCGCAGCAGCCGCCCGCCACGCACGGCGTGCGCATCGACGTCGAGTCGCACCGGGCCTGGATGGGCGACGAGGAGCTCCAGCTCACCGCCAAGGAGTTCGACCTGCTGCGGGTCCTGGTGCGCGACGCCGGCCGGGTGGTCACCCGCGACCAGCTGATGCGCGAGGTCTGGGACACCACCTGGTGGTCGTCGACGAAGACCCTCGACATGCACATCTCCTGGCTGCGCAAGAAGCTGGGCGACGACGCGGCCAACCCCCGCTACATCGCCACCGTGCGCGGCGTGGGCTTCCGTTTCGAGAAGAACTGAGCCCTCCGGGGCCGTACGCGGGTACGTAGGGGAACATGCGCCGCCGACTGATCCAGTCCACGCTCGCCGTGGTGCTCGTCGTGATCGCCGTCTTCGGCGTCTCCCTCGTCATCGTCGAGACCCGCACGATCAGCACCACCGCCCAGGAACGCGTGGACCTGGAAGCGGTGCGGCTGGCCAGCATCGTGGACAGCCGGCTGCTCGGCACCGGCTCCGTCGACGCGGGCTTCCTGCGCGAACAGGTCGCGGACGCCCGGTACGCCGTGATCCGCATCCCCGGCGAGCGGGTCATCGAGGTCGGCAGCAAGCCGGAGGGCGACGTCATCCGGGGCAAGGCCACCGGCGAAGAGGGCGAGACGGTCCTCGTGGAGGAGCCGCGCTCCTCGGTGACCCGGGAGGTCGGCCGGACCCTGCTCATCATCGGCCTGGTGGCGCTGCTCGCGGTGATCGCCGCGGTGCTGCTGGCCATCCGCCAGGCCAACCGCCTCGCCTCCCCGCTCACCGACCTCGCCGAGACCGCCGAACGCCTCGGCTCGGGTGATCCGCGCCCGAGGCACAAGCGCTACGGCGTCCCCGAGCTGGACCGCGTCGCGGACGTCCTGGACTCCTCCGCCGAGCGCATCGCCCGCATGCTCACCGCCGAACGCCGCCTCGCCGCCGACGCCTCCCACCAGCTGCGCACGCCGCTGACGGCGCTGTCCATGCGGCTGGAGGAGATCACCCTCACCGACGAGCCGGAGACGGTGAAGGAGGAGGCGACGATCGCGCTGTCGCAGGTGGAGCGGCTGACGGACGTCGTGGACCGGCTGCTGACGAACTCCCGCGACCCGCGCAGCGGCTCCGCCGTCACCTTCGAGCTGGACGACGTCATCCAGCAGCAGATCGCCGAGTGGCGCCCCGCCTACCGCAGCTCGGGGCGGGCGATCGTCAGCTCCGGCAAGCGGCACCTGACGGCCGTGGGCACGCCGGGCGCGGTGGCGCAGGTGCTGGCCGCGCTGATCGAGAACTCCCTGATGCACGGTGGCGGCACGGTGGCCCTGCGGACCCGGGTCACGGGCAACCAGGCGGTGGTCGAGGTCACCGACGAGGGGCCCGGCGTCCCGGCCGACCTGGGGGCGCGGATCTTCGAGCGCACCATCAGCGGGCGGAACTCGACGGGCATCGGCCTGGCCGTCGCCCGGGACCTGGCCGAGGCGGACGGCGGCCGTCTGGAACTCCTCCAGTCCCGGCCGCCGGTCTTCGGCCTGTTCCTGTCCCGGACGCCACCGAAGAAGACGTCACCGGACGAGGGGACGACGGTGCGTTAGCCACCAATCAGCGGTGGGCCGCGGGGGCGCTGTCGGCCTTGCGCACCGCCGCCGGGCGTTCCCGCTCCCCGGCGGAGGCCGCCCGCGTCCTCGGCTCGGGCGCGGGCAGCGTGCGGAAGACCCAGCTGCGGTACGACCAGAAGCGGAACAGCGTGCCGAGGCCGATGCCGAGGAACTTGAAGATGTTGCTCTGCAGCGAACTGTCCCAGCCGAAGCCGTACGTCGCCGTGTAGAGCACCCCGTTCTCGATCACCAGGCCGATCGCGCTGAACAGCAGGAACAGCGACATCTCCCGGGTGCGGCCGCTCTTGTCGCGGTCCCGGTACGTGAAGTAGCGGAAGCCCAGGTAGTTGAAGACGATCGCGACGACGGTGGCGACGATGCTCGCCCGCACCACCTGGAGGTCGGTCACGTGCCGGACCAGGTTGAAGACGAGCAGGTTGACGAGCACTCCCGCGCCGCCCACCGCGCCGAACTTCAGGGCCTCACGGACCAGCCGGTCGAGCCGCCGCCGCAGGCCGCCGCGGGGTGCGGAGGGTGCCGGGGGAGCCGTACGGGCACCCGAGGAACCATGTCCCATGGTCGTGCAGGCCCCCGTCCATCGGTCGGCATCGGTCACGTCATGCTAACCACCCGGGGATGCGATCTTCCTGCGGGCGCGGGAATCACGGGCAGAGGGGCCGGGGGACGGCCGGAGAACGGCCGGTAAACCGGTGGGCTCCGCGCGGCCGATACGCTAGGGGTGTGACGTTCCCGGTAGTCGGCATGGTCGGCGGTGGCCAGCTCGCTCGTATGACACACGAGGCGGGCATCCCGTTGGGCATCAGGTTCAAGCTTCTCAGTGACACCCCTCAGGATTCCGCGGCGCAGGTCGTCAGCGATGTCGTCATCGGCGACTATCGCGACCTCGACACGCTGCGCGCGTTCGCGAGGGGCTGCGACGTGATCACTTTCGATCACGAACATGTACCGACCGAGCATCTACGGGCCCTGGAGGCGGACGGCATCCCCGTGCGCCCCGGCCCCGACGCGCTGGTCCACGCCCAGGACAAGGGGGTGATGCGAGCGAAACTGGTCGAGATCGGCGTGCCCTGTCCGCGGCACCGGATCGTCAGCGATCCGGCCGACGTGGCCGCCTTCGCGGCCGAGGGCGAGGGATTCCCCGTCGTCCTCAAGACGGTCCGCGGCGGATACGACGGCAAGGGCGTGTGGGTCGTCGACTCCGCCGAGGAGGCCGCCGAGCCCTTCCGGGCCGGCGTGCCCGTGCTGGCGGAGGAGAAGGTCGACTTCGTCCGCGAGCTGGCCGCCAACGTGGTCCGCTCCCCGCACGGCCAGGCGGTGGCCTATCCCGTCGTCGAGTCCCAGCAGGTCAAGGGCGTGTGCGACACGGTGATCGCCCCCGCCCCCGACCTCGACGAGGCGCTGGCCCTGCGCGCCGAGGAGATGGCCCTCGGCATCGCCAAGGAACTCGGCGTCGTCGGCCACCTCGCCGTCGAGCTGTTCCAGACCCGCGACGGCCGCGTCCTCGTCAACGAACTGGCGATGCGCCCGCACAACTCCGGCCACTGGACCATGGACGGCGCGATCACCTCGCAGTTCGCCAACCACGTCCGCGCCGTCCTCGACCTGCCGCTGGGCGACCCCCGCCCGCGCGCACCGTGGACGGTCATGGTCAACGTCCTCGGCGGCGACTACCCGGACATGTACTCCGCGTACCTGCACTGCATGGCCCGCGACCCCCGGCTGAAGATCCACATGTACGGCAAGGACGTGAAGCCCGGCCGCAAGGTCGGCCACGTCAACACCTACGGCGACGACCTGGACGACGTGCTGGAGCGCGCCCGTCACGCTGCCGGCTACCTGAGAGGGACGATCACCGAATGAGCCAGGCCAGCCCGGTGAGTCCGGTCGTGGGCATCGTCATGGGGTCGGACTCCGACTGGCCCGTGATGGAGGCCGCCGCCAAGGCGCTCGACGAGTTCGAGATCCCCTACGAGGTCGACGTCGTCTCCGCGCACCGCATGCCGCACGAGATGATCGCCTACGGCGAGCAGGCCGCCGGCCGCGGACTCAAGGCGATCATCGCCGGGGCCGGGGGCGCCGCCCACCTGCCCGGCATGCTCGCCTCCGTCACCCCGCTGCCGGTCGTCGGCGTCCCCGTGCCGCTGAAGTACCTGGACGGCATGGACAGCCTCCTGTCCATCGTGCAGATGCCGGCCGGCGTCCCCGTCGCGACCGTCTCGGTCGGCGGCGCCCGCAACGCGGGCCTCCTGGCCGCCCGCATGCTCGCCGCCCACGACGAGGACCTGCTCGCCCGGATGCGCGAGTTCCAGCAGGACCTCAACGACCAGGCGACCGAGAAGGGCAAGCGCCTGCGCAACAAGGTCGCGGGCTCGGCAGCCGCCTTCGGCTTCGGGAAGTGACCCCGATGACGTCACTGGACCGGGCCCGGGAGCTGTTGCGGGAGTTTCCCGTCGTCGACGGTCACAACGACCTGCCGTGGGCGCTGCGCGAGCAGGTCCGCTACGACCTCGACGCCCGGGACATCGCCGAGGACCAGTCCGCCCACCTGCACACCGACCTCGCCCGGCTGCGGGCCGGCGGCGTCGGTGCGCAGTACTGGTCGGTGTACGTCCGCTCGGACCTGCCGGGTGCGGTGACGGCGACGCTGGAGCAGATCGACTGCGTGCGGAGGCTGATCGACCGCCACCCCGAGCAGCTGCGGGCCGCGCTGACCGCCGCGGACATGGAGGCGGCCCGCGCCGAGGGCCGTATCGCGTCGCTGATGGGCGCCGAGGGCGGCCACTCCATCGACAACTCGCTCGCCACGCTCCGGGCGCTGTACGCGCTCGGGGTGCGCTACATGACGCTCACACACAACGACAACGTGGCGTGGGCGGACTCGGCGACCGACGAGCCCGGCGTCGGCGGTCTGTCGGCCTTCGGCCGGGAGGTCGTGCGGGAGATGAACCGCGAGGGCATGCTGGTCGACCTCTCGCACGTCGCCGCGACGACGATGCGGGACGCGCTGGACGCCTCCACCGCGCCGGTGATCTTCTCGCACTCCTCCGCCCGGGCCGTCTGCGACCACCCGCGCAACATCCCGGACGACGTGCTGGAGCGGCTGCCCGCCAACGGCGGCATGGCGATGGTGACGTTCGTGCCGAAGTTCGTGCTCCAGGCCGCGGTGGACTGGACGGCGGCCGCCGACGAGAACATGCGGGCGCACGGCTTCCACCACCTGGACACCAGCCCGGAGGCGATGAAGGTCCACCACGCCTTCGAGGAGCGCACCCCGCGCCCGGTCGCCACGGTGTCCACGGTCGCCGACCACCTCGACCACATGCGCGAGGTCGCCGGCGTCGACCACCTCGGCATCGGCGGCGACTACGACGGCACACCGTTCACGCCGGACGGCCTCGACGACGTCTCGGGCTACCCGAACCTGGTCGCCGAGCTGCTCGACCGCGGCTGGTCCCGGGCCGACCTGACCAAGCTGACCTGGAAGAACGCGGTGCGGGTGCTGGACGCCGCCGAGGACGTGGCCCGGGGGCTTCAGGCGACACGGGGGCCGTCCAACGTGACGCTCGAGGACCTGGACGGCTGAGCCGTCTCCTCTCCGAGGGCGGGGTAGTCGGTGTAACCGGTCGCCCCGCCCACGTACATGAGGTACCGGTCCCGTACCGGGTTCAGCGGTGCCCCGAGCCGCAGCCGCTCCACCAGGTCGGGGTTGGCCAGGAAGGGCCGGCCGAGGGCGACCAGGTCGGCGCCGGCGGCGAGCAGCCGCTCGGAGGCGCGGCGCACGGTGTCCGTGGCCGGCTCCTCGCCCAGCACCGGGTTGGCGATCAGGACGCCCGGCCATCCGGCGCGGATCTTCCGGAACACGGGGTCGGCGGGGTCGGCGAAGACCTGGTGGAGATAGGCGAGGCCGAGTCCGCCGAGCCGCTCCACCAGCGCGGTGTAGATCTCCTCCGTCTCGCCCTCCGCGATGCCGTTGACGGTGTTGCCGGGGGAGACGCGCAGGCCCACCCGGTCGGCGCCGATCTCGGCGGCCACGGCCTCGGTCACCTCGGCCGTGAACCGGATCCGCCCGGCGACCGGACCTCCGTATCCGTCGGTGCGGCGGTTGGTGTTGGCGGCCAGGAACTGGTGCAGCAGGTGACCGTTGGCGGAGTGCACCTCGACCCCCTCGAACCCGGCGTCGAGCGCGTTGCGCGCGGCACGCGCGAAGTCCGCGACGGTGGTGCGGACGTCCTCGGCGGTCATCTCCCTCGGCACGACGGCCGGACGGTGTCCCGAGGGCGTGAAGACCGTCTCCGGCAGTGGCACCGGCGAGGGCGCGACGGGCGTCAGCCCGCTGGTCGCGGGATGGCCGACCCGGCCACCGTGCTGGAGCTGGAGGAACATCCGCCCGCCCGCCTCCCGCACGGCGTCGGTGACCTGCCGCCAGCCCGCCACGTGCCGGGCGCTGTGGACGGCGGTGATGTTCGGGTACGTCTGCCCGACCGCGTTCGGCGTGGCGGCCTCGGCGATGATCAGTCCGGCGGTGGCGCGCTGGGCGTAGTAGGTGGCCATGAGCGGCGTCGGGGTGCCGTCCGCCTCGGCACGGTTGCGGGTGAGCGGAGCCATCACGAGACGGTTGGGAAGCGTGAGCGGTCCGAGCGGGGCGGAGGCGAAGAGCTCTGTTGTGTTCGGCATGCCCGTACGCTAGAACCTGACATCAGTGTCAGAATCAAGTCCCGGAGGCGACGGCATGCGGATCGGCGAACTCGCCCGGCGTACGGGCGTCAGTGAACGCTCGCTGCGGTACTACGAGAAGCAGGGACTTCTCGCGGCCGAGCGTACGCCCGGTGGGCACCGCGAGTACGCGGAAGGGGCCGTCGACCGGGTCATCCGCATCCAGGAGCTGTTCGCGGCCGGGCTGTGCAGCAGCAAGATCGTCGAGCTGCTGCCCTGCATGCGGGACGGGGACGGCGGGCCCTCGGCCGTCGCCACGCCGAAACTGGTCGCCGACCTCACCGCGGAACGCGCCCGCATCGACCGGACCATCGCCGACCTGATCCGTTCCCGGGACACCCTGGACGAGGTGATCGACGCGGCCCGCGGCTGAGCGTGGGCCCCGCGCGCCGTGCCCCCCGAACGGCGCACTCATCAGGACCGCCCCACCTGCTCCGTGTGACGGTGGCCGTAACGCACGACGACCGTACGGAGCCCGTCATGGCAGACCTCCAGGACGACCTGCACACCGGTACCGAGGCCGGCGAGCTCGACGACCTGCCCGTCCCGCTGCCCGACGACGCCTTCCCGCCCGAGCCCTACGCGCCGGTCTCCGATCCCGACGACGAGCCGCTGACCCGCGCCCGCGCCGTGCTGGCCGCCCACCCGGTCGCCGACGGCTACTGCGGCCTGCCCCGCGCGCTCAAGCACCTGTCCTGGTACGACCTGGAGCTCGGCGAGAGCGGTGTCCACACGGACGTGCCCCGGCTGCGCGAAGGTCACGTCGGGGCCCTGTTCTGGTCGCTGCACCTGCCCGAGGGCATCGACGGCGACCGGGCCGTCGGCGCCACGCTCGAACAGCTCGACCTGGCCAGGACGGTCGTCGGCGCCCACCCCGAGGGGCTCCGGCTGGCCCACGACGCCGGGCAGACCATCGACGCCCGCAACTGCGGCCGCGTCGCCGTGCTGCCCGGCCCCGCCGGGGCCGCCGCGCTCGGCGACAGCATCGGCATCCTGCGCTCCCTGCACGCCCTCGGCCTGCGGGTGCTCACGCTGACCGGAACCTCCTGGGCGAGCGAGGCGGGGCTGACCCGGTTCGGCGAGGAGGTCGTCCGCGAGATGAACCGGCTCGGCGTCCTCGCGGACCTCTCCGGCGCCGGCGAGCCGACCGTCCGCCGCACCCTGGCCGTCTCCAAGGCGCCCGCGCTGTGCACCCGGTCCGCCGCCCGCGCCCTGCGTCCGCACCCCGCCAACCTCCCCGACGACCTGCTCGCCGAGCTGGGCGCGGCCGGGGGCCTGTGCATGGTGCCGCTGACCGCGGAGCAGACCGGCCCGACCGTCCGGGACGTCGCCGACCACCTGGACCACGTCCGCACCGTCGCCGGCCCGCGGAGCGTCGGCCTGTCCGGCACCTACGACACCGGCACCGCGCACCCGCTGGAGCTCGGCGACGCCTCCTGCTACCCCCGCCTGATCGCCGAGCTGCTGCGGCGCGGCTGGGACGAGGCGGACGTCGCCCTGCTCACCTGGGGCAACGTGCAGCGCGTGCTGCGGGGCGCGGCCTTCACCGCCCGTGCGGCGCAGCTGCGGCGCCGGCCGTCGAGCGCGACGATCGCCGCGCTCGACGGCTGAGCACCGTCGGCTCAGGGGTGTTCGATCCGGCACAGGCAGAACGGATGCCCCGCCGGATCCGCGTACACCATGAAGTCCTTCTTCTCCCGGTCCTCCAGGTCCAGCGGCCGGGCGCCCAGCGCGAGCACCTTCTCGTGCGCCGCGTCCATCTCCTCCCAGGTCGCCCCGCCGTCGAAGTCGAGGTGGAACTGCTGGGCGTTTCGGTCGGAGCGCGGCCACTCGGGCGGGGTCAGCTCGGGCACCCGCTGGAAGGCGATCCGGGGCCCTCCGGGCACCTGGAGCACCACCCAGTCCGGGTCCTCCTCGTCGGGAGTGCCGCCGCCGACCTGCGCGTAGAAGCGGGCCAGCTCGCGGGGCTCGGGACAGTCGACGACGACGGAGCGGAAACGTGCCACGGGTGCCATGGGGTTCCTTCCGGTGATGTGGGTGGTCTCAGCAGGCACAGAGGCAGAACGGGTGCCCGGCGGGATCGGCGTAGACGCGGAACGTGCGGGACCGGTCCTCGGCGTCCAGGGGACGCGCGCCGAGCTCCAGTACGGCCTTCTCGGCCGCGTCCAGGTCCGGCACGACGAGGTCGAGGTGGAACTGCTGCGCTCCGTCGGTCCCGGGCCACTTCGGCGGTACGTACCCGGGCGCGGCCTGGAACGCCAGGGCCTGCCCGCCGGGCAGTCTCAGGTCGACCCACTCGTCCTGTCCGTCGTTCTGGGCCTCGACGGTGCCGCCGAGGACGTCGGCGTAGAAGCGGGCCAGTGCGTGGGGGTCGGGACAGTCCAGGACGACGACACCCAGCTCGGCTACGGCCATGACTTCCTCCTTGAAGTCAGCGGTTACCCTCATACAGGAGTAACCGGTAACGGTTACTCCATGCTCCCCCATGGGGGGTAACGTCGCAAGCATGAGTGAGAGATCGCCCGCACCGGGTGGCCTGGACGTGATCGAGGCCCTGGTGAACACGCTGGACCTGGAGACGGGCGCCGACTCGCTGGGCACGCCGGAGGACCGGGCGCGCTTCGGCCTGACGGAGGACGAGGTGCCGGACGCGCGCGACCTGCGCGAGTCGCTGCGCGCGGCCCTGCTCGCGCACGCGGGGCACCCGCCGCACCGCCCGGTCACCCCGCTCGGCGAGCTGCTGGCCGGGGCCCCGCTGGTCGTGACGGTCGACCCGGCCGACGGCTCCGCCGCCCTCGCCCCGGCCCGTGCCGGGTCCCTGCCCGCCCGCGTCGCCGCGGCGGTCGCCGAGGCGCTGGTCGCGGGCACCTGGAGCCGCCTCAAGGCGTGCGAGGCCGCCGACTGCCACTGGGCGTACTACGACCGCAGCCCGGCCGGACGGGGGCGGTGGTGCTCGATGCAGGTGTGCGGGGCGCGCGCGAAGATGCGCCGGTACCGCGCCAAGGAGGCGTGACGCCCCGGGGGTTCACCGGCCGGCGCGCGGCCGGGTGGGGCACAATGCGGACGGACGCCGGTTCGGCCGACTGAGCCTCGGCCGAACCGGCGTCACCTGTCGTGTGGCCGGGCCTAGGCCGTCGGCCGGCCCATCGCCCGGTACGTCCACCCGGCCCGCCGCCAGGCCTCGGGGTCCAGCGCGTTGCGGCCGTCGAGGATCACCCGCGCCGCCGCCGCCTCGCCGAGCGCCTCCGGGTCCAGCTCGCGGAACTCCCGCCACTCCGTCAGGTGCAGCACGGCGTCGGCGCCGCGCACGGCCTCCAGCGCCGAGTCGGCGTAGCCGAGCGTCGGGAACAGCCGCCGGGCGTTCTCCATGCCCTTCGGGTCGTACACCGTCACCTGCGCGCCCTGGAGGTGGATCTGCCCGGCCACGTTCAGCGCGGGCGAGTCCCGTACGTCGTCCGAGTCGGGCTTGAAGGTGGCGCCGAGCACCGCGACCCGCTTGCCGAGGAACGGGCCGCCGCCCAACGCCTGCCGGGCCAGCTCGACCATCTGGCCGCGCTGGCGCATGTTGATGGAGTCGATCTCGCGCAGGAACGTCAGCGCCTGGTCGGCGCCCAGCTCACCGGCGCGGGCCATGAACGCCCGGATGTCCTTCGGCAGGCAGCCGCCGCCGAAGCCGATGCCGGCCCGCAGGAACTTCCGGCCGATCCGGTCGTCGTGCCCGATGGCCTCCGCCAGCTTGGCGACGTCGCCGTCGGCGGCCTCGCAGACCTCCGCCATCGCGTTGATGAAGGAGATCTTGGTCGCCAGGAAGGAGTTCGCGGCGGTCTTCACCAGCTCGGCCGTCGGGAAGTCGGTGACGACGAACGGAGAGCCCTCGGTGATCGGCGTGGCGTACACCTCGCGCAGCAGCTTCTCGGCCCGTTCGCTGCGCACCCCGACCACGATCCGGTCCGGGCGCAGCGTGTCCTGGACGGCGAAGCCCTCGCGCAGGAACTCGGGGTTCCAGGCCAGCTCGGCGTCGCCGCCCGCCGGCGCGTGCTCGGCGAGGTAGACGGCCAGCCGGTCGGCGCTGCCCACGGGCACGGTCGACTTGCCGACGACCAGGGCGGGGCCGCGCAGGTGCGGCGCGAGCGAGGCCAGGGCGGAGTCGACGTAGGACATGTCGCAGGCGTACTCGCCGTGCTTCTGCGGCGTGTTCACGCACAGGAAGTGCACGTCGCCGAAGGCCGCGACCTCCGCGAAGTCGGTGGTGAACCGCAGCCGTCCGCTGGACCCCTCGATGCCCGCGACGTGCTTGCGCAGCAGTTCCTCGAGACCCGGCTCGTACATCGGGACCTCGCCCCGCTGGAGCATCTCGATCTTCTCGGGCACCACGTCCAGGCCCAGCACCTCGAAACCGAGCTCGGCCATGGCCGCCGCGTGGGTCGCGCCGAGGTAGCCGGTGCCGATCACAGTGATCTTGAGGGCCATGGGTGCTCCAGAGGTGTACGGCTGAGGTGCGCGCCCGAGCATATCCGGGGCGCCGGGCGGAGCCCCTGGGCGGCTGTCGTCAACCTCACCTATCCACCGGCCCGGCGGCGTTCTAAAATTTGGGTTACTTAACGGTAGTTAGCGTGCTCAGCATCACAGTGTTTTGGAGCGTGAGAGACCTTGGCCGGATCGGCTGACTTCGACCTGTACCGCCCGTCCGAGGAGCACGGCATGCTCCGCGACGCCGTCCGCTCGCTGGCCGAGGCGAAGATCGCGCCGCACGCCGCCGCGGTCGACGAGGAGGCCCGCTTCCCGCAGGAGGCCCTCGACGCCCTGACCGCGAACGACCTGCACGCCGTGCACGTCCCGGAGGAGTACGGCGGCGCGGGCGCCGACGCCCTCGCCACGGTCATCGTGATCGAGGAGGTGGCCCGCGTCTGCGCGAGCTCCTCCCTCATACCGGCCGTGAACAAGCTCGGCTCGCTGCCGGTGATCCTCTCCGGCTCCGAGGAGCTGAAGAAGAAGTACATGACCCCGCTCGCCAAGGGCGACGGCATGTTCTCCTACTGCCTGTCCGAGCCCGACGCGGGCTCGGACGCGGCCGGCATGAAGACCAAGGCCGTGCGCGACGGTGACTTCTGGGTCCTCAACGGCGTCAAGCGCTGGATCACCAACGCGGGCGTCTCCGAGTACTACACGGTGATGGCGGTCACCGACCCCACCAAGCGCTCCAAGGGGATCTCCGCGTTCGTCGTCGAGAAGTCCGACGAGGGCGTCTCCTTCGGCGCCCCGGAGAAGAAGCTCGGCATCAAGGGCTCGCCGACCCGCGAGGTCTACCTCGACAACGTCCGCATCCCCGCCGACCGCATGATCGGCGAGGAGGGCACCGGCTTCGCCACCGCGATGAAGACGCTGGACCACACCCGCATCACCATCGCCGCCCAGGCCCTCGGCATCGCCCAGGGCGCCCTCGACTACGCCAAGGGCTACGTCAAGGAGCGCAAGCAGTTCGGCAAGCCGATCGCCGACTTCCAGGGCATCCAGTTCATGCTCGCCGACATGGCCATGAAGATCGAGGCCGCCCGCCAGCTGACCTACGCCGCCGCGGCGAAGTCGGAGCGCGGCGACAGCGACCTCACCTTCCAGGGCGCGGCCGCCAAGTGCTTCGCCTCCGACGTGGCGATGGAGGTCACCACGGACGCCGTCCAGCTCCTCGGCGGCTACGGCTACACCCGTGACTACCCGGTGGAGCGCATGATGCGCGACGCCAAGATCACGCAGATCTACGAGGGCACCAACCAGGTCCAGCGCATCGTCATGGCGCGCAACCTGCCGTAACGGCTCTCACACGCGAGAGGGCGCCCGGGACGTCGGTCCCGGGCGCCCTCTCGCGTCGGTGCGGGGAGGTCAGTCCTCGTAGCCCTCCGCCACCCGGCGCTCCCGCAGCTCCATGATCGCGCGGCGGCGGGCCAGCCGGTGGGTGCGGCGGATCTGGGCCTCCTGGTAGCGCCGCTTGTCCTTCTCGGTCTCCGGGACCACCGGCGGCACCGAGCGGGGCTTGCCGTCGGCGTCCACCGCGGCGAACACCAGGTAGGCCGAGCCGACCTGGGTGGCGGGGGCCGACTCGTTCCAGCGCTCGGCCAGCACCCGCACGCCGACCTCCATGGAGGTGCGGCCGGTCCAGTTGACCTGGGCCTTCACATGGACGAGGTCGCCGACCCGGACCGGTTCGAGGAACGCCATCTCGTCCATGGACGCGGTGACGGCGGGGCCGCCGGAGTGCCGTCCGGCCACGGCACCGGCCGCGTCGTCGACCAGCTTCATGATGACGCCACCGTGCACGGTGCCCAGAAGGTTGGTGTCGCTGTGCGTCATGATGTGGCTGAGGGTGGTGCGGGAAGCCGAGGTCGGCTTGCCCGGGATCTCCGGTGTCGCCGACTCCGCGGCCGAGGCCTGTTCTGCCTGGTCTGTCATGCCCTCCACCTTATGCCGGGACCACATCCGAGTAATTTGTGTCAGCTTCGCAACAGCGCCGCCCCTATTTTCCGACGGCCCTGTCAGCAGTACCGCCGGGACCTGCACACTGGTCCGCATGAATGATTGGCCCGAGGGACGACCCGGTGACAACCGCGCCGGCCGGTACGGACGCGGCAGCGCGAGCGCACAGCCCGAGAGTGCCCGGGTGATGCGTCAGGTCCGCCGCGGCGCGGCGCCGCCGCCCGGCCCGGGCCGCACCGCACCTCAGTACGGGGGCGGGGTGCCGCAGCAGCCGTCGTACGTCGACGGCCAGGGCCACGGCGGACAGGACGCGTACGACAGCGGTTACAACACCGGCCAGGTCTACGGCAGCCCCGGCGGCCGCGGCCCCGGCGGCACCGGCCCGGGCGGTGGGCGCCCCGCGCCGGACTGGCGGCGCCGGATCAAGTGGACGGCGATCACGGTGGTGACCGCGCTGGTCGTCACCACGGTCGGGACCTACTTCTGGGCCGACTCCAAGCTCAACCGCGAGGTCGACCTGTCCAAGGTCATCGACCGGCCCGAGGCGGGCGAGGGCACGAACTACCTGATCGTCGGGTCCGACAGCCGCGAGGGCATGACCGACGAGCAGAAGAAGGACCTGCACACCGGCTCGGCCGAGGGCAAGCGCACCGACTCCATGATGATCCTCCACACCGGGGACAACGGGTCGACGCTGGTCTCGCTGCCCCGCGACTCGGACGTCGAGATCCCGAGCTTCGTCGGCTCGGAGTCCGGCAAGAAGTACGAGGGCACCGGCCGCCACGTGAAGCTGAACGCCGCGTACGCGGAGGACGGTCCCGAGCTGCTCGTGCGCACCGTCGAGTTCAACACCGGGCTGCACATCGACCACTACGTGGAGATCGGCTTCGCCGGCTTCGCGAACATCGTGGACTCCGTCGGCGGCGTCGACATCGACATCCCGCAGGACATCAAGGACAAGAAGTCCGGCGCCGACTTCAAGAAGGGCAAGCAGACCCTCAACGGCGAGGAGGCCCTGGCCTTCGTCCGCACCCGGTACGCGCTGCCCGGCTCCGATCTGGACCGTACGAAGAACCAGCAGAAGTTCCTGTCGGCCCTGGCGAGCCAGGTGGCCACCCCGTCGACCGTGCTGAACCCGTTCAAGCTGTACCCGACCATGGGCGCGGGCCTGGACTCCCTGATCGTCGACAAGGACATGGGCCTGTTCGACCTGGCCGGCATGTTCTGGGCGATGAAGAGCGTCAGCGGCGGTGACGGCACCTCGATGAACATGCCGGTCTCCGGCAGCGTCGGCGGAAACCTCAAGTGGGACGACGCCAAGGTGAAGGAACTGGTGGAGCAGCTGAGGAACGACGACAAGGTCACCGTCTCCGGCAACTGACGCCGCGGCCGGTCACCGCTGCCCGCACACCACCTCGTCGCCGCGCACCACTGCGCCCGACTCCTGCGGCGGGTCCTCCGGCCGCACCGTCACCACCTGCCTGAAGTCGGCGCCCGCGATCACCCGCAGCGTGCCCCCCTGGCCCTTGACCGGCTTGAGCTCGCTGCCGGGCAGGGCGGCGGCCAGCGACTTCGCCGACCGGTCCCAGCGGGGGTCGAAGGCGACCACGGTCCGTGCCACCGCGCGGTCGGCGGCGTTCACCGGCGCCCGGGTGGTGAGGAAGCCGGTCGCGGCCAGCGCGTCGTCCACGCGCCTGCCCAGCCCCGCGGTGTGCGTGCCGTTCTCCACCTGGACCCGGATCTGCTTCGGGTCGACCGGTACCCGCACCGGCGCCGGGCCCGCCGGCTTCGGGCCGGGCGGGGCCAGCGGCTCGTCCCGGCGCAGGGCGTCGAAGATCCGCTTCGACTCGGCGGGGTCCCACTTGAGGGTCGATCCGACGCCCTTGACGGCGTAGCCCATCTGCCCGATCGGCACGGTGGTGAACTCGGAGGACGACGGCGAGAAGTTCCGCATCGCCCGCCCGAGGGCCAGCAGCTCGTCGGTGCCGAATCCCCTGTCGGCCCGCACCGAACCCAGCACCGCCCGCGTGACGTCGCGGAACTTGAGCGGGTTCAGCAGGAGCCCGGAGGAGGTCGCCCGGTCGATCAGCGCGGCCAGGAAGCGCTGCTGGCGCTTCATCCGGCTCAGGTCCGAGGCCCCGTCGAGGTGGCGGGCGCGGACGTACTGCAGGGCCTGCCCGCCGGTCAGCTCGTGGCTGCCGGCCGGCAGGTCGAGCCCGGTGTACCTGTCCTTGAGCGGCTGGACGGTGCAGATCCGCACGCCGCCGAGGACGTCCACGGTCTTCATGAAGCTGGTGAAGTCGACCTCCAGATAGTGGTCGATCTTCACGTGGGTCATGCTCTCGACCGTGCGGACGGTGAGCTGCGGCCCGCCCTCGGCATAGGCCGCGTTCAGCTTGACGGGGTGTCCCCGGTGGTGCCTGCCGGTCGTGCGGTCGGTGTGGTCGGGCGTCACGGCGTACGAGTCGCGCGGCAGGCTGACCACGCTCGCCCGCTCCCGGTCCTCCGAGATGTGCACGATCATGATGGTGTCGGTGCAGTGGCAGGGAGCACCGCCGAGCCGGTACTTCCGCCGCTCCTCCGCGCTGATCCGGTCGCGGCCGTCGGTGCCGACCAGCAGGACGTTCATGCCGTCACCGCCCCGCGGACGGTTCTTCATGTCCTTGAATGCGTCGACGCGGGCGATGTCCGCGTCCAGACCGGAGAGCACCGCGTGCCCGATCCCGGCGGAGGCGAGCACCACCACCGACAGCGCCGTCACCGCCCGCACGGCCCAGCGTGGCCTCTTCCGCCGTACGGCACCTCCGGGCGGGCGGCGGGAGGGCCGCGGACGGGTGCGCTGGGGCGGGGGACCGCCCTGTGGGGGCGATGCCGGGACCCTGGGGGAGCGGGGCGGCGTGGGCAAGGTGACACCTCCGCGGGGGCGGGACCTGGGGCCGGACGTGGGATCCGTGAGCACCGTAGGCCCATACGATCTGCTGCCCGGGGCCGTGACCCCCGCGGCGCGCACCCGTGTCCCCCGTTCGCGGTAACGTGAGCACCGATGAACGCCAAGTCCGACGTGCGGCTGCCCGCCGTTTCCGTGATCATGCCCGTCCTCAACGAGGAGCGGCACCTGCGCGGTGCCGTCCGCGCCATCCTCGCCCAGGAGTACCCCGGCGAGATGGAGGTCGTGATCGCCGTCGGTCCGTCCACGGACCGCACGGAAGAGATCGCCGCCGAACTCGTCCGCGAGGACCCCCGCGTCCACACCGTGCCGAACCCCACCGGCCGCACGCCCGCCGCGCTGAACGCCGCGATCAAGGCCTCGCGCCATCCCGTGGTCGTCCGCGTCGACGGCCACGGCATGCTGTCGCCCGACTACATCGCCACGGCCGTACGGCTGCTGGAGGAGACCGGCGCGCAGAACGTGGGCGGCATCATGCACGCCGAGGGCGAGAACGCCTGGGAGGACGCCGTCGCCGCCGCGATGACGTCGAAGATCGGCGTGGGCAACGCGGCCTTCCACACCGGCGGCCAGGCGGGTCCGGCCGAGACGGTGTACCTGGGCGTGTTCCGCCGCGACGCGCTGGAGCGGCAGGGCGGGTACAACGAGGAGTTCATACGCGCCCAGGACTGGGAGCTGAACTTCCGCATCCGGGAGGCCGGCGGCCTGATCTGGTTCTCGCCCGAGCTGAAGGTGTCCTACCGGCCCCGGCCCTCCGTGCGGGCGCTGGCCAAGCAGTACAAGGACTACGGCCGCTGGCGGCACGTCGTCGCCCGCTACCACTCCGGCTCCATCAACCTGCGCTACCTCGCCCCGCCGGCCGCCGTGTGCGCGATCGCCGCCGGCGTCGTGGTGGGCGTGGCGCTGACCCCCTGGGGCTTCGTCGTGCCCGGCGGCTACCTCGCCGCGATCGTCGCGGGCTCGCTCCCGGCGGGCAAGGGCCTCGGCCTGAAGGCACGGGCGCAGATCCCGGTGGCGCTGGCGACCATGCACATGTCGTGGGGCTACGGCTTCCTGACCAGCCCCAAGTCGCTGGCGAAGCGGGTCATCGCGTCGCGGCGCCCGGCGGTCCAGCCGGACGCCGACGCCGCCGGCGCCCGGTGACGCCGCTCAGGACCAGGTGAAGCCCGGGTTCACGTGCATGCAGGCGCTCGTGTCGGCGCCGTTGAGGGCCTCGGCCGACTCCGGGGTGCTGTCGTCGGCCGCGGGTGCCTCGTAGGCCGTGTCCTCGCGCCAGTCCGCGCCCACGACGAGCGTGACGCCCGAGACGTCGGTCGACCGCAGCACCGAACTCGCCGGGATCCCCAGGGAGTCGGCGACCCGCCGCGCGTCGCCCGCCAGATCGGCGCTGGGGTAGCGGACGACCGTGCGGTCCTCGCTCGGCAGCACCGAGGGGTCGGCGACGGCGCGCGTGAAACCCTTCTCCACCAGCAGTCCGGCGACCGTGTCGGCGCGCCCGCCGGCCGCCGCGAGGTCCTCGGTGCGGGTGCCGTTGCGTACCTGCACCGCGATCTCGCCGTCGGCGGCGGCCGGGTCGGCGGGGGCCGTCGACGCCGGGCCGGGACCGGGCTCCTTCGGCTTCGCGTCCTTGCCGTCCAGCGCGATGTCCTCCCGCACCAGCCGGAACAGCTGCTCCGCGTCCTCGGTCGGCTCCACGCGGGCGCCCACGTACCGGTTGGGCATCGTGGTCATGGTGATGCGTTCCGGCTCCACCGTGCGCAGCTCGCCGCTGAGGTCGTACAGCTTCTTGACGGTGTCGAGGCCCGGGTCGACCGTGAGCGCCTCGGTGGCCTCCTCGGCCAGCGCGCGCAGCCGGCCCGGGTTGCCGAGCGTGGCGTTCTCGCGCAGCACGCGGACCATCGAGTTCAGGTACATGTGCTGGGCCTTGGCGCGGGCCAGGTCGCTGCCGTCCTCGAAGCCGTAGCGGGTCCGCAGCCACTGCAGGGCCTGCTCGCCCTTCACCGGGTGGGTGCCCTTCTCCAGCTTCAGGCCCGAGCCGTGGCCCGTGGCGACACGCGAGTGGATGTTGGCGTCCACGCAGACCGGGACGCCGCCGACGGCGTCCGCCATCGACACCACGCCCGCGAAGTCGACCATCAGGAAGTGGTCGATGTGGATGCCGGTGAGCTCCTGCCAGGTGGCCACCGTGCAGCCGGGGCCGCCGTGGCCGAGGCTCTGATTGGTCATCACCCGGCCCTCGCTCGCCGGGTAGACCGTCCCGTCGTCCGGGTCGGTGCACTTCGGGATCTTCACCAGGGTGTCGCGGGGCATGCTGACGACCGACATGTTGCTGCGGTCGGCGGACAGGTGCACCAGCATCTGCACGTCCGCCAGCGGAGTGGAGCCGAACGTCTCGCGGGCGCCGCCGAGTTGCTGGTTCTCCTCGCTGTCCCGGGCGTCCGAGCCGATGACGAGGATGTTCAGCGGGGTCTGGCCGGCGGCGTTCGGCGTCGGCGCGGCGACCTTGCTGTCGCCCAGGTTCAGGACGTCGTGCTCGATGTTGTCGTTGAGGTGCCGGTAGTAGAGGTAGCCGGCACCGGCCGTGCCGATCAGCAGCACGGCGAGGGCCAGCGCGATCCGGCGCAGCAACCGCAGCCCCCGGCGGGGCCGGGGTATGCCGGCCTCGGCGCCGCCCTCGGCGTCGTCCCCCTTGCCCGGGACCGCCTCGTCTCCCTCGGTGGCGTCCGACGCGGCCTGCCGCGTGTCCTCCCCCTGCACACCGCTCTGCGTCACTTCCGCGTCCTTCCCCACCCCTGCCGGCCCACCGCTGTTCCGCCGTGCACCCTGTGAGACGCACGGCGGGCCCGTCAGGTCAACTCGCGCACTGCACCTGGTCGGCCGTGGACTTGTCCATCCCCTCCGGGGCCTTCGCGGAGGTGGCGTCGAGCTTGACTCCCGCGCCCTTGAAGTCCTTGCCGAGGGTGAGCGTCATGGTGGGCAGGCCCTGGGAGTTGGTGACGCTCTGGCCGGGTTTCATGGCCGCGCCGGACAGGCCGAGGATGTCGGCGAGGGCGCGGGCCTGGTCGGCCTGGTCGGGGGCGTACTCGAGGGTGGTCTTGGCGACCTCCGCGGGGGCGTTGCCGGCGTTCTCGGACTTGGTGACGCCGGCCTCGGTCTGGAGGTAGAGCAGTTCCTTGCCGGCGCTGCCGCTGACGGCACCGCCGTTGAGGATGCGGACGCGGACGTCGGAGGGGTCGGACTTGGTGCCCTGCAGGCGCGCCGCGACGGCGGCGGCCTCCTTCTTCTGCTGCTGCTTGACCTCGGTGAACGAGACGTCGTTCTGGACCATGCTGAAGACCTGCGGTGCCTTCGCCTCGTCCACCACGACCGTCGCCGGGATCTTCTCGGCGGGGTTGTCCTTCACCGGCACCGTGGCGAACGTGATGTTCTTGGTCGGCACCTTCTTCAGCTCCAGGGCCATGTCCTTGAGCGTGCCGACGTTGCCGATGGGCTTGTCCACGGTGAGTGCCTTCGTGGCGGCCTCGGCGAGCTTCACCAGTTTGGTGGGGCTGGTGAGGGTGTCGCTGGAGGACATCTTCCGCATCAGCGAGCCCAGGAACTGCTGCTGCACCTTGATGCGGTCCAGGTCGCCCTCGTTGCCGAAGGCGTGCCGGGTGCGGACGAAGGCGAGGGCCCGCTCGCCCTCCACCTTGGACTTGCCCGCGGGCAGGACGAGTTTGGACTTCTTGTCGTCGACGGCGTGCTCCACGCAGACCTCCACGCCGTCGACCGCGGTGGTCAGCGTCTTGACCGCGTTGAAGTCGGCCATCATGAAGTGGTCGACCGATATGCCGGTCGTCTCCTTCACCGTGCGCATGGTGCAGCCCGCGTCCCGGCCGCTCTCGCCGAGGCTCCGGTTGAAGCGCACACCCTGCTGGCCCGGAACGACCTTCTCGGTCCCGTCCTCCTGCGTGGTCGGGCAGTCGGGGATGTCGACTATCAGGTCGCGGGGGATGCTGAGCGCGGTCGCGTTGGAGCGGTCCTTGGACACGTGCAGCAGGATGTTGGTGTCGGCGTGCCCGACGCTGCCGGCGTCGCCGTAACCCTCGTTGCCCTCACCGGTGCGCTTGTCGGTGCCGATGATGAGGATGTTGAAGGCCTCGTCCTTGCTGAAGCTGCTGCTGCCCGCGCTGCCGACGTCCGTCGTCGAGACGTTGCCCTCGAGGTGCTTGAGGTAGAGGTAGCCGCCGACACCGGCCACGAGGACGACGAACGCCGTCGTGCCGCCGGTCCACAGCAGGACCTTCCGGCCCGTCGACTTCTTCTTCGCCGGGCGCCGGCCGCGCCGTCCGGGCGCCGGTTCCTCCGGTGCGGGGCCGCGGCGCCGCTGGGCGGGGACGTCCCGGCCGGGGGCCGTCGTGCGGCGACGGGCCGGGCCGTCGGCGCCGGCCCCGGTGTCGCCCTCGTCCGGCGCGCTCCTGCGGGGCTTCGGAACGCCCGGCTGCGGCGCGGAAGACGGCATCCGCAGTTCGTATTCGCCGGTCCGCGGATTGAGCACCCACTGGTCTGCGGGATCGATGTCGTCCGCCCGCCCACGTCCTTGCGCGTCCACGGTCTCCCAGTCCTCCGTCGGGGCCACGCGGCGCCTTCCCCGAAGGCGCACGGTAAAGGGGTCAACAAGTGCACGACGCCAGGGCGGACCTCGCGGCGGGGGCACTGGAGCGCTCACACTATCCGCCCAGTTCAGCGTCGAACGACACCGGTGACAAATTCGACTCCCCTACAACAGGGCATTCCGCACCATTTCTGTGAACGCCTACCAGCGGTAGGGCTTGTAGACGTCCATGCACTTGCCGGTGTCGGCGCCGTTGAGGGCGTCGCTGTTGTCGGGCAGGTCGCCCGCCTCCGGCGTCTTCTGCTTCGGATACGACGTGCCCGAGCGCCAGTCGGTGCCGACGACGACCGTGACCCCGGACACGTCCGCCGACTTCTGCACCGCGTTCGCCGGGATGGCCAGCGCGGCCGCGACCCGCCGCGCGTCCCCGGCCAGGTCGGCGCTCGGGTAGCGGACGACGGTCCGTTCCTCGGAGAGTGCCGCCGAGG
Source organism: Streptomyces sp. NPDC048185 (assembly GCF_043202495.1). NCBI lineage: Bacteria > Bacillati > Actinomycetota > Actinomycetes > Kitasatosporales > Streptomycetaceae > Streptomyces > Streptomyces sp. NPDC048185. Next base: position 493,046 of record NZ_JBIDAN010000006.1, read on the forward strand.
TGTCCTTCGCCGCCCGGTCGAAGCCCTTCTCCGCCAGCGCCTCGGCGACCGTGCCCGCACGGCCGCTGACCGGGCCGAGCGAGTCGGACCGGGTGGCGTTCTGCACGAGTACGTCGATCTCGGCGTCGGCGGCGGCCGAGTCCGCGGGGGTCTTGCCGGCGCCGTCCTCGCCGGTGGCGCCCTCGCCGTCACCCGCGCCGGTGCCCTTGCCGCCGGTCTTCGCGCCCTTGTCGTCGAAGGACACGTCGTCGCGGAGCATCGCCCACACCTTCTCGGCGTTCGCGCCGTCCGGCAGCAGGTGGTTCTCGTCCTCGGGGTCCTCGACGGTGGGCAGCGTCGTCATGGTGATGCGGTCCGTCGGCACGGTCTTCAGCTGCATCCCCAGGTCGTACAGCTTCTTGACCGTGCCGACCTCCTCCGAGACCGTCAGGGACTTCGTCGCCGACTCGGCCAGGTCCATCAGCCGGCCGGTGTCGGTGAAGACGTTTTGACCCTTCAGCGTGCGGATCATCGAGTTCATGTACATGTGCTGCGCCCGGGCCCGCATCAGGTCGCTGCCCCAGGCGTGCCGGGTCCGCAGCCACTGGAGGGCCTGCTCGCCCCGCACCTTGTGCGGGCCGGCCGTCAGCTTCAGCCCGGAGCCGCCGGGAACCCCCGGCAGCGGCCGGTCCGACACGTTCTGGTTCACACAGACCTCGACCCCGCCGACGGCGTCCGCCATCGACACGACACCCGCGAAGTCGATCGTCATCCAGTGGTCGATGTAGACACCGGTCAGGTTCTGCCAGGTGGCCAGGGTGCAGCCGGCGCCGCCGCGGCCCAGAGACTCGTTGATGATCGTGTTGGTCGCCGGGTACTCGTCGCCCGTCTCGGGGTCCGTGCAGGCGGGGATGTCGACCCGGGTGTCGCGGGGGATGCTCACCACCGCGGCGCTCTTGCGGTCCGCGGACAGATGGATCAGCATCTGCACGTCACCCAGCGGCGGGTTGTCGCGGTGGTCCTTGCCGCCGCCGAGCGCCACGTTCGCGTCGGACGCGCGGCTGTCGGAGCCGATCAGCAGGATGTTCAGGGGCGTCTGCCCGGCCGCGTTCGGCTCGGTCCTGTGCGCCTTGGAGTCGCCGCTGCTGCGCTCGCCCTTCTCGATGTTGCCGTTCAGGTGCTGGTAGTACAGGTATCCGGCGCCGGCCGTGCCGAGTATCAGCACCGCGAGCGTCGACGCCGACCACCTGAGCACGCGGCGCCCGCGCCCCGCCCGCCGCCGCCCGGACCGCCGGCCGTTCCCGTGCCCCGCGCCGCGTCGGCCGCCGTGCCCCCCGGAGCGGGCCTCCGCGCTCGCGCCGGGGCCCTCCTCGCCCCCGCCCTCCTGCCGGGCGCCCCGGCCGCGCCGGCCGGCACCCGATCGCGTGCCCTGCCCGCGCACACCACTCTGCGTCATGTCCCTCTCCCCACCCCTAGCGCCGGCCGACATGCCCACAGGCGCGTTCTGTTCGCACAGTTGGACGTACGGGCCGCCCCGTTGGCTGTACGGCCGCCCCGACGGATTTGCGCGCCGCTGCCGCGACACGGCCGCCCGGTAAGACGCGAGAGGGAGCCCTCAGGTCACTTGGCGCACTGGACCTTGTCCGCCGTGGACTTCTCCACCCCTTCCGGGGCCTTTCCGGAGGTGGCGTTGAGCTTGACTCCCGCGCCCTTGAAGTCCTTGCCGAGGGTGAGCGTCATGGTGGGCAGGCCCTGGGAGTTGGTGACGCTCTGGCCGGGTTTCATGGCCGCGCCGGACAGGCCGAGGATGTCGGCGAGGGCGCGGGCCTGGTCGGCCTGGTCGGGGGCGTACTCGAGGGTGGTCTTGGCGACCTCCGCGGGGGCGTTGCCGGCGTTCTCGGACTTGGTGACGCCGGCCTCGGTCTGGAGGTAGAGCAGTTCCTTGCCGGCGCTGCCGCTGACGGCACCGCCGTTGAGGATGCGGACGCGGACGTCGGAGGGGTCGGACTTGGTGCCCTGCAGGCGCGCCGCGACGGCGGCGGCCTCCTTCTTCTGCTGCTGCTTGACCTCGGTGAACGAGACGTCGTTCTGGATCATGCTGAAGACCTCGGCGGCGGGCTGCTCCTGGAGGACGACCGTCGCCTTGACCTTCTCGGCCGGGTTGTCGACCACCGGCACCGTGGTGAAGGTCAGGTTCTTGGTGTTGAGCTTGCCCAGCTCCAGGCCGAGGTCCTTCAACTTGCCGATGCTGTCCAGTTTGGAGTCGACGGTCAGCGCCTTGGTGCCCGCCTCCGCCAGCTTCACCATCTTCGACGGGCTGGTGAGCGTGTCGTTCGACTTCAGCTTGCGCATCAGCGCGCTGAGGAACTGCTGCTGTATCTGAATGCGGCTCAGGTCACCGCCGAAGCCCACCGAGTGCCGGGTGCGCACGAACGCCAGTGCCTGCTCGCCCTCGATGTTGTGCGTGCCCGCGGCCAGCTTCAGGTGCGAGTCCGGGTCGTCGATGTCCTTGGCCAGGCAGACCTCGACACCGCCGACCGCCGAGGTCAGCGTCTTGACCGCGTTGAAGTCGGCGACCATGAAGTTGTCGGGGGTGACCCCGGTCAGCTCGGTGACGGTCCGCATGGTGCAGCTGGGCGTACGGTCGTCCTGGCCGAGGCTGGTGTTGAAGCGCACACCGGTGGAACCGGGGATGACCTTCTTGGTCCCGTCCTCCTGCGTGGTCGGGCAGTCGGGGATGTCGACGATCAGGTCGCGGGGGATGCTGAGCGCGGTCGCGTTGGAGCGGTCCTTGGAGACGTGCAGCAGGATCGTGGTGTCGGCGTGGCCGACGCTTCCGCTGTCGCCGTAGCCCTCGTTGCCGTCGCCGGTGCGCTTGTCGGTGCCGATCAGCAGGATGTTGATGGCCTTGTCCTTCTGGAAGCCACCGGTGCTCGCGCCGTCGTCGGCGACGGACTGGATGTTGTCGTTGAGGTGCTCCAGGTAGAGGTACCCGCCCGCCGCGGCACCGAGGACGACGATCGCCATGGTGACGCCGGTCCACATCAGGACCTTCTTGCCCGTCGACCGCTTCTTCGCCGGCCGCCGTCGGCCCCGTCCCCCGGGAGGCGGCTCCTCCGGTGCGCCACGCCGCCGCCGCGGACCCGGGACCGCACGCCCCGGGGCGGTCGCGGGCGCGGACGCCTTCGCGGTGCGGCCGCGTGTCGCGCCGGAGCCGGCGGCCCGGGGGCCCGGGGCCTCCGACTGCGGTCCGGAAGGGGTCAGTCGCAGTTCGTATTCGCCGGTGTCCGGGTTGAGCACCCACTGGTCTGCGGGGTCGATGTCCTCTGCCCGCCCACGGCCTTGCGCGTCCACGGTTGTCCGATCCTCCGTCGGGGCCACGCGGCGCCGTCCCCTCCAGGCGCCCGGTCTCGGTCACTCAGTGCGCGACCACAGGACGGAACCTCATGGGCGGGCACACCGGATCGCTCACACTAACCGCCCGATTCGGCGTGCGGCGACGACGGTGACACATTCCACGATCCTTACAACCGGTCAATCCGTCCCTTTTGCTGGAGAAGTGTCCGCCGCGTCGTGCGCGTCTTGGCCCTGTCTTGCGCCGTCTTGGGGCGCGCTTTACCCGCAGATGTCCTCGGCGGCGCTGTTCCCGCTGAACGTCGGCTGGGGGGAGTCCCCGGCCCGGGGCTCGCGCGCGGCCGCGGAACCGGGCCCGTCTCCGCCCCCCGTCCGCCCCGTGCCGACCGCCACCGGTTCGTCGGTCCGCAGGCGGGCGAACAGTTTCCCGGCGTCGGGCTGCACGAGTTGGTCGCGGTTGGCGTCGCGCACGTACGACTCCCGGGGGACGGTCAGGAACTGCACCCGTTCGGTGGGGATGCCGCGCAGGCCGCGCGCGAGGTCGTACACGCCCCGCAGGCTCGCCAGACCCGGATCGGTCGTGAGGGACGACGTGGCCGCGTCCAGCACGGGGTAGAGCTTCACCGGATTCAGCAGGACGTCGTCGCTCTGCACCTTGTTGACGAGCGCCCCCAGGAACCGCTGCTGCCGGTCGATGCGGTCGGTGTCGCTGCCGTCGCCGAGGGATTTGCGGGCCCGGACGTAACCGAGGGCCTGCTCCCCGTCGAGCGTCACCCGGCCGGCGGGCAGCTTCAGCCGGGCGGCCTTGTCGTCGACCGGCTTGCTCAGGCACACCTCGACGCCGTCGAGCGCGTCGACCATCTTCTTGAAACCCTGGAAGTCGACGACCACGTGATGGTCGATCCGGATCCCGGTCAGCTTCTCAACCGTGCGGATGGTGCACGCCGAACCACCCGCCTCGAAGGCATAGTTGAGCTGGGTGAACACCGGAGCGGTGGCGGAGCCGTCGCGGCGGTGGCAGCCGGGCACGTCCACCATCAGGTCGCGGGGGAGCGAGACGGCGGTGGCGCTGTCCCGGCCCGCCGCCAGGTGCAGCAGGATCGTGGTGTCCGACCGCTCGGTGCCGGTGTCCCGCCCGTAGCGCTCGTTGCCGTCGCCGGAGCGCGAGTCCGACCCGATCACCAGCACGTTCTGCGCGCCGCGGACCAGGGAGGTGGGCCGCTCCCTCTCGTACCGGGCGAGCTCGGCCGCCGCCGCCTCGTCGGCGGTGATGTTCCCGCTCAGCTTGGCGTACACCGCCCACCCGACGCCCACGGCCGTGACGCCCAGCACGGCGACCACGAGGCCCGAGATCCGCAGCCGGCGCCGCCGGCGTCTGCGCCGCAGCCCGTCCCCGCTCGCGGACGCCCCCGGCCCCGCCCCCGGCCCCGGGGTCCCGGCTCCGTCCGAGGACACGCCCGCGCTGTCGCTCACGTCTGCCTCAACCCCTCGTGCCGTACGAGCGCGCCCTGCGTGCCCGCGCTCCCCCGATCATGACCCGAAGACCGACACACCCCTGGACCTGACTGAGCCGAACGGGTCACCACACGAAACCCGATCCGCCTCGCCGGCCTCTGTCCCACCCCAGCCGCGGACCGCCGCGCCGACGAGGGGTCACCGTTGGCCCCGGCCCCGCCCCCGCCCGCCCCACCCCCAGCCGCCGGGCAGTCGTGCCTCCGCCAGCGCCTGAACGGCCTGGGAGGTACCCCCAGGGCGGCACGGGTGGGCGCGGCGGCACCCGTCAGCGCGGGCCGCGTCACCCACCCGCGTCACCGACCCGGGGCACCGCACCAGCGCCGGGCCCCTTCACCCGCCCACCGGCGGCACTTGCCGGCGCGGGCCCGCGTCACCCGCCCACCGGCGGCACCCGTCAGCGCGGGCCGCGTCACCCACCCGCGTCACCGACCCGGGGCACCGCACCAGCGCCGGGCCCCTTCACCCGCCCACCGGCGGCACTTGCCGGCGCGGGCCCGCGTCACCCGCCCACCGGCGGCACCCGTCCACGCGGGCCGCGTCACCCACCCGCGTCACCGACCCGGGGCACCGCACCAGCGCCGGGCCCCTTCACCCGCCCACCGGCGGCACTTGCCGGCGCGGGCCCGCGTCACCCGCCCACCGGCGGCACCCGTCCACGCGGGCCGCGTCACCCACCCGCGTCACCGACCCGGGGCACCGCACCAGCGCCGGGCCCCTTCACCCGCCCACCGGCGGCACTTGCCGGCGCGGGCCCGCGTCACCCGCCGGCACCACCCTGTCGGCGCCGGCGCGCGTCACCCGCCCCCGGCGGCACCCGCCGGCAGGCGCCCGCGTCACCCGCCCCCACCGACGCCGGACCACTCAACACCGCGAAATACTCACCGCGCCGTAGCCGAAACCCGCTCCGCCTCGATCCGCTGGTCCACCACACCGTCCCCCGCCCGCTCCAGATGCCGGCACAGCACCACCGACCCCCCCGACGCCAACGGTCCGTACAACCCCGCGTTCAGCCCCTCCCACGTGTCGTACGGCAGCCCCGACAGGATCCGCGCCCCCGGCCCCGTGAGCCCGAGTCCCGACGCCTCCGCCCGCGCCCGCTCCACGACCTCCGCCCCGCTGAACTCCCGCCCGGCCACGATCAGCGCCGGAGCCTCCGGATCCACCGGCGCGTACGGCACGAACCGGTCGCCCTGCCCCGGCACCTCCACCGCGTAGTCGGCGAAGCCATCCGGCGGGGCCGGCGCGAACCGCCCCCCGAGCGGCCGCAGCGCCAGAGCGATCCGCGGGCCCGAGCACGCCCGCGCCGCCTCCAGCGACTCCGGCTCCGGCCCGCTCACCGCCACGTCCGCCGCCGCCGGGTCACCGGCCACGTCGGCGACGACGCCCACCGACGCGCAGGCCAGCAGCCACACCGCCGTCTGCCAGTGCGCGGGCAGCAGCAGCGCGACCCGGTCACCGGGTTCGACGGACAGTTCGTCCTGGAGCAGGTTGGCGGTCTTGGCCACCCAATTGGCGAAGGTGGCCACGGACAGTTCGACGCGTTCGCCGGTGGCGTCGTCGTAGAAGGTCACCAGGGGGCGTCCCGGGTCCGCGGCGAGCGCGGAACTCAGCAGGTCGGCAGGGGTGCGGTCGGTCGCGTTCACCCGCGCAAGCGTACGCGGGTCCGGCAGCGCGCCCCGGGCGGACGGGGCACGGCACCACCACCGGATCGGGCGAACGAACCCTACGGACCGTCAATTCCCGCATGGACAGATTTGTCCGGTCATGTCCAAGATCAGGGGCATGCATGGATTCCTCACTTCCTCCATAGGCGTCACCTGCGCGGCCGCACTGTCCCTCCCGCTCACCACAGCGCCCACGACGGCGACGGCAGCCACCGGAAGGGCGGCACCGGCATCAGCTCAGGCCCCGGCCACGGCGTACGTCCCCGGCAGCACCCAGTCGGTGCCGCTCGCGGCCCTCGCCGGCGACCGCGCCTCCACCGCCCCCGGCACCCCCGCACAGGGCGTCCCCCGCCGGGACACACGGCGCTTCTCCCTGGTCGGCGTCGTCTGGGACGACCCGGCGAACGAACTGCACGGCCGCGTCCAGGTCCGCACCCGTGCCACCGCCACCGGCGCCTGGTCCGACTGGCAGGACCTCGAGACGCACAACGCCGACCACGCCGCCGACCCCGGCACCGCCGAAAGCGCGTCGGGCCGGGTGCGCGGCGCCACCGCACCGCTGTGGGTGGGCGATTCGGACGGCGTCGAGGCGCGGGTACGCGCCGCGGACGAGGACGGCCCCACGGACGCCGCCCCCGCCACGTCCCCCCTCCCCGCCGGCATGCGTCTCGAACTCGTCGACCCCGGCGAGGGCGCACCGCCGCAGCCCCCCGCGGAGGCGACGGCCCCCGGCGAGGCGTCCCGCACCACCACCGGATCCGTCGAACCCGTCGAACCCGCCGAACCCGTCGACGCCGCCGCGGCGGTCGAGGCCCTCGGGTCCGCCGAGTCCGCCGAGGTCTTCGCGTCCCTCGAGGGCCTCGACGCCTCCGCCGCCAACGCCGGCCTCGCCCCCCTCGGCGCCACCGAGATCCCCGCGCTGAGCCGCACCCAGACCGAGAAGGAACTGCTCGCCCTCGGCACGCTGACGGAACAGCAGAAGGCCAAGCCGTACGTCGGTCCGCGCCCGCGCATCACCACGCGCCGCGGCTGGGGCGCGGACGAGAAGCTGCGCGACAAGAAGTTCGTGTACACGAAGAAGGTCAAGGCGGCCTTCGTGCACCACTCGGCCACGGGCAACAACTACCGCTGCTCGCAGGCCCCGTCGGTCATTCGCGGTATCTACCGCTACCACGTCAAGAGCATGGGTTGGCGGGACATCGGCTACAACTTCCTCGTCGACAAGTGCGGAAAGATCTACGAGGGCCGGGCCGGGGGAGTGTCGAAGCCGGTCCTGGGTGCCCACACCATGGGGTTCAACTCCAACAGCATGGGAATCGCGGTCCTCGGCACCTACGGCTCGAAGAAACCGTCGTCCGCCGCGGTCAAGGCCGTCGCCCGGCTCACCGCGTGGAAGCTCGGTCTCCACGGCATGAATCCGCGCGGCAAGACATACCTGAAGTCCGGGGGTGGCAATCTCTACCGAAAAGGTAAGAACGTACGACTGAACGTCATCTCGGGTCACCGCGACGGCTTCGCCACGAGCTGCCCCGGCAAGCAGCTCTACGGCAAGCTCGGCACGGCCCGTTCCACGGCGGCGAGGTACCAGGGCCGCTGAGGCACCGAACACCGCACGGATCGAAGGCGCCATCGCACGGTCTGCATACACTGGCCGGCCGAAAGACACTTCGGCCGGTCCCGGCAGGAAGCAGAGACGACAGGTGACAGAAGCGATCCTCCTGGTCGGCGGTAAGGGCACGCGGCTGCGCCCGCTCACGGTGCACACCCCGAAGCCCATGGTGAGAGCGGCCGGGGTGCCGTTCCTCACCCATCAGCTGGCGCGGGCGAAGGCGGCGGGCGTCGAGCACATCGTCCTCGCGACGAGCTACCTGGCGGAGGTCTTCGAGCCGTACTTCGGAGACGGCTCGGCCCTGGGCCTCCACCTCGAGTACGTCACGGAGGAGGAGCCGCTCGGGACCGGCGGCGCCATCCGCAACGTGGCGTCGCGGCTGCGCTCGGGCCCCGACGAGCCGGTGCTGATCTTCAACGGTGACATCCTGACGGGGCTGGACATCCGCGCGCTGGTGCGCACCCACGAGACGACGGGCGCGGACGTCTCCCTGCACCTGACGAAGGTCACGGACCCGAGGGCGTACGGACTGGTCCCCACGGACGGCACGGGCCGGGTCCTGGCGTTCCTGGAGAAGCCGCAGACCCCGGAGGAGATCGTCACCGACCAGATCAACGCCGGGGCGTACGTCTTCCGCCGCTCGGTCATCGACACCATCCCGGCGGGCCGCCCGGTCTCGGTCGAGCGGGAGACCTTCCCGGAACTCCTCGCCACCGGAGCGCACCTCCAGGGCATGGTCGACTCCACGTACTGGCTGGACCTGGGCACCCCGGCGGCCTTCGTGCGCGGTTCGGCGGACCTGGTCCTGGGCCGCGCTCCCTCCCCGGCGGTACCGGGCCGCTGCGGTGACCGGCTGATCCTGCCCACGGCCACGGTGGCGCCCGACGCCAAGCTGACCGGCGGCACGGTGGTGGGCGAGGGCGCCTTCGTCGCGGAGGGGGCGCGCGTCTTCGGCAGCACGATCCTCCCCGGCGCGGTCATCGAACCGGGGGCCGTCATCACCGACTCCCTCATCGGCACCCGCGCCCGCGTCGGCACCCGCTCGGTCCTCACGGACACGGTCATCGGCGACGGCGCGGTCATCGGCGCCGACAACGAACTCCGCGCAGGCGCCCGGGTCTGGTGCAACGCCCACATACCGGCAGCCGCCCTCCGCTTCTCCTCAGACGCGACATAACGCCCCCCGCCCCAGCGCCGGACAGCCGCCCCTGCCCCGACTGCGGACAGCCACCCCCGAAGACGCCGGTCGTAGCTGCGGGCAGTCGTGCCGCTGGGGCGGCACGGGTGGGCGCAGCGGCACCCCGTCAGCACCGGGCCACGCGACCCACCCCCGGCCGAGCCCCGGCGCCGGACACCCGTCAGAGCCTTTCGATCCCCCGCGGAGCCATCCGCGGCGCCCGCCTCCCCGGCACCCGCCCACTCAGCAACACCAGCCGAGCCGCCCGATGCCGCTGCCCCGCATACGGCTCCAGCAGCTGCAGCATCGCCGCATCGTCCGCGTCCCGGTCCCCGCCCAGCGCGAACCCCACGATCCCCGGCAGGTGCAGATCCCCGACCGTCACCGCGTCCGGCGCCCCGTGACTGCGCTGCACGGTCTCCGCCGAGGTCCACGGCCCGATCCCGGACACGAGCTCCAGCCGTGCCTGCGCCGCCGCCGGCTCCATCCCGGCCGCCTCCTCCATCCGCGCGGCGACCCGCACGACCCGCAGGATCGTCGAGGCGCGCTTGTTGTCGACCCCGGCCCGGTGCCACTCCCAGGACGGGATCAGCGCCCACGTCCGCGCCGCCGGCATCACGTACATCCGCCCGGCCACGGGCCCCGGCGCCGGTTCGCCGTACTTCCGCACGAGCAGCCGCCACGCCTGGTAGGCCTCCAGCGTCGTGACCTTCTGCTCCAGGATCGACGGGATGAGCGACTCCAGCACCAGCCCGGTCCGCGTCAGCCGCAGCCCGGGCCGCCGGTGCGAGGTGTGGGCCAGCAGCCGGTGCCGGGGCACGAACGCGGACGGGTCGTCGTCGGCGCCCAGCATCCGCGGCAGCTGCTCCAGCAGCCACTCCGCCCCCGGCCCCCAGGCCTCGCCCCGCACCTCACCGCCGCGCGCGCAGACCCGCAGCGTGCCCGGCCCGGCGGGCGTGAGGCTGGCCCGCCACACCGAGCCGTCCGGTGTCGTCCGGAAGGTCGGGTCGCCCGGCCCGCGCCGCAGCGGCCCGAGGACCAGCCCCAGCTCCAGCGGCCCGTCCGGGACCCACACCCGTACCTTCCCGGGGGCGACGGCCTGTCGGGGCACCGGCAACCCGGCCACAGGCACGACGGTCTCCCCGCCGCGCACGGTGGTACGCGTGGGCCGGGGAGCGAAACGTCCTGCCACGATCAAGCCCCTGGGACGGAAACGGAGCGACCCCTGCGGAACGAGAGGCCCCTACGAGGGTAGAGCGTCCCCGAAGCGCGCCCCGGCCCCGCGACGGTGTCCGCCGCCACAAAGCCCGCCCCGGCCGCGCGACGCCGCCCGCGTCCCGAGGCGCGTCCCGGACCCGCGCCGAGGCCCGTACCCCCGAAGCTCGCCCCGGCCCCCGACACCGTCCGCGTCACCGCTCCCCGCGAGGGCACGTCACCGCACCTCGATGAACGCCTCCGCGTCTCGCTCCGCCCGCGGCCGGGGCTCCTCCGCGGGGTGACCGACCGCGACGGCACCCATCGGGTCCCAGTCCGCCGGCAGCCCCAGCACCTCCCGTACGACGTCCCGGCAGAACATCGTCGAGGACACCCACGCCGAGCCCAGCCGCTCCCCGGCCAGCGCGACCAGCAGGTTCTGCACGCCGGCGCCGGTGGCGACGACGAACATCTCCCGCTCGGCCCCGTCGCGCCGCGCGTCCCCGTAGGTGTGCGAGCCGTCCATGACCAGGCAGGGCACGACGAGGTACGGCGCGTTGCGCAGCACGTCCCCGCGCCGCACGCGCTTGGCGATCGACTCCTCGCTCTTGCCGTCCCGCCTGAGGTCGGCGATCCAGGCGTCCCGCATCGCGTCCAGCAGCCGGGTGCGGGACTCGGCGGACTCCAGCAGCACGAACCGCCACGGCGTCGTGTGGTGCGGCGCCGGCGCCGTGACCGCCGCGGCCACCGCCCGGCGTACGGCACCGGGATCGACCGGCTCGTCCGTGAAGGCCCGTACCGTACGCCGCTGCGTGACCGCCTGGCGGACCGCCTCGGACGTGCCGAGCCGGAACATGTCGTCGCGGGCGCCGCGCACCATGGCCCGGGCGCCCTCGCCGTCGTCCCCGGTCACCACCCGCCGCAGCCCGCTCACGACGGCGACGGGCAGCCCGGCGGCCTTGCCCTTGACCAGGTCGCCCGCGGCGGCGAGTTCGTCGGCGACGGCGACGACGGTGGCGCCCAGCGGATTGCCGTGCGCGTCCGTGCCGCCGCGCAGGTCGTCGAGGACCCGCACGCCCGCGGCGCCGATCGCCACGTCGGTGAGGCCCGCCCGCCAGGGGCGTCCGAACGTGTCGGTGACGACCACGCCGACGTCGACGCCCAGGGCGTCCCGCAGACCCTCGCGAATGGCCCGCGCGGACGCGTCCGGATCCTCGGGGAGCAGCAGCACCGTCCCGGCGGGCGTGTTCGAGGCGTCGACCCCGGCCGCCGCCATGACCAGGCCCTGCCGGTTCTCCACGATGCGCAGCGCACCGCGCCGGGCCACCACCCGCACGGTCTCGGCGTCGATCGCGGCCTCCCGGTCGGTGGCCCGTACGACGCGGCCCTCCGCCTTGGAGACGATCTTGGAGGTGACGAGGAGCACGTCCCCGTCGGCAAGACCGGGCTCGGCCGCCGCGATCAGCTTGGCCAGGTCGTCGCCCGGCTGCACCTCCGGCAGGCCGACGACCGCCCGGACCCGGTAGCCGGGAGCACCCCCGCTCACGCCTCCCGCACCTCCTCCGCCAGCGCCAGTGCCTCCCGGGCCATCTGCGCCGCGGCCTCGACGTCGGTCATCATCAGCGGCACCGCGCGGCACAGGATGCCGGCCGCCTTGACCCGCGTCACGGCGTCCGCGTCGACCGTGTCGACCAGCCAGCCGTCCAGCAGCCCCGAGCCGTAGTGCTCGGCGACCGCCGCCGCCGTGGACTCCACGCCGACCGCGGCGAGGACCTTGTCGGCCATCCCGCGCACGGGAGCGTCCCCGACAATCGGGGAGAGGCCGACCACAGGCACCCCGGCGTCGGCGATCGCCTCCCGGATGCCGGGCACGGCGAGGATCGTCCCGACCGAGACGACGGGGTTGGACGGGGGGAAGAGGATCACGTCCGCCTCGGCGATGGCCTCCAGGACGCCGGGCGCCGGCGTCGCCTGCTCGGCGCCGACCGGCACGACCGCCTCGGCGGGCACCGAGGCGCGCAGCCGTACCCAGTACTCCTGGAAGTGGACGGCCTTGCGCTCGCCGTCCAGCTCGACGGCCACGTGCGTCTCCACGCGGTCGTCGGTCATCGGCAGGAGGCGCACGCCGGGCTTCCAGCGGTCGCACAGTGCCTCGGTCACCGCGCTGAGCGAATACCCGGCGGTGATCATCTGGGTCCGCACGATGTGCGTGGCGAAGTCCCGGTCGCCGAGACCGAACCACTCCGGCCCGACGCCGTAGGCCGCGAGCTCCTCCTTGAGGTGGAAGGTCTCGTCGGCCCGCCCCCAGCCCTGCTCCTCGTTGATGCCGTCGCCGAGCGTGTACATCACCGTGTCGAGGTCCGGGCAGACCTTCAGCCCGAAGAGGTGGATGTCGTCGCCGGTGTTGCCGATGACCGTGATGTCCGCGTCCGGCGCGGCCCGCTTCAGACCACGCAGGAACCGTGCACCGCCGATGCCGCCTGCCAGAACCACAATGCGCATGCGCCCAGTCTCGCAGGCGGCCACGACACTGCGTCAGCCAGTGGTCACAGCGCCCCGGCGCCGGCGTCCGCGTCGTGCGGCGCGGCGGCCGAGCAGCGCGCGGAGTGCATGGGCATCTCGGTGAGCCCCGGGTAGTAGACGTGCAGGCTGACAGCGGGCTCGAGGGTGTCGTTGACGACCTCGTGCGCGTACCCCGGCGCGAACACCTTCTGCGCCCCCGCGCCCAGCGCCCGTGTGCCGCGCTCGGTGTGCTCGGTCAGGGTGCCGTCCAGCACCGTCCACACACCGGAGGAGGGCCCGTGGTCGTGGAGACCGCTGCCCTGTCCCGGCAGCCAGGACAGCAGCCACACCTCGTAGCCGGGGCCGGTGCGCAGCCGGTGGTACCAGCGCGTCGTCGCGTCGTAGCGGACGAGGTGCTCCCACTGGGCGCGGTCCGCGGCGAGGGAGCGGAGCAGCCCGGCGAACTCGGCGACGGTGGCCGGGTGCTCGCGCGGTGCCTGGAGGAGGTGCGGGACTTCGAGGATGTCGCCGGCGATCTGGAGGTCGCTGTCGCTGTTCATGGGTGCGGTGGTTCCTCGGCGGGGGAGGGTGCGGGGAGGAGCGGTACGCGGAAGGCGCCCTGGTCGGGGCGTGGGATCACACGGCCGGGTCGAGTGGGCCCGGGTCAGCCGGAGCGTGATGGCTCAACAGCTGGTACAGCGGCAACAGCTACAGCGAGCGCGGGCAGCACCGTGGGACCCGGCGGTGCGGGTCGAGGCGAGCGCCAAGTTCGCGAGCATGCCCACAAGGACAGCCGCTCACACCAGCACTGTCAACTCGATGCCCGTGATGTGGGACGTGTTTCACCTCATCCGGTTCATCTCGCAGGCGAAAGGTTTGCCCCTGGGGGTTCCGGGACACATGCGGCACAAGCCGGGCGCACAACCCCCGTTGCGATCCCGTGATCCGAATGTGATCAGGTTCGCTTCGGCGTGTGTTTCGGAACGAGAACGAACGCCGGGACGTCCTCCCCTGCACAGGGTCTGTGCGGGGGTGGAGGTTCCGGCGGCCTCGTCGGCGTGTCGAGGTTTATGGCGATTTGAACACTTTCTGCAGGGGCTTGGTTCTGCAGAGTGAATAAGGGCCCTAATAGCAGATCTCGGCTTGACTCGCCCGGAGCAGCACACTTGTAATTTCACTCGTGTCGTTCAGCCGGAATCGATAACGGCTGGATCACGGGGACGCGAAGGACGGACGAGGGGCGCACATGACCGAGCTGGTGCAGCAACTGCTGGTCGACGACGCGGACGAGGAGCTCGGCTGGCAGGAGCGCGCACTGTGCGCCCAGACCGACCCCGAGTCCTTCTTCCCCGAGAAGGGCGGCTCCACCCGGGAGGCCAAGAAGGTCTGCCTCGCCTGCGAGGTCCGCTCCGAGTGCCTCGAGTACGCCCTCGCCAACGACGAGCGCTTCGGTATCTGGGGCGGCCTGTCGGAGCGGGAACGCCGCCGTCTGAAAAAGGCCGCCGTCTGACCCGCCGTCTGACCCGCCGTCTGACCCGCCGTCCGATCCGCCCTGACCCGGCGTCCGGCCCGCCTTCGGGTGCACGGCGCCCCCCCATATGTGCACAACGGCATGAACGGCCCCTCGCAGGTGGGTTGTCCACAGGCGGCGGGCCGTCCCCATGCCCAGCCGATAGTGTGGGCGCTCGTCCGAGACGCCCCGCCGTTCCCCACAGGCACGGGTGTCCACCGCAGTCCATCGAACCGGGGCCCGTACCTCGATGTCCGTGCACAGCCACACGGCAGCCCAGCAAGACCTCGCTGCCACACCTGAGTTCCCGCGCCACGTCGTGACGGCCGTCCTCGTCTCCCACGACGGAGCCCGCTGGCTGCCCGACGCGCTCGCCGGGCTGCTCGGCCAGGAGCGCCCCGTCCAGTACGCCGTGGCCGCCGACACCGGCAGCGCCGACGACTCGGCCCGGCTGGTCGGCGAGGCCCTCGGCGACGAGCGCGTGCTGCACCTCGCCCGGCGCACCGGCTTCGGCCAGGCCGTCGAGGAGGCCGCGCGCACCGCACCGCTGCTCACCCCCGAGGACCTGGCGTACCTGCGGCGGCCCAGCGGGTGGGACCCCGTCACGCGCACCTGGCGCGACGACGCCTACGACCTGCCCGACCTGCCCCACGGAGACCCGGTGCAGTGGCTGTGGCTGCTGCACGACGACTGCGCCCCCGAACCCGACGCCCTGGCACAGCTGCTGCGCGTCGTGGACAACGAGTACGAACTCGGCCGCGAGGACGTCGCCGTCGTCGGCCCCAAACTCCGCGGCTGGTACGACCGCAGGCAACTGCTGGAGGTCGGCGTCTCCATCGCCAACTCCGGCCGCCGCTGGACCGGCCTGGACCGCCGGGAACAGGACCAGGGCCAGCACGACCACGTCCGGTCCGTCCTGTCCGTGTCCACCGCGGGCATGCTGATCCGGCGTGACGTGTTCGAGCGGCTCGGCGGGTTCGACCGCCGGCTGCCCCTGATGCGCGACGACGTCGACCTGTGCTGGCGCGCGCACGCCGCCGGTCTGCGCGTCCTCGTCGCCCCGGAGGCCGTCGTACGCCACGCCGAGGCGGCCTCCCGGGAACGCCGCGCCGTCGACTGCGCGGGGCGCACCACCGCCTCCCCGCACAAGGTGGACAAGGCCGGCGCCGTCCACACCCTCCTCGTCAACGTCCGCACCGCCGCCCTGCCCTGGGTGCTGCTGCGCCTCGTCCTCGGCACCCTGCTGCGGACCCTCGCCTATCTCGTCGGCAAGGTCCCCGGTCAGGCGCTGGACGAGATCCGGGGCCTGCTGAGCGTGCTGCTGCGGCCCGAGCGCATCGTCGCGGGACGGCGCGAACGCGGGCGCCCGCAGATCGAGAAGGACGAACTGCGCTCCCTGTTCCCGCCCCCCGGCGCGACCGTCCGCGTCACCGTCGAACAGATCGCGGGCAGCCTCGCCGGCAGCTCCGACGCCGAAGCGGCCGCGGGCGCCGGACGGCACGGCGGCGCCATCGAGTCCGGACCCGGCGGCGACGACGCCGACTTCCTCGAGATCGAGCAGTTCGCCCGCCTCAAGCGCATCGCCCGCAAACCCGGCCCGGTGCTCTTCCTGGTGCTGCTGCTCGTCTCCCTGGCCGCGTGCCGCGCGCTCCTCGGCGGCGGCGCACTGGCCGGCGGCGCACTGCTGCCCGCCCCGGCCGGCGCCGGCGAGCTGTGGTCGCGGTACGTGGACGCCTGGCACACCGTGGGCACCGGCGGCACCGCCTCCGCGCCGCCCTACCTGGCCATCGTCGCCACGCTCGCCTCCGTCCTGCTCGGCTCCACCGGACTGGCCGTCACCCTGCTGCTGGTCTGCTCGGTGCCCCTCGCCGGTGTCACCGCGTACTTCGCCTCCCGCCCGCTCGTGCCCTCCCGGCTGCTGCGCGCGTGGGCGGCCGTCGCCTACGCCTTCCTGCCCGCCGCCACCGGCGCGCTCGCCGGCGGCCGCATCGGCACCGCCGTCCTCGCCGTGCTGCTCCCGCTCGCCGCGCGCGCGGGCGTCACCGCCGCCGGCCTGACCGGCCGGTCCGGCGCGCGCGGCAGCTGGCGCGCCACCTGGGCGTACGCACTGCTGCTGACCGTCACCACCGCCTTCACACCCGTCGTGTGGCCCATCGCACTGCTGCTCGGCATCGGTGTCCTGGTCCTGCGGCGCGGCGACATCACGGCGTACGGGCTGCGTCTGCTCGCCCAGCTCGGCACGCCGCTGCTGCTGCTCGCGCCCTGGTCGCTGTCGCTGCTCCCGTTCGGTTTCTTCGACGAGGCCGGCCTGGAGTACGGCGCGTCGGCCGCCTCCGCGCTCGACCTGCTCGGCGCCAGCCCCGGCGGCCCCGGCACGGTCGGCGGGCTGGTCCTCATCGGCATCGTGCTGGCCGCGCTGGCCGCCCTGCTGCGCTCCGAGCGGCAGGTGGCGATCCGGACGGCCTGGGCCGTCGCGCTGGTCGCCCTCGTCCTCGCGGTCCTGTCGAACCGTTCCGCCTGGGCGGGCCCGGCGACCCTCGTCTACGGCATCGCCCTGCTGTCCGCCGCCGCCCTGGGCGCCGACGGGGCACGCTTCCGCGTCGCCGAGCAGAGCTTCGGCTGGCGTCAGCCGGTCGCCGCGCTCATCGCCCTCGCCGCGGCCGTCGGCCCGCTCGTCGCCGCCGCCGGCTGGATGACCGGCGGTGCCGACGGTCCGCTGGAGCGCCGTGACCCCGTGCAGGTCCCCGCGTTCGTCGCCGAGGACAGCGTCACCCGCGACCAGGCCCGCACCCTGGTCCTCGACAGCGACTCCGCCGCCCACGTGAGCTACACGCTGGTCCGCGGCGCGGGCGTCCGCCTGGGCGACGGCGAACTCGCGGCCGACGGGGGCGACAGCGGGCTCGACAAGGTCGTGGCCAACCTCGTGGCCGGCTCCGGCGCCGACCAGGCCGATCAGCTCGGCGGGTTCGCCGTGCGCTACGTCCTCGTGCACGCGGGCGCCCCCCGCGACGTGGTCCGCGTCCTGGACGCCACCCCGGGCCTGAGGCGGCTCAGCCAGCAGGACGGCAGCGGACTGTGGCAGGTGGACCGGGACGTCGCACGCGCGACCATCGTGTCCGGCGGTGCCGCCGCCACCGGCGAGCCGCAGCCGGTCGCCGCGGGGCCGGTGGAGATCCACACGAAGATCCCGTCCGGCGCCGAGGGCCGCGTGCTGCGCCTCGCCGACACCGCCGCCGACGGCTGGACCGCCACCCTCGACGGCAAGCCGCTCACCCGCACCACGGTCGACGGCTGGGCCCAGGGCTTCGAACTGCCCGCCTCCGGCGGCAGGCTGGACGTCACCTACGACGATCCGTTCACCCACACCGCCTGGCTGTGGGCCCAGGGCCTGCTCGCCGTCGTCCTGGTGGTCCTCGCCCTGCCCGGCCGCCGCCGCGACATCGACGACGACCTGCCCGAGGAGCCGGTCGTCCCCGCGCAGGCGGTCGCCGGCGAGGGCCGCCGCGCCCGGCGCCTGCGGGCCCAGGCGGAGGCCGAGGCGGAGGCGGAGGCCGGCCCGGGCGCCGGTGCCGGGCCTGAGACCGGAGCGGCGGACCCCGCCGCGGTCCCCGCCCCGCCGCAGGAGCCCCCGGTGACCGTCCCCCAGCAGGCGCCCGGCGCCTGGGACCCGTCCGGTCACGAGAGCGCCGAGTACGGCTCCTACGGCACGTACGGCGTCGGCCAGTACCAGGACGCCCAGCAGTACGACCCGGCCGCCTACGGCGAGCAGCAGCCGTACGGGACGGACGCCTACCAGGGCGCCCAGGACGGCCCGTACGAGGCGGCCCCGTACGACCCGTACGCCTACGGCGCCCCGGGCCCCGTCGGCACCTACGACCCCGCGTACGACCCCGCGTACGACCAGGCGTACGGCCAGGGCGGATACGAGGCGCCGTACGACCCTTCCCAGGCCCACCAGCCGCACGGCACGGACAGTGAGCGTCCCGACGGGAGCCAGCAGTGAACCGCACCACCCTGTCCCTGATCGCCGGCGTCACCGCGCTCGCCGCCGTCACCGGATTCGCGGCGCTGTCCACGCCGGACGCCTCCGGCGCCGACCCCGCCGGCGCCGCGGCCGCCCGGCTGCCGGTGGAGCGGACCAGCCTGCTGTGCCCGTCGCCCAGCACCTCCGACCTGGCCGAGACGTCGTACACGTCGTTCACGCCCGTCACCAAGGGCGCCGAGGCCAAGGGCAAGGCCCAACTCGCCGCGGCGACACAGGACTCGGGCGGGAAGGGCGACGCGAAGGCCGGCAAGCCCGTCGTCACGCCCAAGGCGCCCGGCACCCCGGTCACCGCGAAGACCACCGGCGCCGGCACGCCCGCGTTCGTCGGCACCGCGGAAGGGAGTTACGCCCCGGGCTGGACGGTGCAGGCAACCACGGAGGTCGCCGCCGGCACGGGCCGCGGACTGCTGGGCGTCAACTGCACCGCCCCGGACACACAGTTCTGGTTCCCCGGCGCCGCCACGACGGCCGACCGCACCGACTACGTCCACCTGACGAACCCCGACGACTCGGCGGCCGTCGTCGACATCGAGCTCTTCGGCAAGGACGGCGCCGTGAAGTCGCCGGTGGGCGAAGGCATCACGGTGCCCGCCCACGGCACCGAGACGATCCTGCTCTCCACGCTCAGCGACGCGCAGGAGACCGACCTCACCGTGCACGTCGGCGTGCGCAGCGGACGGGTCGGCGCCGCGGTGCAGGCCCTGAGCGACAAGACCGGCGGCG
Organism: Streptomyces sp. NPDC048185; assembly: GCF_043202495.1. NCBI lineage: Bacteria > Bacillati > Actinomycetota > Actinomycetes > Kitasatosporales > Streptomycetaceae > Streptomyces > Streptomyces sp. NPDC048185. The sequence continues at coordinate 512,318 of NZ_JBIDAN010000006.1, forward strand.
ACTGGCTGGCCGCGGCAGCGGACCCGGCGGCCAGCCAGGTGCTGCCCGGCATCCCCAAGGACGCCACGGCCGTACGCCTGGTGCTGTTCACGCCCGGTGACACCGACGCCGACCTGCAGGTGCGGCTCGCCTCGCCGACCGGGCTGATCACGCCCGCCGGACACGAGACGGTGCGCGTCAAGGCGGGCATGACGACGGGCGTCGACCTCGGCGAGGTCACGCGCGGCGAGGCCGGGTCGGTGGTGCTGACGCCGACGGACCGGTCCGTGCCGGTCGTGGCCGCGCTGCGGGTGGTCCGGGGCAAGGGCGAGAAGCAGGAGACGGCGTTCATCCCCGCCTCCGCCCCGGTCGGGGCGCGCGCCACCGCGGCGGACAACCGCGCCAAGGCAACCACCCTGTCCCTGGCCGCGCCCCGGGGGACCGCGCAGGTGAAGGTCACGGCGTCGGCGGGCAGCGAGGGCGGGGCGACGGCCTCCCGGACGTACACGATCAAGAGCGGCACCACGCAGGACGTGCAGGCACCGGTCCCGGCCGGTCTGAAGGGCACCTACGCGCTGACGGTGGAGCCCGTGTCCGGCGGCCCGGTGTACGCGGCCCGCACGCTGACCCAGCCGGACGACGACGCGGCGGCCTTCACGGTGCAGACCCTCCCGGACGACCGGGGCACGGTGGCGGTCCCGGAGGCGGAGGAGGACCTGTCGGTGCTGCAGAGGTGACAGAGCCGGCCCGCCCCGGCCGGCGGGCCTCTCAGTCCTCCCCGTACCGCGGGTCCACCGTCTCCGGGGTGAGCCCGAGCAGCTCCGCGACCTGTTCGACGACCACCTCGTGCACCAGCGCCGCGCGCTCGTCCCGCCCCTTCGTGCGGATCTCGACGGGCCGCCGGTAGACGACCACCCGCCCCCGCCGGCCGTCCCCCGCGGGCACCGTGCCGCCCAGCGGCACCGCCTCGTCGTTCCAGGCCTGCCCGGCCCCGTCCAGCCGCGGGACCTCCAGGACGTGGAAATCGATGTCGGCGAGCTGCGGCCACCGCCGCTCCAGGCGTTCGACGGAGTCCTGCACCAGGTCCGCGAACAGGTCGGCGCGGCTGGCGGCGAGCGGTACCTGCGGCGGTGCGATCGGGCCGCGCATGCCCCGGCCGTGGCGATCACGACGGCGGGGTCCTGGGCGGCCGGCCTCACGGGGCGTCACGGGGTTGTCCATCACTGGTGAAGGGTAGTCCCCGCCGCCTCCGGGCGCCGGACCCCGCACGACACACCGGCGGCCGCCGCGCCACGCCGGACCGGATGTCATCGGATGACCATTCCGGCCAAGTCAGGGCTCGATTCCGTATCTCTCCGTGACCATGAAGCGCATGGCAAATGTCGCTGTTTGTATCAGCTTATGACCGCCGCCATGCCCGCCCGGCATGACGGAAATGCACGTCGACGCAGGTCAGGCGGGTGCGCTCGGCGGTGGCCGTGGCCCGTCTCACATCGCGACACGGTGGTGTGACCTGGCGGGGGATCGTCGCGGCCCGCTCAAGAGTGCGGTACCGTCCAACATCGTGAGCCCTGTACGTCGCTGTTCGCGCACCGCCTGCGGCCGTCCCGCCGTCGCGACGCTGACGTACGTCTACGCCGACTCGACCGCGGTCCTCGGCCCGCTCGCCACCTACGCCGAACCCCACTGCTACGACCTGTGCGCCGAGCACTCCGAGCGCCTCACCGCCCCGCGCGGCTGGGAGGTCGTCCGGCTTCTCGACGGTTCGGCCCCGGCCCGCCCCAGCGGCGACGACCTGGAAGCGCTCGCCAACGCGGTGCGCGAGGCGGCCCGTCCCCAGGAGCGGGCCGCGGGAGGCGGCGGGGCGCGTTCGGCCGACCCGATGGAGGTCGCGCGCCGCGGCCACCTGCGCGTCCTGCGCTCGCCGGACAACTGAGTCCCGCCCGCCCCGCGCCTCACGGTCACCCGCGCTCACTCCTGAACATCCGTTTCCCGCACACCCATTGACGTCTCCTTGTCGCGGACACGACCATTCCGGGAGCCGCGAGAAAACGCTTTCGCATGGCGGAATCCGGGGAGGCGCCCGTGTACGTCCAGGAACTGGAACCCCTCGCCGACTCCCTCGGCCTGTCCGCCCTCGTGGCGGCCCTGCCGCTGGTGATCGTCCTCGTCCTGCTCGGCGGTGTCCGCATGAAGGCACACCTGGCGGGCCTCACCGGCCTCCTCGCGGCCGTGCTCGTCGCCCGGCTCGCCTACGGCATGCCGCTGGACCAGACGGTCTCCAGCGCCGCGCAGGGCGCCGTGTTCGGGCTCTTCCCCATCCTGTGGATCGTCGTCAACGCCCTGTGGGTCTACCGGATGACCGTCCGCACCCGGCACTTCGACATCCTGCGCCGCTCCTTCGGCCGGCTCTCCGACGACCCGCGCATCCAGGCGCTGGTCGTCGCCTTCTGCTTCGGCGCCCTGCTGGAGGCCCTCGCCGGGTTCGGGGCGCCCGTGGCGATCTGCTCGGTCATGCTGGTCGCGCTCGGCTTCGACCCCGTGCGCGCGGCGGTCGTGTCCCTGGTCGCCAACACCGCACCGGTCGCCTTCGGCGCCATGGGCACCCCCGTGGTCACGCTGGCCCAGGTCACCGGACTCCCGCTGGACGACGTCGCCTCCGTCGTGGGCCGCCAGACGCCCCTGCTCGCGCTCGTCGTCCCGCTGCTGCTGGTCGCCCTGGTGGACGGGCGCCGCGGACTGCGCGAGACCTGGGTGCCCGCCCTGGCCTGCGGCGTGGCCTTCGCCGTCGCCCAGTTCGCCGCCTCCAACTACGTCTCCGCCCAGCTCGCCGACATCGGCGCCGCCCTGATCGGCGCCGGCGCCCTGGTCGCCGTACCCCAGGCCCGCAGGCCCGCCGCCGAACCCGTCCGGGCGTCCGTGCTGACCGGTGCCCGCAGCGAGGAACTCGACGAGGACGACCCCCGCCGTGAGGTGCTGCGCGCCTACGCCCCCTACGCCCTGATCCTCGCCGTCTTCTCCGTCGCGCAGATCCCGCCCGTGAAGGACTGGCTGGCCAGGGCCACCCGAACTTTCGACTGGCCGTTCCTGGACGTGGCGGACCCGCGCGGCGAGCCCGTCGGCGGCAACGTCTTCTCCTGGCCCGTCGTCTCCACCGGCGGCACGCTCGTGCTGTTCGCCGGGCTGGCCACGGCCGTCGTCCTCGGCGTCCACGCGCGCGTGGCGGTCAGGGAGTGGCTCGCGACCGTGTACGAACTGCGGTACGCGATCCTCACCGTGACCTCCGTGCTCGCCCTCGCCTACGTCATGAACCTCTCCGGGCAGGCCGCCACCATCGGCCACTTCGTCGCCGCGGCCGGCGCCGGACTCGCCTTACTCTCCCCGGTGCTCGGCTGGTTCGGCGTCGCCGTCTCCGGCTCCGACACCTCCGCCAACGCCCTCTTCGGCGCCCTCCAGGTGACCGCCGCGCGCGAGTCCGGCCTGTCCCCGGAGCTGCTGGCCGCCGCCAACAGCTCCGGCGGCGTGCTCGGCAAGATGATCTCCCCGCAGAACCTCACCATCGCCTGCGCGGCCGTCGGTCTCGCCGGCCGCGAGGGCGACCTGCTGCGCAAGGTGCTGCCGTGGAGCCTCGGCCTGCTGCTGGTGATGTGCCTGATCGTGGTCGGACAGTCCACGCCGGTCCTGGGCTGGATGCTGCCCTGACCCGGACCGGTGCGTACGGGTAGTTTGTGGGCTCCGACAGGACTTTCAGGAAGGTTGGCCGTGGCTGCTGATCTGTCGCAGATCGTGAAGGCGTACGACGTACGCGGTGTGGTCCCGGACCAGTGGGACGAATCGCTGGCCGAGCTGTTCGGCGCGGCCTTCGTCGAGCTGACCGGCGCGGACGCCATCGTGGTCGGCCACGACATGCGGCCCTCCTCCCCGGGACTGTCCGGCGCCTTCGCGCGCGGGGCGGTCGCCCGCGGCGCCGACGTCACCGAGATCGGCCTGTGCTCGACCGACCAGCTGTACTACGCCTCCGGCGCACTCGACCTGCCGGGCGCCATGTTCACGGCCTCGCACAACCCCGCCCGGTACAACGGCATCAAGCTGTGCCGCGCCGGTGCGGCGCCCGTCGGCCAGGACACGGGCCTCGCCGAGATCCGCGCCCTCGTGGAGGGCTGGAGCACGTCCGGCGCCCCGGAGCCGTCCGCCCGCCGGGGCACCGTCACCCGGCGCGACACCCTCGCCGACTACGCGGCCCACCTGCGCTCCCTGGTCGACCTCACCGCCGTACGCCCCCTCAAGGTCGTCGTCGACGCGGGCAACGGCATGGGCGGCCACACCGTCCCCACGGTCTTCGCCGGCCTGCCCCTCGACCTGGTGCCGATGTACTTCGAGCTGGACGGCACCTTCCCCAACCACGAGGCCAACCCGCTCGACCCGGCCAACCTCGTCGACCTCCAGAAGCGCGTCCGCGAGGAGGGCGCCGACCTCGGCCTCGCCTTCGACGGCGACGCCGACCGCTGCTTCGTCGTCGACCAGAACGGCGACCCGGTCTCCCCGTCCGCCGTCACCGCCCTCGTGGCCGCCCGCGAACTCGCCCGCAACGGCGGCAAGGGCACCGTCATCCACAACCTGATCACCTCCTGGTCCGTGCCGGAGGTCGTGAAGGAGAACGGCGGCACACCCGCACGCACGCGCGTGGGCCACTCCTTCATCAAGGCCGAGATGGCCAGGACCGGTGCGATCTTCGGCGGCGAGCACTCCGCGCACTACTACTTCCGCGACTTCTGGAACGCCGACACGGGCATGCTGGCCGCCCTCCACGTCCTCGCCGCCCTCGGCGGGCAGGACGGCCCGCTCTCCGCCCTCGTCGCCGAGTACGACCGCTACGCCGGCTCGGGCGAGATCAACTCCACCGTCGCCGACCAGCAGGCCCGCCTCGCCTCGATCCGCGCCGCCTACGAGGGCCGCGACGGCATCACCCTCGACGAACTCGACGGCCTGACCGTCACGGCGGCCGACTGGTGGTTCAACGTCCGCCCGTCCAACACCGAGCCCCTCCTGCGCCTGAACGCGGAGGCCCGCGACGAGGCGACGATGACCAAGATCCGCGACGAGGCCCTGACCCTCATCCGCACCTGACCCACCCCCCGCGGGCCGCCCGCGGCGCGGTCGTAGCTGCGGGCAGTCGTGCGGTAGCTGCGGGCAGTCGTGCCGCTGGGGCGGCACGGGTGGGCGCAGCGGCACCCGGCCGGCGCCGGCCCGCCTCACCCGCCCCCGGCCCGCACCGTCGCCGGGTGCCCACCAGGCCACCCCATCCCCGGCACCCGGCCGGCGCCGGCCCGCCTCACCCACCCCCGGCCCGCACCCTCGCCGGGTCCCCACCGGGCCACCCCATCCCCGGCACCTCGCCGGCGCCGGCCCGCACCGCCGACCCCACCCCGGCCCGCGCCCACCCCGCCCGCCCCCCCACACTCACGCCCCCACCAAGCCACCCCGCCCCACCCAGGGGCACACGCCCACCCTCCGGCGGTACCCTGACCAGCAGATCCACACGAGCCCCACCGCCCCCGAAGGGAACCCCCATGCCGCTCGAAGCCGGCCTCCTGGAGATCCTCGCCTGCCCGGCCTGCCACGCCCCCCTCAAGGAGCAGGACGCGGAGCTGATCTGCACCGGCCAGGGCTGCGGCCTGGCGTACCCGGTCCGCGACGGCATCCCCGTCCTCCTCGTCGACGAGGCCCGCCGCCCCGAGTAGCGAGTAACCGCCGGCCAGGCGCCGCGCGCCCGCGACCGAACGAACGCCCCGGCGATCGGAGACTGCCGCCATGCTCGACGAATCGCTCCTCGACGCCCCGGACGGCCTCGCCGAGGCCGACCGCCGCGGCCTGCTCCGCGGCGCCGCCGAGGCCGGTGCCCGCGTACGCACCGCCGCCCGGCTCGCCGCCGAGGCCGGCGTCGGCAACCTCAAACCGGACGGCCGCCCCCGCGCCGTCCTCATCGCCGGTCCCGGAGCCGCCGCCACCCACGCCGCCGACCTCCTCGGCACCCTGGCCGGCGCCGGCAGCCCCGTCGCCCGCCTCGCCCCCGCCGGCGTGGCCGCCGCGGCGGGCGCCCTCCGCTGGGAACTGCCCGGCTGGGCCGGCTCCGTGGACCTGCTGCTCATCGCCACCCCCGACGGCACCGAACCGGGCCTCGCCCTCCTCGCCGAACAGGCCTACCGCCGCGGCTGCACCGTCGTGGCCGTGGCCCCCGACCGCACCCCGCTCAGCGAGTCGGTGAACGGCTCCCACGGCCTGTTCATCCCCATGGCGACCGCCCCCTACGACCACGACGAGCCCCTCGCGGGCGCCGCCCCCGGCGTCCTGTGGGCGCTGCTCACCCCGCTGCTCGCGCTGCTGGACCGCACCGGCCTGCTGGAGGCGCCGCCCGAGGCCGTCGAGAAGGTCGCCGACCGCCTCGACCAGGTCGCCGAACGCTGCGGGCCCGCCATCGTGACGTACAGCAACCCCGCCAAGACCCTGGCGGCCGAGGTGGCCGACTCCCTGCCCGTCGTCTGGACCGAGGGCACCTCCGCCGGACCGGCGGGCCGCCGCTTCGCCGCCGCACTCGCCGAACTCGCCGGCACCCCCGCGGTCGTCGCCGAACTGCCCGAGGCGCTCGCCGCGCACAGCACCCTGCTCGCCGGCCGCCTCGCCGCGGCCGCCGACCCCGACGACTTCTTCCGCGACCGCGTCGACGAGGCACCCGTCCTGCACGCGCGCGTGGTGCTGCTGCGCGACCGCCCCGGCGGCGGCCTCAGCGCCGCCCCCGCCGCCCGCGACCTGGCGCTGGGGCACGACACGCCGATCAGCGAGCTCGAGCCGGAGGAGGGCGGCGACCTGGAGACCCTCGCCGAACTGATCGCCATCACGGATTTCGCCGCCGTTTACCTGGCGCTCGCCTCCGGCGCCTGATCTCGTACCCGCAAGGCACGCACCAGGAAAAGCACCGCGCACACACCGCGCACGCACCGGCAGAGAGAGCCCATGGACCGCCTCGACAACACCGTCCGCCCCTACGCCTGGGGATCCACCACCGCCATCCCGGCCCTGCTCGGCACCGAGCCGACCGGCGAACCGCAGGCGGAGATGTGGATGGGCGCCCACCCCGGCGCCCCCTCCCGCACCGACCGGGGCACCCTCGCCGACGTCGTCGCCGCCGACCCCGCGAAGGAACTGGGCCGCGCCTCCGTCGCCAGGTTCGGCCCCCGCCTGCCGTTCCTCCTCAAACTCCTCGCCGCGGGCGCCCCGCTCTCCCTCCAGGTCCACCCCGACCTGGCGCAGGCCAAGGAGGGCTACGACGACGAGGAACGCCGCGGGGTCCCCCTGGACGCCCCGCACCGCAACTACAAGGACGCCAACCACAAGCCCGAACTGATCTGCGCCCTCACCGAGTTCGACGGCCTGTGCGGCTTCCGCGCCCCCACCGAGACCGCCGGCCTCCTCGACGGCCTCGGCGTCGCCTCCCTCAAGCCGTACGTCGACCTGCTCCGCGCCCACCCCGAGGACGCCGCCCTGCGCGAGGTCCTCACCGCGATCCTCACCGCCGACCCCGAGGAGATGTCCCGCACGGTCGCCGAGACCGCGGCCGCCTGCGAACGCCTCGGCGGCGCCTACGCGCCCTACGCCGGCATCGCCCACCACTACCCGGGCGACCCCGGCGTCCTCGCCGCCCTGCTCCTCAACCACGTCCGGCTCCAGCCCGGCGAGGCCCTGTACCTCGGCGCCGGCATCCCGCACGCCTACCTGAACGGCCTCGGCGTCGAGATCATGGCCAACTCCGACAACGTCCTGCGCTGCGGCCTGACCCCCAAGCACGTCGACGTCCCCGAACTCCTGCGCGTCGTCCGCTTCGAGCCCGGCGACCCGGGCGTCCTCCGCCCGGAGGCGTCCCCCGACGGCGAGGAGGTCTACGACACCCCGATCGACGAGTTCCGCCTCTCGCGCCACGTCCTCCCCGAGGGGACCGCCCCCCGCGACCTCACCCTCGCCGCCCCGCAGATCCTGCTCTGCACGGCGGGCTCCGTACGGGCCGGCGAGCACGACCTCACCCCCGGCCGGTCCGTCTTCGTCCCGGCGGGCGAAAAGGCCGAAGTGTCCGGCAACGGCACGCTCTTCCGCGCCACCGTGCGTGTCTGACGGTATTGCGGCAACCCGGTCAGGCGCACCGGCGCCCGGCCGGGCTGCAACAATGACCCACCGCAAAGGACGGGCAAAGCCGGTACCGGCCCAGCCCCTCCCCAGCGGCGTACACACGCAGGCGAAGGCGAAGGGACAACGCGACACATGAGCGCGTCAGGCGGCACCAAAGCGATCGTGGCGGCACTCGGCGCCAACCTCGCGATCGCTGTATCGAAGTTCGTGGCGTTCCTCTTCAGCGGCTCGTCGTCGATGCTCGCCGAGTCCGTGCACTCGCTCGCGGACTCCGGCAACCAGGCCCTGCTGCTGGTCGGCGGCAAGAAGGCCCAGCGCGAGGCCACCCCGCAGCACCCCTTCGGCTACGGCCGCGAGCGCTACATCTACGCCTTCCTCGTCTCCATCGTCCTCTTCTCGCTCGGCGGCATGTTCGCCCTCTACGAGGGCTACGAGAAGATCAAGCACCCGCACGAGCTCGAGCACTGGTACTGGCCCGTCGGCGTCCTCGTCTTCGCGATCATCGCCGAGGGCTTCTCCTTCCGCACCGCCATCAAGGAGTCCAACACCCTGCGGGGCAAGCAGTCCTGGACGGAGTTCGTCCGCCGCGCCAAGGCCCCCGAGCTGCCGGTCGTCCTGCTGGAGGACTTCGGCGCGCTCATCGGCCTGATCCTCGCCCTCGGCGGCGTCGGCCTCGCCCTCCTCACCGGCGACGGCATCTGGGACGGCATCGGCACGCTGTGCATCGGCGTCCTGCTCGTCCTGATCGCGCTCGTCCTGGCCGCCGAGACCAAGTCCCTGCTGCTCGGCGAGTCCGCGGGCGCCGACGTCGTCCGGCAGATCGAGGCCGCGACCGTCGACGGCGACGCCGTCACCCGCATCATCCACATGCGCACGCTCCACCTCGGGCCCGAGGAACTCCTCGTCGCCGCCAAGATCGCCGTCCGGCACGACGAGACGGCCGCCGAGGTCGCCACCGCCATCGACGCCGCCGAGGCCCGCATCCGCGCCGCCGTCCCGATCGCCCGCGTCATCTACCTCGAACCGGACATCTACAGCGAGTCCGAGGCCGCCAAGGGCCCCGACCGCGAAGCCACCCCGGGCGGCCCGGCCACCGGCCACCACTGACCCCTCACTCTCCGCCCGACCGGGGCCCGCCGAACCGCTCGGCGGGCCCCGCTCGCGCTCCGCGCACGCACGGAACGGCCGGAAGTCTCCGGAGGCGGACTGGGGACGAGGGGTTCAGCGGTGTAGCTTGGGACGGAGCCAGACGTCGCTGCTGATGGCGGTCGGGCGGTCCGAGGACGGACCGGCCGAGGGAGAGAGGGCCTCCGACGGACTGCGCTGCGCGCACGCGGGCATGCCTGTGTCCTCTTCTGGGCACCCCTGTGTCCGCCGCCGCGCAGGTCAGCCGTAACCACCTCGATCCCAACCCGAGGAGCAGCCCGTAATGACGACTGTCGACAACCGACAGGACTTCAAGGTCGCCGACCTCTCCCTGGCCGCGTTCGGCCGCAAGGAGATCACCCTCGCCGAGCACGAGATGCCCGGCCTGATGGCGATCCGCAAGGAGTACGCCGAGGCCCAGCCGCTCGCCGGCGCCCGCGTCACCGGCTCCCTGCACATGACCGTGCAGACCGCCGTGCTCATCGAGACCCTCGTCGCCCTCGGCGCCGAGGTCCGCTGGGCCTCCTGCAACATCTTCTCCACCCAGGACCACGCGGCCGCCGCCATCGCCGTCGGCCCGAACGGCACGCCCGACAACCCGCAGGGCGTCCCCGTCTTCGCCTGGAAGGGCGAGACCCTCGAAGAGTACTGGTGGTGCACGGAGCAGGCGCTGACCTGGCCGAACACCCCCACCGGCGGCCCGAACATGATCCTGGACGACGGCGGTGACGCCACCCTCCTCGTCCACAAGGGCGTCGAGTACGAGAAGGACGGCAAGGTCCCCTCGCCCGACACCGCCGAGTCCGACGAGCACCGCGTCATCCTCGAGCTCCTCACCCGCACGGTGAGCGAGAGCCCGCAGAAGTGGACCCAGCTGGCGTCCGAGATCCGCGGCGTGACCGAGGAGACCACCACCGGCGTCCACCGCCTGTACGAGATGCACCGCGACGGCACCCTGCTGTTCCCGGCGATCAACGTCAACGACGCCGTGACGAAGTCGAAGTTCGACAACAAGTACGGCTGCCGCCACTCCCTGATCGACGGCATCAACCGCGCCACCGACGTACTGATCGGCGGCAAGACCGCCGTCGTCTGCGGCTACGGCGACGTCGGCAAGGGCTGCGCGGAGTCCCTGCGCGGCCAGGGCGCCCGCGTGATCATCACCGAGATCGACCCGATCTGCGCCCTGCAGGCGGCGATGGACGGCTACCAGGTCACGACGCTGGACGAGGTCGTCGACAAGGCCGACATCTTCGTCACCACGACCGGCAACAAGGACATCATCATGGCCTCGGACATGGCCAAGATGAAGCACCAGGCCATCGTCGGCAACATCGGCCACTTCGACAACGAGATCGACATGGCCGGCCTGGCCAAGATCCCCGGCGTCGTCAAGGACGAGGTCAAGCCGCAGGTCCACACGTGGACCTTCCCCGACGGCAAGGTGCTCATCGTCCTCTCCGAGGGCCGCCTGCTGAACCTGGGCAACGCCACGGGCCACCCGTCGTTCGTGATGTCCAACTCGTTCGCGGACCAGACCCTGGCCCAGATCGAGCTCTTCACCAAGCCCGACGAGTACCCGACCGACGTCTACGTGCTGCCCAAGCACCTGGACGAGAAGGTCGCCCGCCTCCACCTCGACTCCCTCGGCGTCAAGCTGACCACGCTCCGCCCGGAGCAGGCCGAGTACATCGGCGTCAAGGTCGAGGGCCCCTACAAGGCGGACCACTACCGCTACTGAGTCACCGGTTCCTCCGAGGCAGGCCCCCGCACCCCCGTGCCGGGGGCCTGCTCCATTGGCGCCACGTCCGCATCAGCGGCCGGACCAGCCCGTCACCACCCAGGACACCCATGCCCCGCGGCCGATATTCGCTCCACGATCCGCACGACCACACCCCCCTCGGAGAAGAACACTTCCAGTGCGCCCCCGGCCCCTCCGGCTGGCGCTACGTCTCCCGGCTGACCACGCCCACCGGAGACCACCTCGGCTCCGTCGACCTCGCTCTCGACGAACTCGGCCGTCCCATCCGCCTGGAACTGCACGCAGCCGACTGGCAGGTGCGCGGCGCGGCCATCGACGGCGTCACCTGGGTCCGCACCGACCCCACCGGAGTACACGCCACCGAAGGCAATGTGCGCGCCCACGCCTTCACCGGAACGTCCCCGGCCTTCCTCGTCGCCACCACCCGACTCCTGCGCCTCACCCCCTCGGCATCGGCCACCCGCGTACGCCTCGTCGCCCTCACGGATCCGGTCCTCGCCCCCCGCACCGTGGACCAGTCCTGGGCACTGGTGAACAGAGAAGCACACGCCACTGACAACGGCCCCCTCACCGTGGACGAGTACCAGGTCACAGCCCTGGACACAGGCGAACAGCACGCCGTGCACATCGCCGGCGACGTCGTCCTCGCGGCCCCCGGCGTCGAACTGGAGGACCTGGAGTCACCGCCGTCGGTGTTCCCCTCGCAGGAACCGGGCGCCGGCACATAAGACCGGTGACGCGGCGACAGCGTCAGGGTGAGGGGGAAGCGGAACGAGTCGGCGGCGGCAGCTATGCCGGCGGCACGAACCCGGTCGCGGAGCGCTCGCCCGGCGACGAGTCCCGCGGGGCCACCGGAGGAGTCACGGGGGAAGTCGCCGGGGGAGTCGCCGGAGAAGGGGAAACGGGCGACGGATACGTCACCGGCTGCGCCGACGGCACGGACGCCGCCGGCGTCCCGGAAGGGGCCGCTCCCTGCGACGTACCGCCGCCGAACGTCCGCCGGGCCTCCCGCGCCTGTCGTTCCTGCAGCACCGCCGCCAGGTACGCGGCCGGTGGAACACCCTGCGGCGCCGGGGCACCCGTACGGGCCGCGACGTCGGAGGCGAGCCGTTCCGCCATGGACCAGCCGACCTGGGGATCCAGCTGCGCCATCCGCGCCAGGTACTGACGGACGGCGAGCCACAGGCCGTCGGGCACGGCGGACAGATCGAGCTCCGAGAAGCGCCCCGCCAGCCACGGCGGAGGCGGCGGCAGAAAGCCCGCCGGAGCCACCGGCACCCGCTCCCGCACGACGAGCGTCCCCGCGAAGACGTCACCCACGCGACGGCCCCGCGCCGAGACCAGAGAGGCGACGCAGGCCACCACCCCGAGCGTCAACAGGATCTCGACAACCCCGATCAAGCCCCGCACCAGCGCGTGCCGGAACCGGATCGGCCCACCGTCGTCCCGCACCACCCGCAGCCCGCACGCCATCTTCCCCAGCGACCGCCCGTGACTGAGGGTCTCCACCGCGATCGGCGCGCCCACCAGCACCAGGACGAAAACGGCGAGGGACAGCGCCGTCTGGGCCGCCGCGTCCAGGGACGAGGTCGCCGCCACCAGAGCGATGGTGACGGCCACGTAGGCGGCCACGGCCACCGCGAGATCGAGCAGGACGGCCAGCGCCCTGCTGGGCAGCCTCGCGGGACGCAGTTCCAGCGCCACCGCTTCGCCCGTCACCAGCTCGCTCACGCTTGCCGCCCTTCCCTGGCTGCCCCCGTCCCCGCCAGTCTGCCAAGCTGAGGACGCACCGCGCCGCGGTACGACAAGCTGACCCACGACGAGCCGCCGACGATAGCCGAGGAGCAGGCACACCGATGGACCTCGACGTCTTCGTCTCCGCGCACCGCGCGGAATGGGACCGCCTCGACGCCCTGCTCCGGCGCCGGCGCCGACTCACCGGTGTGGAGACCGACGAACTCGTCGCCCTCTACCAGCGCACGGCCACCCACCTCTCCCTCATCCAGTCCAGCGCCCCCGACCCGCAGCTGACGGGACGCCTCAGTCAGCTGGTGGCACGCGCGCGCAGTGCCGTGACAGGCACCCGCAGAGCCTCCTGGCGCGACGTCACCGGCTTCCTGACCCAGCAGTTCCCGGCCGCGGTCTACCGGGCTCGCCACTGGTGGGTTCCCACCGCACTCATATCGACGGCCGTCGCGGCACTCCTGGGCTGGTGGATCGGCACCCACCCCGAGGTGCAGTCCACCATCGCGGCCCCCAGCGAACTGAGGGAGCTCACCCGTCCCGGCGGCCAGTACGAGACGTACTACTCCAGCCACCCCGCGGCCTCCTTCGCCGCGCAGGTCTGGACGAACAACGCCTGGGCCGCCGCGCTCTGCCTGATCCTCGGCGTCTTCCTGGGCCTGCCGGTCATCTGGATCCTCTTCCAGAACATGCTCAACCTCGGCGTCGGGTTCGGCCTGATGTCGTCGGCCGGCCGCCTCGACACCTTCCTCGGTCTGGTTCTGCCCCACGGCCTGCTGGAGCTGACCGCCGTCTTCGTGGCAGCGGGCACCGGTCTGCGGCTCGGCTGGACCCTCATCGACCCGGGCCCGCGGACCCGGCGCACCGCCCTTGCCGAGGAGGGCCGCGCCGCCATCGGCATGGCGATGGGCCTGGCCCTGGTCCTGTTCGTCTCCGGCGCCATCGAAGGATTCGTCACCCCGTCGGGCCTGCCCACCTGGGCCCGCATCACCATGGGCGTGCTGGCCGAACTGGCCTTCCTGATCTACGTCTTCGTGCTCGGCGGCCGTGCCGTGCGGGCCGGCGACACGGGGGACGTAGACGCTTCCGAGCGCAGCGCCAGCGTGCCGACGGCCGCCTGATGTGCATCAGCCGCCGCGGAGCTGCTAGTGTCCTCTTCGTTCCCGCAAGAGCCGTTGACACGGAGCGAGCGGGGAGGTAGATTCAATCATTTGCCTGTAGATGGGGTCACCCCAGAGGGCGACGGTGAGCATCTATACGCTTCCTCCTGGATCATCGAATTCGGAGAAGCCATCCTCCCGATTAATCGGAAATGAACAGCCGGTCAGACCGGCTCAGAACTTCTGATAAAGTCGGAACCGCCGGAAAGGGAAACGCGAAAGCGGGAACCTGGAAAGCACCGAGGAAATCGGATCGGAAAAGGATCTGATAGAGTCGGAAACGCAAGACCGAAGGGAAGCGCCCGGAGGAAAGCCCGAGAGGGTGAGTACAAAGGAAGCGTCCGTTCCTTGAGAACT